>CAXXKE010000002.1:0-610263 GCA_963674845.2 Candidatus Krumholzibacteriia bacterium | reverse complement strand
GTGATCTTCAGCATCTGCGTCATCGAGCACATCCCCAATTACCGCGAGGTGCTGGAGCACTGCCTGCGCACCCTGAAGACGGGTGGGCGCATCGTCTTCACGGTGGACACCCTGGAGGGCATCGACGATCCCGCCCTCAAGGAGAGCCACCGCCAGGCCCACCATGTGGTGCAGTATTTCCGCCAGGACACGCTGCGGGCCCTGCTGGAAGAGATCGGTTTCAAGGTGCAGAACATGGAAAACCTCTTCCGCAGCGAGCTGGCTCATGAACTGTTCACCGAGGGTATCCGGCGGGGCTTCAACTTCGGGCGTCTGAGGGCCCAGCGCCTGGCCCCCAGGCTGGCGGCCGCCGAGCAGGACGCCCCTGCGGACGCTCCCGGCATGTTCCTGCTGGCCGTGGCCCGCAAGGCCTGATCTTCCTGTTCATGTGCAGAGCCAACTCGTGAAAGGATCTGGCCGCCCCGTGGATCTTTCCATCGTCATCGTCAACTGGAATACCCGCGACCTGTTGCGGCAATGCCTGCACAGCCTGCCGGCAGCCTGCCCTCATCTTCAGTTCGAGGTGCTGGTGGTGGACAACGCCTCGGCGGACGGGTCGGCCGAGATGGTGCGTGCGGAATTCCCGGAATATACCCTCATCGAGGGGGGCGGCAACCTGGGCTTCAGCAAGGGGAACAACCTGGCCCTGCCCCGCACCAACGGCGACTTCGTGCTGCTGCTCAATCCGGACACGGTGGCCAGTCCGGGCGCGTTGGGCGGCCTGGTGGGCTTTGCCCGCAGCAAGCCGCGGTTGGCGGCCGTCTCGCCGTTGCTGACCGACGCCCAGGGCAACCCCACCATCACCTATGGGTATTTTCCCCGGGTGCGGGATCACTGGCTGGGTTTTCTGGATCCCGCGCGCCGGCTACGCCTGGGCGGGTTGAATCACCGCGTGGTGCACATTCCCGGACCCCAGGACCCCTCGCGCCCGGTGGAGTACATCGCGGGCGCCTGCTTTCTCATGCCCCGGGCCGCCCTGGAAGAGATCGGCCTGCTGGACGAACGTTTTTTCATGTACTTCGAGGAGACGGACTGGTGCCTGCGGGCCCACCGCGCCGGCTGGGAGGTCTGGTACTACGCCGACGAGCGGGTGGCCCATCTGGAGGGGCAGGCCGCAGCCAAGGTGAATCTGTTCGCCCTGCGGCAGTTCCAGAAGAGCTACCGGTTGTTCGTGGAAAAGAATTACGGCCCGGGCGCCGTGCGCGGGTTCCGGGTGGCCCAGTGGTTCGAGTACAGCTGGAAGGCACTGCTGCGCAGCTTAGCCGTGAGAGGAGACGAGGACCAGAGCCGCAGCCTTGCCGCTAGTTATCGGGAAAGGTCGCGCTTACAGTTACGCAGTGATATCGAGGCTGAACCACCATCTTGAACTGGCGGCATAATGGCCCTGAGAAACCTCCCAGGGCCCGTTGAACCTATTTGGTATCCGCCATTATTTTAGAAAAGAAATTTTACGAGTCACCATTTCCGCGCCTTGCTTCAAGGTTACAAAATATAGACCGCTGGCAACCTTCTGGTCGTGAAAATCTGTACCATCCCAACTGGCCGTGTCACCTCCAGAGGTGACAGATCCGGCGTACAATTCTTTGATCTTCGCCCCCCGAACGTCATAAACTGACACGGTTAATAAACTACTTTCGGGCGCATTAAAGGCAACTGTGATTCTTCCACTTTCATTTATGACCCTGCTGATAGTCAATTTTTGGGTCGTTTCGGGATCAGGCGCAATGGAGTCTTCAAAGATTGTTTCCCCCGTGGACTCCAACCACTTCAGCTCAAAGAATCCTCCTGCCAGAACTCCCTCTATCTCCAACAAAATGTCTCCAGGCTGGACTTCCTCGTTCTCGAGAAAGACAAGGCTGTCCCAAACCTTTTCAGCGGGCAAATGCGACTGGAAAATCACCTTGCCCTTTTTGGAAAAAACAGCAGGTCCGCTCGAATTTGGGCCCAAGTCGGAGCTGAAAGAAAGTAGGATATTTCCATTACTTATCCTACTTTGTGATATTACTGAAATTTTTCCATTATTTTCGGTTTTTATAAAACAACAATCGCCACCTGGCCTATAAATATTTTTTGCGGCATTATAGTGACTAGAGAACATCGTAAGATCTGAAAGGTCTGTACGGAAATAGGGAGCTGCAATGCTGGGCACAAAATCGGTCGCCAAGTCAAAGCCCTCGTCACCCTCGGCTTTGTTCATGCTACTAGCAAACAAAGTAACATCGGAAATTGTTAGTACACCATCCGAATTAAGATCCACTGACCTGAGTGAACATGAACGCCCTACAGGGAAGTCCTCCAAAAAGCCTCCAGACCGGCAAATACCATATGTTGTAACATCCGAGCCAAAGGGGATCACAGGATATGCATCGACCGTAGAAAGAACAAAATCAAAGTCACAGGCCTCAAAACCAGGAGGAAATGGAAAAGAGAAAGTCCCTGTGTAACCGTTATCCGCACAGATCATTTCATTGTTAAAGACCTGTGGCATATAAAACATCGCGTTAGGTGATGGATGTACATAACATCCAATTGCACCAGCAGGGACAGGGGATGTCATATAATCGTCATCAAAATCCACAAAGACTTCAATGGCGCTACTCCCTCCTTGAGGATCGTATAAGAAGTGTGTTGTTCCCAAACTACGAGAGGAAAAGGAAACTTGAGAAATTTCAGGGCAATTCATTGCAAATTGGACATCTGGAAAAACTTCAGTCCACTGGGAATCCACCACTTTGCGAAAGTACAAATTAGTATCTTCTGAGAGATGACTAATATGCCTCATCATGGGTTCGAAATGATAGAAAGATTGAACTGGCCGAATGTCACCAGACCATCCTCCTGAAAGATAAACAAAATCATAATAGTCCTGGTCAGTACCTTCTAATAACTCCCATTCGGAAGAGCCCTCCGGTCGAATCTCCAAAAATGCTGCATTATTGGTCTTGAAAAAAAATGAAAATTCAGGATCCAGAGGTCCAGATAAACAGGTGACCTTAAAGTTCGCATTCCCGATTGGTAGCCCAATCATATCCCATTCATTAATTGGTTCACTGAGACTAAAAAAATCCTTCTTGGGAAAATAAAAGTCTTCGTGGACCAGATAAACCTCACCTGACCATCCAACTGGTGCAGTAACCCAGTAAACACCATCTTCATCACTTTCTCCGGCCCATTCACCGTCAATAAATATATCCGCACCAGCAATGGGGCTGCTGCTAGCCTGGCTGAGAGCTCGCCCGGTTACTGTAATACCATTATCTGCAAAAAACTCAAACTCGTTGGCTGGATCGGAAGCCAGATCAATCGATACATACCGAGGAGTAAAATGCAGTCCGTTTTTTAGTGGTCGGACAACTCCAAAAAATTCAGGCGGCACTGCAGTTACAGCACCAGTCCTACCAGTTGACCACTCTCCGACCGTGCCACTTCTTGTATTATAGGGAACGCCATAAAATTTTGTATAGTAACCATCATCCTCTACCCTGGAATCAATGGAAAAATGAAGCAACGAGAAATCCGTTTCATAGATCAGGAAATCCTGAGTCGACTCTCGCGATGAAGAAATTGTTTTTTCATAAAATTCAGGGAAAAACTTGTAACCTTGTTTTTCAGGCACAACCTTTAACTGGTCGCCTTCTAATGTCCCGATATATTCACAACCCATACCCGCCTCATCGGAATCCCATTCATACATTGGAAAACCGTTCAAATAGCCCCTATAAGTAACTGTTTCAATAAAAGGTTCGCGAAATCCAAATTTAGCCTGAAAACAATACATCTGAGCATGAGATGGAGTTGTCACAACTGAAAGAAAAGCGAAAGCAAGAAAACTGAAAAAACATCGTTTCGGGCCCATACCAATCCTCCCTGAACAAATATAAAAATCAGATTGATCTAGGGAGGAACCTCACCCAGTTCCTTCCCCTTCGTGGGTAAGGGTATTTATCCAAAGTAAGCAAGTCAACCCCCAACTTTGCAAAAATATCCTGATCAAGCCGCCTTTTTCAGTCCCCGCATGACCATCTCGTAATTCTCCTGAACCGCCTCGTTAGTACTCAGCGTCAGAGTCAGGGCCCCGGCAGCCCGGTTAAGCCGCCCAGCCCGTCTGACCATCCGATTGCGCAGGGTCTCTAGCTTTTCGAACACCCATAGCGCTGCCCGCTTCGGGTTCGTTTTTCGCTGGCGTGGCTGGGTCTGCATTTGAAGCTCACGGGTTAGCAGGCTGTTGAAAAACTCGTCTTTGACCTGAGCTCGTGATACCATGCTTGCCAACCAAGGAGGACTCCTTTTGCGCGGCAAGAGCACGGACCAGCAAGCGATTTTCAGCTACGTATCTCTTGAAGACCGGATCCCCAAGCGGCACCCCCTTCGGGACATCCGCAAGATCGTCGACAAAGCCCTCGGTGGACTTTCTTCGGCGTTTGACGAGATGTATGCCCGCAGCGGCCGGCCCTCGATTCCGCCCGAGCAACTCATCCGAGCGATGCTCATTCAGGTTCTTTTCAGCAACCGATCTGAACGCCAGCTGATGGAAGAGCTGGACTTCAACTTGCTTTACCGCTGGTTCGTCGGCCTGTCGATGGACGACCAGGTCTGGAACCACTCGGTCTTCTCGAAGAACCGTGACCGGCTTCTGCTTCATGATGTTGCTGATCGGTTTTTCGACGCGATCAGGGATCAGGCCGGCGCCAAGAAGCTTCTTTCTCAGGATCACTTCACCGTCGATGGGACCTTGATCGAGGCGAGCGCTTCGCTGAAGAGCTTTCGCCCCAAGGATGAAGAACCTGGCGATGACGACGACCCCGACAGTTCCGGCGGCCGCAACCAAACGGTAGACTTCAAGGGCCAGAAGCGCAGCAACAAGACTCACCAGAGTACCACTGATCCGGACAGCCGTCTTGCCCGCAAAGGCGACGGCAAGGAAGCGAAGTTGTGCGACGCCGGCCACATCCTCACGGAGAACCGTAACGGTCTGATCGTTGATGCTGAACTGACCCAAGCAACAGGAACCGCTGAACCTGAAGCTGCTCTGGAGATGGCCTCTCGACTTCCTGGTATTGACCGCAAGACCCTGGGCGCGGACAGGGGCTATGATAATCGCGTTCTGATCGAAGGCCTTCGGGCCTGCGAAGTGACTCCGCACGTTGCTCAGAAGAAGTACTCCGGGATCGATGGCCGAACGACTCGACACGAGGGCTACGAACAAAGCCAGCGTCGAAGAAAGATGTTCGAAGAACGGTTCGGCTGGCTGAAGGACATCGGTGGTTTGCGGAAGCTGAAGCACCGTGGCCTGGCAAAGGTCAGCTGGATATTCAAGTTCACCGCCGCGGTCTGCAACGTTGTGATGATGAGACGGCTTTTCGCGGCTGTATGATGCCCCCCCCGGGGGGCAAAGACTCTGGATTTGAAGCTGAGTTTGGCTGGTTTGAGGCCGTGAGACATGATGACAGCTTCAAGTCAGGACAGTGGCCGAAAGAGAAATGATGGCGATGGAATTCACAGGCACCAATTCAAACCCTGCAGAGGGAAAAGAGGCGGCGCAGCAATGGGTGAATTTCAACAGCCTGTTAGATTGTGTGCCATCTGCGAGGCCAACATGTAGAACTGGTTGCCAGCCCAACTGCGCGTCGGAACATAATCCATCTGCGCGGACTCCTTCACTTCTCCAATGATCCCTTCCTGGCTCCCGCGACCATGATGGAACAGCATCACCGATTTCGCGGAGCATCGCTTGTTCGTCATGATCACCTTGTAGCTGTAATCTGGGCTCAGCGGCTCAAAAAGATCCAACTGGACGGGACCGCCACGACGCTGGCCAGTTCGCTGCCGGACGAACACGAACCGAACCGGATGCAACCATGATTTTGGCTTCCAGTCCGCTTCGAAGAAGGACCACGTGTCGTTGATCCGGTTCCAGTCCTGCTGCTGTTCGATCATCCCTTTTAGCGCGGGCAAGCGTTCGAACGGAACGCTGATGGTGTACTCGCAGGATAGTTCCTTCATTAGAAGGGACGTGTTTTCGCTGAAGAAGGCGCTATCAAGGCAACTTTCGACAATCAGGCCGGGAAGTCTGGTGTCCACCGCGTCCACGCAGGCGGTGATGAAGTCCGGCGATCCATTGCTGTCGTGAACATTGCCCGACCGGGGCAACGAATCGAACACCTGGCCGGTCTGAGCCACGGTGCACAGCAGGGGATAGTAGCTACGCTCACCCTTGCGCTTCCGGTTGAACCCGACGGCGGTGCCTTCGGCACGGCGCCGCGTCGAGACCACGCTGCCATCGAAGTCCAGGGTTGCCCGGCGAAGTTTTTTGGTGGCCAGACGGTCGAGGACCAGGGAACGGTTGACCTTTTGAAGATCGGCGATGGTGACCATGTCCACCGACCGCAAACGGCGGCTGAGTGTGGCTGTCGAAGGAAGTCGGTTCAGGCCCAAAACACGCAAAACCAGCGGGTCGTCATTGTAGAACCGGACGTCATCCAGTTCGCGATACTCCCGGATGATATGGATGATCAGAGTAAGAAAAAGCTCGGGCAACTTGAAGTCGCCGGTTGCCCGGCCGTGGCGACATGCTCTGCGGATCCGGCTACGAAGTTTGAGGCGCTTGAAGAGGGCCTGAAAGAGCACCAGGCCACTGGCGGATGTCAGGGTCTGATCGGTGAAACGGAGGGCAGGAATGGTGTGGACGGAGCTGAGAATTTGTGTTTTACTTGATCTCATGAAAGGCGGCTTCCTTTGACGGAGATTTTGTAGGCTTGGTAACCACATAATCCCATGTCTGGAGCCGTCTTTCAACGTTTTAGCATCTTTCATCCCTGTGAGTTTTTGCAATCATGGGGTCAATTCGAGAGTGGGACTGCTGTCCATATTTCTCAGCCAAGACAGCAAAATCCATTTTCCCCTTTTGTCAGAGGCAAAAGTCAATCCAACCGCAATCCATACAATCATCTATGAAACCAAAGACCTCAGTTGACAACTGAATTAAAATGGCTGATAAATCTGGAGTTTCAACCATGACTCAGGCTGAAAGAGACATTTAGCGCAAGAAGGCTGTCCTCAATCATGCTGAAGAAACCGCAACATAGCCTTGGCCTGCCGCTATTTTGGGATTCCAATACAGACATTCTACGAGTGGAAAAGGGCCTTCTTGGCAAAGGGTGAGGAAGGCCTGATCAACCGGCGCCCCGGCTTCAAACCGGGAACTCATCCAAAGAAGATGAAGCCGGAGGTTGAGGAGAAGGTGCTTTTGCTCAGACCCCGCTATCACTTCGGACCAGAGCGCATCAACTGGTACCTGGCCAGGTATCACGGCCTCGAGATCTCTTCTCAGGGCGACTATTACGCCCTGCGGCGACATGGATTGAACAGACTCCCCCGGTATCAGCGGAAGCGAAGCATCAAGAACTTCCGACGATTCGAAAAGCAGGTGCCCGGTCATCATGCCCAAATCGACGTCAAGTTCTTGACATTCACCGAACCGGATGGGAGCCGAACCAGCCGGTTCCGGTACCCGGCGTTCACGAAAAGGCGGGATGCAACATCCAGACGGGTTACCCCAGGATTCCGAAACTTAGCTCAGTTCATGTTGGCTAATGGCTGAGTTCAACGTCCTACACGGGCCTTCTTCTCGAACTCAGCGATCAGATCCTTGCCGCTGCCCAGGCTGATGATGCGGAATTCCTCCACGTGCAAGGTGGCGTCGTCCAGCACGTTCAGCTCCAGGTCGAAGTTGCGGCACAGTTCGCGGAACTGCTCGGGCCGCTCTTCCAGCAGGTACAGGGCCAGCACGGGGTTGGCCTGGATCTGCAGCCGCCGCTCGCGGGTGACGATGGCGATGCGGTGAACCAGGCGCTCGATGCGGTTGCTCATGGTTTCCATGGACATGACCTTGCCCGTGCCCGTGCAGTAGGGGCAATCGTCGGACAGCTGGCTGAGCAGGGAGGGGCGCACCCGTTGCCGGCTCATCTCCACCAGGCCCAGGCCCGAGACCTGGAACACCTTGTGCCGGGCCCGGTCACGCTTCAGGTGGGCCCTCAGCTCGTTGAACACGCGCTTCTTGTTGCCCTCGTTCTCCATGTCGATGAAGTCGATGACGATGATGCCGCCCACATCCCGCAACCGCACCTGACGGGCCACTTCCTTGGCGGCCAGCATGTTGGTCTGCAGGATGGTCTCTTCCTGGTTGCGCCGTCCGGTGAAGCGGCCCGTGTTCACGTCGATGGACACCAGGGCCTCGGTGGGCTCGATGATGAGGTAGCCGCCCTTCTTCATCCACACGCGCTTGTCCAGGGTCTTGCGGATCTCCTGCTCGATCTCGAAGTGGTCGAAGATGGGCAGGTCACCCTTGTACAGCTGGATGCGGTTCTTCAGCTCGGGGGCAAAGGTGCGCACGTATTCCAGCAGGCGGTCGTAATCGTCCTTGTCGTCGATGAGCAGCCGGCTGGTGTCTTCCTTGAAGATGTCGCGGATGAGCCCCACCACCATGCCCACGTCCTCGTGGACCAGGGCCGGCGCCTGCACCTCGGCCTTGCGGGCGTCGATCTTCTGGAAAAGATCGCTCAGGTAGTTCACATCCTGCGTGATGCTGTCGTCGGGAACGCTGGTGGCTGCGGTGCGGATGATGAAGGCGCCCTCGCCGGGCCGGCATTTCTGGAGCAGCTGCTTGAGGCGCACCCGCTCACGACGATCCTCGATCTTTCGCGAGACCCCGATGTGGCGCCCCTTGGGCATCATGACCAGGTAGCGCCCGGGCAGGCTGATATCCGCCGTCAGGCGCGGCCCCTTGGTGCTGATGGGTTCCTTGGTGACCTGCACCAGGATATCGTCGCCGGTCTTCAGGACCTTGCCGATGTCGGGGATGGCCCGGTTGCGGCCCCGTCCTCCGCGGCCACCGCCGTCCTCGTCCTCGCTGTCGTCGTGGTCCAGGTCCGAAGCGTGCAGGAAGCCGGCGCGCTCCAGGCCGATGTCCACGAAGGCCGCTTGCAGGCCGGGTTTGACCGAGGTGACGACTCCCTTGTAGACATTGCCGACGATCCGCTTGCTTGCCGCGCGCTCCACCAGGAGCTCCACGACATCGCCGTCTTCCCGCATGGCCACACGGACCTCGTGGGAAGACGAGTTGATGATGATTTCTTTCTTCATAAGTCCAGCCGCGGGCTCAGCCGATCAGGTGCCGGTTGAGCCAGAATCGATGGCTGGTTTCACCCACTTCCTCGATGGGCGCTATCCAGCGTCCATCAGAATGGCGACCGTAGTATCCCGTCCGGATGATGACGCAGTGCCGTGGCTCGGGCAAGGCGTCCCCCAGCAGGGCGGTCAGAAAATCGTGTACGGACAGACTGGCCCCACTTTCGCTGCGGAGTAGAGTGAACTTCATCACACAGCCGCCATCTGTCCCGGACTCGTCGAGCAGAGCGAGGCCTCCCTCGGGCACCAGCCTGCGGGCGTCGATCTGCAGGTCCCCCTTGGGACGGTGCTTGACGCAGATCCTGGACTCACTGGCCAGGAACTCGTCCATGGCTGCCTGCACCGTTCCATGCGGTGGGCCGCCTTCCCGAGATCCAGGCAATTCCACCTGGTAATCGAACCGCTCCACGATCTGGTCGATGGACCGGGGAGCCTGCCCCCCCACGACCGTGGCATCGAGAATCCGCAAGCCCTCGGGAAGCGTGCGGTTCAGTTCAGTGACCAACCCGGGCACCTGGCACTCGAAGGCCATGTCCAGGGTTTCGCGCAAACCAACAACGCCCACCGGCAGCGGTGGGCCGAATTTCATCAATGGATGAGGATGATAGCCCCTGCTGTAGGCCACAGGCAAGCCGGATCGTCGCAGAGCCAGCTGCAATTGCCGCTGAAAATCCAGGTGGCCCAGGAACACCATGGGCCCGGATTTCCTGAATTCCAGCCTGTACCAGCACTTTGCGGCCGCTTGCTGGCGCCAGACCACCCATTTCCGCATTTCCTGGGCGGGGTCATCAGAATCAGCGTTTCGCGGATCGAAAACCGTCCCGGAAGGTCCGGGTTTGCTTTCTCCCTCCCCGGAAAGTCCTTGGGCATTATCCACTTGGGTGGCAGGCGGGGCTTCGGAAACCGCCGAAAAGAGGTGCTTCAGGTGATCGTCACAGGCGTCACACTTGTAGCAGGCCCCTTCCAGCCGGCAGTCGTGCAAGGTGGCCGCGCGCTGGGCGCGATGCCAGTCCTTGCGCAGAAAATCGCGGGTCACCCCCACGTCGACGGAATCCCAGGGCAGCGGGGCCTGGGGATCGCGCTCGGCCAGATAGGTTTCGGGATCGATCCCGCAATGAACGAACGCCTCTTCCCAGCGGGAGAAGTCGAAGTGCTCGGTCCAGCCATCGTAGCGCGCCCCCGTTTCCCAGGCGCGCCGGACCACCGGCGCCAGCGCTACGTCACCCAGACCCAGCACCGCCTCCAGGAAGCTGACCTCGGGCTCGCGCAGACTGACCTTGACCCCCAGGCGGCGCAGCCGATTGCCCAGGTAGTTGTTGCGACGCAGGATCTCGGCCCGGGAGATTTGCCCGGCCCACTGGAAGGGCGTGTGGGACTTGGGAGCGAAGGGCGAGATGCTCACGTGCACCTGGCTGCCCCCGCGCGGAGCCTGGGCCACCACCTGGCCCACCAGGGCCACCAGCTCGTCCAGATCCTCGTTGGTCTCGGTGGGCAGGCCGATCATGAAGTACAGCTTCACGCCCTTGACCTTGCCGGCGAAGGCCTGGCGGGCGGTGTCCACGATGTCTTCCCGGGTGATGTTCTTGTTGATGACGTCGCGCAGGCGCTGACTGCCCGCCTCGGGGGCGAAGGTGAAGTTGGACGGCCGCTCCCGGCTGATGCGCTCGTACAGATCAGCCTCCACTGAATCCACCCGCAGCGAAGGCAACACCAGGTTGGTGCGCGCGTCGGGCATGCGGTCCTGGATGCCCGCCACGGTGGGCCCCAGCCCCGTGAAATCGCTGGTGCTGAGACTGAGCAGGCTGACCTCGGGCAATCCCGTCCCCTGCACGCCGGCGATGGCGGCCTGCACCAGGTCCTCGGGATCGCGCTCGCGCACGGGCCGGGTGATCATGCCCGCCTGGCAGAATCGGCACCCCCGCACACAGCCCCGCATGACCTCCAGGGCCAGCCGGTCGTGCACCGGTTCCATGATGGACACCAGGGGCGCGGGTGTGGGGTACTTGCCCAGGTCGTCGATGACCCGGGACCGCACCTTTTCGGTCACGCCCTCGTGCCAGGCCCCGGGCAGGGCCCGCAACTGGGCCAGGATCTCGGCGCGTCCCAGTCCGGCGGCCTTACCCTCTGCCACCACCCCGGCGGCGTCCACGATGGAGTCCTCACCGTCACCCAGGAAAAGCAGGTCCAGGAAGGGCCCCACCACCGTGGGGTTCAGGGTGCAGGAGCCCCCGGCCAGGAAGATGGGGTCGTCCGCACCCCGCTCGGCCGCCAGCAGGGGCGAACCGGCCAGGTCGATCATGGTCAGCATGTTGGTGTAGGCCAGCTCGTAACCCAGGCTGAACCCCACCACATCGAACTGGGCGGCGCTGCGCCTCGACTCAAGCCCGTACAGGGGCAGCCCTGCCCTGCGCATCTCCTGTTCCATGTCGGGCCAGGGCGCGAAGGCCAGGTCGCAGAAGGCGTCGTCCCGCTGCTGCAACAGGGTGTAGAGAATGCGGATGCCCTGGTGGCTCATCCCCACTTCGTAGGCGTCGGGAAAGGTCAGCAGGAAGTTGGCCTTGGCGGGGTCGAAGCCCTCGCGGTCGGCTCCCAGTTCGCCGCCGATGTACCGGGCGGGGGACGCCACCAGGGGCAGAACCCTGCGTTCCAGGATCCGCCCCAGCTCGGCGGGGTCACGAAAGCCGGCCTCCGGAAGGAAGCCGGCATTTCGGTGCCCGGTGTTTTGCTCTTTATCCGGTGTCAAGTTCACCTCGTCTTCAGGGCCGATCCGGATGATCCGAATGATCCGGAAAATCGGACAGATGCTTCACCTCGATGGCCTTGTCGGCCCCCCGTCCCGCGGGCCGGGCCTCCCCCAGCTGCCGACTCTCCAGGTCGCTGAAGGAAACGGGGTAGTTCCCCGTGAAACAGGCATCACAGTACATGGAGCCCTCGCCGGCCGCCTCCAGAAGTCCTTCCAGGGAAAGATAATGCAGGGAGTCGACCCGCAGGTAGGTGGCGATTTCCTCCACCGTGTGGCTGCTGGCGATGAGCTCGTTGCGGACCGGAGTGTCGATGCCATAGTAGCAGGGATTGGTCACCGGGGGCGACGCGATGCGCAGGTGCACCTCCTTGGCCCCGGCCTGCTTGATGAGCTTGACCAGCTTGCGCATGGTGGTGCCGCGCACGATGGAGTCGTCGATGACCACCACCCGCTTGCCGGAAACCACCTCGGCCACAGGGTTGAATTTAATGCGGACGGACATGTCCCGCACCTTCTGCGCAGGACTGATGAAGGTGCGCCCCACGTAATGGTTGCGGATCAGGGCCAGCTCGAAGGGAATGCCGGTGGCCCGAGCATAACCCAGGGCCGCGGTGTTGCTGCTGTCGGGCACGCTGCAGACCAGATCGGCGTCGGCGGGGGCTTCACGGCCCAGGATCTCGCCGCTCTTGCGGCGGGCGGCCTCGACGAAGCGCCCGAAGACCAAGCTGTCCGGACGACTGAAATACACGTGCTCGAACACGCAGCGCTTGGTGGGCTGTTCCACCGGCAGGCGGCGGCTGCTCAGCTCACCCTCGCCCAGGACCACCATCTCCCCCGGCTCGATCTCGCGCAGGTACTTGGCACCGATGATGTCGAAGGCGCAGCTCTCGCTGGCCACCACGTAGCTGTCCTGGTAGCGGCCCAGGCACAGGGGCCGGAATCCGTGGGGATCGCGCACGGCGATGAGCCGGTCTCGGGTCAGGACCACCAGGCTGTAGGCTCCCTTGACCCGGGGCAACAGCTCCATGAGGGCGTCCTCGGCGGCGATGGCCCGGTTGCGGGCCAGCATGTGCAGGATGACCTCGCTGTCACTGGTGGTGGAGAAGATGCTGCCGTCGGCTTCCATCTCGCGCCGCAGTTCGGGAGCGTTGACCAGGTTGCCGTTGTGGGCCAGGCTGACGGCCCCGCGGTGGCTGGCCACCTGGATGGGCTGGGCGTTGATGATGTTGCTGCTGCCGCTGGTGCTGTAGCGCACGTGGCCGATGGCGTAGTTGCCCGTCAGCCCACGGGTCACGGCCTCGTCGAAGACATCGGCCACCAGGCCCATTCGCTTGTGGGTTTTGAGCTGGTGTCCGTCGCTGGTGGTGATGCCGGCGCTTTCCTGTCCCCGGTGCTGCAGGGCGTGCAGGGCCAGGCTGGCCAGTTCGGCCGCCGCGTGCACCCCCGCGATGCCCACCACGCCGCACTCTTCCCGCCAGTGTCGCATGTCCCCGTGACGCATGTTCCCTTGTCCCATGTTCCCTTGCCCCATGTCCTCTTGTCTGAGCTCGCTCATTTCATCTCCTGTGGGACCGAAAGCCAGGCTTCCATGTGAGGGTTGACAAGAAGGCCCTGCTTGCGGCCACGGGCCACGGCCAGGTCATGGCCCACCCGGTCGGCTTCATCCTGACCGGCAGCCAGGACCATCCGCCACAGGACGCCCGAAAGCACCGGGCCGGTCTGGCCCAGCTCGAATGATAGGATGTCCACGGCGCTGTGGCCGGTGGCGGGGCGCCCCCCCAGCAAGCGCTGGTAAAGACCGTCGGCGGCCAGGTCGGTGTCCTGCACGGCCCCCGGCCACCCGGCGGGCAGCAAACGGCCACGGCAATCCCGGCAGGAGAACCAGGCCGTGGCGCCATCGTCTCCTGCGCCATCGCTCCCTGCGCCCTCGAAGGCGAATACCCCGTAGTGGTGCTTGTTGGGATTGAAGAAACGGCCCGTGTCCAGCAAACGCTCCACGCTGACCTCGTCCGGCGTTCCCCAGAAGGTGTGCAGCTCGCAGCGCAGCAGATTGATCAGCCGGTCGCCACCCTCCAGGCGATCACGCATGACCAGCAAGGCACTGGCGGCGTGCAGATCCACGCCCTTGTGGGCCGTCAACAATGTGGTCTGAAAACTCATGGCTTCCTTTCGGATGAGCACCTGATGGGTTCCACCGGACTAGCACATCTGAACAAGGCGTCGCAGCAGGAAGGCCCCGGGGCCGTCCTCCTCCAGGAGCTGCACATTCCCCGCGGCCGCCGCCCGCCTGTGTCCCCAGGCGCAGGGCAGATCCTCGGGCACCAGCTTGAGCTGGGCAGCCCGCTCGGGATGGGGCATCATGGCCAGCACGTTGCCCTGGACGTTGGTCAGCCCCGCCACGTCCAGCAGGGCCCCGTTGGGATTGGTCTGGGCCCTGCCGCCCAGGCCGGTGTACTGCAGGGCCACGTGGCCCTTTTCGGCCAGGGTGGCAAAGAAGGCGGGATCCTCGTGGGTGAAGCGTCCCTCGGCGTGGGCCATGGGTACCGGGACCGGTACATCCAGCCCTTCCACGAAGGGCGTGCGCGCCCGGGGATGAGCCTGCACCGCAACCCAGGTGGAATGATAGCCCCGCCGCCCGGGGAAGCGGTTGGCCGCCAGGGCCACCTCGACGGCTCCGGGCTCCAGGCCCGGGACCAGGCCCGCTTCCACAAGGACCTGGCAACCGTTGCAAATACCCAGGATGGGCTTGCCCTTGGCGGCAGCCTCCAGCAGCACCCGCAACAGGGGATCCTTGGCGGCCACGGCTCCGGCCCGCACGCGATCCTGGTAACTGAACCCCCCGGGAATGAGGAAGCCATCGAAGGCCGCCAGCTCTTCGGGACGACGCGTCCAGCGGAAGATCTCGGCCTGACCGCCGGCCAGGTTCACAAGGCGGGCCGATTCTTCCTCGCAGTTTACACCGGGCAACTGGACCACCGCCAGGCGGGGCCGGTTGTCCCGGTTCACGGCGGGTATGGTGAAAACGCCTTCCTGGGCACCCTGGCTGCGCCTGGCATGGCCGGGCACCACATCGGCGGCCTCCTCCCCGCCCAGCAAGGCCGGCAGGGCCGTTTGCCAGATGCGGGTCATGTCGCCCAGGGCCAGGTCGGCCACCACGTCACCGCGCGCGTTGCGCACCGTCAGGCATTCCAGATTGGTGACCTTGCCCAGGGTCCACCAGTCCACCCCGGCCTTGTCCAGCAGGGCCGACGCTGCCTCCAGGTTCATGGGCGACACGGTGAGGACAAAGCCTCCGGCCTCGCCGAACAGGATCTCCCGGTCGGTCAACGGGCCGGCATCCGACAGGCTGCCGGGCAGGCGCACCTCGGCGCCCCGCAGGTCGCCGGCCTCCAGGCCCATGGCCATCTCGCCCAGGCAGACGGCCAGGCCCCCGTCGCTGATGTCGTGGGCGGCGTTCACCAGACCTTGCTGGACCAGTTCGATGACGGCGCGGATCTCGCCACGCGCGGCGGCGAAATCGATAGGCGGCACCGCCCGCCGGCCGGCGCTGTAGCCGGCGTCAAGATACAGTGAACCGCCGGTCTCGGCGCTGCGCGCCCCCACCAGCAGGATCACGTCCCCCTCGTTCTTGAAGCGCTGACTGCGGCAACGGGTACAGTCGTCCACCATGGCCACGCAGCCCACGATGGGGGACGGAGCGACCGAGCGGCCGGTGCTGCTCTGGTTGTAGAAGCTGACGTTTCCGCTGACCACGGGCAAGGGCGCCTCGGGCCGGGCGTACAGTCCCACCCCGCGGCAGGCGTCGCCCACGCCGCGAACGCCCTCGGTGAACTCCCAGAAGGACTGGGGCACCTCGGGGTTGCCGAAGTTCAGGCAATCGGTGATGGCGGCGGGTTGCCCCCCCACGCAGGCCACGTTGCGGCAGGCCTCCAGCACCGCGGCGGCCCCGGCGGTCCAGGGATCGGCCAGCCCCAGCAATGGATTACCGTCGGCGCTCAGGGCCACGGCGCGAGCCGAACCGGGCACCGGCGCAACCACACCGGCGTCGGCCTCACCCGGACGCAGGATGGTGCCGGCCTGAACCTCGCTGTCGTAGTGGCGGAACACGTATTCCTTGCTGGCCACGTTGGGATGGGCCAGCAGCCCCAGCCACTCGGCGGGAATTTCGGCCGCAGGGGCCTCCGGCAAACGCTGGTCCAGAGGAACTTCCGGACGTTCGGGGGCCTCGGCCGGGCGATCGTAACGGATACCCTCGGTGATGGTGTCGATGGGCGCGTTGGCCAGGATCTTGTCCCCGAAGCGCAGGATGTACTGGCGTTCGGAGGTGACCTTGCCGATGCGGCAGGCGCAGGCCCCCTCGTAAAGGCTGGGCAGGGCGAAATCCTCGTTGTAGATCTTCAGCACCTGCTCGGTGAGGCGGGCAGGCACCGCCAGGCCGTATCGTTCCTGGGTCTCGCTGCAGGCGCACACGCGGGCGGGCAGATCGGCGATCTGATGCACCAGGGCCAGATCCACGTCGCAGCCGAAGCCCCCGGCGTCGGCCAGCTCGCTGGTGACGCAGCTGACACCGCCGGCGCCCAGATCCTTGAAGCCGATCTTCACGCCCTGGGCCCGGCACATCTCGAGCACGGCGGTGTTGGCCACCGTCAGGATGCGCTTGAGGAAGGGGTCGGGAGTCTGCACCGAGCCCTTGTTCTCCATGGCCTGTTCGGCGTCCAGGGTAGCCGAGGCGAAAGCGGCGCCCCCCATTCCGGACCAATCCGTGGGCTTGCCCACCAGGATCAGGTCGTAGGGCTCGTCGGCTGCTTCCCCGGGGACGGCGCTGTGGGTGATGTGGTCATGCTCGACGATGCCCACCGCCACCACATTCACCAGGCAGTTCTCGTTGAAGCTGGGGTGGAAATAGGTGTCCCCGCCCAGGTTGGGCACGCCGATGGCGTTGCCGTACTGCCAGATGCCGTCCACCACCTGACGCGCGATGTCCAGCCGGTGCTCGGCCTGATCGTCGTCATCGTTCTCCTGGGCAGGCCAACCGAAGCGCAGAGGGTCCAGGGTGGCGATGACCTTGCCGCCCATGCAGTACACATCGCGCACGATCCCGCCGATGCCCGTGGCCGCCCCCTCGACGGGCATGACCTGGCTGGGGTGGTTGTGGCTCTCGTGGGCGAAGATGATGCCGTAGCGCTTGCCGTCGATTTCCCCGAAATCCACGATACCGGCGTCCTCCACCGGCCCGACCACCACGTTCTCCCCCGTGGTGGGCAAGTTGGCCTTGAGGTGCGGGCGGCTGCTCTTGTAGGAGCAGTGCTCGCTCCACATGGTGTCGAAGAGGGTCATCTCGGTGAGGGTGGGCTCGCGTCCCAGCAGGTCGGCCACCTTGCGGGCCTCGCTGGGAGCCAGAGTCAAGCCATGTTCTTTCAAGTACTTGCGCAGGGAATCGTCGTCATGGCCGGTCACCGGGACCGGCGAAAAGCTTTCATCCTGGAAAGCCATGTGGCGCGTCCTTTATTGGCGGAAGGAGGGAGGTCAGCGGCTCACGGCAGCAATTTAACATGGGAAGGCCGGTTAGCAAAGCCGGGAGTCGTCTCCCGGCGCCATCGAAGGCACTTAAATGCCGCTGAAAATGATAAAAAATACACATTTGACTAATATCCCAGCTTGCCGATAGGATCTCAATCGTTACGCGACAATTTTTGTCGTTTTCCCCTGACGAAAGGTATCTCGCCATGATCCTGACCCGTCGCCTCGTGACCCTGCTGGCCATCCTGGCCCTCTCCCTTTCTCTGACCCTTTCGGCAACCATGGCCGCCGAGGACACCAGCTTCGCCGGGCCCCGGGGCCAGGTGAATGTGGGCCATCGCTGCGGCACCCACACCCCCACCGCCATGGAACTGGAGCGCAACGCCCTGGCCGTGGACCGTTTCCTCAAGGCCGGCAACTTCCAGCGCGACAAGGCCGCGGGTGTGGACATCCCTGTTGCCGTGCACGTGGTGATGCATGACGATGGCACGGGCGATGTTCCCGACAGCTATATCAACGCTCAGATGCAGGTCCTGAACAGCGCCTACCAGGGCACGGGCTACAGCTTCACCCTTTCCAGCACCGACCGGACCTATGACACCAAGTGGTCCACCCATCGTTACGGTAGCCGCTTCGAGATGAAGATGAAGCAGGCCCTGGCCGTGGATCCCGCCACCACCCTGAACCTGTACTTCTGCGACATCGGCGGTGGCCTGCTGGGCTACGCCACCTTCCCCGACATGTACCCCGAGGACAGCTACATGCACGGGGTGGTGGTCCTGTGGGGCAGCGTGCCCGGCGGCTGGGCCGATCCCTACAACGAGGGTGGCACCGCCACCCACGAGATCGGCCACTTTCTGGGCCTGTACCACACCTTCCAGGGTGGCTGCACCGGCGGCGACTACGTGGCCGACACCGCGCCCGAGGCCTCGGCCGCCTACGGTTGCCCCGAGGGACGCGACACCTGCGCAGGCGGTGGCGTGGACCCTATCCACAACTTCATGGACTACACCGACGACTACTGCATGGACCATTTCACCGCGGGCCAGACCTCGCGCATGGACCAGCAGATGGCCCTGTATCGTCCCACCATGTTCGGCGGCAGCGTTTCCACGCCGCCCACCGCAGCCTTCTCCGGGTCGCCCACCAGCGGCACCGCGCCCCTGGCCGTGCAGTTCACTGACCAGAGCGCCGGATCCCCCACCAGCTGGAGCTGGAGCTTCGGCGACGGGGGCAGCAGCACGGCCCAGAACCCCAGTCACACCTTCACCGGCGTGGGCACCTACAGCGTCAGCCTGACCGTCAGCAACGCCGACGGCAGCGACAGTTTGACCCGCAGCGGCTACATCACCGTGAACGAACCCGGTGGCGGCGGCAGCATGACCGTGGCCGCCATGAGCGTCACCCGCAAGAGCGCCGGCCCCAACGACAGCGGAGTGTGCGTCGTGACCATGACCGATGACGGTGGATCGCCTGTGGAGGGTGCCACTGTCTCGGTCAGTTACGTTGGCCCCACCAGCGGCAGCGCCAGCGGCCTCACCGGGCCTGACGGCACCGTCAGCTTCACCTCCAGCAAGACCAAGAACGCCGCGGGCGAGTGGTGTTTCGAGGTGACCGACGCCAGCCATACCTCGTTCAGCTATGACAGCGGCAGCAATGCCGTGACCCGTGCCTGTGAAAGCGGGGACGTCTTCCGCCAGGCCGGCCGCGGGAGCGCACTGGTGGGCGCCCAGCCCAACCCCTTCAACCCCCTGACCACCATCAAGTTCAACATGGTGCGGGAGGGGCGGGCCACCGTCACCATCTACGATGTCAGCGGCAAGGCCGTGGCCACGCTGTTCGACGGTTTCGTGGGCGCCGGGGAACGGTCGGTGAACTGGGACGCCAGGGACCACGCCAGCGGCCTGTATTTCTGCAAGCTGCAAACAGGCGACACGGTGGAAGTGCAGAAGCTGACCCTCCTGAAGTAGGGTGCCGTGGGCTCAACCTGATGGACAATGGAAAGGCCCCGGGAGACATCTCGGGGCCTTTTGCCATGAAGCCGGACACAGCCCACCACAGGCCGTCCTTTCCCCTGGTGAGGGGCCGGGTTGAAGCGGAACCACAAAATATGTCATAATTATGTGGTACCATTAGCCCCCCTTGAATTCCCCTGTAGCCTGGAGGCCCGAATCCATGCGCAAGCTATCGCCCGTCTCGCCCACCAGAGCCCTGACCACCAGGACCATGGCCTCCGTCGCCCTGGTCTTCCTGGCCGCTCTTCTGCTCATCTCGCCCGCCCTGGAGGCCCGCACCCAGGACGACTCTGCTTCCGTGGCCCGGCTGGAGGCCCTTTCCCGGGACCTGGCCGCCAAGACCCGGGCCGAGCGCCCCGCCCTGTTCCTGCAGTTGAACACGGCCACCGACGGCCCCCAGGGCCTGCTGAACCGGGACCCCGCGGTGCAACTGGTGCGCATCGACCAGCGCGGCTTCCCCCGCTTCTACACCTTCGAAAATCTGAACGCGGCCCGCACCATCTCCACCGATGACGTGTGGCCCGGCGGCAGCGCGGGGCTGAGCCTGACGGGCGCCAACGCGGCTGGCGAACTGGGCATCTGGGACGGCGGCGGCGTGCTGCTGACCCACCAGGAATTCGGCGGGCGCGTGGTGCAGATGGACTTCCCCTCGGCCACCAGCTATCACGCCACCCACGTGGCCGGCACCATGGTGGCCTCGGGTGTGAACGCGGACGCCCAGGGCATGTCCCCCTACGCCAGCCTGCGGGCCTATGACTGGACCGACGACGACCCCGAGATGGCCATGGCCGCCGCCGGGGGTATGCTGGCCTCCAACCACAGCTATGGCTACGTCCACGGCTGGTACCAGCAGGGCGTCGAGCCCTATGCCTTTTACTGGTACGGCGACGTGAGTATCGATGCCAACGAGGACCCCAACTTCGGCCTGTATTCGTCCTACGCCGCCGACTGGGATCAGATCGCCCACGACGCGCCCCATTACCTCATCGTCAAGTCCGCCGGCAATGACCGCAACGACACCGGCCCCGCCGATCCGACCGACGGCCACTACTACTGGGACGGGGCCTGGCTCTTTTCCACCGACTACCGCGCCCCCGACGGCGGCCTGGACGGGTATGACTCCATCTCCACCGTGGCCACGGCCAAGAACATCCTGACGGTGGGCGCCGTGTTCGACATCCCCGGTGGCTGGTCCGCTCCGGCCGATGTGGTGATGAGCAGCTTCTCCAACTGGGGCCCCACCGACGACGGGCGCATCAAGCCCGATCTGGTGGCCAACGGCATCGCCCTGACCAGCAGCTCCGATAGCGGCGACAGCGATTACCTCTCCCTGAGCGGGACCAGCATGTCCTCTCCCAGCGCCACGGGCTCCATCAACCTGCTGGCCCAGTACTTCAAGTCCCTGAACGGCGGCACCCCCGCCCGCGCGGCCACCCTCAAGGGCCTGCTGTTGCATACCTGCGACGAGGCCGGCAGCAGCGATGGTCCCGACTACAGCAACGGCTGGGGATTGATGAACACCCGCGCCGCCGCCGACGTGCTGACCCTGGACGGCAGCGGTGAAGATTGCGTGCAGGAGCGCACCCTGGCCGACGGCCAGACCCAGACCCTGGACCTGTACACCGACGGCACCGGACCCGTGACCGTGACCATCTCCTGGACGGATCTGCCGGGCGCCCCCTCGCCCTACTCCCTGGACCCTGTGGACCTGAAGCTGGTCAACGACCTGGACCTGCGCCTGGAGCGCCTGTCCGACAGCGCCGTTTTCATGCCCTGGGTGCTGGACCCGGCCAATCCCTCGGCCGCCGCCACCACCGGCGACAACTTCCGGGACAACGTGGAGCAGGTGGAGATCGCCGCGCCCACCGCCGGCATGTACCGGCTGAGCATCGGCCACAAGGGCACCCTGAGCGACGACCAGGACTATTCCCTGTTCTACTCGGGGCTGACCACGGCGGCTCCCACTCCCGAGATCCACGTGGCCGTGAGTTCGGCCGTGGGCACCACGCCGGTGCTGCTGCGCTGCCAGCCCGACGGCGGCGGCGACCCCCTGACCCTGGCCCAGCAGTCCAACTGCCCTGCCGATCCCACCCTGGTGGACGCCACCATCACCGTCACACTGACGGACGAGGCCGGCGACCCCGTGGTGGGCTTCCCCGCCGAGCAGATCACCGTCGCCAGTGAGCTGGGCGGCTGGGTGCAATGCCCCGATCTGGTCCTGCAGGCCGACGGCCCCACCAACGCCAGTGGCCAGACCACCATTTCCGGTGTCCTGTACGCGGGCGGCTCCAGCGCCGCGGACGAGTTGATGCTGGTGAACGTGGACGACCCCACCGTCGTGGGCACCACCTATCCCGGCGGCCTGGACGGACTGCAGTACTGGGTGAACAGCAGCGACGCCAACGGCGACCTGGCCACCACCCTGTCCGATGTGACCCTCTTCGCCCAGAGCTTCTTCACCACCTATGACCGGGCCTTCGACTTCGTCTGGAACTGCAGTTTCAACCTGAGCGACGTGACCAAGCTGGCCCAGGGAGTGAGCACCGCCTGCCCGGCCAAGGAAAACCGCGCCGCCCTGGACGTGGCCGGCAGCCTGGGCCTGGTTTTCGACGGGGTGCAGGGCGAGGCCGCACGCATGGCCCGCCCCGGCCAGATGTTGGATGCCTACCTGGTGCTGGACGGTCGCGCCGCCCGCGCCGGGGTGCAGGCCTTCGCCACGGCCCTGCGCACCAGCGACAACGTGATCATTCACCAGCGCGAGATCCTGGGCGAGAACATCAACCTGGGCCAGGCCGACGACTTCGCCGTGGGCTACGCCCGGGCCCTCACGGGCGATTCCCGGGTGGCCCTGGTGCGTTTCCAGCTCTCGGTCAGCGATGACCAGCCGGCCTACTTCTGGGTGGAGACCAGCAAGCGCCTGGGCGGAGCCCTGCCCAGCTTCGTGGCTGGCGGCCAGGAACTGGCGGCCCGGCCGGTGTCGGGCGCCGTGGAAGCCCCCGTGGCCAGCCTGAACGACGAGAGCTTCCAGCCCGGCGAGGAGCTGGTGAATGCGCGGGAAGTGGCCATGAGCGTGGCCCCCAACCCGTTCAATCCCCTGACAACCATCAAATTCAACATGGTGAAGGAAGGCCGGGCCAACATCACCATCTACGATGTGAGCGGGCGCGCCGTGGCCACGCTGCTGGACGGCTTCGTGGGCGCCGGCGAGCGTTCAGTGACGTGGGATGCGCGCCACCACGCCAGCGGCATCTACTTCTGCAAGTTCCAGTCGGGTGATGTGCTGGACATCCAGAAGCTGACCTTGCTCAAGTAAACAGCCAAGACGTTGCTGGAATGGAAGCCTCCAGGCTTTCAGCGACGAAGCGGGGCCTCGGGCGAAAGTCCGGGGCCTTTGCAGGCAGAAAGGCGGCTTCCCCCGGGGGAAGCCGCCGCGATTTTGCGGTGGTCCAGGTGGCGAACTACCAGTCCTTCAGCTTCAGGGTGCGCTGGAAGATGACGGGCACGTTGCGCAGCTGGTGCTGCAGGTCGAAGCAGCGGTCCAGGGTGGCGGTGTCCAGGCGACCGGTGATCTCGGCGTCCTGGCCCAGGCTGTCGCGCAGCGAGACGTTCTCATCCCAGACCCGCATGGCGCAGCGCTGCACCCAGGCGTAGGCGTCCTCGCGGCTGACGCCGGCCTCGGTCAGGGCCAGCAGCACGGGCTGGCTGAAGAACATACCGCGCACCTTGTCCATGTTGGCCTGCATGTTCTCGGGGTACACCACCAGACCGCGGATGAGCCACTCCATCTTGTCCAGCATGTGGTGCAGGGTGTGGCAGGCGTCGGGGAAGATGATGCGTTCGACGCTGCTGTGACTGATGTCGCGCTCGTGCCACAGGGCCACGTTCTCCAGGGCGGTGTGGGCGTAGCCGCGCAGCAGGCGGGCCATGCCGGTGAGCTTTTCACTGACGATGGGGTTCTTCTTGTGGGGCATGGCGCTGCTGCCCTTCTGCCCCTTGCCGAAGCTCTCTTCAACTTCATGCACATCGGTGCGCTGCAGGTTGCGGATCTCCACGGCCATCTGCTCGATGGTGGCGCCCAGGGTGGCGGCGGCCTGCAGCCAGTTGGCGTGACGATCGCGCTGGACGATCTGGGTGCTGGCCGGGTCGACGCCCAGACCCAGGCGCTTCATGGTCTCTTCCTCGACGGCCGGATCAAGGTGGGCGATGGTGCCCACGGCGCCCGAGATCTGCCCGTAGGCGATCTCTTCCTGGGCGCGATCCCAGCGGCGCAGGGCGCGCTCCAGGGCGCTCCAGTAGACCATCAATTTGAGCCCGAAGGTGGTGGGCTCGGCGTGGATGCCGTGGCTGCGGCCGATCATGACGGTGTTCTGGTGCTCGAGGGCCTTGGCTTCGACGGTGTCCAGAAGGCGGACCAGTGAGGCGCGCAGAACCTCGCCGGCTTCCTTGACCTGCAGGGCGAAGGACGTATCGAGGAGGTCGCTGCTGGTCATGCCCTGGTGGACGAAGCGGCTGCTGGGGCCGATGTACTCGGCCATGTTGGTCAGGAAGGCGATGACGTCGTGGCGGGTGACTTCCTCGATCTCCAGCACGCGGGCCGTGTCGAAGTCGCCCTTCTCGCGGATGTCCCTGGCGGCCTGGGCGGGGATCTCGCCGCGGTCGGCACGCACCTCGCAGACGACTGTCTCGACCTCGCGCCAGATCTTGAAGCGGTTCTTGTCGGACCAGATACGGGTCATGTCGGGGCTGGCGTAGCGTTCGATCATGGGGCGCTCCTTGTCCGGAAGATCCGCCGGAATGATGGCAGGATGGGCCCGGACGGGGTAGGAGGGTCACAGAGGGATTTGCTCGCAGGCAATGTACCTGCGGGGAGGAAGGGGGTCAAGGTCAGGGAGGATGGCTTGGCGTCGGGGACCAGGATTTGGCTTCCCTGGCAATCAGTCCATGAGACCGAGCTTGAGCATGCGGCGATACAGGGAACTGCGGCTCATTTCCAGGGACTTGGCGGCGGCCAGGCGACTGCCCCCGTTTTCTTCGAGAGCCAGGAGGATGCGGCTTCTTTCAGCGGCCTCGCTGGAGAGATCCTCGTTGGAATGGTCTTCCAGCGTCAGGGTGCTGACCCTGGTGCCCACCGGCCAGACGGATCCGCTGGGATGATGCAGGCCGATGTTGACCATGCCCTTGGCTTTCATCTCGTAATAGGCGCGGCGGGCGACCATGGACACCTCCCGCACATTCCCCGGCCAGGGATAGCGTTCAAGCTTGTCCAGGCTGTCCCGGTCGAAGTAATCGGAAAGATCAACGGGATGGCCGGCGGCCAGGGAAAGGAAGTGCCGGACGAGCAGGAGGATGTCGTCCTCGCGTTCCCGCAGGGGGGGGATCTGAAGTTCGAGAACCCTCAGGCGGTAATACAGGTCAGAACGGAAGCGGCCCGCCTTGACCTTTTCCATGAGCTCGGCATTGGTGGCGGCGATGAGGCGGATGTTGGAATGCCGAGGCTGGGGGTCACCCAGGGACTGATAGGTTCCATCCTGGAGGAGCCGCAAGAGCTTGGGTTGGATTTCCAGGGGGAGGTCACCGATCTCGTCCAGGAACAAGGTGCCCCCATCCGCCATACCGGCATATCCCAGACCGTCCGTTTCGGCGCCGCTGAAGGCGCCTTTCACGTGCCCGAAGAATTCCCGGTCGAACATGGTCTCGGGCATGGCGGTAACATTCACGGTCACCAGGGGCTTGTGAGCCCGGTCGCTCATTTCATGCAGGCGGCGGGCGAAGAGTTCCTTGCCGGTCCCGGTTTCTCCCATGAGGAGGGTGGGCTCGTCGGACTGGGCCAGGATATCGCAGAGCTGGAGCAGATCCTTGATCTTGCGGCTCTTGTGAACGATGACATTGGCCGGCTGGTAGGCGGCGGCAACACGCGGTCCCGGCTGGCGCCCGGATTTGGCCTGGACCCGCTCCTGCTCGTCTTTCATGCGGGTCACGCGTTTGACCATGATCTGGCACTGCTCGACCAGCCAGGGAACATTCATCTTCATGAGGTTGTCGAGAGCGCGGGTGGCCTGGCCCCACGCCTGATTCAAGAGGACCGTGACGGGCAGGGAGGGACGCCCCTGCTCCACCTCGGCCAGGAGGCAGCCGGCAAGCTGAAGCTGGGAAAGACTGAGTTCGAAACGCGCGCCGACATCGTCAAGGATTTCAACAGACTCTTCCAGCAGGGTCTTGGCCTTGGGGATATTACCCATCTGCTGGGCGGCGTCCCCCATGACGCGCAGGATGACACCTTCTTCGAAGCGATCACCCTGGGCACGAGACATTTCCAGGCTGCGGGCCAGGTGCTTCCTGGCATCAGCGAAGGCCTGGCGAAAGAGGTGGACCTCGCCCAGGCGGCGATGAACTTCCATGACGATATCGCCCTCCGGGGCAATGGCCTGGCCGATGGCCAGGGCGCGGGAATAAAACCGCTCGGCCTGGTCGGTCTGGTCCTGGGCAAGATACACGTCACCGAGGAATTCCAGCGAGAGGGCTTCTTCCCGGGGATATTGCAGGTCCTGGGCGAGGCTGTAAGCCCGGCGCAGACACTTCTGCGCCTCTTCGTACTCGCGCAGCATGCGGAAAACATTACCGAGGCCGATGTTGGGAAAAAGCTGGCGGTGCTTGGAGTCGACCTCGATACCGATCTTCAGGGATTTCTTGAGAGTGGATTCAGCTTCTCGCAGTTCCCCCATCTTGTACTGAACGATGCCCATGTTGTTGAGGACCATGGATTGTTTGCTTGCCAGTTCCAATTCCTGGTAAATCGACAAAGCACGTTTTTGCCAGCGGATAGACTCGGGAAAATCCGCCTTTCGGAGGTTAATGAAGCCGAGGTAGGTGTCAGTTCGACCTACTTCAACCGGATTCCCGAAAAAGGAAAATAGTGAGTTGGAAATTTCAATATTTGAAATAGCCTCATCAATTAAGCCTGATTGAAATTCAGCGAATCCTTTTGCAAACAACAAATCTGCAGTCCATTCCTGGACTGAATGACGTGTTGATTTTAGCTTGGAAGAGCTTTCACTTATAACCCATTCCCAATTGGCCTTAAGCAATTGTTCTAAAACTTCGAGGCAAAAAATCTCAGGCTTTGCCTTCAGGTTTCGACATTCCGCATATTTAAGGACACGACTTATTCCATTGATGTCTTTCAGGCCGAAATAAATTTTCCCAAATAATTTCAAAAGGGAAAGTTCTTCCACCCGGTCCGATTCAATCTGAACGGAAATCAGGGAAGAATGTAGCACCGTGAGCGCACCCATATAGTCCTGGGACAAAGTGAGCCTTTTGGCCTCTTCAAAAACAGATTTTTCAACTATCAATTCTTCAACACTCGAAAAATCAAAGGACTCAGGATAGAACATTATTCGCCACCACCCCTACATCCTCGAGCAACATTGATATCGAGGCCAATTCCATTAGGAGTTTTTAGAACAAAAATGACGTTTGGGTTAACAAAAAAGATATATGGGACCTGAATTCCCCATTGGGGCAACTCAGGAAAGCTATTCTCCTCATTCGCATCAAAATAATTTTCAGCACCAGAGCCTCCACCAGCGTGATAGGAATCCAACCCATCCCCCGGATCCCCTTCTCCGGTCAACGTCCCCGGTCCGTTGGAATAATCTACCCTGGCCAGGGCATGAGATGACCCAAGAAAAGAACCGCCCATCATTAACAAAAGGGAGGCGAGCGAGAGCAGAACCAAAGTTCTCTTGAAAATCATTTCACAGCTCCAAGGGGCTTGGAAGCAGACGCATGATGATGAGCAATTCCAGTCAAGGCATGAGGAGGACAGATGGGGCGAACCGCGTCCTCGGGCGAACACGGACGATTTTATCTTCAATTGTCATTGATTTCAACCCCAAAGCCCAATTACGCCCACTTTGCTAAAGGAATTCCCCATCGACATGCCCAGAAAACGGGTCTTCCCATTCAAAACGGCCCGAATCGTCAATTCACATTCCACCCTTGGCAAAACCCGGGCCTTCCCCGCAACTCCTTGCACCAAAACCAACTGAGCAGCCCCCATAAGGGCCTTTTCCAAACTTTCACCCTTGCGTTTTCGTCTTTTTTTCGCTATATTTCAAACAAGAGGGAGGACCATGATCATGACCCAATTCATCTCCGGACAATCCGCCAATTCAGCCCACAGCTCCATCCAAACAAGCCTGCGCACCGTGGACAAAGCCCTGGGCAACACGGTACTCTGGTTTGCCGACATCCAGACCCGCCGGCTATACCGGGACCTCGGCTATTCCACCATGAACCATTACGCCCGCTCCGCCCTCGGTTTCTCCGACACCAAGGCCAGTGACTACTGCGCCCTTTCCAGCAAGATTTCCCGGTGGCCCCACATGAAAACCGCCCTGCAAGACGGCTCCCTGGGCTACACCAAGGCCCGCATGATCATCCCTGTCTGCGACGACCAGAACGAAGAGCACTGGGTAGCACTGGCCTGCCGTCACAGCAGGGCCAGGCTTTCTCAAATAATCCAGGATGCCAGAAACCTGGCTCGCGATGATCGCCGCACCCAGATCCGCATCCCCGCCCTGACCTCCGCAGCGACCGATACTCAGGATTCGATTCGGCCAGACGAACCGTCCGAAAAACCCCTCGCCGTCGACCACCCACCCGCGTCCCCGGCCGCGCCCCCCCCTCCCGCCATGATCCCGGAACCTCCCACCGCTCCCGCCGCCAGCCTGCCCATCCGGCTCACCCTCGAGTTTTCCCCGGAGCAATTCGCCCTGTACGAAAACCTCCTGGAACAAGCGCACAAAGCAGGCTGTCCCTTGCCCTCCAACAGGGTTGACGCCCTTCTCCAGTTGCTCGCTTCCCACCTCGATCAAAAGAAGACCGGAACCTCCAGTTCCTTCCCCCGGGGGAAGAGGCCCGCCCAGACCACCGCCGTTCAACCGCCTTTCCAGATCAACATGAGCCTGTGCCCCTCTTGTCAACGCTCCACCGTGACGACCAGCAAGGGGGACAAGATCCTGCCACCAGCAACAAAGGATCGCGCCCTCTGCGATGCGCATATCAGCCGGCCGGGCCATCCCAACAAGGCCACCATTCCCCCGCGCATCAGGCGGGAAGTCCTCAACCGCGACCTCCATCGCTGCCGGCGCCCGGGTTGCCACAATTCCCGCTTCCTGGAGGTTCACCACATCAAGCCCCGCTCTGCCGGGGGTTCCAACACCCCAGATAACCTGATCACCCTCTGCAGCTGCTGCCATCAACTGCTCCACGAAAAAAAATGGCCCACCGTCCAACTTGTCAGGGAAGCTACGCCCCCTTATCAAATCCGTGACCCGCGCCACCGGAACCGGAACACTCCCCCCGCCAATCCCATAGAGCGGATCCGGGCAACCTTGCCTACCATCACTCCGGCGAACACCTTTACCAGCGGGCCTGACCCCGGCCACGGCCCCAAGGTGGTTTGGCCCTAACTGGTTGCCTGGCCCCAACGGGTTGCCTGGCCCAAACCACCCATACCTCGACCCTCATGACCGGGACCCTCATGGCCAGGCCCCTCATGCCCGGCGGGAGATATCTTGAGCAAGATCCGCAACCACGGCGGTCAGGAATCCACCCCTGGATCCGCAGTTCAACCCGCCTCTTCTCCCGGAGGCCTAGACAAGCTGGGCCTCCTCCACCTCCTGGTGGTCTACATCGTCTGGGGCAGCACCTACCTGGCCATCCGCGTGGCCGTGCGCGAGGGCGCCGGCTTCCCGCCCTTCACCCTGGCCTTCATGCGCGTGGTGGCCGCCAGCGCCATCCTCTTCACCTGGGCCGCCCTCAAGGGCGACCGGCTGCGGCTGACCCGCGCCGAGTTCCCCCTCCTGCTGGGCAGCGGCATCCTCCTGTGGGTGGGCGGCAACGGCCTCGTGACCTGGGCCGAGATGCACGCCTCCAGCGGCCTGGCCGCCCTCCTGGTGGCCGCCATGCCCATCTGGGGCGAGCTCATCAACGCCGTCGTGGACCGCAAGCTGCCCACCTTCAAGAGCGTGGGCAGCATCCTCATCGGCTTCGCCGGCGTGGCCGTCCTCTCCTACCCCGTCCTGCGACGAGGCACCGCCGCCGACGTCCTGGGCGTGGTCGCCCTGCTGGCCGCCCCCCTGTTCTGGGCCATCGGCAGCATCTGGTTCCAGCGCCGCAAGCCCGACCTCTCGGTGCGCGCCGTCAGCGCCTGGCAGCAGGTGTGCGGCGGCCTGGGCTTCCTGCTGGTCATCCTGCTGCGCCGCGAACCCCTGCCCGCCCCCACCGGCGAGGCCTGGGCCGCCTGGGGCTACCTGGTCATCTTCGGCTCGGTCATCGCCTTCACCAGCTACATGGCTACCCTGCGCCTGCTGCCCATCCGCATCGTCATGACCTACAGTTACGCCAACCCCGTCATCGCCGTCTTCCTGGGCTGGCTCGTTCTGCGGGAAGAGGTCACGGGCTGGACCCTGGCCGGAGCGGCCCTGGTGGTGGCCGGCGTGGCGGGAATCTTCAATAATCGCGACTGATTGACCGATTCGAAAACCCAGGGAAATCCTCGGTTGAAACCTCTTGCCAGTTGGTTACTATCCGCCACATGAGGGTGTGTAACTTCAACAATGACAAGAGGTTGATTATGAGACTCATTATCACCCTGGCCCTGGGCGCCTTGCTGTTCGGCGTCGCCTATGCCGGGGACATCGCCGTGGGAGACGCCGCCCACGGCACCCGCTCCTACGACGACTACGAAAAGCCCCAGGTCTGCCAGAGTTGCCACACCGACATCTACATGCAGTGGGACCAGGCCATGATGAGCAAAGCCTTCACTCACCACTGGGACGAGATCGAGTACTTCGAGCTGGCCGTCCCCCACGCCGAGAAGGACGAGAAGGTGGCCGAGGTCAAGGACGGCTGCAACGGCTGTCACGCCCCCACCAGCTTCCTGGCCGGCGACACTCCGCCCCCGCGCCCCGAGGAGGGCAGCCGCGCCAACGAGTCGGTCCACTGCGACCACTGCCACACCATCACCGGCTACGAGGGCGAGTTCCCCTACAACTTCAACTGGGTCAGCGAGCCCGGCCGCCTCAAGCAGGGGCCCAAGCCCGGCGTGGTCTCTCCCCACCACGACACGGTGGAGAACGACTTCCTCAAGACCGGCGACTTCTGCGGCACCTGCCACAACGAGATGAGCCCCTTCGGCATCATGGTCAAGTCCACCCACCTGGAGTGGAAAGAGGGCCCCTACTACGAGCAGGGCGTCCAGTGCCAGGACTGCCACATGCCCAAGGCCCGCGGCCGCTCGGCCAAGATGGCCGGCGAGGGCATGGTGGCCCAGCACCTGTTCCACGGCGCCCACGACCCCGGCAAGCTGAACGGCGCCATCGAGATGCGCATGCACCCCGAGCTGCGGGAGATCGAGTACGACCAGGCCGCCGTCCTGAGCGTGCAGCTGTTCAACGGCAAGTGCGGCCACAAGGTGCCCAGCGGCTCGGTTGAGGACCGCATCATGTGGCTGGATGTGATTGCCGTCGACAGCGAGGGCAAGACCTACCACCTGCCCGTTGATCCCAAGGGCTTCGAGGGCGAGGAATACACCATCGCCGCCGACGTGCTGGCCTACCAGGACATGGGCATCGCCAAGGAGATTCCCGACTTCCCCGGCGTGCAGCGCGACGGCGTGGACGAGCCCGGTATGGAAGTGGGCGACCGCATCTTCCGCATGGCCTACTTCGACCCCCAGGGCCGCATGACCATCCAGCAGTGGAACACCGCCTCCCAGGGCACGGACTACCGCATCGGCCCCCGCGAGACCAAGATCGAGACCTACACCTGGCAGCTGCCCGACGACATCGCGGTGGGCAAGGTCAACGTCACCGCAACCCTGAACTACCAGCGCCTGGTCACCCCGGTGGCCCGTTTCCTGAACGTGCCCGAGGACGAGATCAAGACCGAGATCATCAACACCGCTTCGACCTGGTTCGAAGTCTACGAGTAAGGAGACCACCATGCAGAAAAGGAACATCGCCATCCTCGCCCTGCTGGCCCTGGTGCTGGCCGCCACCCTGCTGCCCACCACCAGCCAGGCCGTCCCGGCCTTCGCCCGCACCCACAAGCTGAGCTGCAGCACCTGCCATGCCCCCTTCCCCCGCCTGAAACCCTTCGGCGAGGAGTTCGCCGCCAACGGTTTCACCATTCCCGAGGAAGAGAAGGAGCGCGACTTCATCAGCGCCGGCGACGACCTGTTGAAGCTGAACAAGGAATTCCCCGTGGCCGTGCGCTTCGACGCCTACGCCACCCTGGAGAGCGACACCGATGTGACCAGTGACCTCAAGTCGCCCTGGGGCCTGAAGCTCCTGTCCGGCGGCAACCTGGCCAAGAAGGTGGGCTACTACTTCTATTTCTACATGGACGAGCGCGGCGAGGTGGCCGGGGTCGAGGACGCCTACATCCACTTCAACAACATCGGCGACAAGCCCTTCGACATCATGGTGGGCCAGTTCCAGACCTCGGACCCGCTGATGAAGCGTGAGCTGCGCCTGACCTACGAGGACTACAACATCTACAAGGCCGCCATCGGCCAGTCCCGCACCAACCTGACCTACGACCGCGGCGTCATGATGACCTACGACTTCGAGAGCACCGGCACCGGTCTGGTGGGCCTGGTGGTCAACGGCAACGGCAAGCCCGACGCCGATGAGAACCGCCACTACGACGGCGACAAGTACAAGAACTTCGGCTTCAAGCTGAGCCAGGACGTGGGCGAATTCCTGGGCCTGGGCTTCTACTACTACTATGGCAAGGAAGTGGGCGGCACCGACCCGGCCGTGCCCGTGAAGAACGAGATCACCTACTGGGGCCCCGACTTCACCCTGGGTAACGGCACCTTCGACCTGACCTGCCAGTACCTGGCGCGCAAGGACACCGATCCCATGTTCACCGGCGCCGGCGTGGACGTTGAGACCTCGGGCATCGTGGCCGAGCTCGTCATCTCGCCCAAGAAGGACCGCAGCCGCCAGTACCTGACCCTGCTGTACAACCAGATCGACTGCGACTGGGACAGCTACAACGACGAGACCTTCACCATCAGCGGCACCCACCTGCTGGCCCGCAACCTGCGCGGCATCGTGGAGTACACCCGCAACCTGGAGCAGGAAACCGACCGCGGTGTCATCGGCATCATCAGCGGTTTCTGATCAACAGCCCTGGCAACACAAAGGGGCGGCCCGGTTTTCCGGACCGCCCCTTTTTCATCCTGTCCGGGAATCAATCCGACCGCGGCAACAACCAGGCCCCGCTCTTGCGGTCCTTCTCGGCCCGCTGGGGCCAGGCAGCTTTGAGCAGCACACCGGGCTCGGGGTGGTCCTGGTTGGCCCCTCCGGCCAGCAGCACCAGTCCCTTCGCGCTGCATCCGTAGCAACCCTTGCGGCCGCCGGGCAGTGGGAATGTCTCGCTGACCACCCGCACCGCCACGTCCTGCCGCGCCATGCCCGGCATTGGCGCCACCTGCACCCGGCAGTGCTCCCCCCGCTGCAGCAGCAGGAACGAGACGCTGCTGTTCTCCTTGGGAAGTTTCACCTTGCGGCTGAACTTGAGCAGCCAGTCGGGCGCCCCCGCCGCCGGGAAGTTGAAGTGGCACCAGGGCCGCGACCCGGTCCCGGTCATGGGGCAATCCCGGTCATGGGGACAGGGCGCCGCCACCCGCCAGCCCCGCCGCAACGCCGCTTGCCGCAGCTTGGTCACCCGCCGCGCGGTGTTGCGCATGGCCGGCTCGATGACCAGGATGGCCCCATCCTCGCGCACCTGCTGTTCCCAGCGCTCCAGCAGCTGGTCCTCGGGCGAGGCCTCCTCCGGGTCGGGACGCCTGGGCCCGCCTTCCGCCGCCAGCTCGTTGATGAAGTTGGCCGCCACCAGCAAATCCACAGCCGGACGGCCCTTCTCGCTCAGCCGGCGCCCCGTCTTCACCTGCCAGCCGCCCGCATCCACCACACCCCCCAGGGCCGCGAAGACCTCGCGCCCGGCCTTCAGGGCCGGCTCGCTGCGATCCACCCCCTCGTAAACCAGGCCCCGCTCACGCAGGTGCGGCCGGGCCAGCCACAAGGACTGCAGAAAGGTCAGAGGGCCGCAACCCAGATCCAGAACATGGGCGCCCTCAGGCAGATCCAGCAGCAGCCCCTGCAACAGCCGGCCCTGTCGGTAGATGTTCCAGGGCAGAAAGTAATTCAGGTAGGCCGACAGGTACTCGGGGCGGGCCATGTAGTCGCGTGGCAGATTCTCGCGCTCCACCGTCAGAAAGGCCGACAGACGCCGTATCCCGCCGGGCAGGGCCCCTCGGTGTTTGGCCTTCAAGGGGAAAGCCCGGGCCACCGCGTCCTGCAAAGAGGCCATCCCCTCTTGCAGGGATGGCCCGGGAACGGGAAACAGGGTGTCGGGCTGCCGGATTTTTCGGCTCATGGGGACAGGTGCCGCCTTCCCTCGAGGTGATTCTGCACGTAATCGGCCACGGCATCCTCCAGCACGGTGACAGGGCGCTGGTAGCCGGCCGCATGGATCTTCCCCATCTCGGCGCAGGTGTGGTACTGGTACTTGCCCTTGAGGTGCTCGGGCATGGGCACGTACTGGATGTTGGGCTGCAAACCCAGGGCCTTGAAGATGGCCCCGATCAGGCGGTTCCAGTCGTTGGCCTCACCGGTGCCGACATTGTAGATGCCGTTGACATCGGGACGGCCGGCGAACCACAGGGTCATGTCCACCGCGTCCTTGACGTACACGAAATCCCGCTGCTGTCCCCCGTGGGGATACTCGGGCCGGTCCGACTCGAACAGCTTCACCAGGCCATTGGCCTTGATCTGCTCGTAGCCCTTGCACACCATGCTGCGCATGTCGTCCTTGTGCCACTCGTTGGGTCCGTAAACGTTGAAGAACTTGAGACAGACGATCCTGTCCAGCACCCCCTCGTCCCGGGCCCACACGTCGAAATCCTGCTTGGACTTGGCGTACAGATTCAGCGGTTTCAGGCGGTCCAGGCAGCCGTGGTCGTCGCTGTAGCCCTGGCTGCCGTCCCCGTAGGTGGCGGCGCTGCTGGCGTTGATGAAGCGCACCCCGCCGGCCAGGCTGGCCAGGCACAGATCTCGCGTGTAGCCGAAGTTGTTCTCGTCCAGGTAGGCCGCGTCGGTCTCGGTGGTGCTGCTGCAGGCGCCCATGTGGTACAGGGCCTCCATCTGGCGCGCATTGGCCTCGTCCTGCAGCCAGGCACGGAACTGGTCCTTGGTCATATAGCGGTGGTACCGCAACGGACCCAGGTTGGCGTTGCCCTCGTCCGTGGGGTGCACGTCCACCACGATCAGGTCTTCGCGCCCCTGCCCGTTCAGCTGGTGAACGATGTTGCTGCCGATGAATCCTGCCGCTCCCGTAACCGCAATCACGATGCCAACCTCTCTAGAAGAATTTCTTGACGATGCCCAGGGCGCCCTGCTTCCAGGGGACCCGGTGCGACACGCCCGACGCGCCCTCGAAGCTGTCCATGTTGGCCAGGTACCACTCGAAGTTGCGGATCAGGGCGTCCTTGTTGCTGAACTGCGGGGCGTAACCCAGTTCGCGCTGGGCCTTCTCGATGCTGACGAAGCTGTCGGTGGCCGCCGTCTCGTAGACCCACTTGTACAGGGGCGAAAGGCCCAGCTTGTCCAGGATGCGCAGGCCCCAGATGACCGGCGCCGCGGGGAAGCCCTTGACCTTCTTGCCGTGGCCGGCGTGATCCAGGACGGCCTGCCAGTCTTCCTTCATGGTGGTGTAATCGCCGGCGCCGATGTTGAAGGTGTCGTTCACCACCTCGTCGGGCAGGGTGCTGCACAGCCAGCAGGCCTGGCTCAGGTCCTCCACGTCCAGCAACTGGTAGCGGTTGTCGCCGCTGCCGATCATGGGGAAGCCGCGGCCGTCGTTGGCCCAGTCATACAGCAGCGCGAAAACGCCCAGCCGTTCGGGCCCGATGAAGCTCTTGGGCCGGATGATGGGCACCACCATGCCGGCGGCCCGGAATGCCTCGCACACTTCCTCGGCCTGGACCTTGGCCGCTCCGTAAGGCCCCACCCCGTCCAGCTGGTCGTCTTCCAGCAGGGGGTGGTGGTCGGGGATGCCGTAAACCGCCGTGCTGCTGATGTGGACGAAGCGCTTGATGCCCAGGTCGCGGCTCTTCTCCAGCAGCAGGCGCGTGCCCTGGATGCCGGTGCTCAGGATGTCGGCCCGGTCATACAGGGGCAGGGCCATGGCGCAGTGGATGACCAGGTCGATGCCCTCCAGGGCCTTTTCCACCGCTCCGGGATCGCGGATATCACCGGTGTGGATGTCGATCCGGTCCCGGCAGTCAGCGTAGTCGAAGGGCGCGTAATCCAGGGAACGGATGAACAGGTCATGCCCCTGCTCGCCCAGCTTCAGCAGATAGCGGATGAGGTTGATACCCATGAAGCCGGATCCACCGGTCACCAGGATGCGCTGCGGGGTGTTGCCTTCCACTTTCGGTCCTCCGTTGTCTGTTACCCGGGCTGTTTACCCGGTCATTGCTCCTGCTGCTCGCCAATGACGATCTGTCCGGTCCAGCGCTCACCCTTGCGCTCGGCCACGAACCATAAACGGTCGTCAACATTGGCCTCGTACACAAGGCGGCGCAAGATATCGGCGGAATCGAAGGGCACACCGGCCACCTCGCGCAGGATGTCGCCGGGGCGCAATCCGGCCTGCCAGGCCGGGGAATTGGTCTCGACCCGTACCACCAGGAAGCCTACCGGGTCGCTGACCTGCATCTGCTGCATGAGGCCCGGGGTCAATTTCAGGAGGTGAAAACCCAGACCCGGCTCACGGAAATGGCCGAATTGGCGCACCTCGTCCAGCACCGTGCGCACCCGGCTGGCGGGCACTGCGAAACCGATGCCCACGCTACCGCCGGTGTCCGAAAAGATGAAGGTGTTGATACCCACCACCTTGCCCTCGGTGTTCACCAGGGGCCCACCGCTGTTGCCCGGATTGATGGCCGCGTCGGTCTGGATCATGCCCAGGTAGAACTGGTCGTTGTCCCCGGAGGACTTGATGTCCCGATTCAGGGCGCTGATAACGCCCACCGTCACGGTTGGCTGGGTGTCGGCCAGCAGGTACCCGTAGGGCGAGCCGATGGCAATGGCCCACTCGCCGATCTGCAGGTCGTCGCCCTCGTCCAGCAGGGCCACCGGCAGATCCTCGCCGGTGATCTGCAGCACCGCCAGATCGTACACGTCGATCTCGTCCACCAGGCGGGCCTGGTACTGGCGCCCATCGGATAGGGTGACCACCACCTGCACCGCGCCCTGGATGACGTGAAGATTGGTGACGATGTAGCCGTCGTCGGACAGGATGACGCCCGACCCGATATTGGCCACCTGCCGGTAGTATTCACGCTCGGGAATGAGCCCCAGCCGGACCCACAGGTCCATGTTGCGGCTGCGCATGGCCTGGGCCTGGATGACGTTGATGCTGACCACCGCCGGGGCCACCTTCTGGGTGGCCCGGACGATGGCATTGTCGCGCTCCTGCCCCAGGGTCAGGGTGTCGCCGGCGGTACCTCCGGACGAATTGCCGGACGTATTGCCGGACGAATTGCCGGACGTATTGCCGGACGAATTGCCGGATGTATTGCCGGATGAAATGCCCGACCCACCTCCATTGGCCGAGCTATCGCCCCCGCCGCCATTGACGGAGGTCCTCCCCTCCAGACGGGGCCAGTGCAGCTCGGGCAGCCCCCGGTAACGGACCGCCAGCAGGCCCCCGGCCAGCAAGCCGCCCAGCACCAGGCCGGCCACGATTCCCGTCCAGCGCCGGCTCATGTCACTTCCCGCCCTGAAGCTTTTCCCAGTCGGCCATGAAGCCGGCCAGGCCCTTGTCCGTCAGGGGGTGGGCCACCAGCTTCTTGATGACCGCCGCCGGGATGGTGGCGATGTGGGCGCCCAGCAGGGCCGAGTCCACCACATGCATGGGGTGGCGCACCGACGCCACGATGACCTCGGTGTCGTAATCATAGGTGTCATAGATGTCCACCACGTCGCTGATCAGCTGCATGCCGTCCTCGCTGATGTCGTCCAGGCGACCCACGAAGGGGGAAGCGTATGCCGCCCCCGCCTTGGCCACCAGCAGGGCCTGGCTGGCCGAGAAGATCAGGGTGGCATTGACGGGAATGCCCAGATCGGACAGGGCCGCGATGGCCTTCAGGCCCTCGTAGGTGGTGGGCACCTTCACCACGATTTGCTCGCTGATGCCGGCCAGGCGCTTGCCCTCCTCGATCATGCCCTCGGCGTCCAGGGCCGTCACCTCGCCGCTGACCGGTCCCTGCACCACATCGCAGATCTCCTTGAGCAGGGCGTCGGTGTCGGTGCGGCCGGCCTTGGCCATGAGGCTGGGGTTGGTGGTGACGCCGTCACACATGCCCATGGCCTTGATTTCCTTGATCTCTTCCAGATTGGCGGTGTCGATGAAGAACTTCACGGGTTCTCTCCTTCGGGGGATGGCGCGAATGGATCGGTGATGACCTCGGGGTAGTAGACTTCTTCCAGGAACAGACCCTGGGGTGGAGCCATGCGGCCGGAACGGCTGCGGTCACGGGCCGCGATGATTTCGGGAACGGCGGTCACGGGCCGGCTGCCCTGGCCTATCTCCACCAGGGTGCCCACCATGATGCGCACCATGTGATGCAGGAAACGGTTAGCCTTGACATGGAAGATAGCCGAGTCTTCCTGCCAATGAAAGGCGCAAAGATCCACCACGCAGACGTTGTTCCCGTCCTCTTTCAGGCTGCTGGTGCGGCAGAAGCTGCTGTAGTCGTGGCTGCCCAGGAAATCCGAGGCAGCCGCGTCCATGGCCGCCCGGTCCAGCTTGAAGAAGACCTGCCACTCATGCTCGCGGAAGATGTCCCGGCCGAAGAACAGGCGGTAGCTGTAGCGGCGGGCCACGGCCGAGAAGCGGGCGTTGAAGAACGGCTCCACCGGGCGGATGGCGTGGATCTGGATGTCCTCGGGCATGAGACGGGGCAGGGCTCCGGCCACCCGCAGGGCTTCCTCGTCGGTGGCCACATCCAGGTGAGCCACTTGCCCCCGGGCATTGACCCCGGCGTCGGTGCGACCGGCCCCCACGGGCAGGGCCTCGCGTCCCAGCAGCCGGCTGCACTGGCGGGCCAGTTCGCCCTGAACGGTGCGGCGGTCGGGCTGGATCTGCCAGCCGTGAAAATCGCGGCCCCGGTAGGCCACGTCCAGGCGCAGGCGCACCCCTTCCCGGCGTTCTGCCCCACTGTCGGTCACGGCGCAGCTCTCCCATCAGCCTGGACGAAGCACTCGGCGATCTGCACGGCGTTCCAGGCCGCCCCCTTGAGCAGGTTGTCCGCCACCACCCACAGCAACAGGGCCCGATCGCAGAAGGGATCCATGCGCAGGCGCCCCACGTGCACTTCGGTGCGGCCGCTCATTTCCAGGGGGGTCATGTAATCCAGGGGATCGTCCGCATGCTGCAGACCGGGCCGGCCGCTCAGGGCCTTGCGAGCCTGGTCCAGGGTCAACGGGCTGCTGCACACGGCCCGCACCGCGGCGCTGTGGCCGTTGATCACGGGAACCCGGGTGGCGGTGCAGGTCACGGCCAGGTCACCGCCGCGGCCCAGGATCTTGCGCAGCTCGCGCTCCACCTTGGCCTCTTCCTCGAAGAAGCCGTCCTCGGCGGGCAGGCCGATGGCCGGAATGACGTTGCCCGCCATGGCCCGGGGAAACATGGCGGAAGGACCGGCCGCTGCCATGTCTCCTTGCTGACGAACCAGTTCGGCCACGGCTGCTTGCCCCGCCCCCGAAACCGCCTGCAGGGTGGTCACCTGAACCTCGGCCAGGCCGAAGACCTCTTCCAGAGGGGCCAGGGCCATGGCGATCTGGATGGTCGAGCAGTTGGGGTTGGCGATGATGCCGCCGGTGCCCCCGCTCAGGGCCTCCAGGCTGGTACCGTTAATCTCGGGCACCACCAGGGGCACCTGGGGGTCCATGCGAAAAGCCGACGAGTTATCCACCACCAGGCAACCGGCCCGGGCGGCCACGGGCCCCCACCGCAGGCTGACGCTTCCCCCCGCGCTGAACAACGCCAGGGACACGCCGTTGAACGAGCCTTCCTGAACCTCCTGGCACACCAGTTCACGGCCCCGGAAGGACAGCCGGGTGCCCGCCGACCGGGCTGAGGTCAGCAGCACGGGGTCCTCGTCGACCCAGGACGCCCTGTCCAGCAGACCCAGCATGGTGCGGCCCACCAGACCGCTGGCGCCCAGGATGGCAATTTTCATGGATTCACCTCGCGTTCAGGGAAGAGGGCCGGATGCAGCCCGGCCAGCCCGCAAGTTAACAAAGAGACTATCCCGGGTCAAAAGCCCGTGCTAAGGTTGAGCGGTGAATCGCGGACCCTCCGGCCCCCAACCCCCCAGCAAAGGAAACGTTCCCATGAACCGTCGGCCGCGCCTGCTAGACCTGATTCCCTGCCTGCTGCCCCTGCTGTGTCTGCCCTGGCTGGGTTTGACCGGTTGCAGCCTGGACCGGGGCGATCGGCAGGCCGGGCGGCAGGCCCTGGCCCGCTGGGAGGACCGTCGCCTGGCCCCCCAGGATTCCCTGGTGGCCCTGCTGCACCATGACGACGCCCATCTGCGCCTGGCCGCCGCGCGCACCGCCGGCCTCATCGGGCGCAGCGACGTGCTGGGCGACCTGCTGGAACTGGTGGACGACCCCAGCAGCACGGTGGCCCGGCAGGCCGCCTTCAGCCTGGGCTTGCTGAAGGACACCGCCGCCATCGAGAAGCTGGAGCAGGCCGCCCTGCACGCCCCCGACCCCGGGTTGCGGGTGGCCGCCCTGGAGGGGCTGGGCCAGCTGCCCTATTCCGGCCAGGCCCTCATGACCGCCGCCCTCAAACCCGAGCCGGACGAGGCCATGGCCGGCTGGAACGGCCTGCGCAACGTGGCGGCCCGCGCCGACTCCTCCGCCCTGGACCAGACCCTGAGCCAGGGCCTGTTGCAACCCTGCAACGAGGTGCTGTGGCGGGTGTTGCGCTGCGTGGAGCGAGCGCCCTGGGCCCATCTCACCCCCGCGGTGGCCCCCCATGCCCACTCCTCGCACACCCAGGTGCGGGTTCACGCTTACCGCGCCCTGGCGCGCCTGGGCGGCAAGCCGGCCCTGGACGCCCTTCTGGACGCCGGCCAGGACCACCAGGATTTCAAGAGCCGCCAGCGCGTGCGGGTTGAAGTGGCCTTCCTGCGTGCCCTGGGCACCCTGGCCCCGCTGGAACTGGCCCTGCCCGAGGAGCAGGCCGATCCCCGGCGTGATTTCCTGGTGGGCAGCATGATCAGCGGCGCCGGCCACGAACATCCCCACGTGGCCATGACCGCCCTGGCCGCCATGGCCGCGGCGGTTCAGGACCTGCCCCTGCCCCCCGAGGCCGCCCAGCAGGAAAGCCTGCTGCCGGTGTGGCGCATCCGCCTGGCCCGGGCCGCCGCCGGGCACAGGGAACACCCCGACGTCCAGGTGCAGGCCGCCGCTGTGCGGGCCTGGGCCCTGTTGCGCGGGGCCGGCTCCGGCCTGGCCCTGGAAGGGCTCATGACCCCCGAGGTGGATGCCCAGGTGGGCGCCGCGGTCCTGTTCGCCGCCTCCCGGGTTCATCCCATGCCCCTGCGAGTGCTGGCGCCCTGGTGCGCCGTCGGCATCCCCACCCCCGCCCTGAGGGTGGCCGCGCTGGAGGGGCTGGTCCATGTGTTCGAGAACCGTCCCACCACCCTGCCGGCGGACATGACCACCGAATACGCCATCGACACCCTGACCCGGGCCGCCGCCGATCCCGACTTCGTGGTGGCCTGTACCGCGGCCGACCTGCTGAGCCGTTTCCCCAGCCGCCTGGGCCTGACGGCCCTGGTGGAACTGTGGGATCAGGCCGAGGGGCCGGCCCGCGCCGACCTGCAACTGGCGGTGCTGGGCTCGCTGGAAAGCATGGGCACCGCCGTGGAGGGCCTGCGCCGCCCCGACCCCAGCGGAGGCAGCCCCGATCCCCTGCTGGGTTCGGTGGCCGGACTGCTGCGGGAGAGTTTCGATTCCATCGACCTGCGGGTGCGGGACAAGGGGCGCGACGCGGCCCTGGCCACGGGGCAGCTCCCCGATCAGCTCATCCCTTCGGCGGGCAGCCTGCTGGCCACCATGCCGGCCTACAAGCGCATTCCCGGCGAGGCTCCCCTGACCCTGCCCTTCGACGCTCCCCGGGTACGCTGCGTCACCGACTCGGGGGACATCATCATCCAGCTGGACGGCAAGCTGGCGCCCAACACCTGCGCCAAGTTCCTGGACCTCATCCGGCAGGGCTTCTACGACGACCTGGATTTCCACCGGGTGGTGCCCGATTTCGTGGTGCAGGGCGGTTGCCCCCGCGGCGACGGCTGGGGTGGCCCCGGCTTCACCAACCGCAGCGAGTGGAGCCGCACCCCTTACGAGCGTTCGGTGGTGGGCATCGCCCATAGCGGCAAGGATTCGGGAGGCAGCCAGTTCTTCATCACCCTGAGCGAACAGCCCCACCTGAATGGGCGCTACACCGTGTTCGGCCGGGTGGTCGAGGGCATGGAAGTGGCCGACCGCCTGACCGCCGGGGCCCGCTTCCACCTGGAGATTTTGGACTGAGACCGGGCCTCGGCGGAAAAGCCCCAGCCATGAAAAGAAGAACCGGAGACCAGGGGCCTCCGGTTCTTTTGTTGCGGCTTGAACCGAATCAGCTGCGCAGGGCCTTGAACAGGCTGGCCCAGGTGGGGGCTGCCCCGTACATGAGGATGCCGATGCGGAACAGCTTGCCAGCCGCGCGGCTGGTCAACCAGATGGACACCAGCATCAGGGCCCAGGAAAGGCCGATCTGCCACACGGGTGGCGTTTCCAGGCACACCCGCATGAACATGAGCACCGGCGAGAACAGCGGGATCAGGCTCAGGATGGTGGCCAGGGGGCTGTTGGGATTCTCCATGACCAGGGCCAGCATCATCATGGGCAGCATGAGGAACACGTTCATGAACATGAACTGCTGGCTGTCCTGCACGGTGTTGCACATGGCCCCCACCCCGGCGTACAGGGTGGCATAGAGGAAGAATCCCAGCAGGAAGAACACCAGGAACGAGACCAGGATGACCGGCGTCAGGAAACTGGCCTCCAGGGTGATGCCCCCCACCTGCACTCCCTGCTGCGAGAGCAGAAAGAAGGTGAGGGTCCAGATGAGGAACTGGGTCAACCCCGCCGCGCCGATGCCCAGGATCTTGCCCAGCATGAGCTGCTCGGGGGAAATGCTGGACAGCAACACCTCGGCCATGCGGCTGCCCTTTTCCTCGATGACGGCCGTCAAGGTGTGGCTGCCGTACATGATGACCATGATGTAAATGATCATGATCAGGGCGATGGCCATGATGGCCGTCATGTCCTCGTTGGCCTGCTCCTGCTCGCCCTCGGCAGTGATGGCGATGCTGGTCCAGTCGCTGCGCTCGGACAGGTAGCTGTACAGGGAGTCGGGCACGCCGGTGGCGGCGAAACGCCCCTTGCGCAGCAGCTGGCTGAGGGCCGGGTCCAGCACCTTTTCCCGCAGGATCAGCGAGCTGACCGACTTGTTGTAGAAGCTGACCTGGCGCGATTCGAAGAAGTCCTGATCGATGACGATGCCGCTGTGCAGTTCCTCGTCCAGGATGCGCCGCTTCAACTCGTCCACCGCGGTCTGCGGCCGGGTGGGGTTGGCCGGGATCTGCTCAACGCTGACGTTGGTCTGGCCCCGGGCTTCCAGGGTTTCCTGCAGGGGCAGGAAGAGCCGGCCCGTCAGGTCCACCACCCCCACGGTCTTGTAGTCCTGCCCGCCCTTGTCGGCCAGCAGCATGGGCAGGAAAACCAGGGCCGCCATGAGGACGGGGCCCAGAACGGTGCCGATGAGGAAACTCTTGGAACGCACGCGCTCCATGTATTCCTTGCGGACGACGGTCATGACCTTGTTCATGAGCGCACCTCCCCCCGCTGACGGGAAACCGCTTCCAGGAAGATCTCGCTCAGGCTGGGCCGATTGGCCGAGAAGAAGGTGACCTCGCCCTGCTGCATGAGGGCGGGCAACAGCTCCTGGGTGGCCTCGCCGGCGGCCAGGTTCAGATGCCAGCTGCCCTCGTTCTCGCGAATGCTGGTCACTCCCGGCAGGTTCTCGGGAGGTCGCACGTCACCCTTCCAGGCCACGCGCACGCTCTTGATGGGAAAGTCGGCCCTCACCTGTTCCATGGTGCCGTCCACGATGACCCGGCCACCCTCGATGAGGCAGATGGAATCGCAGATCTTCTCTGCCTCGGGCAGCATGTGGGTGCTGAACAGGATGGTGGTGCCCTTCTGTTTCTCCTGCAGGATCATGTCCCGCAGCAGTTCGATGTTCAGGGGATCCAGGCCGCTGAAGACCTCGTCCAGGATGACCAGGTCGGGCTCGAAGATGAAGGTGGCGGCGAACTGGATCTTCTGCTGCATGCCCTTGCTCAGGGCGTCCACCTTGCGGTCGCGCCACTCGGCCAGGCCCAGGCGCTGCAACCAGTCATCGGCCCGCGCGGTGGCGTCCTTGCGCCCCAGCCCCTTGAGCTGGGCCAGGAAGACCAGCTGGTCCAGGCACTTCATCTTGCGGTACAGGCCGCGTTCCTCGGGCAGGTAACCGATACGCTCGCGCAGGTTGTCGGTGAGGGGTTGCCCGGCCAGCTTGATCTCGCCGCTGTCCGGCATGATGATGTTCATGATGCTGCGGATGGTGGTGGTCTTGCCGGCGCCGTTGGGGCCCAGGAAGCCGTAGATGCTGCCCCTGGGAATTTCCAGATGCACGCCGTCCACGGCCTTCTTCTCGCCGTAGGACTTGGCCACGTTGTGCAGTGTGAGCAGGGGCTGTCCCACCGGGGGCAGCGGCAAGCCGCCGGCGGCGGCCCCACTCACGTTGGTGATGGCAAACATGAGGTACCTCTCGGTCAAGGGTGAGTGCCCGTCAATATGACGCCAATGGGTACGGGTGACAACCGGCGATGTTGCCCGATTCCCGATGAATGGAAGTTCCGCCGGCGAGCCCCCGGCGAAAAGAAAAAAAATAGGCTCTCCGGCTGGAGCCGGAGAGCCTGAAAAAGGACGGGCCAAGGCGAGAGTGTCGCCTGTTTTATGGGAAAAGCGACCCGTCCTGAAGCGATCCAGATTTGAAATCCAGGTCCGGGACACCTGCCAGAGGCAGGGCGAGTCCGGTCAATTCCGGAGCTTCCGGCAGGAAGTATCCCGGCCTGAATTTCAACACAAACCCATTCCGCAAGAAATCGACCCTGCTGAATGGCTGCCCAGGTATCACCCTCCAATACCCGGACCATTATTCTCCATCAAATTCCTCACGAAACCATCACATGTTGTTGCCAAATTTCGGACACTCAGCATCAAAATCCAAAAACCAATCAAAACTCCGGTTTTTTTACATTTAATCTTTGTCCGGAAAACATTGTGTAAACCATAGGGGCATGATAGAATTGTAGTTAGAAAAATCCTCTCGGAGGATTGTGACAAATTAAAGATTTCTTTCCCCGACCCTTCAACTTCGGACTGCTCCTCGCCGGGCCGAAAGGGCGCAGTGAACCAATGATGAGTGCCACCGGAACCAACAAGAAGATCCTCGTGGTCGAGGATGACCGGGAATTGATCGACCTCCTGACCCTTCACCTGACGGCCGAAGGCTTCCAGGTGGCGGCCGCCGCCGACGGCGAGGCCGGACTGCGCGCCTTCCAGGCGGGGCAGTACGGGCTGGTGATTCTGGACTGGATGCTCCCCTCCCTCAGCGGCATCGACGTGCTGCGGGAAATCCGCTCCACCGACACCCGCACTCCCGTCCTCATGCTCACCGCCCGCAACGAGGAAGCCGACAAGGTGCTGGGTCTGGAACTGGGCTGCGACGATTACCTGACCAAGCCCTTCAGCATCCGGGAACTCACCGCCCGCATCAAGGTCCTGCACCGACGCATCGAGCGGGCGGAGGAGCTGGCGCGCATCAGCAGCGGCGACCGCATCCTGGATCTGGGCCCCCTGAAGATCGACCACGGCAAGCGCAAGGTGCAGGTCAACGGCGAGCCCGTGCAGCTGACGGTGAAGGAATACGACCTCCTGTACACCCTGGCCGCCCGGCCGGGCCGCACCTTCAGCCGGCGCCAGTTGCTGGATCTGGTCTGGGATCAGGACAGCGATGTCTACGAGCACACCGTCAACAGCCACGTGAACCGGTTGCGCAACAAGGTGGAAGACAACCCCAACCGCCCCCGGCTCATCCTGACCGTCTGGGGCATCGGTTACCGATTCACGGAGGAGTTCCTGTAGTCATGCGGATGCCCGCCTTCACGCGAACACTGCATTTCAGGATCTCTGGCCTGTTCCTGTTGCTGCTGGCCGCCATGGCCGGTGGGTTCTGGTTCTGGCTCAACGAGACCATGTTCCAGCCCAACATGGCCGCCGAGGAAGAGGACTACTTCGAGAATCGTTCCGAGGGCGAGCTGGACAGCCTGGCCATCGACCTGGTGGGTTCCCTGGATCGTGTGGCCGTCTTGAACGACCGCCTGGCCGACTACGGCAAGAAGGTGGGCCGCTTCGGCGTCGAACTGGTGGTCTATGACCCGGCCGGACGCAACCTGGGCTCGACCAATCCCGACAGCATGGCCGTGGTGCTGCCCACCGTGGCCGACACCCTGTTGCAGCAGATGAGCCTGCCCGACTGGGACTATTCCAGCTACCCCAACCCCGACGATGTGGACGCCTACGTCAACCGCATCTTCGAGGTGGATCGCATCCTGGTGGCGGACGACCCCGACTCCAGCACCGCCGCCTACCTGGTGGCCAGTTACCGTCCCCTGACCATCGGCATCGAGGAGATCGAAGGCGACGAGCGGGCCCTGACCTACCAGGCGGTGTTGCTGATCCTGGTCTATTCGGCCCTCAGCGGCCTGGTCATCATGGCCTGGCTGAGCCGGCGCATCAGCCAGCTCAGCGGCCACATGGAGGCCTTTGCCGAGGGCAACCTGGCCCGGCGGGCGGGGGACGGCAGCCAGGACGAGATCGGCCGGCTGGGCCGGCGCTTCAACCGCATGGCCGAGAGCATCGAACAGATGGTGGAGAAGCTCCAGCTGAAGGAGCAGTTCCAGCGCCAGCTCATCGCCAACATCAGCCATGACCTGCGCACGCCCATGGCCAGCATGCGCGGCTACGCCGAGACCCTGACCCTTCAGGGCGACAAGCTGACCAAGGACGACCGTGACCGGTACTTGAACATCATCGCCGCCAACCTGGACCACCTGGACAACCTCATCGACCACATGCTCACCCTGAGCCGCTTCGAATCGGGCCAGACGGTCTTCCAGATGGAGGAGTTCCCCCTGGCCGAGCTGGCGGATTCTGTCTTGACGCGCTGTGAGCCCCTGGGAACGGAGGCCGGGGTGGCGCTGAATCTGGAATGCGGCGGGCAGGACACGCCCATGGTCAAGGCCGATCCCCTGCAGATCGCCCAGGTTCTGCAGAACCTGGTGGAAAACGGCATCAAGTTCAACCGGCCCGGCGGCAAGGTCACCATCCGGATCGCCGCCCTGGAGGGGAAACGCGTGGCCATCGGCGTGACCGACACGGGCGTGGGGATTCCTCCCGAGGATCTGCCCCACATCTTCGAACGGTTCTACACCGGGGACAAGAGCCGCTCCCGCACCACCACCCCGGGGGTGCACACCGTCAAGCTGCACCTGGGCCAGAGCTCGGGGCTGGGACTGGCCATCGCGGCAAAGATCGTGGCCGGCCACGATGGCGAGCTTCAGGTGGATAGCACCGTGGGCAAGGGCACCCGCTTCCACTTCACCCTGCCGGCCGCCGAGGATTCCGCGGCCATGGAAGGTGAAGGGTCCTGACCTTTTCCCGGACTCATTCCCGCCTGAATTCCCGGAAGATCACATACCCCCCGGCCACCGCCACCAGCAACAACAGGGCGGCCATTCCCGGCTCGCCCAGCAGCAGCTTGCCCAGGCCGAACAACACCCCGAAAACGCCGGCGCAACCGGCCAGCCACACCAGCACCAGCCGCCGGGAAAGGCCTTCGCACACCACGTCGCTACAGGCGGTGGCCACGGGTCCCCACCAGCCGCCGGGACGCACGCGCCGGTAGAAATCCTGCAACCGCTCCGGCTGCACGGGACGGGTGCGGAAGGTGACCACCAGCCAGCACAGGATGGTCAGGGGCACCAGGATCAGGGCCTTGTGATGGGAGGCCAGGGTCACGTCCCCCACCTGCAGGGGGGTGGCGAAAAGCTTGTACTGGCTGCCGGCCTGCACCGCCGCGGCCACCTCGAAACCCACCGCCAGCACCAGGGACGAGCCCAGGGCGGCGATCTCGCTCCAGGCGCTGACGCGCCACCAGAACCAGCGCAGGATCAGCACCGGCCCGATGCCCGCGCCCATGGCCCACACGAACAGCCAGGCCTTGCCGATGCTGGTCAGGAAGAAGGCCACCACCACGGCAAAGACCATCATCAGCAGCACGCAAAGCTTGGCCACCCAGACCGTTTCCTTCTCGCTGGCGCCGGGCTTGATGAAACGGCGGTAGATGTCGTTGACCAGGTAGCTGGCGCCCCAGTTCAGGTGGGTGTCGATGGTGCTCATGAAGGCGGCGAAGAAGCTCACCAGCAGCAGGCCCAGCATCCCCGGTCCCAGGACCTGCAACATGACCAGGGGATAGGCCGCCTCCTCGGTCATGCCCTCGGGCATGACGGGGAAGATGACCATTGACGCCAACCCCACCATGATCCACGGCCAGTAGCGCACCGCGTTGTTGGCCACCACGAACCACAGGGTGGCCCCCCGCGCGTGGCGCTCGTCCCGGGCCGCATTCATGCGCTGGATGATGTAGCCGCCCCCGTCGGCGTTGTGACTGGCCCACCACATGAGCGAGATGAAGACCAGGAAGCCCACGAAGTCCGAATCCCAGCTTAGCCCCCCCCCCGGAATGAAGGCCAGGGTGTTGGCGCTGAACAGGGGTGACGCCGCCAGGGCTGCCTTCATCTCGGCCACTCCCCCCACGTGGCGCACGGCCAGCACGGCCACGCTGATGGAGCCGGCCATGGCCAGTCCGAACTGCACCACGTCGGTAACCACCACCCCCCAGAATCCCGCCAGCAGAGCGTAAGCCAGGGCCACCCCCGCCCCCAGGATGATGGCCAGCTGCTGGTCCACGCCCAGCACGGCCTCGGCCACGGTGCCCAGCCCCTTCAGCACCCAGCCCAGCACGATGAAATTGTAGACGATGGCGAAATATCCGGCCTTGAAGCCCCGCAGGAAAGCCGCCGGCTTGCCGCTGTAGCGCAGCTCGATGAGCTCGTTGTCGGTGACCACCCGGGCCCGCCGCCAGAAGCGGGAGAACAGGAAGACCGCCAGCATCTGGCTGAACACGTAGTGCCAGCCGAACCAGTTGTACCAGATACCGTGATTGCGGATGAAGCCGGTGACCGAAAGGGGAGTGTCGGCGGCGAAGGTGGTGGCCACCATGCTGGTGCCCAGCACCCACCAGGGCAGGGTGCGTCCCGACAGGAAGTACTCTTCCGAGGATCGGGACGCCCGCTTGCTGAAGTAAAGGCCCAGCGCCAGGGTGATGACGAGATACAGGCCGATGATGGCCCAGTCCAGTTGATGCAATGCCGCCACGCCGGGATCTTCCTCCGTGAAAAATGAAACCTACTCCAGGAAAGGCCGCAAGACATCGGCGCTGACCCACCAGATATCCCCCGCGCCGTTGCCCGGGCTGTTGTGGATGCGGGCGATGTCGTCCCTGGTCAGCCGGTCCCCCTGGAAGGGTACTTGCCGGCTGCTGCTGAAGAAAAGGTAGCGGCCGTCGGGCGAAAGGAAAGCCGAGGAGGCGTTGCGCCCCTCCCCGTTGAACAGGGGGCCCAGGTTGCGGGCTTGCTGCCAGCGGCCTTCACCATCGCGTACGCTGATCCAGTAGTCGGCCCGGCCCAGGTTCTCCTCGTGACCGTTGACGCAGCTGATGATGAAGCTCTCGTCCGGCGCCACGAAGGCATTGTAGCACGCCTTTCCCACGTTGACAGCCTCGGGCAGGCGCTCGGGGGCGGAAAAGCCCTCGCCCTGGGGCTCGGCCTTCCACAGGAATGGCTGGCCGTTCTCTTCCTCGCGGGAGAAGTACAGGGTGCCGTCGGCCGCCAGGCTGGGAAAGTACTCGGACCCGTCGCTGGTGATGGGAGCGGGCGCCGCCTGGGCCGGTTGCCACACTCCGTCCACCCGGCGCGCGCGCCAGATGTTCTGGGTGGCCCAGCCCCGGCCCTGGGTCTGCCCCGGCGCCGCCTTGTTGGCCAGGAAATAGGCCCACTGGCCGTCCGCCGACAGGGTGGGTTCGAAGCAGGCGAAGTCCGCGTCCTCGTGGAAGGGCGCCGTCACCGGGATGGTCCAGCGCCCGTCCACCTGGCGGGTCACCATCACCGTGACCTGGCCCTGATCCATGATGCCGTAGTAGATGGTCCGGCCATCGGGACTGATGACGATGTCCCGCTCGTTCAGGCCCGTGCTGATGAGCCCCGGGGCGAAGATCTCGGGCTGGTCACCCGGGGGCAGCTGGCCCAGGTAGGGCCCCGTGAGGGGGGGCCAGAAAGAGGAGGCTCGGGACCCGGCCTGGCCATGGCCGGAAGAAACCGCGTGGGCCGGTTCAACCGCCAGACCCGCCTCCTGTCCGGCCGCCACCCCGTCCAGGAAATCGGCCCGCAGCCACCAGATGGCCGCCTTGCCGTTGCCCGGGCTGCCGTGCAGGTCCTGCAGGAGGGACCAGGAGGCCGGCCAGGCGGGCGGAGCCCCCACGCGCCGGCCCGACATGAAGAAGAAGGCCTGGCCGCCGGGGCTCACATAAGGCGACCATGACCGACCCGAGCCGTCATTGATGACCGGTCCCAGGTTGAACGGTCCGGACCACCGGTCGTCGGCGTCGCGGGTGGCCAGCCAGTAATCCACCCCCCCGTGATTCTCGGGATGGCCGGCCACCGGCACGATGAGCCGGCTTTCATCGGGGGAGACCCAGGCATTGAAGCGGTTGCGCCCCGCGTTGGCCTGCTCGGGCAGCAACTCCGGTTCCTGGTAGGCCCCATCCACCAGGCGGCTGCGGTACAGCTGGTGCAGCCGGGAGCCGGCCTCGGCCCGGCAAAAATACAGGGTGCCGTCCCCGGTCACGGCGGGAAAGAACTCGGAACCGGCGGTGTTGATGGGAGCCCCCACGTTGCGCGGCTCGCTCCAGCCGTCGCCCTGGCGGTCCATGACCCACAGGTCCTGAGCCGGGGGACCGCCGGGCTCCACCGGCCGGGTAGAGTAAAAGAACATGCGGCGGCCATCCGGGCTGATGGCCGGTTCCAGGTCCATCCAGCGCGGATCGCCGCTGAAAGGAGCCACCTCGGGACGGCTCCAGCCTCCGGGTCCGCGGCGGGTGACCAGGATGGCCGCGTAGCCGTGGCCCGGGGTGTGCTGGGTGAAATACAGCTCTCCGCCGTCCGGGCTCATGGCCACGTCCCGGGTGGCCGGGCCGCTGTTGATCAATCCTGGAGCGAAAAGGCGCGGGGACTGTCCGGGAGCCTGCCCTCCGGGGAAATCCAGTTCATCGGCGGCTCCGGGCGCACCGTGGCCTAGCAGCAGGCCGGCCACAAAAAGCCAGGCCAGCCTGGAAAATACAGGAGCAGGAATGATAAGGGACCGAGACACGGAAGACCTCCCCGGGGTTCATTCAAGGGCGATGTCATCTGGCAGACTCACGCACTACGTGACAGGGAAGGAATTGGTTGCCCGCCGGATCAGGCCAGCGTCCGGCCCTCAGGCAGGGCCCTCCTGGCCTCCCCCATCCAGCGCCTGCGCCATGATGGCCCGGATCCTGGCCAGGCGGTACGGCTTGGCCACGAAGGAGTATTCCCCCACACCCACCACCTTGTTGGTGACCTCTTCCTCGCTGAAGCCGCTGGCGAAGACCACCGGCAGGTCGGGCCGCACCACCCGCAGGCGGCGGCAGGTCTCCACCCCGTCCATGCCCTGCATGGTCAGGTCCAGCAGCACGGCATCGATCTCCTGGTGGCGGTCGGTGAAGATGCGCAGGGCGTCCATGCCGTTGCTGGCCGACAGCACATGACAGCCCAGGCGCCGCAGGAAGCCCTCGGCCACCGAACGCACCGACGAATCCTCGTCCACCGTCAGGACGGTACGCCCCTCCAGCTTGAGATGCAGGTTGTCCGGATCCTTGCGGCGGCGACTGCGCCGGGTGGCGGCGGATTTGGCGCGCACGGGCAACAGGAAGCGGATGGTGCTGCCCACCCCGGTCTGGGTCTCCACCTGGAACCCGCCGCCATGGCTCTGGATCATGCCCAGGGCCGAGGACAACCCCAGCCCCCGGTTGCCGCTCTTGGTGGTGAAGAAGGGATCGAACAGGCGTTGCACCGTGTCCATGTCCATGCCCGAACCCGTATCCTTGACCTCGCAGAAGGTGTAGTGCCCGGCCGGCAACAACGAGGGGTGCTGCCCGCGGCGCAGGTCGGCGATGCTGAAGTCGCGCTCACCCGTGTGCACCTCGACCTGCCCGCCCTTGCTACCCAGGCTTTCCACCGCGTTCTCCACCAGGTTCATGACCACCTGGCGAATCTGCCCCGGGTCGACCTCCACCTCCGGCAGATCGGCCTCCAGTTCGAACTGGATCTGGGCGTGGGGACTGACTTTCACCTCCAGCAAGCGGGTCATGTTGCCCACCAGGTTGGACAGGGTCTCGGCCTCGGTCCTGGCCAGGGGCTGACCGGCGTAGGCCTGCATCTGGCGGCACAGATCGGCCGCCTGGGTGGCCGCCTGCATGACCAGCTGCAAGCCACCATGCATTTCTTCGGGTCCCAACCGCCCGCCCATCAACAGCTCGGTGTTGCCCATGATGGTCACCAGCAGGTTGTTGAAGTCGTGGGCGATGCCTCCCGCCAGGACGCCCAGGCTTTCCATCTTCTGGGTGCTCTTGAGCTGGTCCTCCAGCTGCTGCTGCTTGCGCTCGGCCTCCCGCCGGTCGGTGATGTCGCGGATCAGAGCCAGCAACAACGGCTGTCCTTCGGGGTCTTCCAGCCCCGGCAGGACGGATGATTTCACCTCCACCTCGATCTTTTCCCCCGACCGGCACACCATGCTCGTTTCGAAGAGGGTACGCCCCCCCACCTGACCCAGGTGGGTCAGGCTTCGGCGCCGTGACCCGCTGGGCGTCAGGTCGGGCAGCAACTTGCCCAGATCCTCGCCGACGACGGCCTCGCGCGACCAACCTGTCAGCTCGAGCCCGGCCTGGTTCATGTAGGTGACGTTGCCGGCCAGGTCGTGGCAGAGGATCACATCCTGGGCGTTTTCCACCAGGCTGCAGTAGTGCTCCTGGCTGTGCCGCAGGTCCAGCTCGGCCAGCTTGAAATCCGTGATGTCGGACTGGGTGAAGAACACCAGGGTGTGATCCTTGCCGTCTCCGGGCAGCAGAGCCTGGTTGATGCTGTGCCGGATCTGCCCGTCCAGGGTACGGTACTGGCATTCGCTGATGTGGAATGGCTTGCGCTCGAACAGGTCGATGAGAATGCCGCGCAGGGCGGGCAGGGTCTCGGGCAGCATCATGCGATCCAGGGATTTCACCAGTTCCTGGGCGTCGCGGGCGCCGGACCGCTGCACGGCATGATCGTTCACGTCCAGGATCTCGATAAGGCTCCAGGTCTTGATGAAGAAGCCCGGATTCGCGTCCAACCAGGCCCCCATGTCGGTGACACCCTCGGCCCGCAGGCGATCCATGAATTCCAGGACACGGCGGGCATCCTCCACAAAGATGGGAATGGGAAAGCTGCGGTAGAAATGTTCCCACAGCTCGGAGGGGATGGCCTTCAGCTTACGATTGCGGCGGGCTTGAATGTTCATGTCGGCGACTCTTCAGGATAGTGGTGTTTCCAGCGGCGATGCACCCAGAACCACTGCTCCGGATGGAGCCTGATGAGGTCCTCCACCGCCCGGGATATGTTTTGCAGATACGACGGCACCGGATCCTCGCCTGGGCCGGCGGCCGGTGGCCACAGAGCCTGGCCCAGGGACAGGCGGTGCCCACCGCGGGCCTGCCGGTGCAGGACCAGGGGGACCACCGGGCAATCCGTGCGCAGGGAAAGCCTGGCCGCTCCCGGCCAGGTCGAGGCCATACGTCCCAGGAATTCCACAGGCACGCCGTCCTTGCCCGCGTCCTGGTCCAGCAACAGCGAGACCACTCCCCCCGAGCGCAGGTGCCGCAGGATGGGCGGACCGCTCTGCTCCATGGGTACCGTCAGGATACCACGCCGGGCGCGCATCGCCGTGATTAAATCATCGAAACGTTGATTACGCTGACGCTTGACCACATCCAGCAAAGGGTAGCGGGAGGCCACCAGGGCCCCCGCCAGTTCGAAATTCCCCGCGTGAGCCGAGGCGATGATGGCCCCGCGGCCGGCGCCAAGGGCCCGGTCCAGTTCTCCCCAGCCATCTCCCAGATCGATGGATCCCAGATCCTCCCGTGGGCCAGGACGAAAGATCTCCCCTGTGGTCCGGCCCAGGTGGCGGAAAACCGCCCTGAACATGTCCTCCAGCTCCTGTTGGTCTCGTTCGGGAAAACAGAGCGCCAGCTGGCGGCGCACATGGGAGGCGCGATACAGGCCGCTGCGGCCCAGGATTTCCCCCAGCAGGGCAAGGGCATCTTGAGCTGCTCCGGGCGGGGCGAAACGCATCACCCCCAGAAACAGCTGGAACAAGAGGATTTCGCTGCCGTCACCGAGTCGCATGAATGAAAAATACAGGGTGAACCGGGACAGATCCAGGCACGTTCAAACTTTCCGGCAAGGCTGAGAAGGGCCTGGTCACGGCTCCGGGACGAAAAAAATGGTTTCCCTCCGCTCCCCCTCATTTGCGGTATGGACGGTCTTCCTCGAATTTTTGAAAAGGAATTTTTACATTTTTGCGCGCCATGCATTAAAGACAAAAAGGTCTTATTATCCCTTTAAATCAGGATAAGAGGGTGTTTTTTCCATGCATTCCGGGACCTGTCCGGGGTCATTTGATTATGATTATTGAATTCATATGACATTGCCTCAAATTCCAGCCGCCCCATGTCATGATCCTGTCATCATAAAGGTTTTGACTCACGGGAATCCGCACCGAAAAATGGGCTCAACGGTTTCCGGTTTTGAAGGTCCTGTTCACCCCGACAAGGAGCTGACGATGAAACGTTTCCTCTTTTTCCTGTGCGCCCTTTCTCTGCTGCTGGCGGGCACCGTTCTGGCCGCCGACGACGCCGTGGCCGGCAAGTGCATGACCTGCCACAAGGAGAAAAGCCTCGGCCTGTACAACCAGTGGTACAAGAGCGAACACGCCAAGCACAACGTGACCTGCCTGGACTGCCACAAGGCCGCCCAGGGCGAGGCCGACGCCTTCATGCACGAGGGCGCCCTCATCGCCACCCTGGTCACCCCCAAGGACTGCGGCAAGTGCCATGAGAAGGAAGCCCGCGAGGTGGGCGACAGCTACCATGCCCACGCCGGCGAGATCCTTCAATCCAACGATGCCTACCTGGCTCACGCCGCCGGCGGCGCCCCCGTGGCCATCGCCGGTTGCGAGAACTGTCACGGCGGCAAGGTCCAGATCGACCCCAACAGCCCCAACAAGCTGAGCCGCCTGAGCTGGCCCAACAGCGGCATCGGGCGCCTGAATCCCGACGGCAGCAAGGGCAGCTGCACGGCCTGCCACACCCGTCATGCCTTCAGCGTCAAGCAGGCCCGCCAGCCCGAGAGCTGCGGCAAGTGCCACCTGGGCCCCGACCATCCGCAGAAGGAAGTCTACGAGGAGAGCAAGCACGGCAACGCCTACTTCACCCACGTGGACGAGATGAACCTGGACGCCGACCGCTGGGTCGTGGGCGTGGACTACTTCGAAGCCCCCACCTGCGCAACCTGCCACATGAGCGCCACCCCCAACCAGCCCATCACCCACGACGTGGGACAGCGCATCAGCTGGACCCTGCGCCCCCCCGTGTCCAAGACCAAGGACAACTGGGAAGTGAAGCGCAAGAACATGAAGGACGTGTGCACCAACTGCCACGGCGCCTCCTTCGTGGACGGCCATTACGCGCAGCTGGACGGCATCGTCAACCTGTACAACGAGAAGTTCGCCAAGCCCGGCCTGGCCCTGTACAAGAAGGCCAAGGAGAAGAAGCTGGGCGAAGGCCAGGCCGCCTTCAGCAACAAGTACGAGTGGATCTGGTGGGAGATCTGGCACCACGAGGGTCGCCGGGCCCGCCACGGCGCGGCCATGATGGGGCCGGACTACACCTGGTGGCACGGTATTTACGACGTGGCCCAGCACTTCTACTTCAAGTACATCCCCGAGCTGCGCAAGCTGCATGATCCCGACATCGACGCCATGATCGACGAGATGTTGAAGGATCCGTACCACGCGTGGCTGAACCGGCCCACGGCGGACATCAAGGCCGACATCAACTCGGGCAAGATGGCGGAGATGTACAAGAACATGTACCAGGTTAACTCCAAGTAAGGGGCCGTGTGATGAAGCGATTCCAGCTCTTCTTGCGCGGGATCTCGACCAACTGGACCGGAACGGTGGGGGTCGTCATGACGACCTCCGCCTTCATCCTGTTCGTGTTCTTCGAGCTGCTGCGTTTGGCGGGAATCCTGACCAATTCCTACATCGGGCTCATCAGTTACATGGCCCTGCCGGCCCTGTTCATTTTGGGTTTGATCCTGGTCCCCGTGGGGTGGTGGCAATTCCGCCGCGCCACGGGCAAAACCACCGAGGAATTGCTTTCCCAGAGATTCCCGGAGGGAATGGTCCAGCCCAAGCGGCTCGGATCATCCCTGGTCGCCACCATCGCCGTCTTGACGGTGGTGAACCTCCTGTTCCTGGGCATCGGGGGCGCGCGCATGGTGCACTTCATGGACTCTTCGAAGTTCTGCGGCACCGCCTGCCACCAGATCATGGAACCGGAGTGGACGGCCTATCAGAACAGCCCCCACGCCCACGTCAAGTGCGTCGAGTGCCACGTGGGCGAAGGCGCCGAGGCCCTGTTGAACGCCAAGCTCAACGGCCTGTGGCAGGTGGTCAGCGCCACCTTCGACCTGTACGAGCGGCCCATTCCCACGCCGGTGCACCAGCTGCGCCCGGCGCGGGAAACCTGCGAACACTGTCACTGGCCGGACAAGTTCTACGGGGACCGCATCAAGACCTTCACCAAGTACGCCATGGATGAGACCAGCACCCCCGGTCACACCACCCTATCCCTGAAGGTGGGCGGGGGCACGGCGGGAATGGCCGGCACCATCCACTGGCACGTGGCCGAGCAGAACGAGGTGCGCTACCAGGCGGCCGACGCGGGGCGGACCACCATGGAATGGGTGGAGGTGCGGCGTGGCGACACGTTCCACCGCTTCACCAACCAGGCTCTGGACCGGGCCGCCCTGGGCCCCCAGCCCGAGGACTGGCACGCCGAGGCCCGCCCCATGGATTGTGTGGACTGCCACAACCGGGCCACGCATATCTACCAGGACCCCGAGGCGGCGGTGGACCAGGCTCTGGCCAGCGGCGCCATCGACCCTTCGCTGCCCTTCGCCAAGAAGGCGGCCCTGGGCGCCCTGACGGGAGGGGGATATCCGGACAAGGCGCAGGCCAGGCAAGGCATCGACCGGGAAGTGCGCGGCTTCTATCTGCGGGACATGGACCGGGCCGATCTGGCCACCAGTCCCCGGGTGGACGCCATGGTGGACGCCCTGGGCGCCATCTACGACCGGAACATCTTCCCCGCCATGAGCGTGACCTGGAACACCTACCCCTCGCACCTGGGTCACCGGAACGAGGGCGGTTGCTTCCGCTGCCACAACAAGGACATGGTGGACCAGGACGGTCTGAGCATCAGCTACGACTGCACCCTTTGCCACTCCATCCTGGCCATGGACAGCGCCAGCAAGTTCCAGTACCTGCTGCCCCTTGAAAAGGATGATCCCGACCGCCAGATGCATCGGTTCCTGCAGGAGGAGTTCCTGGGCCAGCCGGTCCCGGATCCCTTTGCGGAAGAAAACACCGAGGACACGACCACGACCCCCTGACGGCCAAACGGGGCGAACCCGGCGGGGCGGTGCAAGCCGTCCCGCCTTTTTTTTCGGGACTTCCCCCGGCCCCCCGCGTTACAATGCGACCTTCCCGGTTGCCAACCGTATCCCCCGCCCCGGCCCCTTTCCCCGGCCAACCAGGAGAAACACATGAATGTTTTCATGCGCGCCATTCCCCTCGCCGGTTTCTTTTTCGTTCTTTGCTTTCTGAGCCTGGGCTCGCCGGCCCACGCCCAGCAGCCCGTCGATCCCCAGCTGGTCCAGACCTTGACCCAGGTTCCGGCCGGCTCATTTCTGGAAGTGCGCGATCTTGCGGGGAACCGCATCATCGGCACCCTGGCCGGGGTGAGGGATGGGCAAATCGTCCTCCGGAAACTGCCCCTGCATGAGGGCGATGCGGCCCTGGAAGAGAGCGTGGATCTGGCGGATGTGCACTACCTGGCCCGGCAGCAGCGGGCCGCCGGCACCGGGTTCGGGGCCGGCTTCACCACCGGCGCCCTGCTGGGAGGCAGCCTGGGCTTGCTGTTCGGCCTGGTCGTCGACAGCCTGGACGGCCAGGAGGACGGCACCGCCGTCCTGGGCATGGGCCTGACCGGCGGCGTGGCCGGTGGCGTGGTCCTGGGCGGCGTGGGCGCGGGCATCGGAGCCCTGGCCCGGGAATGGAACGTCCTGTACCGCTCGCCCACTCTCATGGCCACCGATCCCGGCTGGGAAAGCCGTGGGCGCACCAGCTTCTCGGTGGCCGTGGGCGGATGCAGCGGCATCCAGAACGACCTGGACTACACCGAGTCCGGCCCCTTCGCCAGCCTGCGCCTGAATCGCACCCTGGGCTCACACTGGGAGCTGGGCCCGGAGGTCTCCTACTTCAACGTGGGCGGCACCTACGAGCGTGAGGTGACCGTGGGCACCGGAACGTACAACTACCGGGAAAGCGTCAACAGCGTCATTGCCTTCAGCGTCGTGGGAGGTTGGGTCAACGCCCGCCGGGGATGGTCCCCCTACGTCAACCTGGGCGCCGGTCTGTATGTGGACGGCAACTCCTACCCCGGGCTGAGCTTCGGCGGCGGGTTCCGCTTCCGGGACGAGGACGGCGTGGAGATGCGCTTCGACCTGCGCGACCACGTGAACCTGCAAGAGGACGACCTGGAGAGGCACATGGACCACCTGCTCACGGCGGGAGCGGTTTTCTCCTTTTCCCTTTGATTGTGAGCCAACCCGGACCCGGAGGAAGACCGTGAAGCCCACTGCCCTTGTCACCATCACCGACGGTTGTGAAGAGCTGGAGACCGTGGCCATCATCGATGTGCTGCGCCGCGCCCAGGTGGACGTCAGCGTGGCGGTGGTGCCCCCGCCCGGCCAGGACGGCGACCTGCAGGTCACGGCCTCGCGCGGGGTCAAGCTGGTGGGTGATTTCCTTCTGGACCAGTGCCGGGACCGGGAATTCGACGCCATCGTGCTGCCCGGGGGCCTGCCCGGCGCCGAGCATCTGCGCGACGACGCCACCCTGCGGGCCATGCTGCTGGCCCAGGACGCCCGGGGCTCCCTGGTGGCGGCCATCTGCGCCAGCCCGGCGGTGGTGCTGCAGCATCACGGGCTGATCCGGGACCGGCGGGCCACCTGCTACCCCGGCCTCATGGACCGCCTGCCCGCCGCCAGCCGCAGCGCCGGGCGCGTGGTGGCCATGGCCAACCTGATCACCAGCCGGGGGCCGGGCACGGCCCTGGAGTTCGCCCTGGCCCTGGTCCAGGCCCTGTGCGGGATGGAGAAGCGCGACGAGGTCGCCGGCCAGCTCCTGATGCCCTGAAACCCACTAGATCCGAGGTTACGACCATGAAAAGTGGAGAGCAGATCCCCCTGGCCGATTTCCCGTCCTTTCCCGAGGACGAGATGCATGCCCGAGCCCGGGAACTGCGTCGTTTCCTGGCCAGCCGCCGCACCGTGCGGGAGTTCGCCGACCGGCCCGTGCCCAGGGAGATCATCGAGCACTGCGTCATGACCGGCAGCAGCGCCCCCAGCGGCGCCAACATGCAGCCCTGGCACTTCGAGGCGGTGAGCAACGCCACGGTGAAGAGGCGCATCCGGGAAGCGGCCGAGGCCGAGGAGCGCGAATTCTACGCCGGCCGGGCCAGCGACGAGTGGCTGGAGGCCCTGGCCCCCCTGGGCACCGACGCCGACAAGCCCTTCCTGGAGACGGCGCCCTGGCTCATCGCCGTGTTCGAGCAACGCCACGGACTGGACCAACAGGGCAACAAGGTGCGCCACTACTACACCAGGGAGTCGGTGGGACTGGCCACGGGCTTCCTCATCGCGGCCCTGCACAACGCCGGCCTGGCCTCGCTGACCCACACCCCCAGCCCCATGAAATTCCTGAACGAGATCCTGGAACGGCCCGGCCACGAGAAGCCCTTCCTGCTGCTGGTGACGGGCTACCCCGCCGAGGGTGTGAAGGTGCCGCGCATCACCCGCAAGGACGCGGGCGCGGTGCTGAATTTCCGGGAGTAGGGTCAGCCCCGTTCCGGGGCCTGTTTCTTGTCTTCGCAAAATGGCAACCCGCCGGTGATCAAAGCCGGTTTTTCCCCGCATCTTCCTGCAACTAATTCCCGCCGTTTCCGGTGTTCCTGGGAGCACGGGAAAACCACCTGATCATTCAACATGCGAGGGAGAACCACCATGATCTTCAACAGCAAGTCCCTGCTGACGGGAATCGCCGCCATGCTCCTTTTCTGCGCCACTTCCGCCCCAGCTGAACAAGGCCTCGTGGGCCAGTACTACAGCGATTTCCTGGTCAGCGAGGACGGGGTCATCAGCTTCGACGAGGCCGACCTGAGCATGACCCGCGTCGATCCCACCATCGACTTCTGGGGTGGCAGTTGCTCCTACTTCTGGAATGCCATCTCGCCCGTCGACCATTACGGGGTGCGCTGGACGGGATACCTGCGCATCGACGAGGCCGGCGAGTACGGCTTCGGCACCATCAGCGATGACGGATCCACGCTGCACATCGACGGGGAACTGGTGGTGAACAATGCCGAGGAACAGTACTTCGACTGGGAAGACAACATTGCCGAGGGCAGCTTCACGGGCCTCTATCCCACGGACTATGGCTATCCGGACAGCCTGACCGGGCCCCTGTACCTGGAGGCGGGCTACCACACCATCGAGGTCCGCTTCTTCGAGGCCATGGTGTATGACGGCATGGAGGTCTGGTGGCTGCGGCCCGGCCAGGGGGAATCGGATATTCCCTACTATGGCCGGACCTGCGACCTGGACGGGCCCAGCCGCAACCCCAGCACCAACTGGGAGATCATCCCCTCCTCGGTCCTGAGCACCAACGTCGCCGCCGCCCCGGACCAGGTCCCCGCCACGCCGGAAAATCCCCTGTGCGCGGCGCCCAATCCCTTCAACCCCCGCACGACCATCTCCTTCGATATGATGGATTCCGGCCCCGTGACCCTGCGCATCCACGATATTTCCGGCAAGCTGGTGCGAACCCTCCTGGCCGGCGAGGTCCGGGGTTCGGGCCGCAACGAGGTCCCCTGGTCCGGGCATGATGATCAGGGCCGTCCCTGCCCCTCGGGCGCCTATTTCTGCCGCCTGGAGACGGGAGCCAGGACCGAGATCCTGGGGATCACGTTGCTCAAGTAGGGTTTTCGAGCAAGGCGCCCCTTGCCGGTTGACGAGGCACCCGTCGTTGGCGATGATCGATCGTCATTGACCATGGCCTGCCCTTGCACCGGAGACGGAGTTTCCCCATGAAGAAGACCGCCCTGACCTTCGCCCTCCTCGCCTGCGCGGGCATGCCCCCTGCGCAGGCGCGGGAGACCGGTTTTTTGGACCGTTCCATCACCTTCGAGGGCCAGACTTACGCCTACCAGGTCTGCGTGCCGCGGGACTACGACCCGGACCGCCAGTGGCCGGTGATCCTGTTCCTGCACGGCGCCGGCGAGCGCGGCTCCAACGGCACTTCCCCCACCCAGGAGGGTCTGGGCACGGCCCTGCGCCTTTGGCCCGAGCGCTGGCCGGCGATCTGCGTATTCCCCCAGGCCCCGGAAGAGACCGTATGGCAGGGTCCGCAGGCGCGCCTGGCCATGGCCACCCTGGCAGCGGCCGAGAAGGAGTTCTCCACCGATCCCCGGCGGGTCTACCTGACGGGAATTTCCATGGGCGGCAACGGCGCCTGGTACCTGGGCTTCCACCATCCCGAGCTTTTCGCGGCCCTGGTTCCCATCTGCGGTTTCCTGGAGGTCGACTCCCGGTCCTACCCCCTGTTCACGCCCCCGGGGATTGACGATCCCTACGCCGAGGTCGCCTCCCACATCAAGGACCTGCCCATCTGGGTGGTGCACGGGGACGCGGACTCGGTGGTGCCGGTTGAACAGTCGCGGCGCATGGTGGCGGCGCTGAAAAAGGCGGGCGCGGAGGTTCGCTATGTGGAGCTGCCCGGGGTGGATCACGGCTCGTGGCATCCTGGGTACGCCGATGAGGAATTGCCGCGCTGGTTGTTCTCGAAGGGGCGCTAGGGAGAGCGCCAATACGGGGTCAGCGTGGTGTATTTCTGGGGAGGAAAGGAGGAATTCCGGAGTGGCGAGGACCCACCGTGAGGAGGGGATTTCGGCATTTTTAAAAACTATTTTCATTTTCTCATCGCGACCTTAGAGTGGCCAGGCGGCAATGAAGTCAAGAGAACTCACCCACCATGCCAACAGAGGTTAACCCATGATGACGACCCCTCGTACCATCTGGCTGCTCGTGGCAGCCAGTCTCGTGATCCTGCTCATCGGTTGCTCCGATGACGACGACACCAACCCCATCACGCCCCCGGTTTCGACCACCGGCACCATCCTGATCAATTCCTCGCCCGAGGATATCGGGGCGACCTGGACCCTCACCTCCACCGACGGTTTCGAGCTGAGCGGGTTGGGCGAAGCATCCCTCCCCGATTTGCGCGAGAGCGATTATACCCTGGTCTGGCATGACGTGAATCACTGGATCACCCCGGGTGAGTCCATGCAGACCCTCGAGCCCGACAGCACCCTGACCTTCATCGGCGCCTACGGCGAACCCTATGTGACCGTGACGCTGGTGGGGGAGATCGGCTCGGCGGGCACCGGTCCGGGCCAGTTCGACAACGTGAGCGATGTCGCCTTCGATCCGGACGGCTACCTCCTTGTCGGCGATTACGGAAATGATAGGGTGCAGAAGTTCAACCCCGACTTGACGTTCAACCTGCAGTTCGCCCATGCGTCGCCCCTGAACCTGGACACCGACGGGGCCGGCAACGTGTTCGTCTGGGGCCACTGGGTCCTGTACAAGTACGACGGGGCCGGTACGCGCCTGGACAGCTTCCATCGCCTCAACTATTCCACGAACCTGAATTCCAACAACAACTTCGCCGTATCTCCCGTCGCCAACGAGATGACGGCCTTGAACTTCTACGACTGGGGCATGATCTGGGATAACGACCAGAACGACTACGTCCAACGGTATGCCGAACCCTTCAACGTGATGCGTGTGGAGCAGGAGACCGGTGCCTACATCGGGATCCTGGGCAGCGAGGGTGAAGAGGTGTCCCAGTTCCTGGATCCTTACTTCACCGAGTACGGGCCGACCGGTCATCTCTATGTTCTTGATGTGGAGCGAAAAGACATCCAGGTGTTCGCCTCCGGGGGCTGGGTGGAGACCAAGCCCATGGACGTGAATGTTTCTTCGTACTCGGGCTTCGCCATCGATGCCGAGGGACGGATGTATGTCCGCAACTCCAGCCACGTGACCATTTACAGCGACGACGGCCTGGTCAGTGATGACATTTCCGTGGGCACTTCAAACTTCGGGCAGACCATCGACACCTGGCGTGACCCGCTAACGGGCGACGACTACCTCGCCGCGGACAACGACGACTCGGTCCTATTGTACCGGCTGGAATTCGTGGGCTGGTAGGAGGGGAGCAGCTGCCTGGCGGTATGCCTCCATGGCCTCTGCTGTTTGCGCCCGGGGGGCAGGGAGCGGGCAAGAGTGAGCGTGCAGTTTCTGACGCCCCATCAATCTGCCGGACATCACCCGCCAGGCTGCGAGTGATGTCCGGCACTTCAGTCAGCAGGGTCAGCCCAGCTGCTGGGTGATGATCTGGTCGGCCGCGGCCAGGGCCTTGTCCAGCCCTGCCCCGTCGGGCATGCCGGCCTGGGCCATGTTGGGCCGGCCGCCCCCGCGCCCGCCGCCGGCCTCGGCCAGGGCCTTGACCAGATTCCCCGCGTGAAGACGCTTGCCGGAGACCAGATCGTCGGTGATGGTGGCCAGCAGAGTGGCCTTGCCGTCGATCTCCGTGGCCAGGACCACCACGCCCTCGCTGCCCAGCTTATCGCGCACATGGTCGCCCAGCTGCATGAAGGCGTTCTTGTCCTCGGCGGCCACCCGGGCGGCGATGACCTTCAGACCGGCCACCTGTCGCGGCGATTCCAGCACGTCCTGCAGACCGGCCCGCGCCGACTCCTGCTGCAGCTTGGCCAGTTCCTTGCGCAGAGCGTCGCGCTCGGCCACAAGCTGGGCCGTCTGCTCGGCGAAGCTGCCCTGGTCGCGGCGGAAGATGCGGCCCAGGCTGTCCAGCTGGCCGCGCTCGTCCAGTTCCACCTGGCGGGCCGTCTCGCCGGCCACGGCCTCGATGCGGCGCACGCCCGCGGCCACGCTGCCCTCGCTGGTGATGCGGAACTGGCCGATATCGCCGGTGCGCAGGCAGTGGGTGCCGCCGCACAGCTCGATGCTGGCCACGGGCCCGGCGGCCTCGTCCTCCTGCCCGGTGACGCGGAAGCCGCCGTGGATCTCGATGACCCGCACCCTGTCGCCGTACTTCTCGCCGAACAGCGCCATGGCGCCGCGGCTCTTGGCGTCGTCGATGGCCACCTCGTCCTCTCGGCTGACGGCCCGGTTGGCCAGCACGGCCAGGGCCACCTGGGCCTCGACGGCGGCCAGTTCGGCCTGGGTCAGAGCCTTGTCGTGACGGAAGTCGAAGCGCAGGCGATCCTTCTCCACCACCGAACCGGCCTGCTCCACGTGGTCGCCCAGCACGTCGCGCAGGGCGGCGTGCAGCAGATGGGTGGCCGTGTGATGGCGCATGACGCCCAGGCGGTGCTCCTGATCCACCGTGGCGGTGACAACCGCATTGCCGCGGAAGGCATCCAGCAGGGTCTCGGCCTCGGCCCGGACCACGCACACGTTGCCCTCTTCGGCCTTCTGGGTGTCGATGACCGCCAGATCCAGGGCGCCGTTCAGCCGTCCGGGGTCGCCCACCTGGCCACCGCTCTCGCCGTAGAAGGGGGTCTGGTCCAGCAGAATGTGGCAAAGGTCGGCGTCATCCTCGTCCTTGCCCGCCGCCCGCACGGCCACCACGGTGGCCTGGCATTCCAGCTGGTCGTAGCCCAGGAAACGGCTCTTGTAGCCGGCCAGGTCGCAGCCCTCGGCCACGGTCTGCCAGGGCTGGATGCCGGCCATGAACTTGTTCTCCTTGCGGCTCTTGGCGCGTTGCTCGTCCATGCAGACCTTGAAACCGGCAAGGTCCACGGTGAAGCCGTCCTCCTCGGCCACCACGCCCGTCAGGTCCACGGGGAAGCCGAAGGTGTCGTGCAGCTTGAAGGCCTCCTCGCCCGTCAGCTCGGTGCGGTCTTCCTTCTGCATGGCCGCCTTGAAGTCGGCGTACACCTGCAGCCCGGAGGTCAAGGTGCGCCCGAAGCGTTCTTCCTCCTGGCGGATGACGTCCAGAACGCGTTGCTTGCGCTCGACGATCTCGGGGTAGGCCTCCCCCATCTCGGCGATGACCACCTCGGCCACCTTCCACAGGAAGGGGTCCTCCATGCCCAGCAGATGCCCGTGGCGGGCGGCCCGGCGCAGGATGCGGCGCACCACGTAGCCCCGGCCCTCGTTGCTGGGGATGGCGCCGTCGGCCACGGTGAACACGCAGGCCCGGGCGTGGTCGGCGATGACCTGCATGCTGATCTTGGCCTCGCCCTCCAGCTTCTTGCCGCTCAGCTCGGCGGCCTTGGCCAGCAAGGGAGTGAACAGGTCGGTGTCGTAGTTGCTCTGCTTGCCCTGCATGACGGCCACCAGGCGCTCGAAGCCCAGGCCGGTGTCCACGCTCTTCATGGGCAGGGGCGTCAGCTTGCCCGTCTCGTCCCGGTCGAATTCCATGAACACATGGTTCCAGATCTCCAGCCAGCGGTCGCAATCGCACACGCCCACGGCGCACCCGTCGGGGTGGTTGCACTTCAGGGCCTCGCCCTGGTCGTAGTGGATCTCGGTGCAGGGGCCGCAGGGGCCGGTGTCGGCCATGGACCAGAAGTTCTCCTCGTCGCCCTGCTCCAGGTCGCCCAGGCGGACGATACGCTCGGCGGGCACCTTCATTTCCTTTTCCCAGATGTCGAAGCTCTCGTCGTCGTCCTTGTAGACCGACACCCACAGGCGGCCGGCGTCCAGGCCATACACCTCGGTCAGCAGTTCCCAGCCCCAGGCGATGGACTCGCGCTTGTAATAATCCCCGAAGGACCAGTTGCCCAGCATCTCGAAGAAGGTGTGGTGCCGGGCGTCCTTGCCCACCTCTTCCAGGTCGTTGTGCTTGCCGCTGACGCGCATGCACTTCTGCACCGAGGCGGCCCGCACGTAATCCCTTTTCTCCAGCCCCAGGAACACGCTCTTGAACTGGTTCATGCCGGCGTTGGTGAACAGCAGGGTGGGGTCGTCGTGGGGCACCAGGGTGGACGAGGCCACCACCTCGTGCTGGTGCTGGGCGAAGTACTCCAGGAAACGGGCGCGGATTTCACTTGCTTTCACGACGACTCCAGTCGAGGTTGCCGGCTGGCCGGGGGTTTTTTGTAAACATCGGCCATCAGGGGCCGAAAGAGTGTATTGACAGAGCCTTAGGCCGTTCCTAACTTGCCCGGCCCGAGACTGACAAGAATTCATGAAGAAGGAATTGTAAGCGGCGCCGCATGGTCGGTCAACCCGCTGGAGATCCCTTCCACCGTGCTTCAGAGGCAGGAATACCCGTGCGAAACGCCATTCACGTCTTCATCTCGCTGCTGCTGTGGGGCCTGTTCGGCTACTACTGGTACGTGGTGAGCCGACGGGAACTGGCCCGAACCACCATCGAGGCCCTGAGCATCCTGCTGTTCATCATCGTGGTCGGCATCGCCCTGACCCTCTGGTGGGTCAGCCACAACAAGAAACTGGCCCGGCGGAATCGCCGCAACTCGCCCCCCCCCACGGTGCCGGAAACCTTCGACCGCGACACCATCGGGCGGCCGCTCGTGCGCCCGGATGCGGCTTCCCTGAAGAGGGCCCAGGTGGTGGATATCGCCCTGCAGGGAGACGGGGACCCCATGGACCCCGAGCAGACCTGCAAGGTGTACTCGCTGGGGTTGCCGGGGGGTGATTCCTGATGGATATCTACAACGCCATCGTGGACCTCCAGCACAACCCGATCTACCTGGTCATCCTGACCTACTTCGCCTGGTATCCCCTGGTCAGCAGCGTCACCTGGATCTTCACCAGCATCATCTTCTATCGCAACCGCGAGGGGGGCAAGCCCGGGGCCTTCGACCAGTTCTACCAGGTGGACGAGAGACCCATGGTGAGCTTCGTCATTCCGGCCTACAACGAGGAAGCCAACATCGCCCACACCCTGGCCGGGGTCCTGAAGGTGGAGTATCCCGACTTCGAGGTGGTGGTCATCGACGACTGCAGCACCGATGGCACCCTGGAGCAGATCCAGCCCTTCCTGGCGGACCGCCGGGTGCGCCTGGTGCGCAAGCACGTCAACGAGGGCAAGGCCATGGCCCTGAACGACGCCATCCCCCTGACCAGGGGCGAGCTGATCCTGGTGCAGGACGCCGACGCGGTGCCCGTGCCTGACATCCTGGACAGCCTGGTGCCCCACTTCCGCTTCCCGCGTTGCGCGGCGGTGACGGGCAACCCGCGGGTGGTGAACCGGGACAGTTTCCTGTCCAAGCTGCAGGCCATCGAATTCGCCAGCATCATCTCCCTCATGCGCCGCGCCCAGCGGGTATGGGGCCGCATCATGACCATGAGCGGGGTGGTGGGCATTTTCCGGCGCAGCGCCCTTTTTGACGTGGGCCTGTACAGCCCGGACATGGCCACCGAGGACATCGATCTGACCTGGCGCCTGCAGCTGCGGCACTGGGATGTGCGCTACGAATCCCGGGCCGTCATGTGGATGCGGGTGCCCCAGAGCCTGCAAGGGCTGTGGCGGCAGCGGCGGCGCTGGGCCCTGGGTCTGAGCCAGGTGCTGACGCGGCATCTGCCCGAGCTGCGCAAGTACCGGCATCGCCGCTTCTGGCCCGTGCTCATCGAGGCCAACCTTTCCGTGCTGTGGGCCTACAGCTACGTGGGGCTTTCCCTGGTGTGGGTCATCAGCTACGCGGTGGGTTATCCGCCCATCGGAGTATCGCCGGTGCCCAACTTCTGGGGTATGCTCATCGCCACGGTGTGCCTGTTCCAGCTGCTGACGGGGGTCATGCTGGACCGAAGCTACGATCGCGGCCTGCCCCGTTTCTTCGTGGTGGCCGTGTTCTACCCCCTGGTCTACTGGATCCTCATGGCCGTCATCACGGTGACCACCACCCCGGTGGGCTGGGGCGTCAACCGGCAGAAGAAGAAGTACACCCTGTGGAAGCCGGTGCGGGAGTAATGGAAGCATGAAAGCCTTGGCCTGGATTCTCACCTTGCTGGCCACCGCCACCTTCACCGGTGCCGGGGCGCAGGAAGCCACGCCCGACACCAGCGGCGTCATCGACACCGAGGCCGCCTGGCGACACGTGTCCGACGCCCGGGACGCCGCCGCGCGGGACCGGCATCACGACGCCGTGGGCGACTACCTGCAGGCCCTGGCCAGCGACGCCCGCCTGGTCCAGACCGTGGCCAAGGAGATCGCCTACCAGAAGCTGTGGCGCGAGGACGCGGACAAGGCCATCTTCTATTTCCACCGCTATCTGGCCCGGCACCCCGGCCAGGAGAACCGCGACGTGCAGCGCGGCCTGGCCCTGGCCTACAGCTGGAGCGGACGGCAGGCCGAGGCCATCGCCCTGTACCGCGAACTGGCCAAGGCCGATCCCGCCGACGGCGGGGCCCGCCTGGGCCTGGGCCGCAGCCTGATCTGGAACAACCAGTTGCGGGAGGGCCAGCGGGTGTTGCGGGAGATGGAAGGGGAATTTCCTCCCGACAGCCCCGCCCATGGCCAGGCCGAAACCTTCCTGCTGACCTACCTGGATGAATACACCACCCCCCTGGATGTGGGCGTCCGGGCCAGCTGGGACAGCGATGACCTGGATATCATGCGGATTCATTCCCGGGCGGCCTTCACGGTCCTGGGTAACCAGTTGCTCGAGCTGCGGCCCGAGCTGGCCCTGTACAGCCAGCCGGGACAGCCCGATGTGACCGCTCCCCGCCTGGGCGCGGGCCTGGTGGGTCCCCTGGCCCACAACTGGACCCTGCACGCCTACGGCTGGCTGGACCTGTTCCGCAGCCAGGATCCCCTGCCCCTCAGCGGCGAGAAGCTGGACTGGAACCGCCCGGGCGGAGACCTGTGGTTGACCTGGATTCCCGCCTCTCGCTGGCGGGTGGACATGGGCGCTTCAAGCCAGGCCGTGGAGACCTACCAGGCCCTGGCCGACCACCTGCATCAGGAGCAGGTGAACGCCTCGGTGGACTGGCGCTTCGCCCGCCACCTGACCCTGGGCGCCGCCGGATTCCTGGGTGATTACAGCGACGGCAACAGCCGCCGCAAGGGCAGCGCCACCCTGCGCTGGCGCCGAGAGGGGCGCTGGCAATGGCACCTGGGCCCACGGCTGGATTACATGGACTTCAGCCACCCCTATCCCGGCGGCTACTGGGCCCCCGACTGGGTGCGCAACGGCAGCCTGGCCTTGACGGTCAAGACCCGGGGCAAAGGCTGGACCTTCAAGCTGGACGGGAGCTGGGGCCTGGAAAAGGAGGCCGGAGCCGAAGCCATCAGCGTGGGTGGCGTGTCCGGGCGCCTGGGCCTGAGGCTGGGTGGCCTGTCCCTGCTGGCTGTGGAGGCGGGTTATTCCCGCAGCAAGCTTGACTCGGACAGCGGGTATCGCCGCACCTTCGCCCAGCTCAGTTACAAGGGATCCTTCTAGAGATTCACCCTGAAGAGGCGGACGCCAGGCCCTGCACCCACACCCCGCGCCGGCGGGGGCCGTCGAAGCAGCAGAACCAGATCTTCTGCCAGGTTCCCAGCTGCAGCTCTCCCCCCTGGACGATCACCGTCACCGAAGACCCGAACAGCGAGGCCTTGATGTGGGCGGCGCTGTTGCCCTCGGCGTGGTGGTAGCCGTCCTGCCAGGGGATGAGCTTGTCCAGGGCCGCGCTCATGTCCCGCACCACGTCGGGGTCGGCTCCCTCGTTGATGGTCAGGGCCGCCGTGGTGTGGGGATTGAAGACCACCACCGTCCCCTCCTGCAGTCCCGCACTACGCACGGCCGCCGCCACCTGCCCGGTGATGTCGATGAAGTCGGTGCGCGCCCGACTCTCCACCTGCAACTCGATCATTTCCAGAACCTCCTTGACGCCCATGGTACCACCGCCCCCTGGTCACGGGCAACGCTCCCGGCGCGCCTTCCCCCCAGCCGAATCTTCAGGCCGCCACCTGCCGGCATACCAACACGCCCCCCATTATCCGCGATCTTCATGTCGCGGCCGGCGGTGGAAAAGTGTCGCGCCCTCCAAAAAAATCGCGATTTTGGGTCGCGGCCGGTGGAGACAAAGCGTGGCGAGGATGAGAATAAAACACCGGAGAGGAAGTGCTCGAAGGATGTGCGAGGGAGGCGTGCTGAAGCTACGTCGACCGAGCAAATCCGAGAACGCTTTCTCTCCGGTGTTTTTGACCATCGGCAGCAGCTTTGCCACCGCCCGCCGCGACCTAAAAATCGAAATACATGGTGTACTCGAACGGATGCGGTCGCTTGTTGATGGCCGCGATCTCGTCCCGTTTGATTTCCAGCCAGCGCTGGATCAGGGCCTCGGGGAACACGCCCCCGCGCAGGAGGAAAGCATGATCGCGCTCCAGGGCGTCCAGGCTGTCGGCCAGGCTGCGGGGCAGGAAGTCCTCCATGCGCGCGGTGTCGCTGGGGGCATCCTCGGGAGAGAAGCCCGCCTGGATGGGATCGATCTTGTTGATGATGCCGTCCAGCCCGGCCATGAGGATAGCCGCGCAGCACAGATAGGGGTTGGCCGTCAGATCGGGGGGACGGTACTCGATGCGGCGCAGCTGGGGATCGGTGACGTAGCTGGGGATGCGGATGGCCGCCCCGCGGTTGCTGCGCCCGAAGGTGCGCACGGTGGGCGCCTCGAAACCGGGCACCAGGCGCTTGAAGCTGTTGGTGCTGGGGTTGGTCAGGGCGCACAGGGCGTCGGCGTGGGTCAGGATGCCCCCCACGTAGTGCAGGGCGGTGTCGGACAGGCTGGCGTACCCGGCGGGATCATCGAAGACGTTCTGCCCGCCCTTGGTCAGGAACTGGTGCAGGTGCCAGCCACTGCCGGCGTTGTCGAACAGGGGCTTGGGCATGAAGGTGACCCGCAGGCCGTGACGCTGGGCCATGTTGTGCAGGATGTACTTGGTGAGCACGGCGTGGTCGCCGGTGGTCAGCAGGTCGGCGAACCAGCCCTCGATCTCCTGCTGCCCCTGGGCCCCCACCTCGTGGTGGTGGTAGCGCACGGGAATGCCGAAGTCGGCCATGACGGCGCACACCTCGTCCCGGAAGTCGTCGTACTTGTCGTGGGGATTGCAGGCGTGATAGGCGTTGTGGTAGAAGGACTCGCCGCTGCGCACGCCGAAGGCGCTGTCGTTGTCCTCGGTCAGGTACTCGGCTTCCTCGAAGATGTGGAACTCGTACTCGGGGCCCCACTGGGACAGGTCAGCCACTCCCGAATCACGCAGAGCCTGCTCGGCCTTGCGGGCGATGACCCGGCCATCCTGGGGAAAGGCCGTGCGATGCTCGTCCGTCAGGCGGGCCTCGGCGAACATGGACATGGTGGGGCGCTTGCGGAAGGGATCCATGGCGGCGGTGGCCAGGTCGGGCACCAGCACCATGTCGCTGTTCTCCACCTTCAGGAAGCCGTAGCTGGAGCCATCGAACCCGATGCCGTCCCGGCAGACCTTCTCGGTGAACCGGTCCAGGGGAAAGGAGATGTGGTGCAGACGACCGGCCAGATCCAGGGCCTTCAGATCGATGAATTCCACGTGCCGGGCCTGGGCTTCCTGCTTGACCTGGGCGAAGAGTTGCTGGGACATGACACACCTCGAAGTGGGACGATGTAACGGGCGGCCCCTGCGGGAGCCCGGTGGTTGACGACCCCACAAATATATGTTCCAGCCGGCCGGAAAAAAGGAGGGAATGGGCGCCTGGCGGCCAAAAAGAGGGGCCGGGCCCCGCCCCGGGAGTGGGTGGGCCCGGCCCGACAAAGGCATGGCGCTGATTTCCTGAAGCCGTGTTCTATTCCAGCAGATCAGCCAGAGCCTTGTCCATCTCCCCCTTCTGGAAACGGAAACCGGCCGCCTTCAACACCGTGGGCACCACCCGCTGGCTGGCCAGGAGGATCTGGGACTTCTCCCCCAGCAACAGCTTGAGGACCAGGGCAGGCGCCGCCAGCCAGGCGCTCTTGCCCAGAACCTGGCCCAGGGCCTGGGCGAATTCCTTCTGGGTGGGAGGATCGGGCACGCAGGCGTTGACCGGTCCCTCGATATCGCCGTTGTCCAGGGCGAAGAGGAATACCCGCACCAGGTCGTCGATGTGAATCCAGGGGAAGTACTGCCGGCCGCTGCCCAGGGGGCCCCCCAGGCCCCACCGGAAGGGAGCAGCCATCTTGGGCAAGGCGCCGCCGTCGCGGGCCAGGACCACGCCGATGCGCACCACCACCACCCGCACCTGCTCGGATTCGGCCTGCTGGGCCGTGTGCTCCCATTCGCAGGCCAGGCGGGCCAGGAAGCCATGGCCGGTTTCGCTGCCCTCGCGCAAGGCCTCGTTGCCCCGGTCTCCGTAATAGCCCGTGGCCGAGGCGCTCACCAGGACCGCCGGCGCCTCCCGTTCCTCCAGGGCCTGGACGATGTTGAAGGTGGTGGAAAGGCGGGAACGGCGGATGCGACGCTTGTTCTTGGCGGTCCAGAACCCGTCGGCCACCGAATGCCCGGCCAGGTTGACCACCGCGTCACAAGTCCGGACGGCCTGCTGCCAGTCGCCGGGCACCACGGGGTTGCCCTCCACCAGTTCCACCTGCGAGGGCAGATTCAAGCGGGCTGCCTCGGTGTTGCGGGTCAGGCAAACCACCTGGTCGCCCCGGGCCACCAGTTGCTCGATCAGGGTACTGCCCACCAGGCCAGTGCCGCCGGTGATGAAAACTCTCAAGGCGTATCCTTTCGTTGCAGACCAGGATAAGGTCGCCCGGGGCCCTTGTCCACACCCGGGGCGCCCCGCCCTGCAAGTGGAGTTTGCCCCCCGTGGCAAATGACCTATTTTTGGCGGAATAGCCGGAAGCCAACCTTTCCCAGAACGACGGGGTGAGCCATGGATTACCAGAATTTCGACGTGGAAATAGCCGAGGGATGCGCGCGTGTCTCGTTCATGGGCCCCGGCTCGCCGGAAATGGCCCACCTTTGTGATGAGTTCACCGACCTCATGCTGCGCCTGGAGGAGGACCGCGCCGTCCGCCTGATCCTGCTGCTGGACGGAGACCACTGCTTCGAGTTCACCCACAACCTGGACTCGCTGGCCGACTCGTTCCAGCAGGAACAGGGTTTCGAGATGCTCTCCGCCGACGAGGAGATCGGCCGGCGCATGGTCACCCTGGTTTCCGAATCGGCCAAGCCCGTGGTGGCCGCCACCCGGGGGGACATCCGGGACATGGGCCTGGGATTCTACCTGGCCGCCGATATCAAGCTGGCCGCCCCCGAAGCCACCTTCACCCCCACCGACCTGGTGGGGGGGCTGCTGCCCGGCTGGGGGCTTTCCCATGTTCTGCCCCGTGTCATGGGCCCCGGCCGCACCCTCGAGTGGCTGTACAGCCGGCGCACCATGCCCGCCGCCGAGGCCTACCAGCTGGGCCTCGTCGACCGCCTGATTCCGACGGACCGCTGGGAAGAGGAACTGGATCAGCTGAGCGAACGCCTGCGCAGCCTGCCCCAGCCCGCCGTCCACCTGCTCAAGCTGAGCGTGCAACAGGCCGCCCAGCTGGACCCCACGACCATGCACTCCCTGGACTGGGAAGGGCAGCAGCAATGCTGGGCTTCCCTGGAAACCGGCGAGGGATTGCGCGCCCGCAGCGAGGGCCGCACTCCCCGCTTCGACACTGAACTGTCCGATCAGGAGGACTGAGATGGGCCAGACCCTCATCGAAAAAATCATCAGCAGCCATTGTGACACCCCCGTCGCCCCCGGGCAGATCGTGGACGTGGAAATCGACGTGCGCGCCGCCCGCGACTTCGGCGGCGCCAACGTGGTGAAGAACCTGCAAGCGGCCGGCCTGGCCGTGGCCGATCCGGCCAAGACGGTGTTCACCTTCGACTGCAACCCCGGCGGCAGCGACCAGGGTTACGCGGCCAACCAGCAGCTCTGCCGCACCTACGCCCGGGACACGGGCGTGGCCCTGCGCGACATCGACAAGGGAATCGGCACCCACGTGGCCATCGAGGACGGTCTGGTGGGCCCCGGGACCACCTTCGTGAGCACCGACAGCCACGCCAACATCATGGGCGCCGTGGGCGCCTTCGGCCAGGGCATGGGCGACCAGGACATCGCTGCGGCCTGGGCCCACGGCAAGGTCTGGTTCAAGGTCCCCCCCACCAAGAAGGTGGTCCTGAAGGGGCGCCCCGGACCCGCCGCCACCGCCAAGGACATCACCCTGAAGATGGCCGCCGAGCTGGGCGCCGCCGGCCTGCTGGGCTGCGCGGCCGAGGTGTACGGCGATTGCGTCGACGACCTGAGCGTGGCCGACCGGGTGACCATCGCCAGCATGGCCACCGAGATGGGCGGCATCATCATGCTGTTCACCCCCAACCAGGCCGTGCTGGATTTCTGCGAGAAGGCCAGCGGGCGCCCCTGGCAGCCCATGGCCGCCGACGCCGACGCCATCTACGTGGAGACGGTGGAGATCGATATCGAGGGACTGGAGCCCATGATCGCCCGACCCGGCCATCCCGATGACGCCATCGCCGTCAGCGAGCTGGGGACCAAGCGGGTGGACTCGGTGTTCATCGGCAGCTGCACCAACGGCCGCCTGGAGGATCTGCGCGCCGCCGCCCGGGTGCTCAAGGGCAAGACCATCGCTCCCGGCGTGGTGCTGAAGGTGGTGCCCTCCACCCGCCAGGTGTGGGAAGCCGCCCTGGCCGAGGGCATCGTGAACGACCTGATGGCCGCCGGAGCCCTCATCGGCAACGCCGGTTGCGGGGGCTGCGCCGCGGGCCAGATCGGCCAGAACGGCCCCGGCGAGGTGACCGTCAGCAGCGGCAACCGCAACTTCGCGGGGAAGCAGGGCAAGGGCGAGGTCTACCTGGCCAGCCCCGAGACCTGCGCGGCCACGGCCCTGGCCGGGGTCATCGCCCGGGCCGACGCCATTCCCGCGCCCGTGGCGCCCCACCAGCCCAGCCAGCCGGCGGCCGCCACCGGCGCCGCCAGGGCCGGGCAGGCCGTTCCCGCCACCCGGCCCACCGTCCTGCAAGGGCGGGTGTGGCTGGTGGACGAGGAGAACATCGACACCGACATGATCTTCCACAACCGGCACCTGGCCATCACCGATCCGGCCGAGATGGGCCAGCACACCTTCGGCAACCTGCCCGGCTGGGAGGACTTTCCCGCCAAGGTGCAGGCCGGTGATCTGGTCATCACCGGCGGCAACTTCGGCTGCGGCAGCAGCCGGCAGCAGGCCGTCGATTGCTTCAAGACCCTGGGTGTCACGGCCCTGATCGCCCGGAGCTACGGCGCCATCTACGAGCGCAACGCCATCAATGCGGGCCTGCCCGTGCTGGTGGGTGACCTGCTGGACGCCGGACTGGCAAGCGGCCAGGAAATCCGCCTGGATCTGGAAAGCGGCGAGGTCAAATGGGAAGGTGGCAGCGCCAGGATCCAGCCCTTCAGCCAGGTTCAGATGGATATCTACCAGCGCGGAGGCCTGCTGGTCTGAGGCCTCGTCACATCAAGGTGCATGAAAAAGCGGCCGTCCCCGGAAAGGGACGGCCGCTCTCTTACTCCGCCGAAAAGACGAACCGGCTATTTACCGGAACAGGCTCTTCAGGTTGTCGAAGCTGGTGGTCTCGGTGGCCACGGGCTCCTCGGGGTAGTTCAGAACCAGCACGGGAGCGCCGGGCTCGGTGCTGTTGCGCAGGGCGTAATCCACACCATCAGCGGCGTAGCAGGGAGCGCCTTCGATGGAGGGCTGACGCAGGGGCTCCAGGTACAGAGCGCCGGGCATGCCAGCATCGAGGACGTTCACGTAGATGGTGCCGGCCAGCAGCTTACCACCAGCGGGGATCTGGGGCTCGCTGTAAGCGGCCAGGATCTCGTTCTCGAAGCGGGCGACCTCGATGGTCTGCACGGGGAAGACGAACACGTCGTCCATGAGGCTCATGGAACCGGTGCACACGAGCTTGCACTCGAAGCCGTCCACGACACCGTTGCTCAGGTTGTCGAGCACGATGTACAGGGCGCGGGGACCGGTCAGTTCGTCGGTAGCGCTGAGTTGGGTGCCTTCGGCGTCGAAGTACACACCGATGTTGTCCTGCCAGCCCATCTGGGCGAAGGCGCTGCCACCAAAGGCGAGGGCGATCAGGGCGAGAGCAAATACCATCTTCTTCATTGTTGCATCTCCTCAGGGTGTTGGGGAGTTTCAGATTAGCGGGAAGGGAATAAACCCGACCCAAGCGAACAAACCTACCACGTTGTTATCGGATTATAGCACACCTCAAATATAAAATCACGAAAAACCACGGGTTTATTCACTTATTTATTGATGTGCAAAAAAAATGAGTCGGCAGAGGGATAATCTGCCAACTCATTGCAAAAAAAGAATTTAAACAAAATTTCTGTGGGTTAAAGTGAAAATTATAACAGGATAAAATAAATATTCATTATCAGGCCACCTGTTTGCGGGCCACGAAACTGCTCAGGTTGTCGATGGAGTCCAGGTTCTCGGGAATCAGTTCCTCATCAGCCACCGAAACGCCGAAATCCTGCTCCAGAAAGGCCACCAGTTCCATGACACCCACCGAGTCGATAATCCCCTCGTCCAGCAACGACATGGCGTCATCGGTCAGGGGATTGGCATCCCCGAAAAGGAAATTCTCGACGATGTATTCCCGGATCTTGATCTTCACATCCATGCCGCAGTTCTCCCCATATTAATGGCTCGATTGGTATGATCTCTTCCGGCCACCGCATCAGGTGCCGGAGGACTCGTTTCTCCAGACCAGTTCATCGGCATCCAGCTGGGATTCTTGAACCCAGTCTTCGAGCCCCGGACCGAATTCTTTTTCCAGGATGCGTCCACTCAGAACGCCCATGAAACACATGTTGTCCCGGGCGCTGCTGAGCCGGCCGGCCTGCCATTTGCGAACCAGCGCCCCCACCTTTTCCTGATTCCACAGCCCCTCCCCCTGGCCCGACCCCTCTCCCAGGAATTCCTCCACGAGTTCCTGCCCGGCGGGAGTCTGGAAGCTGTCGCTGTCCGGCGCCCGGTAGGGTTGCTTGGGCCTGGAAAGAATATTCTCGGGAAGCATTTCCGCAACGCTCAATTTGAGCAGGGCTTTTTCCCGCAGGGAGCGCAACTTGGCCGAGACGGGCAGGGTCCCGGCAAATTCGGCCAGCTGGTGATCCAGGAAAGGGAAGCGCCCCTCAACGCTGTTGCCCATGAGCATGCGGTCCCCCTGGCTGCTCAGCAGATAGCCGGCCATGAAGGTGGTCATCTCCAGGTACTGGGCACGGGCCACGGTGCCCCAGCGGGTGAAATCGTCGGGCAGGGACCGGAGCAGTCGTTCCTCGGCGTCCTGCATGGCCCGGGCGGCCTGCTGCTGCCCGGTCAGGAATCCCGCCACCGCCACGGTGTTGCGCCAGCGCGGCCGGTGGGAATACAGGGGATCGCCCGTGTCGGTGAGCCCCTGGCCGTAGAAACGCTGCAGGAAGCTGGGAGGCGACTGGGCCAGATAAGGATAAAGACGGGTCAGGAGGCGGGGACGCAGGGTTGACTGGGGCTGCCGGCTCCAGAAACGCCGCACCTTGGCCTCCCGGAAGATGTTGTAGCCCACGAAGACCTCGTCCGCTCCCTCCCCCGTGAGCACCACCTTGAAGTCCTCGCTGCGGGCCAGGGCGCTCAGGGCATGCAGGGGAGCCGGAGCCGTGCGCAACACCGGCGTCTCGGTGTGCCGCACCACCTGGCGGAAGCGCCCGGCGATGTCCTGGCCGTCCACCTGGATGGTGACGTGCTCGGTGCCGATGTGCCTGGCCATGGCGTGTTGCCACCAGGACTCGTCATGGTCGGCGCTGGCGAAGCCCACACTGAAGGTCTTGAGGCGATGATCGGTGTGGTGGTGGATGAGGGCCGCGGTGGCGCTGCTGTCCAGTCCGCCCGAGAGGTAGGCCCCCACCGGCACGTCCGCGCGCAGGCGGATCACGGCCGCGTCCACCAGCTTCTCATGCACCTGCCGGGCCATGTCCTCGGTTTCCCGCCGGCTGACGAAGCGCTCGTCCTCGGCCACCGGCAGGAAGGAAGGCGTCCAGTAGCGCCGCAACTTGAGGCAACCGGGCCACCCCTGGTCCCCGCAGGCCGCCGACTCGCTGTCAACGGTGGCGGTATGCCCGGGGGGCAACTGGTACACGCCCTGGAAGGGGGTGGCGGGCGGGATGTTCACCCAGTACTGGCAAACCTCGGCCACGCCGCCGGGGTCAAGGACCGGCTGGAAACCGGGATAGGCGGCCAGCGCCTTGATCTCCGAGGCGAAAAGCAGCTGGTGCCCGTGGGGCGCCAGGAACAGAGGCCGGATGCCGAAGCGGTCCCGGGCCAGGAACAGGCGGCGCTCGTGACGATCCCAGATGGCCAGGGCGAACTGGCCGTTGAAACGGTCCACGCACTCCTGTCCCCACTCCAGGTAGGCGTGCAGGATGACCTCGGTGTCGCTGCTGGTGCGGAAGACGTGGCCCAGCCCCTCCAGTTCCCGGGCCAGCTCCACGTAGTTGAAGATCTCGCCGTTGAAACTGATCCAGTGCCGACCCCGCGGGCCGGCCATGGGCTGCTGGCCGCTCTTCAGATCGATGATGCTGAGGCGGGCGTGACCCAGGAAGATGGACGCGTCCCGCCAGGCTCCGAACTCGTCGGGCCCCCGGTGGCGCATGATGCCGATCATCCGTTGCGGTGCCTCGTCAGGCAGATTCAGGGGCCCTTCCAGGGCCAGCACACCGCAAATTCCGCACATGGACGTCCATCTCCAGAGTTGATGATGAGGGGGGTAGGGATCCTGACCCCGATATGCTAAGGTGTCTCCCTGTAGACAAGGTATTCCACCTGAACCAGTTTTGCACACCGGAACCTGGGAAGATCTCGTTTCCGGCAAACCACAATCCCCGTGGAGGTGTTTTCGTGTCAACTTTCTTCCGGTTTACCTTTTTGACCGGCCTGTGCCTGGCGCTGCTCCTGGCGGCCCCCGCGACCGTGGCCCAGGAGGCCGCCCGCACACACGAGATCCAGGCCGAGGACTATTTCGACCTGACGGTCCTGGGCAATCTGAGCGTCAGCCCGGACGGCAAGCAGATCGCCTACACCGAGAGCCGCTGGGGCCGGGGCAAGGAAGGCCGCAGCACCGATCTGTGGGCCATCGCCGCGGACGGCGACGACCTGCGCCGCCTGACCTTCGACGGCCTGGGCGGCAGGCACCCGGTGTTCAGCCCCGACGGGGCCACCCTGTACTTCACCGGGCGGGTGGACTGGGGCACAGACGATCCCCCCTACAACGGCAAGACCCAGGTCTGGCGCCTGCCCGCCGCCGGCGGGTCTCCCACGGCGGTGACCCGGGCCGGCAAGGGCGTGGCCGACTTCGTCCTGACGCCGGACGGCAAGGCCCTCATCTACACCGTGCGCGAGGAAAGCAGCGAGGGCGACTGGCAGGACCTGCAGGGCCGCTTCGGCGACCTGGAGTACGGTCACGGGGTGAAGGACCTGCACCAGGTGCGCAAGCTGGACCTGGAGACCTGGCGGGACAGGGAGATCAGCCCGGCCGAGAAGGTCATCTGGGAGGTGGCCCTGTCCCCGGACGGCGGCAAGCTGGCCATGATCACCACCACCGACAACGAGCTGATCTTCAAGGAGGGGTGGTCCAGCGTCGAGGTGCTGGACCTGGCCACCGGCCGGACCACCCTGGTCACCGGCGAGGGTTGGCGGGACGATCACCCCTCCCCCTACGGCTGGCTGGAGGATCTGGCCTGGTCCGCCGACAGCGCGAACCTGGCCTTCTCCATCAGTTACGATGGCTATGCCTCGCAGATCTGGTGCGCCGGTTTCGCGGGTGACGAGGTGGACCTGCTGAAACTGGAGCGCCCCGAGATGGTCACCTACAGCGGCGGCCTGACCTGGAAGGGCGACGGCCGGGAGCTGTGCTACCGGGGCGAGAGCATGGCCCGGGTGCAGGTATTCGCCACCGAGATCAAGAAGGGCCAGCAGGGCAGGACCCGCGCCCTGACCGCCGGCGACCATGTGGTGACCGCCTTCGCTTTCGACCGCAAGGGCAAGACCCTGGTGGCCGTGGTGGAGACCGTCACCCACACCAACGATGTGTTCGTCTTCACCGGGCCCGAGCGCGCGCGACGCCTGACCAACGTCAACCCCCAGGTGGACACCTGGAAGCTGCCGCAGATCCAGCACGTGAGCTGGCCCGGAGCCGACGGGGACCTCTGCCACGGCATCCTGGAATTGCCCCCCGGGTACAGCAAGGAAGACGGGCCCCTGCCCACCATCATCGAGCTGCACGGCGGCCCCACCAGCAGCACCCAGCTGAAGCTGCGGTTGTGGATCTACGGTCGGGCCCTCATGGCCAGCAAGGGTTACGCCCTGCTGAGCCCCAACTACCACGGCAGCACGGGGTACGGGGACGAGTTCCTGGAGAAGCTCATCGGACGCGAGAACGACATCGAGGTGAAAGACATCACCCGGGGCGTGGAGTGGATGATCAGCCAGGGTTACACCGACAAGGACCGCGTGGGCGTCATGGGCTGGAGCAACGGCGGCTACCTGACCAACTGCATGATCGTGGCCGAGCCCGACATGTTCGCCGCCGCCAGCAGCGGCGCCGGTGTGCTGGACATGGCCATCCAGTGGGCCACCGAGGACACCCCGGGACACGTCATCAACTTCGTGGAGGGCCTGCCCTGGCAGCAGGCCGAGCACTACCAGAAGGCCTCGCCCCTTTACGATCTGGACCGGGTTAAGACCCCCACGCTCATTCATGTGGGCGGCAGCGATCCCCGGGTGCCGCCGGCCCACAGCCGCGCCCTGTACCGGGCCCTGCGCCACTACCTGCACGTGCCCACCCAGCTGGTGGTGTACCCGGGCGAGCCCCACGGCCTGACCACCCACGAGAACCGCCTGGCCAAGATCACCTGGGATCTGGCCTGGTTCGACAAGTACCTGCTGGGCAAGGAATAGCCGGCGAATCAGTGACACCAGAAAAGGCCGGGGTCCCGCGGGATCCCGGCCTTCCCATTTGCAGCGGACCTCTATTCAGGCCCGGCCCAGCTCCTCCAGGAAGCCGCGCACCTGGGCGATGGCCTCCTCGGGAGTGGCCGCCAGGCTCCAGCGCGGGTCGGCCCCCGCCGCGTCCAGGAAGGCCGCGCCCGGATCGAAGTCCAGCAGCACCACGGGGCGGGCGAAGCGCAGGGCCATGGCGATCTCGCTGAGGGTGCCGCCGCTGCCCCGGCAGGCCACCACCACATCGCTGGACAGGATGTTGATGATGTTGCGCGCCGCCCCCATGCCCGTGGGAATGACGATGTCCAGTCCCTCGGCGGCCTGGGCGTGGTCATCGTCGAAGAGCACCCCCACCGTCAGGCCCCCCGCCTGGTGGGCGCCGCTGACCGAGGCCTGCATGACGCCGGTGGGCCGTCCCCCCGACAGCAACACCCAGCCGTTCTCGGCGATGAGCCGCCCCATCTGCCGGGCGTTTTCCTCGGTGGCGGCATCGGCCACGCTGCCGCCCATGATTCCCACGATGGTCTTGCGCATCTAGAATCCTCCTTCGCGGATCTGGCCCGGGTCGGGCAGGACCTTCTCCAGCGCGGTGCTGTCCACCTGGGGGCGGAAATCCCCGGCGGGAGTGAAATCGAAATCGACGCCCTGGGCCCCAAGCCCCTGGGCCAGCATGCCCAGGGTCAGGGTGGCCGAACGCTGGGCCTCGGCGGTGGTGCGTTGCACCAGTTCGCCGGCGAAGCGGCTGGCCTGTTGTCGGGTCTCGCTGATGAGCTTGTTCTTGGCCTCGACGCTGAAGCCCCCGGTGAAGAAGCGGTTCAGCACGTCGGGCATGAGCCAGGGCAGCAGCTTGTTCGAGTCCTCGCTGTGGATGCGCAGATCACGGATGCGCACCTCGTGACGGCAAGGCGGCAGGGTCACCAGGAAGCGATCCTCGCTGCGGGCCATGATGCGGAAGGCCGGGTCGCTCAGGTCGTAGCGGAAATCCACGTCGAATTCGATGACCAGGGTGATGCGCTGGCCCGACAGCAGCCAGTTCAGGTACTTCTGGCCGAACTCGCCCAGCCAGTGGTCGCTGGCGGTGATGACTTCCTTGGTCATGATGCGGAAAACATTGAGCTCTCCCACGGCCTTCATGCTGGTGATGAAGCTCTCGTGGCTGACCCGGGGCGCGGGCGGCGCGCTCTTCTTGCGGCGGCCCAGACGGGCCAGCTTCCACACCCCGGCGGCCAGGAGCACGGCGCCCAGGCCGATGAGGAAACCCATGAAAAAATCTGACACGGCGATTAAACTCTCCGGTTGGGGCAAAAGGGGGATCGACCCCGAGCATGGCAAATGCCGGGGTCCAGATCAAGAATTAAAGCCCGGAGAGAGGGAGGCCCGCAGCCGGTCAACCGACCGGCTGCAGCTCCATGGTGCGGGCCAGCTGTTCGCGGGAGAAGACGAAACCCAGCTGGGGAAAATGACTCATCTTTTCTGGCACGTGGGCGTCCGCTTCCTTCAGCAGCACCACCTTGGCCGGCTGGGAATCCAGGAACGGCGTCAGCTGGTCCACCTGCTGGATGGACAGGCACTGGGGGTCCACCAGCACCAGCTTCACGTCGGCGCTGCCGGCCATCTGGCTGAAGTAGTCGTTGGCCGGGAAGACCTGGATGCCGAAGTTGGCCATGATGGCCTGCAACCAGGCCTGGCGGTCCTCGTCGGTGGTGATGATGACCCCCGACTTGACGGCTCCCACGGGGTTAACCCCCGCGTGGTAGGTCTCGGAACCGGCGATCTTCATGAACACTTCCATGTCCTCGATCTTCTGGTCCATGGATCCCATGGCCTGGCCGATCTGTTCGGCGCTGATGCCCTCCAGGGCCATGAGCTTGCCCAGGTCGGCCTCGGAGGCGGGGCTCTCGAAGCCGCCGCCGTGAATGCAGGCCATGACGTCGGCCAGGGTCACCAGGGTGGTCAGGGGCTGGTCGCCGCTGGCGGCCACCGCCATGTCGTGGTGATAGCGGGCGGCGTTGCTGAAGGCCTCGGGCAAGTCCCAGAACTTGAGCAGGGCCTGGCCCACGTGGGCGTGGGAAAGCCCCATGCGCTCCTTCTCCAGGCGCAGCCGTTCCTCGGCGGGTTCCGCCAGCAGAGCGGCGTACTCGTCGGGCACGGCGGCGGCCAGGACGTAGGCGCCGATGTCGTGCATCAGGCCGGCGATGAAGGCCTCTTCGGGGTCGGTGCGGCGGCGCACCATGGGCGCCAGGGCCTGGGCGGCCGCGGCGTTGGCCATGGCGTGGCGCCAGAACTCGGTCATGTCCAGCTTGCCCCCCAGCTTGGCCAGGGCGTCCATGCTGCCGAAGCCCAGGGCCAGGTTGCGCACCCCCGTGAAGCCCAGCAGCACCACGGCCCGGCTGATCTTGGTGACCTCGTTGGGCACGCCGTAGAACGAGCTGTTCACCAGCTTCAGCACCTTGCCGGCCAGGGCCTGGTCACCGGAAAGGACCTTGGTGACATCATCGGCCGACGAGTTCTCGTCACGCATGACCGCCAGCAACTGGCGAGTGACCGCGGGCAGGGGCGGCAAGTTGCGCATCACGGTCATGATGCGGGCTTTCATTTTGTCGATGGTCATGGACTTCTCCCGAAAAACAGACTGATCCGGATGATCCTCTTTCCCAAGCATCGGCAAAAAAAAAGGAGGTTTTAGCCTGGAATGGCCTTCAGGAGGGGTCGTCGTCACCCTGGCGATCGGCGGCCAGTCCCCGGCGCAACTTGTGGCCGAAGCGCTGGTTGACGGCATCGGTCAGGCGGTCCAGTTCCCGGTCCCGGGCGCGGCCCTGATCGGCGAACAGATCGGCCTGGCGGGTCTCGGGCCGGCTCAGGTTGCCAGCCGTCACCCCCACCAGGCGCAGGGCCCGGCCCCGGCGGCCCAGCTTCTGCCGCAGCAGGTCCCGGGCGGTGTCCCGGATCAGCACCGAGGAATCGGTGGCCTGGGCCAGGCTGGCCGAACGGGTGTGGGTGGTGAAATCGCCGTAGCGGGCCTTGAGGGTGATGGTCCGCGCCACGAAGCCCTGCCCCCGCAACCGACGGGCCACCTTGTCGGCCAGGCCGTCCAGGATATCCTGCAGGTGTCCGGCGTCGGCGATATCCGCGCCGAAGGTGATCTCGTTGCCGATGGACTTGGCCTCGTGCCCCGGCACCACCGGGCGCTCGTCATGGCCCACCGCCAGTTCCAGGAGGTGATCCATGTGGTCGCCGAATTGTTGCACCAGCAGGTCGCGGGGCACCGCCAGCAAGTCCTTGACCGTCCGGATGCCGAAACGGTTGAGTTTCTGCTCCGAGACCTTGCCCACTCCCCACAACCGGCCGATGGGCAAACCCGCCAGCAACTCCCGGGCGCCCTCTGCCGGCACCACCACGAAACCATCGGGCTTGTCCAGATCACTGGCCAGCTTGGCCAGGAACTTGTTGTGGGCCACCCCCACCGAGGCGGTCAAGCCCACCTCGTCCTGGATGGCTTGCTTGATCTGCTGTCCGATCTGTTCCGGGCTGCCGAACAGGCGCCGGCAGCCGGTGACGTCCAGAAAGGCCTCGTCGATGGAAAGGGGCTCGACCAGGGGAGTGTAGCGGGCGAAGATGGCGAATATCTGCCGGGAAACCTCGGCGTAGCGGTCCATGCGCCCCCGGAGGAACACACCCTGGGGGCACAACCGCACGGCCCGGGCCGCGCTCATGGCGCTGTGGACCCCGAACCGGCGGGCCTCGTAACTGGCGGCCGAGACCACCCCGCGTCCCTCGGGCGTGCCCCCCACCATGACGGGCTTGCCCCGCAGGGAGGGATCGTCCAGGACTTCAACCGAGGCGTAGAAGGCGTCCATGTCCACGTGCAGTATGCCCCGCAACTCGCTCATCGCACTCCAGCAAAGTTAACAATGTTTACAGGCTGGCCGCCGCCCCGGCAAAGAATTCCTCAACCCTGGCGACCGCGGCCGATATTAGGGAAGTGCATCCGGGTTTGCAACCCGGGGGGGGGAAAACAGGGACCATCGCCGGCCTTGAAGACAATGCGGACTTCCCACCTTCCACAGACAGGCCCCAAGACCCGGCTGGCGGTCATCACCATGGCCGTCCTTTTCGCTGCCCTGAGCCTGTGGTCCCTGGCCGGCTTTCTCGACTCCGTTCACCTGCTCATCGCCACCGTGGGCAGCCTGGTCCCCCTGGCCCTGGTCACGGATCAGATCCGGCGCAGCCGCAAGCACCGCCACAGCCGCCAGGCCTATCGGCAGTGGCTTAACCAGGGACGCCACCAGATCAGCATGGCGCTGCAAAGTCAGCACAGTTTGCCGGAGCTGGGCCAGGCCCTGCTGGACGAGGCCGCGCCGTACATGGGCTGTGGCCTGGGGCTGTTCTACTACGGGTACGACGAGGGCCTGTTCCTCCTGGAAGGCAGCTTCGGAGTGGACCAGGACAGGGTCCCCGGCCGCGCGCGCCCCGAGAGCCCGGTCCTGCACTGCGCCGATCATGGCCAGCCCCTGATCCTGACCTCCGACGACGAATCCTGCTCCCTCCTGGCCAAGATCTGCCATCCGGGCCGGGCCCGGACATTCCTTTTCTACCCCTTGCTGGCCGAGGAGGAACCCCACGCCGTGCTGGTCCTGGGACTTCCCGGAACGGACATCTCGCCCAGCCTGGAGCTCCTGGACCGCCTGGCCCCGGAAATCGTGGGTGCTCTGGAAAGGGTGAGCAGCCAGGAGAAGACCCAGGAGCTGTTGCGGGTCAGCCAGGCCCAGGCCCAGGCCCTGGAAAAGCACCGCCAGCAGCAACAGGAAAAAGCCGAGGCCCTGGAACGGGCCACCCATTACAAGAGCCGCTTCCTGACCAACATGTCCCACGAGCTGCGTTCCCCGCTGAACAGCATTCTCCTGCTGGCCCAGATGCTGGAAGAGAAGCCCGCCCCGGCCGACCAGGTGCAGGAGAATGCCCGGATCATCCAGAAATGCAGCCGTGAACTCCTGGGCCTTATCGAGGACATCCTGGACCTGTCCAAGGTGGAAGCCGGCAAGCTGGAGTACCACCTGGAGCCCCTGGACCTGTCCGACCTGCTGTTCACCATCGAGAGCAGCCAGGCCCCCCTGGCCCGCCGCAAGAACCTGGATTTGCGCCTGGACACCCGGCGCGGCCTGCCTGCCGAGGTGGTGACCGACGGAAAGCGACTGCTGCAGATCGCCCGGAACCTGCTGGCCAATGCCATCAAGTTCACCGAGAAGGGCGGCATCACCCTGACCCTGGGCTGGGAATCCCTTCCCCCGCCCGGTAGCGGGGGAATCCTGGTCCTGGCCGTGGCCGACACGGGCCCCGGAATACCCGAGGACGAGCAGCAAACCATCTTCCAGGAATTCGAGCAGGCGGAAAGCACCCGCGACGCCGGGTATGGCGGCACGGGCCTGGGGCTGAGTATTTCCCGCCGGCTGGCCGAGGATCTGGGGGGATCCCTGGATGTGCTGAGCAGCCCCGGCCTGGGCAGCACCTTCACCCTGCGCTTGCCCTGTGCCATGCCCCGAAAAACCGGGGCACATCTAGAAGAGGACCAGGATGAGGCCATGGTCCGGGCCGTGGAAGTGGTGGCCGAGGCCATGTCCAGCGCCCGGTCGGATGACTCGCCCCTGCGGCCGACCCCGGCCCCCGAGCCGACAGAGGCCACCGGTTCGGCCCTAGCCGGCGCCGAGACCCTGGTGCTGGGTTCGGATATGCGCCGCCTCTACGAATTGCTTTCGGACCTGGAAACTGCCGGGGCACGAGCCCGGGCCGCGGGCTCGGCCCGGCAAGGCCGCCTGATCCTGGACCAGTGTCCCCATCTGTCCCTGCTGCTGGTGGAGGGCCCCCTGCACCCGCTGGCGGGGGAAGACCTGGACCGCCTGCTGGCCACGGCCACGGCCCGGGGGGTGCCGGCGGTGCTGCGGGTCGACCCGGAGCTGGTTCCCGATTCCCGGACCCCGGACCACGACCATCGTTTTGCCCGGGTCATTCCCCGTCACGAAAACCCCGCCAAGCTGGAACCAGCCCGCCTGGCGGCCGAAATGCGCCGCCCTGCGTCCTCCTCAAGCTAATATTTTAACAATTTTGAATGTCTGAAACCGTCTTTACCGTTGACAGCAATACCTTTAAGAGAATAGGCTGCAACGCAGTCGACCCTGTACCTGTCTTGTAAGGAGGACCCCGATGCTCAAGAAATTCCTCATCTTTTCCTTCGTCGCCCTGATCGCAGTCAGCCTGGTCGCCGTCTCGGATCAGGCCCAGGCGGCGGATAAATTCAAGGCCAAGGTTGGTGGCGGCCCCACCGGCGGCACCTTCAACACATTCGCCAACGCCATGGCGGTGTATGTGCCCAAGCAGCTGCCCGATGTGAAGATTTCCGCCGTGGGTTCGGGCGGGTCGGTCGAGAACGTCAAGCGCGTGAGCTCGGGCGACAGCGACTTCGGTCTTTGCTACGCCGTGGACAGCGCCCTGGGCCGCGGCGGCAAGCTGCCCAAGGACGAGAACAAGTATGACGGCACCCGGGCTATGGGTTTCCTTTATGGCGCCCCCGCCCAACTGGTGGTGCGGGCCGACAGCGACATCAAGTCGGCCAAGGACCTCAAGGGCAAGCGCGTGGCCGTGGGTAACGCCGGCAGCGGCGCCGCCGCCAGCGCCGAGCGCTTCTTCCGCCACCTGGGTGTGTGGGACAACTTCAACCCCCAGTTCCTGGGTTACTCGGCCGCGGCCAGTGCCTTCAAGGACGGCAAGATCGACGCCTTCTGGGTGCTGGTGGGTTATCCCAACCGCTCCATCATCGAGGCCAGCGTGCAGGTTGACATTCGCCTGATCGACGTGGGCAAGGACGCCGTGGACAGCGACTTCTACAGCGCCTACGCCTACATCCCCATGACCATTCCCGCCGGCACCTACGGCGAGGGCATGCCCGAGTGCTCGTCCTTCCAGGACGCCACTTTCCTGTGCGCCAACGCCAACGTGCCCGCCGACGTGGTCTACGACATCATGAAGGTTCTGTGGAGCGAGGACGGCATGGCCGCCATGACCGCCGCCAAGAAGACCTTCAAGACCATGACCCTGGAGAACGGCTTCGACGGGGCCAGCATTCCCCTGCACCCCGGCGCCGTGAAGTTCTGGGAAGAGATGGGCAAGACCGTTCCCGACAACCTGAAGTAGGGATCAGGCCCTATCCATTCCCGACTGGTCACCTGCGGGGAGGGGGATGTTCCTCCTCCCCGCTTTTCAGGAAGAAGAGCCTTCATCATGACCGATTCCGACAACAAATTGCCCGACGCCCCCGGTGACGGGGTGCCGCAGGTGGACGAGGCCAACCAGGAGGTCCTGGACGAACTCATGGAGAAGGACGCCAAGTCCGGCCGCGAGCTCAAGAGGTTCTGGTACGCCCTGACCTCGGCCCTGGGGATCTTCATGGTCCTGTTCTACTCGTACAACGCGGGTGTGCGCCCCGTGGACACCCAGTACTTCCTGGGCGTCTACGTGCTGGTCACCTTCGTCATGGTCTTCCTGACCTACCCCATGACCAACAAGAGCCGCCGGGACAGGCCCTCCATCAGCGACCTGTTCATGGCCCTGCTCAGCATCGGGGTCGTGGGCTACTGGATCGTCGAATACGCCGACCTGAACTACCGCATGGGGTCGGAGACCACCATGGACACGGCCATCGGCGTGCTGGGCATTTTGATTTCCCTGGAAGCGGCGCGGCGGGTGCTGGGCATGGCCATGACCATGGCCGGCGTGGGCTTCCTGGCCTACCTGCTGTTCGGCAACCTGCTGGAGAGCCTGCCCGTCCTTAACGCCTTCGCCCACGACGGCTTCAAGGTCACCCGGGCCCTGAACTTCCTGTTCTACAACCAGGACGGTATCTTCGGCATCATGGCCAACGTGCTGGTGACCTACGTGATCCTGTTCATCTTCTTCGGCAGCTTCCTGAAGGCCAGCGGAGCCAGCAAGTTCTTCATCGACCTGCCCCTGGCTTTGGCCGGCAAGAGCGTGGGCGGACCGGCCAAGGTGGCCGTCATCGCCTCCGGCTTCTTCGGGTCGGTCTCGGGTTCGGCCATTGCCAACACCGTCAGCACCGGCGCCTTCACCATCCCCATGATGAAAAAGGCCGGTTTCAGGCCCCACGTGGCCGGTGCCATCGAACCCTCCGCGTCCATCGGCGGCATGTTCATGCCCCCCATCATGGGCGCCGGCGGCTTTCTCATGGCCGAGATGACCGAGATCCCCTACGTGGACATCATGAAGATGGCCATCTTCCCGGCGGTCATGTACTTCCTGAGCGTGTTCGTCATGATCCACTTCGAGGCCAAGCGGCACGGGCTGTACGGCATCGACGATCCCGACGCCCCCTCGGCGTGGCAGATCCTCAAGAAGGAGTGGTTCCTGAGCGTGCCCCTGGTCATCATCGTGGTGATGATGCTCATGGGCTACTCGGCGGGCTTCGCCGCCGTGGTGGCCACCGTCAGCTGCGTGGTGGTGAGCTGGTTCACCCCCGACCACAAGATGGGCTGGCGGCAGATTCGCGACGCCATGATCGAGGGCGCCCGCAACACCCTGATCATCGGGGCCACCGTGGGTGTCATCGGCATCATCGTGGGCACCATCAGCCTTTCGGGCATCGGCCTGCGCTTCAGCGAGATCATCGTCAGCCTGTCGGGCGGCTTCCTGCCGGCGGCCATCCTGCTCATCGGCATCGCCTCGCTGGTGCTGGGCATGGGCGTGCCGGTGACGGCGGCCTACCTCATCACCGCCGTGCTGACGGTGGGCTCGGTGAGCAACATGATCGCCATGCAGCATTTCGGCATGGACTTCGCCGCGCTGCAGAACCCACCCATGGGAAATCTGGGGGTGAGCGAATACAAGGCCTTGCTTGCGGTTTCGGCCCAGCAAGCCAGCTGGGTGCTCATCGCCAGCCACATGATCGTCTACTGGTTCAGCCAGGACTCGAACATCACCCCGCCGGTGTGCGTGGCGGCCTACGCCGGGGCGGCCATCGCCGGGTCGGATCCCTGGAAGACCGGCTGGACCAGCTTCAAGTTCGCCAAGTTCCTGTACATCGGGCCGTTCCTGTTCGCCTACAGCAAGGGCTTCCTGCTCGGGGGCAGCACCATCGATGTGATCATGGCATTCATCACCATCACCCTGGCCACGGTGGCCTTCGGCAGCCTGACCATGGGTTACCTGGCGTGCGGCATGAACATCACCGAATGGGCGATCATGGCCGTGGCCACCATCATCCTGTTCTTCCCCGGTATCATCCACGGCCTGTTCCACGGCCTGGACCTGCCCTCGCTGGCGGTGGATGGTCTGGGGATCATCCTGTGGGCGGTGGTCTTCCTGCTGCAGAAGGCCCGCATCAAGGCCAACCCCTGGCTGACCCTGCCCATTCACGAGCAGAAGGCGGCCCGGGCGGCACAGGCGTGATGGGGCTAGTGCCTGGATAAACCGCAGGGTTTTTCCAGAATGCCCCGGTTGTTTCGAAAATGGCCCTTTTGTTGGCCTACCAACATGGGAGCTAAAATCCAAAAAAAACGGCGCCACCCTACCCGGTGGCGCCGTTTTTTCCTGTTGTTGGTAGAGCAACGGATTTGCTGTTTTTGCCCTCCCCTATTTCACCATGAGGGTTCACCTGCAAGCGGCATGGCCGTGTTGCTTGGCAGGTGCAAGCGATTGTCAGGACTCCAGTCCTTCATCTATTCCCCAAGTGCCTCAAGCAGCTCCTGGGCAAGACCAACTACTTCACTATATGCACCGCCCTCTGTGGGCAGCTGAACGAGCTCCAGCAGCACTGCCTCGGTGGATTGAACCACGGGGTTCTCTACCAAGGTGTATGCAACGGCCGGGACAATGTATGACCTCAAACGCTTAACGATTTCAATGAGAGCTGAGGTGGCGGTGTCCGTGTCTCCGGCTAACGTGGGGAGGATTTCAGCCCACAGGAAATGCTGGGGCACTGGGTCCTGATCCAGCCGGTCCCACAGGCTCACATTGAACAAGGCCGTGTCTGATGATTCTACGTCAAAGAAGGATGCGGTTTCTGGGGTGAAGTACCCTTGGGGATCCGTTGACAACCACCCAATTTTGCTGCCGACCCGTAAACCCACGGCTTCGTGGTAAACGCAGCCCGACGGGCAGTCCATCGGCGGACCGTACTTCACGGAAAAGCACTCCACCTCGTCAGTCTTGATGCGTTGCCTGTTGGAGTGGATGTCGGGAACATCTTGACCCTGAACAAAAACAATCACGGCAGCAGATGGGAGCTCGTTGGGTGGGAGAACGCCACTGTCCTTATCACAGGCCCCAAGGAACAATAGCAGTGGGATGAGCACCCATATTCGCTTGAGATTCACTACTCTTTTCCCCCTATTCAACTAGTAGTCCTAACATGAAGGTTCACCTGCGCTGCGCGGGACGGCGAAGCCGGCCAGGGCGCGGCCCTTGCGCAAGCAAGGGGTGTGACCGGTTCGGTTGTCGGGTGCAAGCGATTGTTAGGTTACTAGTTTTTCTTCAAATCTTCAACCGCCATAGGCCCCATGGTGAATCCATCGACTGGACATTCGGCTTCAAAGACCAGTCAATGCCCCTTTGGCCCTCCATGCCCCTGGGCGGGCCCAATTTTTCAATCGCCTCCCTACCTTGGGGCAACAAGGTGTGGTATGCGACCTTAGTTTCCCGCCGGTGCGTCACCAAATAGCAAAAATGCCCCTACTGCACAACTAATGATCAGGCCCGTGCCCCCCACAAATCCCACTATCCACCCCAAAGCCGAGTTATTGACTTCAATTTCTATTGCTTCAATTTCTGGAAAGGGGATCTCCGTTTTCTCAAGACCAAAATTCCCCACCTTCCCAATGACTATCGAGTCCTCGCGTAAACTACAAATTTCTCCCGAAAGAATTTCGCCGGATTTAATATAGACCCTGGAGTTTATGTTCTCCTGTAGTTCAACCAACTTTTCTTCGGAATCACCCCGGGGGATTACTTGACCTGGAAACCGGGCCGGTCGATAGGTGGCGCACCCAGACAGAAAGGCCAACAAAACCAAGGCAAACGCTACCTGAGATACTTTTGAATGACTTCGAATTCCGTACATTCCCCCCCCGATACACGGGATCCCCAATCAACGGCCCCCACTATAAAGTGAATTGGCTCGCCCATTCCCAAAATATGCCCAACTGAGTTGATCCTCGGCTTGGTTGTGCAAGCGATTGTTAGGTCTTTCCCGGACACTTGTACCTTTTCTTTTCCCTAGAACCACAGAACAACCCTTAATGAGCCATTAACAAATCCTGAAAACCCATGCATTCCGGTTTCAATTCCAGATACTGGTCTTATCTCATTTTCCATTGAGGTGTCAATCACCGCATCGAAATTGGTCCACACCTCTACCCGGGGGGACAGCTTATAGGTGAGGCCACCACCAATCCCCATGGATGCGGTCCAATAGTCAATGTCCACATTTGCTGAACTAAGGCTGGGATAGGATTCCCCTAGATGAATACGAGAGGCGCCCGCACCAACCCGGAAAACCGGGCACAGCTTTCCTTTACTCGATAACGTAAACCAAATCATTGCCGGTGTTCTATCAAGCTCAACAGTGCCAGATATATTCCCCATTTGGGCTTGTCCAGTCCCTGAAACATTTGTTGTTCCAATTTCTGTAGAAAGAAAAAACTCTGTTGCCTGAGACGCAGGAAATGGACCGACCATAATCCCTCCACCCCAATACACCCCAGGTGGTACATAAATATCCGTGATGTTAAAATCCAAATTCCACCCATTTACCTCATTTACATACCCTCCAAAGGACCCAAAGGCCCCCACTCGGATACCACTCTCGGGTGCTTCTGCGTAGAGGGTGCCGGAAAAGAGCAGGAGCTGGAATACAAAGGCCGCCGTGATAATGTACTTCATTGGGAATTCTCCACTTTAATAGACCTAACATGAAGGTTCACCTGCAGGCGCGGGACGCCGAAGGCGGCCAGGGCGCGATGTTTGCGCCAGCAAAAAGCGTGACCGGTGCGTCCGTCAGGTGCAAGCGATTGTTAGACGACGTCCCCCTGGCTTCCAAAATAGGGCTTTAACTTTAAAATACGCTTTGCCTCCGGCCCGTTCATGGCATGCCAGAGATCCCAGTCCTGCTGCAGGCCCAACCAGAAATCAGCCGACATTCCTAAAACTCGAGAAAGGCGCAGGGCCGTGTCAGGAGTTACCGACCGGCGGCCCTTGATTATCTCGTTCAGGCGAGGGTAGGAGACATCCAGCCTCCGGGCCAGTTCTACCTGGGTGATCCCAAGGGGCTTGACGAATTCCTCAAAGAGCATTTCGCCGGGGTGGGTTGGCGGACGATTGCGAGGCAAGCGCCGGCCTGCACCACCGTTAATGGTAATCTGTGATTTCGATCTCGTAGGCATTGCCTTCCTCCCAAACGAAACAGATCCGGAATTGCTGATTAATCCGAATACTGTATTGATTCGCACGGTCACCTTTCAGGCGTTCAAACCGATTTCCTGGTGGAACCCTTAACTCGGCCACCTCGCGAACTCGATTGATTTGGTCAAGCTTGCGCTGGGCAACTGACCAAATCGATTGAGGACAACTCTTTCGAGCCGCCTTGGTAGCGGCGCCATCAAAGATGTCTTCGGCGCCTTGATTCTTGAACGACTTTATCATGGGTCACATTATAACGGCACTCGATATACACGTCAAGCCCCGGCTCAATCCCGCAGCCGCATGGAACTCATGATGCGGCGCAGTTCCGCCTCCCATTCATCCTCCAGGGCCAGGGTGCAATTCAGATTGATGTTCAGTTGCCGGGAATCATGGGAAGCCACGAATGTGTAGTTGTGGATGCGGGTGTCCGGGGCGTCGATATAGTACTCCAGGAAGACGGCCGGTTTGCCCAGATCCTCGACCACCTTGGCCTTGAGGATACGGGCCCCTGGCGATGCCTGCAGGATCACCCGGCGGACCGCCTCCACCATGTCAGGAATGGCCGACTGGGGCAAGGGATAGCTGCTCTGGCCAATCGCCACCACCACCGCGCCCCCGGGGCCCATGAAAGCGTTCTGCGGAGGGCCTGAAGGGTATTTGATTCGCTTTTCCCGGTCCGTCATGGGCGTCATGCCGGCGGGCAGGGAAAAGGTCAGCCTGTCATCCAGCAGCGACACCGCCTGGTAGCCATCCACCACCAGGGGTCCCCGTCGGCAGGGGTTGTCCAGGGCCAGGCCCGCCGCAAGCATGCGCCCCATCATCACCTCCAGATCCGCAACGGGAAGGGGACGGTCCGTTGCCATGAGGGTCCAGACGACCACATCGTTCTTCAAGGCGAAGGCCGCCCAGCCGGAATAGGCCCCGTCCACCATGCCTTTCATGAGGTAGGAGTCGTCGGCCCCCGCCACCCCCGCATCGGCATCGACCTGCCAGTCCACGCTTCGCTCCTGGGTGACACCCCACATGGCCGAGTTCAGGTTTTCCCGGGCCAGAGCCTTGCTGCGCAGGAGAATCACCTCCGACGTCATGTACGACAGGCCGCTGGACTCTCCTTCCAACTCATAGGACAGGGTGAGTTGATCGCTCCCCAGGTCCAGGAAGCTGAAGGTGCCGCCATCGGCCTGCCCGGCCTCCAGGGATAACACCTCGGCCAGATCATGAGCCGTCAGCAAGGCGGCGCGCTGATCCGCCGAGAGCTGGGCCTGATCCTGCTCCTGGCCCGGTGAGGGCAGCGCGGCGGCGAACAGCACGAGAACCGTGCAGAGCAGCCCATATCCCATCCCCCGCCAGCCAAACAGGCCAAGGCCAGTTTTCTTGTTCATCAGGCGACTCCTAGGCGTCCATGTCCTGCCAGCGGCGGGCCATGCGGGCGAAGACCACCAGGGCGATGATGGCCGCCACCCCGATGGCGGAGAAGGGATACCACACGGCCTGGCCGGGATGATAGGTGTCCCACAGCAGCTGGGTGGCCTGGGCCGCGTCCAGCCCCGTCACCTGCTGCAGATGGGCGAAGGCCTCGGTGCGGGCCACCCCGGTCACGGCGTCCAGGCTGTCAACCTTGCCGTCCCAGGCGGCCCTGCCCAGGGCCTGGGTGTGCTCCACCAGGTACTTCTGGGCCAGCACCGCCTTCTCGCCGAAGTTGCCGTACACGTAGCCTTGCAGGTTGGCCCCCACCAGGCCGCCGATGCCCACCGGGATGTTCACGTAGCCCAGGTACAACCCCTTCTTGCCCGCCGGCGCGATGAGTCCCAGGTACTCGCTCTTCTTGGGACCCGTCAGCATCTCGCCGAAGGAGAAGCAGGCCACCCCCAGCAGGAACACCCCGCCCACCGAGGTCAGACCGGCCACCAGCACACCTGCGGTGGCCATGGTCATGCCGATGACCATGGCTTCCAGGGTGCGCATCTTGCGCACGGCCCAGGACACGGGAATCACCAGCAGCACGATGAGCACGGCGTTCAGATTGATGAGGATCTCCTGGGGCACCTGGAACCCGCGGTCGGTCTCGGTGGCCCAGCCGGTGGGCAGGAAGGGCACCTTCTGCACAAGCCCCGCCACGTCCGAGGAATCGTTCCAGTCGGTGACGAAGTTGGGCTGCAGGTCCCACAGGCTGTACATCATCAACCAGAAGCAGCTCATGATGAGCAGCCAGGTGATGAGGCGGGCGTCACCCAGATTGCGCAGGGTGCGCACCAGGACCCGGAAGGGCCCCTCGGTCTTGTCGGCGCCGCTGTGGAAGTCGCGGAAGGTGAACAGCATGAGGTAGTTCAGGCTCATGATGCCCGCGGCGATGAAGAACAGGGACTGCCAGCCCAGGTCGGTGCGCACCACGTTGGCCAGCATGGGCGCCATGGCCGCGCCGATGTTCACCACCCAGTAGAAGATGCCCCAGCCCAGTGACGAGTTCTTCCGGGTCATGTTGTGGGCCAGCGAGCCCTGGATGCTGGGCTTGAAGAAGGCCGTGCCCGTGGCCAGCACGATGACGCCGAACAGGAATCCCGTGTAGGAGCGGAGCATTCCCATCAGCACGTAGCCGATGATGTTCAGGGTGATGCTCACGAAGAGGGATTTCTTGTATCCGTACCGATCCGCGAAGCCCCCGGTGAAGGTGGGCAGGATGCTCTGGAAGGCGAACCAGAAACCGTAGATGGTGCCCTTGTCGGCCGCCGTCAGGTGCAGGCCGTTGGGGTCGTCGGCCTGCATGATGTAGATGGCCACCACGCTGCGGATGCTGTAGTAGGCCAGGCGCTCGAACATCTCGATGATGTTGAGCATCCAGTAGCCGATGGTGAAGCCCATGAACATGCGGCGGCCCGCGAGGGGATCGTGGGCGCCGGGGTCGGTGACGTTCTGGTCGGCCATGTGCCAGCCTTTCGGACCGCCCGCGGGCGACCGCTGCATTCAATGGGAATGGGGAATGTGACCATCTTCAGGGGAAGGGCAGTCTATCATCATTCCGGGCAGCGGCGCAACCCCTCCACCCAGTTGCCGAAGAAGCGGCCGGCCGTCTGGTGCCAGGTGGGCAAAAGATGGGCCGCCAGGGCCTCCTCGGGAAAATCGGGCAGGGCCAGCCCCTGGCCGCGGGCCAGCTGCACGGCGGCGCGGTGCTCGGCGGCCAGCTCTGCCCCCGGCCCGGCCAGGGTGTTTTCCGGCAGGGGTGGGTAATCGGCCCGATGCCCGTCATGGAAGCGGGCCACCTCGCGCTTGTACTCCTTGAGCAGGCTGATGGTGTCGTACTCGGGGTGACCCTGCAGCAGGACCAGGGCCCCGTCCTCTCTGGCGGCCACGTGCACCCCCGCGCCCCCACCCCCCAGCAAGGGCTCCAGGCCGGCTTGCCGGAATTGATGGGCGGTGATGTCGTTGTGGCGCGAATGGGGAACCGCCACCTCGGCCGGCAAGCCGTGCATGAGGGGATGCTCCGGGCACAGCACCCGTTGCCGGTACACCCCCCACAGCTTGGCGCCCAGGGGACGGCGGCGCTGGCCGGCGGCGAACTGCATGTAAGCGTGGGTGGCCAGGCAGGAACACAGCACCGAGCGGGTCTCGGCCCGCGCCCAGGCCATGACCTCCTGCAGGGGCTGCCAGAAAGGCTTGTCGTCCAGGCGGGGATCGCTCAGGTTGATGCCGGTGATGACCAGGGCGTCCAGACCCTGCCGCCGGACCTGGGCGAAGGTGGTGTAATGCCGCCGAATATGGTCGCGCGCCTGGGGGCTCCGTTCCAGCTGGTCCAGGCTGAAGGCCACCAGGGCCGAGGCGTCACCCTGCGGCCCCGGCTCCAGCAGCAGGCGCTGGAACTGGCGCTCGGTGGCCCGCAAGGCGCCATCGGCCATCATGTTCAGCAACCCGATGCGCAAGTTCATTCTCCTTCCCTTTGCATCCATCGGCCCTTTTCGCCTATCTTGGGCCCGGATAAGTATCGCCCGTCCCCCGGTCTCTGGAAAGGAAAGTCCCCTGCCATGTGCGGCCGTGTCGTCCTGTCCACCGCCCCCCATCTGCTGGCCGAGCGCTTCTTCCTGGACATGGTCCCGGAACTGCTGCCCCGTTTCAACATCGCCCCCGGCCAGGACCTGCCCGTGGTGGTGCCCAACCCCAACACCGAGGGCCGCCTGGTCAAGTTCCTGCAGTGGGGGCTGGAACTGCCCTGGCAGAAGGGGCCCGTCACCGGCCCCAAGCTCATCAACGCCCGGGCCGAGACCGTCCAGGACAAGCCCGCCTTCCGCGAGGCCTTTCTGCACAACCGCTGTCTGGTGCCCGTGGACGGTTTCTACGAGTGGCAGAAGAGGGATGACGGGCCCCAGCCCTTCTTCTTCAGCGCCCGGGACCGCCAGCCCATGGGCCTGGCCGCCATCTGGTCCCGCAACGAATACCCCGGCGGGCACGTGATCAACTCGTGCAGCATCCTGACCACCGCCGGGAACAGCCTCATGCGCCCCATCCATCATCGCATGCCGGTGATCCTGCCGGCGGCGGACTGGAATTTCTGGCTGGACCTGCCCGCCGACAAGGCGGACACTCTGCAGACCATGCTGCGCCCCCTGCCCGCCGACCTCATGCAGTGCTGGCCGGTGGGCCGGCAGGTGAACAATCCCGCCCACGACGCCCCCGACTGCGTCCAGCCCATCTGGGACGACCGGGGCGGCCAGCTGAACCTATTCGGATGAAAGGTCCGTCATGGATTACTTCCCCCTGGACGATGCCGAGTACCTGGACAGCCTGCCCCAGCCCGGGCTGCAGCTATACCTGGACAGTGCCGAGCCCGAAGACTGGCGGCGCTTCCTGCCCCTGGGAACCTTTTTCGGCGTGACCACCAACCCCCTGCTGCTGGAGCGTGCGGGACAGCCCTGCACCCTCGCCCAGCTGGAAAAGCTGACCCGGCAGGCCGCCGATCTGGGTGCGGCGGAAATCCACCTGCAAACCTGGGGAAAAACCACCGAGGAGATGGTCCACAACGGGGGGCAGCTGGCCCTGATGGCCGGCCTGGGCGTGGACGTGGCAGTGAAGGTGCCCGCCACGGAGCAGGGCCTGCTGGTGGCCCGCCGGCTGGCCGAGGCCGGTTGCGCCATCACCCTGACCGCGGTGTACAACCCGGCCCAGGTGCTGCTGGCCGCGGGTTTCGGGGCCGCCTATGCCGCTCCCTACCTGGGCCGCATGAACGACCTGGCCTGCGAGGCGGCCGAGCCCGCGGGCGAGCGGGCCGTGCTGACCATGCTGGATATCCTGCAGAATACCCAGAGCGCCACCCGCCTTCTGGTGGCCAGTATCCGTTCGGCCGCCGAGGTGGTCAAGCTGGCCAGTTGGGGCCTGGACACCTTGACCTTCTCGGCCCAGGTGGCCGCCGAGCTGCTGGCGGATGAAAACACAGAGCAGGCGGCCGCTGATTTTCAGAAAGCGGCCAATCCGGACAAATAATCAATAAAATTTGATTATTTCTGATATTTTTTTGCCCCGCTGTGGTCAATATTGCAAAATAAATTCTAAAAAACACTTGCAACATATGGAGGGATCAAGCATACTTATTGAAGAGCAGAGTAAATCTGTGTCCATTAGCACCGTGCTCACACGGTTTGTCGGGTAATTTTCGGAGGGTGATACCAATGAAGAAGGTTTACGCCAAGCCCGAGTTGCACAGCGTCCAGGTCAAGCTGGGTGTCTTCGGCAACTATGGCAATGACAGCCACGATGGTGGCGACTGCAGCGACTGCGGTGGCGGTTGCGGTGGTGGCTCCTGGGGTGGCTGGTGGGGCGGCTGGTGGGGTGGCTGGTGGGGTGGCTGGTGGTAGCCGCAAGGCTCCCCACGGTCATGACCCGTTAGCTCGCCTACAGCCCTTCACCGGGATGATTTCGAGGAAAGTCGGCCCCTGGGCCGACTTTCTTCTTTTCATACACCACCGTTTCAGACCGCAGACCATGAAAAACGGCCCCCTCCACCTGGAGGGGGCCGTTGACATACAAGGCCGGGCGCGAACCCTCGCCCCTACTTCACCAGCAGGGGAGCGATGACCACGCTGATCACGCTCATGAGCTTGATCAGGATATTCAAGCTGGGACCCGAGGTGTCCTTGAAAGGATCGCCCACGGTGTCGCCAACCACGGCGGCCTTGTGGGCCTCACTGCCCTTGCCGCCGAAGTGTCCGCCCTCGATGTGCTTCTTGGCGTTGTCCCAGGCGCCGCCGGCGTTGGACTGGAACAGGGCCAGCAGCACGCCACTGGCCGTCACGCCGGCCAGCAGGCCGCCCAGCATCTCGGTGCCGCCCAGGAAGCCCACGGCCACCGGAGCCAGCACGGCGATCAGGCCGGGCACGATCATTTCCCTGATGGCCGCGGCGGTGGAGATATCCACACAGCGCCGGAAATCGGCGGTGCCGGTGCCTTCCATCAGACCGGGGATGGTCTTGAACTGGCGACGCACCTCTTCGATCATGCTGAAGGCCGCGCGGCCCACGGCATCCATGGCGAAGCTGCTGAACAGGTAGGGCAACATGCTCCCCAGGAGCAGACCGACCAGAACGATGGGCTCGAGCAGGTTGATGCTCTCGAGCTTCACGATGTGCTGATAGGCGGAGAACATGGCCAGGGCGGTCAGGGCGGCCGAGCCGATGGCGAAGCCCTTGCCGATGGCGGCGGTGGTGTTGCCCACAGCGTCCAGCTTGTCGGTGCGGGCCCGGACCTCTTCACCCAGTCCGGCCATCTCGCTGATGCCGCCGGCGTTGTCGGCGATGGGACCGTAGGCGTCCACGGCCAGCTGGATACCGGTGGTGCTCAGCATGCCCAGGGCGGCGATGCCGATGCCGTACAGCCCGGCGTACTTGTAGGCCACCAGGATCACGGTGCCCAGCACGATGATGGGCAGGGCGGTGGATTGCATGCCCAGGCCCAGGCCGGCGATGATATTGGTGGCGCTGCCGGTCTCACTCTGCTTGGCGATGCCTTGCGCGGGCTTCTTGTCCTCGGCGGTGTAGTACTCGGTGATGACACCGATGGCGATACCGCCGGCCAGACCGAAGACCGTGGCCAGGAAGACGCCCATGGCGCCCTCGGCCAGCATCTGGTTGATGATGAACCAGGAGACCACCACCATGATGGCGCCGGCGCCGAAGGTGCCGATGTTCAGGGCGGTCTGGGGGTTGCCCCCCTCCTTCACGCGCACGAAGAAGGTGCCCACGATGGACACGATGATGCCCGCGGCGGCCAGCCACAGGGGTAGCATGACGGCGTTGGTGTTGATCTGACCCTCGGCCACCAGGAAGCTGGCGCCCAGGATCATGGAACCGACGATGGATCCCACGTAGCTCTCGAAGAGGTCGGCGCCCATGCCGGCCACGTCACCCACGTTGTCGCCCACGTTGTCGGCGATGACGGCGGGGTTGCGGGGGTCGTCCTCGGGGATGCCGGCCTCGACCTTGCCCACCAGGTCGGCGCCCACGTCGGCGGCCTTGGTGTAGATGCCGCCGCCCACACGGGCGAACAGGGCGATGGAGCTGGCGCCCAGAGAGAAGCCGGAGATGACCTGCAGCAGGCGTTCCATGCCCCAGGTCTCGCCGAACAGCTGGCTGTAGAGGATGAACAGGAGGCTCAGTCCCAGCACACCCAGACCCACCACGACCATGCCCATGACGGCGCCGCCGCTGAAGGCCACGGCCAGGGCGGTGTTCAGGCCGGTGCGGGCGGCCTGGGTGGTGCGCACGTTGGCCAGGGTGGCGATGCGCATGCCGAAGAAGCCGGCCAGAGCCGAGGCGAAGGCGCCGAGCACGAAGCTCAGGCCGATGATGGCGTGGCTGCTGGGCAGCTTGGCATTGCCGATGGCCAGCAGGGCGGCCACGACGATGACGAAGATGCTGAGAACCTTGTACTCGCGGCTCAGGAAGGCCATGGCGCCTTCCTGGATGTGGCCCGCGATGGTCTGCATCTTCTCATCACCGGCATCCTGGGCCTTGACCCAGTTGGACTTGAACGCGGCGAAGAGCAGCGCAAGCACACCGGCGGCGGGGATGAGATAAATCACGCGAATCCTCCTGTGAGACAGCTTTCCAGGTAGGAATCCCCGCACCGGGGACAGGTTCTATCCCCACGCGGCAGTCTCCTGATCTGGGACATTGAGAGGCATGAAATCCTCCGGGCAGGCACCCCCGCCGGAAACCCCATGCAAGAACCGAAGCTCCACCAGCGGAAGCTTCGTGGTGCGCCGCCGCGCCGTCCTCCGGCTTCCATATGCCAATCCGGAGCATGACCAGCGGGCGGTCAAAAGCGGACGTCTCGAGGAGAAAAATCCGAAGAATTATCCTGAAGACGTCCGCCCAAAAGCGACGTAATCCTAGCAGGATGCGCCCTTTATCGCAACCCTAATACGATATTTACAACCCCTCGAAGCCCTACTTGCCCTCGATTTCAACCAGTTCCACCTCGAAACAAAGAGTGGAATTGGCGGGAATGCCGGACTTGACCTCGTCGCCGTAGCCCATGGCCGGAGGAATGATGAAAGTGGCCCGGGTGCCCACCTTCATGCCCTCGAAGCCGTATTCCCAGCCCTGGATGACCTGTCCCGCTCCCAGGGTGAAGGTGTAGGCCCTGTTGCGCTTGTGGCTGGAATCGAACTCGGCCCCCTTGGCCCCGTTCTCCCACAACCAGCCCGTGTAGTGGGCGCTGATCCGGTCACCGGGCTGGGCGGCGGGGCCGTCCCCCTCTTCCTGGATGGTCTTGATCACCCGGGGAATGGAGACCAGCTCCACATCGAAGACCAGGGTGGCGTTGGGGGGAATGCTGCCGGCGTTGCCCTGGGGCCCGAAGGCCAGCTCGGGAGCGATCTTGAGGGTGCGCTTGCCGCCCACGGCCATGCCCACCAGCCCACGCTCCAGGCCGGGGATGACCCAGCTGCGGCCCAGGGGAATCTTCAGGGGTGTGTGGCGCTCGTAGGAGTTGTCGAACTGGATGGTCTTCTTGCCGTCCTCCAGCAACCAGCCGCGGTAGTGCACCTGCACGAAATCCCGGGGCTTGACCAGCTCCCCCTGGCCCAGGGTGGAATCGATGTAGCTCAGACCCGGCATCATTTCCTGCCAGACCAGCCCCTCGCCGGCAGGGGCGGCCTCGTCGGTCTTCTGGCAGCCGCCGGCGGCCAGAAGGGTCAGACCGCACAACACCAGGGCCAGCAGGAAGGAGTGGGACAGTTTCCAGGGGGGCAGGACGGACTTGGGCATGGCATTCCTCTCGAGTGGTGTGGCAGGCGATTGTTCCAGAGGTAATTTCGCATGGACCGGGGGATTTTTCAAACCGCCGGCCGGGTGGCACGCGGCGCCGTAACCAGCGCCAGCACCAGGCCCAGGATGAAGTAAAGCAGCAGTTCCACCTCGTCGTCGGTCTGGAAGACCTGGAAGAAGCCCGCCACGGCCATACCCACCAGGACGGCCAGGGCGCCGTCCAGCACCCAGCGAGGCGCTCGGTTGTCCAGGCGGGCCCGCCAGACCACCCGCCACAGGACAACCAGCAGGGCCACGGCGGCCACCACTCCCGGGAAGCCCGCGTTCACCCCGTGCATCAACCAGTCGTTGTGGGCGTGGGCCAGGGTGTTGTAGTGGCCGGGCACCTGGTATCGCTCCAGCAGGAGGCCGAAATTGCCCGGTCCCAGCCCCAACAGGGGGTTGTCCACCATGCCGGCCCAGGCCGAGCGCCAGAGGTTCAACCGGGTCAGGTGCTGGTCCAGGGCGAAGATGCTGAGAAAGTGGCGTCGCACCGGCGGCAGGGCCAGCAAGGCCGCCATCACCGTCAGGGTGGCTCCCGCCAGCCGGGGCGTTCCCCGCCGCCAGCCGGCCAGCAGCCCCAGCACCAGGGCCCCGGCCATGACCCCCAGCCACAGGCTGCGCGAGAAGTTCCAGGCCACCGCCAGGACCAGGATGAGCAGAACGCCCGCGGTGGGCCCGAGCCGCCGCCCCCTGGCCTGGTGACGCGCCCAGGCCGCCACCAGCAAAAAGACCACCAGGATCTGGCCGGCGTAGCTGAGGTGATGACCGAAGAAACCCGACACGGCCACGTGCCCGAAGTCGGGCCGGAAGATGCTGCGATGGCGGATGGGATCGACTCCCAGAAAGTACTGGACCACGGCGTAGGCGGCGGCCAGGCAACCCATGCCAAGGGTGAGGCGCAGGATCCTCAGGGCCAGTTCGCGATCCCCGCCCACCACCACCGGCACGGCGATCAGGAGCAGCTTGATCCACATCTCCTCGCCCAGCTTGAACCAGTTGTGGGGATAGGGAGCCGCCAGGGCGGTGGCCAGGAGGTTCACCCCCAGCAGCGCCGCCAGGGACAGCAGGACGGGCCGCGGCGGCCAGGAGCATTCCCGGGGCCTGACCAGCAACATCCCGGCGGCCAGCAGCACCACCAACCCAGCCCCCAGCCCGCCGCCGGAAACGGACACGCACACGCTGAGGGCCAGCACGTACAGCGGGAACTGGCGGAGACCATTCAGGATGCGGGTCGGAGCCATGAGAACTCGATTCCTGGGGCGGGTGGTTGACGGGGGGCCGAGGGGCCCCTATGATCCGGATCGGCCGAACCCGGCCTGGCGTCGGGCTCCACGCCTGAGGCTGACCATGATGGTCCGGTCCCGTTAAAGCAAGGTTTCTTCTCGTCCTCTCCCCGTCTCAGGAAACGGTCCATGCATCTGCTTCCCCCCACCGCCGGCCTGGAAACGGTGGCCGCCGTCCTGGGCTGGCCCATGGTTCTGGGACTGTGGGTCCGGGCCGCCAGGGCCGCTCGGCCCAAGCCGTGGCTGGGGCTGGGGCACGGCGTCTTCATGGCCTGCTTGCTCCTTTCCCCGGCCGCCGTTTTCCTGCTGCCCATCCTGGGCTGGCTGCTGGCGGCTTGTCCAGACCGCGGCTTGCGGGTGGTGGGCTTCGCTTCGGGCTTGCTGGCGGCCCTGGTGGGCTGCCTGCTGCCCCTGGTTCTGCGTCCTGATCACGGACTGGCCGGACTGGCCGAAACCCTGTGGCCCTTGCTGGGCAGCCGCTGGGACGGGAACGTCCTGTGGCTGGGGGTGGCCGGGCTGGTGATCCTGGGCTGGCGTGGCCGTGTGGGGATCGCGCCGCAGGAAGGAAGCGCCGCCCCCCCGCTGGTGGCCGGTGTCCTCTATGCCCTGCTGGCCGCCGTGGCCCATGGGCGTGGGATGCCGGGCCTGGGCCAGTTCCTGCTGTGGGGATCCCTGTGGCTGGAAGCGGTGGGCCTGGCCGGTATGTCCATGAGACAGCGGAGCCGGTCCCGCCTGATGACAACGGTGGCCGGCGTGGGCGCAGCGCTGTTGCTGGTGGCGTTCAGCTGGCCCCTGCTGAGTTCCGCTCCCACCCGCCCGGGGTTTCCGGTGAGCCCGTGGTCGGAAGGCCTGTTGCTGGTGGCCCTGCCCGGGGCACCCCCACCGGGCGAAGTGCTCTCCGCCCCCGACCCGCGCCAACCGAGTCATCTACTTTTCCTGAACAGGGTGGATGATCTGCCGGCTTTCATGGAGCGGGGCCGGCTGGCCCTGTTCCATGCCGGAGTGCGCGTTGTGGGGCCCGCCGCCACGGCCCGGCCCTGGTTGAAGCCCGTGGCCCCGGAATCGGGTCAGATAGCGGCGGCGAACCTGGGCCTGTGGGTGTTCGACCCCGCCGGGCTGCCCCGCCCTCTGACCATGTACCCCGCCCCGGACGACAGCCCCCCGCTGGAAGACCTGTTTGCCGATGGGGTGTGGACCCATGAGAGCTTCACCCGGGCCTTCACCCTGGTTGGGACGGGGCCCCGCCGGCTGGACCTGCGCCTGCGCGGCTGGCGCCCCCCGGCGGCCGTCCCCCTGGTGCCCGGTCTGCAGCTGGTTGTCAATGGAACCCGGATTCCCCTGACCTTTCACCAGCAAACCTTCTTCCGCTGGGAATTGCCTGCCGGAACACTGGAAGCCGGGGGCAATACCCTGACCCTGAGTTGTCCTCCCTTCGTGCCGGCCCAGGTCATGCCCGGCAGCAGCGACAGCCGTCGGCTGGGGCTGGACCTGGAATCCCTGGTGTTGTATTGAGTGGAAGTGCCGGCCCACCTGGTCTGCTCACCCACCTGCCCATTTCCCTCATTTGACCTTGGCCCTCATTTGACCTTGGCCCTCACTTGACCCTTGCCCGGGCTGTCCCTATGATTCGCGCCTCGGAGGCAACATTAATGCGCGGAACCCGCGGTCTACTTCACAATCTCAGTATCTTGTCGGCCGGCCAGGTGGTATCCCAGCTGGCCAACATCGCCGTGCTGGTGTATCTGGCCGACTTCCTGGGCGCTCACGATTTCGGCATCATCCAGATCGGCGTGGCCTTCATGGGTTACGCCATGATCGCCGCCGAGTGGGGCATGTTCTCCCTGGGTATTCGCGAGGTGTCGCGCATGGACGATCCCGCCTCCATCCGCGTCTACGCCCGCCAGCATTGCGGCATGCTGGGGGTGCAGGCCCTGGTCATCCTGGCCCTGGGCCTGCTGATCCTGCCCCGTCTGCCCTTCTTCGGTCACGAGCCCGCCGTCTTCCTCATCTACCTGATCATGGTCCTGCCCCAGGTCTACACCCAGTCCTGGCTGGCCACGGGGTTGGAGCGCATGACCTGGGTGGGCCTGTCCCGCATCGTGCGCAGCCTGGTTTACGCCGTGATCATCTTCCTGGGGCTGCGCTGGCTGGCCGGCCTGGGTGGGCAACCCGCCGTGCGCTGGGTACCGGTGGCCTTCCTGCTGGCCACCCTGGCCAGCAACCTGGTGGTGAACATTCCCCTGGGCGGGATCTTCGGCGGCTGGATTCACCCGGGTCCGGCGCCACGCCGCGAGTACGGCCGCCGCTGGCGCGAGACCGCCAGCATCGGTGCGGGCACGGTGGTGTTGCGCGTGCTGTTCAACATCGACATCATCCTGCTGGGCAGCCTGACCACTCCCGAGGACGTGGGCCACTACGCGGCGGCGGCCAAGATCATGTTCGTCCTGGTCATCGCCGTAGAGGTGCTGTGGGCCGCCCTGTTGCCCCGGCTTTCCCGCCTGGCCACCCACGCGCCGGACAGCTTCCGGGCCTCGTTCAACCTTTACCTGGGCACGGTGCTGGCCCTGCTGGTACCCGTGGCCGTGGGCGGCTGGTTCGTGGGCGAGGGACTGATCGGCCTGCTGTACCGCGGCGAGTTCTCCGCCGCCGTGCCGGTGTTCAAGGTGCTGGCCGTGTCCTACGCCTGCCTGGCCCTGGCCACCTACCTGGGCAACACCCTGATTTCCGAGGACCGCCAGAAACAGTACCTGTGGCCCTTGCTGGCCAGCTCCCTGGTGGCGGTGGTCATGGTGCGCCTGCTGGTTCCGGGCCACGGCATCACCGGGGCGGCCTGGGGCGTGTTCAGTGCCCACGCCCTTCTGGTGACGGCCCTGGCCATCCTGAACCGCCGCCACTTCAACGCCCTGCTGGGCCGGGCCCTGCTGGGGGTGGTGCCCGCCCTGGCCCTCATGGTCCTGTTGTTGCTGTGGTCCCCCGGCTGGCCCGTGATCCCCCGCGTCCTGGCGGCGGGCGCCCTTTATGTGGCAGCGGCGGCCTATCCCCTGATAAGATTGCGCCGCCAGTCGGCCCTTGTCGTTCCCACCCAGCCCGGAAAGTAGAATGACCGTGGATCTTCTGTTGCTGACCGACTACCGGGGCGCACTGCGTCAGAGGCAGCAAATCTATGAATCTCTGGATGTGGACCGTCTTTGCCGGCATCTGGCCCAGCATGGCATCCAGGCGCGAACCACGCGCTTCGAGGACCTGGCCAATGGGGCCCAGCAGCCCCGCGACCAGGTGATCCACTACACCAGCAGCCAGGACGAAGGTTACCGCGGCTTCGTGGATGACGTGCTGTTCTTCCTGCACCTGCACAATCGCCTGGTCCCCCGCTACGAGCTGTTCCGGGCCCACGAGAACAAGGGCTTCCAGGAATTGTTGAAGCGCGAACTGGGAATGGAGGGCCTGCCGGCCCGCTACCTGGGCAACGAGAAGGGGCTGGACGGCCTGGCCGGCGAGCTGAAGTATCCGCTGGTGTTCAAGCCGGCCAGCGGCTTCATGAGCACGGGGGTCAGCCTGGTCCATGACGAAGGGGAGCTGCGGCGAACCCTGCGCCGGGTGTTCCGGCCCGCCGGGCTGCTGAAATACCGGGCCAAGCAATGGCTCAAGCGTCACGTTCTGAAGGGGCGCTACCGCCCCGAGATGTACGAGGATTGCCCCCACAGCGGGCGCTATGTGCTGCAGGAGTTCGTGCCAGGCGCCGGCAACGACTGGAAGGTGCTGGTCTTTGCCGACCATTATTTCGTGCTGAAGCGCCAGGTGCGGCCCGGCGATTTCCGGGCCAGCGGCAGCGGGCGCTTCGATTTCGCGACGCCCCCGGACGCCGTGCTGGATTTCGCCCGCCGGGTCTTCGAAAAACTGGATGTGCCCATGCTGGGCATGGACATCATCGCCCACCAGGACCGTTGCCACCTGGTGGAATTCCAGGCCATGCACTTCGGCACCATCACCCTGGACCGCTCCCCCCACCGCTTCGAGCCCAGCGAGCAGGGCTGGCGCCGGATAGAGCGCCAGTCGGTCCTGGAAGAGGAATACGCCCGGGCCCTGGCCTGGTACCTGCAAGGCCGGTGAACCTCCGCCGCCGCTTGCCATGGACTCCGGACCGCGCGCCTTTCCCTCTCCAGGCAGGGAATAGATTCCTTGTCCGCCACCTTCGATTGATTTAGGTTGCTGCCATGAAAATCCTGCTCCAGAACAGCGTCTTTTTCCCCAACGTCATCGGCGGCGCCGAGCTGTCCAGCCACCTGCTGGGCCAGGAGCTGCGCCAGCGCGGCCTGTCGGTGGACGCCGTGGCCACAACCGGGCGCCGCGGCGGTGAGCGCCGCCTGACCACCCGCCCCACAGCCGACGGCCTGGGCCGGGTTTTCGAGGCCCCCTCCCACGGTTTCTGGCACATCTACGAGAATGACGGCCTGCCCCCCCAGCCCAACGTGCTGGTCCGGGCTCTGCACCATTTCAGCAGCGTATCATCGGGCCGCTGGCGGGCCCTGATGGGCGAGGTGCTGGACCAGGTGAAACCCCAGGTGGTGCACACCAACACCATCGTGGGCATGACCCCCACCATCTGGGCCGCCGCCCACGAGAGGGGCGTGCCCGTTGTTCACACCCTGCGCGACTACCACCTGCTGTGCCCCCGCACCACCCTGCTGCGCTCGGACAACACCGACTGCGAGAACCCACCCGTCCCCTGTCGGGTTCTGGCGGGCCTGAAGCTGCGCCAGACCCATCAGGTGGCCGTGATCACCGCTCCCTCCCGCTTCGTTCTGGATCGGCACCTGCAGGCCGGCGGTTTCGCGGCCGCCCGGCCCGTGGTGGTGCCCAACGCCTGCGAACACCTGCCCGCGCTTATTCCCGACCGCCCCCAGGAGGGGCCCGTGCGGGGGCTTTACCTGGGCCAGCTGGACGACCACAAGGGGCTGGCCCTGTTGCTGGCCGCCCTGGAGCAGGTCATGCCCCGACCCGAGGCCGCAGCCCTGTGCTTCGACTTCGCCGGCAGCGGACCCGCCGAGGATCGGGTGCGCGATTTCTGTCGCCGCTATCCGGACCGGGCGCAGTACCATGGGGTGGTCAAGGGTCAGGTGAAGTTCGATCTGCTGGCCCGCGCCTCGTTCCAGGTGGTGCCTTCGGTGTGGAACGACAACTTCCCCCGCAGCATCCTGGACGGCTTCAGCTGGGGAATTCCCGTCATCGGCACCTGCCGGGGGGGCATTCCCGAGGTCATCCGCCACGAGCAGGACGGGCTGATCATCCAGCCCGAGGCCGAGGCCCTCGCCCAGGCCATGGCCCTTTACGTGGCCGATCCTGAACTGCGGCAACGGCACGGCGCCAGCGCCCGCGGCCGGGCCGAGACCTACACCCTGGACCACCAGGTGAACATGTTCCAAGAGATCTACCAGACCCTGGTGGGGCGGCCGGAGAGCTCCCCATGACCCTGCAGCCGGCCAGGCACGGCCCCTGGCTGGGGGGATTCCTCCTCTCGGTGAACGTGTATCTCATGCCCCAGCTGGACGGCTCGCCCCGGGCCACCGACCTGGCCGCCCTGTTGCTGGCCGGCTGGACCGTGCTGCTGCTGACGCGGGGCCGCATCCGGCCGGCTCCCCTGGCCCTGGTCAGCCTGGCCGCGCTGTTTCCCCTGGGCTGGCTGTTCTTCGGCATGGTGGACGGCCACCCCACCACCACCGTCATCGCCGCGCGCCTCTTGCTGGCGGTGCCCTGGGCCCTGGCCCTGGCCCGAGTGGTGGATCGGGAAGAAAGCCTGGTGGCCCTGGCCCAGGGCCTGCTGGTGGGGGGGCTGGTCAACGTGGCCGTCATCGTGCTGCAGTGGCGGGGCATGGAAGGATTGTTGCAGATGGTGGGGCTGTCCTCGGCCCACGCCAACTACCACCAGTACGTGGCCTACACCGTGCGCATTCCCGGACTGCACGGCCATCACAACGCCTCCAGCGCCGTGGCCAGCCTGCTCATTCCCGCCGGCTTCTACCTGTATTTCAAGGGCTGCCTGAAGCTGGGATATTTGCTGGCCTCCCTGGCCGCCATGCTGGTGGCCCTGCACCTGACCAGCACCCGCAGCCCCCTCATCGTGGCCGTGCTCACCGTGGTCCTGGCCTCCTTCCTGGCGCGCCGGCTGGGCCGCGCGGTCATCATCGGCTTCTTCCTGCTGAGCGTGCTGGTGCCCCTGGTGGCCGTCTACGGACCGCCGGGAGGCTGGGCGCGCTGGAAGAACACCGAGGCCCTGGTGAGCAACGCCTCCGAGCGGTCAGACAGCACCCTGGGCGCGGCGGCCCTGTCCCTGGCCCATCCCCTGGGCCTGGGCGTCAAGGAAGGTCAGCGCCTGCTGAGCGAGCGCACCGGCATCGGCGCCACCCACAACGCCTTCCTGCAGGCCAGCCTGGTCTTCGGTTTGGGTTTCGGTTTGCTGGTTCTGGGAGGAGTGGTGGCGGTGATCGTGCGGGGAATCCACGGGGTGGATCACCCCTTCTTCCTGCCGGGCCTGCTGGCCTTTCACGTGGCCGGGCTGTTCCTGTTCGAGGAACACCTGAACAACCCGACCTTCATGATCTGCGCCCTGTGGTTCATCACCCTGACGGCCTGGCCCCTGGTAGGCGGAAGCCGGGATGGCCAGGCTCAGCCGGACTTCAGGAGCGGAAGATCTCCCGCCGGTGCGCCAGCAGGTAATCCAGACTGAACCCCAGCACCAGGCCGCCCATGATGCCCAGGAAGACCAGGATCATGGCGGCGCGCAGCCCCCGCGGACGCACGGGCTTGTCCGAGACGATGGTCTTCCCCACCTGTTGCAGGCTGGTCAGGGAGCCCAGCTGCACCTGCTTGCTGCTGATGTCGGTGCGCACCTCGCGCCGCTTCACGGGCAACACGTAATCCCGCTCCAGCTCCAGGTCGCCGATGCGCTGCTCGATTTCCCGCAGGCGCGAGGCCACCGTGGCCGCCCGCTTGATGCCCTTGCGCTCGGACTCGAGACGGGCCAGGCCCAGCTCGTAGGCCAGGCTGTCCTGCTGGGCCTCGCTGGTGCGCAGGCGCTGCTGCAGGCGCAGGCGCAGATCGCCCAGGCCGTCCAGCACATCGCCCTCGTCCAGGACGGCCTCGCGCCGGGCCCAGGCGGGAATGTCCGCCGGGTCCACCGTGCCCTCGCCGCGACGCACAACCTCGGCGATGACCTGGTCCAGTTGCGCCAGATCCTTCTCCAGGCCGGGATGAGCCTCCCTCAGCCCCTGGATGCGCCGCTGCAGGAAGGCGATCTTCTCGTCCAGCATTTCCAGATCGATTCCCAGTTCCTGGTCCAGGACGGCCACCACGGCCGAGTCGGCCCGGGCCTGTTCGAGCTTCAGGTTCAGGCTGACTTCCTGGCGGTCCACCGACACGAAGCGTGTTTCCAGCACCTTGATCTGCAGCTGCAGCCCGTCGCGGGTCAGCTCGATCTGGCTGCTCAGGGTGTCCCCCTCGGCGTATTCCCGGAACAGGACGATGGAGGTGTCGATGATGGCCCGGGCCAGCTCGGGACTGGTGCCGGTGGTCCACAGCGTCACCACCTCGCCCCCGGCCAGGTTGGTCAGACCGGTGGCGATGAAGTCGGCCCGGATGGCGGTGCGGAACCCGGGGGGCAGGCCCAGGCGGGCGTTCAGTTCCTGGCCATAAAGCTGGTTGTCGTACCAGGTGGTGATGTCCTTCATCTGCCACTGGCGCACGGGGAAGCCCTCGGGCGAATACGAGGTGATGCCGGGACGCACCGTGGCCGTGGCCGACCAGCGCTTGGTGCCGAAGGACCCGTACAGCATCCCCACCACCAGACCCAGAACGGGCAGCCCCAGAACGATGAGACGCCGGCGCCAGACGATGTTCAGGATGGTGGCCAGGTTGAACTCGAGGTCGCCGTTCTGGCGGGGGCTGGACTTTTCGTCGGCCAAATCTGCTCCTCACGCTGCCGGTTCAAGACCGGGAAAATTCCTGTAAGCACCGCGAAATCCTAAACAATGATGGCGGGAAAGGCCAGCCGGATTTGCCCGGCTGGTTTTGCCTGTGCCCGAACAGGAAACGGCGGCCCCGTCAGGGACCGCCGCGTTTTGGCGCAGGATGACAGGACGCTCAGAGGATCTTGTCCAGACGGGCCTGGCTGCTGGCCATGACCTGGGCGTGCAGGCTGCCGCCGTGGCTGTCCATGGTCACCACCACGGGGAAGCGGTCCACCACGAACTCCCAGATGGCCTCGGGCGAGCCGAACTTGTCCGCCATGTGCACTCCGGGCACGTCCACCACACGCTCGGCCAGCACCTGGGCGGCGCCGCCGATGGCGTGGAAGTACACCGCCCCCACCTTCTGGCAGTATTCCAGGGTCTTGGGACCCATGCCGCCCTTGCCGATGACGGCGCGGATGCCGAACTGCTCCATGAGGGGCCCCTGGTAGGGCTCCTCGCGGATGCTGGTGGTGGGCCCGGCGGCCTTGACCACCCACTTGCCCTTTTCCTTCACCACCACGGGACCGCAGTGGTAGATGATGCTGTTGTTCAGGTCCACCGGGGGCTTGCCGCCGTCGTGCAGGTACTTGTGCACGGCGTCGCGGCCGGTGTAGATCAAACCGCTGATCTCAACCTTGTCGCCCACGCGCAGGGACCGGATCTTCTCTTCTGTGAACGGTGCTTCGAGCAACATGTCCGGCCTCCTACGAGTCGTAGAGCCAGCGGCCGATCTTGCCGCTTTCGCTCATGGTTAATCCGTTCCGTCGGAAGGCCCAGCACATGTAGGACACCGACACGAAGAAGGAGGCGGGCACCCGGTTGCGGTGGGTGATCTTCACCCCCATGAGGGTGGTCTCGCCGCCGAAGCCCATGGGCCCGATGCCCAGGCTGTTGGCTTCCTTCAGCACCTGCTTCTCCAGCTTGGCCAGGCGCTTGTCCTGGTTCACATCGTCCAGGGTGCGGAAGAACTCTTCCTTGGCCGCCACCATGCCCGAGCCGCGGTCGCCCCCGATGCACACGCCCAGCACACCGGGGCCGCAGCCCTTGCCCTGGGCCTGCAGGGTGGCGTCCAGCAGGCACTTGCGCACGCCCGCCAGGTCCCGCCCGGCGCCCAGCCTGTTGTCCGGCAGGCTGTACTGCACGCCCACGTTCTCGCAGCCGCCGCCCTTGAGCATCATGCGCACCTTCAGGGCCTTGCCGCCGGCGGGATGGAAATGATAGGCGGGGTTGCCCGGGCCCAGGTTGTTGCCCGAGTTCACCCCGGTTATTGAGTCCACCGAGTTCTGGCGCAGGTAGCCCAGCTTGGTGGCCTGCACCACCGCCTTGTCGTAGGCGCGGCGGAAGGTCTTCTCGTCCAGCCAGGCCGGCAGGTCGGCGTAGCAGATGATGGTGCCCGTGTCCTGGCAGATGGGCTGGGATTTTTCCTTGGCCATGGCGAAGTTATCGCGAATGACCTGCAGGGCGTACTTGCCCGAGGAATCCTTCTTCTCCTTGCGCCATCCCCTGTCGATGACCTTCGCCACGTCCGAGGGCAACTCGGCGCTGGTCCGGCGGATGAGCTCCAGGAGATTCTTCTGCAGAATCTTGCTATCCATGAGCGCTCCTGTGGTTGAAGGGAGGAATCTTGCGACGTGCTCGCATTCTACTCTTCGAAACTTGGCAGGTCAAAGGCCAAAGCACCCGGAAGGCACAAAGCCGGGCACATTCCCCTGTCGCCGGCGGGCCGCCTGGCCTATGATGACCGGGACCACACGACGACCATGCCAATTTCCGGGGAGAATCACCGTGAAGTACCTGCTGCTCGGTGCCGGCCTGCAAGGCTCGGCCATCGCCCACGACCTGCTGCGCTGCGCCCCCGACACCACCGAGGTGGTGGCCGTGGACATGAGCCCGGACAACCTGCAAACCCTGGCCGGGCGTCTGGATGACCCGCGCCTAAAGATGGTGCAGGCCGACGTGCGGGACGAGGCTGCGGTGGGCCCCCTGCTGGAGGCTGCCCAGGTAGCCATCAGCGCGGTGAACTACTGGTACAACGCCGATCTGGCCGCCATGGCCACCGCCCACCGGGCCCACTTCCTGGATCTGGGCGGCAACAACGACATCGTGGCCCGGGAATTCGAGCTGGACGAAGAGGCCCGGCGGCAAGGCGTGAGCATCATCCCCGACTGCGGCCTGGCCCCGGGGCTGGCCGGCATCCTGGGCTATCATCTGGTGGAGAAACTGGACAGGGCCGAGTCCCTGAAGCTGCGGGTGGGCGGCCTGCCGGCCGACCCCCAGCCTCCCATGAACTACAAGATCGTCTTCGCCGTGCAGGGCCTCATCAACGAGTACATCGAGCCGGCGGTGGTCATCCGCGACGGCAAGCTGCAGACGGTGCCCGGCCTGAGCGAGCTGGAGACGCTGCGCTTTCCCGAGCCCTTCGGCGAGTTGGAAGCTTTCCAGACCAGCGGCGGCACCTCCACCCTGCCCCAGACCCTTCTGGGCCGGGTGCCATTTCTGGACTACAAGACCATCCGCTACAAGGGGCACTGCCAGCAGGTGCGCCTGCTGCACGAGCTGGGCCTGACCGACGCCCGGCCACGGCAATTCGCCGGGGGGCAGGTAGCCCCGCGCGAGGTGCTGGCGGCCTGCCTGGAGGACAAGCTGAACCTGCCCGGTCCCGATGTGGTGCTGGTGCTGGTGGAGGCCGAGGGCTTCGATCCGGAAGGCCAGGGCGTGCGCCACACCCTGCGCATCATCGACCAGCACGACCAGCAGAACGACATCTCGGCCATGATGCGCATGACGGGCTACCCGGCGGCCATCATCGCGCGCATGCTGGCCACCGGCGAGATCGACGCCCCCGGGGCCCGCTGCCAGGAACTGGTGGTGCCGGGACGGCGCATGATCGAGGAATTGCAGGCGCGCGGCGTGGAAATCGAGGAAAAGCGGAGCGCCCCGGGCCGCCCGGAGTCGTCGTGACAGATGTGCAGATGCTCATCATGGACGGCTACGTGTCCAAGCCCATCAAGAGCGAGGACCTGACGGCGGTGGTGGCCGGACTCCTGTCCCAGACCAGCTGAATAATCCCCGATCAGGAAAGCCCGGAGAAGAACCGGGACCAGCGGGGCACGTACCAGTTGTCGTAATCCAGGGACAGGGCGATGCCCGTGGCCCGGCCGATGATGTCCTGGCGGGGCACGAAGCCGAAGTAGCGGCTGTCGGCGCTGTTGTCCCGGTTGTCCCCCATCATGAAGTAGCTGCCCTCGGGAATGACCACCGGCGCGAAGTCGCGCAGGGCCTGCCGCTTGCCCGGCTGGTAGGCCACGGTGTGGCGGCAACCCGCCAGGTCCTCGGTGAAGAACTGCTTGCCGTTGGCGTCGTCACCCATGACGGGCAGCATGCTGGCCAGGTCGATGGCCTGGTAATCCAGGAAACGGCCGTTGATGGCCAGGCGGCCCGCCACCATGCTCAGGGTGTCGCCTGGCACCCCCACCACGCGCTTGACCAGGCGGTCGCCGTTCTGGGGCGACCAGCAGGTGACGATGTGGCCGCGTTCGGGGTTGTCCCAGGTGGCCAGGCGCCAGCCGGTGAAGGGGAAGCGCAGGTCGTAGGCCAGCTTGTTGACGAAGATGCGGTCGCCCACCAGGATGGTGGGTTTCATGCTGCCGGTGGGCACGTCGTTCCAGTCGGCGATGGCCGAGCGCACGGACAGCACGCCCACCAGCACCAGGGCCATGCCGATCAGGCCGCTGCGGCGCACCCACTCCACCGTCTTGTTCCAGCGCTTCGCCATTTCCGTCTCCTTCATCAGATCCGCGTCAGGGTTACCATGCGCTCATACGATCAATTGCTCCCCCAGGTTCCAGGATCTCTTGACCCGGACCACGTTGCCGGGACCTCGCTGGCAGGCCCCTGGCGGACAGGGGAACCGGGGAGATTCCGGCAGGCTGGGTTTGCTGCAACAGACAGGGACCGGCGAACCAACTCGCGACGGCCCAACGATAAAGCCAGTGGGCGCCGAACAATCCCGCAGGTGTTTGCCGGCCAGCCGCCGGGCAACAACCGAGGACGTTCGGCGCCCACAGGCTTCGTCGTGGAACCCCGTCCGTCAGTTCAGCAAACCCTCCAGCATGTCCTTGTGCACCGTGAAGCTCAGCATCTTGAGGCGGATGTAGTCGCCGCTCCAGAAATAGTACCCCTTGAACTCACCCAGGCGGCTGCTGCGGTTGCTGTCCTTGATCAGGAACCAGTCCTGGCCGCCCACCCGGGTGGTGCCCACCACGTGCACGCCGTGGTCGTCGCCCGTGGTGCCGTTGACGATGCGGAACTCGCGGCTGGCCTGGTTGATGGCCTTGGCGGGAATGTCCCACTCGGGAATGACGGCGGTGTCGAACTTGCCGTCCATGCCCGGCTCGCTGTTGTCGCCGCCGATGCTCAGGGTGTAGCCCTGCTTCAGGCTCTTCTTGATGACCTCGTAGAAGTCATGCAGGGGCAGGTTCAGGTAGTCGTCGCGCCGCCGCCAGTTGTCCTCCACGTCCAGCAGCACCCGGCTGTAGAAGGGCGTGTCCATGCGCGAGACCACCCCCACGTAGCTGTCGGCGTCCAGCTGCAGCACCTCGCGGGCGAAGGCCCGGGGGCTGTAGGTCTTGCCCTCGAACACCACGTCCACCGGGGGCCGGCCCATGTGCTTGTCCAGAATGGCGCGCACGTAGGCCAGGTCCATCTCCTCGTCCCAGCAGTCGTTCTCCAGAACGTAATCCAGGTAAGCCTTGATCTCCCGGCGCAGGGGTGTGTGGTCGTAGTGCCCGTCGGGATCCAGCACCCCGGCGTAAGCCGCGCGGGGCACCAGACCGTACTGGCGCAGGATCTCCAGGGTGCCGTGATCCTGCCCACCCTCGGCCAGGGGCGTGTGGCCGAAGCTGCGCAGGTAGGCCCGGGCCTTCTCCACGTACTCCCAGTACACCACCCACATCTCGGACAGCTTCACATCGGTCCCGGCCAGGCGGTGGGCCTCGCTTTCCATGAGGCTGACCGAGCAGAAGGCCCAGCAGGTGCCGGTGTAGAACTGAGGCGTGGGCGGCGTGTGCCACAGCTGGTCGAACTGCTCGGGTTTTTCGGGGGACTTGATGCTGGACCAGTCCACGCGCAGATCCATCTCGGCGGCCTCCCGCTGGTCGGCCAGTTCCTTGTAGTGGGCTTCCACCGCGGCCCGCTGGGAGTCGCGCACGGCCTGGGCTGCGTCGCGCTTGGCGCGGATCTGGTCCAGGACGGGATACTCGTTGGGGGTGCGGTAAACGGGGTCGGCGGCGCTGGCGGCGGTCACGGCCAGCAGTCCCACCGTCAGGAGGACCAGGATCAAGAGCGCACGGCTGGGCATGGAAAGCTCCTTCTCGGAAACAGGATCGGAATGGGCGATTGCTCGAGGGGAGATTGTACCGCGCCCGGGGACGGTTGGCAATCGGCAGCCCGCCCGGCCGGTGGACGACGGCCCCTCAGTTCAGGGCGGGACGGCCGGTCAAATGCAGTTCAAGCAAATCCCTAGCCTTGGCCAGCAACTCCTTGCTGGCAAAAGGCTTGGCCACAAACTCCACCTCGTGAGCCTGCAGGAAGGACTCCTGACGCTGATCCAGGGGATAACCGCTCATGAGGATGACCCGGCAACGGGGATAGCTGGCCCGGATGCGCCGGAACGTCACCTCGCCGTCCAGGCCGGGCATGACCAGGTCCAGCAGCACCAGGCCCAGGTCGCCGTTGCGCTCGGCCAGGATGCTCAGAGCCTCCAGCCCGTCCCGGGCCCCCAGGGTGCGCAGGCCCTGGCGCTCCAGGATGCTGCGGGTGACCTTGCGCGCCATGGCGTCGTCGTCCACCACCAGCACCCGGGGCGGTCGCACCTGCCGGGCCCGGAAGCTGCGCAGGGTCGCCTCCTCCTCGGGAAAGACTCCCGTGGTCTCGGGCGCCGCCGCGGCCCGGAACCCCTCCTCCACCGCGTGCAGGATGTTCTGGAAGAAATCATCCACATCCCCGATGGCCTCGGCCATTTCCCGGGGATCGTCGGCGAACTGGCCCAGCAGCTGGGGCATCAGGTGGTTCTTGTACAGCCACAGGGAGTGGACCAGGAAGTCGCGGGGAATGTTGAGGGCCCGCAAGAGGCGGGTCAGGTTCTGCACGCCGTGGAAGCAGGCGTCCAGGTCGCCCCGCCGGTAGCAGGAGATGAACTTGTCGGGGTTGATGAGCTCCACCTTGTCGGCGGTGCCCGCGGCGTACTCGCCCCCGAAGCTGAGGAAAGCCTGGTGCCAGCGCTGGCCCACCAGGGGCAGACGCTCCTCCACCGAGATGAGCAGGCGTAGGATGTGGTCCCGCTGCCAGTCGGACAGGACCGGGCGCACCCGCGGCGGAAGGCCGGCCTCGGCTTCCCGGGGGCCCTCCCCCAGCACCAGTTCGGCACGGATGGGCCCGGGACCCGGTTCATCGTCCAGGCGCGTGAAGGACTCCACGGGGTGGCGCAGTTGCTCGACCAGGGCGTCCAGGTCCACCTTTTCCTGTTGCTGGAGGCGATTGACCAGATCCACGGCCAGGATGGCCGCCAGGCGTCCCGTCAGGTAATCGGGCGCCCCGTAGTGGATGAGGCAGCGCCCTTCGCCCAGATCCCTGGTCCAGCCGGTGTATCGCGGGCGTTCGGGGTGGGCCAGGTGGATGAGCTCCAGCAGCACGTGCTCCACCACGTGGCCGAAGTTGGTGCCCTGGGCCAGGGCGACATGGAAGCCACCCGGCTGGCCGGAAAAACAGCGGTGCTCCACCGTGCTGGGCATCAACTGGATGAGGGCGCTGCTGAAACCCGGCACCTGGGAGGAGAGCAATCCGTTCCATTGCTTCAGGTCCAGCTCGACCTCGTAGACCGAAACTCCCGACGCGGTGATTTCCATGACGCACCACCTGGCTGAGGTTCCGCCGCCGGCGGTGGCGGCATTTCACACGCTAGGAGCGAACCCACGCCCCCGCAACCGGGCCCCCGGTCGACGGCTTCCTACCCTGCGGCCCGTCCATGTGCTATCTTGCCGGGCGTACTACGCCATCCTCCCCAAACCCGCCAGGAGGTCGCCGTGAGCGCCGAATTGAAGTTCCAGGAGGCCGTGCGCCAGGGCATTCCCGCCGCCATTCCGGACATGCCCGTCGAGAACCCCGGCATCAGCCGCGCCCCGGTGCGGCCCATGCTGCTGAGCGAGGACGAGAAACGCCTGGCGCTGCGCAACGCCCTGCGCTACTTCCCCGCCGAGATGCACGCCCGGCTGGCCCCCGAGTTCGCCGACGAACTGGCCCGCCTGGGCCGTATCTACATGCTGCGCTTCCGCCCCACCTACGCCATGAAAGCCCGACCCATCGAGCAGTACCCGGCGCGCTGCCGGCAGGCGGCGGCCATCATGCTCATGATCCAGAACAACCTGGACCCGGCGGTGGCCCAGCACCCCTACGAACTCATCACCTACGGCGGCAACGGCACCGTCTTCCAGAACTGGGCCCAGTACCTGCTGGCCATGAAATACCTGAGCGAGATGACCGACCAGCAGACCCTGGTCATGTACTCGGGGCACCCCCTGGGCCTGTTCCCCAGCCACAAGGACGCCCCCCGGGTGGTGGTGACCAACGGCATGGTCATTCCCAACTACAGCAGCGGCGACGACTACACCCGCATGAGCGCCCTGGGCGTGACCAGCTACGGGCAGATGACCGCCGGCAGCTTCATGTACATCGGGCCCCAGGGCATCGTCCACGGCACCACCATCACGGTGCTGGGCGCGGGGCGGCGTTACCTGGGCGGCGAGGGCTCGGACGATCCCCTGGCCGGCAAGCTGTACGTGAGCAGCGGCCTGGGCGGCATGAGCGGCGCCCAGGGCAAGGCCGCCGTCATCGCCGGCTGCGTGGGCGTGCTGGCCGAGATCAACCCCGACGCCGCCCACAAGCGACACGAGCAGGGCTGGGTGGACGAGATCCACACCGATCTGCCTGGGCTGCTGGAGCGCATCCGCGCCGCCAAGGCCAGCAAGGAGGCGGTGGCCCTGGCCTACCTGGGCAACATCGTGGACCTGTGGGAGGCCCTGGCCGACAGCGACATCGCCGTGGAGCTGGGCAGCGACCAGACCAGCCTGCACATCCCCTACACCGGCGGGTATTACCCGGTGGGCATGAGCTACGCCGAGAGCAACGCCATGATGGCCGCCGACCCGGCCACCTTCAAGGAACGGGTGCAGGCCAGCCTGCTGCGCCACCTGGAGGCGGTGAACCGCTGCGTGGCCCGGGGCATGAAGTTCTGGGATTACGGCAACGCCTTCCTGCTGGAGTGCAGCCGGGCGGGCGCCGACATCGCCAAGCCCGACGGGCGCTTCCTGTATCCCAGCTACGTGGAAGACATCATGGGGCCCCTGTGCTTCGACTACGGCTTCGGCCCCTTCCGCTGGGTGTGCACCAGCGGCGATCCAGCCGATCTGGAGAAGAGCGATCGCATCGCCGGGGACGTCATGGAGAAGCTGGCCGAGGCGGCCCCCGGCGAGACCCGGCAGCAGTACCTGGACAACCTGCGCTGGATCCGCCAGGCGGGGGCCAACAAGATGGTCGTGGGCAGCCAGGCGCGCATCCTGTACAGTGACGCCGAGGGCCGGCGCGCCATCGCCGCCGCCTTCAACGCGGCCATCGCCGCGGGCGAGATCTCGGCCCCCATCGTGCTGGGCCGCGACCACCACGATGTCTCGGGCACCGACAGCCCCTTCCGCGAGACCAGCAACATCTACGACGGCAGCATGTTCACCGCCGACATGGCGGTGCAGAACGTCATCGGCGACAGCTTCCGCGGCGCCACCTGGGTGTCGCTGCACAACGGCGGCGGCGTGGGCTGGGGCGAGGTCATGAACGGCGGCTTCGGCATGCTGCTGGACGGCAGCGACGACGCCCATCGGCGTCTGACCGCCATGCTGCACTGGGACGTGAACAACGGCATCGCCCGCCGGGCCTGGGCCCGCAACCAGGGCGCCGAGTTCGCCATCAAGCAGGCCATGGAGCTGGAGCCCGACCTGCAGGTGACCATGCCGCAGCACGCCGAGGACCAGCTCATCGACGACGCCGTGAACAAGGCCTTCAAGGAGTGACCAGAGAATGACGGATCAGCGATCGGACAGGCCGGAGAACCGGCCCGAAAAACTTTCCCGCCCCGGCGTGCCCGCCCTGGACGAGATCCTGGGCCAGGCCTTCCCCGTGCTGGACGACGGCCTGGTGCGGGTGGTGGACTACATGGGCGACGACGCGGCGGTGGTGCAGGCGGCCAGGGTCAGTTACGGCGCGGGCACCAAGCAGGTGAGCAACGACCGCGGGCTGATCCGCTACCTGCTGCAGCACCGGCACACCACGCCCTTCGAGATGTGCTCGCTGAAGCTGCACATCCGCGTGCCCATGGACGCCTGGAGGCAGTGGATCCGGCACCGTACGGCCTGTCTGGCCGAGGGTACAGAGTTGTATTTCGACCTTCCCGGGGGAATTGAGCGCCGGGGCAGCCAGCTCTACAAGCTGAAGATCGAAGACATCTGGCAACGCTTTCAGGCCACCGAAAATACTCAGCGTCCCGACAAGCAACGTAATCCATTTTTCCGCCGGAATCGTGTCCAGGCCATGAAGTTGCGCCACTTGAACGAGGATTCGGGGAAGATCGAACACACGAGGATCGTGGATGTCTTCAAGAACGGGCCCAAGCCTGTCTTCAGATTCCGCCTGGCTGACGGCAAATCCATCGAGGCCACTGCGGATCATCGTTTTCATTTTTCCGACGGTTGGGGAACATTCGCCGGCAAGGCCGGCTTGAGGGAGCAGAAAGGCCTGGCCGTGTGGGACAGGAAAGAACTCTTCTTGACGGTGAACGGCCTTCAGGAAGAAATTCCCGCCCAGTATCAGGACCGGGATTGGCTAGACCGGATGTACAATGTCGAAGAGCTCAAGATTCAGGACATTGCTGAGCTTTGCGGGGTCAGCTATCACACGATCCGGAAATGGATTCGCCTGCATGGCCTGCAGCATGAGAAGGGAGGCCGCTCCAAGGTACCCTGGAACAAGGGCAAAACGTACAGGACCGGCCCCCGGGAATGGTCCGACGAGCAGCTTCAAAAGGTGAGAGCAGCCCGAAGCGGCCCTTCCTCCAACTTCTGGAAAGGCGGAGTTTCCAGTGACCGGGAAAACATCGCACGATGGACCACCCAGATATCGGCCAAGATCCATGAAAAGTTCGGCTGGACCTGCCAGCTATGCCACCAGCGCAAGCCGGAACTCCACTGCCATCACGTGGTGCCGGTCTGGGCTGACGAATCCCTGGCCAGGGATGAAACCAACCTTGTGACCCTTTGCCCGGATTGCCACTACCAGGTTCATGGAAACGAGCTGGAATTTGTCGAGAAGTTCGGCGGGCCGCCCGTCAAGAAGGAATGGGTGAAGCGGCCCAGAGTGGCCCACAATAAGGTAACCAGGCCCAAGCTGGTCCGCGTGGAGTCCATCGAATTCGTGGGAATCAAGGAAACCTATGACGTTGAAGTGGCCGGCCCTCACCACAATTTCATCGCCAACGGCATCGTGACCCATAATTCCGTCAACGAATACAGCACCCGCTATAGCGTGGCCATCGACGCGGCCCAGCGCACCACTCCCGACCAGTGGCGCACCCAGGCCGTGGACAACAAGCAGGGCAGCGGCGCCCCCCTGGACGCCGGCACCGGAGCCCAGCTGACGGCCGCCGAACAGGAGCTGCACCAGCTGGCCCGCCACGTGTACCAGACGCGCATCGACGCCGGGGTGGCCCGGGAGCAGGCCCGCAAGGACCTGCCCCTGTGCACCTACACCGAGGCCTACTGGAAAATGGACCTGCACAACCTGCTGCACTTCCTGGCCCTGCGCATGGACAGCCACGCCCAGAAGGAGATCCGCGACTACGCCACCGTCATCGGCGAGGAGATCGTCTCGCGCTGGGTGCCCCTGACCTGGGAGGCCTTCCAGGACTTCCACTTCCAGGGTTTGCAGTTCTCCCGCCTGGAGACGGACATCGTGGCCGCCGTGGGCAAGAGCGATGGCGCCCAGGCCCGGCGCCTGGCCGAGCAGGCGGGCTGGCTGCGGGAGAGCAAGAGCGGCGGCTACGTGCGCAGCCGGGAACGGATGGAGCTGGAAGAGAAGCTGCGGCGGCTGAACCTGGATGTGCCCTGGTAGCGGAGGGATTCCCACCAACGCAGAAGCGCCCTGGCCTGGACCAGGGCGCTTTTTTTGTTTGGCGCGGGCAAGGAACCCGCCCCTCAGTTACAGTTTCTGGGCCCCCATGTTGAGGGTCCCGTGGTAATTGCTGAAGGTCAGGACGATGGTCCAGCTGCCGGCTTCCCCGGCCTCGGTGGCCTCGTTGAGGCTGGGCACCAGACCCTTGCTGTAGACCACGCTTCCGGCATTGTCCTTGATCAACACGCTCACCGAACCCGCGGTGGTGGTGGTGGAGTGGTTGATGGTGGCCCGGGTCCCGGAATTGGCCCAGGTGTAGGTCAAGGTCGTGGTCACCTTCTCCACCCCGGTGGCCTGGATGGAGAAATTGTCGGCCACGTTGGCGATTTCCGGCTCGAAGGGGGCCAGGGGCGACGTGCTGTCGTCACAACCCGCCAGCCAGGCACCGCCCAGCAGGACAAGGCCCAGGCTCAGGGCGACGGTGGGAAATTTGCGTGAATATATCATGCGATCATCCATTCTTGCGGGACAGGCGGACCCTCCACGGTCCCGATCGATACGGAAAACATACAAAATATCTCGGCAATCGGCCCGCAGGGAGACGGCCGGGGCTCATGGGCGGAGTTTCATCCCACCAGGAGAGCTTCCCTGATATTGTCGGGAATTCCGGTGGCCTGGGGGGACTGGCCTTCGGCGGACGGCCCTCGTGGTTTCGGCTTTCCCGAAAAGCCCCACCATTGGGCCGCAGCGGCACCTGGCGGCGCCTAATTTTATATTTAACAACAATTTGGCGTTGCCACTGGCACATCCCCGCCAATGGCTTAACATTTTCTTGGGTTCCGGCAGCACGGATGCTTCATTTGAGGGCAAGATAACACCTATCCCCTTGCCTTGAAGGAGTTGAGAACATGGCCGATATCCGCCCCTTCCCCGCTTTCCGGCCCGCCGCCGACAAGTCGTCGCTGGTGGCCAGCCCCCCCTATGACGTGCTGGATTCGGACGAGGCCCGCGCCATGGCGGCCGACAACCCGCACAGCTGGCTTCACATCGTGAAAGCGGAAATCGACCTGGATCCTGCCGACGCCAAGGACAACGAGAAGGTGTACGCCACCAGCGCCGCCAACTGGCAGAAGATGGTGGCCGACCAGGTGATGGTGCAGGACGAGAAGCCGGCCTTCTACATCTACCGGCTGACCATGAACGGCCACCAGCAGTACGGTCTGGCCGCCGGCTGCAGCGTGCAGGAGTACGTGGACGGGGACATCAAGAAGCACGAGTTCACCCGCCGCGACAAGGAAGATGACCGGGCGCGCCACATGGAGATCCTGGGCATCAACGCCGGTCCCGTGCTGTTCACCTACCGCACCGACGCGGTGGTGAAGGAGATCATCGCCCGCCTGAGCGCCGGCGCCCCCGACGTGGACTTCGTCGCCGACGACGGCATCGGCCACACCGTGTGGGTCGTGAACGACGAGGCCGCCGTGGCCGAGATCCAGGACGCCTTCAAGAACATCGACGCCCTGTACGTGGCCGACGGCCACCACCGCAGCGCCAGCGCCCACCGGGTGCGCGACATCTTCCAGAAGCGCAACCCGAACCACACCGGCGACGAGGCCTACAATCACTTCCTGGCCGTCATGTTCCCCGAGGACGAGCTGAAGCTCATGGGCTACCACCGTGTGGTGGCCGATCTGAACGGCCTGAGCAGCCAGGAATTCCTGCAGAAGGTGGGCGAGATCTTCGACCTGAGCCCGGCCGACAAACCCGAACCCGATGACCACGGCCAGTGGGGCATGTTCCTGGACGGGAAGTGGTACCGCATCACCGCCCGCGACGGCAGCTACCCCGCCGACGATCCCGTCAACAGCCTGGACGCCGCCATCCTGCAGAGCCTGCTGCTGGATCCGGTCCTGGGCATCGGCGATCCCCGCAAGGATCCCCGCATCGATTTCGTGGGCGGCAGCCGCGGCAGCAAGGAGCTGGAACGCCGCTGCAACCACGACATGAAGGTGGCCTTCGCCTTCGCGCCGGCCAGCGTGTCCCAGATCATGGACGTGGCCGACGCGGGCGCGGTGATGCCGCCCAAGAGTACCTGGTTCGAACCCAAGCTGCGCTCGGGCCTGCTGGTCCGCAGCCTTTCCGACTGATCGCAAGATCGAACCCCGAGGAGGCGAACAATGCTGATCCTGATTTCCGACGCCTTTGATCCTTCCCTGGAAGGCAAGCTGGCCGAATTCGGCGAGGTAACCACCGACAAGGAGCGTCAGTCGGAAGCTGACATCATCCTGATCCGCAGCAAGACCACGGCCACCCGCGAGTACATCGACAACGCGCCCAACCTGAAGCTCATCCTGCGCGGCGGCGTGGGTACGGACAACATCGACAAGGCCTATTGCGCCGAGAAGGGCATCAAGGTCCACAACACGCCCAAGGCCCCCAGCATCGCCGTGGCCGAGCTGGCCTTCGCCATGATGATCGCCGTGCCGAACCACATCGTGAAGGCCAACGAGACCATGCACGCCGGCGAGTGGGCCAAGAAGGAACTGAAGCGCACCGAGCTGCACGGCAAGACCCTGGGTCTGGTGGGCATCGGCAACATCGCCCAGGCCCTGGCCGTGCGCGCCGCCGCCTTCGGCATGAAGGTGCTGGCCTACGACCCCTACGTGGACAGCAGCGACAAGGCCGAGATGGTGAAGGATCTGGGCGAGATGGCGGCGCAGTGCGACTACATCAGCATGCACGTGCCCAAGACCGACGAGACCCTGGGCATGATCAACGCCGCCGTCATCGAGAAGATGAAGACCGGCGTCGTGGTGGTGAACACCGGCCGCGGTCTGACAGTGGACGCCGCCGACATGAAGGCCGCCCTGGAGAGCGGCAAGGTCGCCTGCTATGCCACCGACGTGTGGGACAGCGATCCCCCCAGCGCGGACTACCCCATCCTGAGCGCCCCCAACGTGCTCATGGCTCCGCACCTGGGCGCCAGCAGCAACGAGAACCTGCTGCGCATCGGCGACGAGATCTGTGACCGCATTCGCGATTTCTTGAACAAGTAGCTGGGCAACTAGAAAGGGAATCGACATGAACCGTATCTTCAACTTCTCCGCCGGCCCCTGCACCCTGCCGCTGCCGGCCCTGGAAGAGGCTCAGGCCGAGTTCCTGGATTTCCAGGGCACCGGCATGTCCGTCATCGAGATGAGCCACCGCTCCAAGGAATACGACGCGGTGCACATGGAGGCCATGGATCTGGTGCGGCGCCTGTACGGCGTGCCCGAGAACTACAAGATCATGTTCCTGGGCGGCGGCGCGACCCTGCAGTTCGCCATGCTGCCCATGAACCTGATGAACAAGAAGAGCGATGGTTCTGGCGGCAGCATCGACCTGACGCTGACCGGCGCCTGGGCCAAGAAGGCCCTGGCCGACGCCAAGCTGTTCGGCACCGTGAACCTGACCTTCGACGGCAGCGACAGCAACTTCATGACCCTGCCCGACCCGGCCGGCCTGCCCGTGACCGACGGCGTGGACTACGTGCACCTGACCAGCAACGAGACCATCGGCGGCGTGCAGTGGCAGGAGTTCCCCGACACCGGCGACACTCCCCTGGTGTGCGACATGAGCAGCGACTTCGTCAGCCGCAAGGTGGACGTCAGCAAGTTCGCGGTGATCTACGCCGGCGCCCAGAAGAACGCCGGGCCCGCCGGGGCCAGCATCGTCATCATGCGTGACGACATGATCGAGCGCTGCCCCACCGACCTGCCCGCGTACCTGAGCTACGCCACCCACGCTCCCAAGGACAGCATGTACAACACGCCCCCCGTCTTCACGATCTACATGATCGCCAAGACCCTGGGCTGGCTGGAGAAGCAGGGCGGCCTGGACGCGGCCAAGAAGATGGCCGACCAGCGCGCCGAGCTGATCTACGGCGCCATGAACGCCAACAGCGAGTTCTACAGCTGCCCCGTGGATGCGAAGTGCCGCTCCAACATGAACATCGTCTGGCGCCTGCCCAGCGAGGACCTGGAGAAGCAGTTCGTGGCCGAGGCTCTGGCCGAGGGCATGAGCGGCCTGAAGGGCCACCGCAGCGTGGGCGGTTGCCGCGCGTCGGTGTACAACGCCATGCCGGTTGATGGCGCCAAGGCCTTGGCCGACTTCATGGGCGAGTTCGCCAAGAAGAACGGCTAGATCTGGACGGTTGGATAGGAACGGCCGGTTCTGCCAGGCCTCGATGAAGAGCAGCGGGCCCCCAGGGGGGCCCGCTTTTCCTTATCAGGGATCGTCCATCAGGGCATGATTCATTCAGGGACCGCGCGGCTGCGCCATGGCCCCCGTTGCAGCATGAGAAAATATCCCGTCAGCCCCAGCCCCGCCAGCCCCAGCCTCGCCAGGCCCAGCCCCGCCACCACCAGCAACCCCGCCGTGGGCAACGACCCCAGCCAAGGGATGAGCGGGAATCCCCCCACATGGTCCCCGCCGGAGTCGGCCACGGCGATGAAGAAGACCAGCGTCAGGGCTCCCACCCCCCGCGCCAGGGTCAGCAACATCTTGCGGCCCCTGCCGAGCTCCTGCACCTTCCGCCCCACGCCGATCTGGAAGCAGTCCAGCAGATCCGCCAGCACCCCCGCATCCCAGACGGCGAAGTAGGTGGCGGCGATGCGGGCGATGTCTTCCACCTCCTTGCCCGGCTGCAGGGGCGGCTCTTCGGGCACGTAGCCGGTGGCGTTGCGGATGGCCTTGAGCCCGGCGGGATGGGTGTGGCCGCATACCATGACACGCCCGGCGTCGGCGTCCAGCTGTCCACGGCAAGGCGAAGCATTCCTTTCGCCGGTTGACGTTTCCGGGCCTCCCGCTATCATGGACTGCATCCCCGGAACATCGTTTTTTCAGGAGGTTGACACATGGCCAAACAGGTCGACTGGTACTACCACCGCAACGGCTGAACCAGCTGCACACGCTCGCAGGGGTTCCTTGCGGATCATGATTTCGCCGTCAAAGAGCAGATTCCCGCCAGCCGCAAGCTGGGCGCGGACGAGGCCCGCCGGCTGGCCGCAGCCGCCAGCAAGGTGGTGGTGATGAAGGGCAAGAAGATCACCACCTTCGACATGAAGAAGGACCCGCCCGCAGAGGAAGAACTGCTGAAGCACATGCTGGGCGCCACGGGCAACCTGCGCTCGCCCACCATCGTGCGGGGCAAGACCCTGCTGGTGGGCTTCAACCAGGACGAGTACGACAAGATCCTGGGTTGACGGCCGTCCTGAAGAAATGGGTTGCAATGGGAAGGCCCCACCAGTCGGTGGGGCCTTTTCTCGCGCAGGGTGTGGCACTCCAGGATCAGCGCACCAGCACCATCTTCCGTTCCTGCACCCCGGTGGGATGCTCCAGACGGTACAGGTACACACCGCTGCTGACGCTGCGCCCGCCGTCGTCCTTGCCGTCCCAGTTCAGGAAATGGGAGCCGGCCTGCAGGCTCTCGTTCACCAGGTTGCGCACCAGGTGGCCGCGCACGTCGTAGATGCCCAGCCGCACCTTGCCGCCCACCGCCAGATCGAAGCTGATGCGGGTGCGCGGGTTGAAGGGGTTGGGGGCGTTGGGCATCAGGCGCGTGACCTGGGGCATCCCCTCCCCGGGCGCCGCCGAGACCAGGCCCGGAATGAGGAAATTCAAACCCCAGGCGTTGAGGGTGCCGGTGTCGATGTTGGCGTTGTCCGACACCGACAGCACCCAGTCGCCGGCGTTGTTCACCCCCAGCCAGTCGTCCAGGCTGCCGGGGCCGGCCACCCCCAGGGTGGCGGGGTAGTTCCCCACCAGGTCGTCGGTGCTGGAGCCGCTGCGGTCCTGCAGCACCACCGTGGCCAGATCGGGCCCGGTCAGCTGCACCACCAGGTCGCCCCGGTAGGTGTGGGTGATGTCCAGGTCCACCGTCACCCCCGCCAGCACGCCGGCCTCGGCCGCCGGGACGGTGATGGTGCTGGTGATGCCGGTGGGGTCGTAGTCGGGAATGGCCACGCCGGGTTCCAGGCCGTAGTGGGTCTCCATGGTGGGCATCAGCCGCGCGTCCAGGCCGGTCAGGGTCTGGCCGTCCAGCACCATCACGGGCATGACCTGGGTGCCCCAGCCCGCCTTGCTGCAGGTCAGGTTGTAGCTACCGGCGTAGATGGGGCCCAGACTCCAGGTCCCGTCGCTGCCGGTGGTGACGTTCAGGCCCGCGCCGGCTTCCACCAGGATGCCGGAGTGGTCGCTCTCTCCCGCCAGGGTGGCGGTGCCGGCCAGGCTGGAGGTGGCGGGGGACTCGGCGGCCAGCAGGAAGCGCGCGGCGTTCAGGGTGAGCTGGCGGCCCACATCCCCGGTAACGGCCTCCACGTTGAAGGCGAAGTAGACGATCTGCGCGGACTGCGGCGCCGGGTTGTCGTCATACACCAGGATGCCCGCATCCCCCGGATGGTCGGCGGTGCCCATGACCAGATAGGCGTCGGCGGTGGGGGTCATGGCGTCCTGGTCCCCGTAGCTGCTGGAGGACAGAGCCACCGTGGTGTCGATGACGTGGGGATCGTTCAGCAAGGGATGAATTCCCTGGCCGTCGGCGACGATCAGGTTCCCCGCGCTGTCGGAGTTCCAGTCATCGGTGTGCAGCACCTGGCTGGCAAAGGTGGGATAACCCGGGCTGGAAACGGCGTCATAACCCGTCTCGCCACCTTCCACCAGCAACTTGCCGCCGCCGCCCACCCAGTCTTGAAGGGCGTTGCGCAGGCCCTCGGCGGCCACCGGCCCGCCGTTGTTCCCCGAGCTGAGGACCACCAGCTGGTAGGGCTGGAAATCGGCCACCGTGGCCGCCGCGGCGTCCATGACGTCCACCACATAGCCGGCGGCATCCAGCCAATCCCCCATGCTGGTGGCAGCGCTGCGCCCGGCCGGTGCGGCAGGCACCAGGGTCTTGTCCGGGCCGTACTTCACATCCGCCGGAGCGTCCTTGGCCGCGCTGTCGTCCAGCACCAGCACCACGCCCAGGGCGTCGATGACGGCAAAGTCGTGGGGCCCGCTGACGGTGGCGTTGGGCGTTCCGGCGGCGTCGTAGGCCGTCAAGGTGTAGCTGAGCTGGTCACCCACCTGCACCGCCGCGGCGTCCAGCGGGAAGCTCAGGCTGTAGGAAAGGTCGCCGCCGGCCGACAGATCGAAGGGCCCTTGCTGGGCGCCGCCGTTCAGGCTGAAGCTCAGCTGCACCCGGTGCATGCCCAGGTTGTCCGACGCCGTGCACTGCACCACCGGAGGCCACACGATGAGGGCCTGATCACCCAGGGGCGTGTGGACCAGATAGGGCGCGGTCACGTCCTTGCCCACCCGGAAGCTGAAGTAGGCGTCCGGGGCCTGGGCGGGCAGGCTGGTCTCCACCGAGCTGCCACCCGTGGCCTGCACGTAATAATCGATGAGCGCGCCGGCGGGCTGGCCGGGAATCTGTCCGGAATACTCGTCCGGGTTGCCGGTTGCCGCCAGGGCCACCGCGGTCCAGGCTCCCCCGTCCACGCGATAGAACACCTGGGTATCAAGCAGGCCCACCCGGTCGGTGATGACGGCGGTGACGGTCTGCGCCACGCCCACCGCCTCGGTATCCGTCAGGGGTTCGTGCTGGATGCCCGGCCCGAAGTAGTTGACGGCCGCGTAGGCGTTGATGATGCCCCAGCCGTAATCGTTGTTGGGGCTGTCGGCCATGCTGGCCGTCTCGCGCAGGGCCTCGCGCACCTGCATGGGCGTCAGCGAGGGGGCCCGGCTGAGCACCAGGGCAGCCACCCCGCTGGTGAGGGGGCAGCTGAAGCTGGTGCCGCTGGCGCTGGTGTAGCCCGTGTCGTTGTCGGGGTCGGCAACGCGATTGCTGCTGCCCAGGGCGGCCACGTCGGGCTTGATGCGGCCGTCGTAGCTGGGCCCGGGCGACGAGAAGTACGAATAGTCGCCGCTGCTGGTCACGGCCCCCACGGCGATGACGCTGTCCCCATCGGCCGGGGCGATGATGTGGTTCCAGGTGGCGCCACGCTCGTTGCCGGCGCTGTTGATCACCACCACGCCCCGCCCCACGGCCATGTCGGCGGCAATGGTGGTCACGGCGGTGGCGCCGTCCATGTCGCTCCAGTCGTACCAGTCCATGTAGCCCAGGGACGAGGAGACGATGTCCGCGCCGTGGCTTTCCACGAACTCCAGACCGGCCACCCAGTTGTCCTCCTCCACGGGCACTTCCTGGGACACGTCCTCGGTCTTGGCCAGCACCGCCGAGGCACCGAAGGCCGGCGCCACCAGGTTGCCGGGCGCGTAGCCCATGGCCGTGCTCATGGTCATGGTGCCGTGGTCCTTGGAATCGCTGGGATCACCGGTCTCGTTGTCCACCTGGTCGTCATCGTTGACGAAGTCGTAGGAGGCCAGGACGGGAATGCCGGCCAGGGCCTCGTGGGTGGGATGGAAACCGCCGTCCAGCATGCCGATGATCACACCCTGGCCGTTGATACCCATCTCGTGCACCGCCGGCACCCCGGCCTGCTCCATGGCCGCCAGGTTGCCGCCGTAATCGATGCTCCAGCGGCTGGATTTTTCGGGTTCCTGCCAGGGCACGTCCTCGGTCCGGGGCACGGGGGTACGCTGGAAGCGGGCCACCAGGTCCACCTTCCGCACGAAGGGCAGCCGGGCCGTCTGCCGCACCTGGGCGTCGGTCATGACGAAACTGGCGGCGTTGAGCCAGCGGCTGTCCCGGCGCGCCCGGGCGCCCAGGGCCGTGACGGCGTCCTTGTAGTCGGGATGGACGGGCAGATCGCGGGCATCCACCAGGCGCTGGTCCCGCTGGATGACCTTGCCGCGCCGCCAGGCGGTGCGCCGGTCCAGCCGGGCCTCGGCCTCGGCCAGGGCGCGCTCCAGGGCGGCCCCCTCCAGGCCCTTGTCGGTGAAGTAGACCCAGACCGTCAGGCGGCCGTCGTCGTGGCGCCAGGCGAAGCCGTCCTGGTCCAGGGCGCTGTCCAGACGGGGGCTGAGAACGGGGTTCGTGGCGGCCAGGGCCGCGGCACAGACGAGCGTGAGTGCCAGGCTCAGAAGCAGAGCCTGGGGGCGAATCTGGAACAACATGGACACCCTCCAGTTAATTCCCGCAATTCATGAGTAAATGTCGAGCCAAAGTACTATAGCACAACAAAGGCCCCCGGTAATACAGCCGGGGGCCATTTCTCTTCATTTTTCTTGGCTACAGATGCCCCTCAGGCTCAGAGGACCAGCCGCAACGCCACCGGCAGGTGGTCGCTGACCTCCAGGTCGTAGGTGGCGCTCCCCACCACGCTGCTGGCGGGCATGACCTTGATGAGGGACCCCTCGGCCTCGAAGGCCGGGAACAGCGCCGCGTTGATGAGCACGTGGTCCAGGTGGCTGGGCCAGCCGGGGTATGACCACAGGGCCGACTCGTTCAGGGCGATGGGCAGGTCGGTGAAGCGCCAGCCCTGGGTGTCGTCCAGGAAGTTCTGGAACACGTTGCGCCCCTCGGGGTCGCGCAGTTCGTCGTTCCAGTCGCCCACCATGATCACCTGGTAGCCCCCGAAGTGGTCGGTCACGTACTGTTCCAGCAGCACGCAGGCATCGCGCCGGCGGGTCTCCTCGTCTCCATCGTCTTCCAGGTCGATGATTCCGTCGCCGCAGCACTTCAGGTGGTTGTTGATGATGACGATGGGCTGCCCGTTCAGCGTTCCCTGCAACACCAGGGGCGCGCGCGGGAAGGGGTCCCGGTACTCGAAGCTGCTCATGATCTCGTATACGGAGTCAACCTGCAGCGGACCACTGTCGCGGTACACGAAGGCCACCTGCATCCAGGTGCTGTCGCCTCCGCCCCGGAAACCGGACCAGCCGTCCAGGCTGGCCACCAGGGTGTTGAACGAGGAAAGATCCTCGATTTCCTGCAGGGCCACCACGTCCACGTCCATGGCCTGGATCACCTTGACGGCGTGAGCGATGGTCTTGCTGCCGGCCTTGGCGAAGTTCTCCAGGTTCCAGGTGGCGATCTCGAAGGTCTCGGGGGTGCCCACCTGCAGGCTGTCGTAGGGGTCGGGTGTCAGGCTCTTGGTGGAACCGCCGCCGCAGCCGCCCACAACCAGGGCCAGGGCCAGGACGGTGGCCAGCGCCGCCGCCAGCAGCAGGGTCTTGTTGAACTTCAGTTGCATCGATCTATCCTCTTCGCGCTCGTTGTCATCTCACCCTTTGTAAAAATCACTCCCAGAACCGCCATTTTCAAGTTGCGGTCTGAGTAACAACCTGGGCCTCGGCGTCCTTCAGCGGCACCTTGATCTGCAGGCAGATGACCAGCCCGATCAGGGCGATGGCCCCGGCCAGGATGAACACCCATTGGTGCCCGTAGGTTTCCCACAAATACCCCGACAGGATGGGCAGGCTCATAGCCACCACGTGATCGATGGTGATGCCCAGGCTGATGGTGGGGGTGATGTCGGCCGGGTCCACGGCGATCTTCTTCAAGTAGGTGGTGCGCGCCACCCGCAGGGCGAACAGCACGTGATCCAGGATGTAGGCTCCCATCAGCACGTAAAGATTGTCGGCGAAGGCGTAGATGAGGCAAATGACCAGCAGCAGAACCTCGTCCGTGGCCAGCACCTTCTTCTCCCCCAGCCAGTCGATGACGTCGCCCAGCAGGGGCCGCAGAATGACCCCCAGGCACGAGGCGATGAAGTACAGCAGAGCGATGGTGGAAACCGGCACGTCGTGCATGTCCACCAGCACCCACGAGCCGAAGACCATGAAGATCTGCTTGCGGATGCCGAACAGGGCGCTGATGGCGTAGAAGATGCGGTACTGCCGCCGGTACACCAGGCGCCGCGAGGGCGGATCCTGCTTGCCCAGGTGCAGCCGGAAGTAGAAGATGCCCGCCACCGCCGCGCAGCTGCCCGCCAGCAGGTAGAACAGATCGTAGCGGTCGCCCAGGAAGCGGGCCAGCAACCACACCCCCCCCACGCCGAAGATGACCCCCAGATTGCGCGCCCCGCCCAGCTGTCCCAGGCGCCGGCCCTCGCCCCCCTGCGTGGCAAGTTTCAGGCCCAGGGGCCCTTCCACGGCGAAGATGATGTGATCGCCCAGGGACCAGATGACGATCCACACCGTCAGCAGCGCCTTGTCCGGAGAAAGGAACCCCAGCCCCAGGGCCCCGGCGGCGGTGAAGACCATGGCCGTCACGGCCATGCGGCTTTCGCGCATGTAGATGAGCAGGAAGCCCACCACGAAGATGATGAAGAAGCCCGGCGCCTCGCGGGGCAGTTCCAGCCAGCCGCGCTCCCCCGCCCCGAAACCGTGCACATCGTTGAGGTAGTTGTTCAGGGTGCTCATGAAGATGCCCGAGGTGGCCCCGAAGAACAGGGTGGCCAGGAGCACGCGCCGGAAATCCCCCGTCACGCGGTTCAGTTGCCTCTGGATGAGATTCAAATATTGGCCTCCGGCTTGTAGGCCGCGTCTCCCGCCGGGGCCGCTTTCTGGTCGGGACGCCGGAAACCCAGCCACGTCAGCCGGGCCAGGCGCGGGCCGCCCTCATGGGTGAAGGCTGATTCGGGCATACGCCAGTTCCAGTTGCCCTTGCCCTCGCCGGGCAGGTTCATGCGCCCCTCACGCCCCAGCCCCAGCACGTCCTGCATGGTGGCCACGAAGGTGTGGGCGCTGCTGAGCATGCCCAGGCGCACCAGGGCCCAGTTGGGCTCGTCCACCTGCTCGTGGCCCGTGTACTCGGCCACAAGGCGGCGCATGGGCTCGTCCGTCAGGTGCTGCCACCAGCCCAGGGTGGGATCGTTGTCATGGGTGCCGGAATAGACCACGCAGTTGGTGGGGTGATTGTGGGGCAGGAAGGCGTTCTCGGGGCCGCTCCAGCCGAACTGCAGCACGCGCATGCCGGGCAGGCCGAAATCGTCGCGCAGCTTCTCCACGTCGGGGGTGATGACCCCCAGGTCCTCGGCGATGATGGGCAGGTCGTCCCCCAGGGCCTGCTTCATGGCCTGGAAGAAGCCGGCCCCCGGCCCCTCCACCCAGCGGCCGTTGATGGCCGTTTTCTCCTTCGCCGGCACCTCCCAGTAGGCGGCAAAGCCCCGGAAGTGGTCGATGCGCACCACGTCCACCATCTCCAGGCAGGCCCGCACGCGCTCCACCCACCAGGCGTAGCCCTCCTCGCGCAGGATGTGCCAGCGGTACAGGGGGTTGCCCCACAGCTGGCCGGTCTTGCTGAAATAATCGGGCGGCACGCCGGCCACGCAGGTGGGATGGCCCTTGGCGTCCAGCTGGAACAGGCGGCGCTGGGCCCACACGTCGCTGCTGTCGTAGGCCACGAAGATGGGAAGGTCCCCCACGAAGCCGATGCCGCGGGCCTGGGCGTAGGCCTTCAGCTGGGTCCACTGGGTAAAGAAGAGCCACTGGCGGAAGGCGTGGGCGCCCATGCGTTTTTCCAGGCGCGGGCGGGCCTCGGCCAGGGCCGTTTCCTCGCGGTCGCGCAGCGGAGCCGGCCAGTCGCACCAGGCCGCGCCGCCCTGATCCTCCTTGAGGGCCATGAAGAGGGCGAAATCATCCAGCCAGGCCGCCTGGGCCCGGCGCCAGGCCTCGAACTCGTGCATGGGGGTGCCGCTGGCGGCGGCCAGGAAGGTCTCCCAGGCCCGGTCCAGCATGGTGTTCTTCCACTGGATGACGGGGCCGAAGTCCACGCGATCGGCGGGAAAAGCGGGGCGGGCGGCCAGGTCCTCGTCGCTCAGCCAGCCCTGGTCACGCAGGTGGTCCAGGCTGACCAGCAGGGGGTTGCCGGCCAGGGCGCTGAGGGTCTGGTAGGGCGAGTCGCCGAAGCTGGTGGGCCCCAGGGGCAGGATCTGCCACAGGCTTTGCCCGTGCTCTTCCAGCCAGTCGACGAAGCGATAGGCGGCGCTGCCCAGGTCGCCGATGCCGTCGGGGCCGGGCAGGCTGGTGGGGTGCAGGAGCACGCCGCTGCGCCGCTTGCTGAAGGGGTTGCTGGAGGATTCGTCCCGTTTCACGCCTTGTCCTTCGGTCCGGGGAACGGCCGGGCGGCGGGGCCGCGCGGGCCGGGATTGTTCTGGCCCAAAATTAAGACGGCATTGGCCCGCAATCCAGCCGTTTCCCCCGGGCCGGGAAAATTCCCCTTTGCCCCCTTGACCGGGTCGGGCGATCCGGGCTATATATAGACCGTCAATATATAGACCATCTTAACCTGTACACCGCAGACCGGGAAGGCGGCAGGCCCCTTGAAAAGACCGGCCCTGGAAAAACAGAACCTGACCAAGGGCTGCAACGAGGCCCTGATCCTGGCCGCCTTGCGGGCGGGGCCGCGCCACGGCTATCAGCTGGCCCTGGACATCGAGGAGGCCAGCGCGGGCTACTTCAAATTCAACCACGGCACCCTGTACCCCATCCTGCACAAGCTGGAAAAGGAAGGCCTGATTCGCGGCGCCTGGAGCGACGAGGGCCCCCGCGGACGCCGCAAGGCTTACGAGCTGACACGCCAGGGGGCGGCCCTGGCCGGAGAGCAGCGCCAGGCCTGGCAGGTTTTCTGCGCCAGCCTGAGCGCCGTCATCCACGGAGAGGACTCATGAACCGTTTTGCCGACATCCTGCGCGAGGCCGACACCCGGCTGGATCTGCCCCGCCCCGTGCGCGCCCGCATCGTGCTGGAAATGGCCGCCGACTTGGACGATCTGTTCGCCCACTTCACCGCCGGGGGCCTGCCCCCCGAGGAGGCCGAGGAGAAGGCGCGCCAAGCCTTTGCCCTGAGCGACGAGGCCCTGGCCGAACTGGCCGCCGTCCACGTGCCCGCCTGGCAACGCCTGGTGGACCAGTTGAGCCTGCAGGGGCGCTCGCGCCTGGAGAAGGCCGGGCTGCTGCTGCTGCTGCTTTTCATCCTGGCCAGCGGCGGGTTGTCGGTGCTGAGCCTGGAGATTCCCCGGGCCGCCGGGCCCGTGGGCTGGTTCCTGGTGGCCCTGACGGGGGCCGCCCTGGTGCCGGCCCTGCGGGCGGGGGTCACCCTGTTCCTGCGCGAGGAACGCGACCTGCGCCCCACGCGCCGCCGGGTCACCGCCCTGCTGCTTTTCAGCGCCGCCGATCTGCTGACAGGCCTGTACGGCTGGTGGCTGACCATCTACGGCTGGGTGGCGGATTTCCCCGTGACCAGCCAGGGGGGCATTCCCCTGTTCACCCGCGTCCTGGCACGCGGATCGGCGGTGGTGGTGGTGGCCCTGGTGTGCGCCATCCTCACCGCTCTGATCTGGTATCTCCTGCAGGAAAGACTGGCCCGGCTGGAACAGGCCGAGGCCGACCTGCTGCTGCAGATCTGATGGCATGACAAAATTAACCCGGCCCGGCCCCACACCCAGGCCGCCGGAAAAGGAGAACGACATGGTCACATTCATCCAGAAAATGGGTCCCTTCGGGATCGTCCTCATCCTGATGGCCCTGGCCATCCTGGTCCTCATCGCGGTGCAACTGAGCAGGGTGCTGATGGGCGATGCCGCCACACGCCGGCGGGGCAACCCCAACGCCATCCTGTTCTGGGGGGCCCTGGCCGCCGTGCTGGGATTCCTGGGCCAGTACATGGGCATGTACAATGGGCTGCAGGCCATCGCCCGGGCCTCGGCCATCTCCCCCAGCGTGGTGGCCATGGGACTGGCCGAATCCTTCACCACCACCCTGTTCGGCCTGGTGATCTTCGTGCTGTCGGCGGTGGCCTGGTTCGTCCTGGGCGCGCTGGACCGGCGGCGCGGCGAACCCGGTTTGCGGGGGGGGACGTCATGATCTGCCGTCTGGTGCTGGCCCTGGTCATGGGGTTCATGGTGGCCGGCGGTCACCCGGGGGCCCAGGGAGGCCCCGCCCTGCGGCCTGAAACCGGGGCGAAGGGACAGATCATCGCCTACGGATCGGCCCCTCAGCAATTCGGCGAGCTGCGGGTGCCGGCGGGCGCCGGCCCTCATGCGGTGGTGGTCCTGGTGCACGGCGGTTGCTGGATGAACGGCGGCGACCTGCACCTCATGGATGCCCTGGCCCGGCGCCTGACCCAGGACGGCGTGGCCACCTGGAACATCGAGTACCGGCGGGTGGGCGATGCCGGCGGCGGCTGGCCCGGCACCTTCCTGGATGTGGGACGGGCCGTGGATCACCTGCGGGCCCTGACTGCGGACCACCCCCTGGACCTGCGGCAGGTGGTGGTGGTGGGCCACTCTTCCGGTGGGCATCTGGCCCTTTGGGTGGCCGACCGGGCTGGCCTTCCCGCGGACAGCCCCCTGCGCCAGGACAGTCCCCTGCCCCTGGCCGGGGTCGTTTCCCTGGCCGGGCCGCCGGAGCTGCGGGGCCTGGACGATCTGGCGGTGCAGGTTTGCGGTCAGAACGTCCTGATTCCCCTGCTGGGAGGAAGCCAGGTCGAGGTCCCATCCCATTACGAGGACGCCACCCCCACGGCCATGCTGCCCGGCCCGGTGCCCACCATCCTGATCCACGGCGCCTTGGATGGGGCCGTGTCTCCCGACATGGGCCTGGCCTTCGTCCAGGCCGCCCGGGCCGCAGGACAGATGGTGGGCTTCACCATCATCCAGGACGCAGGGCACATGGATCTCATCGACCCCACCAGACCGGGCTGGCCCGTCATCGAGGGGTCCATCCGGTCCCTGCTGGAGCGGGGTGCCCCGGATACCGAGGAGGCAAGATGATGAACGATCGCCTGATGATGTATGGCCGTTTCAGCCTGGGAATCATGGGGTTCGTCCTGCTGCTGGCGGGGACCACCGTTCCGGCCCTGGCCACCGGTCTGGCTGATGGCGTCTGGCAGGGGGAAGGCGGGCCCGAGACCTTCGTCTTCCAGTTCAGCCGCGTTGAAGGGGAATGGCAGGGGTTGATCCACACCCTGAGCGACGGGATCAAGCTCACCGAATTGCCGGTGCGCCGGGTCACCTACCAGCACCCCGACCTGGTGCTGGAATTCGCCCACGGGCCCACCTACGAGGGCACGGTGGATCTTGAAACGGGCACCATCGATGGGGCCATTCTGGTGGATGGCGAGCTTTCCGGCCAGATGCCCCTGCAGCGGGTGGATCCGGCCACCATCCCCCAGCTGGATGCGGGCCTGGGCCAATACCGCGATACCCCCTACCGGTACCGGGTGCCCGGGGAGAACGGGGATCGCTGGTCCACGGGATCAGCCGAGGGGACAGCCCTGCCCCCCGCCGCCCTGGAGGGTCTGGTGCGAGGCATCCTGGACGGGCAGGCCGGGGTGTTGCACGCGGTGCTGGTGGCGGTGGACGGCCGTCTGGTCCTGGAAGAGTATTTCCACGGCAGCCACGCCGATTACCTGCACGGGGTGGCCTCGGTGACCAAGAGCGTTGCCTCCCTGCTGGTGGGCATCGCCGTGGACCGGGGCGACATCGCCGACCTGGACACGCCCCTTCCCCTGTTCTTTCCCCACTGTGCGCTGCAGGACCCGGAGGGCTGGAACGGCGCCACCCTGCGCCACCTGCTTACCATGAGCCTGGGCCTGGACTGGTCGGCCCAGGAGATGCAGGGGCTGCACGGCACCGGGCAGGAATTCTTCTGCCGGGTGCTGGGCCGCGGCTTCGCCCATCCGCCGGGCAGCACCTGGAACTACGTCAACGCCGACGTGGACCTGCTGGCCGGCATCCTGGACGAGGCCACGGGCCGTCAGGCCGATGATTACGCGGGTGAGTTCTTCTTCCAGCCCCTGGGCATCACCCGCTGGGACTGGGAATACATGAAGCAGGACGGATACCCGCTGCTGGATGGTTCCCTGCGGCTACGGGCGCGGGATATGCTCACCATCGGCCAGCTGATGCTGGAGGGGGGTGCCCTGGACGGGGCACGGGTGATATCACAGGAATGGGTCCAGGCCAGCATGAGCCCCCAGATCGAGACCGGCCAGCCCGAGGGCTATGGCTACCTGTGGTGGATCTTCAGGCCTCCCCTGGGCGGCAGGACGCTGGACATTCCCGCGGCCAACGGCTGGGGCAGCCAGTTCATCCTGGTCATTCCCGAGTTGAACGCCGTCATCGTCACCCAGGGAGGCAACCAGGACAACGGCAAGCACATGGCCGTGGCCGGCCTGCTGGCCCGTTGCCTGGGCGGCGAATGAGAGAGGCTGTCTCACAGGTTCTCCTTCCCCTGAACCGGGCGGACACCATGGTTGCCCGCCCGGTCTTCGTTTCGTAAAATGATGGCCCCCGACGGAACCGGCTCTTGCAGCCAGGGGGTATCCGTGCGCCGATCCACTGCCTTGTCCAGCCTGCTCGCCCTTCTTCTTCCCTGCCTCGTCATCATCATTCCCGGCTCGGCCGTCAGCGGACAGGCCGGGCCCTATCTGGGGCAGGACCCTCCCGGGCAGGTGGCCAGCGTGTTCGCCCCCGGCCTGGTGTCGGTGACGGGGGATTACGAATACGCCCTGTCCATGTCCCCGGACGGGGACACCATCCTGTTCACCCGCCAGACCGCCGCAGGCCAGGTGCGGGTGTGGCAGACGCGCCGGCATGAAACCGGCTGGTCCACGCCCGCGCCCCTGGATCTGACGGCCGAGCGCTGCAAGGACGAGATGGAGGCCTTCTTCAGCCCCGACGGCCAGAGGCTGTACTTCGCGCCCTACAACGAGGGCATGGACGTGCGCATCTGGGCCACCGAGCGACAGCCTGGCCAGGGGGACCAGAAGGACAGCTGGGCCCGGTCGCGGCCTCTGGCTGGATCCCCCGCCACCGACCCGGCTTTCTTCCCCACCATCTCCCGGGCAGGACGGCTGTACTACACCAACCTGAAGACGCGTTCGCTGTGGGTTGCCGAGCAGGATGGGCAGGGCGCCTGGCAGGGCCGGCCCCTGGGTCTGGAATTCGGCGGCCACGGCTTCATCGCCCCGGACGAATCCTTCATCCTGCTGGACGGCACCCACGAGGGAGGGCTGGGCCAGGGCGACATCTGGGTGGCCTTCAACCAAGGGCCGGAGGGCTGGAGCACGCCGGTGAACCTGGGCCCCCGGGTCAACTCCGCCCACGGCGAGAGCTGCCCCAGCCTTTCGCCCGACGGACGCTGCCTGTTCTTCAGCCGCTACGACGAGGAAGGCGGCGTCTCCCAGATCTACTGGGTGGACGCCCGGGTCATCGAGACGGCCCGCCAGGTGGCCGCCCAGGGCGAGCCGGCGCGCATCCGCCGCATCGTCGAGGACAGCATCGCCTGGGCCTTGACCCGGGACCGCCCCCTGCTGGAAAGCATCATCAGCCACGACGAGGACTACTTCTCCTTCCACCCCGAGGGTCTGGCCGGGGTCCGCGGCTACCAGCAATTCCAGGAAGGCTTCGCCCTGTGGATGGACCCGCGCTTCCAGGCCACCCGCACCGAGGTGAGGGATTTTCGCTGCCGCCTATCCCGGGCTGGTGATGTGGCCTGGTGGTCTGCTATCCTGGACGACTGCTACACCTGGGACGGCGCCCCCGGCTGCTGGTCGGACACGCGCTGGACCGGGGTGCTGGAGAAGCAGGACGGCTGCTGGCGCATCGTGCAGATGCATTTCTCCTTCGCCGCGGATCGTCCCGAGAACACCACCGGGGAAGGCACCCCGGACAACTGATGGGCGGGGGCGGGCAACCTTTCCCCGGCCAGCGGAACGATACCCATGGGAGAGAACATCCTCATCGGGGCTGGCTTCGCCTTCGCCGCCGTGGTGCAACCCGGCCCCTTGCAGGCCTTCCTGGTCTCGCGTGTGCTGGCCACCGGGTGGCGGCGCACCTTGCCGGCGGCCTGCGCTCCTCTGATCAGCGATATCCCCATCGCCGTCCTGGTGCTGCTGGTGGTGGGCCGGCTGGATTCCCAGGTCCAGGCCCTGCTGCGCTGCGCCGGCGGCCTGCTGCTGCTTTATCACGCCTTCATGGTCTTCCGTGATCTGCGTGGCCGCAAGGCGCAGTCGGCCCCGGCCTCGGCCCCCCGCACCCTGCTGGACGCGGTGGTGGTCAACCTGCTGAACCCCAACCCCTATCTGGGCTGGGCCCTGATCCTGGGGCCCCAGGCCGCGAACGCCTGGCACATCACCCCCTGGCGCGCCGTGGCCCTGGTGGGATCTTTCTACGCCACCATGCTGCTGGGATTGGGGCTGTTCATCGCCAGCGCCGGCACCGTGAACCTGCTGAGCCCGCGGCGGCAACGCCACCTGACGCTGGCGTCGGGAGTGGTGCTGGTGGGCCTGGGTGGGTATCTGCTGGGGATGGGCATCCTGGCCCTGGTGAGCTAGTACTCCCGTCGTTCCAGGACTTCATCCAGGTGGGCCCGCAACCGGGGCATTCCCCCGCGGGGCAACCAGACCAGGGGCTCCCGGTCCGGCCCGGCCAGGCATTGCTCCATCTGCCCCAGGATCCAGTCCAGGGCCCTCAGTCCCTCCGGGATGTGGGCCAGGAAGGCATTCTTGCCCTTGACGTGCCCCAGGAAACCATAGGCCCCCAGGGCCTGCATGATCCGCTGCGATCCCGCCGCCAGGCACATGGCCCGGATGGCGGAGGGCCCGGTGCCACGCTCCCGCGCCGCCCGGGCACAGTATTCGTCCAGCAGGTCCCGGCGCAAAGCGTCGCTCAGGGCCGTGTACGGATCCATGATCAGGGACATGGCGTCGTAGCCCAGGGGCCCCAGGCGCATACCCTGCACATCCACCAGCCGCACCTGGCCGTCCTGCAGGTGAATGTTCTGGGCCTGGAAATCGCGATGGATCAGCACCAGGGGCTGGGCCGCCGTCACCCGGGCCAGCTCGGCGAATTCCTCCTCCAGGCCCACGGTCTCGGCCGCTGCCAGACCGGCGTGGCCCTCCAGGAAGCGCTGGCGAAAATAGTCGGTCTCCCAGCGCAGCACGGACAGGTCCAGGGTGCGATCCACGGCAGGGAGGCAACCCTGGCGAGCACGGCTGGTGGCCGCCTGCAGCCTGATCAGGTGGTCCAACACCAGGCGATATGCCGCGGCCTGGCGGCCCTCGTCCGCGCCCACCGTATGCCGCAGCAGGGACTCCTCGCCCAGGTCCTCCATGAGCACGGAATTCTCCTGGGGGCGAGCGGCCAGGATGGCCGGGCCACCCAGACCCTCGGCGTGCAACCATTCGGCCACGGCCACGAATCGCAGGTACTCCTGGTCCTCGGCAGGGCTGACCATGGCCACGCAGGAAAAATCATGGCAAGCCAGGCGCCAGAAGCGGCGGTCCGACCCGTGCCCGGTGATGGCCCGCACCGTCATGCCCCCGGCGGCGCTGGGAGCGCCCTCCGGCAAGGCGGCCAGATAGGTGGCCGGCGTGCCCATGTCACTCCAGGCCAGCCCGGCCTGGGTGCAGCCCCGCACGCTGCCCGGCTGCGCGTCCTTGGCCCGCACCAGGGGATCGATGAGGCTGGAAAAACCCGGCCCGATATCTTCCAGCAACTCCCGGCGGAAAACGCCGATGCCGGTGTAGGTCAGGCGGCGCCAGGCGGGATCGTCGGCGGCCGGGTCGCCCCCGATGCGATGCACGGCCCCGGCCCCGTCCACGGCCACGCTGTTCACGGGCGGGTGATCCGTCAGCAGCAGGGTGGCCAGGGCTCCGGACCGGCAATGGCTGTCCACCAGGGCCGCCAGGTCGGCGTTGCTGTGCACGTCGCCGTTGTGGATGACGAAGTGCTCGCCCTGGCCCAGGAACGCCGCCGCGTTGTGCAGCGCCCCACCCGTGCCCAGGATTTCCTTTTCGTGAAAGAGCGTGATGCCGCCGGCGTCGGGCCGGCTGGCCAGATGGGTCTGCACCTGATGGGCCAGGTGATGAGCGTTGACGGCGATGTGCCGGAGGCCTGCCCGGCGCAGGGCGGCGATGGCGTGGTCCAGCAGGGTGCGCTCACCCAGGGGCAGCAGGGGCTTGGGCCGGTGGTCGGTCAGGGGGGCCAGCCGCGATCCGTATCCCGCGGCCAGCACCAGGGCCCGGATGCCCGCGCGCCCCTCAGTCATAGTGGCGGAAGGCGCGGGACAGATCCCGGAAGTGGTCCAGCCCCGGGCGCCACGCCGCCGCCAGATCGGCCGGGCCCAGCCCCCGGTCCACCTGCTGCCGCCACAGGGGCCCGCCGGCCAGAATGTCCATGGGCAGCTTCCGGGTCTCGTACTCGTAGGGCGGCTGCTTCCAGTCGCAGGCCTCGGGCCACACCCGCCGGATGGCCGCGATGGCCGCGGTGTAGACCAGCACCGGATCGAAGCGCTCGCGGTCGGTCACGTGAACCTGCACCCCGCCGCACAGGCAGCCGGCGTGCTTGTGGAAGGTGGGCTGGAAATCCAGCGGGCGGAAGACCACCCCGCCGAAGTTCCAGTCGGACAGGCACTGGGCCAGTTGCCGGGCGTCGATACCCGGCGCACCGAAGATCTCGAAGGGCCGCGTGGTGCCCCGTCCCTCGGACAGGGTGGTGCCCTCCAGCAGACACCCTCCCGGATAGACGAATGCCGTCTCCAGGGTGGGCATGTTGGGCGAGGGCATGACCCAGGGCAGCCCCGTGGCCGCGAAGTCCATATCGCGCCGCCAGCCCTCCATCCAGACCACGTCCAGATCGGGCTGCTCTTCCAGATCCATGGCGAACATCTGGGCCAGCTCGCCCATGGTCATGCCGTGACGCATGGGGATGGGTGCCAGCCCCACGAAGCTGCGGTAATCCGGATCCAGCACCGTGCCCGCCGTGGCCACCCCGCCGATGGGGTTGGGACGGTCCAGCACCAGCACCTGCACCCCCGCCGCGGCGCAGGCCATCAGGCACAGCAGCATTGTCCAGATGAAGGTGTAGTAGCGCGCACCCACGTCCTGCAGGTCGATGACCAGCACGTCCAGGCCGGCCAGCATCTCGGGGGTTGGCTGGCGGTGCTCGCCGTACAGGCTGTAGACCGGCAGGCCCGTGCGGCCGTCGGTGAAGCCCTCCCACTCGATCATGTTGTCCTGGGTCTGGCCCAGGATGCCGTGCTGGGGCCCGAACAGGGCGCACAGGTTCACATCCTCGGCCGCCAGGAAAAGATCCAGGGTGTGGCGCAGCTTGGCGTCCACCGAGGCCGGGTGCACCAGCAACCCCACGCGGCGGCCGGCCAACCGGGCGAATCCCTCGGCGGCCAGCCTGTCCAGTCCTGTCTTCACATGTGCCAAAACCGACTCCCGGTCAGTTGTTCAGGAATAATAATCCGGCTTGCAGCCGCCTCAGCCGTCCCACATGCGCTCGTAGGCCGCCAGGCGCTCGGCGATGAGGGCGCGGGCCTCGTCCTGGCGGGCGAAGGGACGGATGACACGCTTGCCCGTCTCGGGCTGCTCAACCAGGGCCCAGGCCTGCTTCTTGCCGCCGGGCAAGGGGCGCCGCACCAGCAGGATCTCCCCCGCCAGTCCCGTGGGCACGATGTCGCGGGTGGGGAAGCCACCCGCCACGGCGATCCACTCGGCCTCGGCCAGGGGCACGATGGCGCCACCGGCCAGCTGCTCCACCAGCGTTGCCAGCCGGTCGCTCATGCTTCCTCTTCCCCGTCTTCAGATCCTTCGCCGGCCAGCTGCTCCACCACCTGGGCCAGCCGGTCCCAGGAATACTTCTGCTTCTCCACGGCCACCTCGGCCGAGAAGGCGTCCCCCCGGTCCTCGCGGAAGAAACGCGTCACCGCGGCGGCCAGGGCCCGGGGATCGGCCGGGGGCACCAGGTAACCCGTCTGCCCGTCGCGCACCACCTCGGGCAGGCCGCCCACCGCCGTGGTCACCACGGGCAGGTCGTAGTTGTAGGCGATCTGGACGATGCCGCTCTGGGTGGCCGACACGTAGGGCAGCACGGCCAGATCGGCCGCCAGGAAGTAATCTTCCACCGTGTCGTCGGGCACGAAGCCGTCCACCAGGTCGATGATGTCCCGCCCCGGCGAGGCGGCGATGCGGTCCACGTACTCCTGCCGCTCGCCGTAGATATCCCCCACGATGAGCACCCGCAGCTGGTCCCCGAACTCCTGCCGCAGGGGACCCGCCGCGTCGATGAGATGCATGACGCCCTTGTAGGGTTTGATGAAGCCGAAGAACAGCACCAGCCGCCCCTCGGCGGGCAAGCCCAGGGCCTGCCGCGCCTGAGCCTTGCTCTTGCGGGGCCGCCCCGGCTGGCCGAAGTCGTAGACCGGATGCGGGGTGGTCACCACCCGCACGGGGTCGGTGTCGGGCAGCACCTGGAACAGATCGCGCCGCACCTGGTCGCTCTGGGCGATGAAGCCGTGCCCCTGGCGCAGGGCCAGGCGGGTCAGGAACATACCCAGGGGATACTTCTCGTGGGGGATGACGTTGTCCAGCAGGTAGATGACCCGGATGCCGGTACGCCGCCGCACCAGCCAGGTCACGGCGAAGAAGCCCGGCGCGAAGAAGGGAATCCAGTACTTGATGACCACCGCCGCCGGGGCCGCCCGTTTCAGATCGTCGGCGGTGCGCCACCAGGACCAGGGCGACCAGGGCACGAAGCGCCGCGTGTTCTCGTGTTGCAGCCAGGCCGCCGTCTCGCCCTCCTGCTCGGTGCCGGGAAAGAGGAAGCGGGGATACTGCCGGGCGAAGCTGGCCCAGAACACCTCGTGGCCGCGCTCCCGCAGCACCCGCACCAGCATGGCGATGTAGGTGACGATGCCTCCCCGGAACGGCGGGGCCGGTCCCAGGAACGCCAGCTTCACGAGCTCTCCAGCAGGCGGGCCACCTCGGCGGCCACCGCCTCGGGCCGCAGGGTCTCCATGCAGAAGCTGTCGTTGGTGCAGCGCGGCTGGAAGAAGCAGGTGCACGGCTGCTGCGGCGCCATGATGACACCCTGGCCGTACAGCTCGAACTCGTGGGGGTTGAAGATGTTGTTGAACAGGACCAGTTTCTTGCCCAGTCCCAGGGCGATGTGCATGGCCATGGTCACGGCCGTCACCACCAGATCGCAGCGGTCCATGAGACCGATGAAGGTGCGCAGGTCGAAGTGACCCGGGTAGATGGCCCCCGAGTCGGCGGCCAGGCGTCGGTTCTTCTCGTCCTCCTGGGGCCCGCCCAGCAACACCACCGTGTGCCCGGCTTGCAGCAGTCCCGCGGCCAGGGTGCGCCAGTAGTTCTCGGGCCACAGGCGGCTGGGCCAGCGCCCCCCCGCCCCGGTGTTCAGGCCGATGACTGTGCCGCCGGCCGGCAGATCGAAAGGCGGGGCCGGCCGGGGCCGGTCCACCACGTAGGGTTCACCCTGGAACTCGTAACCGCACATGGCGAAGATTTCCCGGGGATAGCTCAGGGTGCAGGCCTGGTTCACGTCGTCGAAGACGCCCGTGGCGAACTTGTCCCGCGCCGCCCGGGCCACGTCCTCGGCCACGTTCTCGGTCACGGGACGGCACAACCCATCGTCATCCAGGGTGAAGCCCAGCAGGCGCCGGCTGCTCACCTTGCGGGCCAGGGCGCAGGCCTGGCGGTCCTTGTCCAGGTTGATGACCAGATCCCAGGGCGTCTCTTCCACCCACAGGCGATCGGGGCTGTCGAAGGCCACCACGTCGTCCACCGAGGCGGGCACCAGATCGGGGAAGTCGGTCACCCAGGTGAGCATGTGATGGGGGAAATCCCGGCGCAGGGGCTCCAGCAAGGGCGTGGTGCGGATGACGTCACCGGCGGCGCCCAGCTTGATGAGCAGGATGCGCCCGGCCCGCTGTCGGTACTCGGGACAGCCGTCGCAGTGGTGGCCGTTCAGCTTGTGGGGCCGGCAGGGCACGTGGCCGCGAAAATGGAAACAATCGGTTCGGATGTTCACGCGTCTCAATCTCTCTGTTCGATATCCAGCAACAGCTCGCGGGCCTGCAGTTCCAGGCCGCTGGGCAACCCGCTCTGCAGGGCGATGGTCAGGGCGCCCCGGGCCTGGGCCAGGTTCCCCATGTGATGGAAGAGCCGCCCCATGTGGAAGTGGACCAGGGCCTGCCGCTCCACCCCCCGGTCGTGGGCCAGGGCATTGGTATAGGCGTCCACGGCCTCGAAGTTCCGCCCCATGGCCTCCAGGGCCTGCCCCTTCAGCACCAGGATCTGGCTGCGCGACGAGCCGTCCAGTTCCAGCTTGCCGTTCAGCAGCTTGTCGCACAGTTCGGGCACCTTCTCGGGCTCGCCCTCGTCCAGCAGGTGGCGGGCTTTCTCCAGCCCCTCGCGCACGGGCTTGGGCAGGGGAGCCCGCAGCTTCACCAGCTCGGTGCGCAGGCTCTCGGCCAGGGTGCGCATCTCGTCGGGCAGCGCACCCGCCAGGGCCTCTTCCACCAGGGCGGCGGCGTTGTCATAGAACTGGCGATCCCTCTGGAAGCCCGCGTACAGCACCTTGGCCACGGCGTCGTCCAGATCGTCCTTCAGGGCCAGACGGCAGTGATCCTCGGCGGCCAGGCGCTGGCCGGTGGCGTAGGCCTCCAGGGCGCGGTTCACGTGGTAGCTGTAGGCCGCGGTGGTCTGGTCCCTGGGGGGGCCCTGCAGGTTCACAACGAAGCCGGCCACGTCGTCCCGCTTGGTGCGCAGCGAGCCGGCCACACCGTCCCGGTTGGTCAGCACCATCAGCAATTCCTCGTCCCGGCCCCAGGGAACGACCACCTCGTGGCGGGATTCGTTGGTCTTGTAGTACAGCAGTTCCTCGCCCTTGACCCGCAGCAGGCTCAGATCGCAGCGGCGGTCGCCCCCGTCCACCACCAGACGCCACGAGCGCACGGGCAGGTCCTCGAAGGTCACGCGCATCTGGAAACTTTGCCCGGGATCCAGGCTGATGTTCTCGGAAACCCAGGTCTCCCACTCACTGGCAGCAGCCCCACCGGTCAGGGCACCCAGCAGCAGCAGAATCCCGAAGAACACGAAACGTCCGGGGCGGGGGCTCGGTCGCCCGGCGAAGGCTAATAGTGACATCTTGGCCAGCTCCTGGAAAATGGAGATCCCAACCCCGGGTTGATCTGCCCGGGAATGTGTCTATACTCTGGCTGGAATCTACCGGATCGATGACGGGAACTCAAGCAACCACCTCATCCTGTGTGGAGGAACAATGCTCCTTTCTGCTTCCCGGCGCTGGACGGGCGCGGCCCTGCTGGCCGGCCTGGTGCTGCTGGCCGGCAATCTCCTGCTGGCCGGGGCGGCGCTCGCCCAGTCGGCCCAGGGGGACCCCCATGACCTGGCCTTCACCGTCACCAACGCCACCACCGGCCAGCCCGGCACCGTGGACCGCCTGACCATCGAGTACAGCACCCACGTGCTGAATCCGGTCATCGACGTGAATCCCCAGGGCAGCGATTTCACCATTCCCGCCGTGCCCATCAAGGAGATCGGCACCTACATCATCACCGCCTGGGCGGACGAGGTTCCCTACTACTGGCAGATGCGCGGCAAGAACATGCTGGCCGAGCCGGTGGTCCTGCACGTTTTCGACACCTCCACCGACCGCGGCGACCTGGCCATCACCGGCCTGGATCTGGTGCTGCGCAAGTCGGAATCCCTGGTGCAGCTGGAATACAACATGCGCGTGGAGAACAGCGCCCGCCCCCAGGTCACGGTGGTGGGCGATCCGGTGCTGGAGCTGTTCGTGCCCGCCGGCGCCACCGATTTCCAGGCCACCCACACCCGCGGCCCGGGCCCCACGCCGGTGTCCGTCCAGACCCTGCCCGGCGGCCGCGCGGGGCTGAGCCTGCCCCTGACCACGGGATCCAACCAGATTCGCCTGGTCTGCCGCCTGCCCTGGCAAGACGGCCTGACGGTGCCGGTGGGAGCCAACTTGCCCATTCAGGGCTGGAGCCTGCTGGCAGCCCCCGAGAACCTGGACATCCAGGCCTTCGAGCTGGAGCCGGTGACCGAGGGCAAGGTGCCGGGACACCTGCACTTCCGGGGCCCCGCCCTGGAAGCCGAGCGGGAGTTCACCCTGCGGGTGGGCGCCCGGGTGGCCAGCGGTCCCCAGGAAAAGGTTTTCACCACCGACGCCCCCGCCCAGCGGGACGAGGCCCAGGCCGACGCCCAGGAAAATGTCGGCGGCGGCTTCCCTGTGGCCATTTACGCGTCTATTATTGTCATCATCATTATTGTTGTCATAGCCCGACGCCGGCGCCGCTGAGGATCGGCCGGCACAAACCGAGGAGAAAAAATGTCCGGGACCATCAACCTGACGCTGGGCCACAGCCCCGATCCCGATGACGCCTTCATGTTCTACGCCCTGGCCAAGGACAAGATCGACACGGGCCCCTACAAGTTCACCCATGTCATGGAAGACATCCAGACCCTGAACGAGCGGGCCACCCGGGGCGAGCTGGACATCACCGCCATCAGCATCCACGCCTACGCCTACGTCCTGGACAAGTACGCCCTGCTGCCCGCCGGAGCCAGCATGGGCTTCGGTTACGGCCCCATGGTGGTGGCCCCCCAGCCCATCGCCCCGAAGGATCTGACGGGCATGACCATCGCCATCCCGGGCAAGATGACCTCGGCCTACCTGGAGCTGCAGCTGGCCATCGGCGAGTTCGAGCCGGTGCATGTGCCCTTCGACGAGATCATCCCCCGCGTGGCCGACGGCCAGTTCCCCGCCGGGCTGATCATCCACGAGGGCCAGCTGACCTACCAGGAAGCCGGCCTGCACGAGTGCCTGAACCTGGGCAAGTGGTGGTGGGAAACCACGGGCCACGAGGATTGGCCGCTGCCCCTGGGCGGCAACGCCATCCACAAGAAGCACGGCGACAAGATGAAGGATATCAGCGACATCCTCACCGCCAGCATCAAGTACAGCCTGGACAACCGCGCCGCCGCCCTGGAGTACGCCCTGGACTGGGCCCGCGACATGGGCACCGAACTGGCCGACGAGTTCGTGGGCATGTACGTCAACGACTGGACCCTGGATTACGGCCAGCGCGGCCGGGCGGCCATTCGCGCCCTGCTGAACCGCGGCCACCAGGCGGGGCTCATCCCCGAGGTCAAGGAGCTGGAATTCGTGGAGGGGTGACCTCCGCTTCCGGCGGCCAAAGCAGATAGACGACCTGTGATGAGGGGCCACCTGCGCGGTGGCCTCTTTTTTTGCCGTGGGCCGAGAGGATTCCGCTGCCCTAGCCGGGAAAGAACTGGTCCATGAATCGCGGCAGCAGAACCATGACCGCGATGATCAGCAGCAGAGGGATGAGCCAGGGCCACACGCTGCGCTTGCTGTGGGTGCGCTCGAAGAGGGGGCGGCGGGTGCGAGCCTCCTTCACGGGAAGGTCGTTTTCCTGCCGCCCTTTCTGATCATTCATGGGGATTCACATCCTTTCCCGCGTCCTTGCCCCCCAGGGCCCGGCGCATGGTGGCCAGCAGGTCATGCCGGTTGTAGGGCTTGGCCAGGCGCACGGTGCCGGGCATGGGGTCGATAACGCCCCGGGCGGTGTCGGAATCGTAGCCGCTGACGAAGACCACGGGCAGGTCGACCACCTGCTCGCGGAGTTTTTCCGCCAGGCGCCGGCCGTCCAGCTTGGGCATGACCACATCCAGCACGGCCACCTGGATACGGTCGCCGTGGTCCTGGAAAATCTCCCAGGCCCGCTCCCCGTCCTCGGCCACCAGCACCTCGTAACCGGCCGACTCCAGGATGCGCACGGCCAGCTGGCGCAGCAGGGGCTCGTCCTCGGCCAGCAGCACGGTCTCGTGCCCCAGCACCTCTTCCAGCTGCACCTGCCTCCGGTCCTGCTCCATTTCGCCGAAGCTGACGGGCAGGAAGATGCTGAAACAGGTGCCCCGACCCGGTTCGCTGTCCACGAGAATCATGCCCTCGTGTTGTTTGACGATGCCGTAGACCGTGGCCAGCCCCAATCCCGTGCCGGCCCCCGAGGCCTTGGTGGTGAAGAACGGCTCGAAGAGCTTTTCCAGGACCGCCGCGTCCATGCCGGTGCCCGTGTCCTGGAAATCCAGGCGCACATGGCGTCCCGGTCCCTTGCCCTGGTGCATACGACAGAAATCGGCACCCAGCACCTCTTCCGAGGTTCGGATGCTGATGCTGCCGCCTCCGGGCATGGCGTCCCGGGCGTTGACGGCCAGGTTCATGAGGATCTGCTCCAGCTGGCCCTGGTCGGCCCTGACCAGCCCCAACCCCGACCCGGGACGGAAGCCCAGGCTGATGGTGGCCCCCAGAACCCGTTCCAGCATGGAGAGCATGTCGTTCACCACGGTGTTGAGGTTCAGGTTCACCGGTTTGAGGATCTGGCGGCGGCTGAAGGCCAGCAGCTGGCGCACCAGCACCGCGGCCCGCTCGGAGGCCTGGCGGGCCTGGTCCAGATCATTGAAGGCGTCTGACCCGGGGGGCATCTCCTCCAGGACGAATTCCAGGTACCCCTGGATGGCCTGCAGGATGTTGTTGAAATCGTGGGCGATGCCGCCGGCCAGCTGGCCCACCGCCTGCAGGCGCTGGGACTGGCGCAACTCAAGCTCCAGCCGGCGCCGCTCGCTGATATCCCGGCCCAGCGCCACGAAGGCCACCTCGCCGTCCAGCTCGCTGAGGAAGCGGGTGGCATGCCACTGGGTCCAGATGGGCTCACCAGGCGTCCGCACCCGGAACTCGGCGCTGTCGCTGTGGGCCCCAGCCTGCATGCGGCCCAGAGCCTCCAAATAAACGGCCTCGTCCTCGGGATGGACCAGTTCCCTCAGCTCCAGTCCCAGCAATTCGGCCTCGGCCCGTTTCACGGTGCGGGAAAGGCTGGGACTGGCAAACTTGATTTTCCCCTGTTCGTCCGTCTGCACCAGGAAATCGGCCTGGTTCTCCACCAGCAGCCGGTAGCGTTCCCGGTTGCGAGCCATCTCGCGCTGCCGGCGCCGGTACAGGAAGATCAGGATGGCAAGCAAGAGGGCCAGGGCCATGCCCGAGGCCACCAGGAATTCATCGGCCCGGGTGCTGGCCAGGTCCAGGCCCTGTCGCGAGAGGGCCAGGTCCAGGTTCCAGTACTTGTCCACGATGCGCACGGGCTTGTGGGCCGCCCGCCCGCGCCAGGCCGTCAGGGGTTCATCGGCGTGGGTGTAGGCCTTGCGCCCGTCGGTGGTGGTCAGGCTGAAGTAGAAGCGTTCGCGCAGGTTGGTTTCACTCAGGCACCCGTCCACCAGTTCATCCACACCGAACACGCCGTTGATGAATCCGGCCAGTTCGCCGTCGGGCTTGAAAACCGGGGCATAGGTGGCGAAACCCGGCCCGCCCTGCAGGAGGGTGATCAGCGGCGTGCGATGCACCGCCCCGGTGGTCTGGGCCAAGTTCACGGCTTCCCGCACGCCCGCCGAGGGGTGATTGTCCAGGCTCTTCCCCAGGGCGGGCAGGTTGTCCTCGCAGGGCACGACGATGGTGATGATCCGGTTCTCGTCGACGAAGTTCAGTGCCTGGAAGCCGGGATAGAGCTGGATGAGGCGGTTGGCCCGGGAGGGGAAATCGGCGCCTCCGTGGGCCAGGCTCTCGGCCCATTCGTCGGCGAACTGGGCCACCACCGCCGCGCGGATATCGAACCAGGCCTCCAGACGCAGGGCCACCTGGTCGGCCATGACCTGGGTTTCCATCTCCAGGCGTTTGCGGTCGGCGTCGGCCAGGAGTTTTCCCATTCCCCAGGTGCCCGTGGCCAGGACCACGAACACGGCCAGGGGAACCAGGAGATCCTGAAGGAACTGACGCGTGGCCGGCTTCACGGGGGATGCTCCCTTGGCTGGGGCGATGGACGAGGCGTCCGGGTACCGTGATCATCGACCCGGGCCCCGCGAGACTCAAGGGATATCTGGAATCCGAGGGCCGGGCGGCTTCTGCTTTTCAAGATGCCACCTTTGTGGCAAATTGACCACACCGAGTATTTCCGTCACGGGATTTGGCGCAATGGAAAGGACCCCTGGGCATGAACCCTCGTCTACTGGCCGGGCTGGGCATGATCCTGCTGGCCGCCGGCTTGCTGGCCATCTTCTTCCTGCAGGACGGCGCCCCCAGTCTCGAGCGCTGGACGGCGCCCGACGAGGAATTCCAGGTGCCCGAGGTGGCCCTGGCCGACGGCCAGGGGCCGCCCGAGGTGGCCCGCTTCCTGAACGATCTCAACGAGCAATACCGGCAGCTGTGGACCGAGGCCCGCACCGCCGGCTGGCAGGCGGCCACCGACCAGACCCCCGCCAACCTTGCCGCCGCCCATGCCGCCCGACGCCGGCTGGCCGACTACCAGGGCGGTCCGGTCCTGGACCAGCTCAAGCTTTTCCGGGGTCGCCTGGACCTGACCGCCGGCCAGGATCGGCAGATCGAGATGGCCTGGCAGGACGCCGCCCACCATCCCGGGACCAGGGCCGAGGCCCTGAACCGGCTGTGGGCCACCCAGCAAGGCCTGGCCGACACCGTTTCCCACTTCGCCCATCACCTGAACTGGCCGGCCGGCGAAAGCCACCGGGCCACCCCCGACCAGCTGGAAGAGATCCTGGCGAGCAGCACCGACCGCGGCCAGCGCCAGGCCGCCTGGGAGTGCCGGCAATCGGTGGGGCCGCGCCTGAAGGAGGGGCTGGTCCAGCTGCGGGACGATCGCAACATCCTGGCCCGGGACCTGGGATATTCCTCCTACTTCGATCTGCAGGCCGCCGGCTTCGACCTGGGCAGCGCCGACATGCTGGAACTGATGGACGATCTGCTGGTGGGCATCATGCCCCTGTACGCCCAGTTGCACTGCTTCGCCCGCCACGAGCTGGCGGCAAAATTCGGGGTCGCCGAGGTGCCGGCCCTCATTCCGGCACACTGGCTGGCCGGGCCGGGGGGCGCGGTGTGGTCGGGTCTGGCGGCTGCCGATGCGCGGGATTCCCTGTTCGCGGGAATCCAAGCCCAGTGGCTGGTCGAGCAGGCCGAGCATTTCTTCACCAGCCAGGGTTTTCAGGCCCTGCCGGTGAGCTTCTGGACGCGCAGCGACCTGTTCCCCCTGGACCCCGGCGCGGGTCGCAACAAGTCCGTCCTGCCCGGCGCCTGGCACATGGATCTGGATCGGGATGTCCGGGCCCTGCTCAACGTGACACCGACCTTTGCCCAGCACAGCACCGCCCATGGGGTGCTGGGGCAGGCCTATTATTTCCTGGCCTACAGCCGCCCCGAGGTGCCGCCCCTGCTGCGCCGTCCCGCCAACCGCTCCTTCGCCGGCGCCATGGACCACCTGGCCCGGCTGGCCGCCGGCCAGAATCCCTATCTGCACCAGCTGGGTCTGCTGGAAACGGGCGAGGCGCCCCTGGCCATGGAAACATTGCTGGCCCAGGCCCTGGAGGGCCCCGTGGTCATGCTGCCCCTGGCCTGCGGCACCATGGCCCACTGGGAGCACGATCTGTACGAGAAGGATCTGCCCCGGCACAGGTTCAACACCCGCTGGTGGCTGTACACCGCCCGCTACCAGGGCATCGCCCCGCCGGCGGAAAGGGGCGAGGATTTCTGTGACCCCGCCGTCGTGCCCGCGTGCCTGTCGCCCCGGGGCCAGGCCTACGACCAGGCCCTGAGCGCGGTCATCGCCCACCAGCTGCACCGTTACATCTGCCGGGAAATCCTGGACCAGGACGTGCGGACGGCCAATTACTACGGTAATCCCCGTCTGGGCCGGTACCTGCAGAGCATCATGGAGCTGGGCGCCACCCGGGACTGGAATCTGGTCATGCGCCAGGCCACGGGCGAAGACCTCAGCTGCGATGCGTTGCTGGAATACTATGCTCCCTTGCAGGAGTGGCTCATGCGCCAGAACGAGGGGCGGCAGGTGGGATTTTGACCAATGATGACAAACATCCCCAGGGGCGGTTTTTCCTGAAAATTTATTGTTAATTTTGCATTAACACGTTGATTTTTGAGCCATATTGGTGTTTTCTTATACCGGGAATTGGAGGGCCCTCGCGCTTTCCTCCTTGGCGGGACCGCGGTCCTGCTCAATCGTCAATCGCCCATTCATCACCACTGTTTGCAACGAAAGGCATACAACCATGCGTAAGTTTGCTATTGCCCTGCTGATCCTGGCCACTGCCAGCGCCGCTTTCGCCGGCCCCATCGTCGACATGCAGACCGGCGTCACCGCCGTGGATTCCGAGGTCATCGTGCAGGGTGGCATCGTCACCGCCATCCGTGACAACGGCTTCTTCATGAGCGAAGACCTGAGCATCCCCTACGGCGGCGTCTGGGTCTACACCGGCACCGGCAACCACACCGCCGTGGCCGGCGACCTGGTGGACGTCAAGGGCATCTATCAGGAGTATTACGACCTGACCGAGGTCAACGTCTCCGCCGATGCCACCGGTTACGCCAACGTGGTTGGCCAGTACGCCGGCGCCCTGCTGCCCCTGGAAGTCACCGCTGCCGACTACGCCGCCGACCCCGAGCCCTACGAGGGCTGCCTGATCAAGATCGTCGACGGCCTGATGGTCACCGTGGCTCCCAACACCTACGGCGAGTGGGAAGCCGAGTCCATGGACACTGCCGGCGCCATGGTCATGTTCGATGACTACTACTACGATCCCGCCGCCCTGGCCGTGGGTGACTGCTTCGACGGCGCCGTGGGCTGCGTGTACTTCACCTACGGCAAATACCTGCTGGAAGTGCTGGCCGACGGCCTGACCATCGGTGACTGCACCGTGGCCACCGAGAACGCCAGCTTCGACGGCGTGAAGGCTCTGTTCCGGTAAGACCGGCGGGACCTGACCAGTAAAAAAAACCGCCCCTGCGTCCTCGACGATTTTTCAAAGAAAAATCGCCTGCGGGCAAGGGGCGGTTTTTTTCTGGCCAGAACCCGCCGAAGAGGGGGATGGATCGGGGCGCCCCGGCAAGGAGGGATGGGAGGTTCAAGGGGAATGAAGGTCCGGTGGGATCAGTGAAACTTGTGGGCGGTCACCGGGTTTGATGGTGAATTCGGAGGCGTTGGGGATCGGGGTCAGCATCAGTATTTTTGCTGGGGCCACTTGCCCATAAGGATATTGGAGGGGATATGAGGAACAGGCAGTTTGACCGGTCAGCACTGAGGACGCTGGGGGCGCGGGTTCTGCTGGTGCTTTGCCTCCCCCTGGCGGGCTGTTCGGGGTACTCGACGGTTTATCCCGTCACCGATGGGGGCGGGCTTCGTGGCGAGATCCTCGTCAATCAGGGAATTGAAGTGGGCAGCACCGTGAGGCTGACTCTCGCTGATGGGCAGATCATCAAGGGCGCGGTCCAGCAGATTGCGCCGGACGGGCTTGTGCTGACCGGGGCCCAGGTCGCCGGCCATTCCGCACCCCTGTTCAAGTTCACGGATATTGCCAGGATCGAGGTGGACGACTCGCGCAACAAGGCCGGAGCGGTTGTGATCCTCACCACTGTTGTCGGGGCTGGATTGTGGCTATTCACCAGGTCCATGGAGCGAATGGACTGAGCCCCATGAATCTCCGGCCGGCCCCCGGGGTCGGCCGGCCATCAGCAGCCCGTCCTCATCCCCATCCCCCATGGGTCGAGCAGGCCAACCCCACCCCCTGCACAAGCCCTCCACCCTTCTCCCTCTCTTCCCACGCCCCCGGCCACTCCGGCCGGCGGCCTCGGGGGGTGGAGAGAAAAGGCCCGGTAATCCGCAGCCCAGTTTTTCGCAGGAAAACGCAGGCGAGGACATCCGGGCCTTTTCTCTCCACCCCCCGAGGGCCGCCGCCCTTACCAGGTAATGATCTTCAGATCCGGCGTGGCCATCAGCCGCTCCGTGTCCGGGAAACCGGCCACCTTCATGCCCGCGGGCAGTTCATCGGGATTCATGCCCTGCAGCTTCATGCACTCCTTGCCCACCACCACGTGCCCGCCCTCGTCCATGAAGCCCTGCAGCTGCTGGGAAAGGGGTTGACCCGTCACCGGGCAGGGAGCAAGCTCGCAGCTGGGCGCCACCAGAACTACGGCGTCCATGTTCACCGAAAGGTGGACATTCCAGCCTGCAGCCAGGAACTTGCGGCCGAAGCGCAGGGCCTTGGCGATGTTGGCCGAGCGATCGCTGATGAGGTTGATTAACAGATTGTTTTTCTGGGAGTTAGCCATTTCATCCAGCCTCCGAAAAAGGGGGGAGATTCACTTTACAACAAACTAGTCCGGCCTATATTTCAAATCAATTAAATATGCAACCACCCAGTTCAGGTTTCCTCGCACGGTGGAGAAGATAGCCATGACACAGGATCAATCGCACGTCAAGACCGGCCCCCAGGCGGGATCCCGGCTCGAGCATTTTCCCATCACGCTGCTGCCCTCGGTCATGGGCCTGGTGGGGCTGGCCATCGCCTACCTCAAGTTCCAGCACTTCTTCCACGTGAGCGTGCCCGTGGGCCAGACCATCCTGTATGTTGGCACCGCCTGGTTCGGCCTGATCATGGTCATGCAGGGGGCCCGTTTTGCCGCCTATCCGGCCGCCGTGAAGAAGGACTGGCGGCACCCCATCCGGGTGAATTTCTTTCCGGCCATCAGCATCTGTTTCCTGCTGCTGGCCATCGCTTACAACGAGCTGCATCAGGTGGCCGTGGCGCAGGTGCTGTGGTGGATCGGCGCCCCCCTGCACCTGGTCCTGCTGCTGAGCATCCTGTACCGCTGGATCCACATGCCCCAGGTGCTGCACAGCCTGAACCCCGCCTGGTTCATTCCCGTGGTGGGCCCCATCCTGGTGCCCGTGGCCGGAGTGCACCTGGCCAGCCCCGAGATCAGCTGGTTCTTTTTCGCCACCGGGCTGATCTTCTGGATCGCCCTGCTGGCCGTGTTCCTGAACCGGGTCATGTTCCACGACCCCATGCCCATCAAGCTGCTGCCCACCCTGTTCATCCTCATCGCGCCGGCCAGCGTGGGCTTCATCGCCTACATGAAGCTGACGGGGCAGCTGGATCCCTTCGCGCGGGTGCTGTTCTACTTCGGAGTGTTCACCTTCCTCATGCTGGCCACCATGCTGCCCGAGTTCCGCAAGGTGCCCTTCTTCATGAGCTGGTGGGGCTACACCTTCCCCCTGGACGCCTTCACCATCAGCTTCTTCCTCATGCACAAGGTCACCGGCGTGATGCTTTTCAAGCAGATCGCCGCCGGACTGCTGGCCCTGACAACCCTGGTGGTGTTGATGGTGCTGGTGCGCACCATCGCCCTGGCCGCCCGGGGCGGTCTGTGCGTGGCCGAGGACTGAGCCTCCCCCTGTCTGCGCGACAGCCCGGCCACCACACGGCGGCCGGGCTGTTTTTCTACAGAGGCGAGGGCGCGCCCTCACATGCGCTGCACGTGCTCTCCGGTGTCGTAGTCGAAGGTCGAGCCATGGATGCTGTGGGGAATGGAGTAGATGACCAGGATGGTCAGCATGGCCACCACGGCCACCACCCGCGCCCCTGCGCCGTAGGTGGTCCGGGCCTTCTGGCCCGGCTGGGCCGTGACCGAGCTCCGCTGGCGGCAGGCCAGGATCATGGCCACCAGCCACACCAGGGCGCCCGCGGCCAGCTTGTTGTCGGTCCAGTCCTGGCCCAGGGGCCAACCCGTCCAGAAGGCGTCGAAGGCGAATTTCTGCACGATGGGCCCCAGGATGAGCCCCCCCACCAGCAGGCAGAAGAAGCTGATGCGGGACAGCAGCAGCAACTGCCCACCCCGGGTCAGGGCCTCGATGCCCGCCGCCGTGCTGAACAGCATGCCCAGGATCATGAAGGTCACGTGGAAGACCAGGACCAGCCCCGGCACGTCGCCCTTGAAGCGGGCCACCGCCGGGCCGTGCTTCTCGGGGGGAAAGTAGCGGGTCTCCACACCACCGGGGGCCGGGCCGTAGGCCGGGTCGCGCAGCTCGGGATCGGACTGCACCTCCACCTCGTATTCGATCTTGCCCGCCATGGGCTGTCGCGGCAAGGTGGCGCGGAATTCGCCGTCCGCGTACTCGAGGATGGTGCGCTCCCAGGGATCGTCGGTGGGATAGCGCCGCCAGATGGCCGTCACCCGCAGCCCCGGATTGCCCTTGCCCGCCTCCCCCGCGCTCAGCACCACGGGCATGTCCCCGTTGATGCTGTGGGTGCGCAGCAGCTCGCCGTCGATCTCGACGCCGCCCACCATCTCGTGCTTGACCTTCACCTCGTAGGTGGGGCCGCTGATCTTCTGCCAGACCAGGAACGCCCCGGTCAGAATGATGGTGATGAACCACATGACGATAATCCGAACCACGATTTCCCCTTTAAATCAGGACAATAACAGGAATCCCCATGGGCGGGGCCCAGGTTGGCCGGGAAGGAGCATCACCAGGTCGAAGAAAGATCGCCTCGGAAAGGGCGCTCGCAAGGATTGCGAGGGAGGCGTACCCGATCGGGAAAGATCAGCGGCACGCCGCACTGAGCATATCCGATAACGCCGTTTTCCGAGGCGATCTTGATGGACCGCAGCAGCTCCTTCATGAATGATCCGGGCTAGGCACCGTATTTCTTGATGGCCGCATTCAGCCGCGGCAGCATGGCGAAGATGAACGCCGCCACACCCATGATGGCGATGGCCAGAACCACGAACACCTGCGTGCTGGGCTCCAGGCCGCTGATGAAGCCGCTCATCTTGTTGCCGATGGCGGTGGCCAGGAACCAGCCGCCCATCATCAGGCCCACCAGGCGCTTGGGCGACAGCTTGGTCACCAGGGACAGGCCCATGGGCGACAGGCACAGCTCGCCGAAGGTGATGATCAGGTAGTAGCCGATGAGCCACAGCATGCTGATCTTGCTGGCTCCGCTCCCGCCAAGATAACTGCCCAGGGCCACCACCAGCAACGACACCGCCGTGATGACCATGCCCAGGAAGATCTTGCGGGCGGTGCTGACGGGCTTGCCCTTCCTGCTCATGAAGGCGAAGAACCACACCACGATGGGCGTGCACACCACCACGAAGAAGGGATTGAAGAAGCCCGTGATCATCTCGGCGTTGAGCAAGCGCACGAACTTGCCGGGAGCCAGGCGCGGGGCGTCCTCGGGCACGCCCTCGTACACCGAGTCGAAGGTGTGCCGGCTGACCAGCACCACCGACGTCTCCTGCCCCTCGATGTTGCGGGACAGGGCCACCTCGCCCACGCTCTTGGTGCCCTCGGGGTCGATCTTCACCGTGGTGGTGGCCACCCCGTGGGCATCCTTCTCCGAGTTGATCTTCACGTTGGGGTCGGGATACACCTTGCAGGCGAAACCGCCGTCCAGCCCTTCCTGCCCGTTGTAATCGCTGACGGTGACGCCGTAAGCCAGGTTCTTCTTGAACTCGCTGACGGCGCTCTCGCTCAGGATGCGCGCGCCGAACATGGCCTCGGTCTCGTCCTTGACCACCAGCATGGTGCGCTCATCGGGCCGCTCCAGGCCGGGCGCCGCGTTGTTGTAGTAGCTGGGCATGGCCTTCTGGGCGTACACGTCGAAGGGAATCCACTCGGCCTGGCGGTCGGTGTTGTGCTCGGCGAAGACGGTGATCAGGCCGCCGCTCAGGTGCAGCACCATGAAGAAGGCACCGCCCGCCACGTACAGGGGAATGAGGGCGCCCAGGCCGGGCTTCTCCTCGGGCGAGGCGCCGCGGATGAGGCGGAAGAAGTACACGCCCACCGGCAGCATACCCACCAGGAAGCCGAAGGTGATGGGCCCGATGCTGTCGGCCACGAAGGGAATGGCCTGGCCCACGAAGTAGCCGATGACGCCGAACACGGCCACCGGCACCAGGATGGTCAGGAACATCTGCTTCAGGCCGAAGTCGTCGGCCCCCTTCTCGTTGGGCACGTCCGCCGATTCCAGTCGCTTCCAGTTCAGGACCAGGATGGTCACACCCACCAGCATGCCCACGCCGGCGGCCACGAAGGCCATGTTGAAGGACCAGAAGTTGCGCAGGGGCGCGGCCAGCAGGGCGCTGGCGGTGGCGCCGATGTTGATGCCCATGTAGAAGATGTTGAAGCCGCTGTCCCGCCGCGGATCGTCCGCCGCGTAAAGGTTACCCACCATGGCGCTGATGTTGGGTTTCAGGAAGCCGTTGCCCAGGCAGAGCAGGGCCAGGCCGGCGAAGAAGAAGGGCAGGCTGCGCACACCCAGGGCGAAGTAGCCGGCGGCCAGCAGCAGCCCGCCCAGCAGCACCGAGCGGCGGTAGCCCAGCAGGCGGTCGGCGATCATGCCGCCCGGGAAGGGCGTGAAGTACACCATGGCCATGAAGGTGCCGTAGATCTCGCCGGCGGTCTTCAGGTCGAAACCCAGGCCGCCGCGCTCGGTGTCGGTGATGTACAGGATGAGGATGCCGACCATGATGTAGAAGCCCAGACGCTCCCACATCTCGGTGAAAAACAGGGGATAAAGGCCCTTGGGGTGGCCTTTTTGCACGGTGGCAGTGGACATTGTGGCCTCCAGGCGAATGGCGGAGAGGTTGGCACGAGCAAAGGGGCGGAGGGCCTGGCGAGGGACCCTCCGTGTTCCCCGAGTGTAGACCACGGCAGCCCCTCAGGCCAGTTTTTTCCGGGGCGGGTTTTCGGCCCGAAAACAGGTTTTCCTGGCCAAATGGGCCGGAATGACCGAGGTTGGGTGGCAAATCAATCAAGAATCAGTCAATAATCAATCCAGAATCTCCAACCAGAACCGAGGTTTTTTCCATGAAAATCGCCGACAAGTGTGTCGTGCACATCCACTACACCCTGAAGAACGATCAGGGCGAGACCCTGGACAGCTCCGAGGGCCGCGAGCCCCTGCCCTACCTGCACGGGGCCAGCAACATCGTGCCCGGCCTGGAGAAGGCCCTGACCGGCCAGGAAGCCGGCGCCCAGCTGGACGTCACCGTCTCCCCCGAAGAGGGCTACGGGCCCGTCTTCCCCGAGGCCATCCAGACCGTGCCCCGCGAGGCCTTCCAGGGCGTGGACGACATCCAGCCCGGCATGCAGTTCCAGGCCCAGGGCCCCGAGGGCCAGGTGCAGGTCATCACGGTGAAGGAAATCACCGACGAGGGCATCGTGGTGGACGGCAACCACCCCCTGGCCGGCCAGAACCTGAACTTCTCGGTGGAGGTGGCCGAGGTGCGCGAGGCCACCGAAGAAGAGATGGAACACGGCCATCCCCACATGCCGGGACACAGCTGCGATCACTGACCCGGCCCCTCCGGCCCGCCTTGAAAAGAACACCCCCCACCTGACGCAGGCGGGGGGTGTTTTTCATCCGGTTCCCGGGGATGAGGACGCTTACTCCACCCCGTGCATCATCTTGTTCAGGGGCTTGCTCAGCAGCACCAGGATGACGCCGATGGCCACCGCCGCATAGCCCATGTTGCCGAACACGTTCCCGAAGTTGCTCAGCTGCTCGGTGGGAGCCAGCTGGACCACGGCCTCGCCGCCACCTTCCTCGCCGCCGCCCGTCAGGGTGGCCAGGGCACCGGCCACGTGCATGCTGAAGGCGAAGCTCAGGAACCAGGCGCCCATGGCGCTGCCGGTCATGTGCTTGGGCGACAGCTTGGTCACCATGGACAGGCCGATGGGTGACAGGAAGAGCTCGCCCGTGGTGTGCAGCAGGTACATGAGAGCCAGGAACACCAGGGGCACCATGGCCTCGGGTCCCGCCATCTTGATGCCCCACAACAGCACCAGGTAGCCCAGCCCCAGCTGGACAATGCCCAGCCCGAACTTCATGGGAATGTTGGGGTTCTTGTGGATCCGCGACAGGGACACCCACATCACCGAGAAGATGCTGCCGAAGAGGATGATGAACAGCGGGTTGAAGAACTGGGTCTGGCTGGCCGTCATCTCGAACAGGCCGAACACGCTGCGATCCACCATGCGGTCGGCGAAGATGGTCAACGAACTGCCCGCCTGCTCGAAGAAGCTCCAGAACACCACGTTGAAGGTCATGAGGATCATGAGCACGATGATGCGGTCCCGGGCCACCGCGCCGCCCTTGAATCCGGCCACCAGCATGTTGAAGCACACGAACAGCAGCAGGGCCAGCAGGATGTAGAACAGCAGGTTCTGACCCAGGAAGACGATGCCCGGGCCGTACTTGATGAGGGCGAAGAGGGCCGGGATGGCCGCCAGGGACACCACGTAAACCAGCATGCCGTACTTCTTGTAGACTTCCTGACTGGGGGGTTCGCCATGGCCCTCCAGCTTGCCCTGCCCTAAGAAGAAGATGGCCACGCCCACCAGCATGCCCACCCCCGCCAGGGCGAAGCCCCAGTGGAAGCCGACCTTCTCGCCCAGGGGCGAAACCACCAGGGTGGCCAGCAGGGCGCCGATGTTGATGCCCATGTAGAAGATGGTGAAGCCCGAGTCGCGCAACGGGTCGCCGTCCTTGTACAGCTTGCCCACCACGGTGCTGATGTTGGCCTTGAAGTAGCCGTTGCCGATGATGATGGCGCTCATGCCCAGGAACAGCCAGAACTCGTTGCCGCCCAGGATCAGGAACTCGCCGATGGCCATGACGATGCCGCCGAACATGATGGCCCGCCGGTAGCCCAGCACGGTGTCGGCCAGCTTGCCGCCCCACACGGGCGCGGCGTAGACCATGGCGGTGTAGGCGCCGTAGGTCAGGTAGGCCTGGGTGTCGCCCTGCAACAGGGCCTTGGTCAGGTAAAGCACGAGCAGGCCGCGCATGCCGTAGTAGCACAGCCGCTCGAACATCTCGGCGCCGAAGCAGACGTACAATCCCTTGGGATGTCCTGTGCTCATCATGGCCTCCAGGATGGGGAACTGATTGATGGATCTCCATGCGGAATCGATCGGATTGTCAGGGGGGCATCCGGGCGTGGTTCCGACGGGTTGAGTTTATCCTGCGCCAGGGTGGGAGTCAAGTCGGGCCAGGAATCATGTCGGGCCAGGGTCAGGAAAGCGAAACCGCCTTCCTTCTGCTATGGTGCCTGAAAGCAGACCAAGGTCCAGGCGCCCTGTCGTCCTGGGCCCGCTCCCTGTTCCGCCCGCGGTCCCTGCCGGGGCCCGAAAGGAGTCTCTCCATGGCCAATCCTCCCCGGGATTCCGTCCCCTCCCCCGCCGTTCTCATGGCCTTCGAGGACAGCACGGACCGCGTGCCGGTCCTGCTGATCCACGGCTTTCCCCTGAACAACTACCTGTGGGACCTGCAACTGGACGAGCTGGCCGGTATCGCCCGGCTGATCACTCCCGACCTGCGGGGCCACGGCGCCACCCCGCCCACCGATCCGCCCTACAGCCTGGCCATGTTCAGCGACGATTGCGTGGCCCTGCTGGACCACCTGGGCCTGACGGAGCCGGTGGTGGTGGCCGGCCTGTCCATGGGCGGCTACATCGCCCTGGACCTGGCCTGCCGGCATCCCGAGCGTGTGTCGGGCCTCATCCTGGCGGCAACCCGCGCCGGGGCCGACTCGGCCGAGGGCAAGGCCGGGCGCGACGACATGGCCCGCCTGGTGCAGGCCGAGGGCGTGGCCGCGGTGGCGGACCGGATGCTACCCAAGCTGCTGGCCCCCGCCAGCTACGGGGAACTGCCCGACCTGGTGGAGTTCGTCCGGGACATCATGCTGGCCACCAGCGAAGACGGCGTGGTGGGCGCCCTGGCCGCCATGCGCGACCGGCCCGACCGCACCCCCGAGCTGCCGCGGATTGAGTTGCCCACCCTGGTGATCCACGGCCAGGAGGACCAGCTCATTCCCGCCGATGAGGCCCGGGCCGCGGCCGAAGCCTTGCCCCAGGGCGAACTGGTGCTCATTCCCGGGGCGGGACATCTGCCCAACCTGGAGCAACCCGGACTTTTCAACGATGCGGTGCGCATATTCCTGGAAAGGTTCTATCAGGAGTGAGGCGGGCCCGCGCCCGGCGCGAAGGACACTCAGGACAGAAGGGACTGGAAGACCGTTTCGTACTTCCGGAAGACTCCGGTCCAGGTGTAGGCCGCAAGGGTGTCTCCCACCCGTGATGGGTCCAGCCGCACCCGGCGCCGGGCGGCCTCCATCTGGTGGGCCAGGGCCGCCTGCAGGTCTCCCACGAACTGCTCCTCGTCCTCCTGGTAGGGCTGGTCCAGGTTGCGCAGGCGCGGCGTGGGCACCAGGGAGATGAAATCGGCCGCACACCCGCCCAGCACCTCCCGGGCCCCGGGCAATTCGGTGGCCACGATGCGGCAACCGCTGGCCAGGCCCTCCAGGATGACCAGGGGCAGCCCCTCGAAGAACGAGGGCAACACCAGCACATGTGACTGGCGCAGAATGGCGGCCAGCTCGGCCTGGGGCACCGGGCCATGCACCAACACCCGCGGGCCCAGCTGCCGGGCCAGCTGCAGGCAGTGCTCCTTTTCGGGCCCACTGCCACCACCCAGCAGGTGCAGTTGCCAGTCGGGGGAGTCCAGGCCATCCAGGGCACGCAGCAACCAGGGTACCCCCTTGGCGTGGCTCAGCTTGCCCGCGTATACCAGCTGCACCGGCTCGGGGCGGGGCTTGTCCGCGGCCCGGAATAGCCGGTGGTCGTAACCCGCTCCCGCCACCTTCACCCGCTCCGGGGGAAATCCGTACAGGCGGATGATCTCCTGCCGCTGGGCCCGGCTCAGGGCCACCACCGTGTCTATGCCGCGGCACCCCGCCAGCACCCGCTCCTGCAGGTGGGGGCAGTTCTGGAACTGGCGCAGGTCCGACCCGTGGCAGGAGGTGACCAGGGGAATGCCGGGGAAGAGGCGGCGAGTCAGGGAACTGAGCAGCCACAGATGGTGGCTGTGGATGACGTCCGGGGCGAAGCGCTCCACGGCGGCGGTGAGGGCGCCGGCGAAGGCGGCCTCGTAGCGGTCCAGCTCTTCTTCGGTCAGGTCCCGGAAGCGGGTGCTCTCGTAGGGCATGACATCGCTCATGCCCGTGATGTGGGCCGGCAGCCCCTCGTCCAGCCCGAAGCGCACCAGGAGGGCACGGTCCCCGGGCAGCTCGGGGGGGGGCCCGCCCTCGGGAACTTCCACCCCCGCCACCAGGAACCCGTCGTGACCGCGGGCGGCCGCCTCCCGCAGCATGGCCCGCACGAAAATACCGCTGCCCGTGGAATCGGGTCGCTGGCTCAGCAGATGCAGGATCTTCAGGGCAGCGGAGTGGCTCACGGGGTTCCAGTCATGGGGGTTGAAGGTGGTCCTGAACGGAAGGATACCACAGTCCGGCCCCGCGAACCACCACCGGCCACCGCCAGACAGCCCGTCCTCCCCGGAATAGCCGGCGCGCCCCCCTCTCCCTCCGGGGGATGGCGCGCCGGCCAGGGAGATAGGCCAGGAGGAAGGGAGGCTCGACGCGGCGCTCTTGAGAGTGTAAAATCAGCATCTTGAGATCCCCCGCCGGATTCGCCCGATCCGAGGTCTCCAATCCGAGGTGTTCATGGCAGCCGCGATTTTCAGCGTCAAGTTCGCCATTCCCTCCCTGTCGGCCCACTTCCTGCACAGGCCGCGCCTGGCCGAGGTGTGGCGCCGGCCGGGCTGCCGGCTGGTGACGGCGGTGGCCGGTCCCGGCTGGGGCAAGACCGACTTCCTGGCCCAGCAGGCCCACAGCTGCGCCCCCCGGGTCCTGTGGTACACCCTGGACGACCTGGACCGGGACCCCACCGTTCTCATGGCCCACCTGGGCGCCGCCAGCGGTCTGCCGCCCTCGTCGGCTCCTCCCCTGGAGCAGCTGGCCTCGGTGATCTCCCATCTGGACACCTGCCACTTGCTGGTCCTGGACGATGTGCACGCCATCAAGCAGGCCCCCGCCGCCCGGGAGCTGGTGGCCCGCCTGCTGCGCTACCTGCCCGCCGGTTGCACCCTGGCCCTGGGTTCGCGCGAACCGGTGGATCTGTCGGCCGCGCGCCTGGACAGCCGGGGCCAGAGCGTCCACCTGGGCACCGACGACCTGGCCCTGACCCCCGAGGAAACGCGGCAAAGCCTGGCCGGACGCCTGGACCCGGGAGTGGCCGCGCGCCTGGTGGAGCGGGTGCAGGACCTGACCGAGGGGTGGCCCATGGGGCACGAGATCTGCTGTCAGGCCCTGGCTGGATCTGCCTCGCCCTTGCACCCCGACAGCCTGGCCCCCCTGGAAGAGGGCCACGACCGGTGGTTCGACGTTTTCGCCGGCGAGATCGTGGCGGGGCTGCCCGACGAGCTGCGCGCCTTCCTTCTGCAAACCTCGGTGCTGCCCCACCTGGAGGCCGGCCTGTGCGACGAGCTGCTGGGAATCGGGGACAGCGCCCCGCGCCTGGCCGAGCTGGCCGGCCGTGGGCTGTTCCTGGCCTCGGTGGGCCGGCGCTCCTGGCGCACCCACAACCTCATGCGCCGCTGCCTGCAAAATCTTTTCCGGCAGGAAGCCAGTCCCCGCGAAAGACGGCGCCTGGGCCGGCGGGCGGCCGACCTGCTGGCCGCGCGCGGCGAACCCGAAGCAGCCGCCCTGGATCTGGTGCGGGACCAGGACCACGAAGGGGCCTGCCGCCTGCTGGGGCGCCAGGCCCACCAGCTGGCCGAGACCACCCGCCCCCAGACCCTGGGCCTGGCCATGGCCGGATTGCCTGGCGAACTGGTGGAAAAGGACCCTCGGTTGCTGCTGATCCGGGCCTGCCTGGCCGATCTGCAGGGGCGCTGGGACGAGGCCGAAGACGATATGCGACGGGCCCTACGCCGCCGGCCGGCCGCGCGCATCGCCGGGGCGTTGCGGGCCCGGCTCATCCGCTCCTACCAGCGCCGGGGGGAATTCGCCCGCAGTCTGGCGGCAGGCAAGCGGGCCCTGACGGGCGCTCCCCGCCTGGAGGGCGACGACCGAGGTCTGGTGCTGGCCTCCATGGGGGTGGCTGCCGCCAGCCTGGGCCAGCTGGATCGGGGCCGGTCCTACCTGACCCAGGCCCTGGAGCTGGCCCGGCGTCGGGGCCACGGCCAGATGGAAGGGCGCTGCCTTTTCCTCATGGCCGCCAACATCGATTTCGTCCGGGGCGATCTGGAGGCCGCCTTGCAGGGCGCGGGGCGGGCCCGGGAGATCTTCACCCGTTCCCGGCGTCCCGACCTGGCCTGCCACGCCACCGGGGTGCTGGGCTTCGTGCTGGCCGGACACGGCCGCCCCGGCGAGGCCCGCGAGGCCTCGTTGTGGGCCCTGCAGCGGGCCGAATCCATCGGCTATCGTCTCATCGCCGGATACGCCCATCTGACCCTGGGCCACTGCGATCTGCTGGTGTGCGAACCCACCGCCGCCCGCGAACACTTCGACCAGGCTCTGCACACGGCCAACCGGCTGGGCGAGCTGGCCCTGGAAACCTGGGCCCGGCTGGGCCTGGCCGAGTCAGCCTGGCGGCGCGGGGACGGGACCAGGGCGTGCCGGGAGGCCGAGCAGGCCCTGAGCCTGGCCACCCGCCAGGGAGAACTGTTCAGCCAGGGCCGCGCCCTGGCCCAGCTGGGCCGGGTCCAGGAGCACGGCAGCTCGGGATCGGGACTGGCCACCTGGCAGCGGGCCGAGAAGATCTTCCGGCGTCTGGGCGCCGTCCTGGAACTGGCCCGGCTGCAGCGCTGGCGCAGCCAGGCGGGGCATGACGTGAGCGCCAGGCTGCCCGGCGCGCCTGATACGTCCCGATTGCAGGCGCTCCTGGACAGGGTGGAACCGCCCGCGGCCCCCCTGGGCCCTGCCGGCACCGAGACCCGGGCAGACCGCTCCGAACCCAAGGCCCCGGCCCTGGACATCCGCCTGCTGGGCCCCCTGGCTGTGACCGGCAGCGGCGGCCCCCTGTCCCCGGCGGAATGGCGCTCCCGCCGGGCCCGCCGGCTGTTCCAGCTGCTGGTCCTGGGCCACGGGCGCACCCTGGCCCGGGAGCAGGTCATGGAGGCCCTCTGGCCCGAAGCCCCTCCCGCCAAGGCCACCGTGAACCTGCGGCAGACGGTCTTCCAGTTGCGCAAGATCCTGGAGCCCGGCCAGGGCACGGGGCCCGTGCATGTTCTGACCGAGGGCGAGGCCATCCGCCTGGACCTGGGCCCCGGCGGCCGCTGCGATCTGGACCTGTTCCAGGACGCGCTGCGCCGGGCGCAGTCCCATCGCCGGGCCGCCGGCTCAACCGCCGACCATGCCGCCGAGATGGAGGCCCTGGAACAGGCCACCAGCCTGTGGCGGGGGCCGTTGCTGGCCGACTCGCCCTACGATCCCGAGGTGGAAGAAACCGCCACCGTGGTGCGGCACCGCTTCCTGAGCGCGCTGGAAAGATTGATGGATCTGCACGCCGCCAGGCAGGAATGGGCGCAGGTTGTGGAAAGGGCCCGCCAGGCCCTTTCCGAGGATCCTCTGCGGGAAAACTTCGTCGGGCACCTGCTGCGGGGCTTGCTGGCCCTGGGTCAACCCCACCTGGCCCGGGAGGCCTACACCCGCTTCGAGGCCAACCTGCTTCGCGAGCTGGATCTGCTGCCCTCGGAATCCCTGAAGGATCTGGCCGAACAGGCGGAGGGCGGGCACTGACCCGTGCCCCTCGCGGCCCGGGAATTCATCTTCCGGGCATCCGCTGACCCGAGAATCAGAGGGCGTTACGCGGCGGCACCACCACGTTGGCCAGCAGCAACCCCGCCACCAGGGACACCCCCACCAGCAGGGCGGTGAAAGCGCTATCCACCCCGCTCAGCACGTCATCGGCCATGAGCAGACTGATGCTCTGATAGCCGATGGATCCCGGCACCAGCAGGATGATGGACGGCATGATGGTCACCACCGCCGGATGCCTGCGCCAGCGGGCGAAGATGTTGGCCACCACCCCGGCGCAGAAGGCCCCCATCACCGCGCCCAGCCCGGACCCCAGCAGGTCCACGCCCAGGCGCGCTCCCCAGAAAGCCGTCAGGGCTCCCACGAAGATCCAGGCCCCCTCGCGCCAGCGCGCCCGGAACAGCACCACCAAGGGGGCGGGGGTGGCCAGCAGGCTGGCCCACAGGGTCCACTCGGGCAGGGCGATGGGGGGCGTCTCGGCAAAGACGGCCGGCAAGAACAGGGCCAGCTTCTGCCCGATGCCCACCCCCAGGCCCAGCTTGAGGAAGGTCATCATGGCCCCGGTGAAGCGAGCCGTGCCGCTGACCAGGTGGTTGGTGGCCAGCTCGTTCAGGGCCAGGGTCAGGGTCAGGCCGGGCAGCAGGATGATGAGGCTGGCCAGGATGGCGATGCCGCTGGAAAACGGGGCGATGAACATGGACCCGGCCATGGCCAGGAAGGTGACGGTCACGGCCACCAGGAACTCGAACACCCGCCCCATGGTGACGAAGCGGTCGGCCAGGGCCGCCAGCACCCCGGTCACCAGGCCCAGCAGGCCGCTGGCCGCCATCTCGGCCAGCCCCCCGCCGAAGAACCGCGCCGCCGTGAAACTGACCAGCCCGAAGGCCAGGGTCGAGATGAGCGGTCCGAAGCGGGTGGGCGCCGTGTCGATGGCGTGCAGGCGGCGGTCGGCCTCTTCCACGGCGATCTCGCCCCGGTACAGGGCCTCCACCACCTCGTCCAGTTCCACCAGCTTGTCCAGCTGCAACACCCCGGGCTGCACCCGGCTGAGGGCCGTGTGCTGGTGCCCCGGTTCGCCGAAGCTGGAGATGAGGCTGGTGGGACCGAAGAAGAACTCGGCGCGAATGCCCAGGCTGCTGGCGGCGTTGGCCAGGGCGTTCTCCAGGCGGTGGGCGGGAATGCCGTAGCTGTGCAGGGCCCGTCCCAGGTTGATGAGAAACCGGGTGCGCGGGTCGGGCGGAGTCGCGGCCTGCTGTTCGGGTGACGAGGACAACGGGCACCTGCCTGGGCTGAAGTGGCGGATGATCGGCTTGCCGGGATCAGACGCGGGCCGGGGCCAGAGCCGTGGCCGCCTCACAAATCTCACCCAGGTTCTGCGTCAGATCAAGCCTGAGATCCTCGGCCAGCCCCGCGGGCAGTCCCAGCTGGGCCAGGCAGGCCTCGTGATCCTCCACGCATTCCACTTCCAGATCTTCGTCAACCGCCTGGGCGATGATGTTGCCCGCCGCCACGGCCTGCAGGACCGGCCAGTGATGGGACCACTCCCCTTCCTTGAAGGGCAAGGGGTCGTGGTGATGCTCGATGGCGTGGTACAGGACGTCGGGGAAGCCCCAGCTCTCGGCCAGGCTGGCCCCGGCCATGCTGTGATCGTAGCCCAGGGTCTCGCGCTCGACGCCGCTCAACCCGAAGGGCGAGCCCTCGCCCTTGATCACCAGCTTGGCGGCCCCCAGCACAGGATCCAGCACCAGCATGCCCAGGTCGTGCACCAGGCCGGCGGTGAAGGCCTCGCACTGGGCGTCGGCGTTGCCGCTCACGGTCACCACCCGCGCGGCGGCGGCCGCCGTCAGCAGGGAATGATTCCAGAACTGCTCCCGGCTGAGGCCGTACCCCAGCAGATCGCGCCGCAGCACCGGGGCCATGCTGGTGGCGAAGGCCAGGGTGGCGGTGCGCCGGTTGCCCAGCATGACCAGAGCATCGCGCACGCTGGTGATCTGGCGGCGGGCCCCGTAGAAGGCCGAGTTGGCGATCTTCAGCACGTTGGCGGTCATGGCCGGGTCACGCTCCAGGACCTTCTGAACCTCGCCGGCGGCCGTGGTGGGGTCATGGAGGATACGCAGCAGGTCAACGATGGTGCTGGGAATGGTGGCGAGCTTTCCGCTCGAGGCCACGAGTTCTGATAGGCTGGGCAGTCGCAAGAAGCACACTCCACGGCGATATGGGGGCTCACGATGTCGGCGGGAGCTGGATTTCCCGCGAAAAGGAACAATGATGATGACCTCTGTATCGACCGCCGCGGGAGATAATTTACCTCTTCCTGAATTTTGTGGTATTCCCGGGATTATTTGAGGCTATAGTGGCCCAGGACTTCCAACAGAAACAGGGAATACCATGCACGCAGCCTCTCCTACCAACCTAGACAGGCTCCACACCGGCCTGGTTTTGCTGGCCACCGCCCTTCTCATTTGCTGTGCCGGGGCACGGGCCGAGATCATCACCCTGACCGAGGACTTCGGTTCCTGGCAGCACCGGGACGCGGCCTTCACCACCGCCCGCTGGGACACCCTGGGCGGGCAGCTGACCCTGCACCCGGTGGGGCTGGACTCCCTGGGCCATGCCTCGGGCGGAGGGCTGGTCGACACCTCGGCCATGGGCGGAGGGAACCTTTACCTGGGCGACGGCAACGGCTACCTGTTCAGCCTGGACCCCTCCGACCCCACCGATCCCCTGCTGCTGGATTCCCTGGCCACCCTGTCCGGGGTGCGGGACGTGGTGGTGGACGGGACCTGGGCCTACCTGTCGGTGGGCACGGCGGGCATCCAGGCCATCAACCTGGCCGACCCCGGCGACCTGGTGGCGGGGGGATCGGCCAGCCTGGACGGCTTCGCCTATGGCATGGCCCAGGGCGGGGCCTGGCTGTATGCCGCCCAGTCGGGGGCCGGCCTGGCCGTGGTCGACGTGAGCACTCCCTGGTCCCCCACCCTGGCGGCCAGCATCCCCACCCGGGACTGGGCCCGGGATGTGGCCAGGGCGGACGACTTGCTGCTGGTGGCCGACAGCGCCTCGGGTCTGACCATCATGAGCCTGGCCACTCCCGCCACTCCGGTGCAGCTGGGAACGCACCAGAGCGCCGCCAGTTGCTGGGCCGTGGCCGCGGGACCGGGGCGGGCGTACCTGGCCCTGGGCACCGCCGGCCTGGAAATCGTGGACATCAGCGATCCCCAGGCTCCGCTGAAGCTGGGCTCGCTGACCCTGCCGGGCAACGTGAACTGCCGACACCTCAGCGCGGTGGGCGACAGCCTGTACGCCGCGGGCAATGACGGCGGGCTGTTCATCGTGGACATCAGCGACCCGGCCCTGCCCGAGGTCGTGGGCAACTTCAACTCTCCCGGCGCGGCCTACCACACCACCGTCGACGGGACCACCATCTGGCTGGCCGACGGCACCGGGGGCGCCTTCAGCCTGACCCTGGACCCCCTGGCCCTGGACCAGAGCCGCAACCTGGCCCGCTCCCTGAACCTGGCCGACGCCGAGGAACCGGTGGTCCGCGTCCGCCTCAGCGCCACCACCACCGACAGCGTGCGTTTCGACGTCACGGGTGATGGGGGCGGCACCTGGTGGCCGGCGGACAACGACGGAGACTGGGTCACCTTCGCCGAGCCCGGGCCCGACCTGCGCTGGCGCGCCACCCTGGTGGTGACCGAAGCGGGGGATTACCCCAGCTGCAGCGAACTGGTCCTGACCGTGGACAGGCTGCAGGGTTACGGAGCCATCAACTCCGTCGAGGACATTCCCGGCGACACCGGCGGCCAGGTGCGCGTGAGCTGGGACGCCAGCCGCTACGACAGCGCCGGGGCCGATCACACCGTCACCGAGTACTCCCTGTACCGCCGCTACGCCCTGGACGGAGCCGCCGCCCGGTTCCCGGACGGCATGGACAAGGGGGCCCAGCCCGACCTGACCTATCCCCCCGGCAGCTGGGATTACCTGCTGAGCGTGCCGGCGGATCGGGAAACCTCCTACTCGGTGGTGGCCCCCACCCTGGCCGATTCCAGCGCCGCCACGGGCACGGCCTGGTCCGTGTTCTTCGTGCGCGCGCGCACCACCGAGGCGGGGCTCTACTTCGACTCGCCGCCGGACAGCGGCTACTCGGTGGACAACCTGCGGCCCGCCGCCCCCACCGGCTTCCGCGTGGATTACACCGAGCCCGAGGGCGCGCGGCTGGAATGGCACCCCTCCCCCGAACCGGACTTCGCCCACTTCCGCCTGTACCGCGGAACCACCGCCGGCGTCCAGCCCCTGCCGGCCAATCTGTTCCTGGTGACCGGGGCCACCAGCTATGTGGACCCCGACCCGGGGCTGTGGCACTACTGCCTGACGGTGGTCGATCTGACCGGCCACGAGAGCGAGCCGGCGGCGGCGGCCAGCCCCGCCCCCCTGGATGGCCCCGGCCTGGCCTTGCTGCCCAACCAACCCAACCCCTTCAATCCCCGCACCACCTTGCGACTGCATGTCCCGGCAGGGGGCCAGCAGGTGTCCCTGTCCGTTTACGACGTCCAGGGCCGGCTGGTGCGACGGCTGGTCCAGGGCTACCTGGAACAGGGCACCCATCAGGTGATATGGGACGGGAAGGATGGCCAGGGGCGGGCGGCGAGTTCGGGGGTTTATCACGCCCGGCTGGAGGGTGGGAAATCACCCAGGGTGGTGAAAATGTTACTCCTGAGGTGACCCGCTGGTTGTGCCCGGGAAATTGTTTCTGGCCCTCGGGAGTCTGATTTGGGGGGATTTTTGCCCAATTCGCCCCTATTTTCTCGACCTTTGGTTTCATTTGTTGCTTTTTCGGCTTCTCAATAGGTGGTCCTTCCGACCAGCAACAAATTCCCGGGCACAACCAGCGGGGTACATTCCCTGCTAGGTTTCCGGCGATGAACGCCACCAACCGCATCGGCATCCTTCTCATAGCCCTCATGGGGGTCAGTGCCCTGGTCTGCGGATTCGTGGGGATGGAGATGTGGTCCCTGCACCAGCAAGGCTCCCGGCTGGCGGGGGTCGTGAGTGATTCCCCCGGATCGCCCTCCGAATTTTTTTCCGGCAACAAAAGCGACCTGAACCAGGCCCGGGCCCTGCAACAGCAGGCCCTGGAACTGGGCCGACAGGTCCTGGCGGCCCCCTGGTCAGAAGCCAATTCCTGGTCTGAAGCCACTCCTGCCCCCTCCGAGCTGGCCCTGGCCCTGGGGGCTGCCCAGCAGGCAGACTCCCTGGCCGGCACCCCCCTGGCCTCGCAGCCATGGTGTCGCTCCCTGACCCAGGCCGACAGCACCGGCCGTGTCCTGAGCGCCATCGCAGCCCGGCGGGACAGCCTGGCGGCCGTCTTGCGGGCTGGCGTGGACTCACCTCCGGCCGGTGCCGCGGTGCCACCCTTCGCGGATCTGCCCCCCGGCTTACGCCCCCTCAGCAACGAGCACGGCAACCTGCGCCAGGAAGCCCGCCTGCTGAAACAGGAGGTGCGCAACCACCTGCTGCGCCTGAAGGAAGCCGAAACGGCCTGGAACGCCCTCCTCGAGCAGCAACTGCAGCAACACGACACCCGGCTGGAATCCACCACCCTGGGCTGGAGCCGGCGGGCCCGCGCAGGTGCCATCCTGTCCTTCATGGCGGGGGTGGTTGTCTTCTTCCTGGGTGCGGCCACCATCCTGCTGGCGCGGCGCCTGGTGGGCGACCCCCTGGTCCAGGCCGGAGACGACCTTTCCCGCGATCTGCTGACCCTGGTCCCGGTGGGCGACCGCCTCCTGCAGACCGGTCCCCAGCTGGACAAGGAAGGCCGCATCCTGGTGGAGGAGATGGCCTCCCTGTCCATTCTCATGGCCGAGCTCAACGAGGGCCTGCAGGAGCAGGAGGATCTGAGCGCCCGCTCGGCCCATTCCCTGGAAACCATCGGCCAGCAGACGGGGCAGGCCTCGCGCACCCTGGGCCAGCTGAACCGCACCATGGACAACCTGCAGGAAACGGCCAACCAGACCGAGACCATCGTCGGCACCATCAACGAGATCGCCACCCGCACCAACCTGCTGGCCTTGAACGCCGCCGTGGAAGCCGCCCATGCCGGCGAGGCCGGCGAGGGTTTCGCCATCGTGGCGGAAGAAGTGCGCAACCTGGCTCAGCGCTGCGCCGAGGCCGCCGCCCAGACCAACCGCCTTATCGAGGAAAGCCGGGAAAACACCCGCCTGGGGCTGGGCGCCGCCCGGCAGGCAGCCGATATCCTGGCCCGCATCGACGAGGCTGCCACCCAGGCCAGGGACACATCCCGGCAGGCGGCAGGTTCGGCCAGCCGGCAGCATTCCGCCGCCCGCCAGCTTTGCCTCAGCCTGGACGCGGCCTGGAACCGTAGCCGTGTCACCGCCCGGCTGGGCGGACTGGTAGCCGCCGGCCTGGGCCCGGTGCAGGCCTGCACCTCGGATCTGCAGCGCATTGGCCGCCGCCTGGGCTCCTTGGGAAGTGGCCAAAGAGTCCCATCCTTTTTCTGGAAATTAGTGGAAAGAGCTAAACTCCATGTAAAGAAGAGCGAAAATTTGGATTAAGAGAATCCAGGGATTGGATTGCCTGACAAAGGACCGGTAGCGACCATGACGACCAAGCCCCCCAGCGATGTGAGTTCGGACTATCTGTCCGACGTCACAGGGGTGGATGACATCCTCGCGGAGAGCACGCAGGCCAACGCCGGCACTCCTCCCGAGCTGTGCTTGCGCGTCAGTCCCGACAAGGTCACCGTGCTGCTGGATTGCCCCGACCCCCTGGCCAATCTGAGCCGCAACGTTCTGGCCATCCTCAAGGAATTCGAGCGCCTGGAAATCCCGGTTTACCCCAACGCCGAACAGCTCACCATCATCCTGCAGAACGTGGCCACCCCCGGTCGCCACCTGGAAGACCAGCCCCTGGTCATGGGCCAGAAAGCCCAACCCAGCCAGGACGGACGCCTGGAATGGACCCGCGACTTCTTTACCGAGGGCTGGGCCATGGACCAGGAAAGCGGTGCGGTGGACTTCTGGCAGAAGATGGAAGACCGGGCCGTCAACAAGGACGACCTGGTGGTGCGCCTGCTGGATCCGGTGGAAGGCGAGCCGGGGCTGAACGTCTTCGGCAACGAGATCCCCGTGACCAAACCCGCCAAGGTGAAGCTGCGTTGCGGCAAGGGCATGCGCGCCGAGGAGACGGATGCGGGCATCGACTACTACGCCGATGTGGACGGGCGCGTGCGTTTCTCCGACAACACCGTGGCCGTGGACGACGTCTACGTCATCAAGGGCAACGTGAGCCTGGAAACGGGCAACATCAAGCACACCGGCGCCGTGCAGATCATGGGCGACGTGGAACACGGGGCCACCATCGAGGCCGACGGCGACATCATGATCAAGGGCATGGCCGACCCCTGCAACATCACCTGCGGGGGCACCCTGACCATCAGCGGCGGGTTGCTGGGCGACGATAACTTCAGCATCCACGTGACGGGGGACCTGCTGGCCCGCTACATCAACGAGGCCCACATCACCGTCGACGGCCACGTGACGGTGACCAACGAGATCTCCCACTCCCACATCCAGTGCCGGGGCAAGGTGATGGTGCCCAAGGGGCGCATCGCCGGCGGCATGGTGATGGCCTACCAGGGCATCCAGGTGGCCGAGGCCGGAGCCAGCGGTTCGTCCGAAACCAAGCTGATCGCCGGAGTGGACTACACCACCCAGCGCCGCCTGGATGAGGGCAAGGTGCGCCTGGACAAGCTGGAAGGCGCCCAGGACCGGATCCAGAAGGTCCTGAGCCAGCTCAAGGCCAAGGGCGACCACAAGAGCCCGGGCGAGGTGCAGCAGGAACGCGAACTGCAGGACAAGACCCGCCATCTGGGCCAGGCCATGGCCGACGAGATGGCCGCGCAGAAGCGCATTGCCGAGGAAAGCCGCCGCGGCGGCCACCGGGAAATCGCCATGTTCAACGAGGTCTGGGCCGGCACCACCATCCAGCTGGGCGAGTTCAAGACCATCGTGCGCACGTCCATCCAGAAGCCCCGCATCGCCCAGCTGCGCAAGACCCGCGTCCGGGTTCTACCCATGGGCGAGGGCAACAAACCCCAGGAATAACCCGCAGCAGCGGCCGGCAACGGGCCCTCGCCGACCCCGGGGTTGCATTCTGCGCCCCCGGGCTCCATTATGCCGCCTTCCCCATTGATCAAGAGCTGCTGACAGCGTTTTTCCCGGAGGAGCCATGAACGACGCCACCCAGAGCCCGGCACCGGCCGCCCCTGCCGCCGCCACCGCCACCGCCACCGAGACCCTCTCCCGCGTCCACGTGGACACCCTGGTCACCGAGCTGGGCCTGCACGCCCGTCAGGTCACCGCCACCGCCGCCCTGCTGGACGACGGCGCCACCGTGCCCTTCATCAGCCGCTACCGCAAGGAAGCCACCGGCAGCCTGGACGAGGTGGCCGTCATGGCCATCCGCGATCGCCTGGAGCAGCTGCGCGAGCTGGACAAGCGCCGCCTGGCCATCCTCAAGAGCCTGACCGAGCGCGAGCTGCTGACGCCCGAGCTGCAGAAGGCCGTGGCCGGGGCCGCCACCATGGCCGCCCTGGAGGACATCTACCTGCCCTACCGGCCCAAGCGCCGCACCCGGGCCACCATCGCCCGGGAAAAGGGTCTGGAGCCCCTGGCCACCTGGCTGCAGGAAAAGGCCCAGGACAGCGCCGCCGTGGGCTGCAACCCCCTGGCCGAGGCCGCCGCCTACGTGGACGCCGAGAAGGAGGTGGAAGATGCCGCCGCCGCCCTGGCCGGCGCCCGCGACATCATCGCCGAGCTGGTGAACGAGGACGCTCCCAGCCGCGCCGCCCTGCGCCAGCTGTACCTGGACCAGGGCCAGATCAGCACCCGCGTGCTGACCGGGATGGAGAAGGAGGGCGCCAAGTTCCGCGATTACTTCGACTGGAGCGAGCCCGTGTCCCGGGTGGCCGGCCACCGGGTGCTGGCCATGCGCCGGGGCGAGAAGGAGAAGGTGCTGGGCATGCGCATCGCGCCGCCCGAGGAACCGGCCCTGCGCCTGCTGGCCGTCCGCTTCGCCACCGCGGCCAACCGCGCCGCCGACGAGGTGCGCGAGGCCGTGACCGACAGCTATCGGCGCCTGCTGTCGGTGAACATGGAGACCGAGATCCGCCTGGAGCTGAAGAAGGCCGCCGACGAGGAGGCCATCGGCGTCTTCGCCGAGAACCTGCGCGAGCTGTTGCTGGCCGCCCCCCTGGGACCCCGCCGCGTGCTGGCCCTGGACCCGGGTTTCCGCACGGGCTGCAAGCTGGTGGTGCTGGACGAGCAGGGTGACCTGCAGCACCACGAGGCCATCTTCCCCCACACCGGCGGCGGGCGCGCGGTCGAGGCCGGCCAGCGGGTGGAAAGCCTGGTGGCCCGCCACCGCATCCAGGCCATCGCCATCGGCAACGGCACCGCCAGCCGCGAGACCGAGGCCTTCGTGCGCAAGCTGGACCTGGCCGGCAGCCCGGTGGTGGTCATGGTCAACGAGTCGGGGGCCAGCATCTACTCGGCCAGCGCCGTGGCCCGTGAGGAATTCCCCGACCACGACGTCACCGTGCGCGGGGCCGTGTCCATCGGCCGCCGCCTCATGGACCCCCTGGCCGAGCTGGTGAAGATCGACCCCAAGAGCATCGGGGTGGGCCAGTACCAGCACGATGTGGACCAGAAGGCCCTGAAGCGCAGCCTGGACGACACCGTGGCCAGCTGCGTCAACTCGGTGGGCGTGGACCTGAACACCGCCAGCAAGGAGCTGCTGACCTACGTCTCGGGCCTGGGCCCCCAGCTGGCCGGCAACATCGTGGAATACCGCGCCGAGAACGGCGCCTTCACCAGCCGAGCCCAGCTGAAGAAGGTGCCTCGCCTGGGCCCCAAGGCCTTCGAGCAGGCCGCCGGCTTCCTGCGCATCAACGGGGGCAAGAACCTCCTGGACGCCAGCGCCGTGCACCCCGAAAGCTACGGGCTGGTCAAGGACATGGCCAGGGACGCGGGCCTGGCCGTGACCGAGCTCATCGGCGACGAGCAGGCCGCCCGGCGCCTGCCCCTGAAGAACTACGTCAGCGACACCGTGGGCCTGCCCACCCTGCAGGACATCGTGGCCGAGCTCATCAAGCCCGGGCGGGATCCGCGCCAGCAGTTCGAGGCCTTCAGCTTCGCCGACGGCGTGGAGAAGATGGAAGATCTGAGCGAGGGCATGCGCCTGCCGGGCATCGTGACCAACGTGACCAACTTCGGCGCCTTCATCGACGTGGGTGTGCACCAGGACGGCCTGGCCCACATCAGCCAGCTGGCGGACCGCTTCGTGCGCGATCCCGCCGAGGTGGTGAAGGTGGGCCAGAAGGTCACCGCCCGGGTGCTGGAAGTTGACCTGGACCGCAAGCGCATCTCCCTTTCCCTGAAGGAAGGCTGATCAAGGAGGCCCGCCATGGCCAAGCGCAGCAAGAAAGAACCCGGTGGCGCCCTGGACCCCCGCCTCGAACCTCTGCGGGAATACCTGCTGGGCAAGGCGGCCGTCACCGAGGAATACCCCTTCGGCCCCGAGGTCATGGTGTTCAAGGTGGCCGGCAAGATGTTCGCCCTGGTGGCGTGGGAAGAGAACCCGCTGCGCGTTTCCCTGAAGTGCGACCCGGCCCGGGCCCTGGATTTGCGCGAGGAGCACGAGGGCATCACCGCCGGCTACCATCTGAACAAGCAGCTATGGAACACCATCACCCCCGGCGGCACGGTCACGGCGGCGCTGATCCGTGAACTGGCCGACCACAGCTACGATCTCATCGTGGCCGGCCTGCCGAAAAAAGTGCGCGACTCCCTCTGAACGTTCTTGTGGGCCCTCTGGTGCCCCTGCCCCGCTTTTCGCGGCGGTTCCGGCAGCGTGGGGCGGGGTCAATCCTCCCCCAGGACGGGAAGATAGGCCCGCCAGGGCCCCACCGCGCTGGAGAACTGCCGGGCCATGACCCGTGCCACCTGCCCAACATGCCCCAGGTCGTGGGCCACCCAGGTCGCCACAAGCTGGCTCAGAGTCACCTGGCCGAAATCCGGGTGAAGACCACGGCGATCCAGGTCCGCCCTGGACAGGTTCAGGGCCCGGAGCCGGTCCAGGCTTGCTGCGCGCAACACGGCGAATTCGTCGAGCAATTCGTCCATGGTACGGCCGGTGGAAGCCCCGAACATCCCTTCTCGATCGAAGGTCGGAAAAGGAGCAGAATCGCCGAGATGCAGGAGATGCTCGATCCGGGGTAACCAGTTCATGCGCTCACCCTGGATCAGGTGGCCCACGATATCGTAAGGGGACCAGGTCTCGGGGCCTTCGTCGGACCGGACCCAGGGCTCGGGAAGGTTCCACAGCAATCCCCGCAAACCCTCCGGCGTTCTCGCAAGGACGGGCAAGGCCTCTTCCAGGACTAATTCCATGGTTCAACTCCTCGAGGGGATGGGCTTCCAGAATCTCCGGCCCCGGGCCTGGTCAGTTCTTGAATACGAAGAGCTTCTCCACCACCCAGAACGCCCCCTTGCCCACCACGCCCAGCGGGCCCAGCACCGTGCGGCGCTTCAGCGTCACCTCCACGCTGACCAGTTCCACTTGCCGGGCCAGGCTGTTCAGGTGGGCCTGCATGGCGTCGATGTCGGCCTGGATGCGGCTCAGTTCCTTCTCGATGGCCAGGATATCCTGCACATCATCGGCCCTGTCCAGCAGCTGACGCAGGCGATCACGCAGGGCGATCTTGGTCCGCAAACGGGCGTCCAGATCCACGTATTGCTCGGTCACATCCCGGGACGAGACCTCACGATCGGTGACCTTGCCCACCCCTTCCAGGGCGTCCAGGGCCGACTGCAGTTCCTGGGCCGGCACACGCAGGCTGAGCCTGGCCTGATCCTCGTCCCCGCCCGAGCGCATTTCCACGAAGCCACCCGCCTGGCGGGCCAGCTCGGCCACCTGATCGGCGGCCGCGGCCGGCTCCTCAACCTCCAGGGTGTAGCGGGCGTGCCAGATGAGCATGCGGCCGGGGGCCGAGGCGTCGGCCTGGACCCGGGCTGAAGCATTAAGGGGGGCCGGACTCAGGGCGGCCGATTCCATCATGAGCGGATGATCCCCGGCGGCGCATCCCGCCAGCAATAGGGAGAACGAGAACAGGGCAAGGCACACGCTAGCCAGTTTCATGAAAACGCCTTTCGATCCTGTGGTCTGAGGAAATCACCGCGGAGAAGGCCCTGTCCACGAAACCGGAACCCCATCAACCCTCCCCACCCGGCAGCGAAGCCTTGTAGCCCAGGCCGTTGACCGCTGCGACCAGGGTGTCGGGGTCCAGGTTCTCTCCCCAGACCACGGCATGCCCCCGGTCCAGCGAAACCTCCACCCGTTCCACCCCCGCCATCTCGGCCAGGGTGCGCTCCACGCTGCCCGAACAGTGACTGCAATTCATGCCGGCCACATCCAGTTCCACTTTTTGCGGGGCTTCACTCACTCTGCACGCACCTTCTTCCGATTCACAGGAACAGCCGTGGTGGCGTTGCAGCCACCAGGCGCGGGTCATGACCACCACCAGGGCGGCGGCAGCCAGATGATCGAACAGGCCGGGCCCGCCGTGGCGGTGAACCTCGTGGGTCAGGGCGGGCACCGTGTTCTGCGCCCAGCCCATGAGGGCGTCCAGCAACACGCCGCCACCGAAGGCGCTCAGGGCCACGGTGGCCAGGTAGATGATGGTGGTGCGCTTGCCCAGCACCCGGCTGATGGTGGTGATGGTGGCCGCGTTGGTGGCCGGCCCGGCGATGAGAAAGGCCAGGGCCGCGCCGGGGGTGGCCCCCAGCACGATGAATCCCGCCGCCAGGGGCACGCTGGCCGTGGCGCACACGTACAGGGGAATGCCCACCACCATCATCAGGGCGATGGACAGGGGGCCCTGCCCCAGGTAGGGCTCCAGGAAGCCCTGGGGAATGACGGCGGCCAGGGTGCCGGCAATGAGCACCCCCAGCAGCAGCGCCCGGCCGATGTCGCCGGGCAGGGTCACCAGGCCGTAATCCAGGGCGGCCTTGAAGCGCGTGGCCAGTCCGCCCTGGCGGGTCACGGGTTTGCCTCCGCCGCTCAGGGTGTGCTGGCGGCCGTCGCCCAGGGTCTGCACCAGGGTGCCCCCCACCACGCCGGTGAGCAAGGCCATGATGGGCCTGAAGATGGCGAACAGCGGTCCCAGCATGGTGTAGGTGATGGCGATGCTGTCCACCCCGGTCTGGGGCGTGGACAGCAGGAAGGCCGTGGTGGCCGGCTTGCTGGCGCCGTGGCTGCGCAGGGAGGCCGCCACGGGAATGACCCCGCAACTGCACAGGGGCAGGGGCACACCGAAAAGAGAGGCACGGAAAACCGGGCCCAGGCCACGCCCGCCCAGATGGCGTTCCAGCCAGGCCGGGTCGATGAAGACGGAAAGTAATCCCGCCACCAGGAACCCCAGCAACAGCCAGGCCGCCATGTCGGCGGTGACATCCCAGATGGCGACGATGATATCCAGGACAAGAGTGAAGATGTCCATCACGACGAGGTGTTCTCCCGTTCTGCCTGCCGGATACCGGCCTGCAGATCGACACGAGTCAGCAACCAGCCTCCGGCCACGAAAAAGATGATCAGGGCCACGATGCCCACCCGGCTGGTGCCCGACACCTGGCCCACCACCGAGAACACCAGGGGTCCCGCCACTCCCGCCAGCTTGCCGCTGGCCGAGTAGAACCCGAAGAATTCGGCGCTGCGCCGGGCCGGAACCATGCTGCCGAATACCGATCGGCTTAGTGCCTGGGCCCCACCCTGGACCGTGCCCACCAGTCCCGCCAGCAGGTAGAAATGCCAGGCGTTCTGCAGGAAGAAACCGCCCACGGAGATGAGGCAGTAAACGGCCAGGGCCCACACGATAGCGCGTTTCGGTCCCACCCGCCCGGCCAGGCGACCGAACAGGAAGGCACAGGGCACTCCCACGGCCTGGGTCAGCACCAGGGCGCCCATGAGGTGGGTCATGCCGATGCCGATCTCCGAGCCGTAAGCCGTGGCCATCTTGACGATGGTGCCGATGCCGTCGTTGTAGATCCAGTAGGCCACCAGGAAAAGGGTCAACTGCCGGAAGCGGCGGATCTGGCCGAAGGTGCGGGCCAGGCGCCGGAAGGCCTGGGCCGGGCCGGCCCGGCCGTCGCCGTCCAGGGCCGCGGGCGGTTCGGGCACCCGGCGCAGCACCGGCACCGAGAAGGCTCCCCACCACAGGGCCACCGTCAGGAAGGCCACCCTCACCGCCTGCCCGGTGCCGGTCAGGCCGAACGCCTCGGGCCGGGTTACCATGACCAGGTTCAGCACAAGCAACAGGCCGCCCCCGGCGTAGCCCCAGCCGTAAGCCCGGGTGGACAGCCGGTCCATGTCCCGGCCGGCGGCCAGGGCGGGCAGCAGGGACTCGTAGAAGATGATGGAGGCGCCGAAGCCGAAGTTGGCTACCACGAACAGCCCCGCCGCCAGGACCCAGTCGGCCGCACCGATGAAGAAGAAGGCCGCCGTGGCCAGCACCCCCACCCCCGCGAAACAGCCCAGGAAGAGCTTGCGCCGGGCCCGGGCGTCGGCCAGGGCCCCCAGCAGGGGCGCGCTCAGGGCCAGCACCAGCAGCGAACCGGCGGTGACGTAGCCCCACAGGCTGGTGGCCTGGGTGGGTTCGAAGCCGGCGGCCTGGGCCAGGTTGCGGAAGAAGGGGGGAAAGAGGGCGGCCATGACGGTGGTGGCGAAGGCGCTGTTTCCCACGTCGTACAGGCACCAGGCCCGGCGGGCCGCCTTCAGGCCGGCGGCCACCATCAGCCGGCGGCCGGGCGGGTGGCCCGGCAGGCCATGATGGAGGGCAGGTGCCGAGTCACCAGGTCATCCATATCGTCGGGAAAACCGTCCTCGTAGAACCCGGTGATGAAAAAACCGGCGGCCAGCAAGCCGCCCAGCTGGGCTTCCAGGGTGTGGCTGAACTCCAGGGCCTCGCCCCCGTCCAGCAGGGCCTGGCGGCGCGAGGGTTCCAGGTCGACAGCGTCGGAATAGGGGACCCGGAAGGCCACCTCCAGGCGGCCCTCGTCATCGGCCACGTCCGGATCGAAGATGTAGTAGGCCGGGTTCATGAAGCCGGTCAGCAGCGAGCCCCCCGGCCGCAGAACGCGAAACGCCTCGGCCCACACCGGAGCCAGGTCGGGCACGAAGCAGGTGCTCACGGGATTGACGATGAGGTCGAAGGATCTGTCCGGCAGGGCGCTCAGATCGGCCATGTCGCCGGGCAAGGTGCGCAGGTTGTCCAGCCCGTCGCGTGTGGCCACCTGGTCATCCAGGGCCAGCATGGCGGGCGACGCGTCCAGCACCGTGACCCGGGCTCCGGCGGCGGCCAGCACGGGCCCCTGCTGTCCTCCGGCCCCGGCCAGGCACAGCACATCGCCCCCGGGAACCGCCTTCAGCCACGCGGCGGGCACGGGTTTGTTGGGAGTCAGGATGATGTGCCAGTGCCCCTGGCGGGCCTGGGCGATAACCTCGCTGGAAACGGGCAGGGCCCAGCGGGTGCCGGCGGCCACCTTACGATCCCAGGCGTCCCTGTTGGTGCAAAAAATATCCATGAGTCCCGGCGGCTCCCGTCACCAGTAGTAGTGGATGCCCACCTGGGGGGCCACCTTCACGTCGCCGTCATCGCCCTCGTGAACGAAATCCAGCTCGCCCTGCAGGGCCACCCGGGTGCCCAGCAGATACTCTACCCCCACGCCGGCGCCGGTGTTCCAGTCCTTGCTCTTGGACCACAGATCCTGACCGTTCTCGCCGGTGCCCACCTTCTCGCGGTGATAGAAGTAACCCAGCCCCGCGGCCAGGTACAGGCGCGCCTGGGAGTCCTGGCGCAGGATGTAGTTGATCTGGAAGCCCAGGTTGTGCTTCTGGTCTTCCTCGGAATGCCAGATGCCCCCGGCCGCCTGCACGTACAGGTACCAGCGCAGGGGATAGCGGAAGCTCAGGCCGTTGCCCCCCAGCTTGCCGTAGTGCAGCCCCAGGGCGCCCTCCATGGTGTCGCCCAGCCGGTTCCAGTCCTTGCCGCCGTCTCCCTGGGCCTGGGCGGCGCCGGCCAGCCCCAGCGCCAGCAGAAACGCCAGGCAGGTGAGCCCTCTCACGAGTTCCTTCTTCATGCCTTCATCCTTCGTTGCCGGCGGCATCCTGCCCCGGATGGGTCCCCTTTGTTCCCGCGGATTATAACCCGCCGTCCTTGAATTTCAACGGGCCGCTGCTGTTCCCTGGAATATCCCGAGGCCCCCGCGTGCTTGACCGGGGCCCTGGAGGCCGGCCAAGGACCGTCGCGAGGGCCGAATGGACCGCCCCCACGCCTGATGGGCCTGGGTCCTGGTGGACAAGCAAGCGGGGAAGCGAGGACGAGGAGGGGTCCTTCCGGCCAAGGTGGCGCGCAAGGTTTGGCGACCGAGACGTAGCCAAAGCTACGTCGCAGGGAGATGAACCGAGCACGCCTTGGCCGGAAGGAGCCAAACCGTCCGCAGCCCCCGCTTGCTTGACCTCCAGGACCCAAAAAAAGACCGGCAGGAATCCTTTCCTGCCGGTCCGGCCGGGCAATCCATGCCCGAATTTTCGCTCCGTCTTTCCGCCGCCGGGTTGCGAGCACCCGGCGGAAGAGTCAGGAACCGCTGATCAACTGCAGCCTGTGGTGGCGCCGCAGTTGTGGCACTTGTAGCACGAGCCGCTGCGCACCGTCACCGAACCGCACTCGGGGCACGGCGGGCTGTCGGCCTGCTTCTGGAAGACGCTGTGCTCTTCCTCGTCCAGCTCGATGCGGCTGGCGCCGCCGGCGGCGGCCACCATCTTCTTGACGCCCTTCACCACCTCGTTCTGGGCCGCCTTGACGATGGCCTTCTCGGTGGCGTCCTCGGCCCCGTCGGCCCTGGTGCCGTCGGCGTCGCCGGCGTGCTCGCCGAACTTCAGGTCCATCCAGCGGAAGATGTAGTCCATCACCGACTTGGCAATGGGGATCTCCTTGTTGCTGGTGAAGCCCGAGGGCTCGAAACGGGCGTGGCTGAACTTGTTGATCAGAACCTTCAGGGGCACGCCGTACTGCAGCATGATGCTGACGCTGGTGGCGAAGCTGTCCATGAGGCCGCTGACCACCGAGCCCTCCTTGGCCATGGAGATGAACATCTCGCCGGGCTTGCCGTTGGGGTAGCACCCCACGGTGATGTAGCCCTCGTGGCCGCTGATGGAGAACTTGTGGGTGATGGCCCTGCGCTCGTCCGGCAGCCGCACGCGGCGGGGCTTGGGCGGGCTCAGCAGGTCCTCTTCCTCCACGGCTTCCTCGGCCTTCTTGCCCGTGTTCAGGGGCTGCAGGCGCTTGCTGTTGTCGCGGTAGATGGCCACGGCCTTCAGGCCCATCTTCCAGGCTTCCAGGTAGGTCTTGCTGATCTCCTCGACGGTGGCCTCTTCGGGCAGGTTCACGGTCTTGCTGATGGCGCCGCTCAGGAAGGGCTGCACGGCGGACATCATGCGCAGGTGGCCCATGTAGTGGATGTAGCGGTGGCCGTTGGCCGGCCGGAAGGCGCAATCGAACACGGCCAGGTGCTCGTCCTTCAATTCGGGGGCACCTTCGATGGTCTCGTTCTCGCTGATGTACTCCAGGATGCCTTCGATCTGCTCATCGCTGTAGCCCAGCTTCTCCAGGGCGCCGGGGACGGTGTTGTTGACGATCTTCATCAGGCCGCCGTCCACCAGCTTCTTGTACTTGACCAGGGCGATGTCCGGCTCCACGCCGGTGGTGTCGCAGTCCATCATGAAGCCGATGGTCCCCGTGGGGGCCAGCACCGTCACCTGGGCGTTGCGGTAACCGTAGTCGTGGCCCAGGGCGTAGGCCTCGCGCCACACGGTCTCGGCCTCTTCCAGCAGGTTCTCGGGCACGCGGTTGGCGTTGATGTTGTTCACCGCCGCGCGGTGCTTGCGGATGACCTCCAGCATGGGCTCGCGGTTCTTGTCGTACTCGGCGAAGGCGCCGATCTGGCTGGCGATCTCGGCGCTGGTCAGATAGGCCTGGCCGCACATGAGGGCGGTGATGGCCGCCGCGTAGTCCCGGCCCTGGTCGCTGTCGTAGGGCAGGCCGCGGTCCATGAGCAGGGCGCCCAGGTTGGCGTAGCCCAGACCCAGGGGACGGAACAGGTGGCTGTTGTGCTCGATCTCTTCCCGCGGGTAGCTGCTGTTGCCCACGATGATCTCCATGGCCAGGATCATGATGCGGCAGGCGTGGCGGAAAGCCTCGGTGTCCAGCTCGCCGGCCTCGTTGCGGAACTTCATGAGGTTCAGCGAGGCCAGGTTGCAGGCCGAGTCGTTGAGGAACATGTACTCGCTGCAAGGGTTGGACGCGTGGATGCGGTCGGTGGTCTTGCAGGTGTGCCAGTCGTTGATGGTGGTGTCGAACTGCATACCGGGATCGCCGCACAGGTAGGTGCCCTCGGCGATCTTGCGCATGAGATCACGGGCCTTGTAGGTGTCCATGGGGCGGCCGTCGGTGACGGCCTTGGTGGTCCAGTTGCCGTCGGTTTCCACGGCGCGCATGAACTCGTTGCTGACGCGCACCGAGTTGTTGCTGTTCTGGAAGAACACCGAGTTGTAGGCCTCGCCGCCGAAGCTGCCGTCGTAGCCCGCGTCGATGAGGGCCCAGGCCTTCTTCTCCTCGTTCACCTTGCAGTCGATGAACTCCTCGATGTCGGGGTGCTCGGCGTCCAGGATGACCATCTTGGCCGCGCGACGGGTCTTGCCGCCGCTCTTGATGACGCCGGCGAAGGCGTCGAAGCCGCGCATGAAGCTGACCGGTCCGCTGGCCTGGCCGCCGGCCGACAGGGCCTCGCGGCTGCTGCGCAGGGTGGACAGGTTGCTGCCGGTGCCGCTGCCGTACTTGAACAGCAGGCCCTCGGTCTTGGCCAGACCCAGGATGCTGGCCATGCTGTCCTCAACCGAGTTGATGAAGCAGGCCGAGCACTGGGGCTTCTTCTCCACGCCCACGTTGAACCACACGGGCGAGTTGAAGGCGGCCAGCTGGTTCACCAGCAGGTGGGTCAGCTCGGCGCGGAAGCTCTCGGCGTCCTCCTCGGAGGCGAAGTAATGGTCCTTGATGCCCCAGTCGGTGATGGTGTCGCTGACCCGGCTGATGAGCTGCCGCACGCTGTGCTCGCGCTGGGGGGTGCCCAGGGCGCCGCGGAAATACTTGGAGACCACGACGTTGGTGGCCATCTGGGACCAGGTCACGGGGATCTCGCAGTTGTCCTGGCGGAACAGGGCCTCACCCTTGTCGTTGGTGATGGAGGCCGTGCGGGATTCCCATTCCAGCTCGTCGAAGGGGTGCACCCCGGGCTTGGTGTAACGGCGGCCCACCTGCAGGCCCTTGCCCTTCGGGCGCACGGAGTCCTCGGACTCCACGGCGGTCGAACCTTCGGACATGAGTTCCTCCACATCCATGCTGGTCTGTTCCAGGTCGGGATCCAGGGTGGCCGCGCCGGGCCGCGCCTTGGCGCGTTCCTTTTCGGAAGACTCATGGGAGGATTCGGCGAACAGATTGCCCTCGCGATCCCTGCGGGAGGTCTGCCGGCTTTCCTCGGTCTGGCTGGGGACAATCCGATCCTGGGGTGTGTTTTTCCGTTCTTCCATTGTCACGCACTCCTCGTTCAGATCCTTCTGAATCCCGATGATATATTCAGGTGGCGCTCCCTCCACCCTCGCCTGTCGCCCTGGCCTTCCCAACGGCCACGCACAAGGAAAAGTCACCCGGAAATTCCGCGCCCCACCGGGGTTGGGAATTGATGAAATCTGAGGTAAATCTTTGACTTTCCGTGCTATCAACAACCCCAACATGTTGGGGTGCGGGCTTCTTTTGAACCACATTCTATTGTGGGGTGAGCGGTAGATTAAGGAAATTCGGGGACGCAATTCAAAGAGAATAATTGAAAAAAATTATCCACCAGGACGGCCGGGAAGGAAAATGCCACGGAAGGCGCCCTTTGAAGGCCCCAGAAGCCTTTACCGGGCCTTTACAAAAATCCTATTTTTTTGCCCCCGGCCCCGCCTCTCAACTTTCCGGGAAAAAATGGGTTGAGAGGGTCCAATTATAATGATTTCTGTATCTATAGTAAAATCAGGTGGATATGGCCCAGTGGCGGCCTATTCGAAAAAATTCAGGAGGTAGAGGGAGCCACAGGGTCCCGATCACCCCGCACCAGGGCCGTGACGATTTCCCGGATCTCGTCGCGTCCCCGGCGGAAAGCGGCGCGCACCGTCTCCGGATCGCCCTTGACGGCCATGGGATCGGCCACCGGGCGGCGCAGATGCCTTTCGGGGTGGGCCAGCCCGGGCAGATACTGCGCCACCGAACGGCTCAGGGTGACCACCAGATCGAAGCTGTCCAGGTCGAAGCGGTCGTAGGTCTTGGTGTCCTGCCCCGTCATTTCCAGCCCCACCTCGGCCATGACGGCGCGGGTCTTGTCGCTGATGGGATAGGTCAGCATGCCCCCGCTGGCCACCTCCCAGTCCGCGGGAAAGAGGTGGCGGGCCCAGGTCTCGGCCATCTGGCTGCGGCAGCTGTTGGCCATGCAGACGAACAGCACCCTCACAGCGACTGGCCGATCATGTTCAGCATGTTCTCCAGATCGTGGGGCAGCTTGTCCAGCAGGGGCTCCACCTCTTCGCGGCTGTAGCGCAGTTCCTCCACCTGGCCCCAGAAGTCGTCCTCGGCCACCTGGCCGGTCCCCCCCGTGAAGCCCAGATGGCACACCACCAGGTTGGCGGCGGCCACGGCGCGGGCCAGCTCGGGCACCAGGGCGGCCTCGTCGGGATGATGGTGCCAGCGGATCACATCCACCAGCGGGGCGGGAAAGTTCCAGGACTCGCCCAGGGCCGCGCCGGCTACGCTGTGATCGAAGCCCAGGATGTCCGTCTCCCCGGCCAGCAGCTGGGCGAAGGTGCCCTCCACCGGCAGCTGCTGGATTTCCTGCTTGAGGGGCCGGTTCAGCAGCAGCTTGCCGATGTCGTGGACCAGCCCCCCGGTGAAGGCTCGCTCGCGGGCGGTGACGCTGCCGTCCTCGTGGCGGATGAGGAAAGCCGCGCCCAGAGCCGTGCCCAGGGCGTGATGCCACATCTGGTCCCGCCCCATGCGGTAGGCGGCCAGGGGACCACGCATCACGTCACCCATGCTGGCGGCGAAGGCCAGGTTCACCACCGTCTGGTTGCCCAGCAGAACCAGGGCCTCGCGGGTGGTGGCCACCTGGCGGCGCATGCCGTAGTAGGCGCTGTTGGCCAGCTTCAACAGATTGCTGGTGAGAGAGGGATCCTTCTCGATGATGTCCAGCACCGACGAGGCATCCACCGTGTCGTCGTCCAGCAGGGTCGTCAGCTGCATGGTGGTCGAGGGCAGGGAGCGCAGCTCGTTGGTGGCGGCGATCAATTCGTGCAGGGATTTGGTCATGACATATAACTCCTGGGATGTATCAATCCTCGCCGTCGGGTTCGATGATGATCAGGGTATCGCCCTGTCCCACCACCTGGCCCGCCTCCACCTCCACGGAGGAAACGGTGCCGGCCACCCGGGCGGCCAGCTCGGTTTCCATCTTCATGCTCTCCACGATGATCAGGGCCTGGCCGGCCTCCACCCGGTCGCCGGGGACCACCAGCAATTGCACCACCTTGCCGGGCATGTCGGCCGTCAGAACCGGCCCTCCGCCGGCCTCGTCCGCCGCCTGCTGGTCGGGGTCCACCAGGCGCAGGGTGTGCACCTTGCCGTTGCAGAAGACGAAACGCTCGTCGCCACGGGCGGCCACCCACAGGCGCCGCCGGCCCTGGTGGGTGTCCACCAGCCACACCCCCGTGCGGTCCTGGAGAGCCTGCAGGGGCGCCTCCTGGCCGTCGATGTCCACCAACCAGTCCGCGCCGTCCCGGCGCACGTTGACGGCCACCTGGGTGTCGTCGGAAACGAAATGCAGCAACACGCTCAACTTCCTTTCGGCAAGGCCGCGGCCCGGGCCCCCGCCCGGCGCCGTGATCGATCTCAGTCCAGTCCGCGCAGGCGGAAACGCCCCGTGCTGTTCCAGGGGGTGGGTCGGGTGGCCTGGGAGCCTTCCCCACCCGCCACCACGCCCGCCCGGCGCCCGCCCGGATTCTCGCGCTCGGCCACGGCGGCCAGGGCCAGGGCCAGATCGGCGTCCTGGTCCCGGTTGCTGCTCCAGTCGGGCATGTGCTCGTCCAGGAACCCGGTGTGCAGCTCGCCGTCGATGAAGGCGCCCTCCTGCAGGATGGCGATGAGGTATTCCACGTTGGTGGTCACCCCCAGCACGGCGTAATCCTGCAGGGCGCCCACCGCCCGGTCCAGGGCGTTGCGCCGGGTGCCGGCGTGGACGCTGAGCTTGGCGATCATGGGGTCGTAATGCATGGTCACCTCATCGCCCTGGCGCACGCCGCTGTCCACGCGCACCCCCGGCCCCTGGGGCTCGTGCAGCAGCAGGATCTCTCCCAGGCTGGGCATGAAGTTGTTCTCGGGATCCTCGGCATACACCCGGCATTCCACGGCGTGGCCCGTGGCCGTCAGCTGGTCCTGGGTCCAGGGCAAGGGGCGCCCCTCGGCCACCTGTATCTGGGTGCGCACCAGGTCCACCCCGGTGATGAGCTCGGTCACCGGGTGCTCCACCTGCAGCCGGGTGTTCATCTCCAGGAAGTAGAACTGCCGGTCCTGGCCCAGCAGGAACTCCACGGTGCCGGCGCCCTCGTAGTCCACGGCGGCGGCGGCGGCCACGGCGGCGGCCCCCATCTCGGCGCGCAGGGCGTCGTCCAGGGCGGGCGAAGGCGTCTCCTCGATGATCTTCTGGTGGCGACGCTGGATGCTGCACTCGCGCTCGAAGAGGTGCACCTGGTGGCCGTGCTGGTCCCCGAAGATCTGGAACTCCACGTGGCGCGGCCGCTCGATGAAGCGCTCCAGGTAGACGGTGCCGTTGCCGAAGGCGCCGCGGGCCTCGCGCCAGGCGCCCTGGCAGGCCTTGAGCAGGTCGGCGGGGTCGCGCACCAGGCGCATGCCCTTCCCCCCGCCCCCGAAGGCGGCCTTGACCATGAGGGGAAAGCCCACCTGCTCGGCCGCGGCCTGCACCCCGTCGGCGGGGAAGGAGCCGTCGGCGTCGGGTTCGGGCAGCAGGGCCCCGGGCACCACCGGCACCCCGGCCTTTTCCATGATGGCCCGGGCGGCGGTCTTCTCGCCCATGCTGCTGATGACCTCGGGCGAGGGGCCGATGAATTTCAGCCCCGCCAGGGCGCAGGCCCGGGCGAAGTCGGCGTTCTCGGCCAGGAAGCCGTAGCCCGGATGCACGGCGTCGCAATCGGTGGCCCGGGCGGCCTCCAGGATGCGGTCGGCGCGCAGGTAGCTCTCCCCCGGCTCGGCCGGGCCGATGGTCACCGACAGGTCGGCCAGATGGGCGTGCAGGCTCTGGCCGTCCACCTGGCTGCACACGGCCACGGTGCCGATGCCCATCTCGCGACAGGCCCGGATGACGCGCACGGCGATCTCGCCACGGTTGGCCACCAGCACTCGGTTGATGGGAATCAGGTCAACGCTCTTATGGCTCATTCCACTTGTCCTTTATTCTGACAGCTGCCAGGGCTCGTCCAGCAGCCAGGGCGCGTTCTCCCTGGCGAAGAAGGCCTGCAAGGCCGCCTGGGCCTCGGGCTTGGTGCGGGCGTCGGCGATCATGCGGGCGCACAGCTCGCCGCTGCGGGCGAAGCCCAGGCTCTGGGCGCCCTCCAGCAGGCTCTTGCACAGGGCCAGGGCCTCGGGGCCGCCCTTCAGCAGGCTGTTCACCACCTCTTCCACCTCGGCGTCCAGATGCGCGGCCGAGGAAGCTGCGCGGTCCACCAGGCCCAGCTCGCGGGCCGTGGCGCAATCCAGGGGATCGGCCGTCAGGAAGGCCACCCGGGCGGCGCGCTTGCCCAGGCGATCGATGACCAGGGGCGAGATCACCCCCGGCACCAGGCCCAACCGCACCTCGGTGAAGGCGAAACGGGCCTCGGGGGCGGCCACCACGATATCGCAGGCGGCCACCAGCCCTGCGCCCCCGCCCAGGGCCGGTCCCTGCACCCGGGCCACCACGGGCACCGGGCAGTTGCGCACCGCGCGGAACATGGCGCCCATATCCAGGGCGGCCGCCAGGTTCTCCTGGTAGTCGGCCTCGCCCAGTTCCTTCATCTCGCCCAGGTGGGCCCCCGCGCAGAAGACGTTGCCCACGGCCCGCAGCACCATGACGTGCGGGCGGTAACGCCCCCCGGGGCCGATATCCGCCGCGCCCTCCACCCGAGGCGGCAGGGGGTCACGGTAGGCCACGGCGTCGAACACGTCCTGCAGCTCGGCGATGGTGGCCTTGCTGAAGGCGTTCTTCACCTCGGGGTTGTCGATGGTGACCACGAGAACGCGGCCCTGGGGTTGGGTCCTAATTGGCATGGAAACTCCCATTGACCCGGAATGCCCCTGAAGGAGCGCAACGAGGATGAGGAAAAACCGTTTCAGGACAGGTGCTCGCAAGAACTGGCCAAGGATGCGTACCCGATCCGGACGGATTTGCCGCCCGTTGACCGAGCCAGTTCGAGAACGCCTTATCTGAACGGGTTGCGACCATCCGCAGTAGCTCCTTCATGAGCGATCCGGGTCAAGAACTACATCCTGTAAACGCCGAACTTCACCGGCTCGATGGGGGCGTTCAGGCTCATGGCCAGGCCCAGGCCCAGCACGTCGCGGGTCTGCACCGGGTCGATGACGCCGTCGTCCCACAGGCGGGCGCTGCTGTAGTAGGCGTGGCCCTCCTGCTCGTACTTGGCCAGGATGGGATCGACGATCTCCTTCTCCTGCTCGGCCGTCAGGGACTCGCCGCGCCGGGCCAGCTGGTCCTTCTTCACCGTCAGCAGCACGCCGGCCGCCTGCTCGCCGCCCATGACCGAGATCTTGGCCTGGGGCCACATGAGCAGCAGCCGCGGCTGATAAGCCCGGCCGCACATGCCGTAGTTGCCGGCGCCGTAGCTGCCGCCCACGATGACGGTGAACTTGGGCACGGTGCTGTTGCTCACGGCGTTGACCATCTTGGCCCCGTCCTTGGCGATGCCCCCGTGCTCGTACTGCTTGCCGATCATGAACCCGGTGATGTTCTGCAGGAACACCAGGGGAATGCGCCGGGCGTTGCACAGCTCGATGAAGTGGGTGGCCTTCAGGGCCTCGGCGCTGAACAAAATGCCGTTGTTGGCCACGATGCCCACGCTGTAACCGTGGATGTGGGCGAAGCCGCACACCAGGCTGGTGCCGTAGCGGGGCTTGAACTCGTGCAGGCGGCTGCCGTCCACCACCCGGGCGATGACCTCGCGGATGTCGAAGGGCAGCTTGGGGTCGTGGCTGACCACGCCGTACAGCTCCTCGGGATCGTAGTGGGGTGGCTCGGGCTGATTGCAGGGAATGCGCGCGGTCCGCACCGGCCCCAGATTCTCCACGATGTCCCGCACCAGGCGCAGGGCGTGGGCGTCGTCGTTGGCCAGGTGGTCGGCCACGCCGCTGATGCGGGTGTGCACGTCGCCCCCGCCCAGCTCCTCGGCCGTGACCTCTTCCCCGGTGGCCGCCTTCACCAGAGGCGGCCCGCCCAGGAAGATGGTCCCCTGCTCCTTGACGATGACCACCTCGTCGCTCATGGCCGGCACGTAGGCCCCGCCGGCGGTGCAGCTGCCCAGCACGGCGCTGATCTGGGGAATGTCCATGGCGCTCATGGTGGCCTGGTTGTAGAAGATGCGCCCGAAGTGCTCGCGATCGGGAAACACCTCGTCCTGACGCGGCAGGAAGGCGCCGCCGCTGTCCACCAGATAGATGCAGGGCAGGTGGTTCTCCTTGGCGATCTCCTGGGCCCGCAGGTGCTTCTTCACCGTGATGGGGTAGTAGGTGCCCCCCTTCACCGTGGCGTCGTTGGCCACGATCATGACCTGCCGCCCGTGGATCTGCCCGATGCCCGTCACCACGCCCGCCGCCGGCACCTCGTCGGGGTACACCTCGTGGGCGGCCAGGGTGGACAGCTCCAGGAAGGGCGCGCCGGGATCCAGCAGGTTTTCGATGCGATCGCGCACCAGCATCTTGTTCTGGTCCAGCTGGCGCCGGCGGCTCTTCTCGCTGCCGCCCAGCCTGACCTTGCCCAGCAGCTCGGCCAGCTCGGCCGCGCGCCGGCGATTCAGGCGGTCGTTCTCCTTGAAGGCGGCGTCCTGGGTGCTGATGTTGCTCTTGATCCGCTGCATTCCTGCTCCTTGCCGGGGGGTTTAGCCGTCCGTGGTCTTGCGCTCGGCCACGTCCTTCAGCTTGTCGTTGGCCATGATGGCGATCTCCACCCGGCGGTTGGCCTGGCGCCCCTCGGCGGTGGCGTTGTCGGCCACGGGCTGGCCCTCGCCGTAGCCCATGATGGTGAAGCGGGTGGCGTCCACCTGCTGGCCGGACAGGTAGTTGGCCACGGCCTGGGCGCGGTTGCGGGACAGGCCCAGGTTGTACTCGTCGCTGCCGGTGGCGTCGGTGTGGCCCTCCACCAGCACGTTGGTGTCAGGGTACTTGTTCAGGATCACCGCCAGGTTGGTCAGATTGGTGCGCGCGGCGCCCTGCACCTCGGCGCGATCCACGGCGAAGAGGATGCCGCTGTCGAAGGTGATCTTGATGCCCTCGCCCACCCGCTCGACGGTGGCGCCTTCCAGGTCACGCTCGATCTCGGCGGCCTGCTTGTCCATGTAGTTGCCGATGTAGGCCCCGGCCGCGCCGCCCACGGCCGCACCCAGGATGGCCCCCAGGGCCGTGTTGCCGGCCTGGTGGCCGATGATGCCGCCGATGACGGCGCCGCTGCCGGCGCCCACCACGGCGCCCTTGTCGCGTTGACGCATGTTGGCGCAGCCCACCAGACCCAGGATGAGCACCAGAACCAGGGCGATTTTCAGGAACTTCACGGGAGTCTCCTTCCGGATGGAAAACGGCATGGCCGGGCGCGTGGCCCGGCGGTTGATCTGCTCGGGGGCCATTCTGACCCAAAACCGGTTCCCCCACAATGAAATCCTTCCACGGGGAATGTGCTGGCCTGTATGGGTTTTTTCTTCTATTTATTCCTGCATGTTCATCATCAACGGCAAAATCCTGACCACCGAGGGCCCCCGCCCCACCGTCCTGGAACTGGACGGCGAGCGCATCGCGGCCGTGCATCCCCCCGACCATGCCCTTCCCGACGGGGCAGCCACCTTCGACGCCCGCGGCCTGTGGCTGCTGCCCGGCGGCGTGGACGCCCACACCCATTTCGGCATGCCCCTGGGCGGCGGAATCAGCAGCCTGGGCTGGCGCGAATCGGCCGAGGCGGCCCTGCTGGGCGGCACAACCACGGTCATCGACTTCGCCAACCCCATGCCCGACGAGGCCCTGGCCGCGGCGGTGGCCCGCTGGCAGGGCATGGCCGACGGGCAGGTCCTGTGCGACTACGGCCTGCACTGCACCGTGGTGAACACGGCCCCCGAGCGCCTGGCCGAGATCCCCGCCCTGGTGGCCGCCGGCGTGCCCACCTTCAAGGGCTTCCTGGCCTACAAGGACCGCCTCATGCTGGCCCCCGAGCAGATGGCCCTGCTCATGGACGCCGTCAAGGAGGCCGGCGGACTGCTGCTGGTCCACGCCGAGGACGGCGAGATGAACGCCCTGTCCCAGGACGTGCTGCTGAACGCCGGACGCATCGGGCCCCGCTACCATCCCATGGCCCACACCGAGAAGTCCGAGGTCAAGGCCGTGGAACAGGTGCTGGAGCTGGCCGTCAAGACCGGCTGCCCCCTGGAGATCGTCCACATGAGCCTGGCCCGCTCCATTGAACTGCTGGACGAGGCCCGGGCCCGGCACCCCGAGCAGACCCTGCTGGGCGAGGTTTGCCTGCACCATCTGCTGGCCGATGGTTCCCTGTACGAGTCGGGCCACGAGGCGGCCCTGGCCGCCATCTGCTCCCCTCCCCTGCGCAAGGCCGACAGCTGCATCGAGCTGCGCAAGGCCGTGGTGCGGGGCGAGTTCGACATGATCAGCACCGACCATTGCGAGTTCCCGCTGCGGGTCAAGTCGGCCCGCGCCGCCGGGGGCTTTCACCAGGTTCCCAACGGCTGCGGCGGCGTGGGCGAGCGGCTGGTTCACAGCTTCAGCCGGCTGGTGGTGCTGGGTGATCTGCCCGCCCTGCGCTGGCAACAGCTGGTGGCCGAACAACCCGCCCGGCTCATGGGCCTGACGGGCCGCAAGGGCCGGCTGGAAGCGGGGCACGACGCCGACGTGGTGGTCTTCGATCCCGAGGCCCGTTACCGCTGGCAGCCCCTGGGCCAGAGCGACACCGCCGGCAGCCTGTGGGCCGGCCAGGAAGTGCAGGGCGCCGTGCGGGACGTGTTCCTCCGCGGCCGCCAGGTTGTCAGCGCCGGGCGCCTGGTCATGGACCAGCCCGGCGGACAGTACCTTCCCCGCAAACTCTGAAAGGAAACCCCGTGGCCCACCGGAGCACCCAGCTCGCCGCGCGCTACGAGCGTGTCTACACCCAGCTGGACGAGCTGCTGAATCGCGGACCCAAGCAGACCCCTGACCCCATCGCCCGCATGGCCACCATCTGCGCCCTGCTGGCCGGCAAGATGCCCCATTTCTTCTGGACGGGATTCTATCTGCTGAAAGACGGGAAGCTGGTTGTGGGCCCCTACCAGGGTCCCCTGGCCTGCGCCGTGCTGCCCGGCCCCGACGGGGTGTGCTGGGCCGCCTTCAACCAGGGTGAGACCCTGCTGGTGGACGACGTGCACGCCTTCCCCGGCCACGTGGCCTGCGACAGCCGCAGCAACAGCGAGGTGGTGGTGCCGGTGCGCGATGCCGCCGGGTGCCTGGTGGCGGTTCTGGACGTGGACTCGGACAAAGCGGCGGCCTTCGGACCGGCGGACCAGGCCGGGCTGGAGAAGATCGTCACCCTGCTGGCGGTGGATTTCGCAAGCTGAAAACCGCCCCACCCCCGGCCCCGGCTGTGCTATGATGCTCCGGTCTCGCTCAATTCTTGCCCGGGGGGATGATCGCCATGTTCCGTAACCTGGTCCTGCTCGGCGGCCTGCTGGCCAGCCTGGCCGTGCCCGCTCTTTCCCCCGCCGAAGAAACCACCCTGGCCGTGCCCATGGTCAGCCCTGACTTCCCGGACGCCGAGTCCACCCTGGAATTCCAGGTGGAGCTGCCCATGGCCGCCATTTCCCGGCTGGCCCTGCGCGTGGTGGGGCTATACCAGGAAGTCCTGTACGTGGACATCAGCCAGCCCTACGGCAGCATCTCCCGCCCCGCCGCCCTGGAAGTGAGCTGCGGCGACGGCGGCGCCACCGGCTGGATCGCCAGCTACAGCCACGCGTTCCCCGCGGGGTTCGGCGCCTTCGACTTCACCCAGGAATTGCTGGACGACACCCACGCCGACTGGCCCCTGCTGGAGGACGGCCTGCTGCGCCTGGGCCTGGCCTGCGGACCCGCCAGCATCATGTACACCCCCGGTTCCTACGCCAGCGCGGCCTCCAGCTGGGGCCAGGCCACCGCCGTGTACCTGGTGGTGACCTACGACAGCGCCCTGCCCGTGGAAACCTCCAGCTGGGACGCGGTGCGGGCCCTGTATCGGTAGGAATCCGTTCTCAGCGGCGGGCCGACAGCACCACGAACTTGCGATCCTCGGCCACCAGGGCGCAGCCTCCGAACAGCTCTTTCAGGCGGGCGTGGTAGCCCAGGTGGGCGTTGCCCACCAGACGCAGCTCGCCGCCGGGACGCAGGGCCCGGTGCGCCGTGGCGAACATGGCGCGGGCGGCGGCGTCCCCCACCACCCGGTCCTGATGGAAGGGCGGGTTGCACAGCACCAGATCCAGGCTACCCGGCGCCACCAGGGACAGATCAATCCCCACCTGGCAATCCACCGCCAGCCCGTTGTCCCGGGCGTTGTCGCGGGCGCTGGCGACAGCCTGATAGCTCTCGTCGATCCCCAGGATTTCCGCCTCCGGATATTGCCGCTTGCAGGCCAGGGCCAGCACCCCGTTACCGCACCCCAGGTCGGCCACCCGGGCGCCACCACCCACCTGGGGCAGATGGGCCAGCAACAGCCGCGCCCCCAGATCCAGCTTCTGCCGTGAGAACACGTTGGCCCGGTTATGCAGGACCAGATTGAAGTCTGGTACCTTCACCCGGGCCTCTTCTTCCCCCGGGGGAAGCACCAGGGACCGGTCGAAGCTGCTGTGGGCCAGCCGGGCCTTCTTCCAGCCCAGCCCCGTACGGGTGGGCCCCAGGCTTTCCTGCAGCTGTGTGTAGGCCCGCCGGGGGATGTGCTTGATCATGCCCCCGGACAGGATGACCGTGTCCGGGGCCAGCACCGGCCGCAGGCGCAACAAGCTGTCCCGCCACCAGGCCAGGTTCTTGGGGATCTTCAGCAGCACCAGGTGGGCAGGCTGTTCCGGGAACTGGTCGGTCGGATCCTGGTGACCGGGCACCCTGATCACCGCCCCCGGCTCCAGCCCGGCGGCCGCCAGGTTTTGGTCCAGGGCCAGCTCGCTCAGGCGGGAATCGCTCCAGGTGACGACCCGGGCACCGGCCAGGGCCAGGGCCACGGTCAGGGCCCCGAAGGCGTCGTTCACCACCAGGACCGGGCGGCCCGCCAGGGGCAGCCCATCCTCGGTCAGCTGTCGTAAAAGGAACTGGTCGGCGGCGTCCCAGGCCCGCAGGTTGGCCGGGCCGGTGTCGGGGTACCGCGCCAGGGAAATTCTTGAAAGGTCCATGGGACCAGAATAGCCCCTGGACCGGCCTTTTCCCAGCCCTTCCATGACGGCACCTGCGCCGCCCGCGAATTTAGTTTGACGGGGAAGCCGGCCGCGACTTAGCGTTCCGCCACCCACCAGCCCCGGCTTCGGGTTCAGGCCCCTTTGTGACGGAAGTGACGGAGATCCCGATGCCCACCCAGCCCCGCAAACAGCGCACCCACCAGTCCCTGGCCCCCGGCGACCTGGTGGCCGGCAAGTACCGCGTTCTGGAGGTCCTGGGCAAGGGTTGGGAGGCCAACGTCTATCTGGTCCGCGAGAAGAAGACGGGCATCGACCGCACCCTGAAGATCTACCATCCTATCCGCGACCCCCGCGACCGCACGGTCAGCTGGAGCGCCCGCAAGCTGCACCGCCTGGGCCACTGCCCGGTCCTGCTGCAATACCGCACCCAGGAAGAGGTTGAAATGGACGGCCGGCACTGCACGGTGCTGGTGGCCGATTTCGAGCACGGCGAGAGCCTGGCCGCTTTCCTGAAGCGCCAGCCCGGCCGGCGCCTGGACTTCTTCCAGGCCCTGCACCTGCTGCGCGCCCTGGCCGAGGGCCTGGAGCCCATCCATGACCTGGGAGAATACCACGGCGACATCCACGACGAGAACATCATCGTGCGGAGGGCGGGAACGGGCTTCCACGTGAAGCTGCTGGACCTGCTGGATCTGGGCCCGGCCCGCTCGGCCCTGGTGCGCCAGGATGTGCATCAGATGGTGCGGGTGTTCTACGACGTGCTGGGAGGCGCCCGGCACTACCGCCACCACCCTCCCGAGATCAAGGGCATCGTGTGCGGCCTGAAGTCCAGCCTCATGGACCGCAAGTTCCGCAGCGCCGGACAGTTGCTGCAATATCTGGACACCCTGGAGTGGGCCTCGCGCTAGGCCTCTTTTCCCTCCCGGGCAGGGGCCGAAATAGCTTCCCCCGTCCCACGAATAAAAGTATACTTTTTTTGTGTGCTTTTATTCTTTCGATGGTACGGAGGGAGATCCATCATGCTGCGCTTTGCCCCCACCCCCCGCGGGGTGCTGTTCTTGTTCGTGTTCCTGCCCCTGTTCCCGGTCCTGGCCCTGGCCCTGGAGCAGCCCCCCGCCCAGGCCTGGTCCCACACCTGGAACGGACCCAGCTCCTTGACGGACGAGGTGGTCGGCGGGGTGTGCGACGCCCTGGGCCGTCTCTTCGTCACCGGTTCCAGCTACCACGCCATCGCCGCCGACTCCCGCGAGGACTTCTTCCTGAACTGCCTGGACGGGAACGGGCAGCTGATGTGGTCCCGCACCTGGGGCGGCCCCTATTTCGACAGCCCCTCGGACCTGGCCCTGCAGCCCGGGGGCAACATCGCGGTGGTGGGCGTCAGCGGGCAGTTGCCGCGGAACCTGGCCACGGTGGTCCACGACCCGGCCGGCAACCTGGTCTGGGAAGTGCTGCGGCCGGTGGAGGGCTGGTTCTCCATGGACCACCAGCCCAGCCTGGCCGTGGCCGACGACGGGGCCCTGACGGTGGCGGCCCCCGACCAGGACAGGATCCTGGTGGTGCGCTATTCCCCCGCCGGCGAACTGCTGTGGGAGCTGTTGCTGCCCGCCCTGGGCCTGGACATGGACCTGCCCTGCGATGTGGCCGTGGGCCCGGACGGCAGCGCCTACGTGGCCGGCCTGATCCTGGGCCTGACCGAGAGCGAAAACGCCAACGCCCTGTTCAAGATCGACCCCACCGGGGAACTGGCCTGGACCGAGACCGAAACCGGCAACTTCGGCGGCTTCTTCGAGTACGCCGGGGTGGAGGTGGGCCCGGACGGCAACCCCGTGATGGTGGGCAATCCCGAGTCCTTTTGCGGCCTGTTCGAGGAGCGCATCTGGAAGGTGGACGCCGCCACCGGCCAACGCCTGTGGACCAGCTTCATCTCCACCGAGCCCTGCGACATCGTGGAGCCCTCCCGCTTCAAGCTGGACGCCCAGGGTAATGCCCTGGTGGTTTCGGCCGGACGCACCGAGGGCACCAGCGACCGGATGCAAACCGCCAAGTGGAGCCCTGACGGCCAGCTGCTCTGGTACCGCGAGCACAACAGCACCGGTTCCCTGGGGGGCAGCGCCGCCTCCCTGGCCGTGGACGCGGCAGGTGGGGTCTACGTCACCGGCCTGACCGTCTACGGGGTCCAGGACCGGGACTGGACCACGGTGAAGTACGATGCCGACGGGACCCTGCAATGGGTGGCGGACTGGGGCGCCCCCGGCGGCGGAAACGACTGGGCCCTGGATGTGGCCCTCACCCCGGCCGGTGACCTGGCCGTTTTCGGCCTGGCCTGGAACGGCCTGCCCACCTACTCCGACGCCGTGACCATCCTTTACGACCTGCCCGACGTGGCCCACGCCGCGCCCCAGCAGGCGGGCTACGCCCTGCATGGCTGTTATCCCAACCCCTTCAACCCCCTGACCACGGTGGCCTTCGAGCTGCCCCGTTCCGGGCCGGTGGACCTGGCGGTGTACGACGTGAAGGGCCGCCGCGTCAGGGATTTGACGGGCGGTCGGATCATGGCCGAGGGCCATCACGAGGTGATCTGGCAGGGGCGCGACGACGCGGGCCAGGCCGTGGCCTCGGGAACCTACTTCCTGCGCCTGCGGGCCCAGGGCGTGTCGCTGCACACGTCGGCGGTGCTCCTCAAGTAGGGAATGGAGGGCGCCCGGTCAGCCCCGGGCCAGGAAGGCGCTCAGCCGGTCGGGAAAGTTGGTGATGAGGGCGTCGGCGCCGGCGGCCAGCATCAGGCGGAACTCGGCGGCGGTGTTCACCGTCCAGACGTGGACCTGCTTGCCCGCGGCGTGGGCCCGCTCCACCACCGTCCGCTCCACCAGGGCGGCGTGCAGGCTCAGCACCTGCCCCGGGTGGTCCAGCAGCTCTTCCCAGGGGGCCAGGGGCGGGACGATGTAGCCCAGCATCTCATTCGGATACGAGGCCCCCAGCCGGTCGATGCGGGCGTGGTCGAAGGAAGTCAGCAGGCAGCTCTGGACCAGGTTCCGGGCCGCCACCAGGCCCACCACCTTGTCCTCCAGATCGGCCTCCTGCCCGGGAACCGCCGCGCCCTTCAGCTCGATGTTGAAGCTCAGCCTGTCCCCCAGCTCGGCCAGGGCGGCCTCCAGGGTGGGGACCCGCTGCCCCCGCCACTCGGGCCCCATCCAGGCCCCGGCATCCAACCCGGCCAGCTGCTCCAGGGTGTGCTCGACCACCGGGCCGGTGCCGCTGGTGGTGCGCTCCAGGGTCTCGTCGTGCAGCAGCACCACCTGGCCGTCGGCCGTCAGCTGCGCGTCCACCTCGGCCTGGGCCGCGCCGTGCTCCACCGCCATACGCAGGGCGGCCAGGGTGTTCTCCGGGGCGTTGCCCGACGAACCGCGGTGGGCGCAGATGATGACGCTCATGGACTATGCCCTCCCCTTCTAACTTTCCTGTCCGTCCCCGGGCAGGGGGAACCAGCGCAGACGTTCCAGCCCCTCTTCCAGGCAGGTCTGTCCCACCTCGGGCACGGCCTCGGCTTTCAGCCTCTCGATGATGCCCTGGGCCTCGCTCAGATACTCGGCGAAGGCCGTCTCCGGTTCGGTGATGTGGCGCGACCGGTAGGCCATCTTGCCCGACTGGTAGGAGATGTCCGTCAGGCGCAGGGCGGTGCCGGGCCGGGCCTCGCGATGGCGCCAGATGCCCGTCACCGGGCAGAAGGTGTAGTGGGGCAAGAAGCGCCAGCCCTCGTGGGCCAGAAGGTTCACCGCGTCCAGGATGAACTGGAAGACCTCGCCGCTGATGAAGTAGTTGAAGTTCACCCGCACCCAGCCGGGCTTGATGCCCTCGCTGCCGGCGTCGATGGCCTCGTGGAACTTCATGCTGCGGGCCAGATCGATGCCCAGCAACCGGTGCCCGTAGGGGCCGGCGCAGCTGCAGCCGCCGCGGGCCTGGATGCCGAACAGATCGTTCAGCAGGGCCACCACGAAGTTGTGGTGCAGCACCTGGTCCTGGCCGTGCTTGATGACGAAGGAGACGATGGACAGCCGGGTGGCGTTCAAATTTCCCAGTATCTGGATGTGGGGATTGGCCGACCAGTTCTCGGTGGCCCGCTGGACGAATCCGTGCTCCAGCTTTTCGATGTTGCCGGCGCCCACGGCCTGCTTCAGGTGGAAGACCAGGCCCGAGCGGATGGCCTCGATGATGGCCGGCGTGCCCCCCTCCTCGCGGTGGGCGTGATCGGCCAGGTAGGTGTGCTCGTCCGGGCTGACATAGCTGACGGTGCCGCCCCCCGGCACCGAGGGCACCAGGTTGGTCAGCAGCTCGCGCTTGACCACCAGCACCCCCGGCGTGCCCGGCCCGCCGATGAACTTGTGGGGCGAGATGAACACGGCGTCCTTGTAGGCCAGGCGCCCCCCGTTCGGCCCATCCACGGGGTTCATCTCGATGTCCACGTAGGGCGCGGCGGCGGCGAAATCCCAGAAGGCCAGGGCCCCGTGGCTGTGCAGCAGGCGCGAGATGCCCCGGGTGTCGGACACGATGCCCGTCACGTTGCTGGCCGCGCTGAACGATCCGATGCGCAGGGGGCGGGTGGCGAAGCGCACCAGCTCGCGCTCCAGGTGCTGCTGGTCGATCTGCCCGTTCTCGTCCTCGGGAATGGTCACCACGTCGGCGATGCTCTCGCGCCAGGGCAGCTCGTTGCTGTGGTGCTCGTAGGGGCCGATGAACACCACCGGCCGCTTCTCGGGGGGAATGCAGTCGCTCAGCTTGTGGCTGTCGTCCAGGTTGCGCGGGATGCGCAGGTTCAGGATGTCGATGAGCTTGTTGATGGCCCCGGTGGCCCCCGACCCGCAAAAGATCACCACGTCCCGCTCGGGGTCGCCTCCCACCGAATCCAGGATGATCTGCCGGGCGTCCTCGCGGAAGCGCGTGGTCTGCAGACCGGTGCTGCTGGTCTCGGTGTGGGTGTTGGCGTAAAGGGGCAGCACCTCTTCGCGGATGAAGTCCTCGATGAAGCCCAGGGAGCGGCCGCTGGCCGTGTAGTCGGCGTAGGTCATGCGCCGGGGACCGTAGGGGCCGTCCAGGGCGCGCTCGTCGCCGATGATGGAGTCGCGGATCTTCTCGACCAGGTGCTGCACGTTTTCCTGCACGGTGGACCTCGGGGGTTGGGGTCGGAACAGGGCGATCAGGACGATCAGGGTCGTTCAGGGCTTTCAGGGCGCATGGTCGCCCTCCATAATAAGGCCCCCACCCCTCTGCGGGAAATGGAAACCCTGGCTTGCCGGGCCAGAATTCTGCTGAAAGGGGATAAGGGACCTGATAGGGTTCGGCCAGCATCCGGCCACCGCATTCTCCCACAGGAGCGCCATGACCGCCCTCTTCCACGACCCCGAGAACACGGCTCACGCCCAGCCCGAGCACCCCGAACGGCCCGAGCGCTACCTGGCCGCCTTGGACGCCCTGGCCGCCGCCGGCCTGCTGGAACGCCTGGCCCTGGTGGAGCCCCGCCCCGCCACCGCCGCCGAGGTGGAGCGCGTCCACACCCCCGCCATGGCCCAGCGCATCGAGCGGGTGGCCCTGCAGGGTGGCGGCTGGCTGGACCCCGACACCTACTGCACCGAACGCAGCTGGGGCCTGGCCCGCTGCGCCGCCGGGGGCCTGGTGGACCTGTGCCTGGCCGTGGCCAGGGGTGAGCAAGCCAACGGCCTGGCCCTGCCACGCCCCTGCGGTCACCACGCCACCGCCACCGGCAGCATGGGATTCTGCCTCATCAACAACGTGGCCGTGGCCGCCCGCGCCCTGCAGGCCGAGGGTCTGGCCCCCAAGGTGGCCATCCTGGACTTCGACGTGCATCACGGCAACGGCACCGAGGACATCTTCGCCGCCGATCCCTCGGTCTTCTTCGCCTCCAGCCACCAGTTCCCCCACTACCCCGGCACCGGGCGCGCCGGGGACCGGGGCAGGGAAGCCGGCACGGGCTTCACCCTGAACGTGCCCCTGGCCGCCGGGACGGGTGACCAGGAATTCCTGGCCGCCTGGGAAAACACCCTGCTGCCCGCTGTGGCCGATTTCGCCCCCGACTTCATCCTGGTCTCGGCCGGCTACGACCCCCACGCGCAGGATCCCCTGGCCGGGCTGGAAGTCAGCACCCCGGCCTTCGCCCGCCTCAGCCGCAGCATCCTGGATCTGGCCCGCCGCACCTGCGCCGGGCGGGCGGTGTTCGTCCTGGAGGGCGGCTACAACCTGGAAGTCCTGGGCCATTGCGTGGCCGACGCGGCCCGGCTGCTGCTGCAGGCCGCCGGAAAGGACGACGCGTGAAGAACTCGGCGCTGATCATGGGCCTGGCCTGGGTAGCCCTGTGCCTGGCGGTGGTGCTGCTGGGCATGAGCCTGGCCCTGTCCCCCCTGGAGCTGAGCCTGCTGCCCATCCCCCTGAGCGCGGCTGGGCTGACGCCCCTGACGGGGGCCGCCTGGGCCGCCGCCGTGGCCCTGCTGTGGGTGGCCGCCGGGCACGCCCGCGGCCTGGGCGCACAGGTGCCCTTCGCCCAGCTCATCCTCTACTTCCCCCTGCTGCTGGCCGGGGTTTGGCTGGTGCATCGTCCCAACCAGACCGGAACGGCCGATTATCTGCTGCTGGGCGCCGCCTTGCTGGCGGCTCTGGCCCTGCTGAAGGCCGGCCCTCCCCGGGGGACCGCAGGCGCGGGCGGGGCCCGCTTCTGGGTGTGGGATGTGGCGGTGATCGCCCTGCCCGCCCTGCTGGGGCTGGCCATGGGCGTGCGCCCCGACCTGCGGGCGGCGGGCCTGTCCCTGCTGCTGTACCCCGCCTACGCCCTGGTCCAGCTGGCGGTTTTCCTGATCCTGCCTGCGCGCCGGTTGCCCCGGTTGGGGCTGGGCACCACGGCGGCGGCGGCCCTGAGCGCGGCGGTGTTCGCCCTGGTGCACGCCCCCAACCTGGTGGTCATGGCGGTGACGGGGGCGGCCATGTTCATCTGGTGCCGCCAGTACCTGCAGGGGCGCCCGGTTTGGCGGCTGGCGGTGGTCATGGGGCTGGCGGCCACCGTTTTCAGCCAGTTCCTGGCCGACGATTTCACCGGCCACATGCGGGTGGGGCCGGGCTACACCCGCGCCCTGGCCCTGGAAAACCTGGCCGCCGCGGGTTCGCAGGACAGCGAGATGCTGCCCCACTTCCTGGAGCGCATCTACCCCGGCCTGCTGGAGCGCGACCCCACTCCCGACGAGCTGGCCGCCTGGCAGCGCACCCTCACCCGGGCCCGCCTGACGGGGCTGGCCACCCAGTTCTTCCACAGCGAAGAGTACCGCCGTAAGGCCGCCCGGCGCGGCTGGCCCCTGCCCCCGGGGACGGCGCGCCACTGGACCGAGTACCCGCCGGAGTGGCGTATCCGCATCGCCGCCTTCGGGGATCCCGAATACCTGGAACGGTGCGGCCAGGGCTGGACCGACTTCCTTCTATGCCTGTACCGGGACATCCTGCAGCGCCAGCCCGGCGACGCCGAGCTGGCCGCCTGGACCCGGCAGCTGACCAGCAACGAGCGGCGGGCGGTGGCGCGGGCCATCCTGGACCACCGGTTGTCGTGGCGTCGGGCGCCCTTCAGCGGACTGCCCGTGAGCGAGCTGCGGCTGCGGCGCTGATCTGTGACACTTCTTGTCCGAGGATCAAGGGGAGGAGATCCTGTTCCAGGTCCGCCTGCATTTCCTTTCGGGGCCACATGAGGGCTGGTCCCAAACCAAAGAAGGCGGTGACCAACCGCCTCCTCATCCGCGATAATCAGATGGATCCCCGTGCTAGAAAATGCGCCGGCTCACGAAGGTCCAGTCACCCGACCGGACCTCCACCCCGGGAATGGTCTCCGTGCCCAGGACCCGCCCCCGGCGGTCCAGGATATCAACCCGCAGGTCGTACACCCCGGGCTCAAGGCTCAGCCGGGCCAGGTGCACGTTCTCGGGCAGGGTCAGCCAGCTGCGCGTGTCGGCCGTCTCGGTCACGGCCCCGAAGATGTTGGCCGCCAGCTTGGCCAGCTTGCCGCCGGCCTCCTCGGCCCCCCGGCTGGCCAGATACTTGGTCAGCCCGCGCAGGATGGTCTTGAAGAAGATGGACGGTTTCTCGGCGTCGAAGGTGATGCGCGCCTCGCGGCTGAGGTCGGACACCCGGCTGGTCACCACGTGGCCGTCGGCAGTGCCGGCGCTGATGCGCGCCCCCCCGATATTCCCCGGGACGTCCTGCAGCTCGGGCGCCGCCACCGACACCCAGTATTCCACCTTGTGCCCCTCGGCCATGGCGTGGAAGTCGCCCATGCCGCCGTACAGCTCCCACGACCAGTAGTCGGGATCGTCGTAGGCCTCGCCCTTGAACACAGGAAAATCGAAACGCACCTGGGTCTTGTGGGCCACGAAACCGGCCTCCAGGAACACCGCCACCTGCCCCTGACCGCCGGGCCAGCGCACCGCGCGCTGGTAATCCTCGGGGGTGCGGGGGCGCTGGGGCAGCGGGCCCAGATCAGCCGCCGCATACACGTCGGGGCAGCTTTGCCGCGCGTGCTCCAGCTCGTCCTGGAAACCCAGCCGGGCCCCCACCCGCTCCATGTCCCTGGCCAGGGTGGGCGGGATTTCCACCCCCAGCAGGGCGTGGTTCTGCTGGTAGGCCACCGCGGCGTTGCGGTAGGCGATGAAGGCGTCGTTGATCTCGCCGTCCCAGTCGTACAGCAGGCCGCTGAAGTACAGCAGGAAGGCGTCGTTGCGGATGCGCTGCAGCTGGTCGCGGTCCTCCTCGCGCAACCCGTCCAGGGTGGCGTCGATGTACTTCGACAGCAGCAGCGAGGCGCGCCGCGCCTCCACCTGGGCCGCGTCGCGATCCCCCAGGTAGATGTAGTTGAAGGCCTTGTAGAAGGGCACCATGGCCAGCTCGAAAGGCCGGCCCCGGTAGCTGATGGCGGTGTCGTTGGTGAACAGGGACAGGGCGCCCTCGGTCAGGCTCTTGCGGTACAGTTCGTCGGCGGTGCGTTCGGCGGCGGCGAAGGCCTCGTTGCTCTCGGCCCAGCGGTCGGCGTAGTGCAGGATGAGGCCGCGCTCCAGGTAGTACAGCTGCCGGTCCTTGTTGCCGCTCTGCTTCTCCACCGTGGCCAGGGCGCCGTCGAAGTCGCCGGCCGCCAGCTCGGGTTTCAGATCGGCGAACTTGGCGCTGTAGGTGGCGCATCCGTTCAACAGCAACAGGCCGGCGGCAAGGCAAAGCCCCACCGCCGACCTGATGACCCGGTCAGCCCGCCTGGCGCGGCGCACGGCCACGGTCTACTGCTCCACCAGCTTCTTGATCTTCTCGAAACCGGCCCAGACCTTGGTGTTGTCCTCCAGGTCCACCAGGTAGCAATCCACCTGGTAGTACTTGACGGCCTTGCCGCCCTCGCGGTCGAAGATGCTGTTGATCTCGCCCATGAACATGTAGTCGGCGCCCTTCTCGCGGCCCCACTGCTTCATGGTTTCCTGGCTGGAGAATTCCTGCTGGTCGGCGCGCTCGGCACGGATCTGGTCGCGCTCCTCGGCCGAGGCCACCACCTTCACCCGCCCGTTGTTGATGAAGCTGCGCTCCAGATCGGCGATGAAGGTCTTGACGGCGATATGCTCGGGGGTCTTGTTGCGCACGTTGCCGATGATGAGCACGGGCTTCTTGCCCTTCTCGCCCCGGAAATCCTCCACCCATGCCGCGCTGGTGATCTGGCTCATCAGGGCCTGGGACACCTGCTGGCTGTCCACGTCGTTCCACTCGCCGGACAGATCGATCTGCTCTTCCACGGCCAGGCGGGAAACGGTCTTGCCGCCGCAACCGGCAACCAGGAACAGCCCCAGCAACACCGCGGTGTTCAGAAACATCAGCTTTTTCATGAGCATCCTCTCCATGGTTTGCCCGCCGGCCGGCACGCGCCACCCGGCGGGTTCTTATCGCTACGAATCCTCTCGCGCGTCTTTCATGGCCTGCCACACCCGCTCGGCCGTGGCGGGAATGCGATACACCCGCACTCCGTCCAGGGCATCGCTGATGGCGTTGACGATGGCCGGAGCCGGCCCGTCGATGGGCACCTCGCCGGCGGCCTTGGCCCCGAAGGGCCCGCTGGGCTCGTCGGTCTCCACCAGGATAGTGTGCATCTCGGGCATGTCCAGGGCCGTGGCGATCTTGTAGTCCAGGAAGTTGGGGTTCAGCACCCGCCCCTCCCCGTCCAGCAGGACCTCCTCGAACAGAGCATATCCCATGCCCTGGGCCACCGCCCCCTCGATCTGGCCCTCGGCCATGCGGGGGTGGATGACCGTGCCGCAATCCACCGCCGAGACGAAGCGGTTCAGGAAGACCTGGCCGGTCTCCGTGTCCACCTCCACGTCGGCGAACTGGGCAGCGAAGGGCGGCGGCGACTCGTTGCTCATGTGGCTGGCCGTGGCCATGGGCTGCACCATGGCCTTGTACAGGCAGTGCAGCGCCACATCCTGCATGGTCATGACCTGTCCCTGCGGGGAGACAGCCTGTCCCTCGGCGAACACGATCTCTTCGGCCGGGCAATCCCAGTGTTGAGACAGAACCTCGGCCAGCTGTTCGCGCAGCTGGACGCTGGCCTTGACCACCGCGCCGCCCGAGATGTAGGTGGTGCTGCTGGCGTAGGCGCCCACGTCGAAGGGCGTCAGGTCGGTGTCCGAACTCAGGACCAACACCTGCTCGGTCTTCAGGCCCAGTTCCTCGGCGCACAGCTGGGCCAGGATGGTGTCCGACCCCTGGCCGATGTCCGTGGCCCCGGCCGTCAGGTTCACGCTGCCGTCGTCGTTCAGCTTGACCGTGGCCGCGCCCCAGTCCACGCCGGCGATGCCCGAGCCCTGCATGGCCAGGGCCATGCCCAGGCCGCGCCGCCGCTCGGGGCGGGTTGCCGCCGGCTTGTCGCCCCAGCCGATGGCCTCGCAACCCAGCCTGATGGCCTCGTCCAGGCCCGTGCTGCGCACGATGCGCACCAGCCCTTCCTTGCCCTCGCCCAGCTTGGCGCTCAAGGGGTCGGTGTCCCCCAGGCGGATGTGGTTCTTCTTGCGCAGCTCCAGGCGGTCCATGCCCAGCTCGCGGGCCACCTCGTCCATGTGGCACTCCAGGGCGAAGCAGCCCTGGGGCGCGCCGTAACCGCGGAAGGCCCCGCTGATGGGATTGTTGGTGTACACGCACTCCACCACGAAATGGATATTGGGCAGGGGATACATGGGCAGCACCTTCTGCCCGGTGTTGCCCTGCACCGTCAGGGCGTGGCTGCCGTAGGCGCCGGTGTCGGCCAGCACGTGCATGCGGTTGGCCAGCATGGTGCCGTCCTTCATGACGCCGGTGGTCATGGTGATGGTCTGGGGGTGGCGCAGGCGTGCGGCCACCAGCTCCTCTTCACGGGTGAATTCCAGCCGCACGGGCCGCCCGGTGCGCATGGCCAGCACCGAGACCAGATCCTCCACCACCAGCTCCTGCTTGTCGCCGAAGCCGCCGCCCACCCGGGGCTTGATGACGCGGATGCGGGCCTCGGGCATCTCCAGGATGCGGGCCAGCATGCGGCGCAGGTGGAAAGGCACCTGGGTGCTGGTGCGCACCATCAGGCGGTCGTCCTCGTCCAACCAGGCCATGGACACGTGGGGTTCGATGTGGCTGGCCTGCACCCGGGGCAGGTGGTACTCGCGCTTGACCACCAGGTCGCAGCGCTCCAGGGCGGCGTCCACATCGCCCACCTGCTTGTCGATGCGGGCGGCCACGTTGGTCTTGCCCGCCTCGCTGATGCCCCGCGAGTCGGCCTTCTCGTGAATGAGCACGTCGGTGCGGGTCAGGGCGTCACGGGGGTCGGTCAAAGCCGGCAGCACCTCGTACTGCACCTGGATACGCTCCAGGGCCGCCTCGGCCGCGGCCAGGGTCTCGGCCGCCACAACCGCCACGCGGTCGCCGATGAAGCGGGCCTTGTCGGGCAGGATGTAGGTGTCGTAGGGCGAGGGCTCGGGATAGCTCTGCCCCGCCCGGGTGTGGGCGATGGGCTTGACATCCTTGTGCCAGATCACGTCCACCACCCCGTCCAGGGCCAGGGCCTGGCTCACGTCCACGTCCAGGATGCGGGCGTGGGCGTGGGGCGAACGCAGCACCTTGGCGTACAGCATGCCGGGACGGGTGTAGTCGTCGGTGAACACGGGCTGGCCCTTGGCCAGCTTGAAGGCGTCCACCTTGGTCACGTTCTTGCCCACCACCTTGGTGCTGCCGGGGCGGCTGCCGGCGGGCAGATCCTTGAGGGCCGGGTCGGTCCTGCTCATGACTGCACCTCCCTGTCCTTGATATCGCCCAGGGCGGCCTGCACCGGCTTCACATAGCCCGTGCAGCGGCACAGGTTGCCCGTCAGGGCGTGGCGGATGTCATGGTCCCCTGCGTCGGGGTTGTCCCGCAGCAGGGCGTACAGGGAGATCAGCATGCCCGGCGAGCAATAACCGCACTGCACGGCGGCGGCGTCCACCATGTCCCGCTGCAGGCGCTTCATGAGGGGATCGTCCAGCAAGCCCTCCAGGGTGGTCACCCGGCGCCCGGCGCAGCGGGCGGCGGCCACCACGCAGCAGTTCACGGGCTGGTCGTCCAGCAGCACGGTGCAGGACCCGCAATCGCCCGATTCGCAACCCCGCTTCACCGAAAGGTAACGCGCTTCGCGCAGGGCGTGCAGCAAGGTCTCTCCCGGAGCGATGTTCAGTTGCACCGCCCGGCCGTTGATTTCGCACGACAGGATCATGCCGCACCTCCTTCCTCGTTGTCTTGCAGGGCGCGGATGAGCAGCCGGCGCGTCAGGATCCGCACCAGATCGCGGCGGTAAGCGGCCGAGGCCCGATGGTCGTCGATGGGCTGGGCCTCGCCCGCGGCGATCTCGGCGGCGTCACGCAGGACATCGTCGGTCAGCTGTTCCAGGGACTGGTCCACCAGCATGTTCTCGGCCAGGGTGCTGCGCAGGGGAACGGGCGCCACGGCACCCAGGGCGATGCGGGCTTCCCGCACCACGCCCTGCTCCACCCCCAGGGACACGGCCACCTGCACCAGGCAGATATCCTCGGCGCTGCGGGTGAACTTGCGGGTGTAGCAGCGCCAGCCGCGGGAGGCGGCGGGCAGGTACAGGCCGGCCAGCAGGCGGCCCTCCAGAACCGTCAGGCGCGGGCCCACGAAGAAATCCTTCAGGGGCACGCTCTCCTGTTCCACCTCGCCCTGCTCGTCCTGGCCCATGATCAGGCAGGTGGCGTCCAGGGCCAGCAACACCGGGGCCATGTCGGCCGAAGGCAGGGCCTGGCACAGGTTGCCCCCCAGGGTGGCGGTGGTGCGCACGGGACGGTTGCCGCACAGGGCGGCCACCCGGGCCAGGGCGCCGCCGGCGAACTCGCCCACGGCTTCGCTCTCGGCCAGGGTCTGCAGGGTGGTGGCGGCGCCGATGGCCAGGTCACCCTGGTCGCTCACCGCCACGCCGTCCAGGCCGGCGCGGCTGATGTCCACCACGAAGTCGCACGGGGGCCGGTCCAGGAAAAGATCGGTGCCGCCGGCGATGAAGCGGCCCACCCCGGGCCCTTCCCGCAACAGGTGCAGCGCCTCGGCCGGGTCAGCGGCCAGGCGATAGTCTTTGAGTTCCCACATGGCATTCCTGCTTTCCGTCAATTATCCTGATTGTTGAAAGCGTCATTTAAACCAACTTTAACCAGACAGGATACTCCTGTCAGGCCATTAACAAAACCTCTTTTAAGGTAGGACTTTCCATGCCGCGCGATGATCTCTTCCTGTTGCACGACGCCGAGGTGCTGGTGACCATGGATTCCGACCGGACCATCCTGACCGGAGGCTGGCTGGCCGCCCGCGACGGCATGGTGCTGGCCGTGGGCAGTGGCCGGGTACCCGACCTCATCCAGGAGATCCCCCGCGACCAGTTCCGCACCTTCGACGCCAGGGGCTGCGTGGTGCTGCCCGGTCTCATCAACACCCATCACCACCTGTACCAGACCCGCACCCGCGCCTGGCGCGACGCCGTGGACAGCGAGCTCTTCGACTGGCTGACCACCCTGTATCCGGTGTGGGCCAAGCTCAGCGACCAGCAGTTCTACGAGGGAGCCCTGGTGGGGTTCCGCGAGCTCATGCGCTCGGGCTGCACCCTGACCACCGACCACCATTACCTGTTTCCGGTAGACGCCTCGGACGAGCTCATCGACATCACCATCGAGGCCGCCCGGGAAACGGGCATCCGCTTCCACCCCACCCGGGGCAGCATGACCCGCTCGCGCAAGGACGGCGGGCTGCCCCCCGACACGGTGGTGCAGGACGCCGACACCATCCTGGCCGACAGCGAGCGCCTGATCAGCCGCTACCACGACCCCGCCCCCGGCGCCATGGTGCGCCTGGCCCTGGCCCCCTGTTCGCCCTTCAGCGTGACACCCGAGATCATGCGCGACACGGCCGTGCTGGCCCGTCGGCACAACGTCCGCCTGCACACCCACCTTTGCGAGACCAGGGACGAGAACGACTACTGCCTGAAGATGTACGGCCAGCGCCCGGTGGATTTCCTGGAATCGGTGGACTGGCTGACCAGGGACGTGTGGCTGGCCCACGGCATCTGGTTCAACGACGACGAGATCGCCCGCCTGGGCGCCGCCGGCGTGGGCGTGGCCCACTGCCCCACCAGCAACATGCGCCTGGGCAGCGGCGTGTGCCGGGTGCGCGACCTGCGGGCCGCCGGGGTGCCCGTGGGCCTGGCCGTGGACGGTTCGGCCAGCAACGACAGCTCCAACCTGCTGGCCGAGCTGCGGCAGGCCCTGCTGCTGCACCGGGTCATCCACGGCGCGGCGGGCATGACCGTGGCCGAGGTGCTGGAGATGGCCACCCTGGGCGGGGCCGGCTGTCTGGGCCGTGAGGACGTGGGCAGCCTGAAGGCGGGCATGGCCTGCGACGCCGCCGTCTTCGACCTGTCGGCCATCGGCTACGACGGCGCCGACGACCCCCTGGCGGCCCTGTTGCTGTGCCACCCCGAACCGGCCCACGCCGTCATCGTGGGCGGTACCCTCCACTCCCGGGAAAAGCTGGAAAATTCCCGATAATTGGTAAATACGGGTCCATTTTTGACGATACCATCGATATGAAGCCGGGGTTCCACCGCGTGGGACCCCACGTTCCGCAACGCCCGATGGAAACGGGAAATGGGTACCGAGAGCACCACAACACCCGACGCCGGCGACCTGCTGGAAGAGCTGCTCGCGGACGATTCCGCGCCGCCTTCCCCCGCGCCGCCGTCTGCCGACGCCCAGGACCAGCCCCCCCGCCAGGAGGGGCCCGTCTCGGCGTGGGACGAGGACGGGGACGACGAGGAGGCCCTGGATGCCGAGGATCCCGGCGGCCCCGTGGAATACTGGCTGCGCCCCAGCAAGGACAACGTACGCATCCTGCTGGACTGCCCCGACCCGGCCGGCACCCCCGACAAGTGGGCGGTGCGCATCTACGCCGACCTGGAGGCCATGGAGCTGCCCGAGATCCCCGACCGGGAAACGGTTAAGGAGATCCTGAAGAAGATCGCCGTGCCCGGCCGGGATCTGCAGAAGCATCCCCTGATCATGGGCACCCCGGCCATCCCGCCCCGCTCGGCCGAGATGCACTGGTCCCGCCCCTACTTCGCCGAGGGCTGGCTGGTCAACGAGGCCACGGACCAGATCGACTTCCGCGAGAAGGTGGAGAACTGCGCCGTCCACCGCAACGAGCTGCTGCTGCGCCTGTACCACGAGATGGAAGGCGAGCCCGGGCAGGACATCTTCGGCAACAAGATTCCCGTGGAAAAACCCGAGAAGCTGCGGGTCCGCTGCGGCAAGGGCGTCACCCAGGTGGACGAGGGTCCCAGCACCGCCTTCTACTCGGACCTGGACGGACGGGTGCGCTTCACCGACAGCACCCTGGCCGTGGACGAGGTGTACCAGGTGACCGGCGACGTGGGCCTGGCCACGGGCAACATCCACCACACGGGGTCGGTGACCATTTCCGGGGATGTGCTGGCCGGATCGGTCCTGGAGGCCGACGGCGACATCGTGGTCAAGGGCATGGTCGAGGCCGCCACCATCACCTGCGGCGGCTCCCTGACCGTGGCCGGCGGCATCCTGGGCGGCGAGGGACACACCATTCGCGCCCTGTGCGACGTCGAGGCCAAGTACATTCGCGAGGCCGACGTGACGGCCGACGGCGACATCCTGGTGACCAAGGAGATCACCCATTCCCAGGTGCACTGCCGGGGAGCCATCCTGGTGCCCAACGGCCGCATCGCCGGGGGCGAGGTGGTGGCCCTGCGCGGGGTGCGCTGCGCCACGGCCGGGGCTCCGGGCGCCACCCGCACCGTCATCAAGTCAGGGATCGACTTCTCCATGAAGGCCCAGATGGAGCTGTACTACGAGAAGATCGATCGCCTGGAAAGCCTGCTGAAGCCCGTGACCAACGCCCTGGCCAACATCGAGAACCACACCGGCGAGGAGCTGAGCGAGGCCGAGAAGCAGGTGGTGGAGAATCTGGCCCTCAAGCGCATGAACCTGCAGGAAGCCGTTTCCATCATGTACATGCGGGTGACCAGCCTCATGGAGCAGGTCAAGGAGCAGGCCGTGCTGCACGTGGTCATGTTCAAGGAAGTGTGGTCCAACACCACCATCTGGCTGGGCGAAAGCAGCACCTTCGTCAAGCGCTCCATCGACAAGCCCCGGGTGGCCCTGATGCGCGGCGACCGGGCCCGCATCCTGCCCCTGGGCGAGGACAACCTGCCCCCCGAGTCCAACCACCCCCGCTGCCCCAAGAAATAGCCGCGCCGCCGCGCCGCGCTATTCCTGCCCCGCCGGCAAGGCGGGCCGCACCTTCAGCACCTTTTCCTTGCGGATCTCCACCGTGCCCGGTTTGGCCCCCCGCGGCTTCGTCACATAGCGCGCCTGGGTGCAGCTGACGGCCACCTGCTTGCTCTCGCGCTTCTTGCTGTGCCAGGCCGCCACCGCCGCCGCCTCCTTCAAGGTGGCGTTGTCGGGCTGTTCTCCCGCCGGCACCTGCAGCACCACGTGGCTGCCGGGCAACCCCTTCACGTGGAACCAGTAATCGTTGGCCTTGGCGATCTTCAGGCTCAGGTGGTCGTTGTCCTGATCGTTCTTGCCCGCCAGCACCACCCAGCCCCCCGGCAGCTCGTAGCGCCAGATCCGGGGCTCCATCTTCTCGGTGCGGGGCGGGCGGGGCATGGGGACGTCTCCTCGGTCCGGTTCTCAGTACAGGTTGATGTCGCCCTCGGGAGTGTAGGTGGGCACCCGCAGGGCGTTCAGGATCCAGTGCTTGTGGGTCAGGGCGTGGGGCGACTTCAGCAGGTCGACGATGCGGTCGCGGGCCTGGTCCAGTTCGCCCAGGGTGGCCAGGGCCGCCGCGTGCTGCAGCTGGTAGTTGAGCAGGGTGTAGGTGTTGTCCCGGGTCATGGCCCCGGCCAGCAGGTCGCGGAAGATGCGGCGGAAGCCGGCCACCCCGATCTCCTGGGGTGTGTCCGGGAAAACCTCCTGGATGAGGGCCGGCGTCACATCCCCCATCTGCTGGTACACGTAGGTGTGATCCACGTGGGCCACCAGGCGGTAGTGATCCTTCATGAGCTCCAGGTACACCGGCACCCAGTAGCAGGTGTGGGCGCCGTAGTCCTGGAACAGGTAGTAGGCCCCCTTGGCGGTGTGCCGGCTGGCCTTGACCATGAAATCCTTGGTGCCGTACCAGCTCTTGGCCCCGTCCACGAAAACCGCCGAGTAGTCGCGATCAGCGGGCAGGGTGAACAGCTCTTCCGGGTCCAGGGCCTGGTCCCGGTAGTCGGGCAGGATGCCCGTGGCGGCCTGGATGAGCCGGCCGTACTCGTGGGTCCCATGCAGCATCTGGAACACCTCCAGGAAGCTGCTGCGGCCCAGGATGGCCTCCTTCACGCCGGGGTCCAGCTTGCCCGCCTGGAACAGGGGCGCCAGGCTTTCCAGCAGGCGCTGTGGAGCGTAGTAGTCCCGGAAGCGGTCGTAGGTGTACAGCTTGACGTCGCCCTGGCGGTTGGGACTGTTCAGCATGCCCAGGGCGATGGCCCGGCTGGTGCCGCCCAGGAAGGGGCCCACCTCCAGCACGTCGCGGGTTCCCTCCCAGAAATTCTGGAAGAAGTTGTACAGCAGCTTGCGCTCGCCCAGGGTGGTCTCGGTGGGGAACTCGGACAGGAAGGCGCTCAGACGCGCATCCTCGTCGGCGGTCTGGCCCGTCATCATGGCCAGGGTGCGGCCCAGGAATGAGGGGAAGTGGGCGTCGCCGAACAGGGGGCTCAGGCCCGACGCCTCCATGACCATGACGTTGCGCCGGAATTCGGACAGGTTCTTCTCGACCTGAGAGCTGGACATGCGACAGAGCCTCCCTGCTGAGTGGCGGGTCCCGTGGGGTGTTTTTCGGATCCTACGCATTGCCTGCAGCAGGGACTACCATTGTTTTTTGATATGTGGTATAATTTTTTGCAAAATACATGATCCTTTCCGCCACGTCTCAGGAGGCGCCATGCGCACTCGGCACTGCTTGATCACATTTGTTGTGGGTTTGCTGGCTTTTTCGGCCCCCGCCGAAAGCCTGGATGTGACTGTATTGCAGTCAGTTAAAGTCCCGGCGGCCGGCGACGCCCACCGGCCCGCCCCGCACCATCGGCGCGCCAGTCTGCGGCATGATCCGGCCCCCGCACGGGGCACCCCCTCCCTGCAGGAAGTGGATCTGACGGCGGACATGGACCGGCGGGCCGGCCCCTCCCTGGCCCAGGACACCGCCATTGGCGCCCAGCTGGAGCGGCTACAGGACCCGGCTCTCATGCGCCGGTTGCGGCAGCCGGATCCGGCCAAAGCCGTCTCCCAGCGCCTGGCGGCCGATGCTCTGAACCGGCCCGGCGAGAATGCGGGCCCTGAGCTGAGCGCGGATCTGCGCTCGGCCCCCTGGTCCACCGACCAGCTGCTGGCCAACCCCACCGACATGAACGACGAGTACGTGAGCCTGGCCGAGAGCCCCGTCACCGGCAACATCTACGCCGTGTTCGCGGCCACCGATCTGGGCGGCACCGACCGCGACATCCACATCGCCGTCAGCGAGGACGGCGGCCTCAGCTGGATCGTCAGCGAGATGCCCGCCAGCAGCCTGGACGAGTACCACCCCGAGGTGGCCGTGGACGGCGCCGGCTACGTGCACGTGGTGTGGGTGCGGGACGACGGCTGGATCCTGCGCTCGCGAACCAGCAGCCCCGACGACGTGAGCCACTGGGCCTGGGTCAAGGGCGTGGGAGGCTCCGAGGAGGCCTTCGGCACCCCCAGCATCGCCGTCACCGGCGCCGGCGACTTCGCCAAGGTGTTCATCGCCGCCGGCTACCTGACCACCAACTGGGATCTGTACCAGTACGAGTGGACCATCATCTTCATGTACTCGGTGAACGGCGGGCAGACCGTCACCTACGACTACTTCTACCCCGACGGCTACCAGGACCTGTGGCCCGATGTGGCCATGAACAGCACCGGCACCGTGCACATGGTCAACGGCGAGGTGGACTACTACACCGGCGTCACCGAGATCCTGGTGGCCAGCGACGCCTTGACCGGCGCCTTCGGCGACCCGGGCCTGATCACCGGCTACACCGACAACAGCTGCGGTTTTCCCCAGATCGCCTGCCAGGACAGCGATGTGTTCATCGTCTTCCAGGAGGATTTCACCGACGGCCTGACGGTGGACGGGGACATCATCTACACCTACAGTTGGGACACGGGCAGCTCGTTTTACGGTCCCTTCGGCCTGGTGGCCGACGAGTACGAGAGCGTGGGGCCGTCCATCTTCACCCGCGACGGCGTGGTGGGGGTGCTGTGGCTGGATGCCCCGGCGGGGGGCGACGAGTTCGACCTGGCCGCGCGGGTGGCCGGCGGGCGGGGCCACACGGCCATGTTCAGCGACGTGCAGCTGGTGAGCGAGCAGCCGCGGGTCGAGCCCATGTTCCACTCCTGCTTCGGGCTGGCCACCGCCGACCGCCTGCACGCCGCCTGGATCGACCGCCGCGACTACCCCACCCAGGGGCACAACGTGTACACCAGCCGCCAGCTGGTGGCGCCGGACCTGGGCCCCTTCACCCCCGAGGGCTGGTCCGACGAAATCGTCGGCAACATCCTGAAGGGCAGCCGCCAGACCATGTACCTGGCCAGCGAGGACACCACCTACATCAGCTTCGCCATGGCCAACAACGGCCTGGCCCCGGTGACGGGCGACTTCGGCCTGGAACTGATCATGAGCGGCGATGAGCTGGACGGCGACCTGGTCCTGGGCCGGTGGACCCTGAGCGGCGGCATGGAAACGGGCACCTACTTCCCGGTGGAAGACATTCCCGTCTGGGTGGAGGATCCCGGCGACTACACCCTGACGGTGAACCTGGACCTGACGGACAGCATCGCCGAGAGCGACGAAGCCAACAACAGCTTCACCCGCACCTGGACCTGGGTTCCCGGCGAGGCCCGCATGCGCCTGACTCCCCACCACATCACCAAGCGGGTGGTGCCCGAGCTGCGCCGCAGCCAGGCCCTGACCCTTTTGAGCCAGCCCCTGACCACCCAAACGGTCAGCCTGCCGGTGGTGCAGCCGCGGCTGGCCGACGCCCTGGGCCGCGCGGCCGAGACCGAGCTGCTGCGGGTGATGATCGTGCCGGCCCGGCGCCTGGACCCGGTGGCCATGGGCCAGGCCCTGAAGGGGGCCTCGCGGGCCACCCGGCGCGAGGTGATCCTGGGGGCGGCCCGCCTGGAGATGGGCAAGTTCCAGGACGAGATCTCGGGACAGCTGGCCTCGCTGGCCGGCCAGGGCAAGGCCGCCCAGGTCCGGCCCCTGTGGCTGGGCGGCATGCTGGCGGCGCGGCTGAGCCCGGCGGCGGTGCAGGAGCTGGCGGCCAACCCGGCCGTGGGCGCCCTCTTCCTGGATGACGTGAAGAGCGAGACCTTCGGCGGGGCCCGCGTTCCCGTGGGCATGGACGGGACGGGCATGGCATCCCAGGCCGAGGCGCCTGGCGGCGATGCAACTCGCGCCGACGCATGGCACCTGGCCGCCATCGGCGCCCCCCTGGCCTGGGCCCAGGGCGCCACCGGGGCCGGCATCGTGGTGGGCCACCTGGACAGCGGCGTGGCCTACGACCACCCCGACCTGCAGCACGCCATGTGGGATGGCGGCAGCGCCTATCCCAACCACGGCTGGGACGCGGTGGACGACGACAACGACCCCTACGACGGCGACACCGACTACTGGCACGGCACCCACACCGCCGGCCTCATCGTGGGCGACGGATCGGCCGGAACCACCACCGGGGCCGCTCCCGGGGCGACCCTGATGGCCCTGCGGGCGGTGCCCGGCTACCTGGACGACATGATCGAGGCCATGCAGTTCGGCCTGGACAACGGCGCCCACCTGTTCACCCTGAGCGGCGGCTGGGGCCAGGCTTCGGAAACCACCCGCTCGGCCAATCGCTACAACGCCGAGCTGCTGCTGAGCATCGACGTGCCCTGGATCTGCGCCGCCGGCAACGGCGACAACTACGGCGGCCACTACGCGGTGCCGTATGACATCGCCTCGCCCGGCGACTGCCCCGGCGCCTATCACTGCCCGGCCGGCCACCCCACCGCGGTGGTGACGGTGGGCGCGGTGAACCAGGATCTGTCGGTGTGGGCCTACAGCAGCTACGGCCCCACGCAGTGGAACCAGGACAACCTGCACGGCGACACCCCGTTCAACGACTACCCCTATCCCGACGGGTTGCAGAAGCCCGACCTGGCCGCCCCCGGCGGGGGCGTGACCAGCACCATCGGCTACGGCCAGTACGTCACCTACTCGGGCACCAGCATGGCCACCCCCCTGGTGACGGCGGCCTTCTGCCTGGTGTGGAGCGTGTCGCCCCAGCTGCTGGTTCCCCAGATGGGCGAGCTGCTGGAAACCACCGCCGTGGATCTGACGGCCAGCCCGGCCTCCCCCGGGCGCGACAACTACAGCGGCGCCGGCCTGATCAACGTGCCGGCCGCCCTGGGCCAGACGCCCACCGCCGAGGCCGAGCAGTTCTGGATCCACAACGACGGGGACATGCCCCTGGTCATCGAAAGCATCACCTGGGACGACCCCTGGCTGGACATCGTGGTGCCGGACATGGTGGTGGCCCCGGACGACAGCCTGCGGGGTACGGCCTTCATCGACCCGGCCCTGACGGTGGAGGGCTATCACAACTGCAACGTGGTGTTCCGCAGCAGCGAGCGCTACCCCGGGCGCATCCTGCCCGTGACCCTGATCTACGGCGAGCAGGTCTCAGCGGTGGACCAGACGCCCCAGGCCGCCACGGCGGCGGCCCTGAGCAACCACCCCAACCCCTTCAACCCGCGCACGGTGCTGGAATTCGAGATGCCGCGCGCCGGCCGCGTCTGCTTGCAGATCTTCGACCTGCGGGGGCGCCTGGTGCGCAGCCTGGTGGATGAAGGGATGGAGGCGGGCCGGCAGCAGGTGATGTGGGATGGGCTGGACGAGGGCGGCCAGGCCGTGGCCAGCGGGCAGTACTTCGCGCGGCTGCAGGCGGCCGGGGATCAACCGGTGAGCCGGAAGCTGATGCTGGTCAGGTAAGGCCGGGCGGGTTGGCCAGGACCAGTTGACCCAGCCAGGTTGGCCCAGGCAGGTGGGCCCAGGCAGGTGGGCCCAGGCAGGTGAGCAAGGCGTGGTCTGTGAGAACTGGGCAGTGAGCACTGGTCAGCGAGATTGAGCCTTTCAAGACAAACAAGGTCCGGAATCTTCCCCCGGGGGAAGGATCCGGACCTTTTAAGTCTTCGAATATCCAGCGGGCCACGGGCGGTTTTTCCCCTGGGTCACGCCCGCCGCCTCACCACACAGGGACGGGCGCCTCCTCCACCGTGGCCTCCACCCGGAAGTCCCGCCATTTCTTCTCGCTGTCCAGCAGATTGTAAACCTCCAGGGCCCCGACCACTGCCGCCATGCCGATGACCTCGCCGGACTGGATCTTGCTGTCCTCGCTGCTCGCCTTCAGGGCCAGGGCCGCGGGAATCAGAAGGGTGGAAGCCCCGGCCCGCCTCAACTTCATCTGCTGGGAATGGCGGACGAAGAGCTTCACCCGCCGGACATTGCTCCAGGGAATTTCCCGGGTGCCGTCCTCGCCAAAGGAGATCAGGCCGGGCGACTCTCCCGTCACCACCACCAGCCGCCGGCCACGGATGGACCCGTCATGGACCGATTCGATGGTGGTGCTGCTGATGGTGGAGTCCTGGACCAGGGTGGCGAACTCCTCCAGCCCGCAAACATGGCTCAGGATGTATTCCTTCTCGTCAAGGATGACATGCCGGGTCTCGGGCGGCTCCTGTTCCGTCAGCAGCAGGTCGGTGAAGCGGCCCTTCAGCCCGCAACCGCCCAGGAAGGTCAGAAGGATCAGGCAGATCAGTGGCATCAGGAAGGTCAAGAACGACAGGACCGGCCTCGGTCCGCTCCTGGTGGTGGATTTCAAGAGATCATTCCCCCAAGATTTCATTCCCCAAAGAACTCATTCCGTTTGGTCTGCCCCTGGTTCGGTCGCCTGTATCCCGGCCGGATCCTGCTGGTAGAACAGCCGCAGTTGCTCGTATAGCTCGGGATGCTGCCGCCGCAGCGGGACCGGCTTCTCGAAGAAGGTCTCGGTGGCCACGGCGAAGAACTCGGCCGGGTTGGTGGCGCCGTAGGCGTCCAGCACGTTGGGCCGCTGCCGGTGCACATCCTGCAGCAGATGCTGGTACTCGGCCCCCAGCACCCGCGCCCAGGCCAGGTACATGCTGGGCCGGGGAAGCGCCGGCGCCCCGTCTCCCGGTCCGGACTCGTTGTCCAGCTGGTGGGCGAATTCGTGGAACACCACGTTGTGCCCATCGTGGACGTCGGCCGCGCCGGCCACCACATCGTCCCAGGACAGCACCACCACGCCTTGCGCCCAGGATTCACCCAGGCGCACCTGCCGGCCCTCGGTCACGGTGCCGTCCGGGCCCAGGTGCTTGCCCTGGGCCACATAGGCGTGAGGATAGACCAGAATGGTGTCAAGGTCGGGATAGAAATCGGTCTCGCGGTGAAGCAGCAGCACGCAGGCCTGGGCGGCAATGGTGACGCGGATTTCTTCGGTCAATTCCAGCCCGCCGCAGCCTTCGAAAACCTTCTCGTCCAGGAAGACCCGCATCTTGGCGAAGAGCTCGTCCCGGTCCGCCGCGGGCAGGGTGCCCACGAAGGGAACCCGCCGCTGCAGGATGGCCCCCCAGTCCGGCGGGGTGGGTTGGTTCATGAGGCGAGCGCGGCGGCGCCTGCGCCCGCCGAAGATGTCCCAGATGGTCAAGGATCAGTCCTCTCTTCGCAGCACGTAGAAAACATAGCCGTAACAACCCGAGAACTGGCGGAACAGTTCCATCTCCACCTCGGTCTCCAGGATGACCTGCTCCATGACGGCGTCCACCAGCAGACCCAGCCTGTCGATGCGCCGCTTCAGGGGCGTGTAGTAGCTGTCCCACCAGTCGGCGGCCGGCAGCAGCGCCGTGTCCAGCACGCGGAAGCCGGCGGCGGCGGCGTGGGCCCGGTTGCCGGCCTCGTCGCTCATCTGCGGATAAGAGTTCTCCCAGAAAAGGCGCACCGGTTCGGGGCGCTGATCCTGCAGCCAGGTCATCTCCGAGGCCACCAGCAGGCCGCCGGGCCGCAGCAGGGGCCGCCAGCGTTCCAGGGCCCCGGCGAAGGTCAGGGAGTAGGCCGCCCCCTCGGACCAGATGAGATGGAAGGTGCCGTCGGGCCAGGGCGGGCGCCCCATGTCGGCCTGCACGGGTTCGATGAGGTGGGCCAGGCCACGGGCGCGGGCCGCCGCCGCCAGCTCCACCAGGAAGGGCCGGGCCAGGTCCAGGGCCTGCACAGGCACCTGCAGCTGCTGGGCCAGCACCAGGGCCGCCGCCCCCGAACCGCACCCCATGTCCGCCACCACCGGCCGGGCGGGCAGGCCCTCAAGCCCCTGCAGCAGGCGGCGCGTCAGGGCCTCGCTGCCCGGCCCCTGGCGCGGCAGGCCGCGGTGCAGGCTGATGAGAGCCTTGATGTAGCTGGCGGGAGCGGTCATGATTCCTCATCCCGTGGCCTGGGAAGGGTGAATTCCACCGTCAAGCCACGATCCGGGTTGGCCCGGGCTGCCATTTTTCCGCCGTGCGCCTCGATGATGGTCCGGCAGATGGGAAGTCCCATGCCCAGCCCCTCGGGCTTGGTCGTGAAAAACGGCGTGAACATGTCGGCCAGAACGGCCGGCTTCACCGGCGGGCCCTCATCCACGATCTTCACCCCCACGCAACCCTCGTCCACCAGGGTCGAATCGATCTTCACCGAGCCCCTCTCTTCGGCCATGGCCGCCAGGGAGTTCTGCACCAGGTTCAGGATGACTTGCTGCAGTTGAATGCGGTCGGCAAGGACGGGGGGAAGGCCACGTCCCAGGGTGGCGTCCAGGGCCACCCCCTGGGCGCCGGCGGTCGGCTCGATCATCTTCATCACGGCGGTGATGACCTCGTTGAGATCACAGGGCTCTCGCCGTTCCTCCCCCTTGCGCATCATGTCCCGCAGACGCTGGATGATCTCACGGGCACGTTCGGCGTCGTCCCGGATATCCTGCAACGCCTCGTCCACCTCGTCTTCATCGGCCGGCTCCAGGCCGCGCAGGTTGCGGGCCGCGCGCACATTGGCCTTGATGGCCGTCAGGGGCTGGTTCAGTTCGTGGGCAAAGGCCGCCGTCAGCTCGCCCATGGTGGCCACCCGCGCCACATGAGCCAGTTCGGAGCGGGCCGCCTGTTCCAGTTCGGCATGGGCCGCACTCAGGGCCTGGTTCTTGGCCTGGATCTCGGTGTTGCTCCGTTTCTGGAAACGATAGCGGTTCCAGAGCAGCAGGATGATGATCAGCAACAATCCCGCCACCATGAACATGAGGTTGCGGCGGAAAGCCTCGAATTCCGCCTCCCGGCGCAGGCCGGCGATTTCCTGATCCTTGAGGTCCAGTTCGAAGCGTGCCTCGGCGGCAGCCATCTGGCGGGCCCGCTGCTCGTCGAAGAGGCGGTCATGGACCTCCTTGTGGCGACGGGCATATTCCAGGGCCAGATCGTATCGCCCGGCGGCGGACCAGGATTCGGAAAGATCCAGAAGAACGTCCCTGATCAACTCGGGAATCTCGAGTTCCTCGAAGATTTCCAGGGCCGCCTCGAGCAGGAAAAGCCCCTGTTCCATGTCGTCCTGCTGGACCAGGGCCTTGCCCTTGAGCTGCAAGGTCACCCCTTCTCCCTGCCGGTCCTCGATCTCCCGTCTGATCTCCAGAGCCTGCGAATAGAGGCGGTCAGCCTCCTGGAAACGTTGCTGGGCCGCCCGCACCAGGCCCATGTTGTTGAGGGACAGGGACTCTCCCGAGCGGTCCCCGATCTGGCGTTCCATGCGGAGGGCTTCCTCCAGGGCGGCCAGAGCGCTGTCCTGGTTTCCCAGGTCGTGTTCCACGAGCCCGATGTTGTTCAAGGTGCTGGCGGCAAAAGTCAAGTCGCCGCGCTCGCGGTACAATTCCAGGGCCTGGTGATAATATTCCAGGGCCGACCCAAAACGCTTGGCCGTGTGGTGCACCGCTGCAATGTTGTTGTAGGCTCGGGCGGCCCCGCCCTTGTCCTCCAGCTCCAGATAGATGGCCAGCACCTTCAGGTAATCTTCCAGGGCGATATTGTGTTCCCCCCAGACGAAGTACAGGATCCCGATGTTGTTGCGCACATCGGCTTCGTTTCGGGGGTCTTCAAGGGTCAGGCTGATCTGCAGGGCGGCTTCGTACTGACGCAGGGCGAGCTTGTACCGTCCCTGGTAATAGAGGGCAACACCCATGTCCATGTGGGCCTGGAAGCGTCCAGCCTCATCGCCCAGTCGTGTCGCCTCGGCCAGGGCGCGGCGCGCGTACATCTGGGCGAGGGAGGGATCGTTGCGCATCACCCCGCGGATGACCGCTTGCAGGTGCTCGATCCGGGCCGGCCCTTCCAGGCCCTGCAATGCCGATTCCAGGGCAAGGGAGTCCTCCACGGCATCTGCCAGGGCAGCCCCCGCCACAACCATCACCAGGACAGCCAGCCAGATCTTCATGTCCGGACCATGCCTCAGATGCCCCGTTCCTGTCCATAGGACTTTGGTCCAATTGATGGCAGGCCGCATTGGTACCACAATAGCAGGGAGAAAAAACCAGCCCTGGAATCCGAGGTGGAAAGTACGTGCGAGGCCAGAAACAACTCATGAACCCCGAACCCGGCCGGCGCCGGGAGCTGCTGGAACTGGTCCAGCAGCTGGGGGAAGTCGTGAAGGAGTTGAAGGCCCGACCCGCCGAACTGGATGAGACCATTCACCGACTCTATGATATCATGATGCGCATGCGCTGGATGGCCGTCACCTTGCCGGTATCCGGCGAGGCCTTTTTCCCCAGGAAGGGAGTCGGCAACGTGAAACCCGAGCAGACCACCGTCTTCATCGTCGACGACAACCCCTCCGTGCGCCGCGCCCTTTCCCGTCTTTTCCGCTCCCTCGATCACGAGGTCGAGGTCTTTCCCTCGGCCGTCCGTTTCCTGGAGGACAAGCCCCCGGCCGCCCCCGCCTGCGTCGTGCTGGATGTGCGCATGCCCCGCATGAGCGGTCTCGACCTGCAGCAGGAGTTGGCGGTCATCGATCCGGATCTGCCCATCGTCTTCATCACCGGACACGGAGACATCGACATGGCCGTGAGCGCGATGAAGGAAGGGGCGGTGGACTTTCTGCCCAAACCCTTTGACGACCAGGATCTGATCGATTCCGTTGAACGGGCCCTGGGCTACCACCGCGAGAGGCTGGCCGAGCGCGAGCAGATCCAGGAAATCGAGGAGAGGGTGACCCGACTCTCCCCCCGCGAACACGAGGTCTTTGAACGGGTAGTCAAGGGAATGCTGAACAAGCAGATCGGCTTCGATCTGGGCACCACCGAGAAGACGGTTAAGGTGCACCGCGCCCGGGTCATGAAGAAGATGGAAGCCGACTCCCTCGCCGACCTGGTGCGCATGGCCGAACGTCTGGGAATTGACGGCCCAGCCGACCCGGAATAGATCCAATCCATTCAGCGGCAACACCTTCCCCCCAATTGGACCAAGGTCCAATTGAAAAGGGAGTCCGACCTGCCCCATCATTGTCTGCGACCTTGGTTTCACCATCAATCCCAGAAGGAGAGTCCCATGCGCAGAATGATCATGATCCTCGCCGTCGCCCTTTGCTCCCTGTCCACCATGGCCCTGGCCGCCGCCACGACCATCGCGGGTTTCGACGGTGGATCCGATGATGGGTTCACCGGAAATGCCTATTTCGAATCGACGGGCGGCAACCCTGGCGGAGTCGCCAGCCACGTCTTTGACGGGTTCTTCATCGACCTTCGCACCGGTGGAATCGGCGAACCCGCCAATGAGAATTTTCTGGGCGATTTCTCCACCTACGCTCGTGTGACCTTCAGCTTCGATGTCAAGACCAATTCCCTGACCGACTTCATGGGCAATCAAATTGGCCGTCCCATCGGCATCGCCCTGAAGGATCATGACATCACCGGCCCCAACGGTCCTTCCGGCGTGTACTTCGAGATGGGTGTCACCAGCGTGAGCGAAAACGGTGAATGGACCACCCTGTCGGTCACCATCGACGACCCCACTTCCGAAACCCTGCCCGCCGGCTGGGTCGGCTCGGGCGACGAGGATCCCTCCACCTACATGCCCATCCTTCCTGCCGGCGCCACCTTTGCCAGCGTCCTGGCCGGCGTCGACGAGTTCTCCATCAGCGGGGCCGTCCCGGGCTACTTCTTCACCTACGCCTACTACGATGTCCTCATCGACAACGTCAGTGTCATGGTCGATGGCGGCAGCGTCGCCACCGAGGCCAGCACCCTGTCTTCCCTGAAGGCCATGTTCCGCTAACCTGATGGTGCCGTTTCCGACCATCGTCCACGGGAAGGCCCCCGTCGTTCTCTGAACGACGGGGGCTTTCTCCTTCTCGCCGCCCGGGCAGATCTTGTCTATCATGGTCCTTCGCCTCCGAGGATTCGCTCTTCCGCCAAGGACTGTGCCCTAACCATGACCACCCCTGCACCTGCCAGGAACGAACTGACCACCGCCCCGGTGGGCGCCATGCTGCGCAAGCTGGCCATCCCCGCCTCGGTGGGCATGCTGTTCAACACCCTGTACAACGTGGTGGATACCTTCTACGCCGGGCGCTGGTCCACCGACGGGCTGGCCGCCCTGAGCCTGTCCTTCCCCATCTTCTTCTCGTTCCTGGCCATGGGCATGGGCTTTTCCACCGGGGCCACCGCCCTCATCGGGGCCGCCCTGGGCCGCGACGACCGGGCCGAGGCGGCGCGCGTGGCCAGCCAGGGCGTGCTCATGGGCCTGCTGCTGACGACCACCATCATGGCCGTGGGCTACACCTGCGCCCCCGCCATGTTCCGCCTGCTGGGCGCCGAGGGGACGTACCTGGACATCTGCCTGCAGTACATGAACGTCATCCTGGCCGGCTGCGGCTTCGTGTTCACCTTCTACCAGCTGAACGGCATCCTCAACGCCACCGGCGACACCCGCAGCTTCCGCGACTACCTGATGGTGGCCACGGTGGCCAACATCATCCTGGATCCCTGGTTCATGAACGGCGGCCTGGGCGTGCCGGCCATGGGCATCGGGGGCATCGCCCTGGCCACCATCGTGGCCCAGGGCGGCGGGGTTGTTTTCCTGGGCCTGCGGGCACGGCGCACGGGCTTGCTGTGGCGCAGCACCGGGGCGGTGTGGCGCCCCCAGGGTCGGGTGCTGCGGGCCATCTTCGCCCAGGGTCTGCCCAGCAGCCTGAACATGATGACGGTGGCGGTGGGCGTGTTCATCATCACCTACTTCCTGAGCGGATTCGGCCAGGACGTGGTGGCGGCCTACGGGGTGGCCACGCGCATCGAGCAGATCGTGCTGCTGCCGGCCCTGGGCCTGAACGTGGCGGTGCTGACCCTGGTGAGCCAGAACCTGGGCGCCGGCAAGCTGGACCGGGTGGAACAGGCGGCGCGCAAGGCCCTGACCTACGGTGGGGTGGTGATGATCTTCGGCACGGCCATCGTCTTCTTCGGGGCGGGGCCCCTCATGGGCCTGTTCACCGACGACCCCAACGTGCGGGCCGTGGGGCGGCACTACCTGCGCATCGCCGCCTTCATCGAGTACGCCTACGTGGTGCTGTTCATCAACACCTCGGTGCTGCAGGGGCTGCAGAAGCCCATGATTGGCCTGGGCATCGGGGTGTACCGGCAGCTGCTGGCCCCCTTCGTGGTGTTCACCCTGGCCACCCGGGTGCTGGACTGGGGACTGGACGGCATCTGGTGGGGCATCTTCGGCATCGCGTGGTCGGCGGCCCTGCTGGGCGTGGTGCTGGCCCGGCGGCAGGTGAGCATGGCGGTGAGGGCGGGTTGAGGGCTTTGGTAGCCCCGCCAACCCGCCCAAGACTTGTGACACTCCAACTTCAATTGACGGGCCTGCACACTGACCTGGTCAGGTTTGCAAATCAAACTGTGCAAACATTCATTTTAAGTTTACAAACTTTGTTACGGAGCTAATCTCGCCAAAGTTAGAAGCGACTTTTAACCTCAGAAAATACACGCCAGATGGAAGCGGAATGCCAGAGGAAGAAATACCGTCCCACTTGGCCCAACCTGAATTAACCATATAACCAAAATCTTTGCTGCCAATCCTTCGCCCGCGTATATCAAATAATTCGGCTTGCCCATTGCCATCAAAACCGGCACCAACTTTAAAATGGATATCAAGAATATCCCCACGACATAATACATTAAATTCCAAATTGGGGTTAGTTTCCAAACCAGCTTCAACACCTGCAGTATCTAAAATCGGTGACAAATATACATCGCCACCTAAAACACCAAGACCCAACGCATGTTCGGAGAAATTCGGAAATTTTTGACAAAATGATTGAACTGCCAAAAACGCTAAATCGGATAATAAGATTGCTTGGTCTTTATACTGCTTGCGCATAGAGGCCAACTCGGAAAGAATTATCAATTCATGATCTTCCCAACCTCCAGTAATTTGCCCCACTCCACCCGCCATCCTTGTCAAATTGCCCGCCTCCCCCAACATCATCTGTCCAGCAACACTAAAATCGGGAAAAATATATTCCCCGGTTAAAGCAATTTTGCAAGTAGGCAAAAATGCAACAAAAGCCTGATCAGTTGAGAACGAAGAGTATTGCTGATTTTTTATCACCCCATACCATGAAAAGGAGGTAGAATACCCAAATCCCCATAGTTCATTTAACCCTGAATTGAACAAGTTTACAACATCTACCCCTGAATTGGGGAAAATCAAAGGCTGCACATTATAATCCGATCTGCGATAAATGGAATTAACCATATCATCAACATCAGAATACGCTCCCCCATTAGAAGAAGACATGACACATACATTTTTCGCGGAATGCTGACAACTTTGGTTGGAATAGCAATCGGCCAAATCTAAGATGCCTTGAATCTGGTCCACAGTTCGACCAGGGATTCGAGAAACGGGCCCCAAGGGCACCGGGCCAAACATTTCATCAACAGTATAAATGTAATCACTTAAACAGGTTCTGTCACATCTCGTGGAGTCAATACCAGAAATCCCATAAGCCACACCTGTCGATGAATTAGTCCCGACCAGATAAAGTGTCGGGCCTACAATACCACCACTTCTTTCATATCCAACCATCTGGTTGTGTAAAAGGGCTTCTTGGTAATAGCCCTGCACTTGGGGTAAATTTGTTGGACCATCAAAAAACAATGAATCCACAACAACCCCTTTTGACCTTAAATGCCTGGTCACAACACCACCCAAAGCGGAATCTTCGGCCAAGACAATGGCATCAATTCCAATGTTGGGGAATTCCAATTTTGTGAGTTCCGCAGTTCCGGCAAACGCGCCATCTTCATCTGGGGGAGGGGTTCCACCGACAAAAAATTCATTAAATACATTTAAATCCAATGGCGAACCAGTTTTCAATTGAAAGCCAGAGGAGACATTAACTAGATCGTTTCCCGCGATCTCAACGACTTCATACTCTCCGGAGATAAAACCAGCCAGAGAGAAGAGCATTACAGGGCACCCGGAAGGATCCACATAATTTGTTGGTGAGGGAGCTATAGATTGGACCTCCCCATTAACCCGCAGAGCCCACCTATCACCCAATCTTCTTTTGGTTCCAGAAAAAAATAATTCACCATTGTTTACACCCCAAATTGATATCCCGGAATCTAAATTTTCACACCCGTGAAGGGACCCAGCAAGCGTTACATAATATGAGTCAGAATTAGACAAGCCCAAGGAAAGGGCTGGGATAGTAAGATACGTCCCAAATGTTGGGTCATAGTAAGCTGCATGAACTGCCGCAAATGCTGAAGGGAAGTTATACCCTCTTCCACCGTAGGGAATTTCCTGGCAAGCCAGTCTTTCGTAAAACTGGTATGAATCATCCGTTAAATCAAAAAATGCCACCCCCCCCATCATAGGACGTATAAGATATCTCATCATCCATGCTTCCATCCCACCCATCTAAATTACTGGGCGCTTCCGGATTTCGTGTGGGTAGCTTAGCAGATCTCGCCTAGAATGTCCTCCATGCAAGACAAAGACCTCTATGCCCAGATCCTCGGCGTCCAGTCCCCCTGGCAGGTCCGAGCGGTCGACCTCGACCTCCCTGCAGGCGAGGTTGTTGTCCATGTTCAGCACGATCCGAATGTGCCTCTTCGGTGCCCCGAGTGCGGGGAGGCGGTTCCCGGGTACGACACCAAGGAACGTCGGTGGCGGCACCTGGATACGTGCCAGTATCGCACCATCCTGGCTTGTCAGGTGCCCCGCTGCAACTGCCCCGATCACAGCGTCCATATGGTCAAGGTTCCGTGGGGTGAACCAGGAAGCCGGTTTACGGCCATGTTCGAGGCTTTGGCCATCGACTGGCTGAAGACGACATCCACATCGGCGGTGGCCAAGAACCTTGGGCTGACCTGGGACCAGCTGGACGGCATCATGCAGCGGGCCGTCAGGCGTGGGCTGGAGCGCCGGGAAGCGGCCTATCCGGCGGCCCTGGGCGTGGACGAGACATCGTTCAAGCGCCGGCATGAGTACGTCACCGTGGTTCAGGACCAGCAGAGCGGGCATGTGCTGCATGTGGCCGACGGCCGGGGCCGGGCCTCCTTGGACGAGTTCTATGAAGGCCTTGATGACCAGCAGCTTGGCGGCATCGAGTCGGTGGCCATGGACATGCACCAGCCCTACATCCAAAGCACGCTTGAGCATGTTCCGGACGCTGAACAGAAGATCGCCTTCGACAAGTTCCATGTGGCCAAGCACCTCGGTGATGCGGTGGACAAGGTCCGTCGCCAGGAGCATCAAGAGCTTCTGGAGATCCAGGACGAGACCCTCAAGGGGACGAAGTATCTGTGGCTGCGCAACCCGGAGAAGATAGGCTCAGGAGCCTGGGCGGCCCTCAGCGAACTGCGTGACCGGGCGCTGAGGACAGCTCGCGCCTGGGCGCTGAAGGAGACTGCGATGACGCTGTGGCATTATACCCGTCGGGGTTGGGCCAAGAAGGCCTGGCAAGGCTGGCTGGCCTGGGCTCAGCGGTGTCGCCTGGAGCCCGTGATCAGGGCCGCCAGAACGGTCCGCCGCCATCTGTGGGGGATCATCAACGCTATCGTTCTGAAGGTGACCAATGCCGGGGCAGAAAGCCTGAACGCCAAGATCCAGCGGTTGAAGAAGTGGGCTTGTGGATATCGGAACCGGGAGCGGTTCAAGGCGGCGATCATGTTCCATCTGGGAGGGCTGGATCTCTATCCGGCAGGGATCAGCAGGTCATGAGATGCGGATGTTACCCACACGAAATCCGGAAGACCCAATTACTGGAACTCAAACAATATGGGACCAGTACAACCGGAATCTTCTCAATTGAAAAGGCACTAGGGCCAACAAGTTCCGTTTCAATGGTACTGTTTTCCACTCCAATCCCAATACCCACCGGCCCGGTTTGCTGAGTAACATTAACCATGCAAGAAATATTTATTTCGGTGCCGCTCCCAAGAATCCAATTATACGTATTATTTAATTTGTCAATAAGCACAAATACACTTGAATGGTATTCACCTACGTAGCAAACTTCCCCCAGCGAAGAGAATCCATGACCCGATACGGTCAAATTGGTTAGAGGGCTATAATTTGAAAGTAATCCCTTATAACTTGAAAGGGGAAGGTCTGGATCATTTGAAATCTCGCCCTCAAAATAGTTCATTCCACTATCAATTCCAAAATGTGCATTGGCGTTCGCAGCCATTGAGGGAAAATCCATGTTTCCTACATTGTCAAAATCCATTTGCCAAGACGTCAGCGGATGAATTCCCACCCACCCTCCAGATATCATTTTATTTAATTGGCCAGCACAGGAATGACCAGCCATCGAAATCATTAAAACAAAACCGACCAATATTTGCGTCAAAAGATTCCGCATTATTCCCCCTACTTAATGGACAAGATCAATGTCCATGAACTAATGAAAGAGGCCAACAGGGCATACACCCTCCAAGAGAATTCTAGATGCCCATTTGAGAAAAATTGACGTGCGCGAAATACCTCAGTTTGACGGGAGCCAATTTTTTGGGATAGGACCCTCAACGTACCCCCCTGATTTTTTCATCTCAGAAATTTGCTCCGTTGTCCGATCATAAGTTGATTTTCCATACCCAAAAGAATAGCCACCCTTTACACTTATTATTACCACCGTTAGTCTAGGGTCTTCTCCACTCAATTTGGACGAAATCATCTTCCAAAACTCATCTGCTTTCTCCAAAAAACCTTTTTCAACCATACTCACGGGACCTGACATTTCTCTTCCATTAATAATAACATACGGCCCCTTGCATTCCAAAAAAGTCAAATATACCGCCCCTAAATCATCCACCATCCAACTCTCAATTGCCCCACCAAGTTTTGCCCGACCGAGATACCTCTCCACCATGGCCTCTTTGTCATTTTTTGAAGCTTGCAAAAAAGCCTCACCTCTACAAAAACTACTAAAGTCCTCAACAGCTTGATCAAATGATTCAAGAACCTCAACGGGCTTCTTGGCCACATCCCCAAAAACCTGAAACGCGGGATTCCTTTCCAAAATGTCCGAGGCTAATTCCTCATCGACTCCAACTATCTTACCATGAACTACCGGGCACCCATTTAGAAAGGCAACTTCATTCAATTCATCTACAACAAATTCCGCCACAGAAAACACCTCACCAGCAACCACAAATAAAACGCTGTCTGGTACGTCTTGAGTTAAACCTTCCCCAAAGGCCGACATCCCATTTATCATTAAAATTATCAGAAATACCATGAGTTTCATTTTGCACCTCCATTTAAATTGACCTACCGAAACCAAGCCTTTATGGATGAAAAAGAACAATCCTCTATCAACACAATCCCTCCCCCAGAATCATAGTTATATGGCGGGCATTCACATCCAATTGTCAAATTGGGAAAACCATACCCTCCAACTTGAAAATTGGCCTCCACTAACTCTGACACTTCACCAACCAACAACACTGGCCTTGAGGCATTGGGAATGGAAGGGGAGGACACTGCATCTAAATACAGCCCCCCACTCCTTTCAATTTTCAAAAAAACATTGGCTAAAACAATATTATCATCTTGCAATACAACCGGAGAAGAATAACCTACAATAAAATTTGGAAATTGTCCGACATTCACACTCTCACCATTAACCTCAACACCCAATATTTCCCAGCCTTCGTCCAACCCAAAACAACATTCCCACCCACAAATGCTTTGAAAGTTTACATTTGCAACCGTCAAAAAAGCATTACAGAATATTGGGAAGTTCGAAAAACCAGGATCACAATTTTCTGACAGGTCCTCATCCCAATAAAGCCCTATCTGATTCTCCATTTCACAGTAACCAATACTTGCATATCCAATCCCAACAACGACCAACCAGAGAACCAATGGCCAGCCAGTGCCCTTCAAATGTCTAGGTTCAAAAATTTCCTTCAATTTGATACTCCGACATCCCTTCCATTCAAAAATTCGGTTGGCCATTTCGCCCCCCCAAGGAAAAAACATGACTTCAATGAACCAATACCAAACAGCCTTGTTCACTAATTCAATATGGCCCTGGCTTGGAAATTTATATGTACATATTAACGACTTGGTCCCTTTTAATCAACTACTTTCATTTCTTCCAGCCCATTCCAAACACATCCAATTTGCCTATTTGGAGTTTTTTATGACACCTCACTCCCGTGCCCGGGCATCTCGAAAACCGTTGGCCGCCATTCCCGGCGCACCTATACTGCCTGCATCGCCCCGACCTATCACCTCGGCCCAGAGCGAACCATGTCACCCAGCACCACCCCCAGCCACCTGCCCACCCGGTTCCTGCCGACCCTGCTGCTTATCCTGCTGCTGGCCCTGGCCATGGCCCTGGGTCGCTGGTGGCACCCGGTGGCCGGTCTGCTGCCCCCGACCGCCGCCCTGGCCGTCATCCTGGTGATGCGCCGGGCCCTGTGGGGCCTTCTGGCCGGATCCCTGGTGGGCGCCGTTCTCCTGCACGGGGGCAACCCGGTGCAGGCCCTGGTCCGGCTGCTGCCCGAGCACCTGCTGCCGGGCCTGACCAGCCCCTGGAAGCTGGGCGCCCTGGCCTTCACCCTGCTGCTGGGCGGGTTCGCGGGCCTGCTGGAAGCCGGTGGCGGGTTCCGCACCCTGGTGCGGCGGCTGGAGGGTTCGGCCGGGGACGCGGCATCCTCCTCTGCGCCCTTCTCCGCCCGGCGCCGGGTCCGCCTGGAGACCGCCCTCGCCGGCCTGGGTCTGCTGTGCTTCTTCGACGGCCTGGCCAACAGCATGGTGGTGGGCAGGGTGGGCCGGGGTTTGACCGACGCCGTGGGCACCGCCCGGGTCAAGCTGGCCTACATCGCCGACACCACCAGCAGCGCCGTGGCCTGCGTGGCCTTCATCAGCACCTGGATCGCCTTCCAGCTGGGCATGATCGCCCAGGCCTTCGCCCAGGCCGGCCTGACGGTGAACCCGTACCAGGTCTTCCTGCGCTCGGTGCCCCTGAATTTCTACTGCTGGTTCAGCCTGATCCTGCTGGCGGTGGCCGTGCGCCGCCAGTACCACCCGGGCCCCATGGGGGCGTGCGTCGCCGCCCACTCCTCCGGCCAGGGCGCGCCGGAACGGATGCCCGCCGCGGTCCCGCCGGGAACCCCCGAAGGCCAGGCCTCCCCCGCCTCGGCCCTGGTTCCCCTGGCCGTGCTGCTGGTCGCGTTCCTGCTGGGCTTCGTCCTGCTGGGCACCCAGGGCCCCCTGCTGCCCCTGACCCGGGACAAGCTGGTGGCCGCCTTCGGCAGCGACCGCGGCCCCCTGGTCATGGTGCTGGCGGCCCTGGCCGGTTCCCTGGCCGGCTTCCTGGTCTTTCCCCGCCGCGGCCCCGCCCCCGCCACCCGGGCCCTGCGCGCCTTCGCCGGCGGCCTGGGCGGCATGGTGCTGCCCCTGTTCATCCTGCTGGCCGCCTGGATGCTGGGCAGCGTGGTCAGCGCCCTGGGCACCGCCGACCTGCTGGCCCACTGGGCCGGCCGCACCGGATCGTTGCCCCTGTTCCCCACCCTGGTGTTCCTGACCGGGGCGGTGGTCAGCTTCGCCACCGGCACCAGCTGGGGCACCATGGGCCTGCTGTTCCCGCTGCTTGTGCCCGCCGCCGCCCAGCTGGGGGCCGGCCCGGACATGCTGACCCAGGTGGTGGCGGCCATCTTCAGCGGCGCCGTCTTCGGCGACCATTGCTCGCCCTTCAGCGACACCACCATCATCACCAGCCTGAGCTGCGGGGTCACGCCCCACGATCACGTGCGCACCCAGCTGCCCTACGCCCTCATCGCCGCCGTGGTGGCGGTGGGGGCCGGCTTCCTGCCCGCCGGTTTCGGCCTGTCGCCCTGGCTTTCCCTGGCCGGCGGCACCCTGGTCCTGTTGCTGCTGCCGCGCCTGAAAAAACCCTGAAAAAAACTGTCCTATTCCGGGAACTTTGACCTCGTATTGCCGTTTCCGTCACGCTGGGCTACTTTTGCCCGGACTTCCGTAGAGCAATACTGACTCCAGACCGGGCCTTTCAGATCAGGCAGGGGGCGCTTTCGCCCAGTCGCCTGGAAGGAAATGGCCGGGTCGCCAAACCCCTGAGGAGTACTCGTGATGATCGAGGTTCGTGGTGTGACCAAGAACTTCGGGACCATGCGGGCGCTCGACGACGTCTCCTTCGGCATCGGCCGAGGCGAGGTCCTGGGCTTCCTGGGACCCAACGGCGCCGGCAAGAGCACCACCATGAAGATCATCACCACCTTCCTGGCAGCCGATTCGGGAACCGTGAAGGTGGATGGTATCGATGTCCTGGAGAAGCCGCTGGACGTGCGGCGGCGGATCGGCTATCTGCCCGAGAACGTCCCCCTGTATCTGGACATGAACGTGGAAGAGTACCTGCGCTTCGTGGGCGAGGCCCGCGGCCTGCGCGGCAACGACCTGCAGCGCCGCCTGGACTGGTGCGTGGAAGCCTGCGGCCTGGTCACCGAGTTCAAGAAGACCATCGGCCAGCTTTCCAAGGGCTACAAGCAGCGCACCGGCCTGGCCCAGGCCCTGATCCACGATCCCGACATCCTGATCCTGGACGAGCCCACCAGCGGCCTGGACCCCTTGCAGATCCTGGGCATCCGCGACCTCATCAAGAGTCTGGCGGGGCAGAAGACCATCATCTTCTCCACCCACATCCTGCAGGAGGTCAAGCCCGTCACCGATCGCGTGGTCATCATCAACGAGGGACGGGTCATCGCCGACGGCAACGTGGCCGACCTGGGCCGCGACGCCATGGGCACCAACCGCGTGTACTACGGCGTGCGCGCCGCCGCCGCCGAGGTGGAGGCCGCCCTGACCGCCCTGGACGGGGTGAGCGAGATCGCGCCCCTGGCCGCCGCCGAGGGCGACTGCCGCTTCGAGGTGCGGGCCGACTTCGGCCACGACCTGGTGGGCGATCTGCACCAGCTGACGGGCCGGCAGGGCTGGCACCTGAACGAGCTGCACGAGTCGCCCTTCAGCCTGGAAGACACCTTCATCGCCTTGACGGAACGCTCCCGCGGCGCCGCGGGCTCGGCAAGGGGGGTGGCGTAGATGCAAGGCACCATGACCATCTTCCGCCGCGAGTTCGGGGCCTACTTCAACAGCCCCATCGCCTACATCTTCATCATCGCCTTCCTGGCCTTCAACTCGGTGCTGTTCATGACCGGGTTCTTCCTGGGGGGCATGGCCGACCTGCGCAGCTTCTTCGGCAGCCTGCCCTGGTTCCTCATCTTCTTCATTCCCGCCGTGAGCATGCGGCTGTGGGCCGAGGACAAGCGCACCGGCACCTACGAACTGCTCATGACCCTGCCCATGAACGCCAGCGAGGTCATGCTGGGCAAGTACCTGGCCGCCTTCGCCTTCTACCTGGTGGCCCTGGCCGGCACCCTGCCCCTGCCCATCATGGTGGCCAGCCTGGGCAACCCCGACGTGGGCGCCATGGTCAGCGGCTACGTGGGCGCCGCCCTGCTGGGGGCCCTTTACCTGGGCATCGGCACCTTCACCAGCGGCCTCATGCGTGACCAGATCTCGGCCGTCATCCTGGGCATCATGGCCTGCCTGGTCATCATGCTGCTGGGCATGGACTTCATCGCCGCCACCATCGACGGCTGGTTCCCCGGCGTGGGCGCCTTCCTGCAGTCGCACCTGGGCCTGAGCGCCCACTACGACATGATGATGCGCGGGGTCATCGCCCTGGGCGACCTGGTCTACTTCGTGGGCCTGACCGGCGTGTTCCTGGTTCTGAACACCCTGTGGCTGGAAGGGAGGAAGTACTGATGCCGACCAACAAGATCAGCGCCAAGCGCACCAACTTCAGGGTCACCTTCGCCGTGGCCGTGGTTCTGCTGGTGGCCATCGCCGTCTTCCTCATCTCGGTTACCAGCAACCTCAAGAGCGCCCGGGTGGACATGACCAGCGACAAGCTGTTCACCATGTCCCCGGCCGCCGCCCAGATCCTCAAGGGACTGGAAGTGCCCGTGCAGGTGAAGCTGTACATCACCCCCGCGGACAAGATGCCCACCCAGCTGCGCAACCTGGAGCGCGACATCACCGAGCAGATGTCCAACTTCCAGAGCGTCAGCGGCGGCATGCTGCAGTACGAGGTCCTCAATCCCCAGGATGACGAGGACATGCAGAACGACCTGGTGAGCAAGGGCATCCAGCCCTTCCAGGTACGCTCGGTGGAGAAGGACGAGGTGGGCGTCAAGCTCATCTGGAGCGCCCTGACCATCAGCTACCTGGACAAGCCCGAAGAGGTGCTGCCCCAGGTGCTGCCCCAGAACCTGCCCGCCCTGGAGCAGGACGTCATCGGCCCGGTGTACCGCCTGACGCGGGAGGACACGCCCAAGGTGGCGGTGTTCGGCCCGCGCAAGGAGATGGACCCGCAGGTGGCCATGATGTACCTGCAGCAGGGCATGCAGCCCCCCGAGCCGCAGGAACAGTTCAGCATGATTCCCCAGATCCTGTCCCAGGGGCATTACGAGGCCGTGTCGGTGGACATCACCGAGGACTCGCCCATTCCCGAGGACGCCGATCTGCTGGTGGTCATGGCCACCACCGCCCTGAACGAGCGGCAGGTGTACGAGATCGCCCGCACCCTGCAGCGCGGGGTGCCCGTGATCATGGCCGTCCAGGCCCACGAGTACGGTTACAGCCCCGCCGGCAACCGCGGCTGGAGCATCAACGCCCAGGACATCGACACCGCCGCCCTGGAAGGGCTGCTGGCCAAGTACGGCCTGGGCGTCAGCCAGGACAACTTCTTCGACCTGGCCAACGAGACCATCGACATTCCCCGCGAGGTGAACCTGGGCGGCCTGCGCATGCAGACCCGTGAACCGGTGAAGCTGCCCATGCAGATCCGCGTGACCGAGCCCCAGATGAACCAGGACGTGCCCGTGACCAACCGCGTGGGCAGCCTGTTCTACCTGTGGGGCACCCCGGTGACCACTGACCAGGACCAGCTGCAGGCCAACGGCCTGACGGCCACCACCCTCATGTCCAGCAGCCCCGAGTGCTGGAGCCTGCCCTTCAACGAGGGCCCCCTGCCCGGCGGCAGCGTGAACCCCGACGGCAAGACCATGCTGGGCGCCCAGCCCCTGGCCGTGCTGGTGGAGGGGCAGTTCCCCGACGCCTACGCCGGCCTGGACGTGCCCGCCTGGCCCGCCGATCCGGCCGCGGCCGGGGAAGGCCAGGACGCGGCCACGCCCCTGGAGGCCGGTCCCGAGCAGCCGGAGCCGGTGACGCCCGCCCCCGGGCAGTTGCTGCTGGTGGGCAGCGCCAAGATGTTCGACGACAACATCGTGGGCGCCATGCAGAACCCCCTGCTGCTGATCAACGCCGCCGACTACATGGCGGGCAGCCAGGAGCTGCTGAGCATCCGCAGCAAGATCCTGACCCAGCGGGTCATCAAGCCCGTGAGCCAGAACGCCAAGGTCTTCTGGCGCATCATCACCATCTTCCTGGTGCCCCTGCTGTTGACGGCCTTCGGCATCACCCGGCTTTACCTGCGCAACAAGGAAGCCGGGCGGTACCGCCAGCAACTGAAACAGCACGCGGGCGCCGTGCGAAACTAGAAAGGAGGGCCAGCAATGCAGAAGAACAGAAATCTCCTGGTCATGGCGGCCGTCCTGGTCATTCTGGTGGGCGTCAGCCTGATGCAGAAGGCCAAGCACGAGGAGGCCACCAGCGGCTCCCATACCCGGGTCATCCTGGACGGCTCGTTCCAGAAGGAGGATCTGGGTCAGGTGGACCTGGGCTTCGGGGAGCAGCCCGAGGCCGTGGTCATGGCCTTCGCCCCCGACGGCTGGCGGGTGCGCACGTCCTACGACGCCCGGGTCAACGACCAGCGGCTGGACGCCCTGCTGCGCTCCCTGAGCGGGCTGGAAGGCGAGTACCGCTCGGACAAGGCCTCGGTGCTGGAGCACTACGACCTGGACGAGGCCCACGCCGTGCACATCCGCCTGCTGGACCGTCAGGGCCAGGAAGTGGCCGCCCTGCTGGTGGGCAAGACCCCCGAGGGCGCCACCGGGCAGTTCGTGCGGCAGCCCGGATCCAGCACGGTTTACCTGACGCAGAAGAGCGTGCTGCAGCAGCTGGGCATCTACGGCCCGGCGGCGCTGCCCCAGGCCAAGCACTTCCTGGATCTGCAGGCGGTGCAGGTGGACCGGCTGGACGTGGATCGCATCGTCGTGCGGGACGGGGACAGCACCCTGGACCTGGTGAAGGAATTCGCCATGGAAGCGCCGGATGAAACCGCCGGTGAAGACGCCCAGCCCACGGTGGACCGCATGACCTGGGAGTGGAAGCTGGCCGGTGACGACGCCACCGCCCTGGCCAAGACCAAGGTGGACGGCCTCATGGGCGCCGCCGTGAGCATTCGCGCCCAGAACCTGGCCGACCCCTCGGCCCCGGCCGCCGACTACGGCCTTGACGCCCCGGCGCGCAGCGTCACCCTGCACCTGGAGGGTGGCACCACCACCGTCCTGGAGTTCGGCGGCGAGAGCCCGGCCGAGGGCGGCGCCTTGGCCGGAACCTACCTGCGTATCCAGGGGCAGGATGAGGTGTGGATCGCCTCTTCCTACACGGTGAACAACATCTTCAAGACCCTGGATGATCTGAAGCCGTAGGGGCCCGGCCTGCGTGATCACAAAACGCCCCGGTCATATGCGGCCGGGGCGTTTTTGTTGCGCGTAACGCGCGGGTAACGCCCCACCCCCATGATGAGGTCACCCATCAACCCCACCAGGGAAGGAGACCCGAGTCATGCGCGGGAAAAACAAGAACCGGATGCTGGCCTTCACCGGGAAGGCCCTGTGGATGATGACCTTAAGCCTGCTGGTTCTGCCGTCAGCTACCCCGCCCGGCCCGGCCGCCGCGGCCATGGCCCCCGAGACCTGCACCGACTTCACCCTGCTGCCCGCCGTGGTGGCCGAGGGGCCGGCGGGCAACGGCCTGGCCGTGACCCTGAGCGCCGACGGTGGCACGGCCTACCTGGCCCTGGGCAACGCCGGCCTGCAGATCGTGGACCTGGGCGATCCCCTGGCCCCGCAGCAGTTGTCCCTGACGGCCTGCGCGGCCCCGGCCTACGATGTGGCCGTGGCCGGTGATCTGGCGGTGGCGGCGGTGCGGACGGCGGGGGTGCAGATCTTCGACTGCGCCGATCCCGCCGCCCCGGCCTCCCTGTCCACCCTGGCCCTGGACAACGAATGCTTCAGCGTGGCCCTGGCCGGCGACCTGGTCTTCGCCTACGATCTGTACGCCCTCCAGATCATCGACATCAGCATCCCCACCGCGCCCACCCTGCTGGGCAGCCTGCCCCTGTCCTTCGGCACCGGCCGCCTGCAGGTGGTGGGCGACCTGGTGTACGTGGCCTCGTCCACCGACGGGCTGACCATCGTGGATGTGAGCGTCCCCGCCGCCCCCACCCTGGTGTCGACCTTGCCGGCCACCGCCCCGGCGGTGGATGTGCAGGTCACGGGGAACAACGCCTTCGTCAGCAGCGCCGGCAACGGCCTGTTCGTTGTGGACGTGAGCGATCCCGCCACGCCCTGGGTGGCCGGGCAGCTGGACCGGATCGACATCGGGAACTCGGCCCACGAGCTGGTGGAACACTTCGACTTCGTGTTCCTGGCCACGGACTGGGGCCTGCAGGTCATCGATGTGCTGGACCGGGCCAACCCCGCCCTGGTCAACAAGGTGGGCGGGCTGGAGATCCAGTCGGTGGCCTTTCACGAGGACAGGATTTTCGCCGGGCTGTCCCATCAATCCCTGCGCGTCATCGACGTCCAGCACCCCGACCACAGCAGCCGCACCACCGTGTACACCACCCCCGGGTTCACGGCCAACGACATGCTGGTACGCGACGGCGTGGGCTACATCTGCTTCGGCGGCAGCGGCGTTCAGGTGGTGGATCTGGCCGATCCCGACAACCCCGCCCCCCTGGCCACCCTGGTCACGCCCAACAGCGCCGTTGAGATCGCCTTCTACGGCCCCGACATGGCCGTGGTCACCGACCTGAGCGACGCCCTGCACGTGGTGGACATCAGCAGCCCGGCACAGCCCGCCATCCTGGGCAGCCTGTCCCTGCCGGACATTCCTCGCGGCCTGGCCGTGTCCGAGACGGCCCAGCAGGCCTACGTCTCCATGAACTGGGGCGGGGTGAAGATCGTGGACATCAGCAATCCCACCGCCCCCGTGGAACTGCACGAGATGTGGGACATGTGGATGCCCGATCGCATCGTGGCCGACTATCCGTTGATCTATGTGACGGACGGGGACAACGGTTTCCAGGTGCTGGATGTGAGCAACCCATATGACCCCGTGCGCCTGGGCACGGTGGAGGGTTACGGCCCCGGGCTGGCCGTCGACTTCCCGGCGCAGGTGGCGTACATGGCCGGTGAAGGGCTGGTGGCGGTGGACATCAGCGACCCCACAGACATGCAGATCCTGGCCGATGTGCCCGTGCCGGGTTACGCCGTGGAGGATATCGTCCTGGTCGGGGACATGGCCTACGTGGCGGGATCCATCGCCGGTATGCACGCCCTGGACATCAGCGACCGCCGGGCGCCGCGGCTGATTGCCACCGCCATGACCGGCGACGAGGCCCGCAGCGTGGCGGCCGGGGCGGGGCGCATCTACGTGGCAGCCCACTTCGGCCAGCTGGAGATCCACCTTCCCCACTGCGACGACGTCAGCGCCGTGGACCAGGGGAGCCCGGCCCTGCCCGTGGAAATGACGGCCTATCCCAACCCCTTCAACCCCCGCACCACCGTCCGTTTCGCCCTGGAGCAGGACTGCACAACGGACCTGGGCGTGTTCGACCTGCGCGGCCGGCGGGTGGCGACCCTGCTGAACGGCCGCCAGTCGGCCGGGCCCCACGCCGTGGTCTGGGACGGCAAGGATCACCAGGGCCGAGGGGTGGCCTCGGGCGTTTACCTGGCGGTGCTGCGGGCCGGCGGCCGGTTGCACACCACCCGGCTGGCCCTGCTGCGCTGAGGGCTTGCCGGATCAGCCCGGGCATGACAAGGAAAGAGCCCCGGTTCACGGACCGGGACTCTGTCATTCTCCCAGCGGCCACTGTGAGCGGCTAGCGCACCAGGGTCATCTGCCCCGCCAGGCGCCGCCCCGTGGGGGTGGTCAGGCGATACAGATACAGGCCCGAGGCCGCGGCCGCCCCGCCCCCGTCGCGCCCGTCCCAACGCACCCGCTGGCGGCCCGCCGGGCGGCCTTCATCCACCAGCACCCGCACCAGCCGGCCATCCAGGCCGTACACTTCCAGGCGTGCGTGGCCGGCGCGTTCCAGGGAGAAAGCGATGCTGGTGACGGGGTTGAAGGGGTTGGGCACCGCCCGCTCCAGCCGGTCCATTCCCGCCGGAGGCGGCGCGACCGACACGTCCAGCTGCCAGCCGGCGGCGGCCAGCTCGGCTAAGCGGCGCGAGTTGCGCTGCAGGTTCCAGCTGTCGGGGGCGCACAGGATGGCGAAGCTCACCCGCAGGGTGTCGCCGGCCGCCAGGACGGGGAACGGGCCGGTGGACAGCAGGCCAAGCCAGTCGCTGGCCACGGTGAAATCATCCTCGCCCACCACTCCCACGTCGAAGTCGCCGTTGCTCATGAGCTGGTAGCGCCCGGGCAAATTGGTCTGGGTCTCCTCGTCCCAGCTCTCGTCGTCGGTGGTGGGGCCGTCCCGGAAGCGCATGGCGTTGTAGGACACCGGGGGCACCCCATACCCGGGCTGCGCCGCCGGGTCGGAGGCCAGCAGGCGGCTACCCACCCAGCTGGGCGACCAGCCGTCGTCCAGGTCGTCGTCGTGTTCCCACATCATCCAGATGTCCGGGTCGTCGGGCCGATCCCCGGGCCGCCAGGCGCCGTTCACGTCGTCGAAGTAATTCCACATGGCATAGTCGTAAGGAGGCACGGGATAGGGGGGCGATTGCAGCACGTTGCCCACGGTGGTGTCGGTGAACAGGCCGAAGTACAGATCCCTCAGGTCGCCGGCCGACTCGTTGATGACGGTGTACTCCAGGGCCACGCCGTCATCCAGGGGGTAGGCATCCCAGCTCATGGCCCGCAGGTTCACCTTCAAGCCCAGGGTCTGGTGCGCCCCCGACTCCAGCAGGGCGTCGTCCCGGAAGCTGCACTCCAGCTGCCAGGGCGCCAGGGCCGCCGGGTCGTAGGCCGGGTTGGCCGGGTCGCTGGACAGGATCACCATCGGCTCTTCGGTGGGGGTGAACTCGCGCAGCTCATAACCCTCGGCGGCGGTGCTGAAGTGGTCGGCGCTGGTGCTCACATGCAGGCCCCCGTCAGGTGTTCGCGCCCCCACCCAGATGCCGCCCTGGTGCAGATGCTCCACGTAGCCGGGGTAGGGATACACCAGGCTGGGCTGGTCGGCGCCGGCGAAGAAGTTGCCCAGAGAGCCGTCGTTGCTCACGGCCAGGCGCGCCCTGCCCGCCCCGCTCTCGGTCCCCGCGGCGGAAACGAAGCCCAGATGGTACTCCATGAGCGTTTGGAGCATGGCCCCGGCCCCGGAAAAATCCTGCAGGGGCAAGGTGATGAAAATTGCCCTGGCCAGGGCGTCCACCTGCCGGGCCGGCGTGCGCACCGCCACCACCGGGTCGTAGGGCGGCCGCGTGCTGTAACAGCGCGGACAGTATTCCAGGCGATACAGGGCCTCGCTGCCTTCCAGGGGTCCCAGCCCGGTCCCCCTGAGCGTGGTGCCCTGGCAGACCAGGGTGGGCAGATCCAGCGCCAGAGTCAGGGCCTGGGCATCGGTGGGCAGGGTCAGGGGCGCGAAGTTGGGCGAGAGGTACTCCACGCCCAGGTGGTCCATGAGCAGGGTCGGCGACAGGCCCGGCATGGCGTTGATCGCGTCGGGACACACCAGCAACAGGCGGCCGAAGTTGGGCCCGGCCAGGTAGTCGGCCAGCACGGGCGCGACCTCTTGCAGATCGGCCAGCCCCGCCGCCCCGGCGTGCCACACCACACCCTGGTACTGGGCCAGCACGCTCAGGAAAAGGTCAGCGGGAGAGGGCAGGCCCTGCTCGGGCAGATCGTACCGATCCCATCCCCCGGGGCCGAAGTAGTCGTCCATGGCCTGTTGGTAGAAGGCACCGGCCTCGGGAGTGTCGCCGCCGTCCACAAGCAGCACCGGGGCGGCGGCTCGTGTCCCGTCGAAGGCCGGGGGTTGGCTGTTCCGGGGCGCCGGGTCAATTAAGGGCGTCGAACCAGACAAGCCCCCCAGGGCCAGAACAGGCACCAGGCACACCATGGCCGCCCCCACCATCAACCCTCGAATACCACTGCCGACACGCCCCATGGGCCGTACCCTTCGCCGTTACGCCTGGTGCCGTGAAAACCGGGGATCTACCCGGCTGGGAAATCCTGGCAACGGCAAGTCTACCACCCCCCGGGCAGGGTCGTCAAATCGCCCTCCCCGGCCCCACCTTTCCATGGCCAATACCTTCCCTCACCCTTATCCATGTGCTAGATTTGCCGGTGAATGAAACGCAACGTTCAGGGAGGCCGGCCAGCCGCCGTCCTCTCGTTATCTCTATTTCAGGAGGCGCCCCCATTGAGTGACAAGGATGCCAGGAACCTGCTGCTGAAGAACGCCAAGGTTCTGGACTATTTCCCCGTGGCCATGGACGCGGCCGCCGCCCCCCGGGTGGAGATGGCCGACCTGCGCATCGCCGGCGAACGCATCGTCGAGCGGGGTGAGAACCTGAAGCCCGCCCCCGGCGAAGAGGTGATGGACCTGGCCGGCGTCACCGTCCTGCCCGGCAACATCAACGCCCACGGGCACCTGTACGCCTCCCTGGCCGCCGGTATGCCCCTGCCCCGCAAGCCCCTGGACACCTTCACCGACATCCTCACCGAGGTGTGGTGGCCCCTGGACCGCAGCCTGGACGCCGAGGCCGTCTACCTGAGCGCCCTGGCCGGCGGCTGGGACGCCGTGCGCTGCGGCACCACCCTGATCTTCGACCACCACGCCAGCCTGGCGGCGGTGGGCCACTCGCTGGATCAGGTGGAGAAGGGCCTGGACCAGGTGGGCCTGCGCGGCTGCCTGTGCTACGAGACCACCGACCGCGGCGGCAAGGGCCAGCGCGACATCACCCTGGAAGAGAACGAGCGCTACCTGCAGAAGCTGGCCGACGGCCCGGCCGGCGACGTGCCCCACTTCAAGGGCATGGTGGGGGCCCACGCCAGCTTCACCCTGGAAGAGCGCACCCTGGAACTGCTGGAAGGCATCTGCAGCCGCCAGGGCGTGGGCCTGCACATCCACCTGGCCGAGGGCACCACCGACCGCGAGGTCAGCCACGACCGCGGCTGGCCCGACCCCCTGGACCGCCTGGGCCGCTTCGGCCTGGTGCGCCCGGGCAGCATCTTCGCCCACGGGGTGGACCTGTCCCCCATCGACATGCAGACCCTGGAAGAGAAGGGCGTGTGGCTGGTGCACTGCGGGCGTTCCAACATGAACAACGGCGTGGGCCGCGCGCCGGTGGACCGCTTCCCCGCCAACGCCTGCCTGGGCACCGACGGCCTGGACGACAACCTTTGGGGCGAGCTGCGCACCACCTTCTTCCGCGGCAACGAGGGCGGCCGCGGCCCCCTCAGCCACGCCGACGCCGCCCGCTTCTGGCTGGGCAACTACCGGCTGGCCCGGGAGATCTTCGGCGAGCCCTTCGGCAGCCTGGACGCCGGAGCCCCCGCCGACTTCATCGTGCTGGGCAACTTCCAGAAGACCCCCCTGACCGAGGACACCTGGCTGGGCCACCTGCTGTTCGACTTCCATCCCTGGGACATCAACGCCGTGTACGTGGGCGGACGCCCGGTGTACCGCAACGGCGACCAGGCCCCGGTGGAAGCCCGGGTGCTGCAGGACACGGCGGCCCGCATGTGGAAGAGCATGGGCTGGGATAACTAGGTCCTGGTCGGGCTGGATGAAGCTGCTGCGATGGGTCCCATGAGCACCGGACCTGTTGCCGGGGGCTGATTCGACGAGTTTCCGGGGCCAGGCCCCGAGGATTCCCGGGACATGGTCCCATCCTGGATCCGGTCTTTGAAAGGAAATGGAAAATGACCGAAAAGAGCATCATCGCAACGCGGGCCGCCGAGTTGCAGCCCGAGATCGCCGCCTTCCTGCGGGAGATCGTGGCCATCCCCAGCCTGTCGGGACAAGAGGAGCAGGTGGTGCGTCACATCGCCGCGCGCATGGAGAAGCTGGGTTATGACGAGGTCAAGTTCGACGCCCTGGGCAATGTGCTGGGCAGGGTGGGCAACGGCCCCCGCGTGCTGGCCTTCGACGCCCACATCGACACCGTGGACGTGAGCGATCCCGACCAGTGGGAGTGCGACCCCTTCACCGGCAAGGAAGAGAACGGCCGCATCTACGGCCGCGGCGCCGTGGACCAGAAGGCCGGCATGGCCGCCATGGTCTACGCCGGCGCCCTGCTGAAGGAACTGGACCTGCTGGACGGCTGGCAGGTGTGGATGGTGGGTTCGGTCATGGAAGAGGATTGCGATGGCCTGTGCTGGCACCACATCCTGCAGGAGAAGGTCCTGCAGCCCGAACTGGTGGTGAGCACCGAACCGACCAACCTGAAGATCCACCGCGGCCAGCGCGGGCGCATGGAGATCCGCGTGCGCACCAAGGGCAAGTCCTGCCACGGCAGCATGCCCCACCTGGGCGACAACCCCATCTACCGCATCGCCCCGGCCATCCAGGCCATCGAGAAGCTGAACGAGCGCCTGACGGACGATCCCTTCCTGGGCAAGGGCACCTGCACCATCAGCTGGATCGGCTGCCAGACCCCCAGCCTGTGCGCCGTGCCCGACGAGGCCGAATTCCACATCGACCGCCGCCTGACCGCCGGCGAGACCAAGGAGTCGGCCCTGGCCGAGGTGCGTGAGGCCCTGGCCGCCGCCGGCGTCGAGGCCGAGGTCTTCACCCTCACCTACGAGGAAAAAGCCTGGACCGGGCTGGTCTACCCCATGGACAAGTACTACCCCACCTGGGTGCTGCCCGAGGATCACCCGGCCCTGGACGCGGCCCGCGGCGCCTACCGCCAGGCCACCGGCGCCGAGCCCGAGGTGACCCGCTGGAACTTCTCCACCAACGGCGTGACCATCATGGGCCTGCACGGCGTTCCCTGCCTGGGCTTCGGCCCCGGCCCCGAGGAACTGGCCCACACGGCCAACGAATACGTGCCTGCCGACCACCTGGCCACGGCCTGCGCCTTCTACACCGCCCTGCCCGGGCAGCTGGCCTGAAAACCTACTGATTTTCTTTAACCAACCCCCGTTTTTGCCGATCAAGTGGACGGAGAGAGCGAAAAGCTCTCTCTGTCCGCTGTTCATTTGCGCCCAGCCCGGAGGCCGGATTCGTGCGACGAAGCACCAAGATCTTGCTCATGCTGAGCTTGTTCATCGCCTGCAGCGATGGAACCTTCGTCTACATCAACTACCGCTCGGCCAAGGAGGCCCTGGACTACTCCATCCAGCGCCAGGGCAAGGAATACCAGCAATCCTTCCAGCTGAGCCTGGAGGACATCGAGACCACCATGGGCCTCATGGCCACCTACGTGAGCAGCGACCCCCGGGTGCAGGAGCTGTACAGGCAAGGGGTGGAAGCGGTGAAGCGCGAGGGCGGCGGCCCCGGCGGCAGCGAGGCGGATCGTCTGCGCCATGAACTGTTCGACCTGGTGCAGCCCGGCTGGCGTGAGGTCACCGAGAAGTACAAGGTCCGGCAACTGCACTTCCACATGGGGCCCGGTTCCACCTCCTTTCTGCGGGTCCACAAGAACAAGCGCTTCGGCGACAACATGGACCGCTGCCGGTTCACAGTGGTGGCCGTCAACGAGAAGCAGGAAACCGTCACCGGCTTCGAGACGGGCCGGGTCATCAGCGGCATTCGCGGGGTGGTCCCCATGTTCGGCACCGCCCCCCTCAGCGGGCAAAAAGTCCACACCGGCGCCCTGGAGGCCGGCACCTCCTTCAGCACCATCCTGCCCGACCTTTCCCACACCCTGCAAGCCGGCCTGGCCGTGCTGTTGACCCAGGAACACGTCACCGCCAACGTGTGGCCCGAGATGATGGTGCGGGCCTTCCAGGACACCACCCGCCACGAGGGCTTCCTGGTGGAAGCCGCCCACGGGCCCGCCAGCAAGCTGGTGGTCGAGACGGGCATCCTGGCCAGGCTCTTCCAGGAGCCCGGCACCCATCTGGTCGATCTGGACGGCATCCCCCACGCCTTGACGGGATTCCACCTGCGCGACTTCCGGGGCAAGAGCCACCCCGAGCTGCCCCCGGTGGGGCTGGTGCTGATCTGGACCGGCGCCGCCTCCGAGGTGGCCGCCTTCAACAACGCCGTGTGGACCAACGTCTTCTACGCCATGATCGGCTTCTGCGTGGTGGAGATCCTGCTGTTCATGGCCGTGCGCATCATCACCCGCCACCTGGAGCGCGAGGTGAAGACCCGCACCCAGCAGCTGCACAAGGCCCAGGACCAGCTGGTGGACAACGCCCGCCAGGTGGGCATGGCCCAGGTGGCCACCGAGGTGCTGCACAACGTGGGCAACACCCTGAACAGCATCCACGTCACCACCGGCCAGCTGCGCAAGAACCTGAACGGATCGCGGGTGGAGAAGGTGGGCCAGGTGGCCGGCCTGTTCCGGGAGGAAGACGGCCGGCTGGGCGCGCTGCTGGCCCGCGACGAGAAGGGCCGCCAGATTCCCGAGTACCTGGACCAGCTTGCCCACCACCTGATCCGGGAGCAGCAGAAGAACCTGCAGGATGTGGGCCGGGTCCAGGAACGGATCGATCACATCACGCGCATCATCAACAACCAGCAGGAACGCTGCCGGGGCGGCGCCCTGGTCGAGGAAGTCCAGCTGGACGAGCTGTTCAACAAGGCCCTGGAAATCAACGAGGCCTGCCTGGAGAACCATGCCATCGAGGTGGCAGTGGACACCGGCGGGCTGCCCCCGGTGGAACTGGACCGGCACCGGGCGCTGCAGGTGCTGGTCAACCTGATCCGCAACGGAGCCCAGGCCATGCAGGATCCCCACCTGCGGACGCGGCGTTTGACCCTGCGGGCCGAGCTGGACGAGGACGGCCGGCTTGCCCTCAGCGTGGGGGACACCGGGTCCGGCATCTCCCCCGAAAATCGGGACAAGATCTTCAATCACGGATTCTCTACCAAGAAAAACGGCAACGGGTTCGGGCTGCACGGCTCGGCCAATGCCGCCACCGAGATGGGCGGCACATTGATTGCTGAAAGCAAGGGCACCGGCCAGGGAGCGGTCTTCCGTTTGACCATCCCGGCCAAGATCGGGAGCACGGCCAATGTGGTTTGATAGCGAGCAACCCTCCAATCGCATCCTCGTCATCGACGACAACCTGGACATCCACCAGGATTTCAAGGTGATCCTTGACCCCGATGCCTCCGTCGACACGCCCCTGGACGATCTGGAGTCGGACCTTTTCGGTCCCGCGGTCAAGGACACGCCCCAGCCCGGCAGCCGCTGGACCAACTACGACCTGGCCTTCGCCTCCCAGGGGAAAGAGGGCCTGGCCCTGGTGCAGGAAGGTGTGCAGCAGGACCGCCCCTTCGCCCTGGCCTTCGTGGACATGCGCATGCCCCCGGGGTGGAACGGCCTGGAAACCATCGAGCGCCTGTGGGAAGTGGATCGGGATCTGCAAGTGGTCATCTGCACCGCCTATTCCGATTTCTCCCAGCTGGAGATCATGAAGCGCCTGGGCCGCAGCGACAACCTGCTCATTCTCAAGAAGCCCTTCGATCCAGAGGAAATCGCCCAGATCACCGTCACCATGCTGCAGAAGCGGGAGATGACGCGCCGGGCCGCCCTGAATCTGGAGCAGATGGAACGCCTGGTGGCCGAGCGCACCGAGGCCATGGCCCGCTCCCAGTTCCACGAGGGCCGCACCCGGCAGGCCATGGACAACCTGCTGCACAACCTGGACGGCCAGGAGAACCGCTTCGTCAAGACCGAGAAGCTGGCCACCCTGGGCCAGATGATGGCCGCTTACGCCGGCAAGGAGCGCTCTCCGGTCCATCAGTTCCGCGGAGAGATCCATCTGCTGGAAGGTTTCCTGCGCACCCTGGAACGCAACATCGCCGCCTTTCACAGGCTGGCCGATGATCTGCATGCCGGCCGCCCCGTGGCCGCGGCCCTGGCCGAGGCCGAGACCGTCACCCACCGCGCCGACCTGGCGGCCACCTTGCAGGACACCGGCGACGCCCTGCTGCGGCTGACGGCCCAGGCCGACGCCATGGACCGCGACCTGGCCAGCGTCCGGGATTTCGCCGCTCAGGAAAACGGGCTGGCCGAATTCACCGATCTGAACCAGGCCGTGGGCACGGTCCTGGATCTGGCCCGCTCATTCCTGGGCACCGATGTGACCCTGGAAACCCGGCTGGAACAGCTGCCCCCCCTGGGCTGTGTTCCCGGCCAGATCCTGCAGGTCATCTCGGCCCTGGTCATGAACGCCATCGAGGCCACCTCCGGGCAGGAGCGCCGGGTCACCATCCACACCTGGGCGGAAAACGAGACGGCGTTTCTTTCGGTGCAGGACAACGGCTGCGGCATCAGCGAGGACAACCTGCCCCGGGTCTTCGACCCCTACTTCACCACCAAGGGGCGGCACTGGGGCACCGGCCTGGGCCTGGGCGTGGCCCGCGACATCGTCCAGCAACACAGCGGCAACCTGACGGTGGAATCCCGGGAGAACGAGGGCACCACCCTGACCCTGGCCATCCCCCTGGAAGCCAACCAGCCCGGCACCCGTCCCGGCGACCACCAGGTGGAGAGGCTGCTGACCCGGGTTCCGGTGGGCCAGTAGTCCGCCCGGGAGGCATCGCGCCAGGAAAGGCCTGACAAGAGCCTGTATTTGTGATATAATTACCCTGCTAATCAAAGCACAAGTCGAAGGACTATTCACCCTGCCCCGGGACTGTTATTCCCCGGGTCCAGTCTTGCCCCAGGAGGAATGTATGCGGCGATTGCTCTTGACTCTGTTCGTCGTCATGCTGGCTGCCGCCGGCGCCCTGGCCCAGACCACCGATCTGTTCATCTCCGAATACATCGAGGGTTCGGGCTTCAACAAGGCCCTGGAAATCTACAACGGCACCGCCGACCCCATCGACATCAGCCACTACACCATCGACCGCTTCAGCAACGGGGCCTCCACGCCGCTGTCCATTCCCCTGACCGGGGGCATGGTGAATCCGGGTGATGTCTACGTCATCGCCCATCCCGACGCCTTGGCCGGCATCCTGGCCCAGGCCGACCAGACCGACGCCGAGCTCAACTTCAACGGCGATGACGCGCTGGTTCTGCGCAGCGGCAGCTTCACCGTGGACAGCTTCGGCCAGGTGGGTTTCGATCCGGGCAGCGCCTGGACCTGCGCCCTGGGCTCCACCGTCAACGCCACCCTGGTGCGCACGCCGGCCTACTGCGTGGGCGACCTGGAGCTGGGCGATCCCTTCGATCCCTGCGAGAGCTTCGAGTTCAACGCCACCGATTCCTACGAGAACCTGGGCCAGCACCTGGCCGATTGCACCAGCGTGGCCGTGGAAGCCGTTAGCCTGGGGGCCATGAAGGCCATCTACCGCTGACCTGGCCTCCCCGCCCGCCGGGCCGAATATTCCAGCCCCGGATCCTCACGGGTCCGGGGCTTTTTCCTGCCCACAATTCCCATGACAGAAGGGCATCCCCCCTCTTATATTTGGTCGATTACACACAACCCACAACGTCGAGGTGAATATCATGAGCAAACGCCTTTCAGGCCGTCATTTCATCACAACCCAGGACTGGACCACCGAAGAGCTGGAACTGCTTCTGGAAACCAGCAAGGATCTGAAGCGCCGGTTCTACCGTGACGAGCCCCACGCCCTGCTGCGCGACAAGACCCTGTTCATGATGTTCTACGAGCAGAGCACCCGCACCCGCAACAGCATGGAAGCCGGCATGACGCAGCTGGGCGGCCACGCCCACTTCCTGTCCCCGGACAAGCTGCAGCTCAGCCACGGCGAGACCGCCGAGGACACCGCCCGGGTGCTCAGCCGCATGGGCCACGGCATCGCCGTGCGCAACTGCGACTGGGGCGTGGGTAACAAGTTCATGCGCAACGTGGCCGAGATCAGCAACGTCCCCCTGATCAACCTGCAGTGCGACCTGTACCATCCCTGCCAGGCCATGGCCGATCTGCTGACCATCCGCGAGAAGTTCCAGAACGAGATCCGCGGCCGCAAGTTCGTGGTCAGCTGGACCTACGCGCCCAGCTACGTGCGCCCCATCTCGGTGCCCCACTCGGAGATCCTGCTCATGACCCGCTTCGGCCTGGACGTGACCCTGGCCCATCCGCCCGAGTTCAAGCTGAAGCCCGAGATCGTGCAGCAGGCCCGGGACAACGCCGCCCTCAGCGGTTCCAAGTTCGAGATCGTGGACGACATGGACGCCGCCTTCGAGGGCGCCCACATCGTGTACCCCAAGAGCTGGGGCTGCCTGGTGCACGAGCCCGACCGCCAGGCCGCCGTGCAGCACATCGAGAAGTATCCCGGCTGGGTGGCCAACCAGCAGCGCATGGACCTGACGGCCAAGGACAGCATCTACATGCACCCCCTGCCCGCCAGCCGCGGCGCCGAGGTCACCGACGAGGTCATCGACGGTCCCCACTCGGTGGTGTGGGACGAGGCCGAGAACCGCCTGCACACGGCCAAGGGCCTGATGGCCCTGACCATGTAGGAGGCGACATGGCCTGGTCAGGTGTTCCCGAGGTCAAGCTGAACCCCCACTTCACGGGGTACCGCTGCGTGGTCTGCGAGGAGTCCTATCCTACCGACCACGAGGGTTTCGTGTGCCCGCGCTGCGGCGTGGACGGCATCCTGGACGTGCAGTACGACCGGGACGCCTGGCAGGAGCAGCTGGAGCGGCGGGGAACCGAGGAGTTCTTCGCCGCCTCCCGGCGTGACCTGTGGCGCTTCGCGCCCCTGCTGCCGGTGCTGCCCGCGGCCCCCCACGGGGCCTGGTCAGTGGGCGGCACACCCCTGCATCCGGCCCCGCGCCTGGCCGAGCGGGCCGGGGTGGGACGGCTGTGGTTGAAGGACGACACCTGCCTGCCCTCGGGCAGCCTCAAGGACCGCGCAGCCGCCCTGGGTCTGGCCCATGCCCGCAGCCTGGACCGCCAGGTGCTGGCCTGCGCCTCCACGGGCAACGCCGCCGCCAGCCTGGCGGTGCTGGGCGCCCGGGCCGGTGTGGAATGCCACATCTTCGTGCCCGCCGCCGCCCCCCAGGCCAAGTTGGCCCAGCTGCTCATTCACGGCGCCCGCGTCACCCGCGTGGACGGCACCTACGACCAGGCCTTCGACATGAGCCTGGACCGCATCGCCGACAACCACTGGTACAGCCGCAACTGCGCCCACAACCCCGTGCTGGTGGAGGGCAAGAAGACCGCCATCATGGAGGCCGCCTGGCAGCTGACCGCCGGCTTCCGGCAACTGGACGGCCCCTGGCCCGACGCGGTGCTGGTCCCGGTGGGCGACGGCTGCATCGTCTCGTCGGTGGCCAAGGGCCTGGCCGAGTTGCACGAGCTGGGCCTGATCCCCTCCCTGCCCCGGGTCATCGGTGTGCAGGCCGAGGGTGCCTCGCCCCTGGCCACGGCCTGGAACGCCAGCTCGGGACCCTTCGCCCTGGACGGTCCCGCCATCCTGGCCGCCATCCAGCCGGTGATTCCCCATACCATGGCCGACTCCATCAGCGTGGGCATTCCCCGCAACCGGGTGAAGGCTTGGCGGCGGGTGGCCGCCACCGGCGGAGGGTTCGTCAAGGTCAGCGATGAAGATATTCGCGAGGCCATCAGGAACATGGCCCGCCTGGCGGGAGTCTTCGCCGAGCCCTCGGGCGCGGCGGGCATGGCCGGCGTGGCGCGAGCCCGGGAAGCCGGCCTGCTGGGCGCGAGCGACCAGGTGCTGGTCATGGTCACCGGCCACGGTCTGAAGGATCCCTCGGCGGCCCTGCAGGGCCTCAGTCTGCCGGATCCCGTTCCTCCCGGTCACTGAACAGGGCCGTCAGGGCCTGCCCCAGGTCGGAAAGGACATAGGGTTTCTGGATGAAGCCCGCGATGCCCTTGCCGGAAAAGCGCGTGGCGATTTCCTGCTGATGGTAGCCGCTGGTCATGATGATCCGGGCTGCGGGGTCCATGGCCAGCAGGCGCTCCAGCACCTCGATGCCGTCCATGACGGGCATGACCAGATCCAGGATCACCCCATCGATACGCCCGGCATTCTCCTGGTAGATCTCCAGGGCCTCGGCCCCCCCGGGGGCCAGCAGCACCTGGTACCCCAGCCGCTGCAACATGCGCGAACACAGTACCCGCAGGTATTCCTCGTCGTCGACGATGAGGATGGTCCCCCGTCCCGGCAAGGCGGCCGCCGCCGTCCCCGTGGCCGCGGGAACCGTCAGCTCGCCCCCCACCTGGGGGAAGTAAACCCGGAACACCGAACCGCCCTCTTCCCCGGGCAACAGGCATAGCACGCCCTGGTGACTGCGCACCGTCCCCAGCACCGAGGCCAGGCCCAGGCCGCGTCCCCTGATCTTGGTGGAGAAGTAGGGATCGAAGATGCGGTTCAAGGCCTCCGGTTCGACGCCCTCGCCGTCATCCCGCACCTCGCAGTACACCAGTTCCTCGTCGGCGGGGGCCGTCCCCAGCTGCGCGCCGCGCGGGTGGGCGGGCGGCACCACGCCCCGCCCCGTGGCCAGGGTGATGGTGCCCTGGCGATTCCCGATGGCCTCGGAGGCGTTGACCACCAGATTCATGATGAGCTGATGCAGCTGGGACAGATCCCCCTCCACCAGGGGCAGGCTGCCCTGCAGGTCCAGCCGCAGGACGATCTTGCGGGAAATGGCCACCTTCAGCATGGGCACCATTTCCTGGATGGACACCGTCAGGTCCAGTTTCTGAAAGTTGGACTGCCCGCGCCCGGCATAGGAAAGCAGTTGGTTGCACAGATCGGCCGCGCGTCCGGCCGCCTTGCGGATCTCGCCCAGCAATTCCGTGCCCGGCTTGCCGGCGGCCAGGTCCCGATCCAGCAGGTCGGCATTGCCCAGGATGGCCAGCAGGAAGTTGTTGAAATCGTGGGCCAGCCCCCCGGCCATCCGGCCCAGGGCCCTCAGCTTGGTCTGCTGGTCGCCCGGTCGGGCCGCGTCCTCCGCCCCGTCCGGGGGGGCGGGGGCAACGTCGGCATTCAGGATCCTGACCCAGACGCAGGACAGGTCCCCTTCTTCCAGGGGCACCAGCGTGATCCGGGCATTGAAATCCTGGTGATCGCCCCGCAGGAATGACCAGTCCACCTCCACCCGGCCCTGGTCGAAAGCCGTGGCCATGAGGCGCTGAAAATGAGGCAGGCTGGGAGACTCGTCGGGTTGCCGGGGGGGAAAGATATCGGTCAGGTTCAGGCCGTTCAGATCGTCTCGGGAGCGTTCGAAAACCAGGGCGGCCGCCGGGTTGGCGTCAAGCACCCGGGAACCCGAAAGGAACAACCCCGGGTTTTCATCGGCCAGAAAGGCGCTGCGGTGCAAGGCGACGGCGTCCATGGGACCCCTCCATCCGTGGTCAGCCAGGCGCACCCGCAGCCAAGCTGCCGGGCGCCCTGCCCATGCTCTATTCCCCTCACACAACTTAGGCCAACCCCGGCCACACTTCAACGGACCATTTTCCTCTATCCGCCGCCAGGTCAGGAACGCCGGACCCAGCGCCGCAGCAGGGCGCTGGCCAGATCCCCCAGAACCACCAGGACGATGCCCAGCAGGATGAAGAACAGCATCTCGTCGTAGCGGTTGTGGGCCCGGGCCTCCACCACCAGAAAACCCAGGGAAGCCACTCCCAGCATGCCCAGCACGGTGGCCTCGCGCACGCAGGTTTCCCAGCGGTAGAAGAAGTACAGCAGGAAACGGGGCATGGCCAGGGGCAGCACCCCCGCCAGCACGATCTGGGGACGGCTGGCGCCCAGAGCCCGCAGGGTGGCCAGGCCGCGATCGGTGTTCTCCACCACCTCGGCCCCCAGCTTGCCCAGGATGCCCGCGTTGTGCAGGCCCAGGGCCAGCACCAGGGGCCAGGCCGTGGGCCCCAGCACCGCCAGGAACAGGAAAGCCCACACGTACTCGGGGATGGAACGCAGCAGGATCAGGATCAGGCGGGCCCCGGCCACCAGGCCTCCGTGCAGCAACCGCCGCAAGGGTCCGGGCGGGCGCCCCCCGTCCAGGAAGGGCCGGGCCGCGGCCAGGTTCCGGGCCGCCGGCAGGGACATCACCGTGCCCAGCATGCCCGCCAGCACCATGGCCAGCAGGCTCAGGGCGAAGGTGGCCGCCAGGGCCTGCCCGCCCCCCTGCCGCCACAGGCCGGTGGCCCAGGCCGGCACCCGGGCCCAGCCGTCTCCCTGCTGAACGGGCCAGGGCTGGGCGGCGCTCAGGAATCGTTCCAGGTTGGCCCCCCGGCGAGCCCACTGCCCGGCTTCCAGCTGGAAATCGCCCAGCAGCCAGCTGCCCGCCAGCAGCAGCAGGAACAGACGCAGGCTCCACACCAGGAAGGGACGGCGGGGACGGCGGGCCTGCAGCTCTTGCCAGGGGCGGATCATGAGGACAGCTCCCGGCGCAAGCGGCCGCTCCACCAGTCCACCACCAGGACCAGGGCCATCAGGGCGTACAGGTAGGTCCACACCTCGCGGTAATGCAGGTTCTCGAAGGAAGCGGCGATGTAATAACCCAGGGTGGGAAAGCCGAAGAAGCCCAGCACCGCGGACGAACGCAGGGCGCACTCGAAGCGGTAGAAGGCGTAGGCCAGCATGTCCGGCGCGGCCAGGGGCAGCTGCCCGAACAGGAAGGCCTGCCCCGGCCGCGCTCCGCCGGCGAACAGGGCCCCCGAGGCGGACCGGGGCGCCTCGTCCAGCATCTCGGCGTAGACCTTGGCCATGGTGCCCGCGTAGGGAATGGCCATGGCCACCGCCGCCACCAGGTTGCTGCGTCCCAGGGCGGCCAGCAGCAGCACCGCCCACACCAGTTCGTGGATGGAGCGCATGAGGGTCACGGCCGAGCGCACCAGCAGGGTCACCGCGGGTCCCCAGCGGCCGGCCACCCGGGTGCCCTCCCACCAGGCCGTGGATCCCAGCATTCCCAGCACCACACCCGCGGGCAGGGCCAGGGAGATGGCCGCCGCCGCGAACACCAGCGTCATGCCGGCCCCGCGCAAGGCCTGCCCCACCACCCCCAGGGACTGGTCGGGGGAGAACTCGCCCTGGAAGGCCAGGGCCGGCCGCCAGGCGCCTCCCAGGAAGTCCTTCACCAGGGCCCAGGCCCCCGGTCCGGGCAGCAGTTGCCGGAAGCTCAGGTCCAGCACCCACCCCGCGGGCCAGGCCGCCAGGAACAGCAGCAAGCACACCAGCAGGCCGGCTGCCAGGGAACCGCCATGTCTCAGGGAGAGGAGATCAGGCCGCGACGACCGCCGCGGAAGGGAGCGCTCAAAGTCCATCGTCGCGCTCCCGGCTGGTGTACAGGTCCGCGGCCACGGCCCCGGTCATGTCCGACGATGGCAGATCGAAGACGATCCGCCCCTGGCGCAACCCCACCAGGCGGGGAAAGAAGCGCCGGGCCAGGTCGGGGTCGTGCAGACTGACCAGCAGGGTCAGACCGTCCCGCCCGCACACCGTGACCAGCAGATCCAGGATCTCCCGGGACCGTTCGGGGTCCACGCTGCTGACGGGCTCGTCGGCCACCAGCAGGCCGGGGTCCTGGAAAAGCGCCCGGGCCAGGGCCACGCGCTGGGCCTGCCCGCCGCTCAGGCGGTCCACCCGCTGGAACATCTTCTCGGCCAGGCCCACCCGTTGCAAAAGATCATGGACCCGATCCAGATCACCGGCCGCCGGAGCCAGCAGCATGCGCGCCGACTGCCACAGGTTGCGGCGTCCCAGCCCGCCGCTCAGCACGTTCTGGCTGACCCGCAGGTTCTCCACCAGGCGCAGATCCTGATGGACGAAACCGATGTCCGCCCGTAACCGGCGCAGGGCCTGGCTGCCCAGGGCGTTCACGTCCCGGCCATCCACCAGCACCCGCCCCGCCTCGGGGCGCACCGTCCCGTTGAGCAACCGCAACAGGGTGGTCTTGCCCGCCCCGCTGGGCCCCAGGAAGGCCACGCGTTCCCCCGCGGGAATGCTCAGGTCCACCCGATCCAGGATGACGCGGCCCTGCAGGCGCACGGTGACCTGTTCCAGGCACACCGCGAGACGCGTGGCGGTGGAAGACGCCGCGGTCATGATCAGCGCACCATGCCCAGCTGCCGGGCCACGGCCTCGATGCCCGCGAACTCCTCGTTGGTGGCGGGAATCAGGGCCTCGCGGGGCAAGGCGGCCAGCAGGTTCTGGTCCTTGATGCCCACCAGGGCCTGCTGCAGGCGATCGGTGAAGCCGGCGCCATAAACGCTTTCCAGGTCGGGATGGGCGGTGAAGTTGTAATCGGCGAAGTCGGGGGTGCGCCAGATGACGCGGCACACTTCGGGATCCAGCTGCCCGGCTTCCACGCGGCGATCGTACACCTTGTAGTTCACCACGCCGGCCTCGAAACGCCCGGCCTCCACCAGCTCGCAGGTCTTGTCGTGGCTGCCCGAGAAGCCGAAGGGCTTGCTGAAGAATTCCTCGGGGGACTTGTGGGTGTTCTGCTGGATGAAGTACTCGGGCATGAGGCGGCCCGAGGTGCTGCTCTCCGAACCGAAGGTGAAGCTCAGGTCGGCCAGCTCCATGGGGAACACCTCGCCCCGCTGCAGCCCGGTGCTCTTGTTGACGATGAAGTAGCTGAAATAGCGGGGGTCGGCCTTGCCCTGGGCGATGGCCCGGGCCCCGGGCACCGCCGCCCGCGCCTGCACGCCGGTCAGTCCGCCGAACCAGGCCAGCTGGATATCGCCGTTGCGGAACATCTCCACCGAGGCCTGGTAGTCGCGCGAGGGCACGTACTCCACGGGCACGCCCAGCACCTGGCTCAAGTGGTGGGTCAGGGGCTGGAAGCGCTGGGCCAGCTCGGTGGTGTTCTGGTCGGGAATGGCCGTGTACTTGAGGACGGGCTTGGCGTCGGCCTGCTCATCCTTGCCACCGCATCCGGCCAGGGCCAGCAGCGTCAGGGCGGACAGCAGCAGCAGGATAATCCTTTTCATGATCATTGTCTCCATGGGTTGGATTGGGCGAAAAAAAGCAGGAGGTGGGTCCCCTGCGCGAAAATCACACCTTATATATAGGATTTATTGGGCGACCCGCCAGCAAGATAGAGGCCGCCCCGGAAAGAGCGGCCCCCTGATGACTCCGGACAAATAGCTCTCAGATGAATGACCAGGTGCTGCCCTCGGGGCCGTCCTGCACCTTCACACCCAGGGCGGCCAGCTCGTCGCGGATCTGGTCGGCGGCGGCCCAGTCCTTCTCCTGGCGAGCCGTGCGCCGCTTGACCAGCAACTGCTCCACGGCCGCCATGTCCAGCCCGGTGCGGGCGGCCTTCATGTCCCGCCTTTCCTGCAACCAGGCGTGGGGTTCCTGGCCGAAGCAACCCAGGATCTGGGCCACCTCCTTCATCTGCTCCACGAAGGAGGCGATGGTCAACCAGCGCGTGGCCTTGCTCACACCCTTGCCCGAGGCCAGCAGGGCGTTGACCTCGCTCAGGGGCTTGCTCAGCGCTCCCAGGGCGCCGCTGGTGTTGAAGTCGTTGCGCATGTGCTCGACGAAGGCTTCCAGCATGCCGGCCACCGGCTCGCTGACGGGTTCCTCGTTGCCGGGCTGCCTGGCCGCCGCCAGGAAATCCCCAGCCGCGGCCAGGGTGCCGTAGATGTAGGCCAGGCGTTCGTCCGCCTCCTCCAGGTTTGGGAAGCGCACGCTCTTCTTCAGGTCGGCCGCCTCGGCGTGGTGGCCGCAGACGGGGCAATCGCCCGACTCCTGGGCCGCCTTGTCCAGCAGGGTTCCGCAAGCCGGACACAGCACTTCCAGATCGAAGTTCAGGCCGCTGCGGTAATGCACCGTGGTCAGGAAGTAGCGCACCGTCTCGCCGGGGAACAAGGCCGTGATCTCCCGGGTGGTGAAGAAGTTGCCCAGGCTCTTGGACATCTTCTCGCCGGCGAAGTTGATGAACCCGTTGTGCACCCAGTAGCGGGCGTAGGTGTCCTCGCCGTGGGCGCCCTGGCTCTGGGCGATCTCGTTCTCGTGATGGGGGAAGATCAGATCCCGCCCCCCTCCGTGGATATCGAAGCTGTCCCCCAGGTGGGTGGCGCTCATGGCCGAACACTCGATGTGCCAGCCGGGCCGACCTGGCCCCCAGGGACTGTCCCAGCTGGGCTCGCCGGGCTTGGCGGCCTTCCACACGGCGAAGTCCAGGGGCGATTCCTTGCGCTCGTCCACGTCGATGCGCGCGCCGGCCCCCTCCAGCATCTCGTCCACCGAACGCTTGCTCAGCTTGCCGTAGCTCTGGAAGGCGGGCACCCGGTAGTAAACATCGCCCTGCACCTCGTAGGCCAGACCCTTGTCGATCAGCTGCTGCACCAGGGTCAGGATCTCGGGAATGGTGTCGGACACCCGCGGCTCCACGTCCGGTTGCAGGGTGTTCAGGCTGGCCAGGTCCTCGTGGTAGGCGTCAGCGTAGCGGTTGGCGATCTCGTCGGCGCCGACGCCCTCCTCCTGGCTGCGCTTGATGATCTTGTCGTCGATGTCGGTGATGTTGCGCACGTACTTGACGTCGTACCCCTGGTGCCGCAAAAAGCGCACCATGATGTCGGGCACCACCGCCGCGCGGCTGTTGCCCAGATGCGTCAGACCGTACACCGTGGGCCCGCAACAGTAGATCCCGCAACGGCCGGGCTCGAGGGTCTCGAGGGGCTGCTTGTTGCCGGACAGCGTGTTGTGCAGGTAGACGGTGGGGGTGGTCTGTTCACTCATGGCATTCACCTCGTTGCGGATTGGGATGACACTGAAGCAGAGAATCTAACATCAGGGGCCCCCAGGGGCCAGTTTCAACCGCCCGCGGGCCGGCCGGGGTGCCATATCCCAGAAAATAACTATCATTTTCCGGACCATTCGTCCGTCACCCAGCCCCCCCTCCCCCAAGGAGCGAGAACATGAGCGACACCCTGCAAGAGGTGAAGATCGGCCACCCCGTGCCCGACTTCGCGTTCAACTGCTACGATCCCGTGGCCCACGACTTCCCCCGCATCTCCCTGGAGCAGATCAAGCAAGAGGGCAAGTGGACCATCCTCTTCTTCTACCCCGCCGATTTCACCTTCGTCTGAGCGACGGAATTCGCTGCTCTGGCAGAGCAGCAAGATCGCTTCGCCAAGATGGGCGCCAAGCTCATCACCGTGTCCACCGACACGGAATTCACCCACCTGGCCTGGAAACGCGACGAGAAGGAACTGGCTGACGTCAAGTACCTCATGGGCGCCGACCCCAACGGCAAGGTCAGCCGCCTGTTCGGCGTGTGGGACGAGGCCAGCGGCCTGGCCCTGCGCGGCGCCTTCATCATCGATCCCGAGGGCGTGCTGTTCAACAGCGAGGTGAACTACTTCAACATGGGCCGCAACATCGACGAGCTCATGCGCAAGTTCAAGGCCAACCTGTACCTCAAGAAGAAGGCCGACGAGGGCTGCCCTTCCAAATGGAAGGAAGAGGGCGACAGGACCCTGCGCCCCGGCCCCGACATGGTGGGCAAGGTGCACGAGGCCCTGAACGACTGACCTTCAGGCCCCCTGCGCCCCGGCACACGGAAGCCCCGGCAAGCGGAAGCCCCTTCCAGGACGGAAGGGGCTTTCTTCATGAACCCTTCATGACCAGTAGCCACGGCAGGGAAGGACCCGGCAGGCCGGCCGCTGCCTCTATTGTCCGGCCTTGTCTCCCGGCCGGCCGAAGGCTTCCAGCAGCAGCCGCGCGGCGGTGGTGGCGGGAATCTCCCCACGTTCCACCTGGCCGAACAGATGGTCCCGCACCCCCCGCACCCCGGGATGGGCCTCGAACAGCCCCACCAGACCTTCCTTCACCAGGGCCCGCACCCAGTCCGTCTCCTGGGACCGGCGGCGCCGGGCGAACAGCCCCGAGGCGGTGGTGATCTCCCGGTACTTCTCCACCACCCGCCAGATCTCGTCGATGCCCTGACCCGTGTAGGCCGAGCAGGTGAAGGCCCGGGGCTGCCAGCCCTCGGTGGCCGGGCGCAGGTAGTGCAGCACGTGCTCGAACTCGGCCCGCGCCGCCTGGGCGGCCTTCTCCCCCGGCCCGTCGGCCTTGTTGATGAGGATGGCGTCGGCGATCTCCACCACGCCCTTCTTGATGCCCTGCAGTTCGTCGCCGGCCCCGGCCAGAAGCACCAGCAGGAAGAAATCCACCATGGAGCGCACCAGGGTCTCGCTCTGGCCCACGCCCACCGTCTCCACCAGGATCACATCGTAGCCGGCGGCCTCGAAGATGATGATGGCCTCGCGGGTCTTGCGAGCCACGCCGCCCAGGGTGCCCCCCGATGGCGAGGGCCGGATGAAGGCCGCGGGATCGACGGCCAGCTTCTCCATGCGCGTCTTGTCCCCCAGGACGCTGCCGCCGGTCAGGCTGCTGCTGGGGTCGACGGCGGTGACGGCCACCTTGTGCCCCCGCGCCGTCAGGGTGGTTCCCAGGGCCTCGATGAAGGTGCTCTTGCCCGCGCCGGGCACTCCGGTGATGCCCACCCGCAGGCTGGGGCAGCGGTGGGGCAGCAGCGCCGTCAGCACTTCCTGGGCCTGCTGCTGATGGGCCGCCGCCGCCGACTCAACCAGGGTGATGGCCCGAGCCATGATGGGGCGGTCGCCGGCCAGCACGCCGGCCACGATCTCGTCGGTGCTGAGCTGGCGGCGCCGGGGAGTGGGGCGCCCGGCGCTCTCCTGCGCCGCGCCCGGGCCGGGCAGGCCGTCGTGCCCGCCCTCCACCCCCGGACGCACGTGCAGGGCGCTGGGGTTGGGATCGGCGGGGGGGCGGTTGTTTTTCGGATCAGTCATGGGGGCTCCGGAAAGGGGGAAGTCGGCTACCGCTCCAAAATAGCACCCGCCCGGGAGTTTGGAAATCGTCGGTTCTTCCCGGTGGACCCACCCCTCGATGCCCCCGCCGGAAATACTGCTTCTGTCGTTGCGCCAGGACCATGCCCGGCGGCTTCTCGGCGGCCCGGGCCTGCTCCTTCCCGCGCGAAGCGATCCGCGAACAGATGCTGCTTGAGGAAGGCGTCCATGGTGGGAGCGAATTCCTGCCAGGGAGCCGGCGGCGGCACCTCCTTCAGGCCCGAGAGCGCGGCCCGGAGGAAACGATTCTCCCACTTTCATGCCCATTTCTTTCAGGAGAGGGGATTTTGCAGGGGTATTTACCTCGCGACTTGCCCAGAGCTCCAAAGGCGCACTCAAAACCGAAGATCTGGCACCGGCGAATGGAGAAGAAGCGGAAAAAAAAAGGGCCCCCGAAGGGGCCCTTCATGCCATTCGCCAGGAACTCCCGGGTCAGTAACCCAGCCTCCGGTTCAGTTCCTCCAGCAGCTTCTGGGCCGCCACGGGAATGACCGTTCCCGGCCCGAAGATGGCCGAGGCGCCCTGCTCCCGCAGGTACTCGTAGTCCTGGGCTGGAATGACGCCGCCGCAAATGACCATGATATCCTCGCGGCCCAGCTTCTTCAGCTCGGCCACCAGGGCCGGCAGCAGGGTCTTGTGGCCCGCCGCCAGGCTGCTCATGCCGATGATGTGCACATCGTTCTCCACCGCCTGGCGCGCCGTCTCCTCGGGGGTCTGGAACAGCGGGCCCACATCCACGTCGAAGCCCAGGTCGGCGAAGGCCGTGGCCACCACCTTGGCGCCCCGGTCATGGCCGTCCTGGCCCATCTTGGCCACCATCAGGCGGGGCCGACGCCCCTCGCGGGCCTCGAAATCCTGGATCATGGTCTGGATGCGCTTCACCTGCTTGTCCTGTCCTTCCTTGCCGAACTCGGCCGAGTACACGCCGCTGATGGTGCGGATCTCCGCCTTGTGCCGGCCGCACACCGCCTCGCAGGCATCGCTGATCTCGCCCAGGGTGGCCCTCACCCTGGCCGCTGCCACGGCCAGTTCCAGCAGGTTGCCCTCGCCGCTGCGGGCACAGTCCGTCAGGGCCGCCAGGGCCTGCTCCACCGCGGCGCCGTCGCGCTCGCGCCGCAGCTTCTCCAGCCCGGCCACCTGCTGCCGCCTGACCTCGGTGTTGTCCACCTCCAGGATCTCCAGGGGGTCTTCCTTGTCCAGGCGGTACTTGTTGACGCCGACGATGGTTTCCTGGCCCGAATCGATGCGGGCCTGGCGACGGGCGCTGGCCTCCTCGATGCGCATCTTGGGCAGCCCGGTGCCGATGGCCGCGGCCATGCCGCCGTGCTCCTCCACTTCCTGGATGTGGCCCCAGGCCTTGTGCATCAGTTCGTGGGTCAGGCTCTCAAGATACCAGCTGCCGCCCCAGGGGTCGACCGTCCGGCAGATGCCCGTCTCCTCCTGCAGGTACAACTGGGTGTTGCGGGCGATGCGCGCCGAGAAATCCGTGGGCAGGGCGATGGCCTCGTCCAGGGCGTTGGTGTGCAGGCTCTGGGTGTGGCCCAGGGCCGCCGCCATGCCCTCGATGCAGGTGCGCGCCACGTTGTTGAAGGGATCCTGCTCGGCCAGGGACCAGCCGCTGGTCTGGCTGTGGGTGCGCAGAGCCATGCTCTTGACGTTCTGCGGGTCGAACTGCTTGATGAGCTTGGCCCACAGCAGGCGCCCGGCCCGCAGCTTGGCCATCTCCATGAAGTAGTTCATGCCCTCGGCCCAGAAGAAGCTCAGCCGCGGCGCGAAATCGTCGATGGCCAGGCCCGCCTTCAGCCCCGTGCGCACGTACTCCAGGCCGTCGGCCAGGGTGTAGGCCAGCTCCAGATCGGCGGTGGCCCCGGCCTCCTGCATGTGGTAACCGCTGATGGAGATGCTGTTGAACTTGGGCATGTTCTTCGCCGTGTAGGAGAAGATGTCCGCGATGATACGCATGCTGAACTCGGGCGGATAGATGTACGTGTTGCGGACCATGTACTCCTTGAGGATGTCGTTCTGGATGGTCCCCGCCAGTTGCTCCAGCGAGGCGCCCTGCTCCAGGGCGGCCACGATGTAGAAGGCCATCACCGGCAACACGGCACCGTTCATGGTCATGGACACGGACATCTGGTCCAGGGGAATGCCGTCGAACAGCACCTTCATGTCCAGCACCGAATCGATGGCCACACCGGCCTTGCCCACGTCCCCAACCACGCGCTGGTGGTCGCTGTCGTAACCGCGGTGGGTGGCCAGGTCGAAGGCCACGGACAGGCCCTTCTGCCCCGCAGCCAGGTTGCGGCGGTAGAAGGCGTTGCTCTCCTCGGCGGTGCTGAAACCGGCGTACTGGCGCACGGTCCAGGGTCGCGTCACGTACATGGTGGCGTAGGGCCCGCGCAGGAAAGGAGGCAGACCGGCCACGAAGTCCAGGTGCTCCATCTTCCCGGTGGCCGCCCCGGTGTACAGGGGGCCGACGGGGATCTGTTCGTTGGTGGCCCAGCTGTCCTGCTCGGGAGGACAGCCCTTGCCCGCGGCGTACTGGTCGGCCCAGGCCCTGTCGTCCTTCTGGGCGGGGAAACCGGCCGAGCGGAATTCCATCTTGCTGAAATCGGGCAGGCGGCTCATTCGGCAACCTCCTCGTTGCTGATCAGTCCGCACAGCACGTCCAGCATGTTGCTGCGGATATGGATGAATGTGTCGATGCCGGCGCCACGCAGGGCGGCCTCCAGATCGCCCGGCTGTCCGGCCAGCAGCACCCGGGGCCGGCCCGTCAGGCTGTGCAGTTTTCGGGTGACGTCCACCGCCATCTCGGAATAGGTGGTGTCCAGTCCCACCAGGACCACCGTGGCCGCGCCCGAGGCGCCGGCGGCCTTGGCCGCGTCCTCGGCAGTGGCGAAATATTCATCGGCCACCACCTCGAAGCCGCCGGCCTGGAAGAAGCGGCGCACGAAATCCACCCGCGGCATGTAGCGGGCGAAGTCACCCAGGCAGGCGCAGAACACCCGACCCTTGCCGGGATCCTGCTCGCGCAAATCCATCACCCGGTCCCGCAACTGCTCGAAGGGTTCGGCCTCGCGGCGCAGGGGAATGGGATCCACCTGGATCTGCACCTCGGCCTCGTGGCGCAGGATGCCCGTCAACTCGCCCAGGGTGGCTCCCTGGGCCCCGGCCTCCACCAGGTTGTCGAACAGATCCTCGGGGGCGCAGGAGATGATGTCCTCAAGGCGCTTCAGCACGATGAGATGGTCCTCGTGGGCCGCGGCCGTGCGCTGCCGGGACATGGCGGCCGCCCGTTTGGCGGCGATGGCCGCGTAGTCGGGCACCCGCGCGGGGCGCGCGGGCTCCTGGGGATTGGCGTAGCGGTTGGTCCCGATGAGCGCGTCCTTGCCCAGGGCCAGGCGCTCCTTCCGCGCGGCGGCGGCGGCGGCGATCTTTTCCTGGACCAGGCCTTTCTGCAGGGCGGCCACCATGCCCCCGGCCGCCTCCACTTCCTGGAACTCGGCCCAGGCCCGGCCCGCCAGTTCGGCCGTCAGCTTCTCCACGTACCACGATCCCCCGGCGGGGTCGATGACGTGATCGAAGTGGCATTCCTCGGCCAGCATCAGCTGCACGTTGCGGGCGATGCGCCGGCTGAACTCGTCAGGCACGCTGTCCACCTCGTCGAAGGGGCTGACGTTCAGGGACTCGACCCCGGCCAGCACCGCGGACATGGCCATGGTGGTGACCCGCAGCATGTTCACGTGGGCATCCTTGCGGGTCAGGCAACGCCGGCTGGTACGGGCGTGCACCTTGGGCCGAGCGGCCTCTCCCGAAACGCCGGCGGCCGCCATGATGTCGGCCCACAGCAAGCGCAGGGCCCTGATCTTGGCGATTTCCATGAAGAAATCCGTGCCCACCACCATGCGGAACAGCATGTGGGGAGCGACCTCGTGGGGCTCCAGTCCCCGTTCCTCCATGCGCCGCAGGACTTCCACGGCGGCGGCCAGGCTGAGGCCCAGGCTCAGGGCAGAATCGGCCCCGCCCTCGTGGTAGGGAATCTCGTTGACGGGGAGGGTCACCACCCCGGGGGCCTTCTCCCTGGCCCAGCGGGTCAGGATGGCCAGCTCGTCGAAGATCTGGTCCATCTCCACGGGCAGGCCGCCCACGGATGCGAGGCCATAAAGGGGATCACTGCCCAGGCAGGCCCGCAGCAAGGCGGGATCCTTGCCCTGCTTCTGCAACATGGCCACCAGCAGAGCGGCCACCGGCAAGGCCGACGAGCCCGGCTCGAAGGCGAAAGGAACGCTTTCCAGATCGATCCCATCCAGGGCCACCTGCAGTTCCTGCAACGAAGCCACCGAGGTGCCGTCCCGACCCACCTGGTCAGGGCTGGCCTGATCGGGATCCAAACCCAGCTGGGCCGCGCGGTCCAGCTTCAGCATGACCGCGTTCTGCCCCCGCTTCAAGTCATGGCGCAGGGCGTTGTTGAACTCCTCCACGGTGGGGTAGGGCAGGTCCTGAACCACCAGCCAGCCTCCCTTGCGGCTCCCCGTGGGCCAGGCCCCCCGCACGAAGGGAGGCTGCCCCGGCAGGTGCTCGCTCCAGGGCAGGTCCCGGGTGTCGGCCGCGGTGTACATGGGGCCGACGGTGATGCCCTCGAGGGTCCGGGTGAACATCTTCTTGGCGAAGGGAGCGCCACGCAAAAGTCGCTCGACCTCGGTCTTCCACTCCTGCAGATCGGGCACGCTGAAATCCTGAAGCAAGGGCGCGCCGTCGGGGGTCTTGTCGCTGGTCATGAAACGCCTCTGGGACTAGGGCCACAGCCCGGGTAAATGGGGCGCAGGACGTGTCCTGGGCCGAACCGGTTCAGCTTTGCTCAGAATAGTGGTAAAAGAAACCTGGAAAAGCCAAGGGTGAGGGCAAAAAAGACAAATCTTTAACAGGTGCTACCTAGACATATAAGCTACAACGGTTTAACGCTTTGAAAATATTATCAAACTTGAGGGTCTTTCCTCAGGCCGGCCAGCAGGAAAGCCGTCACGGGCCCCACCTTGCTTTCCAGCCTGGTGTTGCGCCGGCTCAGCACCCAGTCGGTGGCCATTTCGTCCAGCACCCCGAAAACGGCCTTGGCCGCGAAGACCGGCTCCATGTCCCCGCGGAAGCGCCCCTCCTGCTGCCCCTGAGCCACGATGCGGGTCAGGATTTCCAGGTAGCGTCCCACCTGGTCGCGTGAGACCTGATCCATGAAGTGGATGCTGTGGCGCATCTCCACCTGGGTGATGATGGCCAGGTCGCGATCCTTGCCCACCAGGGACAGGTGCAGCTCGACGATCTTCTCCAGCTTTTCGGTGGCGGTCAGGGCCTGCTCCAGGTGGGTGCTGCCCTCCTTGATGAAACGGCCCATGGCCCGGTCGAAAAGGCTCAGCAGGATCTCGTCCTTGTTGCGGAAATACAGATAGATGGTGCCGTCGGCCACGCCCGCCCGCTTGGCGATCATGGCCACGGTGGTCTGGAAGAAACCGTGCCCGGCGATCTCCACCACCGCCGCGTCCAGAATGCGTTCCCTCTTGCCCGCATCGGGTGTGCGCGCCATGGGTCTGCTCCTTGCCACCATGGATGCTGGTGAGGCCTGGTTTGTCCGGGTGATTCCGGAGAACCAGCACCATTTAATGAAGAATGATTCAGATTAACAAATACAGCCCCAAATCGGTCCGGGCTGTTTCCCTGGATTGTAAACCAGATAACACCCGATATCAAGAGAATAGGAGCATTTAGCCTGTTGACAAAGTTCGAAACCTCGACTATTATACTGAATGATCATTCATTTTAAAGCATGCCTCTCCCCCACAGTGGGGCCCGGCATGCTGGATTCATGGCCTGGAGAGTTGTTGCGGTGTTTTCCGTCACTGAGGAAACTGCAAGAGCTCCGTCTTCAACTCTTCGGGCTGCTCTCCGCCTGGACGCGCTCCGGGAATTGACCGGCCGGTCCCGGCCCGGTGTTCATGAAGTGCCCTTCCCATCGAAAGGCAGATGACATGCAAAGGCAGATCAGAAAAGTGGCGGTCCTGGGTTCCGGGGTCATGGGCAGCGCCATCGCCGCCCACTTCGCCAACGCAGGCATTCCCTCCCTGGTCCTCGACATCGTCCCCCGTGAACTGAGCGCGAAGCAGGAAGCCGCCGGCCTGAAGGCCGACGATCCCCGGTTCCGCAACAGCATGGCCGCCGACGCCGTGGCCGCCATGAAGAAGACGCGACCCTCTCCCTTGTTCTCCGCCTCCCGCCTGGATCTCATCGAGTCCGGCAACTTCGAGGACCACATGCCCCGCATCAAGGAATGCGACTGGGTCATCGAGGTGGTGAAGGAGGACATGAAGATCAAGAAGATCGTCCTGGAGAACGCGGCCCCGCACATCGGTCCGGAGGCGATTCTGAGCAGCAACACCTCCGGTCTGTCTCTCGCTGAAATGGCGAAGGTGCTTCCGGAGGATCTGCGCCCCCGTTTCCTGGGCACCCACTTCTTCAATCCGCCGCGCTACATGAAGCTGTTCGAGCTCATCGCCACCGCGCACACCGACCCCGCCATCACCGAATTCGTGGCCGACTTCGCCCGCCGCCGCCTGGGCAAGGGCATCGTCATGGCCAAGGACACGCCCAATTTCATCGCCAACCGGGTGGGCGTGCACGCCATGATGGCCACGGTGCAGATCATGAACGAGATGGAAATGAGCATCGAGGACATCGACGCCATGACCGGCCCGGCCATCGGCCGCCCCAAGACCGCCACCTTCAAGCTGGCCGATCTGGTGGGCCTGGACACCTTCGTCCACGTGGCCGAAAACATCTACCCCCTCATTCCCGACGACGAGGCCCGCGAGACCTTCAAGCTGCCCGACTACCTGCACAAGATGGTGGACAAGGGCTACCTGGGCCGCAAGAGCGGCGCCGGCTTCTACAAGATGGAGAAGACGGCCGAGGGCAAGAAGTTCTATACCCTGGATCTGGGCACCCTGGAGTATCGCGAGAAGGCCAGCAGCCGGCTGCCCGAGATGGCCGCCGCCAAGAGCATCGAGGATCTGCCCACCCGCCTGAAGACCCTGGCCTTCGGCAAGGGCAAGGCCGGCCAGGCCATCTGGAAGATGCTGGCGGCCAGCTTCAGCTACAGCGCCATGCGCGTGGGCGAGATCTGCGACCAGGCCGCCGACATCGACCAGGCCGTGTGCTGGGGCTTCAACTGGGAACTGGGCCCCTTCCAGGTGTGGGACACCCTGGGCTTCCGCAAGGTCACCGAACGCATGCAGGAAGAAGGCCTGCCCCTGCCCGCCTGGGTCACCGCCCTGTATGAAAGCGGCGCCCAGAGCATCTACAAGGAAGAGGACGGCAAGCAGCTCAGCCCCACGGCCGAGCCCGGCGTGTTCGCCCCCCTTCCTGTGGACGAGCGCATCTTCGATTTCGACATCCTGCGCAAGGAAGAGAAGGAAGTGCGCCGCAACCCCGGGGCCAGCCTGCTGGACCTGGGCGACGGCGTGCTGGGCCTGGAATTCCACAGCAAGATGAACGCCATCGGCCAGGACACCTTGAACATGGTCATGACCGCCTGCACCGAGGCCGAGAAGAACTGGCAGGCCCTGGTGGTGACCAACATGGCCGACAACTTCAGCGTGGGCGCCAACCTGATGATGCTCATGATGGAGGCCATGGAGGGCAACTGGGACGACATCAACATGATCGTCGCCGCCTTCCAGAAGGCCACCGGCCGCCTGGAGCACTGCGGCGTGCCCGTGGTCAGCGCCCCGGCCGGCATGGCCCTGGGCGGCGGTTGCGAGATGACCATGGCCGGCAACGCCGTGCGCTGCGCCGCCGAGACCTACATCGGCCTGGTGGAATTCGGCGCCGGGGTGATTCCCGCCGGCGGCGGCTGCCTGCGCCTGTACCAGCGCAACGTGGACATGCTGCTGGATCCCAAGGATCTGCAGCCCGCCTTCCGCAAGACCTTCGAAACCATCGGCATGGCCAAGGTGGCCACCAGCTGTGAAGAGGCCCGGGAGCTGGGCTTCCTGCGGCCCGGCGACAGCTGGAGCATGAACCGCGACCACCTGTGCGCCGACGCCAAGGATCTGGCCCTGGCCCTGGCCCGCGGCAACCACACCAGCCCCGGCCTGGTCGACGCCATTCCCGTCATGGGCACAGCCGGCATCGGTCTGGCCCGCTCGGTGCTGTTCAACATGCGCGAGGGCGGCTACATCAGCGAGCACGACGAGAAGATCGGCGTGGAGCTGGCCAGGATCCTGAGTGGCGGCGAGGTGCCACCCGGCACCACCGTCAGCGAGCAGAACATGCTGGACCTGGAGCGCGAGTCCTTCATGCGCCTGCTGGGGGAACGCAAGACCCTGCAGCGCATGGAAAGCCTTCTGAAAACCGGCAAGCCCCTGCGGAACTAGAACCCGTGGAAAGGAGATCTGACATGAGAGAAGTCGTCGTTACCTCCGCTCTGCGGACCGCCACCGGCAAGGCCCTCAAGGGCACCCTGCGCCACACCCGCCCGGACGATCTGGGCGCCGCCGTGGTCAAGGGCCTGCTGGCCGCCCATCCCGGCCTGGACCCCGCCCGCGTGGGCGATGTCGTCATGGGCTGCGCCATGCCCGAGGGCGAGCAGGGCATGAACGTGGGCCGCAACATCGCCCTCATGGCCGGGCTGCCCGTCAGCGTGCCCGGCATGACCGTGAACCGCTTCTGCAGTTCCGGCCTGGAGACCATCAACTACGCGGCCATGCAGATCATGACCGGCCAGAGCGATTGCGTCATCGCCGGCGGTGTGGAAAGCATGACCATGATTCCCATGGGCGGTTTGCGCTACCTGCCCAACCCCACCATCGCGGCCGAGGCCCCGGCCACCCTGACCAACATGGGGCTGACGGCCGAGAACCTGGTGGTGCAGGACGAGCTCAGCCGCGAGGCCCAGGACCTGTTCGCCTACAACAGCAACATGAAGGCCGTGGCCGCCATCCAGGAGGGGCGCTTCGTGGACGAGATCGTGCCCGTGATGGCCGCCCTCCCGGCCAAGGCCAGGAACGGCCGGCCCGCTCTGCAGGAAGTGGAGTTCAAGGTGGATGAAGGCCCCCGCGCCGACACCACCGTGGAAAGCCTGGCCCGCCTGAAGCCCGCCTTCAAGCTGGGCGGCACCGTCACCGCCGGCAACAGCAGCCAGATGAGCGACGGCGCCGCGGCGTCCATGCTCATGACCGCCGAACTGGCGGCCGAGCTGGGCCTGCAGCCCCTGGCCCGCTTCGTGGGCTACGCGGTGGCCGGCGTGGAGCCCGAGATCATGGGCATCGGCCCCGTGGCCGCCGTGCCCAAGGTCATGGAGCGCACGGGCCTGAGCCTGGACCAGATGGATGTCATCGAGCTGAACGAGGCCTTCGCCGCCCAGAGCCTGTCGGTGCTGAAGCGCCTGGGCCTGGACCCGGCGGACGAGCGCATCAACGCCAACGGCGGCGCCATCGCCCTGGGTCATCCCCTGGGTTGCACCGGTGCCAAGCTGACGGCCACGGCCCTGCACGAACTGAAACGGCGCGGCGGCAAGTACGCCCTGGTGACCATGTGCATCGGCACGGGCATGGGCGCCGCCGGCATTTTCGAGAACCTCGGCTAGGAACTTCACGGCTTTCAAGGAGAAACGAAGATGAGCGACAAACTGTACCCCACCGGCGGCGAGTTCCTGCTGAGTGAAACCGATCCCCTGAACTGTTTCACCCCCGAGGATTTCGACGAGAACCAGCGCATGTTCAAGAGCACCGTGGACGGCTTCGTCCAGCAGGTCATCGCCCCGGTGCGGGATGACCTGGAGTACAAGGGCAAGACCGAGCTGGGCAAGGGCCTGCTCAAGCAGGCGGCCGAGATGGGCCTGCTGATGGTGGACATTCCCGAGAGCTTCGGCGGCATGGGCAGCGACAAGGCCACCATCATGCTGGTGAGCGAGCGCATGGCCTACGCCGGCAGCTTCGCCGTGACCCACGGCGCCCAGAGCGGCATCGGCACCCTGCCCATCGTGTACTTCGGCACCGACGAGCAGAAGCAGAAGTACCTGCCCGGCATCGCCACCGGCGAGATCATGACCTGCTACGCCCTGACCGAACCGGGCAGCGGCAGCGACGCCCTGGCGGCGGCCACCACCGCCGTGCTGGACGCCGACGGCAAGAACTACGTGCTCAACGGCACCAAGCAGTACATCACCAACGCCAGCTACAGCGACATCTGCATCCTCTTCGCCAAGATCGACGGGCAGCAGTTCACCGCCTTCATCGTCGACCTGCACGCCGACGGCGTCACCATCGGTCCGGAGGAGCACAAGATGGGCATCAAGGGCAGCAGCACCTGCCCCATCATCCTCGAGGACGTGAAGGTGCCCGTGGAGAACGTGCTGGGCGAGATCGGCAAGGGCCATCACATCGCCTTCAACATCCTGAACGTGGGCCGCTTCAAGCTGGGCGCCAGCACCACCGGCGGCATCAAGATGGCCCTGAGCGACATCGTGCCCTACACCAAGCAGCGCCATCAATTCGAGCAGCCCCTGAGCAGCTTCGGTCTGATCCGCGCCAAGATGGCCGACGTCATGGCTCGCGGTTTCATGGCCGAGAGCATGGTCTACCGCACGGCGGGTCTGCTGGACGCGGCCATCGGCACCCTGGACAAGGGCGCCGCCGACTACGACCTGGCGGGCATCAAGAAGGTCGAGGAGTTCAGCATCGAGTGCTCCATGATCAAGGTCTTCGCCAGCGAGGCCATGGCCCTGGCCGCCGAGGAAGGCGTGCAGATGCTGGGCGGCTACGGCTACTGCAGCGAGTACCCGCTGGAGCGCTACTACCGTGACGAGCGCATCAACCGCATCTTCGAGGGCACCAACGAGATCAACCGCATGCTGGTGCCGGGCATGATCATGAAGAAGGCCATGAAGGGCGAACTGCCCTTCCTGCAGGCGGCCCAGGCCGTGGCCGAGGAACTGACGGGGCTGCCCAGCTTCGACGATCCCGGCGAGCCCGAGTACCTGGAGGACGAGGCCAAGCTGGTGGCCAACATGAAGAAGGTCGTGCTGGCCGTGCTGGGTCTGGCCGCCCAGAAGCACGGCATGGCCCTGAAGGACCAGCAGGAGGTGCTGAGCGACACGGCGGACATCATCATGGAAGCCTACGCCTGCGAGAGCGCCCTGCTGCGCACCCTGAAGAAGGCCGGCAAGGACGGCCAGGACAAGGCCGAGGCCATGGCCGACATGCTGACCCTTTACGTGCACGACGCCATGGATCGCGTGGCCGTGCTGGCCCGCAACGTGCTGGCCGCCACGGTGGAGGGCGACGAGCTGCGCACCTACGCCGCGGGCCTGCGCCGCCTGACCAAGCACGATCCGGTGAATCGCACCGTGCTGCACGGCAGGATCGCCGAGCGCATGATCGATGCCGATGGGTGGACTGTGGGGTAGGGCCCCAAGGCCGACTCCAGACAAGGAAAGACCCCGGGTTGTCCTCGCCACTCTCCTGCGGATCGTGGCTGCGGATTACCCGGGGTCTTTCCTTGTCTGGAGTCGACTTGCCGGGCCTGCCCCACTCGCCGGGTAGGCTCGGGATTTGACGGGAGGGGGACCGGCATGTGCAGATCTGACAGGTTGGCCTTGCCCCGCTTCTGGCGGGGGTGTGAACGCGGCCCCCGGGAGGAAGAACTTCCGCCGGCGGAAGTTGCGTCAGGTATTGAAGTGGTCCAGCAGGTTCTGCTCGATGAGTTTCCACGTTGCTGTGGCAAAGAACATGTAGTCCACGGCCCGCTCCTCCTCGAATGCGGTCTGACCGCTCATGAAACGCCAGGACCCCAGCCAGCCGGGCAGGTCCTTCTTCATGTCCCCCGTGGGCTGGTTCTTCATCAGCACGGACCAGGTTTCCTCGCTGGGGCCGGTCATGTCCAGCCGGGCGAACTGGGCAGGATCGGTAACCGATCCGGCCGAGATGGAGGTGACCGACGCCACCGGTAGATCCCCGCGGCAGGCCACCACCTGGACCAGGTAGCCGCCCATGGAATGACCCACCAGATGAACCGGACCACCGCCGGCTTCGCGTAGCACGGCCTCCAGGTCAGCCCGCAATTCCTGCAGGGGATAGGGATGGTCGAAGTGAGTCGAGAGGCCCGTGTCCCGGTGGTCGTAGCGCAGCACCCGGTATCCGGCCGCGGCCAGGGCTTCACAGAAATCATCGGGCCAGAAACGAGCGGGCGCCCCAGCTCCCGCCACCAGCGCCACCACAGGTCCGTCCTTCGCCCCGAAAAATTCGAGATTGATCTCGACATCCCTACGGACATTCACCATCGACACGCTCAAGCCCTCCTTGAAAGCAGCGGGCCTTCGAAGGAACGGCCTTGCACTAAATGATTGTCTGCCTGCCGGGCTGCGGCCAGGGGATGGTGGACTGAGGGGTGGGTAATCCGCAGCCACGCTCCGCAGGAGTGGGGCGAGGACATGCCCCCCTCAACTCACCATCACCTGGCCGCCATAACCCGGCAGCAGACCACCTCCATGAGTTCGGCCCCGTCCGTCTCGTCTCCCACCTGACCGCCGTTGCCGCTGGCCGTCAGCCGCGCCAGTTGCAATCCACGCACCAGCAGGATCCGGCCGTCATCCAGCCAGATCAACCCATCATGGTCGGGGTCGGCATCGCAGCGGATATCCAGTTCGTGCAACCAGCGGCCATCGCTGTCGAAGACATCGTAGCGCATGAACACGCCCTCGGGCAGATCCCGGGCGCTGCGGGAATGGGCCACCACCAGATTCCCCCCGGCCGTCACCATGAGCTCGCCGATGGTCTGGTCGCACTCCTCCACTTCCCAGGTGATGCGGAAGGGCAGCTGCCGGTCCTGCTCCTCGAACAGGGCGTTCATGCGGTCCATGGTGCGCTTGTCCCGCCGGGGATTCTGGAAATCCCGGGAGATGGTGCGCTGCAGCTGGCCCGTGGGCGAGAAGACCTGCACGCTGTAACTGTTTCGGTCATTGGCCAGGTAGACCGAGCCGTCGGGGCCCACCGTGCTGCTGGCGATGAAGGGAGCCACCATCTCCCTCTCCACGAAGTGGGCCTTGCTGAAATCCAGGTAGGTGGAGGCCTCGGCCAGGTCGGCAACCACGGCGCCATCGGCGGTCATGACCTGCAGGTGGGAAACGCGGCTTTGCCCCTTCTCGTCCGGCACCTGCCTCAGGGTGCCCACGGCCAGGGTGCCCCCCCGGTAGCGGGCGCTGACCAGGATTGTGTAACCGGTCTGGGGCGAATTCTCACCGCCGATGTCCACGTTACCCGCGGGCAACCCCTGCCGGTCAACCTTGATGAAGCGGCCGGGAAAGCGCTGGCCCAGCCCCACGCTGCCGTCGGGAAACAGACAGAAGGTCTGAGGCATGCGGCACTCGCCGGGACCGTGGCCTTCCTTGCTGAGATTCCGCAGCACCTCCCCTTCCGGGGAGACCATGGTCACGTGACTGAGTTGCTGATCCAGAAGATAGACATTGCCCTGGTCGTCGTTGAGGGCGCTGATCATGACTCCGAAGAGGTGGTCGTCGTTCTCGCCCCCCACCTGCCAGAGGGGTTCCAGTTCCCAGGTCTGGCGGGGACCGGCGGGTTTTTCGCTGTGCAGGATCGGAGCATCCTGGGCCAGAGCGGCAGCGGTCAAACCGGTCAACAAGAAAGCCATCAACAGAATGAATGGGACGCGCATGGATATCTCCCTGGTTCGAGTATCCGCTATCTACGAGCAGGCCCTGGCAGAGTTGCGTCCACCGCCGCCGTCACGCCGCCCCCCTTTGTTCACAGCCCGCGCCGATCCAGCCGATTCAGGAGCAGCCACCCGCAGAACACCATCTCGGCCAGGCCGGCCACCGCGATGCCGGGCATGGTGACGGATTTCCAGGCAGGGTGCAGGAAGAGGACGAAGCTTTCCACCAGATAACCCAGCCCGCCCAGGCCCAGCCCCCAGCCCAGCCAGGCGGGAATGAAACCGGATCGCCCCACCAGCCAGCCCAGCAGCAGGCAATGGAAACCGAAGAAGACCTGGGCCACCAGGTAGCCGTCGGCGTGGTCCTGCAGGGCCAGAGCGGCCAGCTGGTCCAGGCCCGCCCCGGCCAATCCCAGGGCCCGGAAATGATTCACCAGGTTGGCGCCCAGCACCGCGGTGTGGGTGACGCGCAGGAGCAGGGCCAGCCGGGACAGATCGCGGCTCACGGGAAGCAGCAGGGCGTACAGGGCCCAGCCCACCACCAGGTCCCCCAGGAGCATCACGATGTCGGCCACGAACCCCAGCCGGAACAGTCCCTCCCGGGCCAGGATGTTGGCCGCCGTGGCCCCCGCGTCGCCGGCCACCACCAGGGGCTGGCGAACGGCGAACTGGGCGAAAATTCCGCAGACGATGATGATCACATAGGCCGCCCCGGCCAGGCGGGCCAGGCGGCCGGGACTGATGGGCGCGAAGGTTTGAGCGGGATGGGACATGGGCGATTCTCCTGGAGCAAGGAATGGTTTCGCCCCAAGCAACGCCCGAATCCCCGCAACCGCCACCAGAAGGATTCATGGCCGCCCCCCACCGCCAGGACATGGTCCCCACACAGGAGATGGGAACAGCGAACCCCTCCCCTCCCAGGCCGCAAAAGTGAAAGACGCCCGATCAATCCGCAGGTCGTTCGGCAGGAACGGCCCAGGACGTCGGGCGTCTTGATCTTCACCGCCCCGGAAGGGGCGCGGGGTTCTACTTGACCATCATCACCTTGGTGGTGGCCACATCATCCCCGGCCACCATGCGGGCGAAGTACACACCGCTGGCGGCGCGCTGGCCGTCATCGGCCCGACCGTCCCACACGCGGCTGAACTCGCCGGCTTCCAGGCTCTCGCTCACCAGGGTGCGCACCAGGTGCCCCTGGATGTCGTAGACCACCAGGCTGACGGCGCCGGCCCGCGGGTTCACGAACTTCACCGCCGTCTGCGGGTTGAAGGGGTTGGGATGGGCCTGCACCCGGGCCATCAGCACCTGGGCGTCGGGCACGGGGCTGAAGGGATCCTCCTCGGTGACGGCTTCCAGGACGAAATCATCCACGAAGAAGCCGGCGCCGTTCTGGCTGGAATCGGCGCTCAGACGGAAGCGGAACAGCACCTCGGCGTTGCCCAGATAAGGCGTCAGATCCACCGAGTTCTTGACCCAGTTGGCCTGCTCGTCGTCGAAGCAGGGGGCGCCGGCAGGGGTCTGGCCGCCCCAGCCGCTGGCCGCGCTGGTGAACTGGGTGGCCACGGGGGTCCAGCTGGAACCGCCGTCGGTGCTGACCTCGAAGAAGCCGCCGTCCCAGGTTATCTCGATGTCCCACTTGGCCCAGAAGCTGACCTCGCCGCTCATGGCGCCGCTCAGGTCCACGGCCTCGGCCATGGTCATCACCTGGTTGGCGTAGTTCTCGTAACGGTCGCCGGGAGTGTCGTTGGCGCTGTTGGCCGAGTTGTGCCCCTCGGCGGGGTCACACAGGCCCCAGTCGCCCACCCAGCCCGTCATGCCGCTCTCGAAGTCGCTGCTGAAGAGCACCATCTCCACGGCCCCGGGCAGGGCGAAGTCCGCAGTCTGGGCCGTGGCCCCGATGGTCACCTGGGCCTCGCGGGTCACGTAGCCCGAACTGACGGCCTTCAGGGTGTAGTCGCCGTACACCAGGTGGGCGGTGTAGGCGCCACCCGTGGCGGCGGAGGCCGACACGCTGGTCACGTAGTTACCCACGGGGTATCCGTAGATGTTGATCTGGGCGTCCAGGCCGTTACCGGCCAGGTCTTCCACCACGCCGCTCACATCGCCGTGGGCCACGGGCTGCAGCACCACGTCCAGATTGGTGGTCTGGCCCCAGGTCACGGCCACGCCCGGGATGGTCTGGGTGATGTAACCATCGGCCGCGAAGGTGATGTCATAGGTGCCGGTGTCCAGCATCTTGTAATAATCGCCGTGCTCGGGATCCAGCACGGTGATGCTGTCGATGCCGCCGATGGTCACGGTGGCGTCCACGGGCAGCCCCGTGTCCATCCCGGTGACGATGCCGCTCACGCCGTTCTCGGCCGCCTTGATCCAGTTCAGCATGCTCACCAGGTTGTCGTCCCAGAAGCCGTCCAGGGCGCTCTCGGCCGGCCACTTGGTGTTGCTGACCTCGATGGTCACGGCCATGCTGCCGTAGTTCCAGTAGTGATAGTCCTGCAGCCCGCCGTCGATGACGTACCAGTCGGCGCCGTTGGTGATGCCCTGGGGGAAGCTGCCGTTGTACATGGGCAGGTTGGTGCTGCTGTAGACCAGGCTGTGCTGGATGAACGCGTCGTTGTCCGGGGCCAGGGTGTAGGTGTGGTCGTAGGGATAGTTCACCACCAGGGCGCCACCATGGTAGTTCACGCTGGCCACGTAATGCTTGTCCAGCAGGAAGTTCATGAAATTGATGTTCTCGATGGCCTGGCCGGTGGGCCCCACTGGCGAGGGGAAATTCCGGTTCAGATCCACACCATCGGCGTTGTAGCGCTGGTCCAGGGCGGTGCCGTCGGGGTTGTAGTCGGGAATCAGGGTGATCTCGAAATTGTCCACCAGATAGGTGACATCCTCGTAGCCCGGCTGGTTGTAGTTCTCCACCAGGTACTGGGCCAGTTCGTAGGTCAGGAACATGCCCGTGACCTCGTCGCCGTGCATGGTGCTGCTCATGAGCACCTCGGGCTCGGCAGAGGTGTGCTGCACGTCGGCGCTGATGACGATACCCCACTGCTCGCGCCCCTGCACCGAGCTGCCCATGACGAAGTCCCGGCACAGGTCGGGGTAGCTGGCGGCCAGCTGGGCGAAGGTGGCCCCGATCTGGGCATGGGTCGGGTAGGTGCCCTTTTCGCCATACAGGAAAACTTCGCCACCCTTGGCGGCCTGCTCGGCCCAGCGGCGCTCGGTGCCCTCGCGGCCTTCCCGGTCCAGGTCACGCACCCGGGTGAAGTCATAGCCGGCCCGGATCAGGGCCTCGGCCTCGGCCTCGGTCACCCGGGGCCGGAACACGATGTGGGAATCCTTGGGGGAATCGAAGTGGACGCCCACCTGCTCACGGTTGAAGGAGGCGATGGGAACGGCGGCCAGCAGATCCTGCAGGTCGGCGTGATTGTCCAGCTTCAACTCGATGGGAAAGTCGGTCCATTTCTTGGCCACCCAGATGGGCAGGCCGTTCTTGTCAACCGGAATGTCGCCAGCCCCGGCCACGCCGGCCAGCAAGGTGCCCAGCATGGCGGCCACCAACAGGACTTGCCAGAATCGTCCGGCCGTTTTCCCCAGCGAGTTCACTCCCAGAAACATGATTCACACCCTTCAGTGTTTGATGAAAAAGAGGGACGATCCAGGGCGACCGAACCGTCTCCCACAGCAGAGAACCGAAAGCATAACTAATTATAACATATGGAGATCCCCCAAATCCAGAAACAAGCGACATTCACGCTTTTTTTTCTCTCTCGCCTTGTGTTTTGATATCAGATAATCCCCGTTGTGGACAGAAAATGTCACGGCCGGGTGATCGGCCCGGCACACATGATAACAAAAGAAAGCCCCCGCCGAAGCGGGGGCCTCCTCGTCGCGGCGAGCCGCGACCATGGTAGGGTTGTTACTTGAGCAGCATCATCTTGTCGACGTCGCTGAAAGTATCACCCTTGACGACGTAGTAGTACGCACCACTGGCCACACGACGTCCGGTCCGGTCGGTGCCGTCCCAGATCACGGTGTGGGTGGCGGCGGGCCGCACCTCGTCAACCAGAGTCTTCACCAGGCGTCCGGCCACGTCGTAGACGGTCACCTTCACGTGCGCCTCCTTGGGGAGGTCGAACTTGATGGAAGTCATGGGGTTGAAGGGGTTCGGGTAGTTCCCGTGCAGCGCGAACACGCTGGGCACGGAATCTCCGCTCTCGGGTTGATCCTGGACACCCACGGTCCCCAGGTAGGTGATCCGCAGGCACCAGTTGTTCAGGGTACCCGTGTCACCGCTGGCCCCGTCGGCCACGGTCAGCGTCCAGTCGCCTTCCATCTGCTCACCCATGAAGACAGCCAGGTCCTCGGCGGGAGCCAGCGTAACGGGGTAGGTCCCGTAGATGTCGTCGGCGCTGCTGCCGGTACGGTTGTGCAGGATCACCGGGGTGCCCGCGGGGCTGGTCAGGGTCAGGGTGAGGTCGCCCCGATAGGTGTGGGTGATGTCCATGTCCACCTCGACCTCGGCAATGATGCCCTGGGTGTCGATGGTCACCATATCGGTGGCGGACGAATTGTCCACGATGGCCAGGGCCGGCGAGCTGCAGGCCTCGGTCTCGTAGCTCTCGGTCAGAACCAGGCTCATGCCGGTGACGACTTCGCCGTCGGCCATGGTCACCTCGACAAAGGCGGGAGCCCAGCCTTCCTTCTCGGCGATGACCTGGTACGTGCCGGCGTACAGACCGGGCAGGTGGAACATGCCGGAAGCGTCGGTCGTGGCGGTGCCACCGTTGGGGATGGCCTTCACGGTGATGCCGCTGTGGTCCGTCATGCCGGAGAGCATGGCCTGACCGGAGATGGAGCAGTTGCCGATCTCGGGGGTCAGCAGCCACTGGACGGCGTTCTCCAGCAGGGCGTAACGACCCTGGTCAGCCGCCAGGTAGTTCCAGCAGAAGAACACGATCTGGCCGCCCTCGGGAGCCGGGTTGGGATCGTAGGTGATCACCGCGGCATCCGTGGGGTACTCGGACCAGTTCATGGGCATGGCCGCGTCCGGCAGGGGCACCATGGCATCACTGTCGCCGTAACCGGCGTAGGTGATGGTGATGGGCGTGCAGGCCGGGTTGGGGTTGTTCAGCATGTAGCTGGTGTCGTCGGCCACGTTGACGTTGCCGCTGCTGTCATGGTTCCAGTCGTTGCTGTGCATGACGTAGGTGGCGAAGTCGCCGGAACCGTAATGGTCGTAGCCCAGCTCGCCGCCTTCCAGGAGGATGTGGCCGCCGTCCTGTGCGAAGGTCACCAGACCGTTCTGCAGGGCGGTGTTCTCCAGGGTCTCGGTGTTGTTGCTGCAGCTCAGGATGACCAGGTCGTAGTCCCAGAAGGTGGCGGGATCAGCCTCGGCCGCGTCCACGACGGTCACGAAGTAACCCATCTCTTCCAGGTCGGCGGTCATCTGGGTGGCGCTCTTGGCCAGCGTCGCGGTGTAACCCTCGGCCAGCAGCTCGTCACCGCGCTTGCCGCCCATCTTGGCGGGGATGTAGTCCTTGGCGCCGCCGTCGTTGATCAGCAGCAGGTCGCCGTTGGTGGCCAGGAGCGCGAAGTTCTTCACGACCTCGGCCTCTTCGATGGTCATGGTCAGGGACACGGGCACATGGTGCCAGGCGCGCACGCGCACTTCGTAATCGAAGTAGGGCAGGGCGCTGGTGGCGAAGGTGCCGTCCTCGGCGCACAGGGTCTCGGTGTACAGATCACCGGTGTCGGTGCGGTACACGCGGATGGTGGCCTGCAGGGGCTCCATGCTGTCGGCATCGATGACCACACCGGACAGCACGCCACTGGGGGCGGCGGTCAGGGCGATATCGAAGGTGTTGGCGCCGTAGCCCACGAACACGTCCTGCTCGAAGTGCAGGTAACCGAAGTGGTCCACCACGAGGGCGTAGGTGTCGACCAGCACTTCTTCGGGAGTGGCGTAGTTGCCGGAAGCATCGGTCACGCTGGTGAACACGGTGCCGCCGAACTCGTCCAGACCGGTGACGGTCACGCCGGCCATGGCGGTGCCGCCGGTGGTCACGTTACCGGCCAGGGTGCCGTAGGCCTCGATAATGTCGAAGGCCTCGCTGTAGACGTTGTAGCCGGACACGGCGATGATGCCGGTGACCTGGCCCTGGGCCTCGGGAGTCAGGGTCATGTCGTAACCGGCGCCCGCGACGACCGAGCCGTCAGGCAGCATGGCGAACAGGTCGCCGCCGGCCTCGCCCACGCTGGCGTGCAGATAACCGGGCAGGTTCAGCGCGAAGGCATCGCTCAGGCCGATGTCCGTGCTGACCGTCAGGTCGGGCGTGGTCAGATCCATGGCGTTGACCGCCACCTGCTCGGTGAACAGGCGGTAGCTCTCGGCGGGATCCTGGCCCACGATGTCCAGGGTGGGACCGAAGGCGTAGTTCACCGTGATCACGGCGACACCGCTGGCGTCGGTCATGACCGGAGCGGTGCTGTAGCCCAGGCCCTCGGCCCAGACATTGATGCCGGGCTGCGGGTAGACGCCGTCGCTGTCCATGATGGTCACGGTGATGTCCGTGGTGGTGTTCACGTCGATGACCATGGGATCGATGGTGATCTGGGCCGGCACGATGACCATGATGTCGGCCATGTAGGGCACCTTGTTCTGGGCCATGGCGACCATCTTGACCGGAATACCGGGGGTCAGCAACTGGGTGTACTCGATGCTGGCCATGCCGTCCAGACCGACGGTGCCGCTACCGACCAGGACGCCGTCCTGGGTCAGGCCCACGTAGGTGCCCGGCTCGGCGGTGACGTCCAGGGCCGTCTGGCCCATGAAGATTGTGGGAATGTGGCCCACGGCGTTCTCGCTGGGCACACCCATGTAGGTGCTGATGCTGGGATCGCCCAGCAGGTTGTAGATGTTCCAGTAGTAGGTGGTCCTGCTGGAACCGGACTCCATGATGGCCAGGTTGCCGCTGAACACCATGGCGTCGTTGGTCACGTAGTGGAGGTGCTCGGGTTCGCCGTTCTCATGGAACACGCCGTCATAGGCGCCGATGCCGGTGCTCTCGACGGGATAGGCGGTGCCGTCGATCTCGCTGCTGGCATGGTAGCCCACGCCCCACCAGTAATCCTCGTCCCAGTAGGTGGAGTTGGATCCGCCGATGTACCCCACGGCACCCTTGTTGGGGGCGCGCAGGAAGGCCTCGCCGAAGCACTCGCCGTAGTCGTAAGTGCTGGTTTCACAGCAGTTACCCACGGCCAGGAAGTACTTCTCGTTGTTGGTCAGGGCGTTGATATCGCTGATGCTCAGGCTGGGGTCTGCCCAGCTGGTCGGAGAACCATGGGCGGTATAGTTGACGTAGCCGACACCGTCGTTGTAGGTCCCGATCAGTTCGCCCTCAACACTGGTGCTGGACAGAGGGTACAGGTAGGTGTTGCTGGTGATGCCGTGACTGGCGTTGAAGTAATGCTCGGTGCCGTAGTTGATCTGGCCGTTACCGTGGCTGGGGGCATAGCCCGAGTCCACACCGGCGATCATGGTCACGTTGGCCAGGTAGCTGGGATCGCTCATGGTGTACTGGTCGTACATCATGGTCTTGTCCAGCTGAGCCTGCAGCTCGTCGGGGTTGGTGGCGCTGAAACGACCGTAGTACATGTCGGGCACCAGGTCGGCGTCCACGGCGCAGTAGGGGCGGTCGGTGGCGTCGCCGCTCTCGCTGAAGGTGGGCATCTGGGCCACGTCGCCCACGAACAGCACGAAGCTGGGCGCGGGGTTATCGACGGTGGCGTTGTTGTACAGGTCGTGCAGGTAGGTCTGGATGCTGGCGGTGGTGCTGCCCACTTCGGGAGTACCGGTTACCGCCATGATGACCTCGAAACCACGCTCGGTCTTCCACTGGACGAAGTCGGCCAGCTGGGCAGCGAACATGGGCGGGGTGACGATGACGTAGGTCACCTGGTCGGCCACGCGATCAGGGTAGTCATCCTGGAAGGCCTTGCTGCCCGCCAGGTCGGCGTACAGGTGGGCGAAGAAGGGGCTGTAGGTCTTGGCGTACAGCTCGTCGGCCGCGGCCTTGTTCTCGCCCGAGTAGACGATGGAAACGTCCATGCTCTCGACGATTTCCAGCTCACCCGTCTCGGGGTAGTAGGTCACCGGAGAGACTTCCAGGCGGCCGAAGTCCATGGCGCGCAGGCGGCCCTGGGGCACGATCTGGGCCAGTTCGGGCTGGATGGCGCCCTTGGCGTAGCTGGAGCGGTCGTACACGAAGGGGAGGTTGTCCAGGTCGGCGCTCTTGCTGACGCTGGGCTGGCTGGGGAACACGGGGCTGGCGATGCCGTAGTCGGCCAGCTTGACCAGACGGGTCTGGACGTTGCTGACGTTGACCTGGTACCGGGCGCCCAGAGGGATGGCCACCAGCTGGTTCATCATGGGCAGCTCGGGCTGGCCCTCGAGCTTGGAGGTGTGGAACCCGGGAATGGTCAGGCGAGCGAAATTCCCTTCCTGGGTGGCGATGTCCTGGGCCAGAATCTGGCCGACTTCCACATGGAAGTTCAGTCCGCCCCGGGACTCGGTAACCAGCTGCATGCTGGTGCCGTTTTCACCGACAGGAATGGTAGCGGCCATGGCGGATCCGACCATCAAGGTCAGGACCAGCACGGCCCCGAGGAGCATTCTCATGCGCATCAGGGATCCTTTCTGCAGAAAACCAGGCTTTGAGAAATGGGGATTCCGAGCCAGGCGAAGACCCGATCAATCCGGAATAACGAGGCACCCTCCCCCATTTGTTACCTCTGGAGAATACCACAAAATGAGTCCGTGACTGAATGCTTATTTTCGAAAAATCCTGAGAAAATCAACACAATTGCGGGATTTTTGTTGACTTTTAACTCCCTTTGATGTGCTTGTAAAATATTCGTGATCTTTATTGCGCGGGAAACGCACCAAGTCGGCTCCAGGGAAATTCAAGATGTCATGGCAGCGTCACCTCGATGGTCCCGTTCCCGTTCGGCCTTGCGGAATCAGCCGGGACAGACGCCGTGACGGACTCGGGCCTGGAGCGCCCGCCCGGAGCCCTCGGATCAAGGGGACTGGCGCCACCCCATTGACGTTCGCAGTCCAGGTTTCCTATAATTGGCGGAAAGCCTTCTTGTTTGGCCTGGTTTTTTTATCACGGATGATCGCCCACTGGCCCCACCGCCGCCCCGGTCACTCCGCAACCCTGGTGAGGATTTGTTCATGCCCCGAACTCCGGCTCGGGCGACCCTGCTGACGGTCGCCCTGACCATCGCCGCCACCTTGCTGGCCACCCTGCTGGTCTCCTGCGGACGCGAGGCCCCGGTCCAGCAACCCGGCATGATCGGCGTGTTTTCCGATCCCGCCGGCGCCAGCATCTTCCTGGATGGCGTGGACATGGGGCTGGTCACCCCGGACACCCTGCGCGACCTGGAACCGGGCTCGTACGAGGTGGCCGTGCAATTGCCGGGATACCAGACCTCACCCACCAGTCAAACGGCCACGGTGCAACCCCTGGTGGTGGCCCCCCTGCCCGCCTTCTCCCTCTCCCGGACCAGCCTGGCCGTGACCTCCACCCCGGCCGGCGCCGCCGTCTTCCTGAACGGCGAGGACACGGGCCAGACCACCCCCGCCCTCCTGGTGGGGCTGGATCCCGGCAACGCCGTGATCAGCCTGCAGCGGGACGGCTTCCTGGTCAGCCCGGCCACCTACACCGCCGGCGTCCTGGAAGGCCAGGCCAACGAGGTGCCCGCCGACACCTTCCGGTTCCGCTCGCGGCGCACCACCCTTTTCGAGGGCATGTCCAACGTGAGCTGCGCCGGGTGTCCCGAGATGGCCGAGGACATGCACCATTTCATGGCGAGCGGCGAGTACGATCTGGACCGGGTGCTGTACATCAAGTACAGCATGTTCTGGCCCCTGAACAGCGATCCCCTGTACCAGCACAACACCCCCGAGAACGACGCCCGCATGAATTATTACCTGGGCTTCCTGTCCGGCGGCATTCCTGTTCTGCTGTCCGATGGGCAGTGGTCCTTCGGTTCCACCTACAACGAGACCCACACCCCGGAAAGCATCCGGGCCCTGGCCGAGACCTCCCTGGCCGGCGACCCCGGGTTCCTCATCGACGTGGACGCCGACTTCACCGGCACCACCGTCCCCGTCACCGTGACCCTCACCGCCCTGGACGATGTTTCCCTGGCGGGCAAGACCCTGGTGGTCAGCCTGGTTCAGGCCCTGGTCGAGTTCGACGAGGCCCCGGGCAGCGAGGGAGAAACCGAGTTTCACAACGTGTTCCGTGACCGGGCCGACAACGTGGCGGCCTTGACCGATCTGGGCCCCGGCCAGACCCAGGAGATCACCACCAGCGTCGTTCGGGATGGCGCCTGGGACGTGAACGACCTCCTGGTCATCGCCTTCGTCCAGGATGACAACGACAAGACCATCAACCAGGCCGGCAGCACCGCCGCCAGCGGGGCCCCCGGCTCCGCCTTCTTGACCACCGGAGGGAAGAACCCATGATCGTCGCCCGTCCTCGCTTGCTCCATTCCGGCCTGGCCCTGCTGCTGAGCCTCGTGATCGCCGCGCCGGTCCTGGCCGCCCACGGCCTGCAGTTCGACACCCCCGTCCAGGGTTCGGTCACAGACCTGGGCTATCTCCAGAGCTTTCATACCACCATCACCAACACCGGGGACCAGGCGGACACCTACACCGTGATCATCACCCGGAACATGCCCGGCGACTGGGTCGGCTCGCTGTGCGAGGGAACCATCTGTTACCCTCCCTTCATCAGCCAGATCACCGTGTCCCTGGACGCCGGCGCCTCCACCCAGGTGGACGTGGACATGACCCCCATCGACCTGGAAGGCTACGGCAGCTGTGCTGTCCAGGTGACCAGCGACGGCAATCCCTCCCTGACCGACACGGCCACCTTCTCGGTGGTCAGCAGCGGCCTGGAGGTGCTGCTTGTGGTGGACGACACCCACGGCGACCTGACGCCCTATTACACCGCCGCCCTGAACTCCACCGGCAAGAGCTACGGGGTGTGGAAGCAGGTGGAGATGGGTGACCTGACCAATCTGGACCTCATGAATTTCTCGACCGTGGTCTGGTCCGCCGGCGAGCTGAGCGGCGCCCTGGGCAGCAACGACTTTTCCGCCCTGGCCTACTACGTCCAGCATGGCGGCAACCTGTTCCTCAACGGCCGCGACCTGGCCTACGAAAGCTGCGATCCCGGCAGCCCGTACTACTCGGCCTCCAACAAGGCCTGGTTCAACTACATCCTGGGCGTGGACTACGCCGGTCCCGTGGCCAGCCACTACGCCAGCGCCCGTCAGGCCGGGAACTGCCCCATCGCCCAGGGCCTGGACCTTACCCTGTCCGGGGGCGACGGCGCCGACAACACCCACCTGACGCTGGACGGCCTGGCCACCAGCAACGTGGGCATCGCCAGCCTGGAATATTACGATGCCGACGCCGGCGGCCTGGCGGCCATCAAGTCCACCTACGGGTCGGGCCGCTCCTACTTCGCGGGCTTCGCCTTCGAGGCCATCGACAATGCCGCCGACCGCAGCACCCTCATGCAGCGTGTGCTGGGCTGGTTCGCCGGCGATGTCAACGCCGTGGACGACCAGCCGGTTCATCCCCTGCTGGCCGCTCCCGCACGCGCCGTGCCCAATCCCTTCAATCCCCGGACCAGCGTGCGCTTCGAGGTGGGCGGTGCGGGCGCCGTCAACGCCCGGGTCGCCGTGTACGACATCCGGGGCCAGCTGGTGCGCCGTCTGCTGGACGGACAGGTCCAGCCCGGCCCCCAGAGCCTGGCCTGGGACGGCCGGGACGACCAGGGCCGAGCCCTGGCCACGGGGGTGTACCTGGCCCGCATCCAGCTGGACGGACAGGACGCGGGCTGCACCAAGATGACCCTGACCAAGTAGTTTTCGGGACCTGATCCTGCGGGGGCCTTCCGTGTGGCCCCCGCGGATTCCTCAGATGTTCTCTCACTCACCCACAAGGATGGATCCCATGAGCAAGATCTGCTCGCGCCTGCTGCCCACCCTGCTCCTGCTGCTGACGATCCTGTCGGCCGGCCTGGCCCTGGCCGAGACCGATCGCGTGGCGGACTGGACCCTGGACACGGTGGACGGTGGCTCGGTGCGCTTCCACGACACCCTGGCCCGCGGGCCCGTGGTCGTGAATTTCTGGGCCACCTGGTGCAAGCCCTGCCAGAAGGAGATGGTGCACCTGGAACGCCTGGCGGCCGAGTACTCGGGCCGGATTTCCTTCCTGGCCGTCAACACCGACAACAGCAAGAGCGTGGCCAAGGTGGCTCCCCTGGTGGCCGCCAAGGGCTTCCAGCACCTGGTGGTGCCCCTGGACACGGGCGGGGTGGTGCAATCGCAGATGCAGGTGGGCGGCACCATTCCCTTCCTGGTCATGTACGACGGCAACGGTCGCGAGGTTTACCGCCACGTGGGCTACAAACCCGGCGACGAGAAGGAACTGCAGCACCGGATCGACGAGGTCCTGGCCGCCACCTCCGTTGGCGGTCAGGCCGAAACAACGGCGTCAGGGCCCGGGGCCGTCCTGGAGGCCGTGACCGCCACGGACAAGTTCAAGTACTCCTACTCCACCGAGACCGAGAAGGAGATCATGGACAACTGGCTGGACATCGCCTACCAGTTCGGCGGTTTCCGCACCGGCGTGATGGTGCGTAGCGAGGCCCCCAGCGAGTACGGTGACAGGGACAACCGCATCGAGCACCGTTTCTTCGAATTCGACAGCGACGAGTTCCACATCCGCGCCGGTCATTTCTTCGGCATCTTCGGGCGGGGCCTTCTTTTCAACAGCTACGAGGACCGTGTGGTGCGGGTGGACACCCGCCTGGACGGCCTCAAGGGCACCTGGCGGCGAGGCAACCTGACGGCCACCATGTTCTCGGGAACGCCCTCGGTGCTACCCGTGGACGTGCGCGGCCTGGACGTGGAATACGCCTTCCCCAGCAGCCTGAAGCTGGCGGCCAGCGGGGTGACCTACCGCCCCGACGAATACCTGAGCCCCGAGCAGAAGGTCAACCGCGAGTGGTTCTACAGCGCCCGGGCCAGGCAGAATTTCAGCTTCGGCGATTATTACCTGGAGTACGGCCAGCGCAGCCTGGACGCCGGGAACCTGCCGGCCGGCGAACCCTTCGACGGCGAGGCCCTGTACGCCAACGTGAACCTTTACCGGGGGCCCCTCTCGGTCAGCTGGGAACGCAGCTTCTACAAGCGCTTCGCCGTGGCCCCGGGAGCCGACGGCGTCACCACCCTGAACCGGCCCCCCAGCCTGACCCGCGAGTTCACGTGGACCCTGATGAATCGCCACCCCCACAACCTGAACCCCGAGAATGAGCGGGGACACAACCTGGACATCCTGTTCAGCCGGGACCACTGGACGGCGGCGGGCAGCGGGGTGCGTCTGAAGAACCTGAGCGGAGAGACCCTTTACGAGATGGGCTATTTCTCCCTCCAGAGGGACGAACTGGGCCCCCTGAAACTGACGGGAGGTTTCGCCTACCAGGAAACCGACGACATCCGCCAGAGCGTGGTGGGTGAACTGAGCTGGAAAGCGAGCAGCGAGGTGACCTGGACCCTTCAGGCCGAGCACCAGCATGTGCGCCTGGCAGAGGGTTACGGTTTCGACAACGGCGCCTATGACAACGAGTGGTTCAAGCTGGAATACGAGCGTGCCCCCCGCTGGGCGGCGGCGGTGTTTTTCGAGACCAACAACATGTACGACGAGCAACGCCCCAGCAACGAGAAGAAGGGCCCCTTCCCCGCGGCCCAGATCACCTACACCCTGGCCCGCGGCGGCAACCTGAACCTGTGGGCCGGCAAGCGCCAGGCCGGGTATCTGTGCTCGGGCGGCGTGTGCAAGTTCGAACCGGCTTTCGAGGGTGTGGAGTTTTACGGGCTGTTCCGGTACTAGTTCTGGAGTGGGCAGAAAGAGGCCCCGGTTGTCCTCGGCCGCTCTGCGAGCGACCTGCGGATTGCCGGGGCCTCTTTCTGCCCCCTCCGGAACCTGGAAGGGAGCAATCCGCAAAGGGCCGGGTGGGTGTGCCCGGGTAAGGGCGGGCAGGATGGACTTGATTTGGGTCTTGCTATACATTGCTTCTCTATGTATAATGCAACAAGGTATTGTCTCAAACGTACAAAGAAAGGCCAGCCGGAAAGGAGCATCCCTTGGCGCTGAACAGAGAGCTCATGGCCGCCTCCACCATTCCCCTGGTGCTGGCCATCCTCGCCCGAGAGGATTGCTACGGCTACTCCCTGATCAAGCAGGTCAGGGAGCTTTCGGGGGACCGCATCCAGTGGTCGGACGGCATGCTCTACCCTGTCTTGCGCCGTCTGGAGAACCAGGGGCACATTTCCTCGTACTGGCAGAAAGCGGACAGCGGCCGCAAGCGGCGATACTACCGGCTGGAAGACGACGGTCGGCAAGAACTCACCCACTGGCAGGAACAGTGGGTCCTGGTCGGCGATGTTCTGGGGCGGCTTTGGGAGAAGGAGAGTCCATGTTCCATCTGAACCGTGCTATCACCACCTGGCGTCAGGATCTGGAGGCACAGCGCACCCTGCGCGCCGCCGATCTGGACGAACTCGAGGACCACCTGCGGGAAGAAATCTCGGGCCTGAGGGCTGCCGGACTCAGCGAGGAAGAAGCCTTCCAGATCGCCCGCATGCGCCTGGGCTCACCTCATGAACTGGGCGGCGAATTCGCCATGGCCGACCCGGAAGGGCGCCGCTCATTCCGCCTGCGCTGGATGGTGGTTGGCGCGCTGGCCCTGCTGGCCATGTGGCTGGCCTCGGGAATGGTGGCCGGCCTGGGAACGGGCTTCGTGGGCTGGGCAGGCGATCGGGGATTTCCCCTGGTGGGCGTATTCAATTCGGGTTTTTTCTATGTGCTGCTGCGCCTGCTGGCGCTGACCGTGGGGTGCCTTCTCATCTGGCGTTTGCTGGTCCGGGATTCCAGCTCGCGACACCTGAGCAAGCTGAACTTCTCCCGCATCATCGGCCTGTTGCTGGTGATGATGGTCCTGGTGGCGGCCGCCCGCTTCGTGCCCCCCATGGTCATGATTCACGCACTGCCCCACCAGGCTTTCGTGGGAGTGGCGACTGCCGGGTCTTTTCTGAACCTGATCCTGCTGCTCATATTACCTGTTGTCCTGTTGCTGATGCTCTGGCGACTGGTGCGCCGGGCATAGTAATACCACCAGCGGCCACGGCCGGCCGATCATGAACGAAAAAGGGTCCGGTAATCCGCAGGAGGCTCGCAGAGCGGCCGAGGACATCCGGGCCCTTTTCCGTTAATGACCGGCCGCCCCTACTCCAGTGGCAGCCTGGTGAAGGCCGCGTTCAGACCCTCCACCCTCTCCCGATCGCTGCCTTCCATGTAATACCTCAGCACCGCATCCGTGCCCGAGGCCCGCAGTTCGAACCACTGGTTCTCGAACTCGATGAAGGTGCCGTCGCCGGCATGGAAAACCCGCTGGATGGCGGGCAGCAGGGTGGGGTCGTCCAGCCGGGCGCGCAGCATCCGCTCAACGTCCAGGGGATCCTGGCTTTCCAGCGAGGCGAAGAAGGCCACCGTGTCCTCCTTGCGCTTGTTGCCCGCGGCCCGGGCAGCCTCTCGTTCGCTTCCCTTCAGGGACTCGTCGAACAGGGTAATATCCAGGCGCTGGTAGAATCGGTACCGCGTCTCGTAGGTGTTCAGGGTCTCCAGGTAATATTCCGCGAAACTGCTCTGTCCGCGATGCAGGCGCGCGGCCAGGCACAGGCTCATGACGCCGATCTGAAGGGCATCCTTTTCCTTGGGAGCCAGGCTGCTGCGCTTGCCGTTGCGGCTGAGGGTGGGCTCGGCGGGTCCCATGGCGGCGCCGCCGCTCTCCTCGGCCATCATCAGCAGGCGGGGCCGGGGACCGAACTCGGTCCTGACTCCGGTAACGTCCGTGGCCTCGGTCACGGGGGCCTCCGCGGCCATCTGCTGCTCCAGGCTTCCCACCAGTTCGGCGAAGTACTTGAACCCCACGGGCACGCGGTAGGTGGCCAGGGCCCCGCCGAAACGCTGGTTGAAGGTGGTGGCCACCTCGCCGATGCTCATGCTGGTGGGGAAGGTGCTGGCCACGATCCAGTTGTAGTCGCCCAGCTCCCCCGCTTCCTGCAGGCTGGCGATCTTCAGGGCGGTGAGCATGAAGTAGATCTGGTTGGGCTTGAAGAAGACCAGGCACCTCTCATCGTCCAGGGGGTCCACCTCCAGGCCCGCGTCGCGCGCCCGCTCGGCCAGGGTTGCCGGCGCGGTGGTCACCATGTTGAAGCGGTCCCCGTCCGGATCCCAGATGAAGAAGACATGGCACTCGCCCGCCTTCAGCAGATCCTGGGCCCCCACGTGCTTGTACACCTGCCATTTGCCGGGATCCACGCCGTGGTTCACCCCGTCCACGATGCCGATGCCGTGGTAGTTGTTGCTCTCCTCCTCGTGGGTGAAGAACACCGTTCCATCCTTGCCCACGGGCACATCCAGGGCGGCAAAGATACGCCGTCCGGTGGGCCCCATGCTGCCCCCCTCGGTGCAGAAGGCGGCCCGGAACCCCTGCTCGGCCGCGGTGGGAATCTCTGCCAGCAGAGAAGCCGGCACCACCTGCCGCAGGTAGTCCACGTAGGGCGCAACGGGGTCGAAATCCCGCTTGATCAGGGGGTCGTCGGCTGCCGCCAGGCGGATGCCCACACCCTCGGCCTCGGCCTTGCGCACCAGGTCGCGCACCCCATCGGCAATGCGCCCGGCCATTTCCAGCAACTGCCCCCCGCTGCCGGTCATGGGCTTCCAGCCGCCCTTGTAGCTCTGGCTGTGGCTGGCCGTGAAGTTCTCGCCGCCGTCCAGCTCGTCGTAAAATACCCCGAAGCTGGACAGCCAGATGGGAGTGGTGCGCTCGTCCACCGGCCGCAGGTGCACCTCGATGCCGTGGGCCGCGTACAGGCGCGCCGCCAGATCGATGAACTCCTGGGTGTGGGGCCGCACCTCGCCGCCCACGTGCAGCTTCTTCAGTCCCGCCTCCACCGCCAGCTCGGCCCGGGCCTTCAGGATCACCGCCATGGTCAGTCCGTTCAGGGGCACCTCGAAGTTGAACAGATCCTCGGGATCCAGCAGGTCCCGGTAACCCGCCGTGCCCAGCTTGAACTGGGCGGCCCAGGAGGACAGGCCGGCGGCGGCCACCAGGCCGGCGTCCAGATGAAACTCTTCTTCCTTGCGGGCGAAGGGGGTGAACAGCGGGGTGGTCGGACTCATGGGGGCTCGCTCCAGGGCTGGCCGGCCTCGAGGCCGGCTGGGAAGGTTCGGGATCACGGTTTCTGCGCTGGCAGTATAAAAGAGGTTGCCCGCCGTGGCCAGAGGCCAGGGCCCGTCCCGGCAAGCAGGCCCCTGTTAGAAATTCAACCGCAGCAGGAAGGGATACTCCTTGTTCTCGGGGTTCACCTGGGCCGCCTGCAACAGGGCCCGCCGGCTGCCCTCGCGATCTCCCGACAGGCCAAGTTCCAGGCTGCGGTTCAGCAGGGCGTTGCCCCGGATGTACCTCTTCATGAGTTCCGCATCGCTGATGTCCCGGAAAAATTCCGTCACCAGGGTGCGGTTCTCGTCCAGGAATTCCAGGTTGGCCGCGGTGTTGCCGGGCAGCAGGCAATCGGGATGGAAGAACTCGGTGTAGCTCAGGTTGTCGGTGTTGATACCCGAACCCGTGCCCAGGGCCCGCAGGCCGGGCCCGTCCAGCATGAAGGTGGCCGCCAGGTGATAGGGATCCAGCAGGAAGTCGTTGTCCTCGGGCAGGGCCTGCACGCGCTCGGCCCAGTGGGCGAAATCCGTGTCGGGGGGCGTGGCCCCGCCGATGAGGACCGCGTGGTAATGCCCCAGCCACACCGAGCAATAGGGAAAGACCTCGGCGAAGGTGGCCATGATGCCCAGCAGATCCTGCTGCCGCAGCTTGTGCAGGGGCAGGTACTGGCTGACCATGCCCCCCGGGTTCAGGTGGGCCCGGCACAGCTCGAAATAATCCCGGGTGTAGAGATTGCCCGAACCCAGGATGGGATGGGTCGGGTCGCAGGAGATGAGGTCGTACCGGCGATCCGAACGCAGCAGGAAATTCCGCCCGTCCCCGCTGTGGATGGTAAGCCGCGGATCGTCCAGCACGTTCCGGTTGCGCTCGCGGTAGTGGGACGCCGCCTTCTGCAGCCCCGGCACCAGTTCCACACAGTCGATGCGCTGCACCTCCGGGTGCTCGGCGATGGCGCTGGTTGTCACGCCGATGCCGAAGCCGATGACCAGGGCATCCTCGATGTCGGCCCCCAGGAAGAAGGGGAAATGCCCCACCATCTTCACCACCTTCACCGCGTCGTAGCTGCTGCCGATGACGGCGCTGTTGTTGACGAAGGTGTACTTGGCCTGGCTGCGCGAGTCCCGATCCTGGGCCACGGCGATGGTGCCCTCCACCTCCTCTTCGTAGAACAGCACCTGGCGATCGAAGCGGATGAAGGAGGGAGGCAGGGTGCGGATCTGGGGACGCGCCACCACCAGCGCCAGCGCCACGCAAAGCACCGCCAGGGCCGCCACCTGGGCTCCCGTGCCCTGCCGACCGCGCCCGATGAGCCAGGCGCCCAGGGCCAGCCAGGCCATGACCACCACGATGCCCAGCACCGCCCCCACCGTGGGGATGAGCACGAAGGCCGCCAGCACCGGTCCCACCACCGAGCCGATGGTGTTGATCATGAGGATGAAGCCCACGTCTCCACTCATACCCTGACGACTGGTTGTAAATAAACTACAAGCCAATGGCAGGGCATAACCCGAGAAGATGGCCGGCGGAAAGACCACCAGCAGGGAGGCCAGCACCGGCAAGCCCAGCACCCGCACCGCCGGGTCCGTCAGCGCCGCCTGCAGGGGGAACATCAGCGCCTGGGGCAAGCGCACCAGCAGCAGCAGGCCCAGACCGGCGGTGATGATCATCCCCCACATGACCTTCACCAGGTCCTCCGGACGGGGCGCCTCCCGCCCGGCCCGCCGCCGGAACAGGGTGCTGCCCGTGAACAGCCCCAGCACCGCCAGGCTGGCCACCAGGGCGAAGCTGTAGCTGGTGTTGGTCAGGTAGACCTTGAAGATGCGCAGCCAGAAGACCTGCAAGGTCAGCAAGGCGAACCCACAGAACAGGGCGCCCAGGGTGGCCGCCCGCAACAGACGCGGACGCTGGTCCTGGGCGGCCACCTGCCGCCGGCTGCGCCCCGCGGCCCCGCCCTGGGCCTCGGGCACGCTGCCGCCCTCCGGGGCCGTGGCGAGCGGCCGGAAACGAGAATCGGCCATGATCCACAACCCCATGCCGACGCTCAGCCCCACCCCCACGTACACCGTCCCCAGCTGGCCGAGGGTTCCCAGCAGGACGAACCCCGCCAGCAGGCCCCCCGCCGCGCTGCCCAGGGTCTCGGCGGCGTACAGACCGCCCAGGGTTGAGGCGCGGCGGCTCTCGGCGTCGGTGGCCAGGCGGCTGGCCAGGGGGAAAATACCCCCCATGTGGAATGCGGGCAGGAAGAGCAGAAAACCGGTGACCATGTACAGCAGCACCGGCGGCGGCGCCGCGCCTCCGTCCTGCCCCGCACCCCAGCCGGGCAGAATGTAGTGGAAGATGACCAGATCCAGCAGGCCGGTGGCGCCCAGGCCCAGCAGCAACAGGGCCAGCAGGTGGTGCATGTTCTGGCGGCCCACGGCACGGCGGCCCCAGAACAGGGCGCCGTAGCCGAACCCCGCCATGAATCCCGCCAGCACGATGGTGGCCGCCGTCACGGTGGCCCCCAGGGCCAGGGCCAGCAAGCGGTTCCAGCTGACCTCGAACAGCAGGAAGGTGAATCCCGCCGCGAAGACGACCAGGGACATGAGGCGGCGGTAGCGGGCACCGGCATTGGGGGCGGGCATGATGGCTCCATCCGGATGGGAAGAGAATTCTCGGTGTGGCAGAAGATTACAATCAGCGGCGATTCCCGTAAACCTTCGGCCGCAGGAATAGAGGACCTGAGCCCCACCTGGGGAAAACCCGCATCATACGTGTTTTCCTCAATACATCCCTCGTTGTGCCGATATAGCCCCCAGATTATTCCTCCAACCTCCCGAGGTGAGCATGAAAGTCCTGGTGCTGGATCTGAGTCGCATGGCACGGCGTCTCATCAGCGACGAACTGTTGCTGGAAAACTTCGAGATCATCGAGTCCGATGACCCCGAACACGCCCTGCAAACCCTGGCCACGGTGCCCGGCATCGGCCTCTTCACCACGGCCGTGGCCCTGGACAGCACCGACGGCTTCGAGCTGATCAGCCGCTTGCGCAGCGATGAGATGCGCCAGCAACTGCTGAAGGTGGGCAACCACGATGTTCCCGTCATCGTCGTCACGGGCAACGACACCGACGCCGACCGCCTGCGCGGTTTCCGGGTGGGTGCCGCCGACTTCATCCAGAAGCCCTGGCAGCGGGGACAGCTGGCCCGCCACGTGGATTCGGTGCTGGGACACGACGACGAGCTCATGGGCATGACGGTGCTGGTGGCCGACGACAGCGCCACCACCCGGGCCTTCGTCCGCACCTGCCTGAACCGCCTGGGAGTGAACATCCTGGAGGCCGAGGACGGCGTTCCCGCCCTGGAGATCCTGCAGACCGAGGCCGTGGACCTGGTCCTCACCGACCTGAACATGCTGCGCATGGACGGCGACGCCCTGTGCATGAAGATCCGCGAAAACCTGGCCTGGAAGGAACTGCCGGTCATCGTCCTGTCGGCCGACGACAACCGCGAGAAGATCATTTCCCTGTTCCGCATGGGCGCCACCGACTACCTGACCAAGCCCTTCCTGCAGGAGGAGCTCATGGCCCGCCTGAAGGTGCACCTGCACCGGGGCAAATTGCTGACGGCCCTGAGCAGCGTGGTCCATATCGACGAGGGCAAGGGTGGGGCCGGACAAACCAGCGGCACCCCCGAAACCCTGCGCGTGAAGGCCGCCGGTGAAAATCGGCCCCCGCGCATCCTGCTGGTGGATGACGGGCCCGTGAACCTGGCCGTGGGCAGCAAGCTGCTGCAGGACATGGGCTGCCAGGTGGACTCGGTCACCGACGGCGACCTGGCCGTCAGCTACTTCGAGAAGAGCCTGGACGACGGGAATTACGACATCATCTTCATGGACCTGATGATGCCCACCATCAGCGGCCAGGAAGCCGCCCAGCGCATCCGGGAAATGGAAAAGGCCCTGCCTGCGGAACACCCCCAGGCCACGCGCCCGGTGCCCATCATCGCTCTTTCGGCCTCGCACCCGGACGAGCAGCGGGACAGGTGCCTGGAGGCGGGAATCAACGACTTCCAGAGCAAGCCCCTGGACTGCCAGGCCCTGCGCACCATCGTCGAGCAGTGGCTGCCGCAGGAGGAACTTGCGGACGTGTAGGAGGGATCTGCCGCGGGGACCAGCGGGCGGTTTTGAAGATGAGTCAGACTTCGTGCGGATGGCCGCACGAAGTCGCATGAAAAACAACTCCGTCGACGCCCCGGGCGTTCCGAACAGGGATACGGGTTCGATCATTCCCCCGTCCGGCCACGGGCATCGCTCCCCGTCATCACGGGATCATCCCCCTCAATGGAACCCCGCCTGCAGCATCACCAACGAGGCCAGCAGAGCCCCGCCGCCCCACGAGACGGCGCGATCCTCGCCATGCCATATCCCCCCCTGCGCCAGGAAGGGTCCCCCGCCCAGGCGCGAGCCCACGGCCACCACCGCAAAGCCGATGAGGATGGTCAAAGCCGTGATGTTGAAATAGGCCACCCCGGGCAGGGCCGCCTCCAGCGCCAGCTTCAGCCCCACGCTCAGGAACAGCATGGCGAAAACCAGCCGCGGCCGGGCCCGGTGCAGGAACACCGCCGAACAGATGAGGATCACGAAGCCGTTCTTGATGTAGTAGCTGGTGTCGTTGAACCAGTGGGTCAGGGCGAACTCGGGGTTGCTGAACTTGACGTACACCTGCACGAAGCCCGTGGCCAGCCCGGCGAAAAGCGTCACCACGATGGCCCGCCGCCCCATGCGGACCACCTGCTGGTCGCCGGCCTCCTGGCAGATCCGCCGCTTGTAGATATCCACCGACCACAGGGTGCTCACCGAGTTGAAGATGCTGTCCACGCTGCTCATGAGGCTGGCGAACAACCCGCACAGCACCAGCCCGCGCAGGCCCGCCGGCAGCAGCATGTTCACCAGGGTGGGGTAGGCCTGATCCGGATCGCTCAGGGGGTTGTCCTTCAGCATGCCCGCCAGGGCGATGGCCGGCACCACGATGATCAGGGCCATGAAGTACTTCAGCACGCCCCCCGCCAGCAGGCCCACCTGGGCCTGCCGCACCGACTTCGCCGCCAGGGCCCGTTGCAGGATGATCTGGTTGCTGCCCCAGTAGTTCAGGTTCAGCAACAGCATGGCCCCGATGGCCGTCCAGGGCAGCTTGGGGTGGTCGGCAGGCAGATGCAGGTGCATCAGGTCGGTCTGGCGGTACAGCTCGCCCCAGCCCCCCAGCCGATGCAGGGCCAGCCCCAGCAGCACCAGCCCGCCGGCCGTCAACAGCACGAACTGGATGGCGTCGGTGCGCACCACCGCCCGCAGCCCGCCCAGGTAGGTGTAGGTGGCCGAGAAGGCCCCCAGCAGAACCATCAACAGGGCCACGCGCACGGCCGGCTCGGGGTGCAGGAAGGCGATGTGCTGGGGAAAGAGGGCCTGCACCGCGTAGGCCCCCCAGAACAGGGCGCTGCCCAGATACAGGCAGCCGTACAGCACCATGGTGAGCACCGAGTAGGCCGTGGCCACCTGCACGCCCAGGCGCTGCTCGATGAACTGGCTGATGGTCACCACCTTCAGCCGCAGGTACAGGGGCACGAAGACGAACACCGCCATGAGCAGACCGAAGACGGCGTTGATCTCCAGGTTGGCCTGGGCCAGGCCGTACAGGTAGGCCGAGCCGGCGGCGCCCAGGAAATGTCCGGCGTGGATGTTGGTGGCGATGGTGGACAGGGCCACCTGCCGCCAGCCCAGGCTGCGCCCGCTCAGGAAGAATTCCTCGCTGCCGGCCTCACCCCGCAGGCGCGAGGCCACCCCCACCGCCATGACCACCACGAAGTAGGCCACGATGATCAGGATGTCGACGGTGGCGCCCAAGCTATTGCTCGCCGGAGCCGAAACTCACATCCACCGACTGCCGGACCACCGCGCTTTCCACCTCGAAGAACTGCTCGGGCGTGAAGCCGAAAAGACCGGCGATGAGGTTGCTGGGAAAGACCTCGATGCGGGTGTTCAGGTCCCGAACGTTGGCGTTGTAGAAGCGCCGCGCCGCCTGGATGCGGTCCTCGGTGTTGACCAGTTCCTTCTGAAGTTCCAGGAAGGGCCCGCTGGCCTTCAGGTCGGGATACCCCTCGGCCACCGCCAGCAGCTTCTGCATGCCCGCCACCAGCTCCTTCTCGTCGGCCACCTTCTGCTCCACCGCACCGGTGCTGGCCGCGGCGCGGGCGCGCGCCTCGGTCACCCGCTGGAACAGGGCGCTCTCGTGGGCGGCGTAACCCTTGACCGTCTCCACCAGGTTGGGCACCAGATCGTGGCGGCGCTTCAGCTCGGTGTCGATGCCCGACCACGATTCACGCACGTGCTGGCGCAGGCGCACCAGGGTGTTGTAGTTGAAGATGGCCCACAAGAAGACGGCCACCACCATGCCCACGGGAATTTGCCAGATCACGTCACGATCCTTTCAGGTCCTTCAAAACGTAGTCGGGAATCAGTTCATACAGGCCGTGGGCCAGCTTCACCGCCTTCTCGTACTGATCGGGCTGGCAGCGGCCGGTCTTGATCACGGCCAGCTCGTTGTGCCCGAAGGCCAGGCTGAAGTCGGCGGCGTTCTGCAGCAGGAAGTCCATGGTGCGGGTGTGGATCACGTCGTAGGCCCACTTCTTGTCCGAACTCTTGACGTAGAAGGTGCGGCTGAACTCGGCCGACTCGAAATCGATGTCGTCGGCCCCCAGGAACTCGCCCACCTTGTCCAGGGCGTGCTCGCGGCGGATGGTCAGGGGAATGACGGGATGGTCCAGGTGCAGGACCACCACCCCGTGGTTGTGGGTGCTGCGGTTCTTGCCGCTGCCGGTGGTGTACTGGTAGTCGAAGCAGGCCACCTCCATGCCCTTGAACTTGCCGGTGACGAAGTTCTGCCCGAAGCGCGAATGCCCCCGGTCGAAGAGCTTCTGCCCCGGATAGGTGTGGTGCATGTCCCGCCGCTTGGCCTCGCTGTAATGCCAGCCGTTGCGCACGGCCCATTCCGCCAGGCGCTGGCGCCGCTTCTTCTCTTCCTGCCAGAAGAACCAGCCCGCCACACCGGCCAGGACGAAGATGATGATGACGATCTCGCCGGGCACGACCCGCTCCTTGCCTGGGCTACTTCAACCCGCGCAGCAAGCCCGCGGGCACCTTGACTTTCATTTCCAGCAGGGCCTGGCTCATGGTCTTGCCCTGCGGGTCCACCAGCAGGCTGGTGGTGCCGCCGCCGCCCAGGGCCTCGTCCAGCAGGAAGTTCAGCCCCTGCAGGTTGTCCAGGGTGTAGCGCGTCACCTTGCCCAGTACCCGGTCGCCGAAGAATTTCTTCACCCGGGCCGCCGTCAGGTTCTGGTGCAGCCAGACGTAGGCCTCCGGCGAACGGGCCAGCACCCCCACGTTGCACATATCTCCCTTGTCCCCGCTGCGGGCGTAGGCCAAGCGGCGCAGCTTCACTTCCTTCAGGGCCCCCTTGGCCCGGGGCGCCGCCGGCTTGCGGCGCGGCTCGTCGCTGCGGCAGGGCTCGCCCACCTCGCCCCGCACCTCGAAGCTGATCTGGCTGAAATCCTCGGCCCCTGCGGTGTCCATGGTCAGCACCTTGGCGGCCACGCCGTCGCGCCGCATCAAGGCCGGCCAGTAGGCCACCACCTGCTGGGGCCGGGGCCGCCCGCGGGTGCTGACGGCCATGCCGCTGGGCCCGGCCAGGATCAGGGCGGGCAAGGCCTTGCTGAAGTCGTTGATCTTGTTCAGGTCGTGGTCCTGCACCCCGAAGCGCAGGTAGATCTCGTTGGTCTCGCCCGCCGTCAGGTGGTCGGGCCAGATGCTGCTCATGCCCACCAGGGCGGTGCTGGTCTTCTCGAAGCTGTGGCCCACCTTGCGCCAGAACACCTCGGTCAGGCAGTCGGCCTTGGCCTGGATGTCCGGACCGGAGACCAGCACCTCGCCCTCGGCCTTCCAGCCGTCCTCGTAGGCCATGCTCACCTTGAACATCTCGGGGGCCGGCCCGCCGCGCACCCCGCTCACCTTCACCCTGTCGGGGCCCGTCTCCTCCACCTGGATGGTGTCGAAGAAGGCCACTCCGTCGGGGGAGATGTACTGGGCCGGATCGCCCATCTCGTACACCAGCTGCTCCTTCACCGATTTCTCGCTGACGCGCCCACCGGTCTTCCTGTGCTTGGTCACGTGAAAGGTGCCGTCCCGCTGCATCTCGATGATGGGATAGCCCATGTCGTGGAAGTGGGGCACGGTCTGCCAGTCGGTGATGTTGCCGCCGCTGGCCTGGGCGCCGCATTCGATGATGTGCCCGGCCACGATGCCGGCGGCCATCCTGTCCCAGTCGTCCATGGCCCAGCCGAACTCGTGGATCATGGGGGCCAGGGTCAGGCCCGTGTCGGTGACCCGCCCGGTGACGACGATCTGGCACCCCGCGTCCAGGGCGGCCACCACCGGTTCGGCCCCCAGGTACACGTTGGCCGAGGTGACCCGGTGCCGGATGGCCCCGAAGTCGGCCCCGCTCTCCATGTTGGTGAACTTCTCGCCGGCGGCCGTCAGTTCGTACAGCCCGCCGCTGATGTCGTCGCCGTACACCACGCCCACCTTCAGGGGCAGGCCCTGCTTGCGGGCCAGGGCGATGATCTGCCGCCCCAGGCCCACGGGGTTGATGCCCCCGGCGTTGTTGATGACCTTCACGCCCTTCTCGACGATGAGGGGCAAGCAGTTCTCCAGCTGGGTCACGAAGTCCCGGGCGTAGCCCAGCTCGGGGTTGCGCAGCTGTTGCTTCTTGAGGATGGACATGGTGATCTCGGCCAGGAAATCCATGGTGATGTAGTCCAGGGATCCCCCCGTCAACTGTCGCCGCAAGGCGTCCAGATCGTCCCCCCAGTAGCCTCCGGCGTTGCCGATGCGGATCTTCTTCTTCACGCGCTTCCCTTCCTGCGACCCGGGATACCAACCCAGACCTTGTCATTTGCCCCATAAAAACGATAATGGGAGCCTGAAATCGTCGTTATCACCGTGGCATTATCTCCCGAGCACACGACTGTCCGCAAGCAGGGATCGCCTCGCCGTCTGAAAGGCATGAAAACACATGGCACGCAAGGACATCAAGGCCGGGACATATTTTCCCTTCGCCTTTCCCCTTTCGGGGCACAGCTGGGAACGTTTCGCGGTGGCTGATTTGCTGCCCACCGACCTCCTGGCAGGCCTGGACGACCCCTCCTTCGAGATCCGCAAGCTGGCCGACAAGATCAACCACGAGCCCCTGCGCACCAGCGGCACCCGGCCGCCCTTGCCCGCCGAGACCCTGCTGGCCCTGCGCACCCTGAACCAGGCCCTGCGCCACGTGGCCACCGTGTACTTCACCCGGGACAACCCGGGCAGCCTGGATCGAGGCCGGCAATGGGCCCACCAGCATCTGGGCGCCGAGGCCACCGAGCACCTGTTCCGCTCCTTCGTCGAGCTCTTCCCGCCCCTGCGCGTGACGGTGGGCCAGACCCCGCCCTTGGAGTACCTGCAGCTGTCTGACGGCCCCCTGAAGGGCCAGGAACGGGCCACGCTGGAAATGCTCATGCTCTTCCTGAACACCATGAACCCGGCGGCCCGGCCGGCCCGGGAAGTCTTCGACGACGCCGAGTTGCAGCACCGCGCCGGCTACCTGCCCTTCATCACCGGCCTGGAGGAATACCTGGAAGAGAACGAGGCCCCCGGCAGCGAGGGCGAGTCCATTTTCCACATGCTGCGCTCGCCCATCCTGGCCAGCCCCGACAGCCTGGCCGGGCAGATCGACCACATCCGCCGCCACTGGGCCCACCTGTTGCCCGCCGATCTGGTGCGGCGCCTGCAGCTGGCCCTGGACGTGCTGCACGAGATCGACGCCTACCGCACCGCCGAGTACGGCCCGCCCCCGGTGCTGGAATTCGGCCCCGGCAGCTACTTCTACGAGGAGGGCCTGCCCGAGCCCGAGGCCTTCAGCCACGACGCCGCCTGGATGAGCAACGTGGTGCTCATGGCCAAGTCGGTGCACGTGTGGCTGGACCAGCTCAGCAAGTGGCACCAGCGCCCCATCCGCACCTTGGCCGACATCCCCGACGAGGAGCTGGACCGCCTGGGCCGCTGGGGCGTGACGGGGCTGTGGCTCATCGGCCTGTGGGAGCGCTCCGAAGCATCACGGCTGATCAAGCAGTGGATGGGCAACCCCGACGCCGCCGCCAGCGCCTACGCCCTGCACGACTACGACATCGCCGCCGACCTGGGCGGCCACCAGGCCTACGAGAACCTGCGCGGCCGGGCCGAGGCCCGGGGCATCCGCCTGGCCAGCGACATGGTGCCCAACCACATGGGACTGGACAGCCGCTGGGTGGTGGAACATCCAGACTGGTTCCTGCAGCTGCCCCATCCACCCTTCCCCGCCTACAGCTTCACCGGCGGCGACCTGTGCGCCGACGACCGTGTGAGCGTGCGCATCGAGGACGGCTACTGGAACCACAGCGATGCCGCCGTGGTGTTCCAGCGGGTGGACAACCACACGGGCGACGTGCGCTACATCTACCACGGCAACGACGGCACCAGCATGCCCTGGAACGACACGGCTCAGCTAAACTTCCTGCTGCCCGAGGTGCGCGAGGCCGTGACCCAGGTCATCCTCAAGGTGGCCCGCATGTTCCCCATCATCCGCTTCGACGCGGCCATGACCCTGGCCAAGAAGCACTACCAGCGCCTGTGGTTCCCGGCGCCCGGGGACGCCGGCGCCATTCCCTCGCGGGCCGAGCACGGCCTCGGCAAGCCGCAATTCGACGAGGTCTTCCCCGTGGAGTTCTGGCGGCAGGTGGTGGACCGGGTGGCAGCCGAGGCCCCGGACACCCTGCTGCTGGCCGAGGCCTTCTGGCTCATGGAGGGCTACTTCGTGCGCACCCTGGGCATGCACCGGGTGTACAACAGCGCCTTCATGAACATGATGAAGATGGAGGACAACCAGAAGTACCGGCAGACCATCAAGAACGTGCTGGAGTTCAGCCCGCCGGTGCTGCAGCGCTTCGTCAACTTCATGAACAACCCCGACGAGAAGACCGCCGTCGAGCAGTTCGGCCGGGGCGACAAGTACTTCGGCTGCGCCCTGCTGCTGGTGACCATGCCCGGGCTGCCCATGCTGGGCCACGGTCAGATCGAGGGCTTCAGCGAGAAGTACGGCATGGAGTACCGCCGCGCCATGTGGGACGAGAACGTGGACCACGACATGGTGCGCCGCCACGAACGGCAGATCTTCCCCCTCATGCGCCGCCGACGCCTGTTCAGCGGAGCCGAGAATTTCGCCCTTTTCGATTTCCACGCCGACGGCGGCTGGGTGGACGAGAACGTCTTCGCCTACAGCAACCGCGTGGACGACCAGCGGGCCTTGATCATCTACAACAACAGCTACGACGGCACCAGCGGCCGCGTGCGGCTGAGCAGCGCCATCAACGTGGGCACCGCCGACGCCCCCCACCTGGAGCAGCGCACCGTGGCCCAGGCCCTGGCCCTGCCCGACGACCAGATCCTGTGGTGCCTGTTCCGTGACCACATGGACGGCCTGCAGTACATCCGCAGCTGCCGGGAACTGGCCAGCGAGGGTTTCCACACCACCCTGCACGGCTACCAGGCCCGCGCCCTGGTGGATTTCCAGGTGGTGGAGGACCACGAGGGTCGCTGGTCCCGCCTGGCGGCCCACCTGCAAGGAAGCGGCGCCCCCGACCTGGAACGCGCCCTGCGGGCCCTGGAACTGGCCCCGGCCCTGGGCGAGGTGCGGCGCTGGGTGCGGCCCGAGATCCTGGCCGGCCTTGAATCGGTGTGGCTGGCCGAGGGGGTCGAGGAAGAAAAGGCTGCCGCAGGAACTCCTGCAACGGAAAGCCCGGCCGACGAGATCGAGAGCGCAAGCAGCGACCGGCCCGCTGGTCTTCCCGAGGATCTGCCTGAAGATCTTCCTGAAGACCTGCCCGCGGGTACCACCGAATTGCTGGAAACCCTGAAGGCCTTGCCCGAGCAGCTGACCGGGCACCTGGCCAATCCCAAGCTGGGCCGGCGCTCCCGGCAAGAGCTGAGCGATCTGCTGGACCGCCTGCCCGGCAGCCGCATCCTGCAGGCGGTGTACCTGGCCCACGCCCTCCGGCAATTGCCCGGCCCCTGGCAGCCCGAACTGGTGCTGGAGCTGGGAGGAGCCCGCCTGACCGCCGGCGATCTGGACCTGGTGCTGGAAACCCTGGTGCAGGACCTGGAAGACTGGACCGGCCATGGCTTCGCCGCGGCCAACCTGGCCCATCTGGGCCGGGTCCTGGCCCAGAACGAGAACGCCTTGCCCCTGCTGGCCGAGGGAAGTTCGGCCTGGTTGCCGCCCTTGCTGGACCGGCCTGAAGTGCAGGCCCTTCTGGGGGTCAACCACTACCAGGGCCGCCGCTACCTGCGGCAGGAGTTGCTGGAGAATTTCCTGGATGCCATGGTGGTGAGCGCCCTCATCGACGATCCCGGGCGCAAACCGGCCAGCCTGCTGGACGCCCGTTCCTTGATCGTGGATTTCGCCCGGCAGGCCGGCTTCGAGCTGGAGGCATTCAGGGAAAATCTGCGCTGAGCAGCCGCAGTTCGTGCAGACAAAAATTCCTGGTTATGTTATAATATGAAGGAATCGGGGGATTCCTCGGTCCGGTCTGTCCGCCCAGACCCCGGGCCGAACCCAGGACCAGCATGAAACCCCTTGGCCGCCTCGCCCCCCACGGGCGGGGCCGCGTGGCGCAATACTCTGGAAAGGCTCCATGATCCGTCCAGCTCACACAAAGCCTGCCGGTCTCCCGTTGCTCCTGGCCCTGGGCTCTCTGGCCCTGGGAATGCTGGCGCCCCTGCCCGCCCTGGCCGGCGTGGGCCAGGCCAGCAGTGATGTCGCCTTCCTGGACAACGTCCTGCCCGACCTGGCCGCCGAACCCCTGCCCGCCGACCTGCTCCTGCAGGCCGGCCAGCAATTCCAGTTTCGCTGGAGCTGGTCCGAGACCAACCCGGGCGCCCAGCCCGAAGACTACCTGGCCCGGGTCATGATTCACGAAACCGTGGTGTCGGAAATTTCCTGGCAGGACCAGGCCGGCACGCCCTACATCTCCTGGCTGTGGGATATCCCCGAGGTCCAGTCGGCCCAGTGCCGCCTGGTGGTCAGCGTGAGCGACACCATGGGCAACACCGCCGTGGCCACCAGCGAAGCCTTCACCGTGCTCTATTCCACCTCTGACGTCCCCCCCGCCGGTCCCGTGGCCACCAGCCTGGCCGCCCCCTATCCCAACCCCTTCAACCCCACCTGCCGGGTGGCCTTTTCCCTGGCCGAAACCGGCCACGCCAGTGTCAACGTCCACGATGTGCGGGGGCACCGGGTGGCCACCCTGCACGAGGGCACCCTGGCCCGCGGTGACCATGTGCTACAGTGGGACGGCCTGGACGGACAGGGGCGCGCCCTGCCCGGGGGATCCTACTTCTTCGTGCTGGATACGCGGGAAAACGGCGCCCCACGGCGCCTGGTGCAACGGGCGGTGCTGCTGCCCTGAGGGCTCAGCGCGTGGCCGCCAGCATGATTTCCGTGGACAGCACCGGCAAGGAGGTGCGGTGGTTCCGGAACAGGGTGCCCCGCAACAATCCGCGCAGGGGGGCCCAGCCCACCATGTCCATGGGGGCGGTCATGTTGAACACCGTGTCCACCTGGAAGCCCGCCTGGGTGACGAGCTGGCGGATCTCCCGCTTGCGGTAGATGCGGGCCCGGGCGTAGCGGTCGTGCAGGGCCTTGGGCCACCAGCTCACGAAGGGCACCCTGTTCCAGGGCAGCAGGGGCAGATCGGCGCCGTGGGTCTCGAACACCCACCAGCGGTTGGGCACCGACAGCAGCAGGCGGCCACCCGGCCGCAGCAAGCGGCGCATCTCGTTCAGGGTGGCCAGTTCGTCCTCCACGTGCTCCAGAACGGTGAAGCAGGTCACGCAGTCGGCGCAGGCGTCCGGCAAGGGAATGCTCTCCCCCACCCCTTCCACTCCCGTGACCCTTTCCCCCGCGCCCAGATCGGCGGCGGCCGTCCGGAAACTGGCCAGGAATTCGGGATTCAGCTCGACCCCGGTGAGGCGGTCGAAGCGGTCCAGGAACTGGAGGGTCTGGGCCCCGTTGCCGCAACCCACGTCCACCAGGTGGGACCGGGGCCAGGGCAGCAAGGGCTGCACCAGGCTGAGGCGGCGCTCCAGGATGAACTGGCCCTGACCGGCGGGCACGCCCGCGGCCCGATGGGGCACCGAGGCGGCCTGGACGGCTGCACTCGCGCGCCCTTCCGCCGCCGGATCGGAATGATGTTCACGGTTCTGGTTCATGGCCTCTAATCACTTATATTGTTCCCATGAGCGACCCCAAGAAAATAGACCAAAAAGACCGCGCCACAACGCAGGAAATTCGCCGGGGCCGGAAATTCAGCCTGAGCGAGGCCGTGGCCCGCGAGGCGGGGGGCAACCTCAAGGGCGCCTCGCCCGTGGCTCCCACCCGCCAGGTCCTGGCCGCCGTGGACGATCTGCTGGAGCGCTTCCTGGTGGACGGCGAGGGCTCTCTGCGCCGCACCATCCTGGCCCGCCTGGAAGTGGATGTCCCCCTGCTGGCCGCCCACTCCCAGGACCCGGCCGAGGCTCTGCGGCACTTCCTGGAGGGCATCCTGGATTCCACCACCGCCCTGGAAGAACTGGTGCGCCAGACAGACGCCCGCTGGGGGCGCGAGTACCACGAGAAGCCCCACTTCAACCAGCCCGGCCAGCCGGCCCATCCGGCCGATCCCTACACTCCCGAAGGGGTGCGCCGGGAGCTGGAGCAATTGCTGGCTTCAATCAGCGACTGACCCCTCATCCCCGGTTTCATCGGCGGTCCCCAGGGGCACCCCGCCTCCGCCTTCCAGGATGCTGAGCACCATTTCCCGGCCCTCTTCCCGGCCCCCCACGCACCACTGGCCCTGCCCGTCCCGCTCCACGCGGTAGCCACGCCCCCCGTGGTCGCTCCAGGGCCCGTCTGCCGTGAACAGCGCCGGTTTGATGAGATGCGGGGCCCCCTGCTCGGGGCAGAAGGTGGTGCAGTTGCCGCACTCGTTGCACAGCTCGGCCAGCACCAGGTACTGGCTGCGGGCCTCCAGCCCCGAATCGGCCGGGGTGGGCAGGGCCATGAAGGCGTTGTTGGGGCACACGCTGACGCAGTTGTTGCAGGCCACGCAATCGAATTCCTGGAGCTGGTGATCCACCTGGCGCAGGGGCCGGCCGCTCCCCCCGGCGCTGTACCGCCCGAACACCGCGGGGTCCTCCAGCGCCACGGCCGCCTGGCCCGCCGCCGAGGCGAACCCCGCCGCGGTGGCCTCCTGGTCGGCCCGGGCCACCCAGGCGGACAGATCGGCGCAGCCCGCTTTCTCCATGTCCTTCTGCAGGCGGCGCAACCCCTGGGCCAGGCGCCCGTAGCCGCCGGGCTTCAACAGGTCGCTGCACACGGTGACGGGATTCAGCCCCCAGCTGACCGCCGCCCCCAGGTTCTCCTTGTCGATGCCCGCCGAGAAGGCCACCGGCAGCCCCTGGCTCCGGGCGCCCAGCCGCAGCCCGCGCCCCAGGGCGGCGTCCAGCCGCTCCAGCAAGGTCACCGCCAGCACGTGCAGGGGCCGGCCGCTCAGGTACATGCGCTCGCCCGGCAGCAGGCCGCGCCCATTGTCCACCACCAGGGTGTTGGTCAACTTCAGCCCCAGGGTGCGCCCGTTGTCCCGGGCGAAGCTCTGCAGGTTGGCGATGAGCTCCAGGGCCTGCTCCCACTGCAGGTCTTCGCGGAAGGCCTCGGGCACCAGGGCCACGTCATGGTAGCCCAGGCGCTGATGCAGGATCTCGGCCACGGTGTCGGGCCCCAGCAGGGTGGGGTTCAGCTTGACCGTCACGTCCAGGCCGTGGGCCGTCATCAGATGCTTGACGATGCCCTCGATTTCCGAGGGCGGGCAGCCGTGGAAGGTGCTCAGGGTGGCCATGTGGGCCAGACGGGCGGGCACCGGCACGTCACGCAGATGGGCGAAGGGTCCGGTGATCTGTTGGCGCAAATCCTCGGCCAGTTCCCCGCAACGATTCAGCCCCTGGAAGAAAGCCGTCATCTTGGGCGAGGTGATGCCCGCCAGGTCGTACCCCGCCGAGACCTCGAACACGTGCCCGCCCGGGTCCCCCAGCACCTCGCGCAAGGGTTCCCAGCGCCCCAGCACTTCCAGCAGGAGAGCGGTCTTCACGTACTCCTGCAGGCTCTCCTCCAGGCTCAGCTCCTGGCTCCACTCCACGTTGTAGCCCACGTTCTCCATGTCGATGCAGGGGCGGCCGATTTCCAGGTCGTCCAGCACCTGGACGGTTTTCAGCTCGAAGCTGCGCCCCCCGGCCAGCCAGGCCAGCACCATGTTCTGGGCCAGCTGGGTGTGGGGCCCGGCGGCCGGTCCCACGGGGGTGGCGATGCTGTGCGCACCGGCCGGCGCCCTCAGGTCGGGCCCGGCGTCCACCCGGTAGAAACGGCGGCCCGGCAGGCTGAAGATCTCGCCCCGGGTTTCCCACTCGGTGGCCACCCGCTCCAGCAGGCGGCCCAGGGACCAGGGATACAGGGGGCGGGGATTCTGCTGTCCGTTCATGGTGTTCATGCTGACTCCAGTTCAGGTTATCGAGAGGGAAACAGCCCGGCCAGGTCGGCGAAGCGTTCCAGCAACAGGTCCGGTCCGGCGGCCTTGACCACCCCAGGCGCCACCAGGCCGAAGGTGCACCCCACGGAAACGGCTCCCAGAGCCCGGGCGGCCAGGATGTCGTTGGGGCTGTCCCCCACCACCACCACCTGGGCCGGGTCCACCTGCAGCCCCTCCATGCAGGCCTGCAGATGGGCTGGATCGGGCTTGCGGGCCGGCGCCTCGTCCCCGCCCACCACGCGGCGAAAGGCCCCGTCCAGGCGCAGCCCCGACAGGATGCTCAGGGCGAAGGGCTGCGGCTTGTTGGTGGCCACGTGCAGGGGGAAAGCCGCGAAACGCCGCAGCACCTCCAGCACTCCCGGATAGGGGCGCGTGGTGTCCAGCAGGTGGCGGCCGTAATGCCCGGCGAAGACACCCATGGCCTCGTCCAGGCGTTCGGGCGTGACGGGCAGCCCCGCCTCTCCGGTCATGCCGGTGTGCACGTCATGGCCCAGGGCCCGCTGCAACAACCGCTGCACCCCGTCCCCAACATAACTCCTGATGGTGTCCTCGGGCAGGGCGGGCAGCTGAAAATGCACCCGCGTGAAGTTGGCCGAGGCGGCGATGTCCCGCCCCGAATCCACCAGCGTTCCGTCCAGATCGAAGATGAAGGCCGCGGCCCGGCGGCCCCCGTACTTGCCCTTGCTCATGGGTGTCGGCTCCGATTGAAGATTGATCTCGTTCCCAGGGGGGCATTATGATGGCCCCACCTCGGTTGCGAAACAGGAAATTACCCCGGGCGGCCCCCTGGCTTCCCCGGGGACCCAGGGAGCACGGTTTGGATCCCCTGATCATCGGTCTGATCATCTACAGCTTCATCATCCTGGGCGTGGGAGTTCTCGCCGCCCGCCGCAACAGAACCCTGGACACCTACCTGCTGGCCGACCGCAAGCTGGGCGCCTGGGTGGCCGCCTTCAGCGAACGCGCCAGCGGCGAATCGGCCTGGCTGCTCATCGGGCTGCCGGGCCTGGCCTTCGCCTCGGGGGCGGGCACGGTGTGGGTGCCCGTGGGCTGCTGCCTGGGCATCGCCTTCAGCTGGTTCGTGGTGGCCGAGCCCCTGCGCCGCGAGACGGTGCGCCTGGAGGCCCTCACCCTGGCCGATTACTTCTGTGCCCGCTTCGGCGACTCCCGCCACGCCCTGCGCCTGACGGCCACCGTCATCATCCTCTTCTTCTTCACCTTCTACGTGGCGGCCCAGTTCCTGGCCGCCGGCAAGGTGCTGAACGTGTACCTGCCCGTCAGCCAGCTGCAGGGCATGATCATCGGCGCGGTGCTGGTGGGCTTCTACACCATGGCCGGCGGCTTGCTGGCCGTGGCCTGGACCGACCTCATCCAGGGCGTCATCATGTTGCTGACCCTGGTGCTGCTGCCCGTGGCGGTGCTGAACGAGCTGGGCGGCGCCGGGGCCATGCAGCTGCGGCTGGCCGAGCTGGGCGGCACCTACCTGAGCCTGGCCCCCGGCCAGAGCTCCTGGGCGGCCATCAGCGGCGTTCTGGGCAGCCTGGCCATCGGCCTGGGCTACATGGGCCAGCCCCACCTGGTGCTGCGTTTCATGGCCACCGGCGATCCCCGGGAAATCCGCAAGGGCCGCATCATCGCCGTGGCCTGGGCCTTGCTTGCCTTCTTCGGGGCCCTGTTCATCGGCCTGACGGGGCTGGCCTTCTTCGGCCCCGACGCCATGGGCCCGGGCGGGGTCTTCGCCGACCAGGAACAGCTCATGCCCGTCATGGCCCGGCAATTCATGCCCCAATGGCTGGCGGTGGTCATGATCTGCGGGGCCATCGCCGCCATGATGAGCACGGCGGACAGCCAGCTGCTTTCCGGGGCCAGCGCCGTCAGCGAGGACATCTACCGGCGCCTCATCAATCCCCGGGCCACCCAGGGGCAATTGCTGGCCCTGGGCCGCTGGGCCACCCTGGGCATCGGCCTGGTGGCCTTCATTCTGGCCTGGCGCGCCGACGATTTTGTCTACAATATGGTTCTGTACGCCTGGGCCGGCCTGGGCGCGGCCTTCGGTCCCCCGCTGCTGCTGGCCCTGTACTGGCAGGGTTTGCGGGCGCGCGGGGTGCTGGCCGGATTCGTGACCGGAACCGTCGTGGTGGTTGTCTGGTACAATATTCCCTTTCTCAATGGGCTCATGTACGAGATGATCCCCGGGTTCCTGCTCTCGCTTCTGGCCACCGTCCTGTTCAGCCTGGGTGGGCCGAAGCCGGCGGGAGATCAATCCACGGAAGGATGACATGCCTAAGAAGGATTTCGACAAGGAAAACCTGGTGAAAGCCAGCGCCAGCCATCGCTCGCGGGCCGCCCGCGGCGGAGCCCGCCAGAACATGCCCCGCGTCATGATCGTGGGTCTGCTGGTGGTGGTGGCCGGCGGGGCCGCCCTGTTCTGGCCCCGGGGCGGGTCCTTGCCCACCGGCATCGGCGAGCGGCAGACGGTGGTCTCGGCTCCCGACAGCACCGCGGCCGACCACACTCCGCCCCACTCCGGAGACGTGGACATCAACGCGGCGGCCAGCCCGGCCCTGACCCCCGAAAAACCCACGGGAGAGCGCGACTCGGTGCAGCCGGCCGACACCCCCGCGTCCCAGGAAGCCAGGGCCTCGACACCGGAGTCGAAGCCGGTGACCACCACCGAGACGAAGACTGAAACGGTCAAGACGCCTGTCCAGACACCGGTCCAGAAGCCCCAGACCACCCGGCCCGCCCCCCAGCCGGTGAAGGCCATCGTGCCCGCCTCCTCGGGAAATTACGTGGTCCAGGTGGGGGCCTTCGGCAACGCCGAGAACGCCGACACCGAGGCCGCCCGTCTCAAGGCCCGGGGCTGGGACACCAGGGTTCGCGCCAACAACAACGCCAACGGCGACATGATCTTCCAGGTCCACATCGCCTACTTTGCCAACCGGGCCGAGGCCGAGGCCTTCATCCAGCAGAACCGCAAGCAATTGCCCGGAGCCTTCGCCAAGCACAAGTGAGCCGGACCACAAGGAGTATTCATGACGCGAGCGGCAATCATCGGGACGGGTTTTTTCGTCCCTGATAACGTGGTAACCAACGACGATCTGGCCCGGATGATGGACACCTCGGACCAGTGGATCACCGAGCGCAGCGGCATCAAGGAACGGCGCTGGCTGAGGCAGGACGAGAACGGCTGGACCGAGATGACGGGAGCCGAGATGGGCGCCCGCGCGGCGCGCATGGCCATGGAGGCCGCCGGGGTCACGGGCCAGGATATCGACCAGGTCATCTTCGCCACCCTGAACCCCGATGTGTTCTTTCCCGGCAACGGCGTGTTCCTGGAAGACCTGCTGGAACTGAACACCGCCGGCGCCATGGACATCCGCAACCAGTGCACCGGCTTCGTGTACGGCCTGGCCGCCGCCGACGGCTTCATCCGGGCCGGCACCGCCCGCACCGTCCTGCTGGTGGGCGGCGAGGTGCAGAGCACCGCCCTGGAAACCACCAACCGGGGCCGCGACACGGCCGTCCTGTTCGGGGACGGCGCCGGCGCGGCCGTGATCCAGGCCGTGGACGATGACGACCGGGGCGTGCTGGCCTCGGTGATGCACAGCCAGGGGCGCTATGCCCGCGAGCTTTACGTCGAGGCCCCGGTGGCCACCATGCGCGAGCGCATCAACCTGGCCCTCATGGAAGAGCACCGCCACCGCCCCTTCATGAACGGCCCCACCGTTTTCAAGCACGCCACCCGGCGCTTCTGCGAGGCCATCAACGAGGTCCTGAAAAAAGGCGGCTACACCGCCGACGACGTGGACCTGCTGGTGCCCCACCAGGCCAACCAGCGCATCACCGACGCCGTGGCCAGCCGCATGGGCATGGGCGAGGAACGGGTCTTCTCCAACATCGCCCTTTACGGCAACACCACCGCGGCCACCATTCCCATCGCCCTGGCCGAGGCCGAGCGGCAGGGCCGGCTGCGGCGCGGCGACCTGGTGGTGACGGTGGCCTTCGGCTCGGGTTTCACCTGGGGGGCCAACCTCATCCGCTGGTAACAACCGCTCCCCCGTGGACCGCAAAAAAAGAGGCGGCCATCTCATGGGATGGCCGCCTCGATCTTTTCCGCCCGGATCAACCTAGCAGGCAGGACCGTCCAGGGCCTGGTTCTCCAGGATGCACTTCACCTTGAAGCTGAGGGACATGATGCCCACGGCCAGCCGCTCGTTGCGCACCGCCACGGTGGCCGGCACCTTAAGATCGGTGGGGGCGAAGTTGAAGATTCCCACCACGCCGGCCGCCACCAGGCGGTCGGTCACGGCCTGGGCGTTGGCCGCCGGCACGGTCAGGATGGCGATCTTGATGTTCTCCTTGCTGATCACGGCCTCCATCTCGTCCATGTCCTGCACCTGGCGACCCCGGAAATCCAGCCCGATGAGCTTGGGGTTCACGTCGAAGATGCCCCGCACGGGGAAGCCCTGCATTTCCAGGTTCTGGTAGTTGGCCAGGGCCTGGCCCAGGTGACCGGCTCCCACGATGGCCGTGGGCACGGGCTCGGCGATGCCGATGATCTTTTCCAGGGCGGGCACCAGCTTGTCCACCTGGTACGGGCGGCCGGGTCGGCTGAAACCGCCAAAATAATGGAAGTCGTGGCGCAACTGGCTGGCCTTGATATCCAGCGATTCGGCCAGCTGCCGGCTGGAGACATCCTCCACCCCGATGGCCTGCAACAACTTCAGTTTCTCCAGATACAGGGGCAGACGCAGGATGGTCGCGTCCGGGACATCGCAGCCCTTACGATTCTTTCTCACCGAGGCCTCCTTGTGCTGTTATCGCAATAACAACATCTTCACATTATGTGCTTATCTTGTTAGTTTTTTCGCAGCGTTAGATTAACCGCAGCGCCCATCACCGTCAAGACACAAAACACGATAAAGACGGGGCATTTTTGATATTGCCAGCGGTGGCGTTTGGCCGGATCATGCCTGTGAAGCCTTCAGGGGCGGCTTGGCGGACAGCCGCAGCCCTTCCGGAGCGGGCCGGCGGCGCCGATTGAACACCAGAAAACCTCAACACACCCCGGGAAAACCCCCATGACCCCCTTTGCATCCCGAGATCCCCACCCCACCGACGATCCCCAGGGCCTGTGGCAAAGCTGGTCACGCCTGGAAATCCTGGGGCTTTTCTTCATGGTCCTGGCCGGGAATACCTTTTTCCAGATCGTGGCCTACAGCAGCACCCAGATGATTTTCGCCGCCGTGAGCGCCGGGGCCGTCCTGGGCGTGTTTCTGCCCCTGTGGATGGTCTCCCGGCTGCGCAAGCTCCAGGTGAAGCGGGACTTCGCCCTGGACCAGCCCCCCCTGCCCCTGCTGCTGGCCGCCGCCGTCATGGCCCTGGTGGCCCTGGTCCCCACCTCCCTGCTGGCCGAGCTTTCCATCCGCCTGTGGCCGGCCGACCCCGAATCGGTGGCCCTGTACAACCAGAATCTTCCCGTCAGCTGGGGGGGACGCGCCCTGGTCTTCGTGGCGGTGGTCATCCTGGGCCCCCTGGCCGAGGAGCTGACCTACCGGGGAATCCTCCATCGTCTGGCGGGGGGCATCTGGGGTTCCTGGCACGGGGCCGCGGTGTCGTCCCTGGTGTTCGGCATCGTCCACATGCAGCCCTGGCTGCTGTTCGGCCTGGTGGGGGTGGGGCTGGTGCTGGCTTTCGTGTACGAGGCCACGGGCTCCATCACGGCCTGCTGGGTCACCCACGCCGTGCACAACGGCGTGTCGCTGGTGCTCATGCTGCAGCGGGGAGGCGTCAGCAGCCAGCCCTCGGACCTGGGCTGGGCCGACGCGGCCTGGGGCGTGGGCTCGGTGGCCGCCATGGTCCTGGTGGGCCTGTACATGGTGCGGTACCGGCGGGCCGGTTGGCGCAGATGAACCCTTTGCGGGAAAGCCGCCGGCAGGAAAGCCGCGGAAAACCTACTTGGCCCCCGCCCGCAATTCCTTGCCCAGGCTGATCTCACCGTTGTCGATGCGGATGCTGAACCCGCAGCGCGGATTGTGGCAAACCCACGCCTTGTATCGGATGGGGGCTCCGTCCCGCCCGTAATCGCTCAGGGGCAACAGAACACCGCTATCACATTTCTTGCACTGGGGAAAATCCATGATGGCTCCTCTGCAGACAGATTCCGGCCGCTTCCCGGTCGTCGACTTCCAACCCCAGAAATCTCCCCTAAATCCTAGCAAAACTGAGTGACTTGTCCAGGGTTCTTTCCGGGCCGGGCAGAGCCTCCCCGGCCCATCAGGTCTTCTGGGGCTTTTTCTTGGCGGCGGGGAAGAGCACGTTGTTCAGGATCAGACGGTAGCCCGGGCTGGTGGGGTACAGATCCAGGTCGGTGGCCGGGTCGCCCACGCGGTGCTGGTAGTCCTCGGGGTCGTGGCCGCCCAGGAAGGTCCAGGTGCCCATGCCGCGCTTGCCGTGGATGTACTTGACCTCGTCTGTGCCCTCCACGGCGGCCAGGACGATGACCGACCGCTTAAGGTGCTTGCGGAAATAGCCCGTGGTCTGGCCCAGGAAACCGTTGATCACGTTGACGTGGTTCTGGGTGAGCATGGCCGGCACCGGGTCGTACTTGGCCGCGAAGGCGAACAGGGTGAAGTAGTCGGCCTCGGCCCCGCGCATCTGGGCGTAGTTGCTGGAATCGATGTCCGAAAACTCGTACAGCATGGGGTTGGTCACGGGCTTGAACCCCTCCAGCCCGAAGGTCTGCTCGTAGTCCACCTGTCCACGATAGCTGGGATCGTAGCTGGTGCCGTCGAAGGGCTCGGCCACGATGTCGGTCTTCAACCAGGCCAGGGCGATCTCGATGGTGTCCGTGGCCGAGCACATGGCGAACAGGAAGCCCCCCTGCTCCACGTACTGCTGGATGGTGTGCGCCACCTCGTGCTTCAGCTCCCAGACCGTGGCGAAGCCCATCTGCTCGGCCATCTCCTCGGACTGGGCCTTCTGCTCCAGGTACCAGGGTTCCAGGCCGAAGTTGGCGTAGAACTTTCCGTACTGGCCGGTGAAATCCTCGTGGTGCAGATGCAGCCAGTCGTAATCTCCCAGCTGACCGTTCAGGATCTCCTCGTCGTAGATCACTTCGTAGGGCACCTCGGCGTAGGTCAGGGCCAGGGTCACGGCGTCGTCCCAGGGCTGCTTGTTGGGCGGGCTGTAGACGGCGATGCGGGGCGGCGTTTCCAGCAGGATCTCGTCCATGTTCTCCTGCTTCACGGTGGCCCGGATGCTGGCCACATCGGCCTCCTGGATCACCTCGAAGCCCACCCCCAGCAGACGCGCGTCCAGCCGGGCCCGCTGGGTGTCGTCCATGAGGAAGCTGCCGCCCCGGTAGTTCAGCAGCCAGTTCACCTTGTCCCCGGCCTGCAGGGTGTGGAAGGCGTGGCCGTAGGCCCGCAGGTGGTTGGGCTGGGTCAGGTCCATGGGCACCAGCAGGTACTGCCTGGCCTGGGCCGGACGGGCCCCCGCCAGCAGGGAAAGGGCCAGGCCCAGCAGGATCAGGATACGCGGATGGGGACGAAATCGGGTCATGGCAGATTCCTCAGCTGGTCCCGCACATCATCGATGAACAGGTAGTCAGGGTACTGGGCCAGCAGCTGTTCCAGGTCGTTGCGGGCCTCTTCATGGCGGCCCAGGTTCTCCAGCAACTCGGCCCGCATCACCAGGGCCAGGCCCGGGTAGCGGCCGTCGGGGTGCTCGGTGATGATCCGGCTCAACCAGTTCACCGCCGCCTCGGCCCGGCCGGCCTGGGCCTCGGCCCGGGCCAGGTCCAGCAACCCTCTTTCCAGCAGGAATTGCTTGTCCTCCGGATCCAGACGCCGCCCGGCCTCGTCCACGAAACGGGTCAGGGCGGCCCGGCAGCTGTCCGGCTGGGCCGTCAGTTGATCCATCACGCTGCGGGCGTACAGGTTCAGGATGAACGGCCCCCCGCTGGGGTTGTCCATCTCCTCGCTGATGAGCAGGCCCATGTCCAGGGCGTCGTTGGCGTAGGGAGCCGCCGGATTGTCCATGGCCACCACGGCGAAGCGGTCCCGCGCCGTGGCGAAGTTGCCCTGGGCCAGATCCAGCCGGGCCAGCAGGTAGTGGGCATGGCCCGCCGCCTGGCGGAACTCCGGGTCGCGCCCCAGCTGGGTCAGCACCGTCCGCCCGCGGGCCGTGTCCCCCGCCGCCAGGTAGCACTCGCCCAGGGATAGCCGGGCCAGGGCCACCCCCTCGGTGGGCAGGTCCAGGTCCAGCAGCATGCGCTCCAGGCTGGCCGCCGCCTGGCGGGGCCGGCGCAAGGTGTCCCGGGTGTAGGCCGCCAGGCTGATCTGCGAGCTGTACAGGGCCTCGCTGGTGGGGTTGATGCGCCGCACCTGGCCCAGCAGATCGCCGAACCTCTGCACGGCCCGGGCCGGATCCGCCCCCAGCACCTGGTGCATCAGGGCGAACTCGCACACCAGGGCCAGCTGGTCGGCGGCCCGGCGCCGCAACCCGCCGTCAGGGTTCTCCGGGCCCATCATGATCTCCAGCAGGGGCAGCAGGTAATCCACCGTGGCCTGGACCTGGTCCCGGTCCTCCAGCAGATCCAGCTCCTGCCCCAGGCTGACGGCGTTCTGCAGCACCACCAGCTGGGAACGGGCCTGGCCCAGGCGGGGCCGTACCTGCGCCAGGGCCTGCGGCGCGTCGGCGCGGGTCAGGAACAGGCCGGCCAGGAAGAGGGCCTCGGCCACCTCGCTGCCCGCGTCGTCCTGCCGGGCCTTCAGCCGGGCCAGGAAAGCCTGGCGTTCGCCCAGCCGGGGATCGAATTCCAGCAGTTCGTTGCGCACCAGGGAAAGATTGAACGGGTTGTAGCGCAGATCGGCCACCACCTCGTCCGCCGCCTCGTCGGGCCGGTCCAGCTGCAACAGGCAGATGGCCTTCTGGCGTCCCATGTAATGGGGTTCGGGCAAGGCCGCCCGCAGGCTGTCGATGAGAGCCAGGCTGGCCCGGGGCCGCCCCGCCATCTGGAACAGCTCCACCGAGACCATGCCCGCGCTGCGCAGGCTGGGGCTGGTGGCCAGGAACATGTCCACCGCCTGCCGCGCAGAATCGGGCCGGTCGATGGCCAGATACGAGGTGGCCAGGCTGCGCCACAGGGCCGAGTTCAGGGGCAGGTCCACCACCGCCTCGCGGCAGATCTGCACCGCCTGCCGGTGATCACCCTTGAGCTGGGCCAGCCTGACCCGGCGGCTGAGCAGCTGCCGCTCCAGGACGCTGTGCTGTTCCAGGCTCTTCAAGAGGGACTCGGCCCGGCCCACGCTCTTCAGGGAGAGCAGCCGGTCCAGCTCGATGAGCCGGCGGTTCAGGTCCCCCAGGGAACGGGAGTCCGGACGCCGGGGAACCATCTCGGGGCGGGGCATCGGTGGCCGGGGCTTGCCCTGCGGGACCTGGGCCCGGGCCTCTTCCCAGGTGCCGGTCCCTGCCACCAGGGCGGCCATGGTCAGCATCATCAGCCAGCGGAGAAAACGGCTCATGGCATGTCCTCCCGCACCGTCGGGGGCGGAGCCGGAACATCCGGTCCACTGCGGCGCAGGCTGTCCAGAGTGCTGAAGTAGCGCCGCACCAGATCGCGGTATTCCAGGGGCGCCTTTTCCAGGGCCTGGTAGCGGCGGCGGAACTCCGAGGCCTCGTCGCTCCCGCTGCCCGCGTCGTCCTGCCCCGCTCCGGGTTCGTAAAGGCGCCGGGCCGTGCGGCTTTCCCGCCGGGTGGTGTAGTCACGCCGGCGCACGGAATTGCGGGCGTCCAGCATGCGGCTCAGGATGCGTTCCTGCCGGATCAACGTCTCCTCGCTCACCAGACCATCGTCGATCTGGCGGGAAAGGGTCTCCATCTGCCGGCCCAGTTCGCCCAGGTCGCCCAGAAGGCGCTCGCCGTCGGCGCCCTCGGGGCGCTCTTCGCTGTCCAGCTGGGACATGCGGCCGCCCAGGTCGCCCTGGGCCTCACCCAGGCGCTTCATCTGGGCCCGGGTTTCCTGGCTCAGGCCGCGGTTGGCCAGCATCTGGCGCAGCTGCTCGGTCATGCCGTTGAGCTTGGCCTGCTCGCCGGCCATCTGCTGAAGTTTCTGGGCCAGGCTCTGCTGCTGGCCCGAGGCGCCGCCCCCGCTGCTGGGGCTCTGCATCTGGGCCTCGGTCAGCAAGCCGATGACCAGGCGGTTGGCCTCGGCCAGACTGCTCAGGGCCAGGCGCTGGGCCTCGCCGCCCCGGTTGTCCTCCATGGCCTGCACCGCTTCGCCCATGTTCTCGATGAGGTTATCCAGCTTGCCCAGCAACTTCATCACCCGCATGGGCGCCTCATCCATCAGCAGGCTCAGGCGCTGGCGCACTCCCACCGCCGCCTTCTGCAGACGATGCTGCCCCCGGGTCAAATCCTGGGTGCGCACGTCCCGCATGCGCTGGGGAATGCGCGCGGCGATCTCTTCCTGACGGGTGGAAAGGGCCAGCAGGTCGGCGGCCAGCTGGCGCAGAGAGGACAGGTTGTGCTGCTGCATGGCGGCCTGCATGGCCTCCTGGGATTCCAGCAACACGTGATACAGGGAGCCCAGGTCGCGCAAGGCCTGCTGCTGCATCTGGGCGGCCTGATCGGGATCCATCTGGGCCAGCTTCTCCGAGGCCTTCTGCATGTCGCCCTTCTGCTGCTGCTGTTGCAGCTGCTCCAGGGCTTCCTGCAGGGCCTGCTCCATCTTCTCGCCCGCGGCCGAGTCGTCTCCCTCGGCCCGGTCCTGCTGCAGCTGTTCCAGGGCCTCCTGCAGCCGCTCCTGCAGATCCTCCAGCTCCTGGGCCAGGGCTTCCTGCCGCCGGGCCAATTCCTCGGCCGAGGGGGTCTGCTCCCCATGATCCCTATCGGTTTGGTCCTGATCGGATTGGTCCTGACCGGTTTGGTCCTGCCCCGTCTGACCTTGCTCGTTCTGATCTTGACCGCTCTGCTGCTCCCCGGACTGGTCCGGGGACTCGCCGGCATCCTGCTCATCGCCGCCGGCCGCGGGATCCTCCTGCTGACCTTGCTGCTGACCTTGTTCGCCCTCTTGCCGGGCCATCTCACGGCTCAGGTCCGCCAGCTCCTGTTGCTTGCGGATCATCTGCTCCAGCAGGGTGGCCAGCCCCTCCAGGTCCTGCTCCCGCTCCATGCGCTTGAGCATGGCCAGGGCGGCGTCCAGCCGGCGGGCCATGTCCTTCTGGTTGCGGGACACCTCGCGGATGGCTTCGGCCAGTTCCTGGGGAGCGATGTCCTCGGCCCCCTCCTTCATCTTTTCCAGGAGATCCTGCAAGGCCTGCTCGGGCGACTGATTCAGCAGCTGGGAAAGCTCCTCGGCCTTGTCCAGCATGGCCTCGCTGGTCATCTGTCCCGAGGCCAGATGATCCAGATCCTGCTGCAACTGGTCCGCCAGGCGGGACAGCTCCTCCTGCATGGCCTGCTGCCGCTCCACGGCAGCCTGCATCTCCTGACGGCGCGCCCAGTCGGGCAGGGGGTTCTTCAGGAGCTCCCGGTTCAGCCGGTCCAGGTCGGCGTCCAGTTGCCGGCCACGCTGGCGCATCTCTTCCAGCTCGCCCCGGCGTTCCTCGCTGGCCTCGGCCTGGGCCGTCAGCACCTCGGCGGCCGAGGGCAGCTGCAAGCGCAGCACCCGGGAGAAGCCCACCTGCCCCGCTCCGGGGCGCTGGTTGTCCCGGGCCCTGGCCCGCAATTCCAGGATATCGCCGGGCACCAGATCCAGGCCCGAGAAGTCGGTCTTCAGCTCCAGCTCACGCTGCAGGAAGCCCTCCTGGTTGCCGGTGGGCAATACCTGGGCCTGCACCGGGCCCTGGGCCAGAGTCCAGGCCGCCTCATTCTTTTCCGGGCCCTGGGCTCGCCAGAACCCCCCGGCCTGCCAGGGCGCCTCTTCCAGGGTGGCCTGGTCGCCCAGGCGGCATTCCAGGGCCAGCTCGGTCAGGCCGTAGTCGTCCAGGGCCTCGATCTGCAGCATCACCACCCCGTCCAGGGGCAGACGGCCATCGTCCCCGGTCCGCCCCAGCTGGGCCACCGGAGGACGATCGGGGAAGGGGATGACCTGGGTTTCCAGGGGCGCCAGATTCTGTAGGCCGAAAGAATCCTGAAGCACCGGCACGAAGCTCATCTCCCGGGCCACCGGCAGGTCGATGCTCAGCCGGCGCCCGGCCACGGCCAGGGGCAGGGTGTCGCCGCCGGCCACGGCCAGCCCGGCCATGCTCACCGGGTGGTTCGTGCGGCCGCGCAACTCCAGGCGGGAACCGGCGGGCACCTCCAGGCGGGCGGGCAGGCGATTCAGACGGCGCGGCGCCAGCCCGGTGTAATCCGGCGGCACCACCTGGCCCCGCAGCTCGGTCAGCAAGGGATGGTGGCGCACAACAACCGACCGCTCGGGGGAAATCACCGTGCCCCGGCGGAAGCGCCAGGTGAAGTCCTCGCGTACCTCGGGCACGACGGCCACCCAGCGCCGGTATGGCGCGGGCAGCAGTGCCCGAGGCCGCGGCCCGGGTTCGGAACGGGCTTCCAGGGGGCGCCACAGGCCCTGGCCCGTGCGCACCTCGCACACCGCCGGACCTTCCTGGCTGGTGAAGTCGGCCACCGCCAGTTCAAGGTCCTGACCGGCCACAACCAGGTCCCGATTCGCCTCGGGGAACATTCCCCCCGTGGCCACCAGCGGGACCGCCGGCCAGGGATCCAGCAGGCGGGTGAAGCCGCGCCGGACCGTGGTGCCGTCCAACGCCAGGAAGGCGCCCCACAACCCCAGCACTGCCAGGGCCAGGGCCAGGGTGGCCCGGGGATGCATGAAGCGCACCACCTTGTCGGCGGACAGGAAATCCAGATGACCCAGGGCCCGGCTGAAGAGGCGGCGACGCAACTCGCGCTGCACATCGTTCTGGGCGGCCCAGCGCTCCGGCTGGCGCAAGGCCTCCTCGGCCGAGACCAGGGTGTTGCCGAAATCGCCCTGGGTCTCCAGGTGCCGCACCACGTCCCGGCCACGCCGCAGGGGCCACAGGGGCCGCCCCACCTGTTCCCACAGCAGGGCCAGCACGGCGGCCAGGGCCGACAGGCCCAGGCCCAGGGCCAGGACGCCTTCCGGCTGGTTGCGCCCTCCAGCCGACCACACGGCCAGCAGGACCACCGCCCCGGCGGGAACCAGGGTCCGGGCCGTCCCGAACACAGCCAGACGCCACCTGATGCGTCGATGCAACGCTACCAGGCGCCGGGCGAAGGTATGTTCGGTTTGCCGGTTTTTCATGACCGTGGTCGTCCACTCCTTGCCTGGCCGGGTCAGGATCGCTGAATCAGGCGTAGTTTATCATCGGCAGCATCATCCCCACATTCAGGGATGGGTCAGGGCATACATGAGAATATTCACCGCCATGCGCTGGGCGGCCTCGCGCACCTCGGGCGGATCGCCGTGCACCGGGGCGTCCTCCAGGCCGTCGCCGATATCGGCACTGTAGGTGTAGAACAACACCAGTCGGCCCTGGTGGAATACGCCGAAACCCTGGGCCGGTTCCCCATCGTGGCGGTGAATCTTGGGCAGCCCAGGCAAATCGTAATAGGCGCGATAGATGGGATGCTCGGACCCGATGGGCACCAGCTCTTCCTCGGGATAAAGACGCGCCACCATCTGCCGGAACGAGGCATCCAGGCCGTAATTGTCGTCGGCGTACAGGAAGCCGCCGGCATCCAGGTAGCGGCGCAGTTCCCGCAGGTCCTCGTCCCCCGGGGCGATCCGCCCGTGTCCGGACAGGTAGAGGAAGGGGTACTGGTACAGGTCCTCGCTGTCCAGGGTCACCACGGCCTCGGACTCGGCGGTGGGCACCCCGGTGCGGTTGCGGAAGGCCTCCAGCCAGTTGGGCAGGCTGCTGGGGTCGCAATACCAGTCCCCGCCCCCGTCGTAGTGCAGGCGGGCGATGCGCACCTCGGGCCACAGCTCGCCGCGGGCTGCGGCCTGGACCGGAAGCAGCAAGACGAACAATGAACACAGGAGAAGTATACCCAGGGACAGGCGGCCGAGCACCAGAACCAGACCGCGCGCGCCAGGGGGCTGCCCGGCAGAAGTATTCACGTCTCTTTTTCCCGGCCATCGGCCCATGCTGTCACATCCCACGAATTCTGGTTCCCCGACCGGTGTTGGTCTCAATCCTGGCCCGGCTCACCGGCCCGGGGCAAGGTCAGCACCGCGCACGCTCCCGAAACATCGGTGCGATTGCGCAGGCTGATGCTGCCTCCCATGCGGTCGGCCAGGTTCCGGCAGATGGCCAGGCCCAGACCCGTGCCCTTGCTCTTGGTGGAAAAATACGGATCAAAGAGCTTTTCAGCCACCGCCGGGTCCAGTCCCTGGCCGTTGTCCTCCCAGACCAGATCCACCTCCCGATCGCGCACCCGCCAGCTCACCTGGACGTGCCAGCTCTGCCCGGAGGCCACGGCGTCCAGGCTGTTCTGCATGAGGTTGCCCAGGATCTTGCGCAGGGAATCGCCCTCGGCCAGCACCGGGGGCACATCCTGGTCCTGGATATGGGCGTGGTCCTCGTCCCCCCCGTAGGCCTGCACCACTTCCCGGGTGAACCCGGGCAGATCCATGGCCTGCAGATCCAGCTCCCCCGGCCGGCCCAGCAGGCTGAACTCCGAGGCGATGGTGCGCAGCAGCTCCACCTGCTCCAGCACCCGGCTCACGGTGTCGCCCACGATGCGGTCCAGCTGGGGATGGCCGTCCCGCCAGGCCTGATCCAGCAGCTGCACCGAAAGGCGGATGGGTGTCAGGGGATTCTTGATCTCGTGGGCCACCTGCCGGGCCAGCTCGGCGTTGATGGCCATCTTCTTGGTCTGCAGGAACTCGGTGATGTCCTCGAACACCACCAGGATGTCCGATTCCTGGTGGGGCAGGCGCAGCGGAGCCAGGGCCGAGCGCAGGGTGCGCTGCCCGTCCAGGCTGCGCAACTCGCCTCCCCAGCGGTCCCGGCCCCCCGCCTGTTCGCGGGCCTCGGCCAGCAGGCAGCGGGCGCCATCCTCGTCGCTCAGCTCCGGATAGAAGTCGGTCAGGATGTGGCGCCCCGCCGGGTTTATCACCACCGGGTTGTCGGCGCGATCCAGCACCGCCACTCCCACCGTCACCTGGTCCAGGATGGTGGTCAGGAACTGCTCGCGGGCGGCCAGGCGTTCCCGGGCCGAGTGCAGCTCGCCGCGCATGGTGCGGAAGGCGGTGGCCAGGCGGCCCACCTCGTCGTCACCACCGGCGGGCAGCGGGGCCTGGTAATCGCCCCGAGCCAGGCGCCGGGTGGCCGTCAGCAACACCCGCAGGGGGCGGAACAGGTTCCAGGACATGAGCAGGGCCAGGGCCAGGGCCGTCAGCAGGATCAGGTTGGCCAGCCCCGCCAGGAACAGGATGGTGTCCCGCCGCTGCCCGGCGTATTCCCTTTCCCGGTCAGGGAAACCCACCGCCAGCACAGCGGGCAGGGGTTGCAGCTGGAGGGAGCCGTTCTCGTCCCGGGCGAAGACCGGCAGGGGCTGGGCGCCGGTGAAGGCGAAGGGCCGGCCCGATTGGGCGAAGACCCCCGGTCCCCCGGGGTGATCAAGCAGGGAGGTCATCATGGCGGGACTGGCCAGCAGCGGAGCCTCGCCGGAAAAGATGGGCCCGGGATGGCTGGCCAGGGCGGGCTGTCCGTCCAGCCGCAGGGTGGCCTGCCCCTGCACCAGATCGGCCAGACCATTGACCAGGCCACCGTCCAGGCGCTGGCGATAAAGGAAATATCCTCGCCCGGACATGCCCCCGTGACCGGGATCGGCGGGCCCATCCGCCGCGGCATCCTCGGCGGCATCCAGCACGGCGTCACCCAGTTCCAGGATGATGCTGGTGGCCACGTAGTCCTGGTCCTCGTCCCGGATGATGACCAGGTCGCTGCGCCGGGTGGTGCGCAGAAGATCGGAAGCCTCCAGGGGAGACAGATCGCTCAAGGTCTCGTCCAGCAGCAGCGTGCCGTCGGCATCGAAGACCATGCCCTGGCGCAGGGCCAGGGGGCCGGCCGGCCGCTGGCCTTCCAGTTCGCCCACCAGCAGGTCGGCGATGTATTCGCTGGACGCCAGGCTGGTGGCCTGCTCGGAAAGGAGATTGCGCAGCTGGCCCACCGCCTGGATCAACCCCTGCCGGGTCTGCTGGCGGGCCTCGGTGCGCACCCGGTCGTAGCCCACCTGATCAACCGAAGCCCCCACCACCAGCAACAGGGCCAGGCCCAGCAGCAGATACCCCACCAGGAACTTTTCCTGGAAGCCGGGCAACCAGCGCAGCACGCCGGCGCCGCCATCGCGGCCGGCATCGTCCGGGGTTCCCCACAGCAAGCGGCCGCCCAGTTGACCCAGGGCGAACAGCAGGAACAGCAGGGCCAGGTTCAACAACATGAGCCGCGACAGATCCAGAACGTCGGCCACGGTCCCGGCCTGGCGCAGCCCCAGCAGAAAGCCCTCGCCCCGGGTGCGGGCCACGTCCGGCGGCAGGGGAATCCAGCGGCACAGCCACGGCTCCTGGTCCTGTTGCAGGAGAGCCCAGCTCTTTTGTCCATTCTTGAGGGCCGCCACCTCCCGGGCCGTGTCCGGACCGGTGAAGCCGGGATCGCCTGTGCCCTGCCAGCCCGTGTCGTCCCCGCGCAGCAGCAGCACCGGGCGGTCCACCTCGCTGCGGGGCTGGTAGCCCGGCCGGGAAGTCAGACCTCCCGTCAGATCGGCCAGCAGGGTGGAGATGCGCCAGGACCTGGTGGGCAGTTCCACGCGAATCCAGCCCCGCCCGCCCGTGCGCACGACCTCGGCCGACAGGATCTCCTCCTCGCCCCCGGCGTAGGACCGGCGCTCGGTCTGGAAGATCATCTCCCAATCCTCTCCCACCGGTTCACCCTGGCGATTGGTCCAGAAACCCCGCTCCAGCACCTCGTACTGGAATTCCCGCATGAAGCCCGTGGCGAAGAGGCTCTCCTGGCGGCCCTGCGAGTCCATGACCTCCACCAGACAGCTGTAACCCAGATCCCGCAGGGAGGAATGACGCCACAGCTGGAAAGCAGGGCGATCTTTCCACAGGCCCTGCCCGCCGTTGGCCAGGGCCTCGTCGGCGTCCTGCTCCTGCATGTCCAGCAGGGCGTCCTCAACCAGGTAGCGGGTCCAGTCGTCCTCGGTGGCGGCGATGAGCTGCCCCTTCCCCTCCAGCCAGGCCCGCTCGGCGCGGTCATACACCTGCCTGAGGGCCGAGTAATTCCAGACCACGGCCACCAGCAACACCGCGGGCCAGGCAAAGCGCCGCAGGAAGCGCGGTCGGGAACGCAGGGCCGGCGCCATGGCCCAAAGGGCCACCACCCCCGAAGCCCCAGCAGGACCGCCCCCGGCCAGGGCAGGCCGCCGGCCAGCAGGACAGTCGCCGCGCTCACCCAGATGATCACCAGGGCGCCCAGCCAGCCGGGCAGGCTGCTCCGCTGGGGCCAGCGCCCCCTGGTGGCCAGGCCCGTCAGGAGGGCCGTCAGGCTGAGGGAGATGAGCATGAGGGTCAGGTGCAGCCCCCAGAAGGAGAGGAAGCTCAGGGAGATGCCCGCCCCGATGAGCCGGGGATTGGCGTTCTCGGTGACCAGGCCGGCGAAGGAGCGCAAGCCCAGCAGGACTCCGCCTCCAACCAGACCGAAGAGCAGTCCTTCGAGCAGGTTGCGGCCTCCCGGCACCTGGAAGGGCCACAGGCCCCCTTCACCACGGCCCGCCACCGCCCCCAGCACCTGACCGCGGCGCAGCAGGGCCCAGGCCGTGCCGGCCACCACCAGGGAGGTCAGCATGGCGTCGGCCGTGGAGGCGAACCATCCTCCGGCAAAGGGCGTGGCGAAATAGGCGGGCCCCACCAGGCTGATGAACTGGCCGGGAGGGGCCGGGTCCAGGGCCGCCGGGAAGGCCACCCCCGCCCAGCGAAAATAATCCAGAGCCGCCAGCAGACTGCGGGCCAGCCACAAACCGGCCAGCAGCCCGGGCCACCCCATGAACAGCCCGGTGACGCCCACGGCGCACAGGAACCAGCTGCCGGTGAGGCCCAGCATCAGGCGGGCCTGATTCCGCTCCTGCTCGGCGCCCAGTCCCCCGCTGTTCAAGGCGCAGTACAGAGCCTGGGCGCTGCGGGAATCTTCCAGGAAGGCGGTGCTGCGCACCTGACCTTTCTCATCTCTCATCATGGGGGCTTCGTCCAGCCGGGCCAGCTGGATATCCACGTGGGGCAAATCGGCCAGCCGGCCTGATCCGGGCACGGGCAACTGAGCCTCCAGCACAAGCCCCCCGGGGACCGCCCGGAAATGGCGGACGAAGCGGGTGCCCGTCTGGTCCTCCCGCAGCTGGACCTGCTCCCCCAACGGAGCGGGCTCCGGAGCCGGGGAAAGGGGCACAGCCCCACGGGTCCAGGCCACCGGCGCCCCCTGATGCCAGAGGATCAGGGACAGGGGCCAGTCCTGGGATGGGGAAAAGACGGTGGGCCACCGTGCGGGCCAGGGTTGGAGGGCCCGGAATAGATGCCCCCCCGAGAAGGGGTCGGCGGCAGGGGCGTCGGAGCTGTCGGCCAGGGAGGCCGCCACCTGACCGCTCATCTCTTGCAGAGCTTCGGGCAGGGGCGCCAGGCCCTGCATGGCCTGCAGCAGTTCCTCCCGGAACTCGGTGGAACGGGGCTGATCCTGATCCGCCGGACGGGTCACTTCAACTGTCAATAGCCCGACACTGAGGGCCAGCAGAGACGCGCCGGCCACCCCCAGAGCGCTGCTGGCCAGCAGGTGGAAACGACGGGATCCTCCCTGGCCCCGGGGATATCCCAGCCGGAGAGCCAGGGCCACCACCACAGCCAAGCCCACCACCAGGGCCAGGAACAGGCCGGGCCAAGCCACCCGGGGCAGGCGCTCGTCATAGCTCCCCAAAAAAATCAGAGTTCCCTGTCCCAGCAGACAGAGAACTCCCAGCAGTGGTAACGCCCGGTCACGAAGCCAGGTCATCCGTGATCTCCTACCGCGTCGTGATGGTGTTGATCTCGGCCAGGCGCCAGTTGTCGTCCTGCCGGGCCAGCACCAGGACCAGCTTGCGTTCCTCAACGCCCGGCCGCCCGGTCCTGTTGAATTGCCAGACGACCATGCCGTGGATCCGTTCCATGGCCTCGTAGCTGTCCAGCCGGGCTCCCGAATTCTGCAGGCGCTTGAACTCGAAGCTCAGGGTCGGGTGCCGGCGGAACTGGTTCTTGAAGTAGTAGTAGGCCTGGCTGGGGCTGTAATTGGTGAAGCGTTGGTAGTCCCCGTTGGTCACCCGCAGCCCATCCGAATGAACCAGAGCGGCCAGGGCGTCCTCATCGCCCTCGGACCAGGCCTGGGCAATGGCCTCGAACACCGCCTCGGCATCGGCCGGATCGTCGGCGGCCCGGGCTTCCGGTCCCGCCGTGCCCCCCAGCAAAAGAACCAGGACCAGAGCAAGCCCCACCATGGAGTTCACGGTCATGATTCTTTTCCAGGTCCGATGCGGTGTGAAAAACAAGGAGATCCTCCTGATGGCCCTCGGGCGGAAAGTGCGGCCATGGGACATGGCCCCCTCCTGCCCCCCATTCTACCCTCATTCGGCCGTTTTTCGCCAACAAATAGAGAAATTCTATGGTGGTGCCCTGAAGATTGTTCCTCCAGCAGGAGTCGGGGCGAGAAACAATCTTCCAGGCTCAAACTCAGGAGCAGCAAAAAGGCCCGGAAACAATCCCCGGTCGCATTCCGAAAAAATGCGAGCGAGGATGTTTCCGGGCCTCTTGTTCCAAGCCGTAAGGCCGGAGACTACATATCCGTGGCCATGCGCTTCTTGTCGGCGATGCGCCGCTCGTACCACCAGACCAGGACCGGGCTGGCGATGAACATGGAGCTGTAGGTACCGATGATGACGCCGAAGCACAGGGCGAAGGCGAAATCGTGGATCACCGGGCCGCCGAACACGTACAGGGTGGCCGAGACGAAGAAGGTGGTGACCGAGGTCAGCACCGTCCGGCTCAGGCACTCGTTGATGGAGCGGTTGATGACCTCCCGGTAGCTCTCCTTGCGCCGCAGCTTCATGTTCTCACGAATGCGGTCGAACACCACGATGGTGTCGTTCAGGGAGTAACCGATGATGGTCAGGAATGCCGCGATGATCTGCAGGCTGATCTCGAAGTCCATGAGCGAGAACACGCCCAGGGTCAGGATCACGTCGTGCACCAGGGCCACGATGGCCGCGATGCCGTAGCGGAAGACGAACCGCACGGTGATGTACAGCACGATGAGGGCCAGGGCCGAGACCACCGAGTTGACGGCCGCGTCCCGCAGCTCGCCACCGATCTTGGGGCCCACCGATTCCTCGCGGCGCAGCTCGATGTCAGCGCCGTCCAGCTGGGAGCGCAGATCCCGCATCAGGATCTGAGCCGCGTCCAGGGTCTCCTGCTGCAGCTCGGCATTGGCGAAGGTGATGAGAAACTCATCCTCCGAGCCGAATTCCGTCACCTGCACGCCCTCGTATCCCTTGGCTTCCAGAGCGCTACGCAGCTCACTCACCTCGGGCACCGGCGAGATCCTCACCTGCAGGACGGAGCCTCCGGTGAAATCGATGCTCAGCCTGGGTCCGCCGTGGATGAGCAGCGAAACCAGGCTGATCAGCACCAGCGCCATGGACAGGGAGAAGGCCCCCTTCATGCCGCCAACAAAATTGATGCTGGGGTTCCTGAAAAATTCCATCGTTCCTCGCTAACCTTTCCCGGGCCTGTCGCCCGGCAACACGCCCCGCCCCGCGGCGGGAACAAGACCAAACCCGCGCCGGCGGGACTAGATGCTCATCTTCTCCTGACCCTTGTTCCGGGTGGCCAGCTCCATGAGCAGGCGGGTCATGACCAGGGCCGTGAACACGCTGGTGGCGATACCGATACTCAGGGTGACGGCGAAGCCCTTGATGGGGCCCGAACCGAACATCCACAGGATGCCGCCGGCGATGAGGGTGGTGATGTTGGCGTCCAGGATGGTCCGGGTCGCGTTGGCGTAACCGGACTGCACCGAGGCGCGGATGGTCTTCTGCTTGCGCAGCTCCTCGCGGATGCGCTCGTTGATGAGCACGTTGGCATCCACGGCCATACCCACCGTCAGGATGATACCCGCGATGCCGGGCAGGGTGAGCACCAGGCCCGCCTGGCCCAGGATGGCCATGAGGATCAGGATGTTGCTGACCAGGGCGATGACCGTGACCAGACCGCTCAGGCGGTAGTAGATGAGCATGAAGATGATCACCAGGATGGAGCCGTACAGGGCCGCCGAGACGCCGTTCCTGATGGAGTCGCTACCCAGGCTGGGGCCCACGGTGCGCTCCTCGGCGATGAAGATGTCCACGGGCAGGGCACCGGCTTCCAGCAGATTGGCCAGATCCTCGGCCTCCAGGTTGGAGAAGCTGCCGGTGATGACGCCCTGGCCGTTGATGCGGCTGTCGATGCGGGGCGCCGAACTGATGCGCTCGTCCAGGCTGATGGCCAGGAAGCGGCCCACGTTCTCGCCGGTGAGCTTGCCGAAGATGCGGGAGCCGCGGCTGTCCAGGGCGAAGGACACCTGGTAGGTGCCGGGGCGGTCGGGGTTGGCCGTGGGCCGGGCCGACTTGAGGTGATCGCCGGTCATGCCGGGCTTGCTGTCCACCAGGTACAGGGGCCGCAGGGACAGGTCGTTGCCGAATTCCATGGCCTCGCTGCCCAGCTGGAACACCGAGTTGCGCAGCTTGCGGGGAATGCGGGGATCGTCCAGCATGCCCTGGATGGTCAGCACGTCGGCCTCGTTGACGAACAGGGGAGTGGCCAGCACGCCGGGCTGGGCCACGATCAGACCGCTGAAGGGATGATCCTTCAGGAAGTCCTCGTCCTGCTGGGCATCATCGGCCACCATGTCCTCGATGTCGCCGAAGGGATTGGCGGAGGTATCATCCTCGGCGACGGCGGTTTCGTCGGCCGCGGGCTCTTCAGCCGCGGTCATCTCCTCGGCCGCCGCGGGGTCGGTGGTCTCGGGCGCCTCGCCCGTGGTCAGATCGGCCCCCTTGAACAGACCGTCCATGGCGTCCAGGGCGTCCTGGATCTCGCTCTCGGGCCGCACCATGCGGAACTCCAGCTGGGCGGTGCTGCCCAGCAGGTTCTTGGCGCGCTCGGGGTCCTGCAGGCCGGGCAACTTCACCACGATGCGGCTGCTGCCGAAGGTGGTGATCTCGGGCTCGCTGACGCCGAAGCGGTCGATGCGGTTGGTGAGGATGGTCTTGACCCGGTTCAGAACGTTCTGGGCCTCGGAGGCGTTCATGTCCTCCTGGTCCACTTCGAGCACCAGGTACATGCCGCCCTTGAGATCCAGACCGCGGCGAATGGCCTTGGCGTCGATCTCGGCGATCTCGGCCGTGCGCACGGGGTCGCTCTTGGCGGTCTCGCGCTCTTCACCGGAAATGGACAGAGCCTTGAACGTGGGCATCAACCCGTAGATTGAGAACAGGATGACGGCGATGGTCAGCCCGGCCCTGATCTGCTGCGATCGATTCATTTTTTTCTCCTGGAAAGCCAGCCCCCGAACCGGACCACCCATCTCACCCGGATCTCAGAAACCCTCCGGACTATCAGCGGCCCTATTCAGGCAATTCGGGTCATCAACACAAAAAAAAGCACGCCTTGATGTCATGATCGGGCGGGGCGACACGCTTGCATCAAGGCGCACAAAGGGACGCACCCCGCCAATTAACGGCGGCTATTATAACACAAAAGTCCCTGATATTCCAGAAAATGCGGGTGGGGAATGACGAATGTTGGGTCCAAATCAGGGGGTGACCACCTCAGATGGTGACCAGGCGCAGTTCGTGCTCCCGCTCTCCCAGGCCCTGGGCCTCGGCCGCGGCCAGCATGGCCTCGGGATCCTGCTTGTAGCCCACCCAGGCCGCCAGCCCCTGCCCCGTGGCCTGGCCCACCAGATCCCAGGAGGCCTGGTCCACCGCCACGGGATCCGTGCCCGCCAGGATACCCAGATGCTTGAGCCCCGGTCCCCGGCGCGAGGCGGCCCGGCTTTGCCAGCGGTCCAGATGCAGCAGAAAAGCCATGTGCAGGGTTCGGCCCGGACCGGCCCAGGGCCCGGCCTGGGCCCCGAAAGCCGCCGCCTGGGCCACTTTTTCCTGGAAGCGGGGAATGCTGGCCGCCTGCTCGGGGGTGATGCCCGCCATGTGGCACACCGACATGCACTCGCCGCAGCCGGTGCAACGCCGGTGGTCGATGGTGGCCCGCCCGCCCTGGATGACGATGGCGTCGAAGATGCACACCGTCAGGCACACGCCGCAGCCGGCGCACAGGGGGGTGTCCACCCGGGGCCGCACGTCGCGGTGGATTTCCAGCTTGGAAGCGCGGTCCAGCAGCCCCAGACCCAGGGTGGCCACGGCCCCCCGGAAGCCCAGATGCGGGTGGGGCCGCGGGGCGTTCAGCAGCAGCAGCCCCTCCATGTCCGCCAGGCCGGCCGCCACGGCCAGGTGGCCCTGGCGCCAGGGCGACTCGCCCAGGGCGAGATCATCCGCCACCCGGAAAGGCCCGCCGCCAGACCCGTCGTCCAGCCCCTTGGCCACGGCGTTGGCCATCAGTTCGGCCGGGGTGTGCAGCCCTTCCTGGGTGATGCTCAGGGTGTCGAAGGCGGTGGTGCGGACCGTGCTGCCGGGACCGCGCACGGCCCCCGCGGCGGCCTGCACCCACTCCTTCTCCACCACCGCCGGGCGCTTGGGAGGGCCCGGTTGCACCTTCACGCCCCAGTGGGCCACCCCGTGGGCGGCCGGCTGGCAGCGCGCCACCAGGGTGGTGATGGCCCGGGCCACCTGGGCCGGAGCGGGGCCGCCGTCCAGAGTGGACGAATCGGCCTCCAGGGGCGCGAAAAAGACCTGCCCCCTCACGGCAGCACCCCCTGGCGCTGGGCCTGCAGAGCGTGCATCTCCGACACGGTGACGAAGGTGACGCCCTCGGCCACCAGGCGCGGGATCTCCCGCTTCAGGACGCTGGCGGTGGCGGGATGGGGATGGCCGATACCCACGGCGAAGCCCCCGGCCCGGGCCGCCTGCACCAACCGGTCCAGGTTGCGGCGGATGCTCTGCTCGTCCTCGTGGTCGGCGTCCAGGAAGATGCGGTTCTTCAGGGCCGGCACCCCGGCCGAGCGGGCCGTGGCGTAGGCCACCGAGCGGCTGCTGGTCAGGCTGTCCAGGAACAGCAGTCCGCGCCGGGCCAGAGCGGCCATGAGATGATCCATGGTCGGCTGGTCGCTGGTGGCCGCGCTGCCCATGTGGTTGTTCACCCCTGTCACCTGCTCCAGCCCCCGCAGGGCTCCGCTCAGGCGCTGGGCGATGTCCTCTTCGCTCATGCCCACCATGATGGCCTGGGGCCCTGGATCGGTGTCGGGGTAGCCCTGGGGCTCCATGGGCATGTGCAGCAGCACCTCGCGGCGGCGCGCCGTCTCCCGGCGGCCCTGCCGGTCCAGCCCCACCTCCAGGGCACACCCCGTGGCCAGGCGCCGGCTGCGGCCCTCGGCCGAACTCTGGCTGCGGGCGGCCGCCCCCTGCAGATGATCCGAGGGCAGGATGAGATCGGTCTTGGCCAGGGCGAATTCCCGCGAATGGGGCAGCCCGGGCAGCACGGCCATGGTCAGGGGCACCGGCAGAGCCAGGATGTCCCGGGCGGGAGTCAGGCGGTTCTGCCCCCAGTCGTCGATGACCAGGGCCACCACCGGCGAACCGCTGCGGGCCACCAGCCCCTGCCAGTCCTCGTCGGCCAGGGTCTGGCCCCAGCGCACCCCGTGCTCCTGCCCCTGGTGCCGCAGCACCAGGGTGTGGGTGGGCCGCTCCTTGACGCCCACGTCCAGGCGCAGCAGATCCCGGGCCTCGTCCGGCCCCAGCACCTGGCTGCGGTCGCCGGCGTCGTACAGGCGCTCGGCCCACAGGATGCGGGCCCCCACCCCGGCCAGGGCCCGGTCCAGTTGCATTTCCAGTTCACGGAAGGGAACGTGGGCAGGCACATCCACCAGGCGGCAGCGCAGGGCGGCCCCGGCGGGCAGCTGGGGCAGGGGCCAGTCGGTGTCGGCCGCGTGGTGCGCGCCCTGGTCGGTGCCCACCGGACCGGCGGGCAAGGCGGGCAGCACCTGGCGCAGGGCCTTTTCCACCTCGGCCTGCACGTCGCCGTACATGCGATCCGAGCCCAGGGCCAGCAAGGAGGCCTGCCCGGTCCGGGTGCGGGACCACTTGAGCGCCCCCACCCCCAGCACCACCAGCACCAGGGCCAGCCCCAGCACCCAGGGGGCGGACTGGGCCGTGAAGAGCCCCTTGCGCGCGCCCTTGCGACGGCCGGCGCTCTTCCTTGAGCGGCCGGTGGTCTTGCGGGAGCGGCTCTTGCGCCCCTTGAAGAGTTTGTTCAGGTTCAAATGCATCTCCGTATGCTAACAACCGACCGGCCAAGGCGGCACGGTCGGGCCAAGCTATATCACAACCAGCAGCAAAGGCCTATACCCAGCAAAGAGGGAGCCCTCGGGCTCCCTCTCAATGAACGCACACTGGACGATCTGTCAAGCCACACCGCCGGTGACGGCCGGCCCTCCAGCCGACTAGTCGCCCGAGTTGCTGGGCTCGTGTCCGATCTGCCCCAGCAGCTTCCAGATCTCCTGGCCGCCCTCGGTGACGGGCACCACGTAGAAGTCCACCTTCTGCTGGACCTTGAACGAGAACTGATCCGGGGTGTTGAAGTAGATCAGCACGTTGTACTGGGCCCAGTAGCCCCCGTGGCCGGCGAAGTGCTCGTGGGTCTCGGGGATGGTGTTCCAGGTGCCTTCCTTGGTCAGGTAGTTGACCTCGATGGAATCGATGGGCGGCACGTTCTCGTTGTTGGGACGCACACCCGTGTTGCCCGAGAACATGTTCTCGTGGATGCGGATCTCGGTGTCCCGGTAGAAGATGTCCTCGGCCAGCGGGTTGCCGGCAGCCTGCCATTCCTCCATGGTGGAGGGCAGCAGGATGGTCTTGTAATCCTCGTGCAGGATCCTGGCGAAGGCCTGGGCATCCATGTTCTCGTAGATGTCCCCGAAGTTGATGAGCAGTTGCTCCGGGGTCGTGGCCGGCGGATATGGGTCCTCCCCGATATTCACGGGAGTCGGATCGGGATCCGGCGAGAAAATACAGCCGGTGCTGCCCACGAGCAGGCCCAGGAGCATAAGGAGCAGGATAGACTTGGTCAGCTTCATCTCAGAATTCCTCCAGTTCAGCGGGGTTTCCCCGGGGCGACAGGGTTGTTTGCATAGTGCCGGGAAACCCAATTTCACGCGAATTTCGGCTTGTTGCGGTCAAAATATGGGCCATCACGTCCCGTATTTTAACATATCGAAAGATTAATTACTACCAAATGTTCCGCGCAAAACCCCCATTGTTGGTAAGACCTGTTGCTCATTGTCGGGGTCACTCTCCCCTTGCTGGTCCTCCCAGCGATAAATATACCAATCCGTGCCCTCCAAGATAAAGGTAATTATGGCCGAACCGCTGTAACGGATCTCCGAGTTGCTCACATTGTCGGTGCTGCGGAGGTAGTAGATCACCCCTTCCCAGATGACCTGGGTGCCCGAGGTCTGGGGGATGGAGAAGTCGTCGTTCCTCATCTTGGCGATGTTGGTCACGTCCGCCGTGAAGAAGTTCTCGATGAAGTTGATTTCCTTTTCCTTGTTCCAGTCGGTGAACCGGCCGGGGAACTGCTGCTCGGCCTCGCTGTCGGGCACGTACAGGAAATCCTCGCTGATGTTGTCGTCCCAGCCGAAGCTGTCGTTGTTCTGCAGGGAGATCTGCAGGTTCTCCCAGACGTTGCGGGGCTCGCTCTTGGGCAGGTAGGTGACCTGGCTGCCCAGGGACGGAGGATCGGGATCCCGCGGGGTGAACAGACAACCGGCCAGAGCCGTGGCCATGGCCAGCAACAAGGCGCCGGTGAGGAGGGATCGGATTTTCACGGAACTCACCTTCATCAGAATTTCCACTCCAGCCAGCAGTCGGCTTCCCAGTAGTCGGCGCTGGCCTCGGTCACGGCGGGCCCGTAGGCGTTGCGTTTCTTGACGGTGGCCGACAGTTGCCGGGTTCCGTTGCCCCACTTGCGATCCACCTTGCAGCCCACCCACACCTCGCCCTTGAACACCTCGGTCTCGGTTATGCGGCTGCCGAAGCGCTCCTTGAAATCCCGGGTCCGGTACGAGGCCGCCTCCAGGGTGACGCCCTTCATGATCTTGAAGTCGATGGCCAGGTCGATCTTGCTGATGCTTTGCCGGCTGTCGTTGGTGTAGGCCGAGGATCCGCTGGCGTCGGTGAGGGACTTGGTGGCGTTGTAGCGCTTGTTGAAGTCGTGGCGCACGGCGAACTCCAGCCGCTCGGTGGGCCTGATGCGAACCAGGGTGTTCACGTTGCCGCGCTTGTTGTAGTTGTCGTCCTTGTTGATGCCTTCCAGGTGGGAATACACGTAATCCACGTACTGGATGTACACCCGGAAGTCCTGGTTCAGGGACAGCCAGTCGGTGATGGCCCACTTGTAGCCCGGCGAGATCTCGTAGCTGTCCTTGATGTTGTTGTTGGACGAGCGGGTGCGGTGCAGGGCCACCTCCTCGGACTGCTTGTACGAGAACAGCATGTCCGTGCTGAAACCGTTGTCCCACTTGCGGTCGATGGTCACGGCCAGATCGTTGCGCAGCCGGTCCTTGTCGTTGGCGTTGAAGCCGTTCTCGGCGGTGTCCTGGGCCAGTTCGAAGTGCATCTTGCACTGCAGCTGGGTGTCCCGGAAAAGGACGCGGCCGTAGAACACATCCAGCTGGCGCACCTTGTTGTACTGCTTGCCGCGATTGGCCGTGGCGCCCTTGTAGCGCTGGTCCTCCCACTTGAACAGGTAGCCGTACTTGAGGGCCACCGAGTCCCGGCTGGTGCCGAAGGTCAGGCCCAGATCCACCGTGTCCTTGAGGCGCTCCTTGGTGCCCACGGGGCTGGCGGCGTAGCCCAGCTCGTCGGTGTCCCGGCCCAGCTTGGCTTTCAGGCCGAAGGGCCCCAGATCCACCTCGTGGAAGAACTCGAGGGCCATGATGTCGCTGGTCTTGACCTCGTCGACGATCTTCTCGAAGTCGTTGTCCTTGAGGGTGTCGATCTGGCCGTTGGAGTCACGGTTGTAGTCCAGGTAGCGATCCTCGAAGTTGCCCCGGGCCACCTCCACCCGGCCCCGACCGATGGATCGATCGTAGCTGAGGTGGGCCGAGACGGTGTCGGCTCCCACGGACGAAGGGGCGGCGAAGCGGCCCAGGGTGCGGTCGCCGCTGCCGGTCTTGCCGAAAATACGGGCGATGAAGTTGACGTCCCGGGCCACGTTGGCCCGCAGCTGGGCGTTGCCGTCCAGGTATTCGTCGGACACGTCGTTGACCACGCCACGGTTCACCAGATGCTGGTTGGACATGCCCGACGAGAGGAGCAGGTTGGCATCCAGTCTCTCGCTCAGCTTGATGTCCTTCTGGTTGGCCGTCAGGGTGCCGCTCTTCACGGTGCGCTTGTTCAGGTTGGAAAAGCCGGCGTTGTTGATGGTGTTGTCCTCGGACCAGTCGTAGTTGCCGTTGACGCTGAGCTGGAAGGGCAACATTTGACCGGCCACGTAGATCACCCGGTCCGAGCGGGAATCCACCGACTTGTCCTGCTGGCGGAATTTGTCGTGGCCGATCTCGGAGATGTTGGTGAAGGTGGAGTTGCCGGTCATCTTCAGCTTGGTTTCCAGCTTGCCGTAAAGGTTGTTGACCCGCACATCGTTGGCGGTTCCCGCGCGGGTGGTGATGTCCAGCCCTTGCAGGAATCCGCCCGACCCGCCCTGGGCGCTGACGCTGCGGTTATGGCTGGCCAGATAGATGGCCCGTTCCGCCTGGGTCATGTTGGCCATCAACTCCTCTTCATCCACGGCGGAGGTGCTGTCGGCGGCGGCCGTCCCTTCGCCATCGTCCGTCGGATCGTCCAGCGGATCGTCCAGCGGATCGTCCAGCGGGTCCTCCGGCGGATCGTCGGTCTGGGAAACGGGGGCGTCGGACCCGGCCGAGGGCGATGGTGCAGGCGCGGATTCCTCGGCCGCGCGGACCGTCTGGCCGGCACCGGCAAGCAGCACCAGCAGGATGGGCAGGATCAGGGACCAGAGGCCCGCCCGGCGGACGCATCCGGTCAATTCCCTGTTGTGGACAAGGCTCTTCAAGCGGATTCCCTTTTCAATGCCACGGCCAGCCGGCGGTACATCGCGGCGGGCACCTGTTCCGGGCGCAGTTCCGGGTCGAGACCCAGGCTTCCGGCCAGTTCATCGACCTGATCGCCCGTCAGCTTAAAATGAGATCGCAGCTGTGTCCTCAGTTTCTTTCGCCTTTGCCCAAAAAGAGTTTTCACCGTGTCGGTGAAGTGGCGGTACTCGTCGTCCTCCCACACGGGCCCCGGGCGCAGGCGCACCACGGCGGAATCCACCTCGGGACGGGGCCAGAACACCGTGGGCGGCACGGTGCGCACCAGATCGATGCTGAACAGGGACCCCAGGACCACGGCCAGGATGCCGTAGTCGCGGCCCCCGCAGGCGGCGGTGAGGCGCTCGGCCACCTCTTTCTGCACCATGAACACCCCGCCGGCCGTCTGGTTGCGGAAGTCGGCCAGGGTGAACAGCACCTTGCTGGTCAGGACGTAGGGCAGGTTGCCGGCCATGACCGGGCGGGCCTGGCTGCTGGCGCGGGCCCGGTCCAGGGCCAGTTGCCAGTCCAGCTTGGCCAGATCGCCCTCCATAAGTTCGAAGGCCGGCTGGTCGCCGTATTCGGCCTGCAGCACGGCGCACAGCTTGCGGTCCACCTCCACGCAGACCACGCGGGCCGCCTGCTCCAGCAGGTGCACCGTCAGGGCGCCGCCACCCGCCCCCAATTCCAGCAGGTGATCCCCCAGTTCCAGGCAGTTGCCGGCGATGGCCCGGGCCAGATTGGTGTCCACCAGGAAGTTCTGGCCCCGGCGCTTGACGGGCTTGATGCCGTGTTCGCGCAGTAGGGTTTGCTGGTTACGCCTCAAGCAGATCACCACCGAAGAGCTGGCAGAAGTTGTGGGTCGTGGCTGCGACCACCTGGGCAGGCTCCGTTTGCAGGAAACGGGCCACCGCCTCGCAGGTGTGCACCAGATAGCCGGATTCGTTGCGCTTTCCCCGGAAAGGCACCGGCGGCAGCCAGGGGGCGTCGGTTTCCAGGAGCAGCATATCGTATCCCATTGTGTCCAATAATGGAGGCAAATGGCTGTTCTTGTAGGTCACCGGGCCGCCGATGCCCAGCAGCAGCCCGTTCCGGCGGGCCCACTCCACGTGCTCGGCGGTGCCGCTGAAGCTGTGCAGCACGCCGCCGGCGCGGGGCACCCCCACCTCGTCCAGCAGGGCCAGGGTCTGGTCCCAGGCATCGCGCACGTGGAACACCACCGGCAGGTTCAGCTTGTCGGCCAGTTCCAGCTGGGCGATGAGGGCCGCCCGCTGGGCGGGCCGGGGCGACAGATCGCGGTAGAAGTCCAGGCCCATCTCCCCCAGGGCCACCACCCGCGGGTGGGCGGCCAGGTCGGCCAGCTCGGCCAGGACCTCGCGCCCGGCGGCCGTCAGCCGGCCCTGCTCGTCGGCCAGCACGGCCGCGTCGTGGGGGTGAATGCCCACCGTGGCCAGGATGCGGCTGTCGGCCTCGGCCAGCTGGATGGACTCGCGGCTGGTGGGCAGGTCGTAGCCCACGTTCAGGAAGCCCCGCACCCCGGCCTGGACGGCGCGCTCCACCACGGCGGCCCACTGGCCGTCGAATTCCTGGCGGTTCAGGTGGACGTGGCTGTCGATCATGCGTTAACGGCCCCCTGCTTGCCTGTTGTCGTTGTGCCGGTTGTGATGGCGCCGATTGTCCTGGTCCCGTTCCCCCGGCTTGCCCGGAGCCGGCCGCGGCACGTCGTCCCGGCGCTCCCAGCTCAGCTCGCCGGCCGCGAAGACCTGCCAGTCATCCACGCCCGCCACCTCCACGGTGGCCTGTTCACGCAACAGATCCAGCTTGCGCACCGTGCCCACGCCCCGGGGCGAACGCACCTCGCAACCCACCCGGGGCAGGCGCTTGCGCAGATCCAGGTAAACCGTCTGCTCGTAGGCCATGCAGCAGCGCAGCCGGCCGCAGGGCCCGCTGAGCTTGCCGGGGTTCAGGGGCAATTGCTGCACCTTGGCCATCTTCAGGGTCACGGGAACAAAATCGCTCAGGAAGGAGGCGCAGCAGAACTCCCGGCCGCAAACCCCCATGCCGCCCTTCAGGCGGGCCTCGTCGCGCACGCCGATCTGGCGCAGCTCGATGCGGGTGCGGAACACGCCGGCCAGATCCCGCACCAGCTCCCGGAAATCCACGCGTTTCTCGGCGGTGAAATAGAAGGTGATCTTCTTGTGGTCGAACTGCCGCTCCACGCTGACCAGGTTCATGTCCAGCTTGCGGTACTGGATCTTCTCCTGGCAGATATCCCAGAACTCCCACTCGTCCCCGCGGTTGTTGTGCAGCCGTTCCAGATCGGCCGCCTCGGCCACCCCCAGCACGCCCTGCTGGCTGGCCACGGGCCACCAGTCCTCCCGGCCCGGTCCCACGTAGGTGACCTGGCCCAGGTCGCGGCCCCGGTCGGCCTCCACCAGACAGTACATGCCCGGCCTGATGTCGATCTGCTGGCGGTTGTGGTAGTAGCTCTTGCGGTGGCCCTTGAACTGGACCATGACCATCTGCACCCCGGGCTCCAGGGGAGGCACCGGAGCGGCCGGACCCCGGCCCGGGCCGTGACCGGGACCGCGGCGGCGTCCGCCGGGAGCTCCCTGGCCCCCGCGGGGCGCGCCCTTGCCGGGCCCCTGGTTGTCAGCAGGACTGGTCTTTTTCGGCATTTTCCACGAGCCCTTCGAACAGCACGGCCAGCACCAGGCCGATGTTGATGTTGCGGTCGATATCGCCCCGGGCCGACTCGATCAATTCCATGTCGCGCAGCAGGGTGGCCGTGCGGCGGCGGCCGGCGGCGGCCTGCACGGCGGCCGCGGCCTGGGGCAGGCGGGCGGGCCACTGATCGCCCATCTCCAGCCGCCCGACGGTATCACTGAAATGCAGATTGAGCAACTCGCACAGCTGCATGGCCCGGCTGCGGCGCTGGGCCGTTTCCTTGGCCTCGAAGCTCTTGGCCGAGGCCCCCTCGGGCAGCACGGCGTGGCCCATGAGGCCGCGGTGCACCTCGTCGGCCGCCACCGCCGCCATGGCCCGGTTCCCCTCGCCGATCCACTGGAAAAGGCGGCCCGCCCACCGGGTCAGCAACGCCGCCTCGGGCTGCAGCTGATCCAGGGCCCGCCGGGCGTTGCCGTCGCTGGTGCGCACGGCCTGGGCCAGGGTCGCGGGATCGGCCTCGGCCAGCCCCTGCAGCACGGCCACCAGCTCGTCCTCGGGCCAGGGCTCGAAGCGGATCTTCTGGCAGCGGGACAGGATGGTGGGCAGCATGCCCTCGGTGCCCGTGGTCAGCAGCATGATGACGGTGCGCGGCGGGGGCTCTTCCAGGGTCTTGAGGAAGGCGTTGGCCGCCGCCTGGTTCATGCGCTGCCCGTCGGCCACGATGGCCACCTTGTAGGGGCTCTGGAAGGCGCGGCGGCGCAGGAAGTGGATGAGGGAGCGGATGGTCAGGGGGCCCGGGTTCTCGGGGTCGCCGATGCTGACGAAGCTGGTGCCGGCATAGGGCGGATGGAAGAAGGGGTTGTCCATCTTGGCCGCCAGCAGGTCGCGCACCTCGCTCTCCTTGATGGCCGCCGGGGCGGGACCGATCCAGCGGATATCCGGGTGCTGGAAGCTGAGGGCCTTGACGCAGCTCTCGCAGCGGCGGGCGGGGGAGCAGTGATCGGGACCGGCGCAGTTGAGCAGCCGGGCGAACTCCAGGGCGGTGTTCTCCTTGCCGCTGCCCGCGGGGCCGGCCAGCAGGAAGGGCTGGCCCAGCTTGTCCGTCCGCTGGACGTGCAGCAGCTGGTCCAGGACGCTGGATCGGGCGGGAAAGGAGTGACGATTCACGCGATGCTCCGGTAGGCCGGGGTTCAGCCCCGGCCTCCAGCGCGCGCTGAATCTACCGGGGTTTGAGCCAGTCCATGGGGTCCAGGGGGGTCTTGCCGTGCCGCACCTCGAAGTACAGCTGCGCGGGCTCTCCCGGCGCGGGCTTGCCCACCTCGGCGATGACCTGCCCCCGGGCGATGATCTCGCCCGGGCTGACGAACACCTGGTCCAGGTGCGCGTACAGAGTATAGTAACCTGCTTCGTGATCAAGAATAACGCATTGCCCGAATCCAGGCAAAACATCGGTAAATTCCACCACACCGCTGCCCACGGCGGCCACCGGCGCCCCCTGGCCCGCGGCGATGTTCACCCCGTTGTTCAGGGTCACGGTCTTGAAGCGAGGGTGCACCGAGCGCCCGAATCCCCGCAGGATCTGGCCGCGCACGGGCCATTCCAGCTGCCCGGCCAGTTCCACCAGCGAGCCCTGCGGCTGCTCCTGGGCCTGCCGGCTGGCCTGGGCGGCGGCCTCGGCGGCGGCCTTCTCCTTGCGCTGCTGTTCCAGATCCTCCAGCACGTAGTTCAGGCGCTGCTCGCTCATGCTCAGCTCCAGCAGGCGGTCCTTGACGCCCCGGCGCTCCGATTCCACATCCCTGAGCACGGCCATCTTCTCGGCCATGAGGTCTTCCAGGCGGCCCGTCTGCAGGCCGGCCTCCTCGCGGGCCAGGTTGATCTCGGCCCGGGCCACCTCCAGCTGCTTGCTCTCGCTCTGCACCCGCTGCCCCTCGGCCCGCAACTTCTCCACCATGCCGGCGCCCAGGCGGGTGAGCATGGCCTCCCATTTCATGCGGGTCATGAAGCTGGAGAAACTGTCGGCCGTCAGGGCCATTTCCAGGCGGCGATAGCGCCCCCGCACGTACATGCTGCGCAGATTGCGGGCCAGGGCCTCCTGGCCGTTGCGGTGGGCCTGGACGCTGCGTTGCAGGCTCACCTCCAGCTCCTGGCTCTGTTCCTGCAGCAGGCGTTCGCGCTGGTCCAGCTCACCCAGCAATTGCTGGATCAGGTCGATCTCCTGCAGGATGTCGTCATGATCGCGCTTGGCCTGATCCTCGCGGGCGTCCAGGCCCGCCATCTTGTCCTGCTGCAGCTGGATCTCCTGGCGGATGCGCACCAGCTCTGCGCTGCTCTTGTCGATCTTGCCCACCAGCACCGAGTCGTCCCGGCTGGCGGTCTGGGCCAGCACCGAGCTCAGGATCAGCACCGCGGGCAGGATGGTTCCGGCCAGGATGAGAAGACGCCGCGCCATCAGAAATCGCTCCCCAGGGCCAGGTACTTGCGCATGGCGGACCACGAGCCCACCAGCCCCAGCACCACGCAGAAGCCGATGAAGCCCAGGATCTGCTGGGGATTGAAGAACACCACATCGGCCAGACGGTTCTGCAGCAGGTAGCCCGCCCCGGCCAGCAACCCCATGGCCAGGGCGCCGGCCAGCAGGCCCTGGTACACCCCCTCCAGCAGGTACGGGGTGCGGATGAATCCGTTGGTGGCCCCCACCAGCTTCTGGATGGAGATAAGCCGCGCGCTGGCGGCCATGGTCAGCTTGACGGTGTTGGAGATGACGAAGACCGCCGCCAGGAACACCACCAGGCCCACCACCAGGCTGGCCACCTGGAAGCGCACCGACCAGGCCTCCAGGGCGTCCACCCAGGCCTGGTTGAAGACGATTTCCGACACTTCGGGCCAGGGCTGGATCTCGTCCCGGATGGACCGCACGTTCTCGCGGTGGCGGGCCCCCGGGGTCAGCTGCAGGTGGAAGGAGGCGGGCAGGGGATTGGTCTCCATGAGATCCAGGATGTCGGCGTCATCCCCCAGGCTGGCCCGGAACTCGGTCATGGCGGCCTCGGGGGTGATGAAATGGGCCTGCTGCACGCCGGGAATGGCCACCAGGCGGGGTTGCAGATCGGCCACCTGCTCGCTGGTCAGGCCGTCCTGCAGGAAAACCCGCATGTCGATGCCCGAGCGCGCCGTTTCCAGCAGCCGGCCCAGGTTCAGGGTGGCCAGGGTGAGCACCGCCAGCACCAGCAGGGACGAGCTCATGATCAGGATGGTGACACCGGTGGTCAATTTCCGCCGGTGGAAGCCGGCGAAGGACTCGCGCAGGATGTACCCGGTCTGGGCGGCGTTAAGCATGGCTGACCTCCTGGGCCTGGAACATCTTGTCCGTCAGGCGGGCGGTGCGGTCCACCGCCTCGCGGCGGCGGATATCGGTCTTGATGGCCCCGTTCTCCACCACCATGACCCGCTGCCCGAAGGTCTTGACGATCTCGTGGTCGTGGGTGCTGAAGATGACGCAGGTACCCCCGTCGTTGATGCGGAACAGCAGGTCGATGACCTCCTGGGCCGTGACGGGGTCCAGGTTGCCGGTGGGCTCGTCGGCCAGCAGGATCTTGGGGCTGTTGACCATGGCCCGGGCGATGGCCACCCGCTGCTGCTCGCCCCCGCTCAGTTCGTGGGGCAGGCGGTGGCGCTTGTCGTACAGACCCACCTGGGTGAGCACCCGCACCACGTTGCGCTTGGTCTCGGATCTGTCAACGCCCACAACGAGTTGCGCGAACGCCACGTTGTCCTCGACGCTGCGGTCGCCGAGCAGGCGGAAATCCTGGAAGACGAAGCCGATCTCCCGCCGGAGCCGGGCGATGCGCCCCCGGTTCACCTTGCTGGCCAGCTGCCCGCGCACCATGACCTCGCCCCGGGTGGGCAAGGCGTCCATGGCGATGAGGCGCAGGATGCTGCTCTTGCCGGCGCCGCTGGGGCCGGTCAGGCACAGGAACTCGCCGTTGTCCACCGAGAAGGTGACGCCGTGCAGGGCGGTCTGGTCCTTGTACTCCAGGTAGACCCGGTAAAAATTGATGATGGTGCGGGCATCCAGGGGACCCTGGTTGCGGTCGCCCCGCCCATCCTGATTGCCTTTGATCAACTGTATCCTCCCGGTGATGCGTCGGGTCCGGGGCCTTGGCGAGAGCCGCGGCTCGGACTTTCTCACACGATCCGATTGCATGAACCGTGCCCGGGCGCCCATAATGGCCCCATCACCGAAACCGACGGGAGAGACCTTGGCAAAGCCCCGCCTCAGCCTGTGCATCATCGTTCGCGACGAGGAGGCCATGCTGCCCGACTTCCTGGCCGCCGTGGACGGCCTTTGGGACCAGCTCATCGCCGTTGACACCGGCTCGCAGGACGGCACCGTGGCCCTGCTGCAACAGGCCGGGGCCACGGTGGTGCCCTTCCCCTGGGTGGATGATTTCGCCGCCGCCCGCAACGCCTCCCTGGACGCGGCCACGGGGCGCTGGATCCTGTTCCTGGATGCGGACGAGCGGGTGAGCGCCCCCCTGAAGGAGCAGATCAGGGCCCTGCTGGATGACGAGCAGGCCGGGGCCGCCACCGTGGTCATGCGCAACCAGTTGCCCGGGGGCCACCGCCGCGACAGCCGCCTGCTGCGCCTGTTCCACAACCGTCCCGAGATCCGTTTCCGCTATCGCATTCACGAGGACGTGGCCGAAGCCGTACAGACCTACCTGGCCGGTGCCGGACTGGCCCTGCGCCATCTGGACGGGGTGGTGGATCATCTGGGCTACGTGCGCGAGGTGGCCGCCGGCCGGGACAAGATGCAGCGCGATCTGCGGCTGCTGGAGCGTTCCCTGGCCGAGAACGACGGGGACGACTATTGCCGTTTCAAGATCCTGGAGATCGCCCGCTTCTGGGATGAGCGGGACCTGTGGCGCCGCTGGGCCCGTCTGACGGCCGAGGCCCTGGAGCAGCGGAGCGCAGCACAACGGAGCCGCCTGCAGCAGAACGTGTGGAGCGGCGAACTGGCCGGCCTGGTGGCCGCCGGGCTGGACCTGCCCCCCGCGCAGGCCCTGGCCTGGCTGGAAGAATCGGCCCCCTGGGCCCGGCCCACCGCCGCCTGGCACCTGCACCGGGCCCTGCTGCTGGAAAATCTGGGCCGTGCCGACGAGGCCGCCCGCAGCTACCAGGCCTGTATGGAGCGCCAGGGCCACGCCGAGGAGGCCGCCGCCCAGCTGACGGGAGTGCGCCCCCTGCTGGGCCTGTGCCGCCTGGCCATGGCCGACGGCCGGCGCGAGGAGGCCGCTCGACTGGCGGCCAGGGCGGCCCAGGCCGGGCCCCAGGACCCCGAGGCCCTGCTGGCCCTGGTCACCTGCAGCCCGCCCGGCCAGGAAAGCCGGGCCGTGCTGTTTCACCTGGAGGATCACCTGGACGCCGCCACACCCCTGGCCCGGGCCTGCTTCGGCGCCGGCCGCCTGAACCTGGCCGCGGCGGTGCTGCGCCGGGCTCTGGACGCCGTCCCGGACGCGCCCGATCCGGAACAGGCCCTGGGCCTGCTGGTGTGCACCCTGGTGCTGGGCGAGGATTTCGACGCCGAGATCATGGCCGACCAGGAGCAGGCCGACCGGTGGCTGCGCGGCTGGGTGGGCATGCTGTGGCAAAGCCGCCACACCGAGGCCATGGCCGCCTTCGCCGAGAACTGCCAGGCCATCACCGGGGTGTTCGGCTGGTTGCCCGATTTCCTGGCCGAGGAGACGCGCAAGCTGGGCGATTCCCACCCCTGACTGCGGCCCATTGCTTCATGAAAAGAGCCCCCCGATTGTCACCGGGGGGCTCTGGCGTTTCATTCTATTGCCGGCAGGCCGGATCAGCTCTTCTCGTCGATGAAGAAACGATCCCGCAGACCACCCACGTACTCGGCCAGGGCTTTCTCGATCTTCTGCCCTTCCACCACGCCGCGCAGGTCTTCCTTCAGTTCCTCGAAGGTGTAGCGATGGCCCTCGACCCTGTCCTGGAGGAGGAAGATGTACCAGCCGGCCGGCGTCAGGACCGGCTCGGTGACCTGGCCGATGGAGGCGTCGGTCAGCACTTCCTGGAACTGGGGAGAAAGGTCCTGCAGGCGGAAGGTGCCCAGCACGCCGCCGGCGCGGGCCGAGACCGGGTCGCCGCTGACCTCGGCCGCCACCAGCCCGAAGGACTCGCCGCCGGTGATACGCTCGCGGGCGGCCACGATGCGCTCGCGGGCAGCCTGGACGTCGGCTTCCTTGATGTCGATGGGAAAGAAGATCTGCCGCAGGGCCCGGCGCCCGTCCTCCTGGACGGCGTCCACCATGAGCAGGTGCACGCCCCGGGAACTGACCACGGGCTCGGTGGCCTGGCCCACGGTGGCGGCGAAGGCCGCCCGGTCCAGGTTCTGGTCGAACAGGTCGCCCCGGGCCACCACGCCGATGGTGCCGCCCCGCGCGGCGTTGGGTCCCTGGCTGAACTGCCGGGCCACGTCGGCGAAGGGCTGCCCCGCCGCCAGGGCCGCCTGGGCCTCGGCCACCTGCTTCTGGATCTGCTGCCGCACCTCCAGGGCCGGCTGCACCGGCACCAGGATATTGGCGATGGTCACGCTGTCGGGCTCGGCGGGCATCTCGTCCAGGTGGGCCAGGTAGTATTCCTTGATCTCGTTCTCCAGCACCTCCACCTCGGGGCGGATGTACTTGCCCACCACCAGGCGCAGGTACTGCTGATCCCTGAGCTGGGCGTTCATGCGGGCCCGGTAATCACCCAGGGTCATGCCGCTGCGGGCCAGCTCGCGCTTGAGGTTCTCCATGCTGCCGAAATGCTGGACGAACTGCTGGATCTTGGCCTCCACGCTTTCCTGGATGGCCTCCTCGTCCACCGTCATGTCGGCCTGCTTGGCCGCCGCGATGATGAGCTTGCTCTCGATGAGCCGGTCCAGCAGTTCACGCCGCACCTCGGGAGTGATCTGCACCCCCGTCTCCCCGGCGTACTCCCGCTCCAGCCGGTACAGCTCGGCCTCGCGGTCCAGATCGCTCTGCAGGATGGCTTCCTCGTCGACGATGGCCACGATCCGGTCCAGCAATCGGGTCTGGGCTGAATCCTGGTCCTGGGCCAGGGCGACAGCCCCGGTGAGGGAGATCACCAGGGCCGCCGGAAGCAGAATCATGAGGCGTTTGTTGAACATCCGTGTCATCTCCTGGGATCCGGGCCACGAGGTCCGGTCCGGTTCAATTTACCTGCGCTTGACCGCCGTATGATTCTCGGGGATGACGCGGGCGGTGATGGTCTCCCAGTCCTTCAATCCGGCCAGGTTCTCCGGGTAGCGCTTGACGCCCAGCTCCCCGCCCCACTTGTCCAGCAAGGCCTGGAAGGCCTCTTCCTGGCGGATGTTGGTGATGCGCTTGCCCAGCTGCTCGGAGACCTCGATCTTCTCGATCTGGCGCGGGGGATTAACCTTTTCCAGCTTGATCACCGCGAGGCGGCCGTTTTCCAGCATGACGGGCTCGCTGACCTCGCCCAGCCCCAGCTCGAACAGGGCCACGACCACGGGGTTGTCCCCGCGCAGACGCAGGGCGGGAGTGCGGCCACCCTTGGCCTTGTTCTCGCGATCGGTGCCGTATGATTGCAGGATGGCGGCCCAGTCCCGACCCTGGTCGGCCTCGGCCTTGGCCTGCAGCGCTTCCTTCTCGCTGATGCAATAAACCACCAGGCCCTCCCGGGTCTCGGGCATGGCGTACTCGTCCTTGTGCTCCTGCCAGAAGGCTTCCAGATCGTCGGCGGTCACCCGTTCGTCGTACTGGACCTGCTCGGTGTAGAGCTTGGTCACCATGATCTCCTCCACCTTCTCGTCCACCTTGGCCAGCACGTCGGGATCCTCGTAGAACCCGCGCTTACGGGCGGCATCGTCCACGAAGGCCCGTTCCAACTCGTTGATGATGTGCCGGCGCAGCCCGCCCATCATGTCGGTGCGCTTGGGCTGCTGGAAGACGCTCATGTTGTCGAAGTGACCCTTGTAGTCGCCCAGGGTGTACTCGAAGACCTCGCCGTTCATCTCGTAGGAGTAGAAGACGCGGTCCATGTCCTTGAGGGGCACGTTCAGGGGCTCGAGGCTTTCCTTGGTCCGGGGCTTGTTGGTCTTCTCGTCCATGAGACCGCCTTCGGGAATGCCCTGGTAACAGATCCACAGCACGTCATCGTCGATGTTCAGCTTGTAGTCCTTGCGCAGCTGCTCCTTGAAGTCCTCGCGGGCCCGGCCCACCTTGCGGTTGTAGGTGATGTCCAGGATGCGGGCCTTGGCCGCCTCCAGGTCGGGCTTCTGGGTCATCTTCTCGTCCTCGACGAGCATGACCCAGTATCCGGACTGGGTGTGCACCGGAGGCGTCACATCGCCCAGGGGCGTCTCGAAGACGGGATCCTCGAATTCCGGGGCGTACTGGCCGAAACCCACGTCCAGGGTGTAGCCGTGGTCACTCTTCACGCCGTCATGGTACTTGTTCACCACGTCCATCCAGTCGGCACCGCCCTGGGCCATGGCCTGGGCCTTCAGGGCATCATCCTCGAAATTGGTGATGAGGTACCGCACCGAGCGGACCTTGCCCATGTTCTCGTAGAAGGCCTGCAGCTCTTCCTCGGAGATGGTGCGGGCCTGCTCGCCCACCACGTCGTCCCACAGAGCCAGCCCGGCGTGATAGCCCAGAAGGCTGGACCTGGCACTGACGGCCTGGGGATCCTTGTCGTAGCCCATCTGGTAAGCCTTCTGGCTCAGGATCTCCTTGTTGATCAGGACCTGCAGAAACTCCAGCTTGCCTTCCTCGGTGGCCGTGTCCACCGGCAGGCCGTCGTCACCCTTGGGCAACTCCTTCATGTCCAGCTTGGCCAGCCCTTTCTCGTAATCGGCGGCCGTGATGTCCGTATTGCCAACGGTGGCCAGAACCAGGCTTTCCCCGGCGTTGTCGTTCTTGTCCCCACCGCCGCATCCGGTGAGCAGGGCCAGGGACAGAAGGGTCACGACGATGAGGCTCGTGGCCAGGCGGGGGCCGACGAGACGGGGACGATGGCAGGGGTTCATGGTCACTCCTTGGTTAGGCTACAACTGATCGACAGATTTTCCGGGAGCAGATCCGGACAGAATCAAGTGGCTGTCCTGCGCTTGAGTTCGGCCACCCGGGTGAGCACCGCCGCGGCGACACCGAGGAAATCCTCCCGGTCGGCGGGAACGCTCATGATGAACTGGTCCACGGCCCGGAATTTCAGCCCGCGGATGTTCAGCCCCCCGGAGGCGCCGGATTGGCCCGGATTGCCCCCATTGGCGGGGCTGGGCCCCATCAAACCCTGAATTATAGTGGGATGAGGCTCCTGGCCGCCAGCGAAAAAGAAATCCAGGCCCTTGCGGCCGCCCTTGACCTCGACAACGCCCAGGGCACCGGCCATGATCTTCAATTCCTGGATGGCGATGAGGTTTTCCACCGCCGGGGGCAGAGGCCCATATCGATCCTTGAACTCGTCCTTGAGGCGCCGGCAGCCCCCCAGCTTGCGCAGCCGGGCAAGGCGCCGGTAAAGGTCCATCTTCTGCTGCGGATCGCCCACATAATCGTCGGGCAGGTAGGCGCTCAGGCGCAGATCCACCTTCACATCCAGCGGTGCAACACCGCCACCGCCCTTGAGTTCCCCCACAGTTTCCTCGAGCAGGCGGCAGTACAGATCGAAGCCGATGGCCTCCATGTGGCCGTGCTGCTCGTCACCCAGCAGGTTGCCTGCCCCGCGGATCTCCAGGTCGCGCATGGCGATGTGATATCCCGAACCCAGGGCCTGGAATTCCTCCAGGGCGGCCAGGCGCCGGCGGGCGTCGCCGGTCAGACGTTCGCCGGGGGGCGTCATGAGGTAGGCGAAGGCCCGGTGGTTGGAGCGCCCCACCCGGCCCCGCAGCTGGTACAGCTGGGCCAGGCCGAAGCGATCGGCACGGTCGATGATGATGGTGTTCACCCGCGGCATGTCCAGGCCCGACTCGATGATGGCGGTGGCCACCAGCACGTCGTACTCGTGGTTCAGGAAACGGGTCATGATGCCCTCGAGGCGGTCTTCCTTCATCTGCCCATGGGCCCAGGCCACCCGCACGTTGGGCAGCAGATCCTTGATGAGCTTGGCCATGCCCTCGATGGTCTGCACCCGGTTGTGCACGAAGAAGACCTGCCCGCCCCGGTGCATCTCGCGCAGGATGGCCTCCACCAGGGTCTGCTTGCTGAAGGTGCACAGCTCGGTGTGGATGGGCTGGCGGTCCCGGGGCGGCGTGTTGATGAGGCTCATGTCGCGGGCGCCCATGAGGGACAGGTACAGGGTGCGCGGAATGGGCGTGGCGCTCAGGGTCATGACGTCCACCTGCCGCTTGATCTCCTTGATGCGCTCCTTGTGACGCACGCCGAAGCGCTGCTCCTCGTCGATGACCAGCAGCCCCAGATCCTTGAAGCGCACGTCGCGGGACAGCAGGCGGTGGGTGCCGATGAGCACGTCCACCTTGCCGGCGGCGCAATCGGCCAGCACCTGCCGGGCCTCGGTGGGAGACTTGAACCTACTCAGGGTCTCGACCCGCACCGGGAAGTCGCGGAAACGCTCGGCGAAGGTCTCGCCGTGCTGCACGGCCAGCAGGGTGGTGGGACACAGCACCGCCACCTGCTTGCCCCCGTCCACGGCCTTGAAGGCCGCCCGGATGGCCACTTCGGTCTTGCCGAAGCCCACATCGCCGCAGACCAGGCGGTCCATGGGCTGGGTGGTCTCCATGTCCCGCTTGGTGTCGGCGATGGCCGTCAGCTGGTCCGGGGTCTCGTGAAAGAGGAAGGAATCCTCCAGGGCCTTCTGCAGCGGCGTGTCGGCGCCGTAGGCGTGGCCGGGCCGGGCCTGACGGGCTGCGTACAGCTCGATGAGTTCGGCCGCCATGGCCTTGATGGCCTTGCGGGCCCTGCCCTTGACCTTTAGCCATTGCCCCGATCCCAGCTTGGCCAGGGGCGGCGCGGCCCCCTGGTCGGTGCTGTAGCGTTCCACCTGGTCGATGTTGTCCACCGGCACGTAGACGCGGCCGCCCTCGGCGTACTCGATGAGCAGGCACTCGCGTTCGGCGCCCTCGACGGTGATGACCCGCAGCCCCTTGTAGTGGCCGATGCCGTATTCCAGGTGCACCACGTACTCGCCGGGCCGCAACGAGGCCCGTTCCTTCACCAGGGTGCTGCGGCGGTGGCGCACCTTGGTGGGGCGCCGGTACCGCTGGAAGAACTCGTGGTCGGTGATGACGGCCAGGTCAGCCGCAGGCCAGGTGAAGCCGGCGGTCAGACCGGCCACCCGGGGGCGGCAGGCGGTGTCAGGCCCGGGGATCTCGTCCAGCAGCTCGGTCAGGCGCCCTGCCTGGCCCTGGTTGTCGCACAGCAGCAAGACGGTCTGGCCCTGCTCCTCGCGCTGCTGGACCTCGGCCTTGAGGGCGGCCACGTCGCCGCCCCGCAGCTCCTGGGCCGTGGTCTGGAAGCTTTCCGCGGCCCCGGGTTCCAGTCCCAGCCAGCGCCCCTCCCGGTCACCCTTGATCCACGAGTCGGCCAGGAAGAGGTGGCGCCCGCCCAGGCCCGGCAAGCGGTCCAGGGGCAGCACCAGCTCCTCCACCTGCGGCAGCACCGGCTCCCTGGCCAGACGGGCCTGGCGCAGTCGAGGCAGCTCGGTTTCCAGCAGATCGGCCTGGGCCTTCAGGCGCACGGGGTCCACCCAGAACACGGGCACGCTCTCGGGCAGATAGTCGCCCACGGTGGCGGTGGGGCTCAGCCAGGGCTGGTAGGCTTCCAGGCCGTTATCCACCAGGCGGTCCTCCAGCCGGGCCTCCAGGTCGGACAGGAAATCCTGGTCGGCGTCGACCCCGGCCGTGGCCAGGGCCTCCTCGGCCCGGGCCAGGCAGGAAAGCATGGTCTCGTCGTCCAGCAGCAGCTGGCTCACGGGCAGGATGACGGCCTCGTCAAGGCGCTGGGTGGTGCGTTGGCCCTCCACCTCGAAGTGGCGCACCGAGACGATCTCGTCGTCGAAGAACTCCACCCGCAGGGGTTCGTCCCCGGGGGCGAAGATGTCCACCAGCCCGCCGCGGCGGGCGAAGTCCCCCACCTGGGCCACCATGCCGGCGGGGCGGTAACCGCGCTGAACCAGCTGCTCGGCCAGGTCATCCATGTCCAGGCGCTGGTCCACCTTCAGATGCAGCAGGGACCGATCCAGCTCGCCCGGGGCCAGCACCCTCTCGCGCACGCCGTACAGGGAGGTGACCACCAGGCCGGGCTGGTTGCCGCGCAGGCGCAGCAGGCCCTGCAGCACATCACCCACCAGGGCGGGCTCGGGGGAATTGTGATCGAAGGCCAGCACTTCCTGCTGGGGCAGGTAGATGACCTGGTCCGCGCCCAGCCACACTTCCAGGTCATCGGCCAGCTGGGAAGCGGTGCTGCGGTCGGGGGCCACCACCAGTCCGGTGCGCTGCTCCTGCTGCTGCCAGGCAGCCAGCAGGGCCGCCTGGGCTCCGGGCTGCAGACCGCTCAGCAGGCCGGGCTGGGGGCCCTGCTGCCGCAGCACCTGTTCCAGCCGCTGCACCCCCTGGTCCAGCCCGGGCCCGGGCTTGCCCCCCGGGAACACATCACGCAGCAGCCCCCGGTTTTCCCGGGGGCCGCGGCCGGCCTCGTGGGCCTCGCTGGACGCTGTGGGTTCGCTGCTCATGCTAGAAAGTGGCGCGGTTGGCGTTGAACGGGGTGATCATGCGCAGCCGTTCGATGATGGGAGGCAGGGCCTTGATCACGTACTCCACCTCGTCCGGGTTGTTGTAACGGGACAGGGAGAAGCGGATGCTGCCGTGGGCCTGGGTGAAGGGCAGCCCCATGGCCCGCAACACGTGGCTGGGCTCCAGGCTGCCGCTGGTGCAGGCCGAACCGCTGCTGGCGGCCACGCCCAGGCGGTCCAGCAACAGCAGGATGCCCTCGCCCTCGATGTACTCGAAGCTGATGTTGGTGGTGTTGGGCAGGCGGAAATCCGGATCGCCGTTGCGCTGGGAATCGGGAATGGCGGCCAGCAGACCGGCCTCCAGGCGGTCGCGCATGGCCCGGACCACGGTGTTCTCGTGCTCGATGCCGGCGGCGGCCAGTTCGCAGGCCACGCCGAAGCCGGCGGCCCCGGCCACGTTCTCGGTGCCGGCGCGCCGGCCGCGTTCTTGATGCCCGCCCACCACCAGGGGGCGCAGCTTGGTGCCCTTGCGCACGTACAGGGCGCCGATGCCCTTGGGGGCGTGCAGCTTGTGGCCGGAAATGGAGAGCAGATCCACGCAGGTCAGCTTCTGCATATCCAGGGGCAGCTTGCCCGCAGCCTGCACCGCATCCACGTGGAAGACCGAGCCCTGCTCCTTGACGATCTCGCCCAGGGCGGACACGTCGAACAGCACACCCGTCTCGTTGTTGGCCATCATGATGGACACCACCGCGGTATCGGGGCGCAGGGCGTCGCGCAGGTGCTGGGGGTCCAGGCGCCCGTCCTGGTCCACCTTCAGGTAGGTCACCTCGTAGCCGTGGCGCTTTTCCAGATCCCGGCACAGGCCCAGCACCGCGGGGTGCTCCACCTCGGTGGTGATGAGGTGCTTCTTGTCCGGAAAAGCCCGCAAGGTGCCCACGATGGCCAGGTTGTCGCTCTCGCTGCCGCTGCCGGTGAAGACCACCTCGTTGCCCAGGGCGGCCCCCAGCAGGGACTGGATCTTGTCCCGGGCGTCCTCCACGGCGGCCCCGGCGGCCGCTCCGAAGCTGTGCATGCTGGAGGGATTGCCGTAGTGCTCGGTCAGCAGGGGCAGCATGGCCTCCAGCACCTCGGGGGCCACGGCGGTGGTGGCGTTGTTGTCGAAGTAGACGCCCTTCTCGGGACGCGGGGGCAACCCCTCCATCATGTTGAAACTCTTGCTCATTGCTTCACCTCGATGACTTCCAGATCGTCCCGGACGAACTCGCGCAGCTGGGCCTCGACATAGCCCTTGATGGTGGCGTCGCTGGCCCGGCAGGCCGCGCAGGCCCCCGTCAGGCGCACGTAAACCAGGTTGTCCTGCAAGCGAACGAATTCGATGTCGCCGCCGTCGTTGCGCAGGGCCACGCTGATGTCGTTGTGCAGCAGTTCCTTGATCTTGTCGATGATCTCCTGCTGGGGATCCTCGGCCGGCGGCGTCCGGGCCGCCCCCGCCGCGGCGGGCATGTCCCCCAGCTGAACCAGGCCGTCGCCGCTGGGCTCGGGAATTTCACCCCGCTCGATCTTGTCCCAGCAATCACGCAGCATGTCGCCGATGTCGTGGTGGCAATCGGTGCAGCCGCCCCCGGCCTTGGTGAAGTTGGTCACGTCCTCGATGTCCTCCAGGCGGTGCTTGAAGATGGCGTCGCGCACCGTGTCCTTGGTCACCTGGAAGCAGTGGCACAGGATGGTCTCCTGCTGCAACAGATGGCAGGGCACCCCCCGCCCCAGCCGCTTGTAATGATCGATCATGGCGGCTTCCAGCGCCTCGCGACCCATGACCGAGCAGTGCATCTTCTCCCGGGGCAGCCCGTCCAGCTCCCGGGCGATGTCCTCGTTGGTGATCTGGGCGGCCTCTTCCAGGGTCTTGCCCACCAGCATCTCGGTCAGCACGCTGCTGCTGGCGATGGCGCTGCCGCAGCCGAAGGTCTGGAACTTGGCCTCGGCGATGCGATCATTCTCGTCCAGCCTGAAGCTCAGGCGCAGAGCGTCGCCGCAAGCCATGCTGCCCACCTCGCCCACCCCGTCGGGGTTCTCCACCTCACCCACGTTGCGGGGGTTCATGAAGTGATCGAAGACTTTCTCGGAATAGTTCCACATGGGGCAGGCTCCTTGAACTTAACAGATACTTTTTGTCCGGTTTAGACCGCCACGGACCCCTGGACGGGAAAAAACGGCCGATATATGGCCGGACCTGAAAAAAGTAATGGAAGAGGGGGATTTTTCAACCGGAAGCTTGGCCCGGGCCGGCCCGGCGGGCCAGGAAGAGCTCCAGCAGCAGAACCAGCTGGGCCGCCAGGTAGAACCAGGCCGCCAGGGAACGCCCCACCAGCTTCTCGTCCAGGTCGCCTGCCCCCGGCCCCTCCAGCAGGGCGCTGAGTTCCACACCCCAGGCCGCCATTTCCTGCTCCCAGCGCTGGGCCGTCCACAGCCGTGTCTCGGATTCCTGGTCCGGCACGGTGGCCGCCACCAGCCCCACCGTGTCCCCGGCCACGGTGAAAACGTGGAAACCGGCCCGGCGAGCCACGCCGCCGGTCAGCACCGGACGCCCGCCGCGCCAGCTCAGTTCGGCGGGCCGGGCTCGCTCCTCGCCCGGGTACCAGACCAGCAACTCCTCGCTGCGTTCCAGGTCGTCCCGGTCCGTCCCCCCCAGGGGCGAGATGGTCAGTTCGCTGCCCACAGGCACCGTGGCCGCCGGCCCCAGGGCCCGGGCCCCGGCCAGCCACTCGCCCAGGCGCTGGAAGAAGGGCAAGGCCATGGAACTGGTGGGGAAGTCCGTGGCGGCGGGACTCAGATCGGTGGGCATGAGGGCCACCAGACCCTGGCCCTGGTCGCGCTCCAGCAACAGGGGCGATTCATCCGTCACCTGCAGGAGCACCCGGGCCTCGCCCTCGGCCAGGCTGAACCAGTGGCGCCAGCGCACATCTTCCAGGGTGCCCAGGGCGTCGGCTTCCAGACCCTGGAATACGGGGTGGGAGGGATCGGTCAGGGCCAGCCGCTGGAATCCTTCCTGCCCTCCCGCAGCGCCATCCCCGTGCCAGGCCGGCTGGCCGGAAAAGCCCAGCAGAGGCAACAGGGTTTCCTGGTAGTACTGGGCCTGGGACGGTTCCCCCAGCAGGACCAGCAAGCCGCCCCCCAGGTCCAGATACTGGCGCAGGGCCTCCTGGGCGCGACGGCCCAGGGGCTCGGGATTCACCAGCACCACCAGTTCGTGCCGGGCCAGATCGCCCTCGGCCAGGCGATCGCTGCTCACCGGGTTCACCCGGAACAGCCCGGGGGCGCCGGCCGGGGCCAGGGCCGCCTCCAGCAGGCGCCACCCCCCGCGCCCGGCTGAAGAATCCACGGCCCGGTCGGGGCCGTGAACCAGCAACACGTTGATGGTGGCGGCCACCTTCAGAGCAAAGGGACGGCTGTCGTCCATGGGAAAAGCGTCACTCTGGCGGCGCACCAGACCCCGATGCAGACCCGCGTCAGGCACCGTCAGGGGGAAAGTGACGGACACCGGCTCGGCGGCCACGCCGGGCACCACCGCCTCGGCCACCGGACGGCCGTCCACCTCCAGGACCACCGTTTCCTCGGCGAAGGCCGTGGTCAAAGATGCCTCCAGGGGAATGCTCTGCCCGGCCTGCAGGGCCCGCCCCGGCAAACGCGCGCCCAGCACGCCGCCGCCGACAGCCGTCTGCCCCACCGGCCGCAGCAGGTGGTGCACCGTGCCCGAATCCTTCAAACGGGTGGCGGCCCGCCGCACCGCCTCGTCCCCCGTCAGGGGCTGCAGATCGCTCAACCAGATCATCTCCACCTGGGCCTGAGGCGCCCGGCTGACCTGGCCCGCGGCCACGGCCAGCACCTGGTCCAGGCCGAAGGCGCCGTCGGTGGGCGTCACCGCTTCCAGGCCCTGCACCGCTCCCGGACCCGCCGGCAACCAGTCCCCGAAAAGAGCCTGGGTGCGGCCGCCCGCCTCTATGACCTGAACCCAGGCCCCCGCGGGCAGGGCCGAGATCATGGCCGCGCACCGGTCCACCGCCTGGTCCAGGCGCGTGCCGTCCCCGGTCTGGGTGTTCATGCTGGCGCTGGTGTCCAGGACGAAGAGAACGGCCCGCCCCCCCGTGAACGACGAGGACACCCCGCCCCAGCGCGGCCCGGCGGTGCCCAGCACCAGCAACAGGATGGCCAGCACCCGCAGCAGGAGAATGAGCCAGCGCCGGATGCCCATGCTCCGGGCCTGGCGGGCGTGGACCTCGTCCAGGAAGCGCAGGTCGCTGAAGGGTTGCTTCTGCACCCGGCGACGGCTCAGGAAGTGGATGATCACCGGCAGGGCCGCCCCCAGGGCGCCCAGCAGCAGGGCCGGATTGGTGAACAGCAAGGGCATCAGTACATCCGCCTGCGCTTGCGGAGGTATGCCCCCAGGCCCTGGGCGAATGGCGTCTCGGTGGTGATTTCCACCAGATCGATGAGCCGGCGGCGGCACTCGCGCCGCAGGGTGTCCTGCCAGGCGGCGAAGCGTTCCTGGTAGCTGCCCGCCAGGTGAGCGGGCTCCAGCCGCACCTTGTGGCCGGGGTTCTCCAGGGCCTCGAATTCCACCTCGCCGCTGAAAGCCAGGTCGATTTCCCGCGGATCGAGGATCTGGAACACCACCACCTCGTGGCCCCGGTGGCGGAAATGCTTCAGGCCGGCCAGGACCTTTTCCGGGTCGTCCATGAGGTCCGAGAAGACCATGACCAGGCCCCGCCGGTGGATACGCCCCGCCACCTGGTGCAGCACCTCGCCCAGGTTGGTGCCCCGGCCGGGGGGCAACTCGTCCAGGACCTTCAGGATCTGGAAGAGCTGGCGGCGCATGCTGCGGGTGGGCACCCGGCGCAGGGGAGCCTCGTCGAAGGTGACCAGGCCCACCGCGTCATTCTGGCGCAACAGCAGATAGGTCAGGGCGGCGGCCAGGGTGGCGGCGTAGGCCTTCTTGGAGGGGCGCTTGCTGTCCGAGGTGAAATCCATGCTGGCCGAACAATCCAGCAGCATGGTGGAGCGCAGGTTGGTCTCCTCGGTGAAGACCTTCTGGTAGTGGCGGTCGGTCTTGGCGTACACCCGCCAGTCGATATTGGCCGTGGATTCGCCGGGAATGTACTGGCGGTACTCGGCGAACTCGGCGCTGAAGCCGTGGTAGGGGGACTTGTGCATGCCCGTCAGGAACCCCTCCACCACCAGCCGGGCGATGAGGTCCAGGCGGCCCAGCTGGCCCACCAGTTCGGGGCTGAGCAGGTCGGCACCCACTAGGGAGACACCTCGTCCAGGATGCGGTCGATGATGGCGTCCTTGCCCACGTCCTCGGCCTCGGCGTGAAAGTTGGACACCAGGCGGTGGCGCAGCACCGGGTGGGCCAGGCGCCGCACGTCCTCCAGGTCGGGAGTGGGCCGCCCGTCCAGCAGGGCCCGGGTCTTGGCCCCGCGAATCAGGTACTGGGCGGCGCGGGGACCGGCGCCCCAGGCCAGGAACTCCCGGGTGGCGGCGGCCTCTTCCCCCGAGCCCTGGCGGGTCGAGCGCACCAGGCGCACCGCGTACTCGGTGACGTTGCGGGCCACCTTCACCTGCTGCACCAGTTGCTGGTAGGCCAGCACCTCGGGCCCACCCAGGATGCGCTCCAGCTGGGCCTCGTCGGCACCGGTGGTGCTCTCGACGATGGCCAGCTCGTCGGCGAAGTCGGGATAGCCGATGAGCACGTTGAACATGAAGCGGTCCAGCTGGGCCTCGGGCAGGGGGTAGGTGCCCTCCTGCTCGATGGGGTTCTGGGTGGCCAGCACGAAGAAGGGATGGGAAAGCTGGTGGGTGCGGCCGGCGGCGGTGACCTCGCGCTCCTGCATGGCCTGCAGCAGGGCGGCCTGGGTCTTGGGCGGGGTGCGGTTGATCTCGTCGGCCAGGATGACGTTGGCGAAGATGGGGCCCTGGATGAAGCGGAACTCGCGACGCCCGGTGCCGTGGTCCTCTTCCAGGATCTCGCTGCCCGTGATGTCGCTGGGCATGAGATCGGGGGTGAACTGGATGCGGTTGAAGCTCAGATCCATGACCCGGGCCAGGCTGCTGATGAGCAGGGTCTTGGCCAACCCCGGCACACCTTCCAGCAGCACGTGCCCCCCCGAGAACAGGGCGATCAACATCTCCTCGATCACGGGCTCCTGTCCCACGATGATCTTGCCGATTTCCCGGCGCATGGCTTGGCAGTGGTTCAGCAGTTCATCGATCCTGGCGGCGTCGTTCACGGGCTGGCCTTTCCTGTGGGATGGCGGGTGGTTTTCGGGTGCGCCCAGGATAAGGGCAGTCCGTCCGATTATCCAGTGCCACGTCTACGCCTCCTGCCGGCGATGGTTCCAGCCCGATATTCCCGTTATTGCCGCCCGGGCGGGGACCGGTTACCATTCAACCCGGTCACGGCCCTGTTTTCGGGCCTCATCCTCATCACGGCCCTTGCCGGCCCTTTCCCCAGTTCCTCGCCGGGAGATCATCGTGCACAAGAAGCTATACCGGGCCGTGGAAAACCTCATGGACCGGATCGACCACTCCGAGGGCGACGAGAAGATGCTGGTGGAGATCCTGCACCAGCTGGTGGAAAGCGACAGCACGGCCGATCTGGGCGTGGTCAGCGGGCGCCTGTACCGCGAGCGGGAGCACGACTACCTGCTGATCAAGAGTGTCAGCGGGCTGGGCCCCGAGATCACCGGCAAGTGCGTGAGCAAGGACTACCAGGTGGTGCAGGACATCGAGCGGCACCGCCTGTACGTGGTCTCCCCCGACTCGCCGGGCTTCGACCCCGAGCTGGAAGCCCAGTTCAGCGACGTGGACTCGGCCGCCATCCTGGTGGGGCGCGACCCGGCCTACATCCTGAGCCTGGGCATTCGCCACCACGGCAGCGAGGACGACGTGGTGGTGCTGCTGGAAAGCATCCGCGCGGCCATCGGCCTGAAGCTGCGCGAACAGGCCCTGGCCATCCAGATGGCCCAGGCCCGCTCCATCCAGCACTCGTTGCTGCCCCAGCGCCTGCCCACCCTCAAGGGATACGACATCGGAGCCGCCAGCATTCCCGCCGAGGAGGTGGGCGGCGACGTGTATGATCTGCAGGAGGTGGAGACCGGGGTCATGGGCCTGCTGCTGGCCGACGCCAGCGGCCACGGCCTGCCCGCCGCCCTGCAGGCCCGGGACGTGGTCACGGGCATGCGCATGGGCCAGGCCGAGAACGAGAAGATCACCACCACCGTGTCCCGGCTGAACCGTGTCATCCACAAGAGCGGTCTGGCCAGCCGCTTCATCAGCATGTTCTACGGCGAGCTGGAAGTCGCCGGCAACATGGCCTACGTCAACGGGGGGCACCCGCCCCCGCTGCTGCTGACCGAGGCCGGTGAGGCCTTCGAGCTGCAGACCTCCGGCCCGGTGCTGGGCCCCCTGCCCGACGCCGTCTATCACCGCGGCTATCTGACCATGCGGCCCGGCGACATCCTGGTGGTGTTCAGCGACGGCGCCACCGAGCGGGGCCTGACCCTGTCCCGGCCCGACGACCCGGACAGCCAGGAATTCGGGCGGGAACGACTGGCCCGCGCCGTGCTGGACCATCGCAACCTGGCGGCGCAGGAGGTGGTGCAGAAGGTTCTGGAAGTGCTGCTGGCCTTCGGGGACGGACGCCCCTTCGAGGATGACGTGAGCCTGCTGATCATCAAGCGCCTGAAGGCCGCCGACTATCCCCCGCTGGAGCCCTTGACGCCCTTCTCGGTGTGAACCAGGCGGTACAGGGCGACGGTCCAGGGCTGAGGCTCGCGCAGCCCCACGCCCCTGATCTCGCAGGTGTCCAGCAATTCGAAACGGACCCCCTGCACCGTGACGCCGTCCCAGCGCGGTTGGCCCAGGCTGCGGTCCAGGAAGTAATCGGCCGGACGCCCGCTGGTGCTTTCGACCACGTTCACCCAGGCCCCCGCGTTGACCATGTTCTGGAAACCCAGCCGCTGACCCACTTCCAGGATCTCGGGACTGACCAGCCCCATGAGGTCCAGCACGGGCCGGTCGCTGGCGTAGCCCACGGCCCCGATGTCCAGGGCCGCCACCACCGCTCCGGGCTCTGAATTCTCGCTGATCCAGTGTCCCATACCCAGGTAGCACTGGCGCACGCCTTCCGGGAAGTTGCGGGCGTGGGGTATCACCTGGGCCCCCATGACCCACATGTTCCCCGCCAGGGTGATGACCAGACCGGTGGCGATGACCCAGCCGCCGACGCGGCGGATGCGGCGAGGCATCTGCTCTCCTCCCAGCAACCACTCGGCCACCACCCCCATGGCCAGCAGCAGCACCGGCGCCAGGGGACTGACATAGCGGGAGATGATCCACACCTGCTTGACGGCATAGCCTCCCAGCAGCACCACCGTCCAGTTGGTGGCGATGAGCACCAGGCTCACAGGCCCCCAGATGGACCAGGGACCGGCCCCGTGGACGACCTTTTCGGCGGGCTCGTTTTCCTGGGCCCCGTCCGCCCGCCAGTCCTGCCAGCGGGTGCGCCGCCGCGGTCCCGAACCGCGGTTGATGAACAGGACCAGCGCCACCAGCAGGATGATGACCAGCCACAGCAGGCCCTGGGATACGGCCAGGGTCTTGAGGCTTTGCCCCAGCCCCATCACCACGCCCAGGGGATTCAGATTCAGGGCGCCGCTCTTGGCCGAGGCCGTGCCCGGCAGGCTGCGGCCGAAGGTCAACCTGGCGTACAGCAGCCAGGGCCCGCAAACGGTCAGCCAGCCCAGCCCGGCCATGAAGAGGGGCCGGTAGGGCCGGGCCCAGAAACGTCCCTCGGTGCCGCCGCTGTTGCCCGCCCGGTGGTACTCGAACATGAGAAGCCAGGGCAAAGCCAGGGGCGCCAGCACCATGAACTCGGGACGCACCAGGCCGGCCAGGCCGGCCACCACGCCCCAGCCCAGGTAGCGGGGCCACAGGGGGGGCGAGGGCTGCCCGGGCCTGAACTTGTTGTCCATGACCAGGGGAAACAGCAACAGAACCAGGAAGAAGGTGGCCAGGGGCGTTTCCATGCCCGAGAAGGTCCAGCGCAGGAACCAGGGGTCACACACCACCAGCAGCAGCAGGAAGACCCGCCACACCGGGGGAAAGGTCATGCGGGTGAGAACCAGGTCCACCAGCAACACCACCGCCAGGCCGCTGGCCGCCCCCAGCACCCAGGCCGCCAGGAAGGGGCTGAGGCCGGCTTTCAGCAGCAGGGCCAGGCCGAAGATCCACAGCGGACTGGTGGCCCCGTAGGAGCTGGCCCCCGGGTTGAAGGAGAACTCGCCCCGCTCCACCAGGTTATGGGCGTAGCGCAGGTGGATGTAGGTGTCGTCGGTGGTGTAGCCGCGCAGGAGCCAGCCGGCGGTCACAAGGACCGCCAGCGCCAGCACCAGCCGCAGAACGCGCAGTGATATCAAGGCTCCCCCGGAGCGTAAGCCCGGATCGAATTCCCGGCCTGTCCAGGGGCTGGATGGAAAATCCAGATCCTGGACCTAGGTCAGGAACATGGGCAAGGCCTGAACCCGCCTGATCACGGGACGATATGTTTCCTCGTCGTAGTAACGGCTCACGTCCACGCGCTTGGTTCCCTCGATGACCGAGTTCAGCCCCACCGTGGTGTACTTGCCGTCCTGCAAGGCCGTCATGAGTCCGCTGGCTCCGTCCAGAAGCATGTCCATGGCCAGATTGGCGAAGTTCATGGCCACCATGCGGTCCAGAGCGTCCGGGGCTCCACAACGCATCATATACCCCAGCTGCTGGAAAGTCACCTCCCGACCTGTGATTTCCTTGATCTTCCTGGCGGTCCACTGTCCCACGCCCCCCAGCTTGCGGTGACCGTAGGCGTCGGCCTCGCCGTACTCCATGACGTCGCCCCCCTTGGGGATGGCGCCCTCGCTGATGGTGACGATGGAGTAATGGCTGGGATTGCGATCCTGGTCCGAGGCGATCATGCCCGCCAGCTTTTCCACGTCGAAGGGCACCTCGGAGATGACGGCCCGGTCCACGTTGGCCAGATAGCTGGCGATGAGGCTGGTCTCGCCGCTGTTGCGGCCGAACAGCTCGATGAGGCCGATGCGCTCGTGGCTGCCGATGGGCGTGCGCAGATCGTTCAGGGCCTGCACGGTGCGGGTGATGGCCGTGCCGAAGCCGATGCAGTAGTCGGTGCCGAACACATCGTTGTCCATGGTCTTGGGAATGGCGATCTGGGGATACCCGGCCTGGTTCAGCCGCGCGGCGTAGCTGAGGGTGTCGTCGCCGCCGATGGGGATGAGGGCGTCGATCTCCAGGGCCTCGAGGTTGGCCACCACCGCGTCGGTGATGTCCACCGGGTACTTCAGACCGTCCTTGCGCAGGTGCTCGGGCATGTCCTTTTCCCGCACCTTGGCCGGGTTGGTGCGCGAGGTGTGCAGGAAGGTGCCGCCGGTGCGGTCGATGGTGCGCACGTCATCGTATTCCAGGACCTGCACCCAGTCGGTGTTGCCGGCCATCCCCAGTTCGGGCTTGTAGTTGGCCAGTCCGCCCCAGCCGCGCCGGAAACCGTACACCTCCAGGCCGGCCCGCTTGGCCCGGTACACCACCTGCTTCATGGCCGAGTTCAAGCCGGGCACGTCGCCCCCGCCGGTCAGGACCGCAATTCTCTTGAGTTTCCTCTTCATCGATCACTCCCTGTCAAAAGGTCATTTCAACTCATGTTAGAGACGGACTTGTGAGGCGGCAAATCCCCATTGAAACCTGCGCTAGTCTTCGGTCAGCGGACAATGGCATCCGGCCGCCAGGAAGGTGCCCGCGCAGGACATGCGCACCAGTTCCTTGACGTCGTTCTCGCTGAATCCGAAGGTCTCCATGGCCAGCTCGTACTCCCGGGAAAGGGTGGTGCTGCTGACGGTCGGATTGTCGGTGCAAAGGGCCACCTTGATGCCCGCGTCCAGGAAGCGCGGCAAGGGGTGGTCCTTCAGGTCGGCCACGGCCCCGGTCTGCACGTTGCTGGACAGGCAGACCTCCAGGTACACCCCGTCGGCGGCCAGGCGCTTCATGAGCTCGGGATCCTGCCCCGCGCTGGTGCCGTGCCCGATGCGCTGGGGGTCCAGGTAATCCAGGGCCTCCCAGATGCGCTCGGGCCCTTCGCTTTCCCCGGCGTGGGCGGTGCGCTTCAGGCCCATCTGCGCGGCCAGGGCGTAGGCGTCCTTGAACAGCAGCGGCGGGAAGGGGGCCTCGTGGCCGGCGATGTCGAAGCCGATGACCCCCACTCCGTCGTGGAATTCTTCCTTCTCGCCCACGATCTCGCGCAGCAGGATGCGGGCCATGTTGCCCCCGTGGTTGCGCATGGCGATGACGTTGATGCCCGCCCGGAAATCCGTGTGTTCCTTGCCGAAATCGGACAAACCCTTGCGGGTGGCGTGCAGCACCTGGCGGTTGGTCAGCCCCGCCCGGCGGTGGATGAGGGGGTTGATGCGCAGCTCCAGCAGGCGCACCCCGTCCAGGTAGGCGTCCTCGGCCAGCTCGTAGGCGATGCGCTTGATGTTGTCGTAGAACTGGGTGTATTGCAGGGGCACGTGGAACTTGTCCAGGTAGTCCAGCAGGGTGTTGTCCAGTGAATCGTCCCATTGCAGATAGTGGCGGAACTGCTCGAAATCCAGCCCGGGCACGGCGCTGTAGTACTTCTCGGAAAGCTCCCACAGGGTATCGGGGCGGATGGAACCGTCGAAATGGCGGTGGATATCGGCCAAGGGCAGGCTCTGGATAAATGCCCTGCGTTCTTCGTTTTTCATGTCAGGCCTCCTCGGATTTTCCCGTTTTCGAAAATCCGCAATCAAGATTGGCGTCGTATAAATTCCGGCCAGAATAAGCGCGCCCGGCCCCCGTGTCCACCCGACCCGGGGAAATCATAAAAAATTAATCGGATTAAACCGGGCTTGAACGTGGACGAATCATAGCAGCACGATTAACCTCTGCATCATGGAAATGCCGGGGGGCATCTCCCTGATTCCCCGTGACCAAATACATCGCTGAAGGAGAACCCTGATGTTCGATCGCACCGTCCTGGAACTGGATCTGGAACAGGAAGCCACCGAGATCTGCGCCAATCTGCGCCAGACCGTGGCCAAACGCCTCATGCGCCGCGGCGCGGTGGTGGCCATCAGCGGGGGCATAGACAGCAGTTGCACCGCCGGCCTGGCCGTGCGCGCCTTCGGTCCCAAGAAGGTTTTCGGCCTGCTGCTGCCCGAGCGGGACAGCTCCGGCGCCAGCGTGCAGCTGGGCAAGGAACTGGCCGAGCACCTGGGCATCGATTACGTCATCGAGGACATCCAGCCCACCCTGGCGGCCATCGGCTGTTACGAGCGCTACGACAACGCCATCCGCAGCGTGTTTCCCGAGTTCGGGGAGGGCTGGAAGAGCAAGATCGTCCTGCCCGGCGACCTGCTGGACAGCGACCGCATGAACTTCTACCGCCTGGTGGTGCAGGATCCCGACGGGAAGATGCACACCGAGCGCCTGCCCATGCAGGCCTACCTGGAGATCGTGGCCGCCACCAACTTCAAGCAACGCATCCGCAAGACCCTGGAATACTACCACGCCGATCGGTTGAACTACGCCGTGGCCGGCACCCCCAACCGGCTGGAGTACGACCAGGGCTTCTTCGTCAAGAACGGGGACGGCGCCGCCGACGTGAAGCCCATCGCCCACCTGTACAAAACCCAGGTGTACGCCATGGCCCGTCACCTGGGACTGCCCGACAACATCTGCAGCAGCACCCCCACCACCGACACCTACAGCCTGGAGCAGGGCCAGGACGAGTTCTACTTCGTGCTGCCCTATCCGGAGATGGACCTGCTGCTGTGGGCCAAGAACCACGGGGTGCCCGCCGAAGAGGCCGCGGCCGCCCTGGACATGCAGCCGGTGCAGGTGGAGCGGGTGTACAAGGATATCGACCGCAAGCGGGCCACGACCTTGCCCCTGCACCTGACCTCTCTGCTGCTGAAGGAGGTCCCGGAAATCAGCAAGTAATTTGCTGGATAGGTCAGGAAATAATCCGGAAATATTCCGAAAGTAAACACGAATGGGAGCGGTTTGGGTTTGCCCCCGGGCCGCTCCTGTGTTAATAAGAAATAAATGTCTGGTAGTCTGCTTCTTGAGTTGGACGCGGAGCACTTAAAATGAAAGTCAACACCAAAGTACGCTACGGGCTGCGGGCCATCCTGCAAATCGCCGAAAACTACGGGAACGACCCCGTGCCCATCAGCGCCATCGCCGAGTCCCAGGAAATCAGCGGCAAGTATCTGGAACAGGTCGTGGGCACCCTGCGCAAGGCCGAACTCATCCAGAGCCGCAAGGGCGTGCGCGGGGGTTATACCCTGGCCCGCTCCCCCGAGGACATCAATCTCTGGGAAATCATCACCGCGCTGGACAGCCACACCTCCCTGGTGGATTGCGTCCTGGAGCCCGCCGTCTGCGACCGCAGCGACGACTGCCTGACCCGGTCCATCTGGACCCTGTTGAGCGCCCGCATGGAGGAGTTCTGGTCCAGCTTCAAGCTGTCCGACCTCATCAAGACCATGCACGAAACCGGGGACATCAACCTGCAGCAGCTTTCCGAGCGCGACTGACGGGACCTGTCCACCGTTTTCTTTTTCTCCGATCTTTCCTTCGGGTTGACAGGAACCCCATGGTTGACCTCGACCATGGGGTTCCTGCCCAGAAACAATCATCCCGACACAAGTTGTTCTTTACTTAACGATCCTTCCGCATGAGATTTTCCCCGTGGATTATAATTTGGACCCTTGCCGTCAAATTGGGGAAATCGTCATGGAATTCACTCGTTCCCTCCGCCAGAAAGCCGCCGCCCTGGACAAGACCATCGTCCTGCCCGAGGCCGCCGATGAGCGCATGCTGGACGCCGCCGGCATCATCGCCGACGAGGGCTTCGCCTCCATCATTCTGCTGGGCGACGCCGACGCCATCGGCAGCGCCCTGCAGCAGCGCGGCATCGACTCGCCGCGGGTCAGCGTCATCGACCCCGCCAAGTCCACCTACCGGTCGGACTTCGCCGCCGCCTATCACGAGATGCGCAAGCACAAGGGCCTGAGCGAGGACGAGGCCATGGCCGCCATGGGCGATCCCCTGTTCTTCGGGGCCATGATGGTGCAGAAGGGCCTGGCCGACGGCATGGTGGCCGGCGCCATCAACAGCACCGGCAACGTGCTGCGCGCGGGCTTCCAGATCGTGGGCACCGCCCCCGGCAGCAGCATCGTCAGCAGCTGCTTCGTCATGGTCAAGCCCGGCTGGGACTACGGCACCGACGGCATGATCGTCTTCGGAGACTGCGCCGTGAACCCCAGCCCCGACGCCGCCCAGCTGGCCGACATCGCCATCGCCACCGCCGCCACGGCCCGGGCCCTGTGCGGCTTCGAGCCCCGGGTGGCCATGCTCAGCTTCAGCACCAAGGGCAGCGGGGCCGGCCCCGATGTGGAAAAGGTGGAAGAAGCCACCCGCCTGGTGCAGGAAAAGGCTCCCCAGCTGCTGGTGGACGGCCCCTTGCAGCTGGACGCGGCCATCGTGCCCGCCATCGGCGAGAAGAAGGCTCCCGGCAGCCCCGTGGCGGGCCAGGCCAACGTGGTCATCTTCCCCGACCTGGATGCCGGCAACATCGGCTACAAGCTGGTGCAGCGCCTGGCCGACGCCGAGGCCGTGGGCCCCGTGCTGCAAGGCATGGCCAAGGGCGTTAACGACCTGTCCCGTGGCTGCAGTGTGGAAGACATCGTCAACGTGGTGGCCATCACCGCCTTGCAAAGCTAGCAGGAAGGGACAGACGTCATGCAGAACGTCCTGGTCATCAATTGCGGCAGCAGCTCCCTGAAGTACCAGCTGCTGGACATGTCCGGCGAGAAGCTGGTGGCCAAGGGTCTGGTCGAGCGCATCGGCATGGACGACGGCAAGCACATCTACTCGCGGCCCGGGCAGGATGACATCGCCGAGACCCTGCCCATCGCCGACCACGCCGTGGCCATCGAGCTGCTGCTGGCCGCCCTGTGCCACCCCGAGCACGGCGTGGTGGAATCCATGTCCGAGGTTGCCGCCGTGGGCCACCGCGTGGTCCACGCGGGTGAGAAATACAGCGGCAGCGTGATCATCACCGAGGATGTGGTGAACGCCCTGAAGGAGTGCGTGCCCCTGGCGCCCCTGCACAACCCCGCCAACATCACCGGCATCGAGGCTGCCCAGAAGGTCATGCCCGGCGTGCCCATGGTGGGCGTGTTCGACACGGCCTTCCACCAGACCATGCCGGACCGGGCCTACATCTATCCCATTCCCTACGAACTGTACCAGGAGTACCAGATCCGGCGCTACGGCTTCCACGGCACCAGCCATCGCTTCGTCACCCTGCGGGCGGCGCAAATGCTGGAACGCAAGCCGGAAGAGCTGAACCTGATCACCTGCCACCTGGGCAACGGGGCCAGCATGGCCGCCGTGCGGGGCGGCCGCAGCATCGATACCTCCATGGGTCTGACTCCCCTGGAGGGGCTGATGATGGGCACCCGCAGCGGGGACATCGATCCGGCCATCGTGGGTTATCTGAGCCGGCGCCTGGACAAGAGTCTGGCCGAGGTGGAACAGATGCTGAACAAGGAAAGCGGCATGTTGGGCATCAGCGGCATCAGCAGCGACCTGCGGGATGTGGAGCGCGAGTACGCCAAGGGCAACGACCGGGCGCGCCTGGCCCTGGAGGTGTACGGCTACCACATCCGCAAGTACATCGGCAGCTACGCCGTGGCCCTGGGCCGGGTGGACGCCATCATCTTCACCGCCGGCGTGGGCGAGCACGCCTCGCTGGTGCGCGAGTGGGCCTGCCGGGGCTTGGAAGCCATCGGCGCCGTGCTGGATCCCTTCAAGAACGCCACCCGCCACGACGAGGCCATCATCAGCAAGATGGCTTCGCGGGTGAAGATCATGATCGTGCCCACCAACGAGGAGCTGATGATCGCCCGGGACACCCAGGAGCTGGTGCTCTAGCGGCTTTTCAGCGCGAAAATAAAAGACCCGGGCCGGTGGATCGGCCCGGGTCTTTTTTTACCGGCCGGCATGGTCCCGCCGGCCATGGCCGGCCTGCCCGGGTCAGGGCGTTTCCGGCTGTCCGGGCAAGTAGAACAGCCCCGACCGGTCCATGATGCCCACCACCTGCTCCTGCTGGTCGTAGGCCTGCACCTGCCACACGTGCCAGCCCTCGCTGGGGTTGAACTGTTCGGGCACCGCCACATGGCTTTCGGTGGTATTCCCCAGGAAACCCCGATCCAGGAAAACGTCGTACGACTCCGCTCCGGGCACATCCCCCCAGTCCAGCAGGGGCCAGCCGGATTCTTCCAGAACGCCACCCTCCTCGGGGAAGGACACCGTCACCTCGTGCACCAGCACGTGATCACCCGACTGGGTTGTCTGATCGGCCATGACCACCCGGGGCAGGTCCAGGCCGCTGTCCAGATACACCACCCCGTCCCGGCGCAAGTAGCCCGGCAGCAGACGGTATTGCCCCGGCGGCAATCCCTGGAACAGGAACACCCCCGCCGTGTCGCTGGTGGCCACGAAGCCCGGGGCCCCCACCGCCCCCTTCTGGCCGGGCACATCGGCCAGACCGCCCAGAGCCACGTGAACGCCGGGGGCAGGCCGGCCGTCCAGCAGCAGGCGCCCGCTCAGCTGGCCGGATCCCGTGGCGCCGGCGGCCTGCAGGGCGATGGTCACCCCGCTGATGTCCAGGTTGTCGTCCCCGTTGGCCATGTGGTGGGTCCAGGAAACGGGCAAAAATCCCGCACAGGTCACGAACACAGGCTGCACCTGCACCAGATTCCCCGTCTGGGGATCGGGAGCGAAGAAGATGTCGTGGATGGTGAAGCGCCCGTCGGCGCCCGTCACATCGTCCCCCGGAGTGGTCTGCCCAAGGTATCCCGAAGGATAGATGGAGGTGCTCAGGAACGCTCCCGGCAGAGGCTGCCCCGTGTCCGCGTCCACCACCTGGCCACTGATACGCGGCAATCCGCCCGCGGGCACCCGGGACGAGACGAGGATCACCGGAGGCCCGTTGACGGGGGCCGTGTCGCCATTGCCACCCGCCGGCCGGTAGACCCAGCCCGAGGGCAGGGAGATCACCCCCAGGTCGGCCCCGCCGAAGGCCACCAGGCTGAAGGTGCCACCGGGCAGGTCGGGAAAGCGGCAGATCCCGTTCAGGTCCGAGACCACCGGCCCGGCCACCACGGTGTTGTTGGTCGGATCCATGACCACCACCTTCACCCCGGCCTGGGGCGTTCCGGCGGGAGCGAGCTGGACCTCGACGTAGTCGGCATCCCCCTGCACGCCCACCGGATCGTCGTCGCAGCCGGCCAGGAAGCCGGCAGCCAGGACAAGGATCACGGCGGCGCCCAGGAAACCGGACGCAGGGAAGTTTTTCCGGGAGGAATCAGATATACCGACCCGGCCGCCACGGCCGGCGTGGTTCTGCATGGATCTCATGTTGTCTGTAGCCCCCTCCAGGCTGCAGGCAGCCGATGGATCATCCGCTGGCCATGTGCACCTGACGATTGAAGTGGAAACTGCCCCGCATGACAACCGCTCCTCCGGCCGTCAGTTCCACCTTATTCACGGCACCGCGCTCTGTAAACACCCGGATGGCCGCCGTGGTGGGCCGGCCCAGGGAGTGGCCCTGTTCGGTGGTGATGTCCACGCGCTCGTTCCCGGGCACCAGGCCGCGGTCCACCATGTAGGCCGCCGCCGCGCCCAGGCTGGTCCCGCTCACCACGTCCTCGGGCTGGCCGCAGCGCGGATGGAAGAACCGGCAGTGGAAATCGGCCTGGTGGCTGAAGGTGTCGGGACAGAACAGGGTGATGCCCCCCACGCCCCGCATGTCCGTCAGGCGCCCGATGGCCTCGGTGTCCCGGAAATCCCCCCGCATGGCGGCGCGGTCGTTTACCGGCACGATGATCTGGTCGAATCCGCAGGAAACCCGCTGTGGCCCATGCTCACCCAGGCGCAGCGCCGAAGCGGGCAACCCCAGGGCGGCCTCGACCTCGCCCACGGGCACCGGCTCGCCGAAGCGGGGCGCCGGCAGTTCCAGGGTGACCAGGGCCCGGCCCCGGGAATCGCTGGTCAGCCGCACCGGCAGGATGCCCGCCCCCGTTTCCAGGCGGATGGTCCGGCCCTCGGCGGTGGGCCGGTAGAAGCCGCGATCGGCCATGGAGGCGAAGGCCGCCACCACCACGTGGCCGCTCAGGTTGGCCTCGCGCCGCCGGGTGAAGAAACGCAGGCGCACGTCGGCCCCCGGGGTGTCGGGAGGCATGACGAAGCCCGCTTCCATGGAAAGCTCGTCGGTGATCTGCAGCATCTCGGCGTCGGTCAGGCTGGCCGCGTTGGGAATGATGGCCGCCGGGTTGCCGGTGAAGGGCCGGTCCGCGAAGGCGTCGACAATGTGGAAGGGAATGATGGCCATGATAACCCCTCTCGCCCGGCGGTCGGGAACGACCACCGCTCCGAGGTTTCACGGAAAGAAGCGGGGCACCGGCTGCAACCTGTCAGCCAGTACCACTGGACGGCTTTCCGCGAAGGAATCTTCCGTCATCGACAGTCACTGGCAAGGGGCCGGAAGGCCTGAAGGGCAGACACGATGAGGAGGCGCCAGCCGGCCACCTCCTCATCATAGACAAACAGGACCCGGGGAACAAGGCGCCGGGCTTCATTTCATCGGGCCAGCAGGACCTTCTTCACCAGGACCTGCCCGGCCGTTTCCAGGCGCATCAGATACACGCCGTCGGCCAGGCGGTGGCCGGCGTCGTCATTGCCCGCCCAGTCCAGGGTCCGCTCGACGGCCAGGCTCCCCTGATCCAGGCTGCGCACCCGGCGGCCCCGCAGGTCGTAAACGGCCAGGTTCCAGGGGCCCGCGGCGGGCGCCAGGAAACGAACCTGGGCCCCCGCGCCCACGGGGTTGGGCCACACGCTGACGAAACCGCGGGGCATGGGCGAGGTCCAGGCGGCCTCCAGCGCGATCCCCGCCCCATCCACCAGCAACAGGCCGGCCGGGCGGGCCAAGGCGGACTCCGTGCAGGGCAGATGGATGGTGAGCTGGTCGGGCAGATCGTTGTCCAGGTCGTACACCAGCACGTGCTGGCGCCCCCCCCGGGCATGGGCCGCCACGGACACGGTGCCGGCGGCCTCCACCCTGACTGCATCCTCGGCCCATTGCCCCTCTTCCAGGTCCAGGGCGAACTGGGCGGCGGCCACCCCGGCGCCCGACAGGGTCACCGGGATGGACCAGCCCTGGCCGTCCGGGACGGGGGCGCCCAGCTTCACCAGCGGAGCATCGGTCGACGCCGGCAGGGCGGCGCTCTTGCCGGGAGCATCGGTGCCCAGGATGAAGGCCACGATGCGCACCAGGTCGGCCGCGTCCAGCAGGCCGTTGCCCGCCGGAGCGGGATAGACGTCGGCCGCAGCCCGGGCCTCGCTGGACAGGGGATGGCCCACCGGATCCACGATGTGATTCACCAGCAACACCACGTCCAGCACCGTGGGGCCGCCGTCGGCATCAATATCACCGTCGGGTCCCGTGGTCCCGCCGATGGCCGCCAGGGCCGCCGCCGCGTCCACCTTGCCGGCGCCCCAGCGCGGGTTCCAGGTGGTCCCCGTGAAGGCGTCGGTGGCGGCGGATTCCCGCAGGATGGTCTTGATCTGGGCCGGCGTCAGATCGCCGTTCTTCTCCAGCATCAGGGCCACCACCCCCGTGGTGAAGGGCGTGGCCATGCTGGTGCCCTGGGACACCCAGTAGTCGCCCCCCGCTACCTGAAGGCTGCCGGGCGGGGGCGGGTCGATGCTGGTCGAGCGCACCGAGACGATGGCCATACCCGGCGCCGTCAGGTCGGGTTTCTGCCGGCCGTCCCGGGTGGGTCCCACCGACGAGAAGGGCGCCAGGTCCCCTTCCGCCGCGTCGCCCCAGGAGTTGCCCGTGCCATAGCTGGCCGTGCCCTCGATTGAAGGCCAGGACTGCCGGGTCTTCTCGGCGCCCAGGGTGACGGCGCCCTGGGCCGTGCCCGGGATGCCCACCGAGTAGGTCTGATCGCTGCCGGGGAAACCCGTGGTCATGGTGGAGAAGATCTTCCAGGCGTGCACCTCGCCGCTGCCGCCCTGGATGCGGATGGTCCAGTCGCCGTCGGACAGGTCGGTGCCCTGGCGATCGTCCAGCTGCACCAGGATCTGCTTGTCTCCGTTGCGGGGATCGGTCCCCCCGCTGGCGTTGTCGATGACGATGTAGCCCAGGGCCGAATTGAAACCCATGGCCTGCCCCGAGGGCACCGCCTCGGTGGCGGTGCCGCCCAGGGACACGGTCACCGTGGGGCTGGTGGCGCCGTCCACCCAGGCCGCCACCAGGGCCAGGTCGTTGTCGGCGCCGGCGTTGGCGGTGTAGGGCACCACCCGGAACACCAGATCGGTGCCCGCCGCCGGACCGTGGGCCGTCACGTAGTCCTCGCCCTCGTTGCCAGCGGCGATGCACAGGGTGATGCCCTGGGCCGTCAGGTTGTCCACCACTTCTTCCTGGGCTCCCGAGCCGTCATGAGGGCCCATGTGGCCCCCCAGGGACATGTTGATGACCATGGGCCGCCCGTACTGCTGCTGCTTGGAGGCCAGGTAGTTCATGGCGTCGATGGTCCGGTCCGCGGAAAAACCGCCGTTCTGGTCGTCATAGGCCTTGGCGAAGATGATGTCGGCCTCGTAGGCCACCCCGCGGTATTGCCCCCCCGAAGCGCTGCCGTCCCCGGCGGCCATGCCCGTGACATGGCTGCCGTGGCCGTTGTAGTCCCTCTCGGTGGCGGTGCCGGCGTCGATCTGGGCCGAGGACCACTCGGCCCCGTAAGAAAAGCCCGAGGGCGGGGTGCCGGTGCCGTTGAGGTCCCAGATGTTGAGGATGCGGGTGGACCCGTCCGCGTCGTCGAAGTCTTCGTGGGAAAAATCGATGCCCGTATCGATGACCGCCACGATGACGTTGGCCCCGGTGAAGGCCGGCGTCCCCGCCCAGACCTGGTCCACATGGGCTGAGGGGATGGCCACATCCATGGTGGGATAGGCCAGGTTGGCCGCCTCGATGGCGCGCAGGTCGTCCCGTCCCGCCAGGACGGTCAGGGACGTCAGGGGCAGACGGGCCGTGGCGATGTCGCCACAAACGGATCCCACCACCAGGCCGGGCACATCGGCCAGGTCGGGCAGGCCGCCGTCCAGGCGCAGGATCACCCCCACCCGCAGCTCGCCCTGCGGTCCTTTCTCCGTGGCCACCAGTTTCTCGTAGCTGATGGCGGCGCTCCCGTCCCCTGCCGCCTTGTCCAGCAGGCCGCGCAGCAGGGGATCCATGGGAACCGCGGCCTGGGCCGCGACGACGAGAGCCATCACCCACAGCAGGGTGGCGAGGAAGATGCTGGCCGGGAATTGACGGGTCATGGCTCGATCCTTCCACTCTGGGAGGTGGGGAACTGCAGGGCGGGCTTCTCCAGCTTCACCAGCTGGGGGTGGGCCGCCAGATCCAGCAGGTTCGCGCAGGTGCCGCGCACCGTGGCCACCTGCCCGGTGTGGCTGCCCAGGGCCAGGCCCATGGCCTGCAACTCGGCGGCCTGGATGCGTGCCCCTTCGTCGAAGGAGGCGACAGCCCGGATTTCCGCTCCGGTCTTGCCCGTGCGGATGGCGGTGTCCATGGCGCCCAGCATTTCCAGCCGCAACAGGGGGTCAAGGCGCTGCAGCGCCTTGTCGTCGCCCCACACCACCACCCGTTGCAAGCCCTCCAGATTGCTCAGGGTTTTCAGAGCGCCGTGGGGGGCCATCACCAGGCGGGCCTCCCCCAGGGCGCCCACGGGCCTGGTTCCTGTGAAGTGTTCGGCCAGCCCTTCCCCGTGCAGCGAGACCAGGACCTCCGCATCCGCGGGCAGGGCCCGGAACCGGGCCAGAGAGGATTCATCGGCCACATCCTCCAGGGATCGCCCCGCGCAACCGGCCAGCAGGAGCAGGCACACCGCGGAGGAAAAAAAGAAGCGCATTGGATGCCGGAAATTCATGGATCACCCCGCATGGTTTTCGGAAAGGAGCGCCAGGTGGGCCAGCACGGCCCCGGCATAGCTGGGATAGGCGATGCCGCCCACCGTCCAGGTGGCGGACTGGCCCGGGTCGATGCCGCTCTGCTGGATGGTGTTGGCGGTGGCCAGGGCCTGTTCCACATCCCCGCTGGCCGCCTGGGCGAAGGCCATGACCAGCAGCAGATCGACCCCCGTGAAGCTGGTCCGGTGCTGGAAGATGAAGCCCGGCTCGCCCTGCAACACCGCCGCCCCATCGCCGGAAGCCCCGCTCCACTGTCCCAGGGCCAGGCGGGCCGCCGCCCGCCCCGCCGTCACGTAGGAAGCGGTTTCGCCCCGGGCCAGGGCCGCGTCGAAGCTGTCCAGGGCCGACTGCATGCTGATATCGGACGGGGCCGCCACCAGCATCGCCCAGCCGTATCCGGCCAGGGCGGGTCCATGGTTCTCGTCCAGATCCAGCGCCGCCTGGAAATCGGCCTGGGCTCCCGAGCTGTCACCACCTTCGAAGCGCTCCCAGCCCCGCCCCACGTAGGCCTCGGGGGTGTCCAGGGGTTGGGGCTCCACCGGGCCGCCGCCCTCGCCGCCCCCACAGCCACCCAGGACCAGGAAGGGAATCATCATCATCAGAACCGGGAGCTTCCTCATGACCGACCATCTCCTGTGCTGGCAAATGCTCTTTTCTTTCATGGCAACTGAACGGTGACCTGGGCGTTGCCCGTCCCCACTGCGTTGGTGTCCTGGGCCGTCACGGTGACGCTGGTGGCGCTGCCGGCCAGATGCAGGCGACCCATGTAGACGTGACCCGCGTCCACCGCGCTCAGGGCCAGGGCGTTGCCGCCGGCGCTCACCGTGGGGGCCGTGCCCGAACCGTTGGTGACGGTGACGAAGACCTGGATGGTGCGGGTGCGGCCGGGATTCTTGAGCACCGCGATGCTCAGGGAAGGCACCTCCTGGGGCGCCGCCACCTGCAGATTGCCGGCCTGGACCTGGGCCAGCCAGTCCTCGGCTTCAGGGCCGGCCAGCAGCACATCGGCGGGAGTCAGGGCCGTGCTTCCCCCCGGTCCCTGCAGCCGGAAGGTCAGCTGGGCGATCTCCCCCGTCCCCGGGGCCAGGGACCCGCCATCGGAATAGTAAAGGATCACCCGACCCCGGCCCGCAGCCACCATCTCGGCGCCGGCGGACATGCCCACGCCGCGCTGGCTGGCGACGATGCCCGTCAGGGCCGCCAGGGTTCCGTCGAACACCAGATCGGCCTGCACCCCCTTGACCGTGTCCTCGTTGTCCAGGCTCAGGACCACCGTCACCTGGGCGCCGCTGTCCCCCGCGGCGTTGCCCACGGCCAGGGTGTTGGATCCCGGCACCACGATGGCGAAGCTCCCGTCACTGGTGTCGGTGGCCGTGTCCTCCCCGTCGGAAACCGTGGCCCGCACCAGGACATTGGCCGCCCCCTGGGTCGGCAGGGTCCAGTTGTAGCTGCCCGTATTGGGGCGTGCGGCCGCGATGGGCACCCAGCTGCCCCCGCCGTTCAGCGAGTAGGCCAGGTCCACCGTCAGGGCGTTGGGTCCGCCATCGGCATCGGCGGCGGTCCAGGTGATGGCGTGCTGGGATCCGGCAAGCCAGCTTTCGCCCCCGTCGGGCGAGTTCAGGGTGATGGTGGGCGGCACGTTGGGGGTGGGGCGGTCCACGCGCAGCAGCACATCGTCCACCTCGGCCCCCACCCCGTAGCTCAGGGACCAGTCCGAGGTGAAATAGAAGCCCACCCAGACCTGGCTGGCCCCCACCACCGACCCCAGGTTCGGCACGGCGGTCAGATCCAGCTGGATGGCCTCGCCCATGACCAGGAAGGAATACTGCAGGCCCGAGAAGTTCTGGCCGTCGGTGGACACGCTCATCAGGAGGTAGTCCACGTTCGTCTCGGAAACCAGATTCAGCACGCAGGAAAGCTCGGCGGCGGTGATGTCCGGGTCCGAGAGGTCGAAGGGGCCGGCCACCATCCAGGTGCTCATGTAGGCAGGATACAACCCGCCGCAGCCGATGGCTCCGGGGCCGGCGGCCGCGCAGGCGGCGCTGTGGGTGGCCGTGTTGCCGGACCAGCATTCCCAGGTTCCCCAGTAAGGCACGCTTGCGGACGAGTAGATGGTCCAGGTGTCCCCCGGGAAGACGCCCTCGAAATCCTCGTCCAGCAGATTCTGCCAGGCCTTGTCGGCCTCGCTCTGGGGCGCAGGCGCCGCCTGGCCCGGGCCATCCCCGGCCACCCGGACCATGTCCGGGGAAATGGCCAGCCGGCGCGGCACCGGGGTTTCCCGGGCGGCCAGGGCCGTGCCGGCCCCCAGGATCAGGGCCAGCATCACCATCAGGATTGATCTTGCCTGGATGGATCCTGCCTGGATAGATATTGCTTGGATAGAAATTGCCTTGGAGGCCATGGTTATCCTTCCGCTCCGCTGGGACGGGAATACGGGGGCTGATCAGCGGCTCTTGCCACCCCCGAAGGTGACCGTGAATTGCACTGCGGCGGGCTCGGAACCGATCAAGGCCCGGCCGGTGCCCTCGATGGAGCCCGAGACCGACCCTTCATGAAAAAGGAAATCGAAGGTGGCGCCCTCGTCATACAGGTAGGGGTAGACCCCCTCCCCCAGGATGTCGTGCTGGGCCGTCATGCTGAAGCTGTTGGCTGCGGCGGCCTCGGCCCGGTGGTCGTCGATGAGGGTGCCGGAGAAGCGCACATCCCCGTTGGTGTATTCGCTGACGCTGGTGGCGAAGTAGATCAGGTTCACCGCGTCGACCATCTCGGCGGCCTCGAAGAACTGGGGGGAACAGGCGAAGGGACCGTCCACCCCGTTGCACCCGGTGAACTGGAGATCCACCGCATCGGCGGGGATGCCGTACCACACCGAGGACCAGATGCCGAAGTCACCGTCCTGGTCGGCGGTGCCGGTGCCCACGAAGACATGGACGGGGTTCTGGACGTAGGCCGCTCCGAAGATGATGTCCTCGGGCTCGACCCCCGGCACGGTGGTGCCCGGGTCCACGCCCATCACTCCCGGCTGGCCGCCGGATATCTCGATGGAGGCGCCGGCCTTGTCGGCAGCCAGGATCTGCTTCTTGCCGTCGGCCCGGGTGATGGCGGTGGTATAGGTGATGTCGTAAGTGCCGAAGGTGGCCACCAGGGCCGGCGGCAGCCCCGAGGTGTCGCCGCCCGGACCGGAAGGATCATCCGAATCGCCACCACACCCCACCAGACCCAGGATCAACACAGCGAGCCACCAGATACGGATATTCATATTGTCTCCCTCCCGAGGAAGGAACGCATAGTACCTGAAACAGCATGTTCAGTACAACCCCGTGTTTTTGTATGAGATCATCGCGGCCGGCCCCTATCCCCATCCCCGGAACCAGGATCAGCTTGGAATTTTTTGCCGTCCCTGGTTTATTTCTGGAAGCTGGAATCGAATCGCCGGACATCCTCATCACTTGCAAAGGGAATCCATGCCTCGCTTTCCCCGTCTTCTTCTTGCCCTGGTGCTGGTCTGCCTGGCAGCCCCCGCCTTGCACGCCCAGAGTGAGCCCGATCCCATCCACCACTACAACGAGGCCTGCCGTCTGGCCGTCAGCGGCGACACCGAGGCCGCCCTGGCCAGCCTGGCCCGGGCCTTCGAGCTGGGTTTCGACGACCTGCAGTTCGCCGACGATGACCCCGATCTGGATTCCCTGCGCCGGCAACCCGCATTCTTGAACCTGATGGCCACCCGCCGGGCGGCCCTGCAACTGGACAGCGCCGCCCGGGGAGCCATCCTGGCCGGCAACACCTGGAGCCGCCCCATTCCCCTGGACGCCGGGCCCGGGCCCTCGCCCAGTCCCACCATACGCCTGCGCTGGCAGCCCCTGGGCCTGGGCTTCGAGCTGACCGGAACCGGCCCCTGGTCCGCCCTGGGGCCCGGCGCCGTGACCGCCCCCTGGAACGGGGGCCCCGGCCTGGTCCTGACCCTGGCCGTGCCCGACGGCCCGTTCCCCTTCGCCTCGGCCACCACCTTCATCACCGCCTTCGGCAGGGCCAAGAACACCCCCGTGGGCGGAGTGTATCACCCCGCCACCGGCTGGCAGCGGGTCCTGGAGCTGGACCCGGAAATCCAGGTGGACAGCCAGGGCCAGAGCCTGACTCTGCGCGGCACCATCCCCTGGCGCACCATCCAGCCCTTCCACCCCCTGGTGGACACCCGCCTGGGGTTCAACGCCGCCCTGCGCGTCCAGACCGAGGACGGGCAGCAGATGCTGCGGGCCGAGGCCTTCGCCGACCCCGCCGCCTTCCGCACCGACCGGTCCCGGCGCAGGTTCATTCCCCTGGATTTCGACACCGGCACCGCCACCCGTGAGGATCTGGTGGGCGCCCTGAACACGGCGCGCAACACGGGCGACACGGTGGAACTGACCCTGGCCATGGTCAGCCCCGACGCCGGGGCGGCGGTCCTGACGGTGGATTTCACCGACAACCAGGGCCGGTCCGTGGTGCCGGGCGGGGCCAGGTCCCTGCCCCTGGACCTGAAAGCCGGTGACAACCGCCGGCAGCAGGAGATGGACGTGAGCTCCCTCAAGCCGGGCCTGTACCGCGTCCGGACCAGCCTGCGCTTCCCTTCGGGGCGCACCGCCGTCTGGGAAAGCCACATCCTGCAGCTGGGTTCGGCCTGGCAAGACCGGACCGAGGCCCGGGTGGCCGCCCTGGCCCCCTGGGCCCGGCCCACGGGCCACCTGTACCTGGAGACCATCGCCCATGCCCTGGACCGGGATAACCCTCGCCTCGATCCCGGCCCCCTGGCCACGACCCTGAACCGCCTGGAGGGCATGCTCACCTCGGCCGAAGCCACCGGCAGCATCCTGCCCGACTCGGGCCTGCTGGGCGTGGCCTACACAGGACCCGACGGCGCCCCCCGCACGGCCGGCCTGTACCTGCCCCCCGGCTGGCGGGAAAGGGGCCCCGTGCAGCCGGTGATCGTGTTGGGCGAGAACAGGGTGCTGACGGGCCGGCTGGTTTCCCGGGTGTCCGGCGCCTACCTGAACGAGGGCTTGCTGAAGGAGGGAGACCGCCAGTCGGCCCATTCTCCCGTCTATCTGGTTCCTCTGCTGCCCGAAACCACGGGCAGCGGGCAGGAAAAGGCGGTGGTCGAGGCCCGGGCCGCCAACCAATGGGCCCTGGCCGCCTTCGCCACCGACGGGGTGGCCCTGGCCGGGGTGGACATGTACGGCGCGGCGGCCCTGAAGGCCATGCGGGAAGAGCCGGCCACCTGCCGGGCCCTGCTGATCATGGCCGGAGCCGGCCTGGCCCCCTGGCCCCAGGCCACGGACGAGTTCGTGGACCGGCAAATGCAACCGGCGGTGGCGGGCGTGTCCATCACCTGGCTGGACTTCCCCCAGGAGACGCGGCACAACCCCCAGGCCAAGCAGTTGCTGGAATCCCTGCGCCGGGTAGGATATGATGTGGCCCGGAACGAGACCATCAAGGGGGGGCTGAATCACACCCAGATCGCCGATCGGGTGGTGCTGTGGGCCGAATCCCTGCCCTGAGGCGGGAGCGGCCCGGAGGCGCCGTTTTTTCCCCACAGGCCGGGCAGCCCGGTTTTTTCCCGCCCGGCAACGCAACCGAAGACCAGTTCCTGCCGTAAAGCATCCGACTGCCGGGCCCCAACAGGCCCGGTTCCGGGCCCGGCCCCAGCCGCCGGCCCGTTTCTGAACCCGCACATCATGATCCAAGGGGGCATCATATGAATACCATCCGTCATCGCCATCCGGCCAGCGCCGGCATCGCGCTTCTCTTGTTCATCTTCCTGGCCGGCACGGTCCTGGCTGAGGCCCCCGTGGTGAAGAACACGGCCACCCCGGCCCAGGGCGTCCAGACCGTGGGCATGAAGGAATTGTGGCGCGCCGGAGGGGACGATGATGATGTCTTCTTCGGCACCCTGGGCCGGGTGCAGACCGACGCCCAGGGCAACATCTACCTGCTGGACGGCCAGCTGGGTCAGGTGCACAAGTACTCGGCCGACGGCGAGCACCTGGCGGTGATCGGCCGCGAGGGCGACGGCCCCGGCGAGATGCGCCGTCCCAGCGACATGTTCATTTCCGAGGACGGTGTGGTGAACATCCTGCAGGGCATGCCCGGCCGCATCACCCGCATCAACCCCGACGGCACCCCCGCGGGGCAGAACAGCTACTCCCTGAACGCCGACACCCCCAGCCAGTTCGGCATCCTGAACCTGGGCGAGGCCTACGGGGACGAGATCATCCTGGTGGGTATCCGCATGAGCTTCGCCGGCGGCATGGGCAAGGAGACCTACTTCCTGTCCCGTTGCAACAGCGAGGGCATGCAGACCGTGCCCATGCTGGAAAAGGAACACACCGTGAATTACGGGGCCCTGGTCATGGACGAGCTGGCCCAGGACTTCGTCTACAACCGGGTGGCCGTGGGCCCCCAGGGCAAGGTTTACGCCGCCCCCGAACGCAACGAGTACCTGATCAACGTGTATGGCCTGGACGGCCAGGTGGAGAAGGTCATCACCCGGGAATACAAGGCTCCCCGGCGCACGGACAAGCAGCGCAAGACCGCCAACAGCATCTTCGAGGCCATCGGCGCCTACTATCCCCAGCCCCCCCAGGAGATCAAGATCGAGGACACCGAGCCCGCCCTGGGCGGCATCGTGGTCACCGACGACGGCCGCATCTGGACCCGGCCCAGCGTGGCCGACCAGGACATGCCCCAGGGCGCCTGGGCCCTGATGGACGTCTTCTCCCCCGCGGGCGACTTCCAGCAGCAGGTGGCCTTCACCGGCGACTACAACGGCCAGCGGGACGCCCTGTACATCCTGCCCGACGGCAAGGCCGTGGTCATCGTGGGAGCCCTGGACGCCTGGCTGAACCAGCAGGGCGCCGCCGACGAAGATCAGGAAGAGGAAGCCCAGACCCTGGAAGTCATTTGCTACCAGCTCGAATGGTAATCGCAGCGAAAGGTTGATGATGAATACTCGCAACGCAGCTCGTCTTTTCCGCGCCTTCCTGCTGAGCATGGTCCTGGTGGGCGTCATGGCCCTGATGGCCGGCTGCCTGGGCAACCAGGGTGACGGCGCCGGGACCGATTCCACCGGAACCGACACGGCCCAGGCCGACAGCGACAGCACCTCCGGCGACCAGGAAGCCAAGCCCAAGAAGGAAAAGGCCATCAACGTCAACGTGGGTGCCGTGCGGCAGGGGGATCTGGTCATGCCCGTCTACGCCGACGGCGCCATCCGCACCCCCCGCTCGGTCGAGGTGAAGACCAAGGTGGGCGGCGAGCTGCTGAAGGTCCTGGTGCGCGACGGCGACCGGGTGCGCAAGGGCCAGGTGCTGGCCCGCATCGACCCGCGCGAGTACGAGATCGCCCTGGAGGAAAGCCGCTACCGGCACCTGCAGGCTCTCAGCCAGATGGCCGCCGAGGCCGACACCTTCACCGTCAACCACCAGGCCGTGGCCGATTTCACCAGCGGCCGGGACCAGCTGGAGCGCCTGTTCAAGCAGGGCGGCCTGAGCCGTGAGGAGTACCAGAACCGGCTGCTGGAGCTGGAGATGGAATCCCTGCAGAAGGGGGCCTTCCGGGAGGCCGTCTTCGAGCAGCGCACGGGCCTGGCCGAAGCCCGCATGGCCGAGGAACGTGCCCGCCTGAACCTGGAATACACCGAGATCCGCGCCCCCTTCGCCGGCGTGGTGCAGGGCCTGACCGTGGTGACGGGCGAGATCGTGAGCGTGGGCGCCAGCGTGTGCACCCTGTACGACAACAGCCAGCTGGAAGCGGTGGTCAACGTGCTGGAAGCCGACCTGGGCAACCTGCGCGAGGGCCGGCCGGTGCTGGTGGCCATTCCCGCCACCGGCGACACCCTGCAGGCCGCGGTGGACGTCATCAGCCCCACCCTGGACCAGTCCACCCGCACCATCGAGGTGCTGGTGCGCTTCGCCAACGAGGATGGGCGCTTCCGCCCCGGCATGTTCGTGCGGGCGCAGATCGCCGGCTGGGTGTATCACGAGAAGTTGCTGGTGCCCAAGGACGCAATCCTCATCCGCGACAACCGTCCCCTGGTGTTCAAGCAGGAGGGCGACCGGGCCAAGTGGCTGTACGTGGACACGGGCCTGGAGAACGACGACTGGGTGGAGATCCTGGCCGTGCACAGCGGCGGCAGCCTGGCCCCCGGCGACAAGGTGGTGGTCAGCGACCACCTGACCCTGGCCCACGAGGCCAAGATCAAGGTGCGCAAGACCGTGCCCGGCCGTGACCGCTGGAGCTTCGCCGACTGGTCCGGCGAGACGGAGACGGCGAAGGGATCCGGCCGATGATCATCCAGACCGCGGTTCGCCGCCCGGTGGCCATCCTCATGATCTTCCTGGGCCTGGTGCTCATCGGCGGGCAGGCCTGGCAACGGTTGTCGGTGGATCTGCTGCCCAGCATCAACTATCCCAACCTGACGGTCATCACCAACTACGCCGACACACCGGCCGACGACCTGACGCGCCTGGTGACCCAGCCCCTGGAAGAGGTCATCACCGGCCTGGCCGGGGTGCGGCGGGTGGTCAGCAAGACCCGCGAGGGCGTCAGCACCATCACCGTGCAGTACGAGTGGGGCACGGAGATGGACTTCGCCAACCTGCACCTGCGGGAGGCCATCGACCGGGTTTCCTACCGCGAGGACTTCCCCGCGGCGGCCGACCGGCCCCTGATCCTGCGCTGGGACCCCAGCGCCCGGCCCATCGCCATCATGGTGCTGAACGGCGACGGGCCCATGGCCCGCATGACCGAGTTCGCCCGCGAGGTGGTCAAGCCGGCCCTGGAGCAGATCAACGGCATCAGCCAGGCCGAGGTCATCGGCGGGGCCGAGCGGGAGATCCTGGTGCAGCCGGACTTCGCCAAGCTGCGCCTGTACGGCCTGACCATGGCCGACCTGAGCCAGGCCCTCAGCGTGGCCAACATCAGCTTCCCGGGCGGGCGCATCCGCAAGGGCCCGCTGCACCTGCCCCTGCGCATCCTGGGCGAGTTCGAGAACCTGGACGAGATCCGCCAGACCGAGATTCCCGCCGCCGGGCCGGGCATCATCATCAACGATGTGGCCAAGGTGCTGGACACCACCAAGGAGCCCGAGGGGCACACCCTCATCGGCGACCGCGAGGTCGTGTCCCTGCACCTGTACAAGGAAGTGGGCGAGAACACCATCGAGACCACCGCCGAGGTGGACAAGATCCTGGGCATCCTGCAGGGGCAGTACCCCGAGCTGGATTACCGCTTCATCTACCGGGACGCCGACTTCGTGCAGGAATCCTTCCAGGGCCTGTGGGACTCCCTGAAATACGGCGCCCTGCTGGCCTTCGTGGTGCTGTTCTTCTTCCTCATGGACTGGCGCAGCCCCATCGTGGTGGGCCTGGCCATTCCCGTATCCATCATGACCACCTTCGGCTTCCTGTACTTCGCCAACGTGGGCCTGAACCTCATGAGCCTGGGCGGCCTGTCCCTGGCGGCCGGTATGCTGGTGGACAACAGCATCGTGGTGCTGGAGAACATCAACCGGCACCTGCGCCGGGCGCGGGGCACGAGCGAGGCCGTGAACCTCGTGTGCGCCCGGGCCGCGGCCGAGGTGGCCTCCCCCGTGGTGGCCGCCACCCTGACCACCGTGGCCGTGTTCTTTCCCGTCATCTACGTGCCGGGCATCGCCGGCGAGTTCTTCCGGGACCAGGCCCTGACGGTGACCATCAGCCTGGTGGTCAGCATCTTCGCCGCCCTGCTGCTGCAGCCCATGCTGTCGGCCCATCTGCTCAAGGCCCCCGGTGACCGGCCCGGGGTCATGTTCCGCCCCTTCGACAAGGGCTTCAATGCCGTCATGAGCCGCTACCACGCCCTGCTGGAAAGGGTGCTGGACCACAAGACTATTTTCCTGGTGATGCTGGCCCTGGTATTGGCCGCGGTGGGCTTCATGGCCACCCAGATGCGCCTGAGCTTCATGCCCGACCGCACCCGGGGCGACTTCAACCTGGCCCTGGAACTGCCCGCCGGCACTCCCCTGGAGGCCACCGAGGACCTGGCCCAGCGCCTGGCTGCGGCCCTGGTGCCCATGGAAGAGGTGGTGAGCGTCTACTCTCAGGTGGGCGTCACCGAGAAGACCCTGGCCAGCCTGAAGGAATACAGCGCCGCCAACACGGCCCGCCTGCGGGTCATGCTGCGCCCCAGCCGCCAGGGCCGGAGCGACATGGAGCGGGTCAAGGAGCGCCTGCATCCCCTGCTGGCCGCCGAGCAGGGCGTCATCTTCACCTATCGCGAGGAGGGCGTGGGCCTGCGCGAGATCCTGGCCAGCGGCGAGGCCGCCTTCACCCTGGGCATCGTGGCCGAGAAGTCGGCCGACGCCCTGGACGCCGCCGACCAGCTGCTGCCCCGCCTGCGGGAGATTCCCGGCCTGGCCGACGTGGAGATGGACCGGGTGCTGGGCAACCCCACCGTCGAGGTGACCATCGACCGAGAGAAGGCCCTGCGCTTCGGGCTGGAGCCGGACGATCTGGCCTCCGAGCTGCGCAACCGCATCCAGGGCACCGTGGCCACCACCTACAACGAGATCGAGCAGCGCATCGACATCGCCGTGCGCCTGCCACTGGACCAGCGCTACGATCTGAGCACGGTGCTGGCCTCGCCGGTGGCCGTGGGCGACGGCAAGACCGTGCCCCTGGGCTCGTTCGTCAACCGCAGCACCGGCACCCCCGTGCGGGAACTGGTGCGCCGGGACCAGCGCCGTCAGATCACCATCAGCGGCGACGTGGACGGACGCGGCATGGCCGAGGTGTGGGAAGACGTCAACGCCCTGCTGGCGGCCATGGAGCGCCCCGACGGCGTGGCCTTCGTCACCGGCGGCGAGCAGGAGGAGATCAACAGCAGCTTCCACGACCTGGGCTACGCCCTGCTGCTGTCGGCCCTGCTGGTGTACATGATCCTGGCCGCCCAGTTCGAGAGCTTCCTGGATCCCCTCATCATCTCGGCGGTGCTGCCCGTGGGCGTGGCCGGCGCCCTGCTGACCCTGCTGCTGACAGGCCAGACGCTGAACATCATCAGCCTCATCGGCATGATCGCCCTGCTCGGTATCGCGGTGAACGACGCCATCGTCAAGGTGGCCACCATCCGCCGCCTGCGCGGCGACGGCCTGCCCGGACGGAAGGCCATCCTGGAGGCCAGCACCCTGCGCTTCCGACCCATCATCATGACCACCGTGACCACCGTGCTGGCCATGGTGCCCATGGGCCTGGGCCTGGGCACGGGCGAGCAGATGCAGCGGCCCCTGGCCCTGACCATCATCGGCGGCCTGAGCATCGCCACCCTGCTGACGCTGTTCCTGACCCCCGTGGTCTACGAGATGCTGCACCGGAAAACGGACAAGGAGTACTAGCGCATGATCCGTTTCGCCGTCGATCATCCCGTGGCCACCTGGATGCTGTTCACGGCCCTCATCGTCACCGGCGTGTACGCGGTGCCCAAGCTGAACATCGAGGCCATGCCCGAGACGGATCTGCCCGAGCTGAGCATCACCACGGGCTGGAACGGGGCCTCGCCCAGCGCCATCCAGCGCTCCATCACCCTGCCCATCGAGGAGGCGGTGGCGGGCTGCCACGGAGTCGAGGATATCGACAGCCGGTCCCGGCACGGCAGCAGCCAGGTGACGGTCAAGTACAAGCGCGGCACCAACATGGATTTCGCGCGGCTGGAGCTTTCGGAGCAGCTGGGCGCCGTCCGCCGCACCCTGCCGGCCCAGGCGGGGCAGCCCATGATCCGGGCCTATGTTCCCGAGGAGTTGCGCTCCGAGGAGTTCTTCACCGTCAACCTGATCTCGCCCCTGCCCATCAACGAGCTGCGCGACCGGGCCGAGACCTGGCTGGTGCCTCGCTGCCTCAGCATTCCCGGCGTGGCCGACGCCGAGCTGCGCGGCGGCGCCCGCCCCCTGGTGCGCATCTTCCTGGATCTGGAGAAGATGGAGCGCTACGGCCTGACGGCCGACGGCATCAGCAACCGGCTGAGCGCCCTGGATGACATCCTGCCCGCCGGGGCGGTGCGCCGCAACGGCCAGGAGTTCACCGTCAGCGTGCGGGAACAGGCCAGCATCGCCCGCCTGCAGAACACCATCCTGCGCAACCTGGGCGGCCAGAACATCCTGCTCAAGGACGTGGCCGAGGTCACTCCCTCCTACGAGGACGTGGCCTACTTCAGCCGCATCAACGGCCAGAACGTGGTGACCCTGAGCATCACCAAGCGCAGCGGCCAGAACTCGGTCACCGTGAGCAAGCGCCTGCGCGACGAACTGCCGCGCATCGCCGCCGAGGCGCCCTTCACCCTGGACTTCGAGATCGACCAGGACGAGGGCGAGGATCTGGAAGACAAGCTGCGCGAGCTGGTGGTGCGCTCCCTCATCATCCTGGGCCTGCTGTTCATCATGCTGGCCCTGGCCCTCAAGCAGATCCGCCTGACGGCCATCGTGGTGTTCAGCATCCTGCTGGCCATCGTCATCTGCCTGACGCTGTTCTACTTCTTCGGGGTGTCGGTGAACTTCATCACCATCAGCGGCCTGACGGTGTGCTTCGGCATGCTGCTGGACAACAGCATCCTGGTGCTGGACGCCATCCACCGCCGCCTGTCGGGACGGCGCCACGCCGAGGCCCGCACCTCCCTCATCCGCGGCACCCGCGAGGTGAGCTTCCCCATCATGGCCACCACCCTGACCACGGTGGTGGCCTTCCTGTCGTTCATCTTCATGACCGACCGGCTGTCCCAGTTCTACCAGCCCCTGGCCGTGAGCGTGGGTATCGCCATGCTGGCCAGCATCTTCGTGGCCTTCTGCTGGATTCCCGTGGCCCTGCGCGGCCCGGCCGAGAAGGAGCTGCGCACCACCAAGGCCGCCGACGACGAGTTCGGCCTGACGGGCTTCGCCCTGCTGTGGCGCTGGACCGTGGCCGTGATCATCCTGGGCATGGTGGTCCTGGCCGCCATGGCCATCTTCAAGAGTCCCCGCGAGGCCACCGACCTGCTGCCCTGGGTGGGCGGCGCGGCGGGCCTGCTCATGGTGGTGGGCGGTTTCGTCAGCTTCGTGGACCAGCTGACCCGCTTCCACCTGCGCTTCTGGTTCTACCCCGTCCTGCTGCTCATCGGCATCCTGGTGGGCACCTTCTTCGTGTTCAAGAACGAGGTGCGCACCGGCGGTTTCTGGCGGCAGATGCCCCAGGACAGCCTGACCTGCTATATCGAGCGGCCCGTGGGCACCGACGTGAAGCTGGCCAGCGCCACCATGAAGCTGTTCGAGGACGAGCTGCTGCCCATTCCCGAGGGCATCACCATGCGCAGCACCAGCTTCGACAACCGGGCCTTCATGCGCATCGAGTTCGAGGAGGAGATGCGGGCCACCGCCTACCCCGAGGAGTTCCGCAACCGGCTCATCGTCCTGGCCGAGGAGATGGGCGGCATGTTCATCGTCATCGGCGGCTTCGGCGACCCCTACTTCAAGGGGGGCCGGGGCGGCATGCAGTCCAACAGCACCGTGCGCATCACCGGCTACAACAGCAAGGAGCTGAAGGCCATCAGCGACGGGGTGCTGGACCGGCTGAGCCGCAACCGGCGCGTGCGCAACGCCCGCCTCACCAGCGGCGACCAGTTCAGCCGCAGCGACACCGACGAGACGGTGATCATCCTGAACCGCGCGGCCCTGGCCGAACACCGCCTCAGCATGATGGAAGCGATGGGGCATATCCGGCGCCTGCTGGGAGTGGAAACGCCCTGGCACATGATCCTGGACGGCGAGGACCAGCGGCTGATGCTGAGCTTCGACGACGCCGAGGCCATCGAGTACGACCAGATCCTGGGCCGCACCATGACCACCAGCCGCGGCCAGAAGGTGCAGCTGGGGCGGCTGATCAGCATCGAGCAACGGCCCGAGATCAGCAGCATCAACCGCCACGATCAGCGTTACAGCCAGCTCATCAACTGGGAATACATCGGCACCGACAGCATGCGGCGGCGCTTCCTGGCCGACATCGTCAAGGGCATCGAGCTGCCTTACGGCTACACCGCCGAGGACATGAGCGGGCAGCAGATCACCGAGGAAGAGAAGGAAGAGCTGAACAACACCCTGTGGCTGACGGTGGTTTTCATCCTCATGGTGCTGGCGGCCATGTTCGAGAGCTTCAGCCTGCCCTTCCTGGTGCTGCTGGCCCTGCCCATGGCCCTGGCCGGGGTGGGCGGCATGTTCTGGGGCACGGGCAGCGAGTTCGACTCGTCGGCCAAGATCGGGCTCATCCTCATGTTCGGCATCGTGGTGAACAACGCCATCCTGCTGACCAACCGCTTCCGGCTGCAGGTGCGGGAGATCGTCGAGGACGAGGGCTACGGGCCCGACCTGGTGCCCCCCAAGGCCCGGCTGGGCGGCTTCGACCTGTGGAGGCTGCCCACGGCCACGCGCCAGGACGTGCTGCGCCGGGCCATCGTGGACGGCACCCGCATCCAGATGCGCAGCATCCTGCTGACCAGCGGCACCACCATCGCGGGGTTGCTGCCCCTGCTGTACAAGCACGACCCCACCGAGGGCAAGGACATCTGGGAGAACCTGGCCCTCAGCTCCATCGGCGGCCTGACCAGCAGCACGGTGCTCATCCTGAGCGCCATTCCCACCCTGTACTGGATCTTCACCCGCTGGGGTTGGTGGTGGCGGCGGACCTTCCGCCGGGACCGCAGAGGCCAGGAGATGCCCGCCGTGCCCGTGGACCCGGCCACCAATCCCTGAAGCGGCCGGCGGCCCCGCCTTCACTGGACAGCAATATCCATGGCAACAAAAAAAGACCCGGGCTGACCCGGGTCTTTTTCGTCGATGAGCGCAGGACCGGTTTAGCGGTACTGGGCCTTCAGGCTGCTGAACGTGGTGTCCTCGTTGTCCACGGTGCAGTCCAGAGGGAAGTTGAAGAGGCGGGAATGCTGGCCTTCCAGGTTGGCGGTCAACTCGACCACGGGGTTGGCGACGATGTACTCGCCCTCCCAGACACCCTCGAAGCAGAATTCGTACTCACCCTCGCCGGGCTCGTGGCTCACGGGCACGGCTTCCTCGAGAGTGATGATGGGGGCGCCGGTCATGTCGCGCACCACCACGGTGTATTCCAGAACGCCGGTATCCACATCGGAAGTGAAGTAGATCCGGGCACACAGGCTCCAGCCGTTGCAATCAGCGTTGCCCTCGACCACGTTGACGTGGCAGGCGGAAGCGATGGCGGGAACCAGCATGGCCACCAGGGCCAGGCTCACGAACAATATCTTTTTCACTGGACTATCCTCCGGACGATTGTGTGGACTGTTGACGGACGTTGGTTCGACGATCGGGTGGGCGATCAGGTCCAGGTCCACGGTTCATTGAACAAACGAAAACGGAAAAATTCATCTCCCCCATCGAGCACATGATTATACCAAAGAGCTCCACAAAAATCAACACCAAAGGTAGAATAAAGTACTACTTAAACAATCCTCGATGCTATCGACCGGGAAAGCGCATTCAAGAGAAAAAATAATTCATCAAAATCATATATTCCGCGTGAGAAGTGGCCAAACTTTGGCCAGAACCGCTTCCGGGGGGATGGCCGCGAGGCCTTCCCGCCCACCAGGCTGGTCCTCGGCACGCAAAATCGAGACCATTTTTGATTCCATGTACGGCCCGCAATCCTCGGGACTCCAGTGCGAAAAAAGAGCCACCAGGGGCGTATTCAGTCCCGCCGCCATGTGCATGGGGCCGGTGTTGGGCGTCACCAGCACATCCAGCAGGCTCAGCAACCCCTTGTAGCGATCGAAATCCGGCGGGGCGCTGAGCAGGGTCACCGCCCCCTCGGCGGCCTCCACCAGGGGCCGCACGAAGCGGGTCTCGTCGGGCAGGGAATCCACTACCACGGCCAGGGGCACTCCCTCCAGCCGGGCGCGCCCTTGCAGCAACCGGGCCAGCCGGGCGAAGGAGGCGGCGGGCCACATGCGGTGCCGGTTGCCGTGCCGCTCCCGGAAAAAGGCCAGCCCCGTGCCGCTGAAGGTGGGATGCAACCCCACCAGCCGGGCCGCGGGGTCCACCCCGTGGGCCGTCAGCAGCTCCCGGGCCTTGCGGCGGCCCTCGTCGGTGACGGGCAGATGCACGTACCCCCGGGGCACGGGGCGGCCCAGGCCCTCGGCCACCAGGTCCAGGCAACGCTCGGCGTAGTGGCCGTCGGTCCAGGTCCCTTGCAAGGCGTGAACCCGCAGGGCCATCCCCTGCAGCCACTTCCGGTAGTGGGGCTTGGTCTCGAAGATGAAGACCCGGTCGTAGCCCTGGGCCTGGAATTCCTTCCGCAGCTGCCGCTGGCGCCACAGGGTGCGGGGAAAGCGCCGCGTATACAGGTGGATACGGGTGAGGCGGGGATGGTAACCCTGCAGGATACGTCGTCCGTCCCCCGTGGTCAGCAGGTGGAACTCGGCCTCGGGCAGCTCGGCAAGCAGGGCGTCCAGGGCCGGGGTGATCATGATCAGATCGCCCCCGCGGCCGGCTCTGACCAGCAGGATCTTTTCCTTCCCGACCGTGCTTTCCCCGCCCATGGATTTCCTTTCCTGGCCACGCCACTGGTGTATATTGGTCCCTGAGAATGAACACGAGAACCATTCAATTTAATACCTGTGGGATGATCATGGCACTGAAAGTTGAAGTTTCCGTGGGCGAGTTGCTGGACAAGATCACCATCCTGGAGATCAAGTCCGAGCGCATGACCGACCCGGCCAAGCTGGCCAACGTGAACAAGGAACTGGGCATCCTGCGCGCCACCTGGGGCGCCTCGCCTCTCAGCAGCCACGACCTGACGGCCCAGATCCGCCGCCTGAAGGACGTGAACGAGGCCCTCTGGGATATCGAGGACAACATCCGCCGCAAGGAGGCCGCCCGGGCCTTCGACGACGAGTTCGTCTCCCTGGCCCGTTCCGTGTACCACCAGAACGACCAGCGCGCCGCCGTGAAGAAGGAGATCAACACCCTGGTGGGCAGCGAGCTGACCGAAGAGAAGAGCTACGTGGATTACGGCGAAGCCGACCCCTCATGATTCCCGACATTCCCGGCGGCCTGGAACTGGACGGCGTGGATCTCGACGAGATGGTCCAGCTGCGCCGCCGCCTGCACAGCCGGCCCGAGCTTTCCGGCCACGAGGAGGACACCGCCGCCCTGGTGGCGGGCTTCCTGGCCACCTGCCGGCCCCGGGAGATCTGGCGCCAGGTGGGCGGCCACGGCGTGGCGGCCCTCTTCGCCGGACACGCCCCCGGACCCACCACCCTGCTGCGCGCCGAGCTGGACGCCATTCCGGTGGCCGAGACCGCCCCACGCCCCTGGCGTTCAGAACGGGCCGGCGTTTCCCACACCTGCGGCCATGACGGCCACATGACCATCCTGCTGGGCCTGGCCCGGCACCTGGCGGCCCATCCCCCCGCCCGCGGGACGGTGGCCCTGTTCTTCCAGCCCGCCGAGGAGACCGGCGCCGGGGCCGCCGCCGCCGCCCGCGACCCGCGCCTGGCCAGCCTGAACCCGGACCGCGTCTTCGCCCTGCACAACCTGCCGGGATACCCCGAGGGGCAGGTCCTGGTGCGCCCCGGGGCCTTCGCCGCCGGCAGCGCCGGCCTGACCATCACCCTGCAGGGCCGCACCTCCCACGCCGCCTATCCCGAGCAGGGCCGCTCGCCGGACCAGGCCGTGGCCGCGATCATTCCCGGTCTGGTGACCCTGCCCCTGCCCCACGAAGGCGGCCCGCACCTGGCCCTGGTCACGGTGGGCCACGTGCAGATGGGCGAGCCGGGTTTCGGCGTGACCCCGGGACAGGCCACCATCCAGGCCACCCTGCGCGCCGACGAGGACGCCTTGCTGGAGGAGCTCAAACGGGACGCCCTGCAACTGGCCCGGACCACGGCCGAAAGGCACGGCCTGCAGGTTCATTGCTCCTGGTCCGAGGTCTTTCCCGTGACCGAGAACCACCCCGGGGCCACGGCCCAGATCGAGGCCGCCGCCCGCCGCCTGGGCCTGCCGGTGGTCTGCCCCGAGGAATCGCCCTTCCGCTGGTCCGAGGATTTCGGCCACCTGCTGCAGCTGGGCCCCGGGGCCATGTTCGGCCTGGGGGCCGGCGCGGACCACGCCCCCCTGCACGCCGGCGATTTCGATTTCAACGAGAGGCTGTTGTTGCCGGGGATGGCCATGATGGCCCAGCTTGCCAGGACGACCCCGGCCTGAGGGGATGGCCGATTTTCCCGTCCCGGCTTAGCTTGTGCCGCGAAGATTGTTGCCGGCTCATTCGCCCACGCTTCCCATGATCTGACGTGATGATTGTTGCTGCCCGGTGCGGAAATTTCCCGCCGGCGGGACGGTCCCGGACCCTTCAGGGGCGCCGATCCGGCCGGCAACATTTCTCCAGGCACGACCCAACGGAGAGGACGCACATGCTCACCCGCCGCCGCTTCCTGCAATCCGCCGCCGCCCTTTACGCCGGATCCTTCCTGCTGGGCGGGCGCATCCCCGCCGCCCTGGCCGCCCATGACGCCCTGGAAGTGAAGGAACTGGGCAAGGGCCAGTGGCTGCTTTCCGGCGGGGGCGGCAACGTGCTTCTGCTGCAGAACGGCGGCCACCCCCTGCTGGTGGACGCCTGCGTGGCCGCGGTGGCCGGCGAGCTGGTGCAGGACGTCACCGGGCGCATCGGCACCTCGGCCCTGACCCTGGTCAACACCCACCACCACGCCGACCACATCGGGGGCAATTTCGCCCTGCGCCGCCGGTTCGGCGATCAGCTGCGGGTGGTGGCCCACGAGAAGGTGGCTCCCCGGGTGGCCGACACCCTGGAGCAGAGCATCCGGCCGGGCCTGCAACAGGCCGCCGCCGAGGCGCCGGAACTGGCCGAGCTGGCCGCCGGCCTGAAGGCGGACGAGTTCCTGCCCGCCACCACCTTCGCCACCACCCTGAAGCTGGACACCGGCGGCACCCCCTGCACCCTGCACCACTACGGGCCCGGGCACACCGACAACGACGCGGTGGTCCACTTTCCCGAGCTGGATGTGCTGCACGTGGGCGACCTGGTCTTCAACAACCTGTACCCCTACGTGCTGCCCCAGCACGGCGCCACCATCAGCGGCTGGCAGAACAGCCTGCGCCGCCTGCGCCTCCTTTGCACCGCCTCCACCCGCGTCATTCCCGGCCACGGCGACATGGGCGGCCCCGAGCTCATCGACCACATGCTCGAGTTCTTCGCCCAGGCCCAGGAAATCGTGGCCGCCGCCATCAGCCAGGGCCTGGCCCGCGAGCAGGTGGCCGAGCTGAAACCCGAGATCTTCGCCGGGCGGGGGTTCCAGGGCGTCAGCCACCTGACAATGACGCGCATTTTCGACGAGATGACGGGCGGCCAATGACCGCCCGTTGATCCCGGAACCCGCCTCTATCCTGCCCCCCGGGCGCACCCCACCGGTGCCCTGGGATTTTGTCTGATCCCAACGGTTTAACTGAACACCATTGTCAATTGGACATTAATTTTGTGGTGCTTGTCTGCGCAGATTATGTTCTAATTGTCGCCGTCATCAATTCAGTCCAGAAATCACCGCTCTCATCTCACCTGCGAGGAGCAAAATCCATGGATTCTTTCGGATCGATTGCCTGGTCATCGGTCGGGAAGAAGGTGATCACCGGCTTGACGGGCATGGCCCTCATGGGGTTCATCATTGTCCACCTCATCGGTAACTTCACCCTCTTTCTCGGTCCGGGCGCCTTCAACGGGTACGCCCACTTCCTGGAAACGGTCGCTCACGGCTGGCTTATCTACGCCTTCGAGGCCGCTCTCATTCTCATCTTCCTGTTCCACATCATCTCGGCCGTGACCGTGGCCTGGACCGACAAGCGCGCCGCCCGGGACACCGGCTACAAGTTCGGCAAGAACGCCGGCGGCAAGAGCCGGAAGACCTTCTCCTCCGTGTCCATGATCTACACCGGCATCCTGCTGCTGGTGTTCGTCATCGGCCACATCTTCATGTTCAAGTTCAACGCCGGCCAGCCCTTCGAGCACGACGCCGGCATGAAGAACCTGTACAAGGTGGTGGTCACCGCCTTCAAGAGCCCCCTGTTCACCGGCTTCACCGTGGTGGTCATGGCCCTGCTGGGCTTCCACCTGCGCCACGGTTTCTGGAGCGCCTTCCAGAGCCTGGGCTGGGCCAACGACAAGTACCTGCCCGTGCTGGAGAAGATTGCCCTGGTCTTCGCCCTGCTCATGGCCGTGGGTTTCATCCTCATCCCGATCATCCTCATGATTTCAGGTGATCCCAACGCGGTTGCCGGCCCGGGAGGTCACTGATATGAGCAACATTCTTGACGCCAAGATCCCCGGCGGTCCCCTGGCCGACAAGTGGGAAAAGCACATGATCGACAACCCCCTGGTGGCCCCGGGCGGGAATCGTCGCAAGCACAAGGTCATCGTGGTGGGCACCGGCCTGGCCGGTGGCGGCGCCGCCGCCACCCTGGGTGAACTGGGCTACAACGTCCTGAACTTCTGCATCCAGGACACGCCCCGGCGCGCCCACAGCGTGGCGGCCCAGGGCGGCATCAACGCCGCCAAGAACTACCAGAACGACGGTGACAGCGTGTACCGCCTGTTCTACGACACCATCAAGGGCGGCGACTACCGCAGCCGCGAGGCCAACGTCTACCGCCTGGCCCAGCTGTCCACTCAGATCATCGACCAGTCGGTGGCCATGGGCGTGCCCTTCGCCCGGGAGTACGGCGGCACCCTGGCCAACCGCAGCTTCGGCGGCGTGCAGGTCAGCCGCACCTTCTACGCCCGCGGGCAAACCGGCCAGCAGCTGCTGCTGGGCGTGTACAGCGCCCTGTCGCGGCAGGTGGACGCCGGCACGGTGCAGATGTATCCCCGGCACGAGATGCTGGACCTGGTCATCGTGGACGGCAAGGCGCGCGGGATCATCGCCCGCGAGCTGACCACCGGCGAGATCAAGCGCTACGAGGCCGACGCCGTGGTGCTGGCCACCGGCGGCTACAGCCCCGTGTTCTACCTGTCCACCAACGCGGTGAACAGCAACGCCACGGCGGCCTGGCGGGCCCACCGGCGCGGCGCCTTCTTCAGCAACCCCTGCTACACGCAGATCCACCCCACCGCCGTGCCCCAGATGGGCGACTACCAGAGCAAGCTGACGCTCATGAGCGAGTCGCTGCGCAACGACGGCCGGGTGTGGGTGCCCAAGAAGGCCGGCGACAAGCGCCGCCCCAACGAGATTCCCGAGAACGAGCGGGACTACTACCTGGAGCGCCGCTACCCCGCCTTCGGCAACCTGGTGCCCCGCGACATCGCGGCCCGGGCCGCCAAGGTCGAGTGCGACGCCGGCAAGAGCGCCTACTACAGCGACCAGTCGGTGTACCTGGACTTCGGCGAGGCCATCGGCCGCCTGGGCCGGGACGTGGTGGCCGATCGCTACGGCAACCTGTTCGACATGTACAAGGAGATCATCGGCGACAGCCCCTACGAGGTGCCCATGATGATCTACCCCGCCCCCCACTACACCATGGGCGGCCTGTGGGTGGACTACAACCTGGAGAGCACCATCCCCGGGCTGTTCGTGGCGGGCGAGGCGAACTTCAGCGACCACGGCGCCAACCGCCTGGGTGCCAGCGCCCTCATGCAGGGCCTGGCCGACGGTTACTTCGTGGTGCCCCGCGTGGTGGCCAGCTACCTGGCCGGCACCAAGCTGGACGACGTCAACACCGACAACGACGCCTTCAAGGCCGTCGAGGACGACGTGAAGAAGCAGTACCAGCGTTTGCTGAACATCAAGGGCAGCCGCACGGTGCGCGAGATCCACTGGGATCTGGGCCGCATCATGTGGAACAAGGTGGGCATGGCCCGCGACGGCGAAGGCCTGAAGGAGGCCATCACCGGCATCCAGAAGCTGCGCGAGGAGTTCTGGCAGAACCTGGCCATGACCGGCACCGACGCCGACCTGAACAAGCAGCTGGAGCAGGCCAACCGCCTGGCCGACTACCTGGAACTGGGCGAGCTCATGGCCCGCGACGGCCTCATGCGCGAGGAAAGCTGCGGCGGTCATTTCCGCCTGGAGCACCAGACCGAAGAGGGCGAGGCCCGGCGCAACGACCAGGACTTCATGTTCGTCTCGGCCTGGGAATACAAGGGCGAGAACGCCGAACCGGTCATGCACAAGGAAGACCTCGAGTACCACGACATCGAAGTCAAAACCCGAAGCTACAAGTAGAGGAGGTGCGTCATGGCAGACAAAGGTATGACCATTCATCTGAAGATCTGGCGCCAGGCGCGCGGCGCCGCCGACGGCCGTTTCGTCGACTACACCGTCGAGAACGTGCAGCCGGAAATGTCCTTCCTGGAGATGCTCGACATCCTGAACGAGCAGATCGTCAAGAAGGGCGAAGAGGCGGTGGAGTTCGACAACGATTGTCGTGAAGGCATCTGCGGCACGTGCGGCATGGTGGTGGACGGGGTGGCTCACGGCAGCCACGCCGGCTGCACCACCTGCGAGATCCGCATGCGCAGCTACAAGGACGGCGACACCATCACGGTGGAGCCCTTCCGGGCCAAGCCCTTCCCCGTCATCAAGGACCTGGTGGTGGACCGGTCGGCCTTCGACCGCATCCAGGGCAAGGGCGGGTTCATCACCATGAACGTGGGCTCGGCTCCCGACGGCAACGCCATTCCCGTGCCCAAGGAAGCCGCCGACAACGCCATGGACGCCGCCAGCTGCATCGGCTGCGGCGCCTGCGTGGCGGCCTGCCCCAACGGCTCGGCATCGCTGTTCGTGAGCGCCAAGATCAGCCAGTTCAGCTGGCTGCCCCAGGGCGATCCCGAACGCACCCGCCGCGCCCTGCGCATGGTAGACCAGATGGACAGCGAGGGCTTCGGCGACTGCTCGAACCACGGCGAATGCGAGGCCGTGTGTCCCAAGGAGATCAGCATCCAGAACATCGCCCGCATGCGGCGCGAGTTCATCAAGGCGGCCTTCAAGGGATAAGCCGGATAATTCGCACAGGGTCCCCCGGTCCATGGCCGGGGGACTTTTTTTGTGCCATGATGTAAACGGATATTCGCCCCGTCGCGTCCCGGCTGTCAGGAGGTTTGGTCATGAAGATGCGCAAGATGATTTTCCGGGTGTTTCCCCTCGGCCTGACCGCGGGGCTGCTGCTGGCCGCGGCACCCGGCGCCCACGCCCTGGGGCGCGATGATGAGGACTGCGGCAAAAGCCGGCAGAGCGCCCCCCGCCAGAAGCTGGAGCAGGTGGTGGCCGGCCAGAACCTGCTGGCCTTGGACCTGTACCACCGGATGAACCGCGACGAGGGCAACATCTTCTTCAGCCCCACCAGCATCAGCCTGGCCCTGGCCCTGGCCCACGGCGGCGCCCGGGGGCAGACGGCCGACGAGATGACCCGGACCCTGCACTATCCCGCCGATTCCAAGACCCTGCACGCCGGCAACCACGCCCTGCAGCAGGCCTTTCCCGGCGATGCGGCTGCGCCCACCCACGTGAGCATGGCCAACAGCCTGTGGCCCGAACGCTCGCTGCCCCTCGAGGACAGCTTCCTGAACCTTTGCCGCAGCAACTACGGGGCCGACCTGCAGCCGCTGGACTTCGGCCAGACCGAGGCCGCCCGGCGCACCATCAACGCCTGGGTGGCCCGCCACACCAACCACCTGATTCCCGAACTTCTGCAGCGGGGCGACCTGTCCCCCGACGCCCTGCTGGTCCTGGTCAACGCCATCCACTTTCACGGCACCTGGCAGTACCGCTTCCCGACCGAGCGCACCCGGCCGCGCCCCTTCCACACCGCCGCCGGCCCGGTGGTGCAGGTCCCGACCATGAGCCTGCAGGCCGATCTGCCCCTGGCCCCCATCCCCGGCGGCCAGATGGTGGAGCTGCCCTACGCGGACAGCAGCCTGGCCATGACCCTGCTGGTGCCGGACGCCGCCGACGGCCTGGCGGCCCTGGAAGAGCAGCTGGACGGCAACGCCCTGGCCGGCTGGCTGAATGGTTTGAGGGAAACAGGGGTCATGGTGCAGTTGCCGCGCCTGGCCCTGTCCCAGCACCAGGAGCTGCAATCCCTGCTGGCGGGGCTGGGAATGAAGCAGGCCTTCGGCCCGGGCGCCGATTTTTCCGGCATCGCCGACGCCCGGCTGTTCATCAGCAAGATCATCCACGAGGCGCGCATCGAGGTGGATGAGGCGGGCACCGAGGCCGCCGCCGCCACCGCCGTGGTCATGCGCAAGAGCATGCCGCCGCGGGTGGTGGCCGACCACCCCTTCCTGTTCCTCATCCGGGACACCGCCAGCGGCGCCATCCTGTTCATGGGGCGGGTGGAGAATCCCGCCGGTTGAGCGGGTGCCGAGGGGGCAACTCTCACCAGGGAGCGCGCCGGCTTACCGTGGCAGAAGCGTGGAATGCCCCGGACCCTGGGCGACCCTATGGTTCGATGTTGGCCCCCGAGACGATGGAGAACCAGCTTCCCCCGAAAAGGACGTTCGCAGGCTCCAGGAACTGCACCGAAAACTGGCTGTGGGCCCAGGGGAAAAGGATGGGCTCCCATGGAGTGGTCATCGAAACATGGAACGCAAACCACCCAGGGACTGCTTTTCCGTCGGAAGCGGGCCGTCAGCGAAGGGCTCGAAAAGGACGGTCCCATGGATGCTCGAATCGTCATTGAAGTCCACGATCATGGCGGCGATCGAATCCCGATCCGTCGTGCCCCAGTAGTTACCCGTGAAATCCAGGTTCATGTGGTCATTCAGATAGCCGGACAGGTGCATCGCGAGGCCTTCGGCGGGGAGGATATGTGAGTTCTTGAGAGAAACATCGGCACTGGCAGCCAACCAGATTGCCTCAATGGTGGTGTTTTCCACGATGACATTGGTTCCGCGAACAATATCTGCATCCAATCCATCGACGATAATCCCGTATTGCCCGCCATCAATGTGGACATTTTCCAGAACAACAGGGAAATCATTGTACCAGATCTGTAAGGCTTGGGACAGGGTGTTAATTATTTCTACATTTTTTATCGTCCCATGGCAACCAAATCCAAAAGCTAGCCCATGGGTATTCCCAACAAACCGACAGTCCGAAATGTCAACCTGGCCTACGCCCGCTCCTGTTGTAAAGCCGTACCCTGGTCCAGAAAAATTACACCCATCCACTTCCAATGAGTCCGAGTAAGCACAACTTATGCCTTTATCACCATTTTCCATTTCAATTGTGCAACCCTGAATTTTTCCTTTGTCCAGTCCCAAAAACATCGAAAGTGAATTGCCTCCCCCCCTGAAAATACAATTCTCAACCTCCAGCCGTCCTCTCCACCAATAAATCCCCTGTTCAATGTTATCGATGGTCAAATCCTGGATACGGGCGCTGAACCCATCGACCGAACAAAAGGCCTTGGGATCATAGGCATTTGAATAGAGATATTCCTGTGGCCCGATAAAGGTCTGGTCTTGCCCTGCGCCGATGAAGGTCAAATCATCCTGTACCATGGCCACAATGGCATCCTCGGTCCAGGCCGGAGCCACACAATCGTGGAAGGTGTCAAAACGCCCAGGCCCGATCATGATCGTGTCACCGGGGGCTGCTGACTCAACGGCAGGCTGAATGTCCGTGAAATCCCCGCTTCCATCCAGCTCCACGTGCCAGACCCGCCCGCAGGCCTCCCCTGCCCCCAGGGCCAAGACCAATGCAAAAATTATCGTAAACTTTCTCATTACTGTCCTCGATGGAAGGCCCGGGAGGAGACCACTGTTCATCTTGGGACTGAATTTCGCAAAGCCACCATTCCCAGCAGGAACGTTTCAGAAAATATTTTCTCACACCGTCTCAACGAAAAAAACTGCGCAAACCACCCAGGGACTGCTTTTCCGTCGGAAGCGGGCCGTCAGCGAAGGGCTCGAACAGGACGGTCCCATGGATGCTCGAATCGTCATTGAAGTCCACGATCATGGCGGCGATCGAATCCCGATCCGTCGTGCCCCAGTAGTTCCCCGTGAAATCCAGGTTCATGTGGTCATTCAGATAGCCGGACAAGTGCATCGCGAGGCCTTCGGCGGGGAGGATATGTGAGTTCTTGAGAGAGACATCGGCACTGGCAGCCTGGCCAATTGCCCAAATGGTCGTATTCTCAACAATGACATTGGTTCCTCGAACAATATCTGCATCCAACCCATCGACGATTATCCCGTATTGCCCGCCATCAATGTGGACATTTTCCAGAACAACAGGGAAATCATTGTACCAGATCTGTAATGCATGGGATAAGGTGTTAATTATTTCTACATTTTTTATGGTTCCATGGCAACCAAATGCATATGTTAGCCCATGGGTATTCCCAACAAACCGACAGTCCGAAATGTCAACCTGGCCTACGCCCGCTCCTGTTGTAAAGCCGTACCCTGGTCCAGAAAAATTACACCCATCCACTTCCAATGAGTCCGAATAAGCACAACTTATGCCTTTATCACCATTTTCCATTTCAATTGTGCAACCCTGAATTTTTCCTTTGTCCAGTCCCAAAAACATCGAAAGTGAATTGCCTCCCCCCCTGAACATACAATTCTCAACCTCCAGCCGTCCTCTCCACCAATAAATCCCTTGTTCAATGTTATCGATGGTCAAATCCTGGATACGGGCGCTGTACCCATCGACCGAACAAAAGGCCTTGGGATCATAGGCATTCGAATAGAGATATTCCTGTGGCCCGATATAGGTCTGGTCTTGCCCTGCGCCGATGAATGTCAAATCATCCTGTACCATGGCCACAATGGCATCCTCGGTCCAGGCCGGAGCCACACAATCGTGGAAGGTGTCAAAACGCCCAGGCCCGATCATGATCGTGTCACCGGGGGCTGCTGACTCAACGGCAGGCTGAATGTCCGTGAAATCCCCGCTTCCATCCAGCTCCACGTGCCAGACCCGCCCGCAGGCCTCCCCTGCCCCCAGGGCCAAGACCAATGCAAAAATTATCGTAAACTTTCTCATTACTGTCCTCGATGGAAGGCCCGGGGGCGGGTTCCAACCCACCCCCGGGTATAATGATCTACTGCACCAGAACCAACCGGCGGGTCATGGACACAGGACCAGAAACAAACCGGGCGAAATATACCCCACTGGCCATATGAGCTCCTTGCTTGTCTCGACCATCCCAGACCACCGAGTACTCCCCGCGATCCTTGGTCTCGGACACAAGCTTCTTGATCAGCTGGCCCCGGACATTGAACACAGACAGATCCACATGACCCGCATCCTGCAACGAACAAACACCGCAGGTCGATCGCTTGCACACCAAATAGCAAAAAGCTCAAAATTTTGTTCCCTTATCGACCCCATTTCGTGGAAAAGCCAAAACAACTCGGCTCAACCCACATTCAGGGGACCACCGGCGTCATGCATACTAATCAATCAAGCAGGACGTTTGCTGGCGTGCAGAAGGCCGGTCATTTGACCATTTGGAGCCAATCCCCTCTCCCAACCACTTGGTAGTTTCGCCCTCCAGTTGGTTACTGATTGATTCTCGCCAATCAGAGCGCTTGAAGACTGATAGATGGGTTCCAACAACGACCAAGGCATCCCGCTCGACAACCGAGACACCAAAGAGATGATTTCTCCAGTCCAGGGCACTGTAACCCCAAACCTCTCCCCCATCCAGGGACCATACAAGATTTCCAAAATAACTAACCCCAACAATCATTCCATCTGTTGTGCAATCCAGATCCAGCACCGGCCCCGCCAATAACTGGCACAGTTGCCACGATTCGCCCGCATCTTTTGTTTTCCATAGGGTCTTCCGGATTTCGTGTGGGTAACATCCGCATCTCATGACCTGCTGATCCCTGCCGGATAGAGATCCAGCCCTCCCAGATGGAACATGATCGCCGCCTTGAACCGCTCCCGGTTCCGATATCCACAAGCCCACTTCTTCAACCGCTGGATCTTGGCGTTCAGGCTTTCTGCCCCGGCATTGGTCACCTTCAGAACGATAGCGTTGATGATCCCCCACAGATGGCGGCGGACCGTTCTGGCGGCCCTGATCACGGGCTCCAGGCGACACCGCTGAGCCCAGGCCAGCCAGCCTTGCCAGGCCTTCTTGGCCCAACCCCGACGGGTATAATGCCACAGCGTCATCGCAGTCTCCTTCAGCGCCCAGGCGCGAGCTGTCCTCAGCGCCCGGTCACGCAGTTCGCTGAGGGCCGCCCAGGCTCCTGAGCCTATCTTCTCCGGGTTGCGCAGCCACAGATACTTCGTCCCCTTGAGGGTCTCGTCCTGGATCTCCAGAAGCTCTTGATGCTCCTGGCGACGGACCTTGTCCACCGCATCACCGAGGTGCTTGGCCACATGGAACTTGTCGAAGGCGATCTTCTGTTCAGCGTCCGGAACATGCTCAAGCGTGCTTTGGATGTAGGGCTGGTGCATGTCCATGGCCACCGACTCGATGCCGCCAAGCTGCTGGTCATCAAGGCCTTCATAGAACTCGTCCAAGGAGGCCCGGCCCCGGCCGTCGGCCACATGCAGCACATGCCCGCTCTGCTGGTCCTGAACCACGGTGACGTACTCATGCCGGCGCTTGAACGATGTCTCGTCCACGCCCAGGGCCGCCGGATAGGCCGCTTCCCGGCGCTCCAGCCCACGCCTGACGGCCCGCTGCATGATGCCGTCCAGCTGGTCCCAGGTCAGCCCAAGGTTCTTGGCCACCGCCGATGTGGATGTCGTCTTCAGCCAGTCGATGGCCAAAGCCTCGAACATGGCCGTAAACCGGCTTCCTGGTTCACCCCACGGAACCTTGACCATATGGACGCTGTGATCGGGGCAGTTGCAGCGGGGCACCTGACAAGCCAGGATGGTGCGATACTGGCACGTATCCAGGTGCCGCCACCGACGTTCCTTGGTGTCGTACCCGGGAACCGCCTCCCCGCACTCGGGGCACCGAAGAGGCACATTCGGATCGTGCTGAACATGGACAACAACCTCGCCTGCAGGGAGGTCGAGGTCGACCGCTCGGACCTGCCAGGGGGACTGGACGCCGAGGATCTGGGCATAGAGGTCTTTGTCTTGCATGGAGGACATTCTAGGCGAGATCTGCTAAGCTACCCACACGAAATCCGGAAGCGCCTTTCCATATGGCCCCGCCCGAGGTCGACAAAAAGCCGTCAGTTTCATTACAAAACTTAATTGATTGCACAGGGCTATCGATGGAAATGGGGATTTGTCTCCAGCTTGTTCCCCCATCGGTTGTTTTAATCAAAGTTGGAGAGTAACCCGCAACCAGATAGGTTTGCTCATCAATGCAGGCAACACCATACAAATCAAACCCGAACCCGGATTCCATCGCGTTCCAGGAAGCACCTGCATCCTCGGATTTCAAGACAACACCCCCGAGGCCAACAATGACACCAGGCCCCTGGCCTGAAAAGTCAATCGCCATCAAGGAACTCGTGGTCTGGCTGGGCACGACACTCCAAGCACCGGACAAGGCTGGCTTTCGCAAGATCGTTCCATTGTCACCAACGGCGCAAGCCGACCCATTGGTCGAAAACCCAACCGCGAAAAGTGAAAAATCCGAATTCACAGACGAAGGCAGCCAGTTTTCTCCGCCGTCTCTGGTTTCAAGCACCGATCCGCCTTGTCCAACACTCACCCCATTGTCTGCATCAAAAAACTCTACGTCTTTCAAAATTAGTCGAGGGACTTCCAGGGACAGTCGCCATGTTTCCCCAAAATCTTTTGTCACATAAATATCTCCGCCCCCCAGGAAACCAGAACCATTCTGGTCAATTTGGATGCTATATACCACGTCCGAAATACCGCCCTCAACCAGGTACCAGGAAAGGCCTGCGTCCCGGGTTCGAAGAAGCAGCCCGTGATCGCCTCCAACAAGCCAATTGACTTCGTCAACAAACTCGATTGAATACAGCCATTCCTGGGTTTGAATGGACCGGTCGGTCCATGTCACCCCCCCATCACTGGAAACCAGGATGGTTCCATCCTCCCCAACAATCCCCAGTACTGATTCACCAAAATTATCAAAGCCCAGAAAATGCTGCTCCCTACCCAGGTTCATTGCCTTCCAAACCACCCCGCCATCTTCGGTTACAAGGAATGTTCCATGTAACCCGACAATGAAACCCCTGTTCTCATTGACAAAGGAGATCCGTTCCAGGGAAGGCACTGACCCGATTTCAACCTGTACCCAATCGCCTCCACCATTCGTTGTGCTTAGAATTCCTCCATGACCGTCAAGCCCAGTTCCTCCGACAATATACCCGACGCCAGAGTCCAGGAATGAGACGTCAAATACCGGTGTGTCACATTCCAGGTCAAATTCTTCCCAGACATCTCCCCCATTGTAGGTCACATACACCGTGTTGAAGCCGAGCGCCAACCCAAATTGAGAATCCCTGAAACCCAATCCGTATAGTATGGGATCCCGGCCATGATGCAGAAGCTGCCAGTTCTCGCCTGAATCGATTGATCGAAAAATGGCCCCATCATTGCCTGACGCCCACCATTCTCCGGAATCCAGAATGGTGGTGGAAAATACAGATATTCCAAAAGGATTGGGATGCATTGGTCGCCAACCAGCCTGAGCTGCTGGAGGTGGAGGAGACACCCCATTATCGGCGCAGCCAACAAGGATTAATACGAGAATGGAAATCCCAAGCCTCATTAGAAATTTCCTTTTTCCTGGCTAAAAAAAGTCCAGCCTGCAGGAACCAGGTCTCTGTCCCTGTTGCATAAGCAGCAGGTTGGATAATTGTCATCAATTCCAGACCTCGATGAGGAGGCTGCCAGAAGCCGACGAGTTTCCCACCTTTGAGACCGGCGGCCCTCCATCGGCAAGAGTCAGAACCACTTCACTCAAACCAGCCCACCCCCATCCAGGGGAACAACCTCCCAACAGGGTGATTGGATTAATTAATTTTCAATTCCTCGAATAACGCCCATCGCCGGCCTCTATTCCCTCCCAGGAATCCCACGACCGCCCCCCGGGAAGGCCACCGCCGGTCTTCCCACTCCCGGCCACCACAAAAAACCGGCCGCCAAACCTCCTGGGCCTGGCGACCGGTATGCTCGGTCCATGAATGGAAAGTCGAGTTATTTTAGCAACACCAGCTTCAAGGCGCTCAGGTGCCGCCCCTGCTCGGCCAGACAGAAGTACACCCCCGAGGGCACCAGCCCTCCGTCGTCGCCGCGCCCATCCCACAACACCTGGTGCAGGCCCGCGTCCTTCATCTCGCTCAGCAGGGAGCGCACCCGGGCCCCCTTCAGATCGTAGACCGCCAGTTCCACCAGCCCCCGCCGGGGCAGGCTGTACTCGATGGTGGTGGTGGGGTTGAAGGGATTGGGATAGGCCGCCACCAGTTGCAGATCCACCGCTTGCGGGGCCATATCCCCGTCCGTCAGTTCATCCTCTTCCACCCCCAGGGTGGCCGTCGCTCCCACCCGGGCCCTGATGGTGGTGTCAACCGAGTAGGGGCCCAGATCGGTCCAGCCCAGGCCGTTGGTGCTGACATGGCTGCTGCCCGCGTCCACGGGCCCGTCGGCGTCGGCAGCCAGGGGGTAGGTGTAACTCTGGTTGCCGAACTTCACGGCCAGGTGCACCGTCTGCCCAGCCGCCAGCGCCAGGGGTTCGGTCAGGTCCACGAAATGGTAGCCCGGTTCGGCGAAGCTCTGGTCGTAGCGGGCGGCCAGCAGGTCGCTGGCGCTGGTGCCGTTGAAGCTGCCGTACACGTACACATCCACGTCGGTGGTGGCGTCGGTGGTCCAGAATTCCACCCGGTGCAGGAAGCACTGGACGTCGGTGGTCAGGCTGGACATCCCCCACAGGGTGGTGGTGCCGCCCGAGAAGGCCGTGGTGAAGCCCCCCTCGTCGTTGGAAAGCACGCTGAAGTCCGTGTCCGCATCCATGTAGCCCTGGATGACCGAGCTGTACTTGCCGATGCTGGCCGAGCCGTAGGCCATGTAGAAGTAGCCCCCCTCGCTGCCGTAGCCGCAGGTGCCGCCCCAGCCCGTGCCCCAGCTGTTCTTGACGATCCAGGCGCCCGTTCCCCCGGCGTGGACCATGCTGTCGTCCCAGCCCACCAGGAAAACCGAATGGTTGGGCGTGTTGGTGCCCGTGAAGTACAGCACCCCGCTGCCGTTGTAGTTGTTGAACTGGGCGGTGAACACGGGTTCGGTCGCGTCACCGGCGAACACGGTGGTGTGGATGGGCCCGTGGTCCAGGATGTACTGCTTCAGCACCGCCGGGTCGGGCTGGGTGCTGCCCGAAATCTCCAGCCACTCCGTGATGTGAAAGCGCGCCTCGCATCCGCCGTTGCAGGCCACGTCGGCCGCCACGTAGGGGTCGCAGGTCTCCAGCACCGCCCCGGCCCGGGACAGGTGGCTGATGGTCATGTACTGATTGCCGCCGGCGCAGCTGGCCCCCTGGTAGTGGCACTCCTTGAGGTTGTTCTCGCTGATGTCGTACAACCCCGCCCCCGCCACCAGCAGGCGCGATTCCAGGTCGGCCGCCGTGCCGAAGGTGTAACAGGCCCCGCAGGCGCCCTGGTTCTTGACCGGGCTGACGAAGCCGTCCTGCCGGGCGTCGTAGGCCGCCGGCAGATCCCGCGCCGCCTTCGCGTTTCCGGCCACGTTTCCGCTCACATGGGCGCGGCTGAAGGTGGGGGGAATGAACCCCGCCCCCGCCGTGGCCGCCTTGTCCCGGGCCTGCACGCCCGAGGTGTCGGCGGTGAAGACGGGGGGCGCCTCGGCCCGGGCCAGCGCCGCCAGCAGCAGCAAACCCGCCAGCAGGACCAGGCCTCCGTGAAGCGGCAAGTGATTGATATATCGGGCCGAACGGGGTCGGCGCGGGCTCTGGGAACGGACTCGGCGGCTCATGATTTTCCTCCGGTTATCGACTTTTCCCCGCGAACGTTATATTTTCGCCGGTAAACCATATTTCCTTGAGATCAATCTGGAGAAAGGAACACCATGTCCAAGCATATCGACGTCCTGCTGCTGCTGGCCCTGCCCGCCAGCGGCAAGAGCGAAGTCCGCCGCTACCTGGCCAGCCTCAGCCCCGAGGAATGCCACGAGCAATTCGGCATCGGCCACACCGTCCAGCTGGACGACTTCCCCTACGTCCACATCATGCGGCGCATCACCGACGAGCTGACGGACCGCGGCCACACCGGCATGTTCTTCCTGTCGCCGGCCCTGCCCTTCCGCAATCCCATCGACTGGCTCACCCTCATCGAGCTGCTGAACGAGGATTACGACGACCTGGTCAACAAGAACAAACCCGCCCCCGAGTCCGCCGCCCTGTGGCTGTTCGACCGCATCGACGCCGCCCGGGTGCGCGCCGGCGGCGAGGCCATCATCGGCACCCTGGACGAGGCCCTGCGGCGCGAGATCGCCGAGCCCATCGAGGCCGAGGCCCGCCAGCTGCTGGCCGACAAGATCGCCGAGGTGCCCGACACCCTGGAGGGCAAGACCGTGGTCATCGAGTTCGCCCGCGGCGGGGCCGACGGGTCGCCCCTGCCCCTGGTGCACCCCTTCGGCTACAAGGCCAGCCTGGCCCAGCTTTCCCCGGCCATCCTGGGCAAGGCCAGCATCCTGTACATCTGGGTCGAGCCCGAGGAGAGTCGCCGCAAGAACGCCGCCCGCACCGATCCCAACGATCCCGGCAGCATCCTGCACCACGGCGTGCCCCTGGCCGTGATGTACGGCGATTACGGCGTGTGCGACATGGCCTACCAGCTGGAGCAGTCGGCCAAGGAGGACACGGTGCAGGTCACCCGCGACGGCCAGGACTTCTTCCTGCCCCTGGGCCGCTTCGACAACCGGGTGGACCGCACCACCTTCATCCGCGAGGATCCGTCCGACTGGTCCGCGGAGGACAAGGCCGCCCTGCAGGCGGGCATGCGGGAGGCCTTCGACCAGCTGGAGCACGGCTCCAAGTAAGGCTCCGAGCAAGGCCCAGAGCAAGGCGCCTGGCAAGGCCCTGCCTCACGGCATGAAAAAGGCGCCGGCCCCCCGCGGGTCGGCGCCTTGTCTCTTGAACCGGGAATCATTCCTCAGCGCAGCCAGCGCAACCACACCCACAGCAGGCTGAATCCCACCAGGAACACCAGCCCGGCCCAGCTCAGGACCTGCATGACGGGGCCGGGCCGGTGCTCGACCGGCACCGGATCCCGCCTCACCGCCCGGAAGTTCAGCACCGCCACCAGGGGCGCCGTCAGGAAGGCCAGCACCGTCACCACATCCACCAGGGCCCGCATGCTGCTGATGAGCCGGCCGATGATGAGCACCGACAGCCCCAGCAGCAACAGCAGCAAGACGGCGAAAGCGCGCGTGGACAGCTTGCCGCCGCGCCCCAGCAGCAGCCCGCACCCGTGGCCCAGGGTGCGCGCGTAACCGTCCATGACCGTCAGGGTGGTGCTGAACATGGTGATGAAGGCCACCAGGGCGATCATCCAGCGGCTCCAGCTGCCCAGGGTGGCGGTGTACATGTCCACCAGCTGCCGCGAGAACACCGCCCCCCGGGGCGAGAACTCCACCCCCGTGCCATACATGACCAGGGCCCCGAAGCTGACGAAGGCCACCGCCAGCACCACCGTGGCCAGATAGCCGGCGTGGAAGTCGATGTTGGCCGCCTTCATGGTGGGCGGCTCTTTCCGGCTGTGCTTCTCCAGGATCCACAGGCTGGACCAGGCCCCGATATCCAGCGGCGCCGGCATCCAGCCCATGAGGGCCAGGGTGAAGGTCAGCCCCACCACCGAGAACACCGCCGGGTGGCCCGCCGCCGGATCGCCCGCCGGCCCGTGGGCCACCGCCACCGCCACCGCCACCAGGGTCAGCCCGCCCAGCACCAGCACCATCACCTTCATCAGGCGGTCCAGCAGCCGGTAGTGCCCCACCAGCAGGATGGCCACGATCACCGCCAGCAGCACCGCGCTGATGGCGGCCAGGCTCCAGTCCAGACCCAGCAGGGCCCCGGCCAGGCCGGCCGTGACGATGGTCACCGCCGCCGCCGTGATGAAGCTGCTGACGGCCACCAGGGCCATGAACAGTCCCAGGGCCCAGCGCCCCTGCCGCTGGTAGCCCTGCAGCAGGCTCTCGCCCGTGGCCACGGTGTAGCGGTGGGCGTACTGGAAGAAGGGGTACTTGAACAGCAGCACCAGCAGCACCGCCCACAGCAGGTCGAAGCCGTAGCCGGCCCCGGCCCTGGTGCTCTGCACCAGGTGGGACACGCCGATGGCCGCGCCGGCGAACAGGATGCCCGGCCCCAGGGCCTGCAGATGGTGACGCCATGACGGGGTCGGGGGACCGGCCGGGCCGGCCGGCCCTGATGGCCGCGGCTCACTCATGGGATTCATCCGCCTGGGATTCATCCGTTTTGGCGAGCCCCTGGGCCACGCGCTGGAACCCTTCCTTGACCTCGCCCTCCATGGGCAGGGCCTTGCCCGTGCGCAGGTCGATGACGGCGAAGGTCAGCTCGGCGTCGGCAATGGTCTTGCCCGTATCCTCGTGGATCATCTCCTGGCGGATGATGCCGCTGCGGCCGCCGATGCGGTCGATGCTGCTCTCGATGAGCAGGGGCGTGTCCAGGGTGGCGGGCCGGCGGAAGTTCAACGTCACCGCCACCACCACGAAGCCCATGTGGCGCTCCTTCCAGTAGGCCAGATCCAGCCCCTCTTCCAGGTAGCGCCAGCGCGCCTCTTCGAACAGTTCCAGGTAGCGGGCGTTGTTGACGTGCCCGTAGAAGTCGCAGTGATAGCCGCGAACCTTGATGCGTGTGGTGTGCTTCATTCTTCCTCCGTGAGGGTGGGTCGCTGGATGATGTCCTGGCGCCGGGAATGGCCGGGGCCTGGCCCTTCAGGCGGGCCGGTCCTGCCAGGGCAGGCGGTCCAGATCCACGTTGCCCCCCGAGATGATGACGCCCACTTGCCGGCCCGCAACCTCGTCCGGGTGGTCCAGCACGGCCGCCAGGCACACGGCGCTGGAGGGCTCGATGATGATCTTCATGCGCTCCCAGACCAGGCGCATGGCCCGGGTGATGGCCGGGTCGTCCACGGTCCAGATGGCCTGCACATGGCGCTGGATGATGGGAAAGTTCAGCTTTCCCAGGCTGGTCAGCAAGCCGTCGGCGATGGTGTGCGGGTTTTCCGAGGGAATGATGCGCCCCGCCGCCAGGGAACGGGCCGCGTCGTCGGCGCCGGCCGGCTCGCCCGCGATGATCCGCGCCCCCGGCGCCAGGGCCGCCGTGGCGATGCAGGTGCCGGACAGCAGCCCGCCGCCCCCCACCGGAGCCATGACCACGTCCAGGTCGGGCACCTCTTCCAGCAGCTCCAGGGCCGCCGTGCCCTGCCCGGCGATGATCAGTTCGTTGTCGTAGGGATGGATGAAGTGGGCCCCCGTGCGCTGGACAACCTGCTCCAGGGTGCTTTCCCGCGCGGCCAGGGTGGGCTCGCAGGGAATGACCTCGGCACCGTAACCCTCCACCGCCCGCCGCTTGATGGCCGGCGCGCTGGTAGGCATGACCACGTAGGCTGGGATGCCCCGCAGGCGGGCGGCCAGGGCCAGGGCCTGGGCGTGGTTCCCCGACGAGTGGGTGGCCACCCCCCGGGCGGCCTGCGCGTCGTCCAGGCTGAACACGGCGTTGGTGGCGCCGCGCATCTTGAAGGCCCCCACCTTCTGCAGGTTCTCGCACTTGAAATACAGCCGGGCCCCGGTGGCCTGGTCGATGGCCTGGCAGGTCAGCACCGGCGTGCGGTGGGCCTTGCCGGCGATGCGGGCGGCGGCCTCGCGAATGTTTTCCAGGGTGATCATGAACTCCTCGGGGCGCAGGAATCAGGGCGCGTGAATCAGGGCTCAGGAATCGGGGCGCGGAAAAAGGGCCGCGCCAGGCCCGGATAAGTGTCTTGTGAGAAGCAGCATAGCACACCGGCGGCCCCGGCAACAATCATCGGGGCACAACCCAGAACTTAAGGATTTCCCTCATCTTCCGATAAATAACGATGATACCCGAATCTGCCGTTTCATTTCATATCCAGGGGATTGGACCATGAATATAGACCTCCGCCTGAAAATCGTCCTGGTGGGTTGCCTGGGCTTCCTTTTCCTGGCCACCCTGCTCACGGTGCTGGACTTCCGCCAGGCCCGTCACCAGGCCAAGGAACTGTACGTGGAAAAGGCCCGCAGCGTGGTGCTGGCCGCCGAATCGGCCCGGGAAGAGATGGCCCACAAGTGGGACCAGGGCCTGTTCAGCAAGGAAGAACTGCGGGACTGGGCCGACCGGGGCGAGATGGACAAGGTCCTGGCCGCGGTGCCGGTGGTCACGGCCTGGCGCACCAGCATGGCCAAGTCGGCCGAGGGCAACTACACCTTCAAGGTGCCCAAGTTCCACCCCCGCAACCCCGACAACCAGCCCGACGAACTGGAGGCCCGGGTGCTGCCCCTGTTCGAGGAAGCGGGCCTGGCCGAGCACGTGGTGGTGGACAGGCAGCTCAACGCCATCCGCTACTTCCGTCCCATCCGCCTGACGGCCGAATGCCTGCTTTGCCACGGCGATCCGGCCTCCAGCCAGGACCTCTGGGGTAACGACCGGGGACTGGACCCCACCGGCGGAACCATGGAGAACTGGCAGGTGGGCGAGGTGCACGGGGCTTTCGAGGTGGTGCAGTCCCTGGATCAGCTGGACGCCATGGTGCGCGCCGCAATGCTCAAGAAGATCCTCATGACCCTGCTGCTGCTGGTGGCGGGCTCGGCCGCCTTCTACTGGGTGGTCACCCGCCAGGTGGTCAAGCCGGTTGAGCGCATCATCGAGGCCCTGGGGGCCAACAGCAACGAGGTCTCCAGCGCCAGCATCCACGTGGCCGACAGCAGCACGCGCATGGCCGAGGGCGCCATGAACCAGGCCGAGAACCTGCAGGATATTTCCAACACCCTGGGCCACCTGACCGACCTGACGCGCAACAACAGCGACCTGGCCGGGCAGGTCAGCCGCGAAAGCCAGGAGACCATGGGCGCGGCCCGCACCGGCCAGGACACCATGCAGCGCATGGGGCAGGCCATCCAGCGCATCAAGGAATCGTCCGACCAGACCACCGGCATCATCAAGACCATCGACGAGATCGCCTTCCAGACCAACCTGCTGGCCCTGAACGCCGCGGTGGAGGCGGCCCGGGCCGGGGACGCGGGCAAGGGTTTCGCCGTGGTGGCCGAGGAGGTGCGCAACCTGGCCCAGCGCAGCGCCGAGGCGGCCCGCAACACCAACGCGCTGCTGGAAGAGTCGGCCCAGCACGCCAACCAGGGCGTGGCGGTGGCCGCCGAGGTGTCGGCCCTGCTGGAGGAGATCGTCCAGAAGGTGACAGAGGTGGCGGACCTGGCCGACCGGGTCAACAGCGCCAGCGCCACCCAGGCCGGCAACATCGGCCAAATATCCCAGGCCGTGCGCGACGTGGACGAGGTCACCCAGGGCAACGCCGCCAGCGCCGAGGAGTCGGCCGCCGCCAGCGAGGAGCTCTCCGCCCAGGCGGGCATCCTGGACGGACTGGTGCGCAACCTGAACGACATCGTGGCTGGACAGGCCAGCAGCGACGACCGGGAACCGTCCAGCGCCGGGTGCCCGCCCAAGGCCGGCCCCCGCCACTTCGGCACAAAGGGTTCCCGCCAGGTCCACACCCTCACCGACGAGGAAATGGACCTGCTGGAGGTCTGACCATCTTCCCCCAAAGCCAAGGCCCGGCGACCGTCACCGTCACCGGGCCTTCTTCATGCCGTCGATGGGGAAGCCGTCATTCCCCCCAGGCGCGGCGCACCGCCTGCTCGGGGGCCGGCTTGCCCAGCAGGGTGCCCACCAGGATCACCACGAAGCTCACCGTGGTGCCCACCACGAAGCCGTGAACCCCGGCCAGGGTGGCCGGAAGGTCTGGCAGGGCCGAGACCTTGGGCCAGGCCTGCCAGATCAGGGCCGCCGCCACTCCCGCCACCATGCTGTACAGGGTGGCCCGGGCGCTGGTGCGCTTCCAGTACAGGCCGAACAGCAGGGGCCACAGGTTGGTCGAGGCGATGATGGCCCAGGAGAAGGCCGTCAGCACCAGCACCAGGGCCGGCGGCTTCAGGGCGATGAGCACGCTGATCACACCCACCGCCAGGCTCATGAGGCGGTTGGCCTTCAGTTCGGCCCCCGGGCTCAGCTGCCGCCCCAGGCCGTGGATCCACACATCCCGCACCATGGAGCTGCTGATGATGATCAGCACCCCGGCGAAGGTGCTCATGCCGGCGGCCACCACGCCGGCCAGGAACAGGGCCCCGCCCCAGTCGTTGAGCACCAGAGCCGTCAGCGAGGGGATGGCCTGGTCGGCGCTGTCCAGCTGGGGCACCAGCACCCGGGCCACCGCCCCGTTCAGGTAGGGCAGCAGGGCCACCGAGGCGCCGACGGTCACGATGACCGTGCCCAGGCGCAGCATCTTGTCGTTCTTGATGCTGTAGAAACGCACCAGCAGCTGAGGCATGCCCCAGGTGCCCATGCTCACGATGAGGGTGAAGCTGATGAGCCCGGCCCAGCCCCACGCCCCCGGCGTGGCCACCAGGCCCGGATCCATGGTGTGCAACTTGTCCACCAGGGCCGTCATGCCCCCCACCTTCTGCAGGGACATGAAGGTCAGCAACACCAGGGCCGCGATCATGACCAGGGCCTGCACGAAGCTGGTGTAGACCACCGCCAGGTAGCCGCCCACCGCCGTGTAGAACAGGATGACCGCCCCCGAGATGAGCACTCCCGCCCAGTAGGGCAGGTCCATGAGCACCTCGAAGCTGTTGGCCATGCCCTTCAGCACGCTCACGTTGTAGATGATCAGGAAAAGGGCCGTGGCCCCGGCGCTGAAGATGCGAGTCTCGGCCGAACCGTAACGTCCGGCGAAGAAGCCGGGCAGGGTCATGGCGTCCAGGTTCTCGGTGAAGCGCCGCACCCGCTTGCCCAGGATGATCCAGGCCAGGGTCGTGCCCAGCAGGACGTTGCCCGCCCCCACCCACAGGGTGGGCAGGCCGAAGCGCCAGCCGAAGGCGCCGCCGCCGATGATCACCACGCTGCTGTAGTAGGCGGCCACGAAGCTGAGGGCCGTCACCCACGGGCCCACCGAGCGCCCGCCGATGGCGAAGTCGCCCGCGTTGCGGCTGCGGCCGCTGGTGGCGATGCCGATGGCCACCAGCAGGCCCAGATAAACCACCAGGACCAGGACGTAGATCAGCATCAGGCATCCTTTCCTTCGCGTTGCTTGTCGATGAGGGCCCAGACCAGGGCCAGGACGATGGTGCCCCCCAGGACGACGATGGCGCCGAAGGTAGACCAGGGCATGTGGAACAATGCTTTCATGAACACCTCCCGGGTAAGTGGGTAACAATGGCCCCCTGAACCCGGTTATTCAAGAACTCATGCGAAAGGCCCGACGCCGCCGGCGCCGGGCCCTGCCCCCTGGCCTGATGTTTCCCCGCTAGAGCGTCTTGCGGTCCTCGAAGCGGTCCCGGTTCATGCGGTCGTTGATGAGCAGGGCCACCCCCACCAGGCCCGTCACCCCGCCCCCGATCAGCATCAGCGTGTTCAGGAACTGGTCGGGCATGGGCAGGTACCAGCCCGCCACCACCAGGGCCACGCCCACGGCCACGCACACCATGCCGCCGCGGTAGGGCAGGCGCACCGAATCGTCACCGGTGCTCACCCTGTCCAGGTTCAGCTCGTCGGGGTTCACGCCGTGCTCGATGGCCTTTTCCACCACCCGCAGCTTGTTTTTCTTCTGGAAGTAATCGGTGATGATGGCCACGATGGGGATGCACATGGACAGGGCCCCGATGACCAGGGGCATCAGAAGTCCGGAATCAACGATGCTGGCCAGGGTGGTGGTCTGGATGATCATGGGTCGCTCCTCGGGACAGACTCGGGAATAACTCGGGAAAAAGCCGGTTGGCCGTCACGGCCTCGTCTGCTTTCTACACTCCCTTGGACCCCGCCCCCGCCACCCTGGTTACAGCTTGCGGAAAATTTTTTTGCGGCGGTGTTACCTTTCCCCTGATCACAGGGTCAAAGATGGTATGAACAACGACGCGCCGGCCACAGTCAACGACCCGCGGGAAAACACCGCGCGCTACCTTCCCCTGGACCGGAGGACGGCCGGCCTCTTCCTGTCCGACTGGGAAGCCCTGGTGCGCAGCGTCCTGGCCCGCCAGGGCGTGCCCGAGCCCGAGGAAGCCCTGTCCCGCACCTTCCAGAAGGCCCTGCGCGGCCTGCCCGCCTTTCGCGGGGAAAGCCGCATCTCAACCTGGCTGTACCGCATCGCCTGGCGCGAGGGTATCCGTCAGATCCAGAAGGCGCGCCGCCAGCAGGGCCGCTGGGAGACCCTGGATTCCCTGGACAACCGTCCCGACAGCGCCGAGGACCAGCTGCGCACCCTGGAACGGCAGGAAACCGCCGCCACCGTGCGCGCCGCCCTGGACCGGCTGCCCCTGCGGGACAAGGAAGTGCTGGCCCTGCGCTATCTGGAAGAGCTGCCCTTCGCCGTGGTGGCCCAGCGGCTGGCCGTGTGCGAGAGCGCCGCCAAGGTGCGCAGCCACCGCGCCCTGACCCGTCTTCGTCGCCTGCTGGAGGATGATCATGAATGAGAAGAAAAGCCTGGCCCGCTGGTTGCGTTCGGCGGAGGTGTACGAGGATCCCGCCTTCCGGCAGCCCGGCGATGACTGGCGTGAGTCCCTGCTGGCCGAGTACGAGAAGCCGGCGCCCCCGGTGCTGGCTCCGGGCCGGCGGGAAGTGGCCCGCGGCCCCCTGCAGTGGCACCATCTGGTCCAGCTGGCCCCGGCGGGGGTGGGCCTGTTCCTGGCGGGCTTCATGGTGGGCAGCGGCGACCGTCTGGCCACCCGCCTGGCCGGCGTTCACCCCTTCGTCTGGATGGGGCTGGCCATGACGGTGGGCCTTTCGGCCCTGGTCTGGCTGCGCCGGCAGAACGCCTGAGGACCGCCACGGCCCGTTGCGCTCAGCAAAACGGCCGCCCTCTTGCGGGGGCGGCCGTTTCCTTTATTCCGCGAGGCGCGGTCCTCTCACCACTGGCGGCGCGGCGGCCGGGCTCCCCGGTCACGGGCCTCGTTCACCCGCAGCTGCCGACCCGCCAGCTCCACCCCGTCCAGGGCGTCGATGGCGACCATGGCCTGGTCATCGGCCATCTCCACGAAACCGAAGCCCCGGGGCCGGCCCGTTTCCTGGTCCGTCACCAGGGTCACCTTCAGCACCTCGCCGTGGTCGGCGAACAGGCCGCGCAGCTCGTCTTCGCCGGCCTCGAAGGGCAGGTTGCCCACGTAGATGGTCTTCACTCCGCGCTCTCCTGCACCGTCAGGGTGAAGGACACGGGCACGTTGGCCGGGGCCAGGCAGGTCTTGTCGTCACAGGCCTGGATGGTCACCTCGAAATCCAGGGGATACTGGCCCGCGGGCATGCCGTCGGCCACCAGGGCCGAGGCCTGGATGACGTTCTTGCCGGCGATCATCTCCACCTTTTCGCCGAAGAATTCCCCCTCGTGGCCATGAGGATACTCGGCCGCGAATTCCAGCAGGGGAAAGAAGGCCGAGGGAGCCAGATCCAGCCCGATGAAGTTGGTGTCGCCGTGGGCGTACAGGTGCCAGGTGGGATCGATGTCCACGTTGACGGCCATGGCCACCCGCTGCCCGGGCGCCGCCGTCAGCTCGACCTTGACCGGGGCCACCTTGACCACCGTGGACGAATCCTTCATCTGGGCCAGGGCCCCACCGGCGCTCGCCAGCAGGACCAGGAAAACCGAGGTGATGAAAACCAGCTTGCGAACCATGCTTCTCTCCTTGCTGTCCATATTCCCGGCCCGGATCAATGCCGGGCCAGGATGCCCTCGGCCGCGCGCAGGATCACCTGCACCAGCCGGTCGATATCGGCCTGTTCCATGCACCGGTTCTCCACGTTCACCCGCAGGGCCACCTGACCGCTCAGGCGCGTGTAGCTGAACCAGGCATCTCCTTCACGCTCCACCGTTTCCTGCAACTCCTGGTTCAGCCGGTCGTTCTCTTCCTGGCCGAAGCGCAGCTGGCCCTGCTCGTCCAGGGGTTCCCAGCGGAAGTTGCAGATGCCCAGGGTGTTGGGCCCGAGAATACGAAAATCCCGCTGCCGCCGCATGCGCGCGGCCATGATGCGGGCCAGTTCGATGTCCTTCTCGATCCAGGCGGCGTACTGGCGCCGGCCCACCATCTTGATGGCCAGCCACAGCTTCAGGGCGTTGAGCCGGCGGCTGCCCTGGATGCCGTACTGGAAGAAGTTCACCTTGTCGCCGCGATGGAAACCGCGCGCGTCCGGAATGACCCGCTGCCCCTGGCCGTCGGTGTCCAGCTCGCCGCCCTCATCCTGTTGCACCTTCTCCATGTAGTACTCGGGGTGCACCAGGAAGCTCTTGCGCAGGAAGTCCCCCTCCCGCACCAGGATGCCCCCGGCCGAGAACGGCATGTAGAACCACTTGTGGGGATCGACTGTGATGGAGTCGGCTTCCTCGATGCCGCGCAGCATGGGCCCGTACATGTCCGAAAGGATGACGGCGCCCCCGTAGGCCGCGTCGACGTGGAACCAACACCCGTACCGGCGGGCGAGTTCCGCCAACCTATCCAGTTTGTCGATGCTGCCGGTGTTGGTGCTGCCGCCGACGCCGATGATGCAGGCCGGTTTCAGGCCGCCGTCCAGGTCGGCCTTGATGGTCTTTTCCAGCTCCACCAGATCGATACGGAAGATGTCGTCCTGGGGAATCTTGCGCAGCTGGGCCCGGCCCAGGCCCAGGACGTCCACGGCCTTGTCGAAGCTGTAGTGCCCCTGGCTGCTGACGTAGAAGGTCAGCTTGGCCATTTCCGGGCCGGGATTGTCCAGGTTGTCCACCTGCGAAAGGTCGCGCCCGAGGGCCCGGTTGATGGCCAGCTTCAGGGCGGTGATGTTGGCCAGCGAGCCCCCCGAGGCCAGGGTGCCGAAGCTCTTCTCGGGCAGGCCGAACAGGTCGCACAGCCAGCGGATGACCCGCTTTTCCAGGGCGGTGCCGCTGGGAGCGTGGCGCCAGGAGGCCGCGTTCTGGTTCATGGCCGCGATGAGGGCCTCGCTGAAGATGGCGATGGGCAGGGGCGCCGGGTTCATCATGCCGAAGTAACGCCGGCTGCCGATGGCCATGGTGTTGGGGAAGACCCGGGTGCGACAATCCTGCACCACCTCGTTCAGGGGCGCGCCCTCCTCGGGGATGGGTTCGGCGAACATCTCGTCCAGTCCCACCGGCGACAGGGGCCCGTACACGCGGCGGCCCTCCAGCCCCTTCAGGTACTCCACGATGAGGTCCACGAAGGCGTACCCCATCTCGCGGATGTTTCCCTCTTCCAGGCTGTGCTCGCCCGTGGGCCAGTCCCGCCCCTCGGTCGGGGCCTCGTCCACCGGGGGCAGGGGATAGCCCCGGCTCGCGCCCAGCTTGTCCTTCTCACGCTTCTTGCTCACGTCGCAACCTTTCCCGCCTGATCAAGAACAGGGAAAACGGCCGGCGGCGATGCTTTCCAGCACCTGGGCGGCGGCCCCTTCGTTCACCGGCCCGGCCACATGGTCGGCCCGGGCCTTCACGTCGTCCGGGCTGTTGCCCATGGCCACGCTGCAGCCGGCCACGTCGAACATGGCCAGGTCGTTGTAGTTGTCGCCGATGGCCACCGCGTCGGCGTGGTCGAAGCCGTACTCGGCGGCCAGGGAACCCAGCCCGGTGCCCTTGTCGCTGCCCGAGCGGTACACCTCGGCCCAGTAGTAGCGCCCCCGGCCCAGCAGGCTGCGGGTGTTGATGACCGTCACCCGCTCACCCAGGGCCGCCTTGATATCGTCCGTCAGGGCGCGGATCCGCTCTTCCTCGTCGATGGTGCCCACTTCCAGGGCCCGCCGCCAGGGCAGGGCCGTGATGTCCGGCACCTGCTCGATGGCCCCCACGTTGTCCCGCCGCACGTTGATGTAACCCTCGAGCACGCGGTTCCCCTGGCTGGCCTGATGATACACCACCCCGCCGTCATCGTCGGTGCCGTACACCATGGGCACGGTGTCATGCTTCAGGAACAGGGGCAACAGGCGCCCGATCAGATCGCCGTCCAGCTCGTTGCATACCAGCTGGCGCCGGGGCCGGCCCGCGCGCACAAGGGCGCCGTTCAGCAGGACCAGGGGCAGATCGTCGGGAAACCAGCCCGACTTCTCCAGCAACCCGCCCACCGAGCGGGTGTTGCGGCCCGTGCACAGGGCCAGCTCGTGGCCGGCGGCGCGCACCGCCTCCAGGGCGGCCACGATGCGGGGAGCCAGCACGTCATCGAATTCGGTGTTCAGCAAGGTGCCGTCCACATCGACGGCCACCAGCAATCGCCGGCTCGTCATCACAGATGTTCTCCCAGGATTAGCGAAGGGGACCCGGAGCAAAACTTGCCCCGAATATACTAGTTATCCACCCAGATGCCCAGTTCCGGACCCTGGTAATCCTCCAGCATGAGGCGGCGCCCGGCGGCGCTCAGGGCCTGGGCCACGGGCCGGCCGTTGGGCAGCACCTTGTCCCGGCGAAAATCGAATTCGCCATAGATGCGGCGGCCATCCTTACCCACCGAAACGGCAAGCCCCAGCAGCGCGGAACGGTGCCGGGCCAGAACGAAGCCCAGGGTGGCCGAATCGTCCAGGGCCTTGCCCAGCAGGCGGTCCACCAGGCCGTCCACGTCCAGCAGCAGATGGCCCCGGTCCAGGCGGAAAAGGAGGACGTCGCTCACCGTCACCGGGCCCTGCTCGCCCACCACCGCCAGGGCGCCCAGCTGCACCTCGGTCAGCAACATGCGCCGGGAGCCGCGCAGGGCGCCGGGGTGGTAACCCAGGATGCTGTAGGGCAGATCCCTGTCCAGGTCCTCGGTGAGCTCCAGCTCCCACACGGCCTTGACGGCCGAGCGGGGCCAGCTGCGGTTCTCATCGGGAGTGGGCCGGCGCCGGCTCAGGTTGCGGATCATTTCCATGGGAAATCGGGAAGGGCGGCCCTGGTCAGCGGCATACTCCTGCAGGGCCGCCCCATTCCAGACGCCCAGGGAATCGCCCCGGGCCGCGGCCAGCAGGAAGGCGAAGAAGGGCTCCCGCACCTCGGGCCCCTGGGCCAGCAGACTGTCCTCGCGGGCCTCGCGGGCCGCGTCGATCTCCTCCCACAGGGGCGGGTCCTCGTCCAGCCAGCTCTGGGCCCACGCCGTCCCCGAAAGCCCCGCCGACAGACACACGGCAACCAGGGCAAGGACCGCGAACATGGTCCTTGCCCTGGAGTTCAGCCTCGGGCCGAAAAGATCACTGATCAGCGATGGTGAAATCTCCGCTCCAGCCCACACAGTAGTTATCGTTGGCGTCGGTGAACTTGATGCGGAAGGTGTGCCCCGGCGCCGGCGCGCCGGCGCTGGTCACCACCCAGTCCACGCTGTCGATGTCATGGGTCACCGGCACCCGCTGGGCGATGGTGTTGCAGTACACCAGGCCCTGGTACAGGGAGATATTCACCTCGGTTGTGGCATCGTCGGGGGCGGTGAACTGCACCTGGCGCGTCTCGCCCTCGGTCCACACGGCGGCGGGCTGGGGGCTGTTGGCCAGGATGGAACACAGGTTACTGTCCACGATGCGGAAGGGCAAGCTGGCCGCCCCGCAACTGGGCACCCGGCTGTCCCTGATCTTCAGGTAGTAGTAGTTGTAGGTCCCGGCATGCAGGGAATCCACGCTCCAGTGGAAGGACCCGGTGTTGGGAACATCGGCGGCGATCAAGCCCACCGGGAAGTCGTTGTCATCCATGCGCCACAGTTCGATCTCCACCAGCCCCGTGGTGCTCTGGCTGTTCCAGGTGATCAGGAAATCATCACCCTCGGCAAAGGCCTGGTTTTCCTCCACGGTGAAATTGAAATCACAGGCGGAGGCGTCGATGATCTCGAATTCCTCGCTGGTGTCGCCGCAGCCGTCCACCCCGTCCGCGGTGAGGCGGATGGCGAAATCGTCGCCCGAGGCCGCTCCCATGGTGACGGCGTTCCAGCCATACTGCTCCCGGCCCAGGACCGACGCGATGTTGGCCACGAAGTCCCCACCCTTGAGCAGATCGACCTGCACCGTGGCCGAACCCTCCTGCTCCCAGCGGATCCGCAATTCCTCGCCGGCCAGGTAGCTGGCCCCGCCGGTGGGCGCGGTCAATGTCAGCGAGCACCCGGTTTCCCCGGGGGTGCCGGGGTCGTCATCTCCACCGCAACCGACCAGGACGAGAGCAGGCACCAGCACCAGCGCCAGGGCGGCAAGAGCGAGCAATTTCTTCATGGTGAAAATCCTTTGTTTGATAGACGGTAGGCCCTGCATGCGTGAGCCGGGTCGCCTGGCGGCAGAGGTCGGGAATGCCTCCAGGTCGGACCGTCCGGACCCATTTAATCCCCATCAGGATACGGAATAGCCGGGCAAAAGTGAATCCCTGACCTGCCCGGCCTGAAACTCAGCGCACGCCGGCCCCGGCCCCCGCCAGATCCAGGAAAGCCCGGTGAATGCGCAGGTCCCCCGTCAACTCGGGGTGAAAGGTCATGCCCAGGTGCCGCCCGGTGCGCACCGCCACCGGTTCGGCCTGGTGCAGGATGACCACCTCGGCCTCCGGGCCCACCGCGGCGATGCGCGGCGCGCGGATGAAAACCGCCGGAAACGGGTCCTGGGACTCGTCCAGCACCGACAGGCTGACCGGGGCGGTGAAGGAATCGATCTGACGCCCGTAACCGTTGCGCCGCACCGTGCAATCCAGCAACCCCAGGGGCTTGACGCCGAAATCGGCCTGCTCCTCCCCCTCCAGCCCCGAGGCCAGCATGATCAGGCCGGCACACGTGCCCATGATGGGGCGGGTGGCGGCGAAATCCAGCAGGGGCCGGCGCAGACCGCCCGAATCCATGAGCCGGGTCAGGGTGGTGCTCTCGCCGCCGGGAATGATCAGCCCCGCCACCTGCTCCAGCTCGGCCGGCCGGCGCACGGCCAGGGTCTCGGCGCCCAGGACGGCCAGGGCCTGGCGATGCTTCTCGTAATCGCCCTGCAGGGTCAGCAGACCGATGGGTTTCATGGGGTTCTCTCCTGCTCCGGTCCGGAAACGGCCCGAAAGATCTGGTCAGACCAGGTCTTCCGGGCCGGAATCAAGGGGAATGCGCTACCAGCCGCGGCCGGCCATCTTCTCGTCATCACCCATCTCGTTGACGGCCCGGCCCTTCATGGCCTCGCCCAGTTCCATGGAAATTTCCATGAGCTTCTTGGGGTCGTCGTAGTAGGTCACGGCCTCGACGATGGCCTTGGCCCGGGGGGCGGGATCCTCGCTGGCGAAGATGCCGCTGCCCACGAAGACCGTCTCGGCGCCCAGCTGCATCATCAGGGCCGCGTCGGCCGGAGTGGCCACGCCGCCGGCGGCGAAGTTGGGCACGGGCAGCTTGCCCAGTTCGGCGGTCTCCACCAGCACGTGGTAGGGCGCGCCCAGGTTCTTGGCCTCGGCCATGAGCTCGTCGGCGGGCAGCATGCGCAGGCGGCGGATACCCTCCTGGACCTCGCGCATGTGGGTCACGGCCTCGACGATATCGCCGCTGCCGGCCTCGCCCTTGGTGCGGATCATGGCCGCCCCCTCACCGATGCGGCGCAGGGCTTCGCCCACGTTGCGGCAACCGCACACGAAGGGCACCTTGAAGTCGTGCTTGTAGATGTGGTTCTTGTTGTCCGCCGGGGTCAGCACCTCGGACTCGTCGATGAAGTCCACACCCAGGGCCTGCAGGATCTGGGCCTCGGCGATGTGGCCGATGCGCACCTTGGCCATGACGGGAATGGACACCGCTTCCTGGATCTTCTGGATCATGCCCGGCTGGGACATGCGGGCGATGCCGCCGGATTTGCGGATATCCGAGGGGATCCTCTCCAGAGCCATGACGGAAACCGCGCCGGCTTCCTCGGCGATCTTGGCCTGCTCGGCGTTGGTCACGTCCATGATGACGCCACCCTTGAGCATCTCGGCCAGACCGATCTTGTGCTTGAACTGCTCGTTCATCTCGTTATCTGCCCAGGGAGTCTTCATGACTCGTCCTCCTTGGTTGAATTGGCTTGGGCACAAGATAATAGCTTGCGGGCCGTTCACAAAACCAGATCTGGGGCCGAAAGCCCACCAGGGCACAATGGAGTTAAAAGTTCCCCCTCGCGGCCGATACAGGGATTGACAGGTTTTTTGCAAAACGGACTCCCAGCCAGGAGCAGCGGCCGCCCGTATGTCTTCCGCCCGGACACAGGATCGCCAGTCAAAGGACGACAAGGTGCAGAAAAACCCCATGCACAGCCGCCATCGCGCGCTGTGCGGGGCCCTGGACCGGCTGTTGACCATCGGCTCGTACTACCAGCCCAGCCACGCCCGCTTCATTTCCACCGCCCGGGCCGCCGAGGAGGCCTTCCAGAAGGCCGTGGCCGGTTTCGAGACCCTGGAAATCTTCGTCCAGGGCGAGGGACTCATCATCCATGACGGGTACCTGGCCGGGGACGAGGCCGAGGGCCGCCGCCTTTTCCAGCTGCTGGAGCCACTGCACGTGGCCATCCTGGAAATCGACGCCACCGCCACCAGCGACCACCTGCACCTGGCCTTCTCGGCCCTGAAGAAAGCCCACGCCGAGGTGGGCAAGCGCGTGGGCTATGCCGAGGTCCGCATCAAGGGCCTGCCCGAGACGGTGCGCACCGTGGGCCGCAGCCTCTTCCTCAAGACCCGGGTCCAGGACAACGCTCCCCCTCCGGGACCTGCCCCGTCCGGCCCGGACCAGGACCCCGCCGAGCAGGTGCGTTTCTTCCAGCACGACATGGTGACCAACCTGGGCGCCACCGACTCCGAGCGCAGCCGCCTGATGGAACGGGAATTCGTGGGCATCGTCCAGGGCATCCTGAGCACCATCGACCCCTCGGCCGAGCCCCGGGGCGAGGACGGCGACCCCCTGGCCTGGGTGCCCCCCGAATCGCTGGGGGCCATCCAGGGCATCCTGTCGGCCCTGGCGGGCACCGGAGCCGACTTGATGACCATGGATCACCTCATCGCCCACGCCCGCAGCTCCCTGCAGATCACGGGGGACCCGGAACTGGTCGAACTGGTCTTTCAGCGCATGCAGAAGACCGGCCGCAAGCTGGCCGGCAAGCAGATCCAGCCCAAGCTGGTGGGCAAGGGCAGCGACACCTCCACGCGGGCCGTCCGCCAGGTGGCCATGTCCCTGGACGAGATGAAAACCACCCTGGAAGGACTGCAGATCCCGCTGGGCCCCATGCCCGACCCGCTGGCCACCGCCGGCGGCAATTGCCTGGCCGTGTGCCTGCAGGTCATGCAGCAGCAGCCCACCGCCGACCTGACGGCCGGCATCGAGCAGACCATCCTGCGCATCCTGAGCGCCCCGGGCTTCGACCGGGCCCGCGCCCGCGCCGTGGTCCCCGTCCTGGCCGCCCTGCTGGACCAGGATGACCCCGGGCTGCGCGCCCGCATGTGGCCCATGATCTGGGGACCAGTTCAACGCAACCATCCCGGCTGGACCGAGCTCCTGTGGCGGGAACTGTGGCCCGGCCTGAGCTCGCGGCTGCGCTTGCGGGCCTGGCCCTACCTGGTCAACGACCTGCTGCTGGGCCTGCCCGTGAGCGACCGCATCGCCCACTTCTCCCTGCTGGATTCCCTGTCCAGGGTGGAAGATGCCGGCGAGCACGAGACCCGGGTGGTGCTGGAGAACCTGCCGGCCCTGCAGGAGCAGAAGGTGGCCGACGGCTTCTTCGACGTCCCACCGCCCCTGCTGTATCCGGTGCACCGGGTCCTGGTGGGCACCTCCCTATCCGGGTATTTCGGCCCGCTGCTGCACCGGGCCCTGGTCCAGCAGGCCCCCCATCCCCTGTCCGCCGTGCTGCTGGCCGTCATGGACGGCTACCAGCCCACCAACCGGGCGGTCTATCAGGCCATCCTGGATCAGGGCATCGAGGAAAAGCCCCAGCCCGAACTGGCCGACCTGGGCGCCGACATCCTGGCCGAGGCCCTGGCCGATCTGCACTGGGACTACATGGAAGAGGCCTGGGTGGTGCCCGCCATCACCTGGCTGGGCGAGCTGGGGCGCGAACCGGCCCTGCCCATCCTGACCAATATCCTGGACGAGAAGAAGTACATGGTGCTCAACAGCTGGCCCCTGGAGGCGCGCGAGGCGGCCGGGCCGGCCCTGGCCAGATTGCGCGAGCGCCTCATCTACAAGGGGCAGGGGGAGGTGACGGAATGGACAACCGAATCAGTGATCTGATCATCATGCTGTCCACCGGCATCACCCAGCGGCGTCTTTACTTCGACGATCACCCCCGCGTCCGCGAACTGGGCAGCGATTTCAGCGCGGCCTTGCGCCTGATGCTGGCCGACCGGGGGGAAACGGGCTTCTTCTTCGGCATCCACGACGACAAGTTCATCTACCAGGGCCGCTACCTGGTGGGCCCCAGCATCGCCGGGCGCCCCCTGCTGGACCTGGCCGGGCTGCTGGGCTGCGGAGGGTTCCTGTTCCGGGCTGCCCTGGAAGCCGACGAGGCCGCGGCCTTCTTCACCATGGCCGCCTCCCTCAAGGAAAACACGGCCCGCCTGTCCGAATCCGGGGCCCTTCTGCTTTCCCACGGCATCCGGAACATCGAACTATCCCCCCACCACCGGGAGGGCATCCAGCGTGACCAGGAATGCCGGGACCGACCGGCCATCGACCCCGGCCTGATCCAGTTCGACCTGCAACACCTGGACGACTACCAGGTGGGAGACGACGACCAGGTGCGGGCCGATCTGTCCCGCGAGCTCAGTCCCCTGCTGCCCATCTTCCAGAACCTTTACGAGACCGTGTCCAGCAACAACTCCCACATCTCGTGCGACCAGCCCGTGGACCTGGGCCAGACCGGGGCCGTGAGCGCCGCCCTGCTGGACGTGTCCGACCAGCAGACCATGGACGTCATGAACCTCATGCGCTACCCGGACTACGACAGCTACACCGTGGGACACTCGGTGCGCGTGGCCACCCTGGCCCTGGCCCTGGGCCGCCAGGCGGGCTGGCCGGAAGACCTGCTGCCGGTGCTGGCCACCGCCGGCCTGATGCACGACATCGGCAAGGCCCGCGTGCCCGACGAGATCCTGTACAAGCCGGAGCGCCTGACCCCCGAGGAGCTGCGCCAGGCCGAGATGCACGCCGCCCTGGGCGCCCGCATCCTCCTGGCCCAGGGCGATGCCCACCCCCTGGTCATCGCCGGAGCCTGGGGCCACCACATCCGCCACGACGGCGGCGGCTATCCCCAGGTGCCCGACTGGGTGCGTTTCAGCCCCGTGGCCTCGCTCATCCAGGTGTGCGACGTGTTCGAGGCCCTGACCGCGGCCCGCCCCTACAAGCCCCCCATGTCCCCGCGCGAGGCCTTTTCCCTGATGCTGCGCGATCACACGGCCTTCGACCCGGTGTACCTGCAGGCGCTGGTGGCGGCGGTGGGGCTGTATCCGGTGGGAAGCGAGGTCCGGCTGTCCGACGGATTGCGGGCCTTCGTGGTGGCGCGGGGTCCCGACTGGGGACGCCCGGTGGTGCGGGTGGTGCGGGACCGGCAGGGCCGCAAGCTGTCGCGCCGGGACCAGTACACCGTGGATCTGGCCCAGGAGCCCATGCTCGACATCCAGGATTTCTACTTGGTGAACTTGCCGGATGGCCAGGTGGACGGGGTGGGTTCACCCGTCTGATCGCTCTTCCCGGCTCGCGTCCAGAACATCCCGCAACTTGCGCAAGAGATCCGTCGCCGAGTAGGGCTTCTGGATCAGGGTCAGCCCCTCCTCCAGCACGAAATCATCGTGCACCGAATCCATGGAATAGCCGCTGGCGAAGAGGGCGGGAATATCCGGCCGCGTTTCCCGGATCCGGTCGTACACGGCCCGCCCCCCCAGCCGGGGCATCATGACATCCAGCAGCAGGCCGTCGATGCGCCCTGAGTTCTCCTGGAAAAGGGCCAAGGCCTCCTCGCCGTCCACCGCCGTCAGGACGGTGTACCCCGATCTCTCCAGAACCCGGCGGGCCAGATCCCGGACCAGGGCCTCGTCCTCGGCCAGCAGGACGGTCTCCTTCCCCTCCAGCCCCTGGACAGCGCGGCTTTCCCCCGCCTGGTGGGCCTTGCCCTCGACCCGGGGCAAGTAGATCCGGAAGACCGTGCCCTGGCCGGGAGTGCTGTCCAGTTCCACGTAACCCAGGTGCTGCTTGACCAGTCCGTAAACCGTGGACAGGCCCAGCCCCGTGCCCACCCCCACATCCTTGGTGGTGAAGAAGGGCTCGAAGGCTGCCTCGCGGGTTTCCCGATCCATGCCGACGCCGTTGTCCCGCACGCTCAGCAACAAGTAGGAACCGCCGGGAACATCGGCAGGGGATTGGCCCATGCCCAGCCCCACCCGGACGGCCTCGGTGCTCAGGGTGATGGTCCCGCCGGAGGGCATGGCGTCACGGGCGTTGACGCACAGGTTGGTGATGATCTGGCCGATCTTGCCGGCATCGGCGTGAACCAGGCACTTTGCCGCGCCGGCCTGGAAATCCAGTTCCACGTGCTCTCCGATGACCCGGCGCAGCATCAGCAACATGTCCCGGATGACGTCATCCAGCACCACGTTCTTCATCTCCAGCACCTGGCGCCGGCTGAAGGCCAGCAGCTGGGCGATGAGGGTCCTGGCCCTCTCCCCGGCCAGGTAAATCTGCGCCAAGGCGTCCTGGGCCGGGTTTTCCGGCTCCACCTCCATGCGGGCCAGTTCGCAGTACCCCATGATGGCCTGCAACAGGTTGTTGAAATCGTGGGCGATGCCCCCGGCCAGCTGTCCCACCGACTCCATCTTCTGGGCCTGGGCCAGCTGGTCCTGCAGCAATTGCTGCTCCTTCTCGGCCAGCTTGATCTCGGTGATGTCACGGAACTCCACCGTGCGCACCTGCTTGCCCTTGTAGGGGACGTTGCGCCCCTCCAGGCGTATGGGATAGGTGGTGCCGTCCTTGCGCAACCCCACCACCTCGTAGGGCAGCTCGTACCCGCTCATGATGTTGTGCATGACCAGGTCGCGGGATTCCTCGGCGATGAGCAGCAGGCCGTCCATGCCCGTCAGCTCCTCCCGCGTGAAGCCGGTCATGTTGGCCAGGCCCTGGTTGCACTCCAGGATGATGCCCTTGTCGTGGATGCCGATGCCGCCGAAGGAGGCGTCATGCAGGGAGCGGAAGCGTTCCTCGCTCTCGCGCAGGTCCTGCTGGATGCGATGGCGGGCGGTCACGTCCCGGGCCACGCCCAGCACCCCGATCAGGTTGCCCTCATCGTCGTGCATGGGGGTCTTGATGGTCTCGAACAGGCCAAGGTAGCCGTCGGAGAAGGTCAACCATTCCTCGTTCAGGCGGGGGGCCCGGGCCTCCACGGCCAGGACATCGTTCCTGCGAAAGAAATCGGCCTGGTCGGCGGGCACGAAGTCATGGTCGGTCTTGCCCACGATCTCCTTCTCGGGCACCCCGAAAAGGCGCTCGAAGGCCGCGTTGCAACTGATGTAAACGCCGTCCGGGTCCTTCAGCCAGACCAGATCGGGGATGGCTTCCACCAGAAAGCGGTACAGGGTCTCGGTGCGCCGGCACTCGGCCAGCTGGGCCTCAAGCTCGGCGATGACAGCTTCAGGATTCTGGTGATTGCCCGTCAAATCAACCCCTCCGCGGTGGCAGTCGGGAGGCCCGAACGATCAGGATTACTCATTGGACACAGTTGAACATGCCTTCCCAATCATGTCCAGTCCTGCGTACGGGGGTTCCTCACTTGGTGCGAAAGGTTCCCGGCTCCACCGAGGCCGTGACCCAGACGCCGCCCCCGATGACCGCCCCCCTGCCCACCACCGTCTTGCCCCCCAGGATGGTGGCGTTGGCGTAGATGGTCACCTCGTCCTCGATGATGGGGTGGCGCTGCCCCCCCTTGACCAGGGAGCCGTCGGGGTTCCGGGGAAAGCTGAGGGCACCCAGGGTCACACCCTGGTAGATCTTGACCCGGGCGCCGATGATGGTGGTCTCGCCGATGACCACCCCCGTGCCGTGGTCGATGAAGAAATAGGGTCCGATGCTGGCCCCGGGATGGATATCCACCCCGGTGACGCTGTGGGCCCACTCGTTCATGATGCGGGGCAGCAAGGGGATGCCCATCTGGTGCAGGGGATGGGCCAGCCGGTGCACCACCGTGGCCAGCACCCCGGGATAGCAGAGGATGATCTCCTCGGTATTGGTCACGGCCGGATCACCCTCGTAGGCCGCCTGCACGTCGGTGTCCAGCAGGGCACGGATATCCGGTAACCGGTTCAGGTACTCCATGGTCAGCCGCCCGGCGGCCGCGGTCAGGGGATCACCCCCCGGATCCGCGTTTTCCTCGGGCTGCCACAGCTCGCTGCAATGGCAATCCAGCTGCTTGCAGTGGCGCAGGGTGCGCTCGATGACATCCCGCAGATTGCGCCGCAGGGAGTCCAGGCGCCCGGCGGCCAGCAGGTCCAGATCGGCGTCCCGGGGCACGGGGTCGCCGTGGTAGCCGGGAAAGATCAGGGCCATGAGTTCGTCCAGGATCCCCACCACGGCCGCGCGGCTGGGCAGGTTCTTGCCGCCGATGAGGTTGATGCCTCCCCGGCTCTCGTAACTCTCCACCAGCCTGTCGGCGATGCCGGCCAGCAGTCGGCGTCTTTCTGCGTCCCTCATGGTCACTTTCTGCCCTCGGCGGGCGTGTCCCGGTTCACCGGTTCTTCCTGTCAATCCCGCAGACCCTCGAACAGGGCCGTGCTCAGGTAACGTTCTCCCAGGTCGGGCAGGATCACCACGATCCTCTTGCCGGCCATGTCGGGACGGCGGGCCACCTCCAGGGCCGCCGTCAGGGCGGCGCCACAGGAGATGCCCACCATCAGCCCTTCCTCCCGGGCCGCCCGGCGGGCCATGGCCAGGGCGTCGTCGTTGCTGACGGTCAGCACCTCGCTCAGCAGATCCCGGTCCAGGTTGCCCGGGATGAAACCGGCCCCGATACCCTGGATGACATGGGGTCCGGGCTGGCCACCCGAGATGACGGGGGAGCCCTCGGGCTCCACGGCCACCGACCACAGCTGCGGATTCAGTTCGCGCAGACGGCGGGTGGTGCCGGTGATGGTTCCCCCCGTGCCCACCCCGGCCACCAGCACGTCCACCCGGCCGCCGGTGGCGGACCAGATCTCCTCGGCCGTGGTCCGGTAGTGGAAGGCCGGGTTGGCCGGATTGCTGAACTGGTCGGGCAGGTAAGCGGCGGGGTTGGCCTCGGCCAGTTCCCGAGCCCGGTTGATGCTGCCCTTCATGCCCTCGGCCGCCGGCGTGAGCTCCAGGTTGGCCCCCAGCCCCCGCAGGATGGCCCGGCGTTCGCGGCTCATGCTCTCGGGCATGACCAGGGTCACCTTGTAGCCCCGGGCGGCCCCCACGTAGGCCAGGCCGATGCCGGTGTTCCCGCTGGTGGGCTCGATGATTTCGCCCCCGGGCCGCAGCAGGCCCGCCTTCTCGCCGGCCTCCACCAGGGCCAGGCCCAGCCGGCACTTGACGCTGCTCATGGGGTTGAAGAACTCCAGCTTGGCCACCAGCTCGGCGGGACCGGGGTTCAGGCGATTGATGCGCACCAGGGGAGTATTGCCCACCAGCTCGGTGATGGAACCGTGGATCCGATCGTTCAGAACCACGGGCTGATATGCGGAACCTTGAGACATGAGGGGACCTCCAGATCTATGAAAACCCGGGGGTTGCCCGGGTCATACGCCGGTGGCCGCCAGGCGCACCAGCTGCTCCTTGTCCCCCAGCATAATCAGGACGTCGCCGACCTGCAAAATCACCTCGGGTCCGGGGTTGAACACCATGCGGCCCGTGGGTTTCTTGATGCCGATGACCATGACGTCGAAACCCGCCCGGATTCCCGAGTCCTTGAGGGGCAATCCGTCCAGCTTGGACCCCGCGGCGATCTCCAGTTCCTCGAACATGAGGTCCAGCCCCTTGTTCTGGGTGGCGATGTCCACGAAGTCGTAGACGGTGGGCCGCAGCAGGGCCTGCACGATGCGCATTCCCCCGATGTGGTACGGCGAGATGACGCGATCCGCCCCGGCCCGCATGATCTTGCGCGTGGCCGCCTCGTCGGTGGCGCGACTCAGGATGAACAGCCCGGGGTTGGTGCTCTCGGCCATCTCCCGCGCGCTCATGGTGATGTAAAGGTTGTCCACATCCCGGCTGACCACCGCCACCAGGGCTCGCGCCCGCGCCACCCCTGCCCTTTCCAGCACCTGGTCCTTGGTGGCGTCACCCTCCACCACCCGGTACCCCAGGTCGATGAGCTTCTCGACGGTTTCTGGGTCGCCGTCCACCACCACGAAGGGCACGCCCTCGGATTTCAGCTCGCCGCACAGGATGGCCCCCATGCGTCCGTGCCCGCAGATGATGTAGTGGCCGTGCATCTTTTCGATTTCGCGCAACATGCGTTGCCTCCCGACAAAGCGCTGGATAGAGCCCTCGATGATGTCCCGACCCAGGGCGCTGAGGGTGTAGGTCATGACCGTCAGGCCGCCGATGATCAGGAAGATGACGAAGACCTTGCCCGAATCGTCCAGGTTGCCCACTTCCCGGAAGCCCACCGTGCTGATGGTGATGACCGTCATGTAGAGGGCGTCCACCAGGGAATAGCCTTCCACCAGGGCGAACCACAGGGTCCCCGCCAGCAGCACCGTGGCCAGGGCCGCCAAGCCCCGGCCCACGCTGTTGAATCTGGATTCGGCAGATAGCATCCCGGTCTCCTGCAATAATTTCAAAACTCCCCTCCCGGGGACACGCGTCTTTTTGTATCCTATCGGCTTGCGAGCGGCCAGGAAAAGGTCAAAATTTAAAGGGCCTCCCTCCCGGTCCCCCGATTCCCGGAACCGGGTCGCCGTTCAGATGTATAAGATCGACTGTGACATCCAGGATGGTTTCCATCGGTCTCCGGTTTCCCGGTCAGGTCCGATTCAACAGTCAGATCCGATTCAACAGTCAGATCCGGTTTTCAAGTCAGGTAGGTATGTTCATGCAGCGCGTGTTCCCCAAAGCTCGAGTCAGTGCCACCCAGACGCCCCTTTTCGCCCTCGGATTGCTGACCCTGGCCATGACCATGATCCTGGTCGTCCCTCAGGCCCGGGCCCAGGTCATTTCCGTGACCCCCACCACCATCGACTTCGGCACCATGAACCAGATGGAAAGCCGCGACACCTCGGTGAGGGTGACCAACGAAGGGGCCGGCCTGCTGATCATCCGCGAGGTCGAGGCCGATTGCGGCTGCACCGTCCCCGTCCTGGCCAAGAAGCAACTGGCCCCCGGCGAGTCCACCGTCATCGAGATCAACTTCAACAGCAAGAAGTTCCACGGCAAGATCATGAAGATGGTGCACATCTACAGCAACGACCCCGACTACCCGGTGACCGACATCACCCTGCTGGCCGATGTGTTCGCCCCCTTGCTGGTCGATCCCCCCACCCAGCGCGTGGGCTTCCCCCGCAGCATGGCCGGCCAGACCTTTTCCAAGCAGGTGACCTTCACCTCGTCCAAGGACGCTCCCCTGGAGATCACGGCTACCCGCTCCCGCAGCGGCCACTTCGAGGTCAAGACCACCAACAACTACGAAGGCGACCCCCACAAGGCCATGCTCGAGGTCATCCTGCCCAGGGACATGGCCCCCGGGCGGCTGCGCGACAACGTGCGGGTGCACACCAACATCGAGGAAATGCCCACCGTGGACATCGAGGTGGCCTCGTGGGTGGTGCAGCAATTGCTGGTCAGTCAGGAACAGATCAACTTCCGTTACCGCCAGGCTTTCGAAAGCAAGGTGCGGGTGTCCCCCTTCGACCCGGACCTGGAGTGGAAGGTGACCGGTGCCGAGATCGATCTGCCCGAGATCACCGTCACCGTCAACAACACCATTCCCAATCGCGAGGCCCTGGTGATGCTGTCCGGCGCGCCCATCAGCAAGGACGACCCGCGGGCCATCAAGAACAACGGTCGAATCAAGGGGACCCTCAAGATCTTCACCGACGTGAAGGACCTGCCCCCGCTGGAAGTCCCCGTGACCTACATGATCAGGATGTGATTTCCGGCATGGGTTACCCAGCTTTCGCCCCCGAGCGCCGCTCTGTCTGGTCGGTCTCCCTCAAGGAGGCCGGCCTGATCCTGCTGCTGGCCGTGGTCGTCACCGGCGGCACCTGGCTGTTGCGGCCCCAGCGCTTGCCGTTGCTGGCCGACGCCACGGTGTATGAACTGGAACTGGAAGCCCCGGTTGTGGAGATCGCCCAGGCCAGACATTTCTTCGACGAGGGGGCCCACCTCTTCATCGACACCCGTCCCGGCGACCCCGCCGGGCGACCCACCATCGCCGGGGCCTTCGTGATCCGCGAGGCCCGGTTCGACGATGACTTGCTGGCCCTGTTCGACATCCTCTTCCCCGAGGACCCCATCATCGTGTTCGGCAAGGGAGACATGCTGGGGGCCAACAACGTGGCCGCCCGGCTGAAGGCCCGGGGTTACGAGGATGTCCAGATCCTGCGCGGAGGCGTGAGCGCCTGGCAGGCCGCCGGCGGCGATCTGGGCTCGGCTTTCGTGCCCCTGGCCGCCGGCCAGCAGGACAGCGCCGACGCTCCACAGGAAGACACGGAACAGGAGAGCGCGTCATGAGCCGGCACCTGTCCCCCATGGAACTGCTGGTCCTGGCCTGCCGCCTGGTGCTGGGCGGTGTGTTCATCTTCGCTTCCCTGGACAAGCTGCAGAACCCCGAAGGTTTCGCCCAGGCCATCCATAACTATCGCATCCTGCCGCCGGCCCTGCTGCACCTGGCCGCCCACTACCTGCCCGTGCTGGAGGCACTCACCGGGGCCCTGCTGATCCTGGGTGTGTGGCGCCGGGGAGCCGCCCTGCTCACCGCCGGCATGACCGTGGTTTTCATCGCCGCCATCGCCACCGCCCTGGCCCGCGGGCTGGACATCAGCTGCGGGTGTTTCCACACCGACGGCGGCCACGGCGTGGGCCTGTCCCTGCTGCTGCGCGACGTGGGGCTTTTGCTGCTGTGCCTGCCGCCCCTGCTGGCAAGGCAGGACGGCTGGCGACCCTTTTCCCGTCGCCGGAGTTAAAACCCCCTGAAACGACTCTGCCGGGCTTATATTCACGATTTCAACACCGTGAATATTGATACTCATTCCCGATTTGACATGAAGCTTTCAAGGACTATTATGATGGCGTTCAAGGTCGCACTGGCGGCCACTCCACACATACAGGAGGATTGAAATGCCTGCTATCGTCGACGTCAGTAAATGCAACGCCTGTGAAGAATGTGTCGAGGCTTGCCCCACCGAAGTGATCTCCATGGTTGATGGCCACGCTTTCGTCAACGCCGATGAGTGCATCGACTGCGAGGCCTGTGTGGATGCTTGCCCCGAGGAAGCCATTTCCATGGTGGACTAAGTTCCAGTATTTCCCTGCCGGCCCGGCCGGCGGTGTGACCATGCATGGAATATGAGAGGAGCGCTCTGCAGGGCGCTCCTCTTCTCATGTGAACAGGCTGTGGGGACCGGGCGGTGCGGGGCGGTGGGTCAGATATCCTCCACCACCACGGCCGTTCCGTAGGCCAGCAACTCGGCGGCGTGTTCCATCATCTCGCTGGTGGCGAAGCGCACGCACACCACCGCGTTGGCCCCGTTGGCCCGGGCCTCGGCCAGCATGCGGTCCAGGGCCTCTTCGCGGCACTCGGCGATCATCTTGGTGTAGTCATGGATCTCGCCCCCCACCATGTTCTTCAGCCCGGCCATGATGTCGTGGCCCAGATGGCGCGCCCGGATGGTGTTGCCCTTGACCAGGCCCACCGTCTTGACGATGCGCTTGCCGGCGATGTCGGGTGTGGTCACGACCAGGATGGGTTCACTCATTTTTCAGCTCCAGGTTGGAGGGAAAGACCAGAGGGTCGGGTCCGGGATGCCCCGGATCAGCTCAACGTTTCACATCCTTGTACCGGGTCTTGCGGCGGGTGTACCAGCGCTCCCGGGCGGCCGAGAAAAGCATGAGGGCCAGCCCGCCGGCCAGCACGAAAAGGGCGGCCTTGATGATGAGGGGCAGGGCGGCGGCCAGCACCGCAATCACCACCTGCAGCACCACCCAGGCGCCGATGATGGCGGCGCCGATGACGAACAGCAGCCAGCCCAGGGAACGCTCGGCCCGGTTGTAGACGCCGTCCCAGAAGCCCTCCCATTCCTCGGGGGGGGCGGCCTTCAGGCGCAGGTGGCCGGTGACGTTCTTCAGGCGCCGCAGCTCTTCCACCTGGCGGCGGGCGGCGGCGTCATTCTCCAGATGAGCCCTGACCCGGGCCTCGTCGGCGGCATCCAGTTCACCGTCGACGAATCCGGACAACAGGTGGGCTTCCTTCCGGGGGTCAAAGGGCCCTTTCCCGTTCACTGTTCTTCCTCCAGTTCCAGCACCGAACGCAGGCGCAGGCGCGCCCCGTGCAGGCGGGACATGACGGTACCCAGGGGAATGCCTGTGATGGCGGCGATCTCCCGGTACTTGTGCCCCTCGAAATGGTAGAGCAGGAAGACCTCTCTCATCTCGTCGGGCAATTCCTGGATCCCTTCCCACAGGCGATCCTTCAGGTCCCGGTTCAGGGTGACCTGCAGGGGATCGGGCCGGCCGTCGGTCTCGTGCACCCATTCCAGGGGCACCTCGCCGCGGTGCCGCTTCTCGTCGCGCCGCTGGTTCAGGGCGGTGTTGCGCACGATGCGGTACAGCCAGGGAAAGAAGGGCTCGTCCTGACGGAACCGGTCCAGGGAACGATGCACCCTGATGAAGGCCTTCTGCACCGCATCCATGGCGTCGTCGTGATTCCCTGTCAGGCCCAGGGCAATGCCGTAGGCCCGCTGCCGGTAGCGTGTCATGAGATCCTCGAATCCTCTGGTTTCGCCACCCAGGAACAGCACGATGTCGGCCTGGTCCCTGGCGCGGTCGGGATCCTGCTGGGCGCCGTCGTAAGCCGCGACGTCACCCGTGGACCCCGACACTACACGGGGCAGGCGGGACTTATTCGGAGGATCGGAAGAAAACAATCCCAGGAAAAACACTAGTCGCCCCCGGCCTCGGTTTCCGGTTCCGCGGGCTCGGGAGGCGCCGGCGTCCAGGGCACGTCGGACACCCCCGCGGCGGCGTTGGCCAGCCGGGCGGCGGTGAACAGGAAATCGCTCAGGCGGTTCAGCCAGGCGATGGCGTCGGCGGGAATGGCCTGGCCCTGGGCCTGCTCCACGCACTTGCGCTCCAGGCGCCGGCACACGGTGCGGGCCACGTGCAGGTGGGCGGCGCCCAGGCGGCCACCGGGCAGGATGAAGTTGCGCAGAGGCTGCAGGACGGCATCCATGGCGTCGATATGCTCTTCCAGCAGGCCCTGGGGAAAGACCGGCACGGTGCGGTCCACGTGGCCGCGGGCGATGTCGTCGCACAGGGTGGGATTGGCCAGGACGGTGCCCAGATCGAACAGGCGGCTCTGGATGGAGGTCAGGGCCGGGGCCAGATCGAAGTCGCCGGCGCGAACGGCCTGCCCTTCCTGCTCCAGCACGGCCACAACCACCCCCAGCAGGCTGTTCAGCTCGTCCACATCGCCGTACATGTCCACCCGGGGATGGGGCTTGGGCACGCGGGCGCCGTTGCCCAGAGAGGTTTCGCCGGCGTCGCCGGTGCGGGTGTAGATGCGGGCCATGGCCTAGCTCCTGTCTTTCGGGGGGGCAACCAGTTCGGTGCAATATTCGTTCATGAGCCAGTCCGGACACAAGGAGAGATTCCTTCTCGGCTTCCGGCGTACTATATTGGAGATCTCCGGGAAAACCGCCAGCCCCGCAGGCTGCCAAGGCTGGCCGAACCTGCCGCACAAGGAGCCCGCCATGCCCATTGCCAGGCGCATCGCCGCTTACCAGGAGAAAGGTTCCTGGATCCGCAAGCTGTTCGAGGAGGGAGCCCTGATGGCCGCCGACGGCTCCGGCCGTCCCGTTTACGACTTCAGCATCGGCAACCCCGATCTGGAACCGCCCGCCGAGTTCAACGCCGCCCTCAGGGAAATCCTGGACGATCCCACCCCCGGCACCCACAAGTACATGGCCAACGTGGGTTACGCCGAGACCCGCGGCGCCGTGGCCGCCTCCCTGGCCGCCGACTACGACCTGCCCTTCGCCGCCGAGAACGTCATCATGACGGTGGGCGCGGGCGGGGCCATCAACGTGGCGCTGAAGGCCCTGGTGGACCCGGGCGAGGAAGTGCTGGCCGTGGCCCCCTACTTCGTGGAGTACCGCTTCTACGCCGAGAACCACGGGGCCCAGCTGGTGGAGGCCCCCTCGGCCCCCGACTTCACCCTGGACATCGACGCCATCGAGGCCCGCATCACCGAGCGCACCCGGGTGGTGGTGATCACCAACCCCAACAACCCCACCGGGGTGCTGTATCCCCAGGAGAACCTGGACGCCCTGGGCGCGCTGCTGCGCCGCAAGAGCGCCCAGCGCGACCGGCCCATCTTCCTGCTGGACGACGCCCCCTACCGCAAGCTGGTGTTCGACGTGGAGCGCTGCACCAGCGCCTTCGCCGCCTACGAGAACACCCTCATGGGCACCAGCCACAGCAAGGACCTGGGACTGCCCGGCGAGCGCATCGGCTTCCTGGCCATCAGCCCGCGCATGGGCGGCTGGCAGAAGGTGGCCGGCGCCGCGGCCTTCACCAACCGCACCCTGGGCTTCGTCAACGCCCCGGCCCTGATGCAGCGGGTGGCGGCCAGGCTGCAGAACGTGACCATCGACCTGGACTGGTACCGCAGCAAGCGGGACCTGCTGTACAACAGCCTCACCGAGATGGGCTACGAGATGCCCTACCCCGGCGGGGCCTTCTACATGTTCCCCCGGGCGCCGGGGGGCGACGACCTGGCCTTCATCAACAAGCTGAAGGAGCTGCGGGTGCTGGTGGTGCCGGGCAGCGGGTTCGGCACGCCGGGCTACTTCCGCATCAGCTACTGCTGCGCCGAGGAGAAGATCCGCGGGGCGCTGCCCGCCTTCGAGCAGGCCATCAAGATGTTCTGAGGGCTCTGACCGCCGAGAAAAAAGAAGCCCCCGGCCCGTATGGGTCGGGGGCTGTTTTTTTGGACAACCGGCGCCGGTCATTCTCCGGGCTTCTCCCGGGAGGAGTCTCAAGAGCGATGGGCTATAATTTGCGGCCCCGGCCGCGGGCGCCAGGGGCTACTTGATCATGACCATGGGGCGCGATTCCCTCCCCTGGTCGGTTTCCAGGACGCAGAAGTACACGCCGGCGGGGGCCTGGCGGCCCGTGTGGTCGAGGCCGTCCCACTCGGTCTGATGGGAGCCCGCTTCCATGACGACGCCCTCCACCAGGGTGGCCAGGCGGCGCCCGGCCACGTCGAACACCTGCAGGGTCACGGCAGCTTCCCGGTCCAGGACGTACCCGATGGTGGTACGCGGGTTGAAGGGGTTGGGATAGTTGCCCGTCAGACCGCGGCCCACGGTGGCCGGGGTATCCGGCACCGGGCTGACGGCGGGACAGGCGCCCACCCCCCGGGCCCCCATGGTGCCGCTGAAGGTGTCCAGGCAGGGCGAGTCGGGAGCCAGATGGTAATCCCAGTTGCCGGGATCGCAGAACAGGGGGTCGGCGGCGATGTTTCCGTTGGTACCGGGGGTGAACTGGTAGTCGAGATACCCCGAAAGTTCATCATTCCCGAAGACATCGGTGTACACCATGGAGGCCTCGGACAGGGAGAGGTAGAAGGCCAGATAGTCGCCGAAAGCCACGTCGTTGAAGGCGATCAGACAGTTCTGGATAGTTCCAGCCACCTGGAAATCGATTCCGCTCCCGTTGTTGGCGATGGTTGAGTTGAAGACGGAAGCCCCACGGTACAGGGAAATCCCCCAGCCCACATGACCCGCGATCACGCAGTCATGCACGGTAGCGGTGTTGCTGCCCAGATTGATGCCCATGAAGCCGTTTTCCACGATGGTGCACCCCGAGATCATGGCGGTCTGGCCGGACCCCGCATAGATGGCCCCACCGTTGTAGTCGCTGTAGCAATGATCGATCCAGCAGTCCACCACATTCAGATTGGCGTTGCCGGCGGCGATGGCGCCGCCGCCGGACGCGGAACCGCAATCGGTGAAGCGGCAACGGACAATGGTGGGCGAGGCCCCCCCGATGCAGAGCAGGCCGCCCCCCCCGTCCTGGTTCAGCAGACCGTCCCCGTAGTCAGTCCAGCCGCCGGTGATGGTGAGGCCCTGCACCCGGGCCGCCGGTGATTCCCCCGACTGGAACAGGAAACCCCGGTGCTCGTTGCCGTTGTACCCCTGGCAATCAATGATACAGGTGGTGTAATCATCATCCCGCGACATCACCACCAGATCCTTGCCGCCGAAATCGATGTCCCTGTTGCCGTCGCCGAAATACAGCCCCGGCGCCAGCAGCACCAGGTCCCCCGCGGCGGCGGCATTGACCCCAGCCTGGATGGTGGGCTGATCGGCGGGAACGTTGATGGTGGCGGCAAGGGAAACGGAAGAGAAGAAACAGGCGGCGAACAGCAGGGAAAAGTGAACTCGTAGCATCGCGTCCCTCCACAGGATGATAAGCCAATTTTGGGACATCATAGGACGAAGGTGTGGGTGCTGGTCAATCATCAATTGCACGCGGGGGCTGCTCCCGCCGGCGGAAGACTCAGGAGTGATCTCATCAGGTTTCCCAAGGGAGAGGGAACCGGACACGATCCGTCCTCTGTCTACTTCCGGGAGGAGTCTCTGGACTATTTTTCTCCGGTTCTCCACCCGAAGAAAGGGCGGCCCGACGACCGCCCTCTCACCATCAGCAGATCCTACCGGTACAGGCTCTTGACCAGCCCCCAGCTTGCGTCCTGGGTCTCCACGGCGCCCATGTGGATTATGGCCACGCCCGTCAGGTCCATCCCGCTGGATGTGCCGGGGGTGGGATAGGGATCGGCCACGGGGCGGCCCAGATGGTCGGTGGTGCCGCCGGGGCCCGTGATGTCACCCACCACGTCCACCACGCGCACGTACCGGATGTGGGCCAGGTCCACCAGGCCGGCGGCCACGGCCGCGTCACCCGCCAGCAACAGGTCGTCCAGGTCGAATCCCGTGCCGCCCACGTAGTTGCCGGCCAAGTTGTAGAACAGCGCCGGGTCGCTCGTGGACCAGGGGCCGGGCTGCGCGTCCTGGCGGCACAGGGCGGGCAGGCGGCTGAAGACCCTGCCGTCGCTGCTGACCTCGACGAAGCCCAGCTCCATGTACACGCCCTCCCAGGCGAAGCCGTTCTCGAAGACGGCGAAGTCATCGCCGGGGCCGTTGACGATTTGCTGACCGAAGGTAAGCGTGATGGAGCCGCCGTCACCGAGGCTGAAGGGGGATCCCGCGGCACCCAGGACATCATCGGGACTGCCGTAGGAGACCAGGCCCAGCTCGGTTTGCTGATAATCCTGCCAGCCCAGGTCATAATCCACCACTGCCGTGGCCCAGGGATTCACCGCCAGTTCGGCCCGATCGTACTCGTTGTTCACCTGGCCGCTGTCCGTGAATTGCGCCAGGGCCACACCGGCTGTCAGCGCCAGGCTTAGAGCCAGCACAAGGGTGTTCGATTGCCATTTCTTCATGTTCTTTCCCTCGAGTTGTTGTCAGGTAACAGGTTGTCATTTCTCTACTTGATTAGCACAAGGCTGCGGGCCGACCAGTGGCCACCCGCCCTGGCGGTGACGCGATACAGACCGGCAGCCAGGTTGGCCCCATGCTGGTCACGTCCCTCGAACTGGAAGGTGGCTCGTCCCTCGGCGTCGGCCGTCAGGTGCCTGCGCAGCACCCGATGCCCCCGCAGGTCCACCACGGCCACCTCGATCTCGCTGAACGGAGCAGCGGTCAAGGCCACACTGGCCGAAGGGTTGCAGGGATTGGGGTAAGGACATTCCAGCACAAGATTGGTGGACCCGAGGAAAGGCACGGGCGAGATACCTTCCCCCGAATCCGGCAGCAGGAAGAAGGGGGGCAACCCCGTATCCACCGGCTGGCTCGTCAATTCGGCGCCGGTGGCGGCGTCGAACACGCGGATACCGGACCTTCCCAGGCGACGGTCGGCCAGGAAGAGCTGGAAATCTCCATCGAAGAAGATATCTGCATGGTCATAGTCGGAAGCGGCATCCCACACCTGGGGAGTGGTGGCGGGCAGATCCACCGCCAGCAGGGAGGTGGTGAAGCTCGGCGAACTGGTCAGGGCGAACAGGCGATCTCCGTGGCCGGCGACGAAGTTCAGGACATCGCCGCCGAGTTGGCCCTCGGTCAGGAGCATCCCCTCGCTGGTGCCGGTGACGGGGTTGACCATCTCGATTCCCCCGTCGCTCAGGGCCCAGTACCCCACGCATCCCACGGCCAGGCGGTCGCTACCATCCACCCCCGACAGGACCTTCACCTGGGTGTAGGGATTGGCGCCCTGCAGGTTCACCGGGGTGCCCCAGGTGTCGGTGGCCGGATCGAAGACCAGCAACAGGCCCGGCCCCGTGGGGGCGTACCAGCCGTCCCGGTCCAGCAGCTGGCAGGTGATGTAGATCTTGCCGCCGTGAAGAACCATCCAGCCGGTCTCGGGCAGGCCGTCGGCGTCGGCATAGGCCGCGGTGGAGAAGGTCTGCAGGACCTGGCCGCTCTGCACGTCCACCTTCAGCAGGACCGCCGCGTCGTAGCAGCTGACGTAGGCGATCCGCTCATCGATGAAGACGACGTCCTGGGGATTAAGACCCGCGCCCAGGCTGAACTCGCGGACCAGGTTGAAATTGTCGGAAGGGTCGAAGACCTGCAGCAGATTGGCCCCCCCGCGCCCGACGACGTAAAACAGCCCCTCGTGGGTGCGGGCCACCGCGTCACCCGGAATGTCGGCCAGATCGCTGCTGGCGGTGTAGGGCCCCTGGACATCCAGCGAGCGCACCCGCCCGAAGTTGGTGTAGTCGGTGGTGACGACCCAGAGGCCGTCCACCCCCGCGGAAGCCACGCCAGCTGAGAGCAGGATGAGCACCCAAAGAACAATGTTTCTGGGCTGGATAAACATGACTACTCCTCACGGGAAGCCCAGCGCAGCGAAAGATGCCAGCTGCGGCCGGGCAGGGGAAATTGTTCGATATCGTAAACCGAGCTGTCGGTGAGATTGCAGACCTCGGCGCTCAAGCTGACGGCGGGACCGGGCAACCAGCCGTCGGGCACATCGCAGACCAGGCCGGCGTTGACCAGGCTGCGCTCGGGAGCCCGGTCCAGCAAGGTGTTGGAACGATCGCGAAAACGAGGCCCCTCGTACTGGACCTCGGCCCAGGGGCGCACCATGCCGCTGCGCCGGGCCAGGCGGCACCAGGCGCTGATCTCGCTCAGGAAGGGAAGGTCCAGACCCTGGTAGGCAGTCTCCATGCCCTGATCCTCGGCGTCCTGCCATGTCAGGTTGGCTGAGACCTGGAGGTGCCGCCCGGCGCGCCAGCCGGTCTCCCATTCCAGGCCCCAGGTGCGCGTCTGCCCGATGTTGCGCGCCTTGCTCGTGCCGGGGCTGTTCTGCACGAATACGATGGCGTTCCGAGTGCGGGCCCGGAAAAGGGCGAGCCTGCCGTAGCCCGCCCCGGCCCGCCACATTACCGCGAGGTCGGCAGCGGCGATCTCCTCGGGGGCCAGCCCGCGATTCCCATCGATGCCTCCCCGGTGCCCGAACAGTTCGATCCAGGTGGGCACACGCACCGACTCGGCCAGGTGGGCCTGCAGGAATAAACTGTTCGGTCGAATTTCCCAGAGGGCTCCCAGCGAGGGCGACACATCATCCCGGCGATGGTAGGCACCCACCTCTTCGGGCAACCAGGGCAGGGGCGGCAGGGCGGGGAAATCGTCCTCGGTGCGCTGCCAGCGCCAGGCCGGCATGATCTTCAGGCGGCTGTGGGCCAGGTGGGCCGTCAAGCCGGCGAAGGCCGAGGTGGCGTTGCGGTTGCGCAGGGGATCGGCGTCCTCGTCGTAACGCTGGTCGAACCACTGGCCGCGGTGCTGCACCCCCGCCGAAATCTCCAACATGTCCAGAGGGCCCGTGGGCAGGCGACCAAGGCCCCCGCTGCCGCCGCCCAGGGTGTCGCTGTAGCTGAGGCGGGCCGTCAGGTCCTCGGCGATGGATGAGATGGTGCCACCGAAGCCGTCGTCCACCTCGCTCTCGGGGTCGTACAGGAACTGCTTTTCCCGGGCGGCGGAAATCTGGAAGCGGACATGGTTTCCCCAGTCAAGGCGCAGCTGCGAATCGGCCCGCTGGCGGCGCACCGACGCCGCCAGGGAGGGATAATTGAGGGAACCGGGCCGGCCCCCGTCCTGACGGGTGAAGCCCGCCTGTAGCCGGATCTGCCAGGCCCGTGCCTGATGACGGGCCGAGCCCCACCAGCCCCAGTGGCGGAACCACGCGTTGTCACGGCGGCCCACGGTGTCGTCCCCAGCAGTATGGAAGGTCTGGATGTGGTTGATGAAGGCGTAATCGTTGTCCGAGCGGCGGCCATGGGCCAGCAGGATCAACGAGGTGCTGCCGTCGGGACTGTTCCAGCCCCAGTCCGCGCGGCCCGTCCGGTCACCCCAGGTTCCCGAGCGTAGGACGCCGCTCAGACCGGAAGAGCGGCGCTCGGTGACCAGGTTCACCGCCCCGGCCCCGCCTGCGCCCCCCCATCCCGTGGGCACCACGCCGCGATAGACCTCGGCCGCCACCAGGCGATCCACCGGCACCAGGGAAAGATCGGTGGCTCCCGTCTGGGCACTGTTGAGGGGCATGCCGTCCATGAAGATCTGGATCTGAGCGGCGGCCGCTCCCCGCAGGGCGGGTACGGAAGCGAACCCGGCGCCACCGTAGCGACGCACCTGCACCCCAGCCACCTGGTTCAGGGTCTCACCCAGGTCGCGGCCGACCCGCCCGGTGCCCAGCTCCAGACGGGTGCAGACACCGGCCGCCGAGGGGACCACCGGATCGGGCAGTACCCCCGCCACCACATCCAGGGTGTCGGCCGGCTGGTCGGACCAGGCCACCGGCGGCGCCGCGGTGGGCACCGGCTCGGCCCGGCCCACGGTGGTAGCCAGAAGCACCCCAAGGCACATGACCCAGGGCACAAACAGTTCCGGACCCAACCGGAAATCACCATCAGGTTTTCGCGAAGAGGGATTTTTCCTGCCGGAAAAGATCGCCAAAGCCATACCTCGCCCACGAAGGTGGTGGCAGGCCGTGAACCGGTCTCCTGGCTTGCGGGTCGCTCTACTCCCTGCGCCTTCCCGAGATCCCGGGGGATTTCAGTGGCATGAATGCAGGTTTCGTCGCCGCTCACAGTGGCGGGGCCGCGCCGGATTTGCACCGGACTTCCGCTGGTTCGTCGGCCGCAAAATGAATTTTCACCCGGATCGACTCCGGGAAGGGAACCTTACTCGGTGGGGAGATCCCTGTCAAGGACGCGGCGCCAGATGACCTGGTGATCGTCCTCCTGGTCGCTGGCCAGCAGCACCAGGTCGGGGTGGCCCGTGACCTCGGGATTGCGCGCCTGGATGAGGGAATCGGGCAGTTGTTCCTGGTACTCGTCCAGGCTCCAGGGCCGGAAACGGTGCCAGAATTTCAGGTGCCACAGGAAGAAGCGCTGCACCCGCTTGAGGCCATGTTCGTCGTCCCCGAAGTGCTCGCAGGCCAGATCCACGTACCGCCGCATCATGGCCCAGCGCTGGGCAAGGGATGGGTCCAGGGGTTGGCCCTGGGCCATCTCCTGGAAAATCCACGGCTTGATGAGGGCCCCGCGGGCCACCAGGAACGAGGACACCGCGGTTTCCTGCCGCCGCCTTTCCAGATCCCAGGGGGTCAGCAGATCCCCGTTGCCGATGACGGGAATGTCCACGGCCCTGGCAACCTCGTCGATGAGGTCCCAGCGGGCGCTCAGCCGGTAACGCTGAGCGCGGGTGCGGCCGTGAACGCACACGGCGTCGGCGCCGGCCTCCTGCACCAGCTGGGCGATCTTCACGCAGTTCAGCTTTTCATCGCTGTAACCCAGGCGGATCTTCACTGACAGAGGCAAGTCGGTGCGGTCCCGCACCCCGGCCACCACGTCCTGCAGACGCTGGGGGCGCTTGAGCATGGCCGCCCCCGCCCCGCGCTTGCACACCAGGTCGATGGGGCAACCGAAGTTCAGGTCGATGTAGCGGGCGCCGTGCTCCAGCACGATGTCCACGGCCTCCACCATCACCTCGCGGCGGCTGGCGGTTAGCTGGACGCCGAAATCTTCCTCGTCGGGATGATGCCTGAGCAGCGGCCGCTCGCCCCCCTTGACCAGCTTGTGGGCCAGGACCATTTCACTGCAGGTGCGCACGGCGCCGTACTCCCGGCAAAGCCGGCGGTACGGTAAATTGCCGCCCTGGGCCATGGGCGCCAGGGCGACATTGCCGGCAAAGAACTGCCGGGATGCTTGCCTGGAGGAATCGGCGGACATGAAGGGTCTAGCCACCGTCCAGCATGGGGTTTCCGTCCCAGCCGTCGAAGGCTTCGGGATCGGCCATGTAGTCGTAGGTGTTCTTCAGCAGGCCGTAGTGGTTCTGCTCCTCGGCGGCCAGGTGCTGGAAAATGGCCTTGGCCTTGGGCGAGCTCACATCGGCGGCAGCCTTGGCGTACATGTGGTAGCCGCGCCGCTCGACCTCCAGGGCGCCCTGCAGGATCTCCAGCTCTTCCAGCTGGTAGTCGTAGGGATCATGGGCGGCGTCGATGGCGTCATGGAAGATCTTGCGCAGGTCGGAAGCTTCCTCGTCCGGCACCTCGGGCAGCACGTCCAGGGTGCCTTCCTTCAACAGATCCTCACGCATCTGGATCAGGTGAGCCTTGTGGCCGGCCTCGTCCTTGGCCAGGCTATTGAACAGGTTCCTCTCCAGGGTCGACGGGGCGTTGGCCGCGCGATCCTGGAAAAAGGCCATGCCCTCTTCCTCGAAAGCGATGGCTTTCTCGAGAATCTCTACACAGAATTTCAAATCTTCGGTCATGACTTCCTCCTGGATGCCGTCCTTCACGGGCAGCAAATCACGCTGTAAATCACTGCGACATGATAATGGTAACTCCGTCCGCCGGATTTTCCATGAAATTTCCTCTATATTATCAATGATCTGGTTGAATTCGCAGGGACCTGTTGGTAGGGTGTTCCGCAGACAACAAGTTGCGTGGATTACTGACTGGAACCCCATGTAATCGGTAGGTTACGCCCGGCAAAAGGAGAGAGAAAATGGCCAAGCTTCAAAACGCGCTGGCGAAGAAAATCCCGGTCTGGCGGGATGACATCAGCACCCTCGTGAAGAAGCACGGGGACATGAAGATCAGTGACGTGAGCATTCAGCAGGCCTATGGCGGCATGCGCGGCGTCAAGGGCATGGTCTGCGACACCTCCGAAGTTCCGCCGGACAAGGGCCTGCTCATTCGCGGCATTCCCGTGGGCGACCTGGTGGACAAGACCCCCGAGGACACCTTCTATCTCCTTTGCACCGGCGAGCTGCCCAAGGCCGCCGACCGCCGGGCCCTGACCGAGGAGCTGAACTCCCGGGCCAAGGTGCCCAGCTACGTTTGGAAGGTGCTGGAAGCCATGCCCAGCAACAGCCATCCCATGTGCATGCTGGACACGGCCATCCTGTGCATGCAGCGCGAGAGCAAGTTCGTGAAGGCCTACAACGCCGGCATGAGCAAGATGGATTACTGGAAGCCCACCCTGGAGGACAGCCTGGATCTGCTGGCCAAGCTGCCCACCATCGCCGCGGGCGTGTACCGGATGCGCTTCAAGAAGGGCAAGCGCATCAACCCCAAGAAGGGCCTGAGCATGGCCGAGAACTACGCCCACATGCTGGGTGTGCCCGACAAGAGCGGTGAGTTCGCCGACTGCATGCGCCTGTACCTGGTGCTGCACAGCGACCACGAGGGCGGCAACGTGTCGGCCCATACCTGCCATCTGGTGGGCAGCGCCCTGAGCGACGCCTACTACAGCGTCAGCGCGGGCCTGAACGGTCTGGCCGGCCCGCTGCACGGCCTGGCCAACCAGGAATGCCTGAACTGGATCCTCGAGCTGAAGAAGACCTTCAAGGGCGTGCCCAGCGACGAGCAGCTGACCAAGTTCGCCTGGGACACCCTCAACGGCGGCAAGGTCATTCCCGGCTACGGCCATGCGGTCCTGAGGGTGAGCGATCCCCGCTTCGTGGCCTTCCGCGCCTTCGGCATGAAGCACTTCCCCGATGATCCCGTCATGGCCCTGGTCAACAAGGTCTTCGAGATCGTCCCGGGCGTGCTGAAGGAACACGGCAAGGCCAAGAACCCTTGGCCCAACGTGGACGCCGGCAGTGGCGCCCTGCTGTACCATTACGGCCTGCGCGAGTTCAGCTACTACACCGTGCTGTTTTCGGTGAGCCGCGCCATGGGTATGCTGAGCCAGCTCGTCATCAACCGCGCCATGGGTTCGCCCATCGAGCGGCCCAAGAGCGTGACCACGGAGTGGTTGAAGGCCCAGGTGAAGTAAGGACTGGTTTCGGCCCAAACAATCGAGGTCCCGGATATCCTCGCCGTCGCTTCAAGGAGGCTCGGCTGCGGATCACCGGGACCTTTTTTTGCTGAAACCCGCAGGCTGACCTGGGCCATCGATGACTGGCTGGGCAGGAGGGGGAAATCAATCGGCGGGCAAGATGCCCGGGGCCCCGGCAGGTTATTGAGGGCTGCCGGACAGGAGAGGAACGAACGAGAAAGGGGACACACCTGGGCGGAGAGATGGTGTATACTGCGGGGAGCTTAAACCTTTGGGGGGATTGAAATGAAGTCCATGATCCTTATCACTCTGTGCCTGCTCCTGGCGGGGCCGGCCCTGGCCCTGGACGCCGCCGCCACCGCCGAATGTGTGGGCAGCGACCACATCATCACCGTCACCGGTTACTATCTGGAAGAGATCGGCGGCGAGGTCGTCGACGGAGAAATCGTCGGCATCGTCTTCGAGTGCGAGGCCATCGGCGTCTGCGAGCCAGGCTTCTTCTTTCCCGAAACACCCCTACCCTTCGATCCCCAGCCCAGCCCCGACGGCTTTCCGGTCTACACGGCCCAGTGCACCATCACCCCGCCCCTGGCCGGAGCAGCTTACCGCTACACACCCTACGGTGTACGCCCCGACGGTTCCCTGGTGGCCACCCAGCACAATTGTGACGCCGACCAGCGCAGCTACGCCCTGGCCAGTTGCCCGGGTGTCCCGCTGGTCCGGGGCACCCTGGTCCATGCCGGGGCGAGCGGCAGCGAAATCCTCTTTGGCATCCAGAACTGCGAGGCCAACTGCTGGACAGAGAGCGTGTGGTTGAATCTGACCGGTTCCATGGTGGAAGAGCTGTCCGGATTGCCCTGGACGGCCCTGCTGGACCAGACCGTCGATGTCTTCGGTGACCGGACCTACTGCACCATGCCTGGGGGAGACTACAACACCTTGACGGCCATCACCCTGGCGTCCGACCCTGGATGCGGACCGGTTCCGGTTCAGGCAGAAAGCTGGGGTGGCCTGAAGGCCATGTATCGGTGAGGACGAAACCGGGGGCGAAAATATGGCGGTGCCCCTTGCCCCTTGCCGAAGTAATTGGGAACAAGGAACCAATGGGAAATGAAGAGGCCGAGGTGTGAATGGGACAGCCCCAAATGGTTGGAACCCGGAACTTGTGAGGATTGCGAGGGCAGAATTGTAAACAGGCCGTCCTCGATATTCCCGCTTGGCCCAACCATGCCAGGAAAACACCACTCCACACTCCCACCAGCGCCCCCAGCTATACACCTCCCAACCCGGACCCTGTTGCGGTCCTGGTTCCGGTTCCGGGGATAATAAAAGAAGACCGGTAATCCGCAGCCCAGCTTTCCGCAGGAAAGCGCAGGCGAGGACATCCGGTCTTCTTCACTAGACTGGATTGTAAACAGGCCGTCATCGATATTCCCGCCTGGCCCAACCATGCCAGGAAAACACCACTTCACACTCCCACCAGCGCCCCCAGTTATACACCTCCCAACCCGGACCCTGTTGCGGTCCTGGTTCCGGTTCCGGGGATAAAAAAAGAAGACCGGTAATCCGCAGCCCAGCTTTCCGCAGGAAAGCGCAGGCGAGGACATCCGGTCTTCTTTTTTTATCCCCGGAACCGGAACCCTACCGCACCAGGGTCAACTTCTTGGTCTCGTTGTAATCCCCCGCCCTCAGCGCGGCGAAGTACACCCCGCTGGGCATGGGCTGCCCCAGGCTGTCGGTCCCGCTCCAGGTGTAGGTGTGTCGTCCCTCGGCCAGGTTCCCCTGGTGCAGCACGGCCACCTCGCGCCCGTGCAAATCGAAGACCACCAGGCGGCAGGCCGCCTCGCGATCCAGGGTGAAGGCCACCTCGGTGCGGGGATTGAAGGGGTTGGGATGGGCGCCCAGCAGGTGGGTCGCCGCCGGCGCCTCGTCCGCGGCGCTGGTGTTGTCCACCGCCACCGTCACGGTGGTGTTGCGGTTGGCCAGGATATCCACGCTGACATAGCACACCGCGTCGTCCCCGGTGTTGTCCACCTGGGCCAGGGTCCCGCCGATAACGTTGAAGGCCGGCGAGCCGCCGGGCATGCGGATCTTCAGCAGGCCGTGCTCGAACCGCTCCCCGTAGCCGTTGTGGATGACCGCCGTCACCTCGTCGTTGGTGCCATCGTTGGCCGGGCTGTAGTCCACCGTCAGGGTCTCGCCGTCGAAGCCGGCCTCCAGGCTGGGCTGGGTGCTCAGCTGCCAGTTCTCGAAACGCACCAGGCGGAAGGGGCGGTTGGTTCCGCTGGCATTGTCGGTGGCGATGTCGAAGGGAGCCGACGAGTCCTCCACGTCGTAGTGGATGTGGCCGCTCAGGCTCATGTCCAGCCCCAGGCTGTACAGGTTCAGCTCGTTGGCGAAATCGTAGTGGTGGAACAGCACCTTGAAGTCCCGGTCGGTGGCGGCCAGATCCTGCTGCAGCCACTGCACCTGCATACTGGTGTAGCTCTCGGCGCCGTAGTACTCGTACCGCCAGCGGTCGTAGTTGTCGTAGGACTCCAGTCCCGTGAAATGCACCGGCCCGTAATTGAAGCTGTAGTTCTGGGTGCGGTAGGGCACGGCGCTGGGCGGATCGTCCAGGCGCTGCCAGCCGAAGAAGCGCCACCAGTTTCGGCGCGCGGTGCCGTCGCTGGGCGGCGTGTCGTCCCAGCCCCCGATGTCGTGATTGCCCGCCGTCAGGAACACCGGCATCTGGAATTCCCGCAGCTGGCGCTGGGCCCGGCTGTAGTAGCGCTTGCCCAGGTACTCCTCCAGCTCGCCCTCGTGAACCAGGTCGCCCGTGTGCAACACGAAGGCCGGGTTGATGATGTTCACGTCCTCGGTGATGTGCCGCAGGCCGATGGTGGTCGAACTGTCCGTATCCGCCCCGCTCTGGTAGTAGTACAGGTAGGTGGGCAGATGGGTGTCCGAGATGTGGACGAAGTAGAAATCATCCGGGAAGGAAGCCTGCACCTTCACCGCCTGCCGGGCCAGGTCGTCCAGCCCGCCATCCGCCGTCACCCGCAGGTCGTACAGCTCGAAGACCGGCACCTCGGGCACGTCCACCAGCAGAGTCCACCACAGGGTCTGGCTGTCGTAACCGGCCGAGACCAGATTCAGCGGAATCTGGAAGCCGCCCCGTTCCAGGCTCACCGCCCAGCCGGTCTGGCCGGGACTCGCCACGCAGGAAATTTCCAGGGCGTCCCCGGGCAACACGATGGAGGGAATATTCTGCAGGGGTTTCTGGATGACCGTCAGGGTGTCGCCGATGGCCCACTGGGCCCGCGCGGAACCCGGCATGACGACAAGAGCAATGAACCCCGCCAGCACGGCGAGGAGGGCGATGTTCTTCCGGAACATGGTGACCTTCCTGGGTATCGGGCAAATTTTCGACTTCCCGCAAGTATAACACGCCACCACACGCCAGATCAATATTTCCCCTGAATAAACAATATCGATTCAGGCTCTCTTGGAGTGGTCCACCGCCTTCAGAATCTTCAGGTTCAGCACGATGAAACGAAAGAACTGCAGGAACTTGTTGTTCATGCGCGCCCTGTCCTTGGCCGTGATTTCCATGCCGTCGCCTCCTTATTCGGGAATGATTTTCCAGCCGATACGCCCCTGCAACTTGTGCATGAAGGTGGTGTGGATCATGCGCTTCATCCAGGCCCCGGCCAGCCCCATCTCCATGTGGGTGACGAACTGGTCGCGCCCATCCTCGTTGGGATAGCGGCGATGGTCGGGCACCACCGGGTAGATCATGATCACCGCGGCCGAACCGTCCCACAAACTGTCGCCCATGCTGGCGATGCAGGCGGCAGCCATCTCGGTCATGCGTTCGCTGTGGGTCATGCGCCCCCGGTTGACCAGGTCGATGATGTTCAGCGCCACGATGCGCCCGATGATGCCGGACACCATGCCCGTCCGCGGCGGGGCCGGGCTCTGGGGCACCCCGTTGGGGTTGACGTGGGGCCGTGAAATGGGGCCCGGCGGCGCGAAGGCGATGCCGGCGGCGAAGATGTTCTCATACTCCGGATTCTGGTACACAGCGGGCCAGGCATCGGGGTTCTTCTCCAGCTCGGCATATGGCAGGCCGTAGGCCCCGTCCACCCGCACCAGGCCGTTGGCCGGGATGGTCACCTTCTCGGCCACGTCCTGGCCGTCGGCGCCCACGTAGTGCAGGGGCTGTCCCACGAAGCGGGGAATGAGCATGGCGTAGTCATAGTCCGTCTGTCCCCCCTGGCCGGCCATGTCCTCCCAGCTGATGCGCCCCTTCTCCACGCCCGTGACCCCACGCCCCACCTGGGCCTGGATGCCGTTGTCCTTGAACACGGCGCCGATGAAATCCTCGGCCGTGGTCTTGCGCCCCTTGTGCTGGATCTGCAGCCCGCGAATGCCGAAGTCCCCCAGGGCCGGCTCGTTGGACAGATAGGTCAGCTCGCACCGGTCCCGCACGCCCCGCCGCAGCAGATCCTTGTGGACGTTGGTGATGTACTCCAGGGCCGCGCCCTGACAGGTGGCCGCGCCGTGCCCGGTGCCGATGACAATGCGCTGCCGCTCGCCCTTCACCATGCGGCCCACCGCCTCCAGGTAATGATCCTTCGCCTCCACGGCGTGGGGCGGGGAGCAGATGGAGTAGGTGTTGCCCTCGGCGGGACCAAGGCCCGGGGTGGCGGCGAAATCCAGCTTGGGGCCGGTGGCGATGAGCAGAAAGTCGTAGTCGATCTTCACCGGCTCGGCGGCTCCGTTGGGCTCGACCATGACGAACTGCTGGTCGGGGTGCACGTGGGTGGCCTTGCCGGGAATGAAGCGGATGTTGAATTTCCGGTATACGGATTTCAGGTCGAACTGGGTACGGGCGACATCCATGCGGTCGATGCCCACCCACACCAGAGAGGGAATGTAGACGAAATTCTCGGACCGGTTGATCACCGTGACTTCGTGATCCCGCCCCAGCTTGTCTCCCAGATACAGGGCTGCCGTGTGCCCGGCGAATCCGGCTCCGATGACGCAAATTCTTGCCATGTCCTCACATCTTTCCCCAGGAGTTCAGCCTTGCCTCCTGCCTGACCAGGCAGGCCAGGGAGGGCAAAGATCAATAAACTTCGAATATTAATACCATACAAAGAGGTGTGATTTCATCTTTTTTTTACTTGTGGGAAAAGAAAAATGCATGCTCATTGTCTCTGGCCTCCTGGCCCCGGAGATTGATTTCTCTGGTCCGGGCCCGCAAGACTCTTCATTTCCAGCCTGTTTTTTGCTATAATATTAGATAGTCTTGCGCACAACCCTCAACCGCGTGGTGAAAGATCATGAAAGTCCTGCTCGCTCCCGGCCGCGCCCTCCTGGGCGGTCTGCTGGTCTTCACTCTGCTGCTGGCGCCTGCCCTGGCGCTGGCCGCCGGCACCCTGACCATCACCTGCATCGATGTGGGCCAGGGCGATTCCACCCTCATCCAGTCGCCCAGCGGGCAGACCCTGCTGTTCGACGGAGGTGACAACGGCCGGGGCACCGGCGTCGTCCTGCCCCTGCTGCAGGCCAAGGGCATCAGCCACCTGGATTACATGGTGGCCAGCCACTATCACGCCGACCACATCGGCGGCCTGGACGAGGTGGCCGGCGGCGTGTCCGTGGGCACCGCCTACGACCGCGGCTGGCAATACGGCAGCAGCACCGCCACCTTCAACAGCTACGTCGCCGCCGTGTCTTCCTTCCGCCAGCAGATCCAGCCCGGCCAGGTCATCGACCTGGGCGAGGGCGTGACCGTGACCTGCCTGGCCGTCAACGGCAACGACCAGGTCTCCTCGCCCTACACCACCAGCACCCTGGAGAACGAGTACGACGTCTGCCTGCTGGTAGAATACGGCGGCTTCGATTTCTTCGTGGCGGGCGACCTGACCGGTGGGGGCGGCAGCTACCGGGACATCGAGACCAGCGTGGCTCCCATCGCCGGTGACGTGGACGTCTACCACGTGAGCCATCACGGCAGCTACAGCAGCAGCAACGCCTTCTTCCTGCAGACGGTGCAGGCCGAGGTGGCGGTCATCTCCGTGGGCAGCAACTCCTATGGCCACCCCCACCAGGAAGTCCTGGACCGCCTGGACAGCTACGGATCCTTCGTCTACCAGACCGAAACCGGATCCGGCGGCACCCTGCCCGCCTCTTCCCTCGCGGTGGTCGGCGGCCACATCGTGATCCAGACCGACGGCCAGACCACCTACACCGTGGACGGCGACGCCTGGACCATCGACGAGGAACCCGTCAGCGCCGCCCCCCTGGCCATGGCCCCGGGCCTGACCATGCTGGGCAACTCGCCCAATCCTTTCAACCCCGCCACGGTCATCCGCTTCGAGAGCCCGGTGGAGGGCCCCGGCCGGCTGGAGATCTTCGACCTGGCCGGGCGGCGGATCTTCGCCCAGGAGTTCGTGGGCCGGGAGGGGGCCAACAGCCTCACCTGGAACGGCCGCGACAGCGGTGGGCAGAACATGCCGGGCGGTGTCTACCTGTACTCGGTCCGCACCGGGACCCACAGCGGCAGGGGCCGCATGGTGCTGCTCAAGTAAAGCCTCGCTCTCGATAACCAAGGAAAAGGGCGCCTTTCAGGGGCGCCCTTTTTTTGCCGCGATTTCGTCGGTCCGGAAATGCCGGCCGTTCGGTTCAGGTGCATGGCCCATTTCAGGTGAATGAATCAGTTCAGGTGCATGACCTGCCGCGTCAGGCGCCGCCCGTCGGCCTCCACCTCCAGCACGTACAGGCCCGCCGCCAGCTTCTGGCCCTCCCGGCCCCGGCCGTCCCAGGCGAAGGTGTTCTCGCCCACGGCCCAGGGGTCCAGATCCAGCTGCGCCCGCAACTTCCCCGACAGATCGAACACCCGAGCCCGGCCCTGCACCGGCAGATCCACCTCCACCGTGATTTCCACGAAATCGATGAAGGGGTTGGGGCCGTAGGACACCAGGCGCAAGCCGGCGTTGGTGGGCGGTGGGGGTTCCACGTCCCGCCCCAGCAACAGCGGCAGGCTCAACACGCCCAGACCCTCGGGATCCAGGTGATCGCGCAGCCGGCTGGTGGACAGTCCCCCTCCCTCCCAGGAAGTGTTGATGCGGCCGTACCAGTCGGCCAGGTTGTTGCCGCAAGCCGCGTACCCGCCGTGCAGCTGACCCACCACCCGGTGCTGGGGATTGAACAGGGGCGAGCCGGAGGATCCGCCCTCGGTGGTGCCCCCATCCCAGTCCGCCACCCGCAGGTGGGTGCCGTTGCCGGGGGTCGCCGTCTGCAGGTAGCTGGTCACGCTGAGGGGATCGTTCTCGAAGCTGATGCTCTTTTCCGCCGTGCTGGGATGATGGATGGCCACCGCCGCCGAGGGCACCGTGGCCGTGCGGTCCCAGCCGGCGTAGTTGACGCCGAAATCGGGGTCGGGTTCCTCGCTCAGCTCCAGCAGGTAGAAATCGGAGACGGCGCTGGAAGCCACGTGAGAGGCGCCGCTGGTGAACTGCAGGGTGCTTCCCCCGTCCTGCTGCCCGCACACGGGGCTCTCGAAGTTCCAGTACACCACCACGGTGGGGTCGGCGGGCCAGTCCTCGAAGCAGTGGTTGGCCGTCAGGAAATAGGGACGGTAGTCCTCGGCGGTGTTGTTGACCATGGCCCCCGAGCACCACCACGAGCCGTTGATGGTGATGACACCCACGCTGGCGATTTCCTGCCGCCAGGGGTCGCCCTCGTCGCAGACCACGTCGATGTTGCACGACCCCGATGAATCATCGGGGCCGCCGGCCAGCTTGCGATAACCGCAACCCACCTGGGTCAGGCGCAGCTGGTAGTCGGGACGGCCGACGGGCAGTTGCAGTTCGACCACCACCGCGGACACGGGCAGCAAGGGAGTCCACAGCTGGCCGTGAGCCTGGTTGTCCTCGGCCCCGAACCGCACCACCGGGCCCTGGCCCTCGCGGTCATACATGAGCAGACTGGCCCCCTGCGGCAGGGAGAATTCCTGGAAACCCAGGTTCAGGTTCACCGCCCCCGGACACTCCACCTGCAAGCGCCAGACCAGGCGGCCGTCCCGGGCCAGTTCCCAGGTGCCGGCCCCGTCGGGCGTCACGTCCACGGCGCGAGGCTCGGCGAAACGGCGGGGAAGGCCTTCCTCCTTGCGCCAGGCATCCTCGGCGCGGGCCTTGTCCAGGTCCACGGCCTCCAGCAGCAACCGGTCCACCCCCTGCACGGGGCCCACCAGTCCCCGCCGGGCGGCCGGCTCGCCACCGACACCGCCGGCCTGGGCCACGGTGGCAGCCAGCAAAAGGACCAGGCCGCCCATCAAAACGCGCATTTCACGACCCTTGCTCATACTCACTCTCCTGGGTTTCCGGCCGCGACCGGTCTTCGCCCGACACCGCGTCCACGGCGTTGTTGGCGATGACCCAGCCCAGCAGAATCTGGGATACATAATGCTTACGATCGTTGAGACGGGACCACCCCGTCAAGACCGAGGCGGCCCGGGCGCCCATCCGGGTCATGGTCCGTCCCTGCCCGTCGCCACCCAGACGCCGGACCAGGGTCAACCAGGGGATGGCCGCCATGAAGGTGTGCCCCGAGGCCGAGTTATCCGCGGCCATGGGCCTCCAGCGCGGATTCCCGTCCCGCGACGAGGGCCGGTTGGCCCCCAGCCCTCGCTGCACTGTCCACAAGGTGGGCAGCCCCACCACCATGGCCTCGAAATTGCCGCGTCCCCAGCGGGTGAAGGCGCTGGAATGGAACCAGGCATCCACCGCCCCCACCAGCAGCCAGTTCACGAACCAGAAGCGCTCGCCGAAGATCTTGAAGAAATGGGCCACGGCATCCGTTCCCGCCGAGCGCACCTTGTCCCGGTGCAGGGCCTCCAGCTTCTCGTCAGCCCCCGTGTAGGCCAGCACCCCGGCGGCCACGACCCCCGCCCCCAGGCGCAGGAAACTGCGGCGGCTGTAGTTCCGCCGCCAATGGGAGCCCGTCCCCTTGAACAGGGGGGCCATGTTTCCGCGCCGGCGTCGGCGCACCGGCCGCACCAGATAAGCGCACACCAGACTCAGGACGATGATGGCCCACATCATGGCCCCTCCCCCAGCCAGGCGCCCACCTGCCGGGCCAGGGCCGGCGCACTGGTCAAACCCGGGCTGTCGATGCCCACCAGGTTGATCAGCCCGGCCAGATCACCCTCTTCCCGGCAGAGCTGAAAATCGCGAAAGCCCTGGATGGTCAACTTGGGACGATAGCCCACCATGTCGGGGGTCAGATCCTCGGGCTTCAGCCAGGGCAGGAAGCGCGCCGCTCCCTGGTAGAAGGCTTCGCCGCGGGCCGGGTCCACCGTGTAGTCCAGGCCATCCCCGGGACCGGGTCCCGGACGCGGGGCCGGATCGGTGGTCTGGGTGTCCGGGCCCAGTTTCAGACGGCCGTTCAGATCAAGGCACACGTGAACGCCCAGGCTGCTACCGTCGGCCGGCGGCACGGGGTAAACCAGCTGGCCAATCCGGCCCATATGAACCGGGGCGATCTGGAAGTAGTTTCCCTTCAGCAGGGTTTGCCGCCAATGCCGGGCATCGATGTCAACTCCCGCAAGCTCGGCCACCAGATCCGCCCGCAAGCCCGCAGCGTTGACCACCCGGATGCTCTGGTGAGTCCAGCCTTCCTGGCGGGCCGACCCGCAACCTTCCACCACCACCTGCCACCCTGCGGTCCCGGGCTCCAGGCCCGTGACCTGGGCCGAGGTCATGATCTGGGCCCCGCTTTCGGCCGCCAGACGGGCATAGGCCCGCGCCACGCCTTCGGCGTCCATGACGCCCGTGCGCGGGGAATACAGCGCCTCCAGGGCTCGCACTTCGGGAGCCAATTCCCGCAGCCGCCGCCCGGCCACCAGCTGCAGATCCTCCACCCCGTTGCTCCGGCCCAGGGCCAGCAGGCGTTGCAGTTCCTCTCGTTCATTCTCTTCCACCGCCACGATGAGCTTGCCGCATTCCCGGTAACCCACCCCGGCCTGGCCGCAGAATTCCTTGAGTCGCCGTCGCCCTTCCACACAGAACCGCGCCTTCAGGGAGCCCTCCGGGTAGTACATGCCCCCGTGGCTGACCTCGCTGTTGCGGGAGGTGGTGCCCCGGGCCAGGGCCCCTTCCTTTTCCAGCAGGACCGTGGACAGTCCCCGCTTCGCCGCCTCGGCGGCCACCGCGCAGCCTACCACCCCACCGCCGATGACGGTCACGTCCACCGTGAACATCAGTCTCTCTCCTTGCTTGCCGTCGCCGGCCAGGGCCAGTCCGCCGGCGGCTCAACCTGGAATTCCAGGGATTCACGGTTCACGGGATGCGCGATCCCCAGCTTCCAGGCGTGCAGAGCCACGCGATGGTCGGGCAACCCCCGTGGCGCGCCGTACTTGAGGTCACCCAGCAAGGGATGCCCCGCCAGGGCCAGCTGGGCTCGGATCTGGTGACGACGGCCGGTGATGGGCTGGACCTCCAGCAGGGAACCACGGGAATCCCCCTCCACGACCCGATATTCGAGAACGCTTTCCCGGGCCTGGTCGAAAGGTTCCCGGGAAGCCCTGGTCACACCCCGGCTGTCGCCCCGGGCGGCCAGCCAGTGGCACAGGCGACCCTGGGATGGATCCGGGCAGCCCGACACCACGGCCTGGTAGATCTTGGTCACTGATTTTTCCCGGAACTGGGCGGCCAGGCGGCTGGCGGCCTTGCTGGTGCGGGCCAGCAGCACCACGCCGCTGACGTTGCGGTCCAGACGGTGAACCAATCCCACGAAGACATTGCCCGGCTTGTCGTACTTCACCTTGAGATAGTGGCGGGCCGTGTCCACCAGGTTGGGCGCCCCCGCCTGATCGGCCTGCACCAGCAGCCCGGCGGGCTTGTCCACCACCAGCAGGTGGTTGTCCTCGAAAAGGACGGTCAACGCCATGTCAGCAGCAGCCTGTTGTCGCGAGCCGAGAGGGGGCCGGTCGGGAACAGGAAGAAGGAAGGCTGGGCCGGCCACATGAGGGGATCAGACTCCCTTTTCCTTGACCACGGCAGCGTAACGGGGGTCCTCGCCACGGATATGATTCACCAGCCACCCCGACAGGAAGACGAGGATGCTGGCGTCCAGGTTGGCCTTGCCCTGGCGAAAGCTCTTGTTGAAGGTCAGCAACTTTTGCACGAATTCGGCATGCAGGCGCCGGTGGTTTTCCAGATCCTCGTACCCGGCCCTCTCCATCAGTTCTTCCTCGTCATGGAAATGAGTGAACACGTAGTCGTGCAGTTCATCCAGAACCTCGGCCACCATTTCCCGGGGATCCTTCATCTGGCGCATCCGGATCAGGCTGTTGATGAGCTCCACCAGATCCCGGTGCTGGGCGTCGATGCTGCCGATGCCCAGATCCCATTCTTCCTTGAAAACCACAGGTTCCATCGGTCACTCCCATGCAATCACGCGAGTCCAAGCTGACGAGTCCGAGCGAGCCGGACCAGTCACGCCATTGTTCGGGTTTAGCCTGTCCCGCTCAACCCTTTTTTTGCCGGCGGCCACCGGCGAGAAACAGCCCTCCCACCACCAGCAGCAGGCCGGTGGCCACCCGCCAGTAATCGGCATGCTCGCCGAAAACCAGCCAGGACACCAGCACGGCCAGAGGCACCTTCAGGTTGTTGGCTCCGGCCAGAAAGCCCGCCGAAACCCTGGCCGCCCCTCTGTTCCACAGATAGAACCCCAGGGCCGTGGGCGCCAGTCCCAGGTACAGCAGAACCACCCACTGCCCTGGCGCGGGCCAGTCCAGGGCCCCGCCGCCCCGCACCAGCAGCCACAGGGCCGGGACCACCACCGCTCCGGCATACATCCAGGCCAGATAGGCGCCCTCGCCCAGCCCCGAGCGCCGGCGTGCCCCGGGGTAGAAGATCTGTCCGGCCGCGAAGCAGAGATTGGCCCCCTGCAAGAGCAGGATCCCCCGCCAGTCCGCCCCCACGGGCAGCCCCCGGGCCAGAACCACGGCCGCTCCCAGGACGGCCAGTCCCACCGCCGGCCATACCCGGCGGGGCAGCGGCCGCCCCCCACGGGGAGCCAGCAGAATCACATAAAGAGGAGTGGTTATGGTGAAAAGGGCCACCATCCAGGCCGGCAGGAAGGCGTATGACGCGATGTACAGCACATACATGAGGCCGAACTGGACGGCACCCAGACCCAGGGCTGTCCACGGCACGGGCGGGCGCTGATCACCGGGGCCTGCGGTTCTCCCGTGCCTCAGAGCCAGGGGCGCAAAGGATCCCGCCGCCAGCAACAGGCGGATCATCGCCACGAGGCCCGGGTCCAGGCCCACCAACCGGCCCTTGATGAGTCCGAAGGAGAAAGCCCACAGCAACGATGCCAGAACCAGTTGAACCATCCCCACAAGATGCCACCGGGAAGGCGCCTTGGCAAAAACAGCCTGCCGCCACTATCTTTGGCCCAATCCCGCACCAAGACAGACCTTCAGGAGAGAGCGCCAGATGCCGACTTATGAGTATGAATGCACCCGCTGCGGAATCATCATCGAGGAGTTCAAACCCATGTCCGCCCCGCGCCGCCAGCGCTGCCCCGAATGCCGGGGCAAGGTCGAGCGCCTGATCAGCGGCGGCAGCGGCGTGGTCTTCAAGGGTTCCGGCTTCTACGTCAACGATTCGCGCGGAAAGAAGCCCGCCAAGACCGAGAGCGCGTCCACGCCCCCGGCCCCGGCTCCGGCACCGGCCAAGGACGGTTGATCGTCAGGAGGATTTCATGACCGAGGAAACGACGCTGGTCACCATCGACAACAAGGCTGTGGAGGTCAAGCCGGGCACCACCATCCTGCACTACCTGCGCAGCCAGGACCTGGTGGACCGCCACCAGGAGGACCCCATCGTCATCGCCTCGGTCAACGGCCTGCGCCGCAGCCTGGCCGAACCCCTGTTCGGGGATGAACGCGTCCGCCTCATCCGCCTCAACAACCCCGAAGCCCACACCACCATCCAGCGCACCCTCCTTTTTGTGCTGGCCGTGTCTGTCAACGAGCTCTTTCCCGGCCAGAAGATGCGCGTCAACTTCAGTTACGGGGGGGGCATCTTCTGCGAGCTGCCCGACGGCCTGCCCCTGCGGGAAGAGCAGATCCAGAAGCTGGAGCAGCGCATGCACGAGCTGGTGGATATGGACCTGTCCCTGACTCCCCAGCGCTTCGGTCTGCGCGCCCTGCAGAAGATGTACCAGCGCCGCGGTGACGACCAGAGCTTCACCACCACCCGCTATCTGCGACGCGATTCCCTGACCCTGTACCGCATGGAGGGGCACGACCTGCTGTACTTCGGACGGCAGCTGCCCTCCACCGGCTACCTGCGCTCGTTTCGCCTCGAGCCCGTCAGCCCCGGCTTCGTGCTCATGTCCAACGTCAAGGGCAGGCCCGCCCAGAGCCCCGACTTCATCCCCGCCCCCAAGCTGCTCAAGACCCTGCGCGACTATTCCGAGTGGTGCGACAACCTCAAGGTGCAGGACACCGGCAGCATGAACGAGTACATCGTGGAGGGGCGGACAGCCGAGCTCATCCAGATCGCCGAGGCCCGCCACAACAAGTTCTTCGTCGAGGCCGCCCAGCAGATCGCCGACATGCCCGACCACGGCCGGCTGGTGCTGCTGGCCGGTCCCAGCAGCAGCGGCAAGACCAGCAGCGCCAAGCGCCTGGCGCTGCAGCTGCGCGTGCTGGGCTTCCACCCCTTCGCCCTGTCCCTGGACAACTACTTCGTGGACCGGGACGACACGCCCCTGGACGAGGAGGGCGACTTCGACTTCGAGGCCCTGGAAGCCCTGAAGATCGATCTCTTCAACGAGCATCTGCAGGCCCTCATGGCCGGCGAGGAGGTCCTGCTGCCCCGGTTCAACTTCCGTTCCGGCAAGGCCGAGCTGAGCGAGACCCCCACCCGCCTGCGCCCCGGCGAGCCCCTGCTGGTTGAGGGCATCCACGCCCTGAACCCGCGCCTGACGCCGTCCATCAGCGACCAGGACAAGATGCTGGTCTACGTGTCGGCCCTGTGCCACCTGAACATCGACAACTTCAGCTACATCAAGACCACCCACGGCCGGCTGTTCCGGCGCCTGGTCCGCGACGCCCAGTTCCGCGGCTACACCGCCAGCGAGACCCTGGCCCGCTGGCCCAAGGTACGCGCCGGCGAGGACCGCCACATCTTCCCCCACCAGAACAACGCCGACCTGTTCTTCAACACCGGGCTGGCCTACGAGCTGGCCGTGCTGAAGCTGTGGGCCGAACCCCGTCTGGCCGCCGTCCACCTGGACGACCCCAACTACGGCCTGGCCCGCACCCTCATCGAGCTGCTCTCCCTGCTGCTGCCCATCGACGCCAGCCAGGTGCCCCCCACCTCCCTGTTGCGGGAGTTCATCGGGGGCAGTGGTTTCAGCTACTAGGGGGAAGTTCTCCAGGGAACAAAAAAGGCCCGGCCGCCATCCAGGCGCCGGGCCGCTTTCATTCCAGGGCCGATCTGCTCAGGGAACCAGGAAGTCTTCCTGCAGACGCCTGAGGGCCGTGTCCACCCGATCTTCGCGGGTAACGAAGGAAATGGTGCTCAGGGATGTGCTGATCATTTCCAGCTCCACTCCCACCTCGTGCATGGCCTCGAAGACCACCCCGGCGATGGCCGGACGTTCGGAAAAATGAGGCCCGTAAATGGAAACCACGCTGCAGGTGCGCTGGTACTCGATGCTGCGGGCCTGGATATCGTCCTGCAGGGACTGCAGGATGCCCAGAGCCTGATCCAGATCGTTCCGGTGGATGGCGAAGCCCAGGTTCTCCAGGGCCCCCTGGTCCACGCAACTGGTCACGCAGATGATATTGATGCCGGCCCGGCCCAGAGCGGAAAGCGCGCGACCGGGCAGGCCGCTGTTGAGAGGCGCCCCCAGGACCCTGATGAGGACCAGTCCATCGGTCCTCGTGATTCCACCCACTGCGATTTTTCCGGTCATGAGGCGATGAGCTCCCTGCTACCCCGTGGAACTTGGTGGGGGGCTGTGCCCCCGGCAGGGTCAAATCTAATCGTCCGGCGGTGGGTATCAAGGCAGGCCGTGAGAATTGTTGAAAGGCAGGAACCCCACGGTCTCGGTGGGCCGTGGGGTTCCTTGTGGGAAACGAACTTGCGGCGCCGGCAACCTAGATGGTGGCCAGGGCCAGCTCCATCATCTGGGTGAAGCCCGTCTGCCGATCCTCGCTGCTGGCCGCCTCGTGGCGAGGCAGATTGTCGCTCACCGTCAACACCGTCAGGGCCTGGGCGCCGAATCGGGCGGCCAGCGTGTACAGGGCGGCCGTTTCCATTTCCACGGCCAGCACGCCGTAACGGGCCCACAGACGCCAGGATTCGGGGTCTTCGTTGTAGAAGGTATCCGAGGTCAGGATGGGTCCGGCGTGGACCTTCAGGCCCAGCTTGGCCGCGTTGTCATGGGCCTGGAAGAGCATCTCGGCCGAGGCCGTGGGCGCGTAATCCATGCCGCCGAAGCGCAACTGGTTCACGGCCGAATCTGTGGAGGCGCTCATGGCCAGGATCACGTCGCGCATCTGCAGGTTTTCCAGCAGTGCGCCGCAGGTGCCCACCCGCATGACCCGCTTGACCCCGTACACGTCCAGCAACTCGTGCACGTAGATGGAGATGGACGGCACTCCCATGCCCGTCCCCTGCACCGAGACTCGCTTGCCCTGGTAGGTTCCGGTGAACCCCAGCATGCCGCGCACGTTGTTGTAGCAGACGGCGTCTTCCAGATAATTCTCGGCGATGTATCGGGCCCGCAAGGGGTCGCCGGGCAACAGGACGCGCTCGGCGATGTCCCCGGGTTTGGCTTCCAGGTGAGGAGTCATGATCTCGGTCCTTCCTTGCCTGCGCGCAGCGGGGCCAGCCCCGGGGTTGACGCCGGCAGGGGGATTGAGTAAAGGTCAACAATGCACTTCCCATCCATGATGAACTCCGACAAGGGAGACCACAATGAAAAAAGTTGCCGTCCTGCTCAGCGGATGCGGGGTCTACGATGGTTCCGAGATCCATGAAGCCTGCGCCGCCCTGCTGGCCTTGCGCCGCCTGGACGCCCAGGTGGTGGCCTGCGCGCCCCTCGGTCCCCAGATGCATGTCATCAACCACCTGAAGGGCGAACCCGATTCGGTGCCCGACCGGGACATGCTGGAGGAAGCGGCCCGCCTGGTGCGGGGCGAGATCACACCCCTGGACAAGATCGATCCCCTGAAGGTGGACGCGGTGCTGCTGCCCGGCGGCTTCGGCGCGGCCAAGAACCTGTGCGATTTCGCCGTCAAGGGGGCCGATTGCACCGTTCATCCCCAGGTGGAACAGTTCCTCCGCGAAGCCAACACCGTGGGCAAGCCCATCGGGGCCATGTGCATCGCTCCGGTCATCCTGGCCCGGGTGTTCGGCAAGGATCTGGCCCCCCGTCTGACCATCGGCAACGACCCGACCACAGCCGCGGCCGTGGAGGAAATGGGCGCCGTGCACGTGGACTGCGCCCCCAGCGAGTCGGTGGTGGACCAGGACAACAGGATGGTCACGACTCCGGCCTACATGCTGGCCCAGGACATCACGGTGGTGTTCGACGGAGCCCTGGGCTTTGCCGAAAAGCTCCTGTCTTTGTGACATTTGTCTCAAAATTCCAGCAAACCGGCGTTTTGCCCCGGCGCCGGTTTGCTGTTGAACCCTTCGGCTGTTTGGGTTAGTTTTTCATCTTCACTCGCCCGTGAATCCCAGATATCCAAACCCCGGTCTCGATGGCCCCTCGGGCCCTCGCAGCCGGTTTATTGCGAGCCCGAAGTTCATGGAGGAACAACAGCATGGAATACAACAAGCAGCTCGCCGATCAGCCCGACCCTTCGCCTGACAACAACCCCCAGGGCCACCCTCGCCACCGCTCCCCGTGGGGCACCGTCGAGGGCCGGGTCATCAGCCTCATCAGCCGCAAGGGCGGCGTGGGCAAGACCACCAGCGCGGTGAACCTGGGCGCGGCCCTGGCCCTTTCCGGCCACACCGTCCTGGTCATCGGCACCGACCCCCAGTGCGGCGTCAGTCGCACCCTGGGCGCCGACCCGACCCAGATGGAAGTCCGCCTGACGGATATTTTCCACGGCACCGACAACCTGCTGGATCTGGTCACTCCTTCCGACCTGGAAGGCCTCCACTTCATCTCGTCCGGGGTTCGCAGCCTGGACGAGGAAGAGGAGTACCTGGAATTGCTGAACAGCCGGGTGGACGATTTCTGTTCCGCGGTGGATCAGGCCCGCTTCACCTACGACACCATCCTCATCGACTGCCCTCCCAGTCTGGGCGCCGCCTCGCGCGCGGCCCTGCTGGCCTCGGACAGCTTCCTGGTCCCGGTTCAGGCCGAGGAGCTGTGTCGTGAATCCCTGGCCCCGCTCATGGAGTTCGTGGACACCTTCCGTGATCGTCACTTCGACGGCGAGGCCGGGTTCCTGGACCTGCCCCGGGAGGACGACCAGCCCGAGGCCGCCGGCGCCACCCCCCTTGAACTGGAGGGCCTGTTCCTGACCATGGCCAACGACCGCACACGCATGGGGCAGCACGTGGCCGCCAGGGTTAGCGAGGATTTCGGTGAGTTGCTCATGGACTGCGAAATTCCCCGCACCACCCGCCTCAGCGAGATGGCGGTGCGGGGCAAACCCGCCGTTATTTACGACCGCCGCAGCAAGGGCAGCCGGGCCTACTTTGATCTGGCGGACGAACTGGTCAACCGTTACCGTTCCCGCATGGGAATCCATGATCTGGACCCGGTGGAAGACCTGGCGGTCGACCAACCGGCCGACAGTTCCCCGTACTCGGACGAGGCCATGGCCGACGAGGCCGCACGCTGCGCCGCCCAGCAGGACGCTGGCGAACGGGGCGGCGGGCTCGATCGGTTCCTCAGCGCTCTGGGCGGGGCTTCCGTGGCCTCGGCCCATATCCCGTCCTTCGAGGAGCCGCAAGTTCCCGAAATGGTTTCCCTGGACGACCTGCTGGCCGAAGAAGAGGCCGGCCAGGATACTGGACACGATGACTGGGACGAGGGCCACTGGCCCGGAACACCCGGCCGATTCAATTGAGCGGAGGTGCCCTCGTGGCCACCGAAATCATGAAAAGTCTGGTTTATGACAAGTCGACAATGCCCTGGGATAAAACCCGGGGCTTTGTTCTGAAGGAAATGCCCACTCCCACCCTGGACGAATCCCGCCACCCGGAGGATTCCGAGAACGTCCTGGTCAAGGTCATCTACGCCGGTTTCTGTGGCTCCGACCGGGGCATCTGGAACCGGGCTGCCTTCAAGGGCATGATCTTCGACAGCCTGAAACGGGAGAACAACACCACCCGCATCATCGGCCACGAGATGGTGGGCGAGATCGTGGCGGTGGGCTCAAGGGTCACCCCCCGGTTCGGCTACCAGGTCAAGGACATCGTGTCCACCGAGAGCCACATCATCTGCGGCACCTGCTACCAGTGCCAGATCGGCCAGACCCACATCTGCAGCCAGGATGTGATCATCGGCATCGGGCGCGACGGATGCTTCGCCGAGTACATCAAGCTGCCGGCCAACGTCCTTTGGCCCACCGATCAGCGCAAGATCAAGATGAAGGTGGCCGCCGTCCAGGAACCCTTCGGCAACGCGGTGCACTCCTGCACCACGGCCGATCTGCGGGGCAAGTCCGTCGCCGTCTTCGGGTGCGGGACCATTGGTCTGTTCGTCATCATGATCGCCCGGGCCCTGGGAGCCACGCGGGTCATCGGTATCGAACCCAACCCCCAGAACATCGCCATGGCCAAGGCCCTGGGAGCCGACGACGTCATTCCCGTGAACCTGAACCACTCCGCTCCCCACGGCTGGAAGGCCGACAAGGAGCTGGTGGACCAGGTGCGCGATGCCTTCGGCGGCATCGGCGCCGACGTATCCATGGAAATGGCCGGCTTCAACAGCAGCGTCAACAACGCCATCCAGTCCACCCGGCGGGGCGGCGAGGTCATCCTGTTCGGCCTCAAGCAGGGCAACTTCCACATCCAGGCCTTCGACCGCCTCATCGTCAACGGCATCAAGATGCACAGCGTCATCGGACGGCGCATCTTCGAGACCTGGCACATCACCCGCAACCTCCTGGAGGACCGGACAAACGGGATCCAGGACAAGATCTCCGACGTGATCCTGGGTGGCGGCGACGACGCAGTTGTGCATATTGAAGACTTCACGCCCGAGTCTTTCGAAAAGACCCTGGCCGCGTGGCCCAAGCCGCTCATCCAGTTCTAGGCCGCGCGGGTGAAAGGATGGCTATGCAGGTGACCATCGAGTACTGCCGGGTTTGAAACTACGAGCCCGCCGCGGCCAGTCTGGCCGACGCTCTGCAGGAACGATACGGCATCGAGGCGCGCCTCATCCCCTCGGGCGGGGGCGTCTTCGAGGTCGAGAATGACGGAAAGTTGATCTTCAGCAAGAAGGCCCAGGGCCGCTTCCCCGAGCACGAGGAGATCTTTGCGGCCCTCGACCAGGCCCGCTGATTCCCGGGCGGGGTTCTGGATCCGGCTCGGCCCCGTGAACTGACGGATATCAAGGTGGTGGCCCACGCGGCCACCACCTTTTTCATGATTCGAGCTTTGCCCACCCCTGCCCACTCTGGACTGGCCCGCCCCCACCCTCGACACCACCCCTGGCCCGCAACCGGACGTCCCATTCTTGCCCGCTCCGAGGGGGGGGCGGGATGGTGGGGAATGAGCGTCACGAGGGCGAGCAACAGTGAACCTGGATAAGGTGGCACGCCAGACCTGGCGAAAGAGGCGTAGCCAAAGCTACGCCGCAATGAGCCGGGTCAAGCACGCCTTTTCCTGGTTTGCTGGGGCCGCCCGCAGTAGCTCCTCCCCCACCATCCCGCCCCCAAAAAAGAACCCCCCTCCTGATTGCGGCGGCCAAGGGGGAGACCAGAGTCCGCAATCGAAAAGGGGGGTGTGCAACCCGGGTCGGGGACTCAGCCCTGATCCCTCAGATTCTTCAAGCGCCGCAACTCGGCCTTCAGCTCCTTGAGCTCTTGCCGCAGATCCTCGATCTCCCGGCTGGCGTCATCCCCGCGGACGTCGATGGTCCGGTGATGGCGATGGCTGCTCCAGTCGCTGGTGTCCATGCCGTCGAAGGCCCCGTCCAGCACCTGGCCCAGCTCGCTGAAGATGGCGTTGAAGTCCACCTCGACTTCCTCGTCATCGAAGGCCATGGTGAAGTTGTTGTCGTTGCCCAGCCGCATCTGCAGCTGCATGTCACCGACCATCTCGATCAGGCCCTCCAGGCTGTCGCCCACCATCTGCCCCACCTGGTCGATGTCCACCACCGTCACGCGGGTGTCGTCTCCATCGTCCTCGGTGATGATCAGCTCGGAGCCCTCGGTGGCAATGGTCAGGGTGCCGCTGTCTCCGCCGCCGAAGACCAGCTGGCGGGAGGTGTCTTTCTTCTCACAGGCCGGCTTGTCCTTTGCCACGGCGAAAGCCGCGGGCAAGAGCACTCCCACGGCCAGGACGAGGATAACGATGTATTTGATGGTGCGGGACAACATCTGGCAGCCTCCGGGGTAAAGACAAGGGCAGGAATCCTGCTGATTCCTGCCCTCAAGTACGCCCCGGTCCCCCAAAGGTTGCGCCACCGGGATAAAATTCTCTGCCCGCCGGCCTTATCAGAAAGGCTCTTCAACCGGCGCGGGCAATTGCAGGCTCCGCCACCAGCTGTCACCCGTGCGCAGAACCAGGGAACCGCCCTCGCCGCGGCGGGGACGCCCGAAAGCCCCCGGCCCCACCCTCTCTTCCAGGGAGGGATAGTCCACGGTCAGGACCGGCACCTTCTGCCCATCGGCCCAGACCCGCACCTGGAAGGCGTCCCGGGGAGATACGGGAAGGATCAGGTCCCAGTCTCCGGTACCCACCCAGCCCGAGCCGGCGGGGGCGGCGGGCCCCATCTTGACCGGCGTGGACCGATGAATCCGGGGAGAACCCACCACCTGGAATTCCACCACCACGCCGCCAGCCTCCGGCAGGACCTCCTGATCCAGGCGGACCACCATGGACTGCACGGCCAGGGGCCTGGCTTCGCCCAGGGCTTGCTTCAGGGCCAGGGCGTGGCTGCGATAGCCGGAACGGACGGGATCACCCGAAAAGACGGTGGGCGCATGGCCCAGAACCTTGAGTATCTCGTCGTTCAGATCGACCCACACGCTTGTCCAGTCCTGGCCGTCGGCACGGCGCTGCCGCAATTGCTGCTCCAGCGGCCGGCTGGCCAGCCAGGCCCGGTCCACCGTTTCCTGCATCTCTCCCAGGCGCGAATGCACGCGCTGGACGCGGCACTCGGCCCAGCGGCCCAGGAAGGTCTGCCCACCGGCGACGGCCAGGGGTGACCAGTCCACGGCATTCTCGTTCTGGCCCTCCAGAGCCAGGAAGCCCGGCAGGACCGTCCAGTCCCACCCCTCCTTCAGGTAGGCCGGGATTTCATCCTCGGACACGGCCTGACCCACCAGCCGGGCCAGGGCTTCGTACCGGGCCCTGTCCAGATGGTTCTGATAGACCGCCGGATCGAAACGCCGGCCGGCGTTGGCCTGCAGCTCGCGCCACACGTCCGGGCCAGCCACAAGGCCCTGGACCAGAGCCTCCGGCTTTTCCAGCCGGGCGTACAGGGAAAGCACACCCTGCAACAGAGCGGGCACACGATCATTCCCCGACTCGTTCCGGAGCTCGGTGCCGAACAGAGCCGACTTGTGGCGCAGATCCGTGAGGACATCCCGCACCCCGGGGCTCAGCCAGCTGTCGGACCGCCAGTCGTCGGCAAAGGCCGCCTGCTGTTCAACTTCCGACCTTTCCGCCTTCTTCAGCCGCAACAGGGTGAAAGCGTTGTTGCGGTAGGCACGTGACATGGGACTGGCCGTGGGGCTGACCTTCTCCGCCGCCGCCTTGAGATCCCTCTCCCAGCCGGCCGACCACTGGGTCGCCTGGAACAGGTCCAGCATGTCAGCCATGCCCTCGGTGTTGCGGCAGGCCGAGGCCAATTCGTCCCAGCAGGATTCCGAGCCCACCTGGCGGGTGGCATCCCCCAGATCGGCCGCCCGCACCCGGGCCAGCGAATCCCGGCGGACCGCCACCTCGGTGTCGCTCAGGCGGTCCAGGTCACTCCACAGAACGCCCTGTCCGAAGGAAAAATACGCCAGTTCCAGCCGGCCCAGTTCGGCTTCCAGGACACGCCCCTGCAAAGCCAGGGCCCGCAAGCGGTCCTTTTCCCGGTCCGGGCGGTGTCCCTGCTGAATGCCTCCTCTGGCCAGTTCCACGAACAGATCCACCTGCTGCAAGAGAGGACCCGCCGCATCGGCCAGCAACTGGGCCTGGGCCCGGCGCAGCTGCCGATCGTCGCCCTTGCCTGGTATCAGCCGGCTCCGCTGGATACGGGACAGCTGGCGGTTGTAATGAGCACCCACGTCCACCACTTCCAGCAAGCTGGGGGCCTGCTTGGCGTCGGCCTGGCGGTTCTCGGCGCCCATGAGATCGAAGATGCCCCACTGGCGTCCCTTGCCCGAGCGGTCCAGATACACCCAGCCCACCACCAGGAGGGCCACGATCAGGGTGAACACGCCCAGCTGGCGGGAACGGCGGGTGACAGGTGGCCTGCGGGTGGGCAAGGCCTGGCGAATGAGACGGGAGCGGCCTCCCCTCCCCCGCGCAGGGGCGGGGTCAGGGCCCAGCCCACCGGGCCTTCCCACGCCCACGGAGGTGGGCACCGCCCGGGCCAGGCCGATGCTGGGACCAGGGACGGCCTTGGCCGGAACGGCCTGTCTGTTCTGGGGACTTCCCGGAATGGAGGTGGCCCCCAGTCCCACCGGAACCGTGGTCAGCGAGGGGCCGGGCCGGGGCTCCACCATGTTGCGGCCCACGGGCACCACCGCTCCGGTGTTCACTCCCTGGGGATCGCCCGCCACCAGGGCGTTGCGCACCTGGGCCACGTACTTCCGGACGGGTTCGGGGATGCCCTGATTCTCCATGGTCATGAACAACCGCTGCCAGCTGGCGAAACTGTTTCCCGAAGCGAAGCAGGCCGCCAGGGTGTAGCCCGGGTCGCCCGATCCCGAGAAACTGGCAAAGCGCAGCTTCTCCTTCAGGTTCAGGGGAAGGAACTGGATGATCAACCCCATGACCCTGTCGGCCTCGTCCCCCGGGCTGTCCAGGTTCAAGATCAACTTTCCCTTGAGCAGGAACAGCTGCAGTCCTTCATCCACCAGGCCCACATCCCCCGGATTGGGGGCCGGGCCGAACAGGCTGGTGGACCGGGGCGGCTCCAGGCTGCCGCGGTTCAACCGCTGGCCGCTGGTCAGGCTGTCCAGGAAGATATCCCCGGCCAGCACGGCAAAGGGATTGTAATCGAAGGCCCGAAAATCCCGCTTGGACATGACCAGGGCGTGAAAAGCCACCGGGAAGGTCGGCGTCACCCGGATGATGGCGAACAGGGGCCCCTTGATGGCGGGCATGACCGCCTTCAGGGGAAAGGACAGGACGACGGCATGGTCCAGGCCACCGGGATGGCCGCTGGCCCAGGCCAGGCACTGGTCCAGGATTTCCTGTCCGACAGCGGTGCCCAGGCCGGGCGAATGGGCCTGAATGCAGTGACGACCCTGGGGGTCTCCCGCGTTCAGGGCGATGAAAAGCTGCTCGAAATGGGTCATGGTCTTCTCCGTGCTACAAAGGTCCATCTCCCATATCGGCAAAAACCGGGCCGGATTTACCTTCATCCGCACGGAACGGTCCTTTACGAAACTCCCCGGTCGGACGGTATGAAAAGGCCCGGCTCTGGTGAGAGCCGGGCCTGATTGATCCGGAATCTTCCTCGTGGGGCAGGGTCAGACGTCCCGCTCCAGTCCCAGTCGCTTGACCTTTTCCACGTTACCCGGGCTCTGGGCCGCAGGATGCTCTTTTTCGAACATATCCTTGGGCATCTTGCCATTCAGCCAGCTGGGGTTCATGGGGTACACGTGGGGGTTGAAGACCACGCCGTACATGTGCCACACAACGATGGCCAGCATGGCCAGCCAGGCCTCGTAGTAGTGGATGACCAGCAGGACCTCGATGACGCCCTTGCCCATGAGGGACACGAAGTAACCCTCGAACCACATGACGATACCGGTGCCCACCATGACGATGGTTCCCCAGATCAGGGCCCAGTACTCGGCCTTCTCCACGAAGGAGAAGCGACGCATCTGGGGGTGCTCGTCGGTGCGGCCCAGATTGTAATTGATCATACCGAAGGCCTGTTTGGCATCCAGGAATGTGGGCGCGATGTCCTTCAGGAAGATGCGGCCCTTGGTGGTCATCAGGTAACCCACGTGCCAGAAAGCCCCGACGATCATGACGATGGCGGATCCACGGTGGATCAGACCACGGATCTGGGCGCCTCCTTCATGACCGAAGATCCAGCGCGCCCACCAGGCGTCGTAGAAGCGCAGGGAGAAACCGGTGACAACCAGCACGGTGAAGGAGAGGGCCAGCAGGGTATGCTGGACCACCTCGTCGGCCTCCATGCGGCGGACCTGCTTCTTGCGCATGACGTTGCGCACCTGGCGCAGCCAGTCCAGCAGGCAGTAGCCCAGCATGCCGCCGATGATCATGATGATGATCACCAGGTAGATGGTCTTGACGTAGTAGGGCCAGCCACTGGCCGGACCGGTGACAGGCTCATGGATCTTGGTCTTGGTGGCCATTTCGGGGGTCATGCCCTGGTGGCAATCGCCACAGGTCTTGACCAGGTTGCCCGGATACACCGAGGACCGGCTGTCACTGGAGGGCAGCACCAGGTGGGCGCCGTGGCAGCTGGCGCAGTTGGCCACGGTCTTGTCACCCGTACGGCTCTTGAGCCCATGATAACTGTCCACATACGACTGCAGACGCCCGCTGGGCAGGTCGTACTTCTCGTTCAGCTTGGCCGAGTCATGGCAGGGCGTACACGTGGCCTCGGCCACGCGGAAGGGGCTGACCGGCGACCGGGGATCGTCGGTGGCCAGGATGCCGTGTTCACCGTGACACTGGGTACAGGTGGGAGCATCCACCTCGCCACGAGCCACGAATTCCCCGTGGATGCCCGTCTCGTATTCTTCCTGGATGGTGCCGTGGCACTGGCCGCAGGTCTTGGAGATGTTGAAGTAGTTGATGGTGGATTCGACATGACCCGGAGGCAGGATACGGTGTGCCGTTCCGGTGGAGTGGCAGTCGTTGCAGGAAGCGGCGGTGTCCTTGCCGCCGGCCGTGGCCTGCCCGTGCACACCGCTCTGGTACACCTCGATGGGATGCTTGAACTTGATGCCCAGTTCGGCCAGGAAGTCCTGATCCTCGTGACAGGAGCCGCAGGTGGCCGGCAGGTTGGCCGGATGCACCTTGGAGTGGGTATCCGAGGGGGGCAGGATGTGGTGGGACCCATGGCAGTCCTGGCAATCGGGAACGTGAGGGCTCTCCCCCACGATTCCGCGTCCGTGCTGCACATAGGTCTCGACCACGTCGCCATGGCAAGAACCGCAATCCGGCTTGGCCAGGATCGGTCCGTGGGGCAATTCGGTGATGCCGCTGTGGCAGTCGATACAGCTGAGATCTTCGTGGATGCTACCCTTGAGGTGATCGTAATTTACCTCGGTGGGCTCACCACCGGTGTTGCTGTGGCAATCGGCGCAAACATTGTCGTCGAATGCCAGGGCCCCCAGGGGCGCCAGAAGCAACAGCATGAAGGACAACCAGAAAACCATGGCTCTGGATCGTAGCATGTTTCCTGAAACCTTTCCCCGGCCGAACCGGTCAAACCATCTTGCGGGCCAGTCTTTTCGCCGAAAAATTAACAGATTTCGCCTGACGGGGTCGACCCTTTGTTGCAGGGACAGAGAAATCACCGGGACGATCGTCATGCAGTTGTCACAAGTTTAGTTATCCAGTAAACAAATTCAAAGACAATTCACGGTAACTGTATTGAAAAAACGCAACTTATTTCCCAGCAATTTACTGGGCCTGCCCTCTCCCCCCGCGTCCGCCAAAATACAAGACTGTTTTTGTCCTAACATTTATCTCGTGGGATTTTACGAAGTTGTTCTTTTTTGATTACGATAATCAGAAGGGGAAGAGGTCAACGGCCGCCCTTAAACAGGGACCGCAGAGGGTATCGGCGCTGGGCAAATTGACCCGTGGCCTCGGCCGAGAGGGAGGCCAGACGCCCCTCCCAGGGACCCAGGGTCCAGCACTGCTCGACCGGAAGATCGGCAGGGTCCTGTCCCCGCGCGGCCATTTCATCCCGGTTCAAGGGGCAGATGTCCCGCCCCTCGGCCTCGCCCTCATCCCCCGTCAACCAGCGCAAGGGCAAACCCTGGGTGCGGCACACGTAGGGGCGCCACGGGTAGATGCGGCAGCGGCCCTGGCCGTCCAGGAAAGCGCAGCCTCCCGCCGGGCCCGGCTCTTCCTCACGCAACAGGCGCGGGGCTCTCGCGGCGATGAGGGCGGCCTCGATCTCCAGAACCGTCAGGTTATCCTGGCAGCAGGAACTGCAACCCGGTCCGCACACCAGCACAGGGCCCAGCCGGGTTTCCATCTGGGCAACGAGGCCATCCACCTGGCGGTGGATGGCCTCGAGTTCCTGCAGCTTTTCCTCGGAGATGGAGAACATGATCACCGGGTGAAGGTCCGGTTACCGGCCTCCAGGGTGGGCGATCCCTCGGGATCCAGCAGCCACTTGATACGGCGCACGCCCTCCCGGATGTCGCTGCGGGAGCCACAGAAGCTGAGGCGCAGGAAACCGTCCATGCCGAACTCCACCCCCGGGACCGTGACAACCATCACCTTGTCCAGCAACAGGGCGGCCAGCCGGGCCGAGTCGGAATCGAAGGCCGTGAAGTCACAGAAGCAGTAGAAGGTGCCCTCGGGAACATGGACCTTCAGGCCGGGGATTTCCCGCAGCAGGCTCACCAGTTCGTCGCGACTTTCCTCCAGGGTGGCCCGCAGGGTGGCCACGGCCTTGTGCTGGCCCAGCATGGCGGCGATGGCTGCCTCCTGGGACAGGCTGCACGGTCCGCCGGTCTGATGGGACTGGATGTTGGACATGGCCTTGATGAGGTCGCGGGCGCCCACGGCCCAGCCGATGCGGAACCCGGTCATGGCGTATTGCTTGGACACGCCGTTGAGGACCACGATGTGGGAATCGTCCACGCTGCGGTCGGTGCAGTCGTAGCAGTGAACGGGCTGGCGTCCGTCGTACACCAGGCGATGGTAGATATCATCCATGAGGATGTGGATTCCTCGTTCCTCGCAGATGCCGATGAGACCCTTGATGAAATCGGCATCGTACACCGCGCCGCAGGGATTGCTGGGACTGTTGAGCAGCACCACCTTGGTGCGGTCGGTCATGGCCGCCGCCATTTCCTGGACCGAGGGCTGGAACGATCCGTCCGCCGCGCGCACGATGACGGGCACGCCGCCGGCCAGGCGGGTCATCTCGGGGTAACTGACCCAGTAGGGCACGGGAAAGAGCACCTCGTCACCGGGATCGACCAGGGCAATGAGAGCCACCATGAGAGCCTGCTTGACGCCGGCCGAAGCCATGACGTTGGCCCGGTCCACCCGGCGGTGGTAGAACCGCTCGGTGTATTCGATGATGGCATCCTTCATGGCCGGGGTGCCCGAAGCCGGCGTGTACCGCACCTCTCCCGTCTTGAGCATGGCGATGCCCGCCTCGACCGCCGTGATGGGGGCCTTGCTCTTGGGTTCACCACCACCGAGGTGGATGACAGGCTCGCCTTCGGCCCGCAGGGCCGCGGCCTGGGCATTGAGCTTGAGGGTGGCCGAGGCACCGATGGAACTGGCGATTTTGCTGAAAGCCATGGCTTTTCCTTTGCGCTTCACGGACCATCTTATGCATGATTTGTCTGTGACAAATCTAAGCTCAGCACCCAGGGGAATCCATGGGAAAATAGGGTTTGGGGGCAGGAATTTCCCTTATCCGGGAAGAGTCAGGGCTGGCGTGGCGGAGACGGGGGGCCCGAGGGCGACTTTTGCTGATCATGGGCCACCATGGAGCCCACATAGCTGTCCTCAACGGGCTGGAAAACCGTGGGCGCGGCAACCTGGTCCTGCTGGGTCTCCGCCTCGGTGGACGGGATCAGGCTGGCCACCACCACCGCGGTGGTCACCGGCCCGGCCGGATCGACCTGCGGTGTGTCCAGACCCGGCATGACGCCCATGGCCACCTGGTAGCGGCAGGCCGGATTCCACAGACACCAACCCTGCCCGCCGGCCTCGCGGGAAGCAAGGACCTGCTCCTCGATGTACTGGCCGTCGTAGCGGGTCACCCGATAGGGGAAAGCCTGCAGCCAGGGCCGGATCTGCGCCTGGCCGTCCGCCAGCGCGGCAAAGCGGCGGGTTCCCTCGCCGATGAAGTGGCCGGGAGCGTCGCCGGGACGCCGGTGCCCCTCGAAACCGGGGGCGAAATGGCTGGGATAGATCATGGGACAGATGACGTCCACCAGGGAGGCGATGGTGGGCACGTGCTGCCCGGTCAAGGCCAGATCCTCCACCCGCCCCCAGGCCATGATCCCGTAAAGATCGGCCGAGACCTTCACCTCGAAGGGAGCCAAAGTGTCCCGGGCCGCCTGCAGAAAGGCCGTGATGGCCTGGCGCCGCAACTGGGCCGTGGCCTCGGTGTCCGGTTCGGCCAGGTTCCAGTCTTCCTGCCAGCCGTTGGTGGGAAAACGCATGTAGTCGAACTGGATCTCGTCCACTCCCGCGGCCGCCAGTTCCCGGGCCAGGGTCAGGTTGTAGTCAAGGGCCTGGGGCTGGCGAGGATCGATCCAGGTGCAGCCGCGCTCGGCCCAGGGCTGACCCTGGGCGTCGGGCAAGGCCAGGTCGGGACGCTGGCGCCCCAGCTCGCCGTCCAGGAACAGGGCCACCCGGGCCACCACGTACACACCGCGGCGGTCCAGCCTGGCCATCATTTCCGGCAGCGAGGAAATGACGGGAGCCGATCGGCCCTTGCCCCAGCTGGCCAGGGGGTGCTTGCTGGCGAATGACACGCCCCCGTCGATGTCCTTGGCGTCGAAAACCACGGCGTTGCCCCCGGCGGCGATGAAAGCGTCGACCCGTCGCCACACCGAGCCCAGGCCGCAGGCGGGGCCCGTCAGGTACATGCCCCGCAGCTCGGCCCCGTCCTGCACCCGACCGCTCACCTGGGCGGGGTTCTCGGGAGGCAGAACCGGAATGACCAGCTTCTGGCCGATCTGCAACACATTGGTCTGCAGGTTGTTTGTGCGCCGGATGGCTCCCAGGAGATCGCTCAGACTGTAGTGATTGCTGCGGTCGCGGTACTGCTTGCAGATCTTGATGAGGTTGTCCCCCGCCTTGACCTGATGGATCAGCGGTTCAGGACCGGGCTGGGCAGCGGGAGCAGGCTCGGCCTGGGCCAGGGCGCAGGTCAGGAGCAGGCTGGACAGCAGGACGAGACCGAGAATGACTCTCAGCGGGGTTCCGTTTTTCGAGGGAATTGCAAGTCGCACGACCCACCTCGTCCAGCATTGCGTAAATCACGACATTTCAATCCTTTTCACTCACAATGGAGAGGTGTGCAAAGCGCAGGCCCAACGGACCTCCCCGGAAAGCATCGACACCGGGAAGCCACGGTGAGAAGATATGGGAAGGGAATAATCGCAATGCCCCCGGGGTAAGGAATCCGCCACCCGACCGAACCCCAGACCCAGGCGAGGAAAAACATGGATCAGCCGAGACCCCTTTCCATGACCGATGCTTTCAGCGCGGCCTGGCTGCGCACCAAGGTCCTGCTGTTCCGGCCCTTCCGGCTGGAACTGTGGTTGACCGTGGGCTTCGCCGCCTTCCTGGCCCACCTGGGCAGCAACTCGGGCGGCGGCAGCGGGCTGCGTTTCGAGAATTTCTGGGATGGCGGGGACAGCTGGTCCGAGCGCTGGAGTCACGGCGGGCGGGGATTGGTCGACACCTGGAACGGCATGGACTGGCATCCGTGGATGATCATCCTGGCCGGTTTCCTGACCCTGCTGGGGCTGTTGCTGGCCGTGCTGTTCCTGTGGCTGTCCAGCCGGGGACAGTTCATTTTCCTGGACAACCTGGTGACCCGGCGGGGCGAGGTGCGCGCCCCCTGGCAAAAGTACGGGGCCCTGGGCGACAGCCTGTTCCGCTGGCAACTGGTGTTCACCCTGATCTGCCTGGCGGCCTTCGGCGGCCTGGCCCTGCTGGCCATGGTGGTCCTCATCCCCCTGGGTTTGACCGACCTGGGCAATCTGGCCGCCCTGCCGGCGGTGATGCTGCTGGGGACCCTGCTGTTCCTGATGGTGGTCTCCATGGCATATATCGATTTTTTCCTGATGGCCTTCGTGGTGCCCATCATGCACCGCCACGGGTTGAGCGCCACCCAGGCCTGGGCCCGGTTCATCACCCTGTTCAAGGAGCACTCGGGCACCTTCGTCCTGTTCGGAATCTTCTACTTCCTGGTGGGCCTGGTGGGCGGGCTGGTCCTGGCCATACTGGGGTTGATGAGCTGCTGCGTGGGATTGCTGCTCATGGCCATCCCGTACGTGGGCAGTGTGGTCACCCTGCCCCTGACGGTGCTGCAGCGCTACCTGACGGTGGAATTCCTGGGTCGATTCGGTCCGGACTGGGATCTGCTGGGCCCCGTGCCCGACGATCCCGATCACCGCTCAATCTATGGTGACGGTGATGGGACAGTGGTCGGACCCCAGGACCTGGGCCAGGATGCCGGCCCCGGCCAGCCGGGGCCTGAGGTCCCCTGAGATCAGGAAGTAATCGATGCGCCAGCCGATGTTCCGCTCCCGCACTCCCTTGCGGTTGCTCCACCACGTGTAGTGTCCGCCGCCCTGCTCGAACTCGCGGAAGGTGTCCACGAAGCCGGCCTTGAGAATGCGGTCGAAGCCGGCGCGTTCCTCGTCGGTGAAACCGGCATTGCCCCGGTTGGACTTGGGGTTGGCCAGATCGATTTCCTGGTGGGATACGTTGAGGTCGCCGCAGAAGATCACGGGTTTACGCTTCTCCAGCTTGCGCACGAATTTGAGGAAGGTGGGATCCCACTGCTTTTCCCGGTACTCCAGCCGGGTCAGTTCGCGCTGCACGTTGGGGGTGTAGACCGTGACCACGAAGAAGTCGGCGAATTCGGCGGTCAGGACCCGCCCCTCGGTGTCCAGTTCGGCCTCCCCCAGTCCCGGGAATACAGCCAGGGGACGCAGGTCAGCCCGGGTAAGGATGGCCGTGCCCGAGTAGCCCCGCTTGAGGGCCGGATTCCAGTGCATGGTGTAGTCGGGCAGATCCAGCTCCACCTGGTCGGGCAGGGCCCGGACTTCCTGCAGGCAGATGATATCGGCCCGCTCCTGGTTGACGAAATCCACGAATCCCTTGCCGATGCAGGCCCGCAGGCCGTTGACGTTCCACGAGACGATCTTCACGAAGCGCTCCTCACTGCTGGTTAAAATTCCGGGACCGCAGAACACTAACCCAGGCGGCCCGGTTCCGCATCCCCGGAGTTGGCCAGCATCGCCAGCAGCACTCGCCCCCGTGCGCCGGCTGGAACGGGGAGAATGTCACCAGCAGCACTCGCCCTCGTGCGCCGGCTGGAACAGGGAGAACGTCGCGAGGACGAGAAAGAATCCACCACCGGGGTGAGCACGCAAGAATTGGCGAATGCGGCGTAGCCAAAGCTACGCCGCAGTGAGTCAATTCGAGTACACACCCCTGTGGAGGATTTTGGCCGCCCGCAGCGGTCCTCCCTGTTCCTGCCGGCGCACAATAAAAAGCTGCCGGCACCGTTCCCTGTCCTGGTGCCGACAGCTTCGTGTGGGGCTCAGAGAGCCTGGAGAATTACTTCACCAGGGCCATCTTCTGGACCTTGACCTGGCCGCCGGTACGGGCCTCGTAGAAGTAGATACCACTACTGACCTTCGAGCCATGATCGTTGGATCCATCCCACATCACGTGGTTGATTCCGGCCTCCTGGTGGGCATCCACCAGGGTCTTGACCAGTTCACCGCGCACGTTGAAGACCTTGAGTGACAGATGCCCCGCCTTGGGCATGTTGTACTCGATGCGCGTCGTGGGGTTGAAGGGGTTGGGGTAGTTCTTGACCGCAAAGGCCTGGGCCTCGGGCACGCCGCTGACATCCTCGGCGTCACCTTCGACACCGAACCTGGCCAGGACCGCCTCCAGCACGTGGACGCGCATGGGCAGCTGGGCGTTGATCTTGGCGGCATCGGGAGTGCTGTACACATCCATGAAATCGTAGGGCATGGAGATGACACAGGACCCGCTGGCCCCATCCTCGTACATGGTGCAAGCCGAGTACGGATAGGCACCGGTGCTACCCACAGGGGTGGTGAACTCGGCCAGGCGGGTGACGCCCGTGATGTTCAGGGGAGTGACGGCATCGAAGGTGTTGATGATGTCACATCCGCCGTAGGCCACCCACTGGTAGCCGTCGGGGAAGACCCCGTTGCCCGTCGTGACGGCCACGACCGGGGTCGCCTGGCTGTTGATCAGGGTGCGCACGGCCGTGGCGTTGGCCACCACGCCCACCCAGTCGGACAGGAAGTTGGTGGTTTCCGAACCGGACTGATACAGGTCGCTGACGATGTTGTCACCCGTCATGAACAGGTTCTTGCCGCCCTGCAGCAGCCAGTCCCGCAACAGGCCGACATCGTTGCCGGCGTCGGCATTGTAGTCACCATTGGAAATGGTGCCCACCGTCAGGTCGCCCGCGCTGTACAGCATGTTGTCGTAGTGGGACATGTGGAAGCGCGTGGCGCGACCACCCAGACCGTTGCCGTCGGCGGCATCGGGCCGGTTGGTGTAGTAGGTGTCGTAGTCCTCGCCCATGACCAGGCCCAGATTGGCCATGGCACCATGCCACTCGGCCTCGCCGCCCCGGTTGGCGAAATCGTTCCAGAACAGGGTCTTGGGGTTGGTCAGGACACCCGGGTTGAGGGGATCCTCGTACACCGTGGGCAGGGCCCTCATGGTGAAGGTGGACCAGTAGGTCAGGGGACCGCTGAAGTCCCCGTAGCCGCTCTGGTCACCGGGCAGGATGGAGCTCTGCTCGTCCATGCCGTCGATGGCGTCGGTGGCCACGAAGTTATACTGGATCACATCTCCGGGGAACAGGAAGTTCTCGTCGGGCAGGTCGAAGGACCAGTCGGTGGTGCCTTCCACAAGAACTCCATCGACCGAACCGCTGGTGGCGGTGCCGAACTCGCTGGTGCGGAAAGCGTCGAAGATGGGGTTGGGATCCATCACCCAGTTCATGACCGGGGGGCCCACCAGCTCGGCGCCGGCGCGCCCGGCGGTGACCTGGACGATCAGGGAGTCGCCCGGATCGTTACGCAGATCTTCCGACGGAGCGATGTTCCGGGCCATGTCGAAGCGCACGCTGTTCAGGCCCAGGTTCTCCAGGTCCAGTTCGCCGATGGCCGGGAAGTTGTCGTTGGCCAGGTCCAGCTCGTCGGTGGACATGCTGGGGCCGCTCTTGGGATAGGTGATGAAACGCACGTTGTCCAGGTAGGGCGCGGGATAGCCATCGTTGCCGTCCCAACCCCAGATATATCCCAGCTCCCAGACCGAGAGCTGAACCTGGGCGTACGTGGTGCCGGGCACCATGAGATCGGAAACGGTGAACAACTCGCGGAAGTAGTCCGGGCCGCCGTAGTACACGCCGCTGCGGTCCACCCAGTCCTCCGCTTCCAGGTCCGCCGGATCGGTGGAATCGGTGCTGCGCACTGCGAACAGATAGAACATACCCGGGGAGTCCACGGACAGATCTTCGTGGCGGTAGACGTCGAAGCGCAAACGGGCACCCTCGTAAGCCCCCTCGGGCCAGGTGATGACCGGGGATTCCACGGCGATGTGCAGGTGCTCGTCGGGCCCCGCCGCGCCGCCGGTGGTGTTGACGATATAACCGCCGGGTCCGTAGCACCAGTCCTGGCAGATGCTGGGACCGACACCGGGCACGATCACGCCGTCGTCGATGAAGGTCACCTGCGAGGAGTTGTTGGTGTTACAGGGGTCGATGTCGGTCAGGTAGTTGCGCAGCTTGGAGAAGTCGCCCACACCATCGGGGGTGCCGATGGCCCAGTCGCCCCAGCCACTCTCGAAGTCGGTGAAGGACACGATGTCGGCCCCACCCTGGTTGATGGTCACGGTGATGTCGTCGATCTGGACACCGCCCGAGCCCTGCCAGCGGCAGTCCTCGTCATCGGTGGCCCCGTCGGAGACGAAGTACACCGCCAGGTGCACCTGGTCGCTGTCGGGACCCTGATAGTCCTGGGGCTCCAGGGAGAAGGTCTGGTCGATGGCCAGGTTGGGCTGGTAGTTATCGAAGGCCGCCAGGAGGACCCAGCCGGCCGAGCCCTGGTACTTGAGGTAGGTGTAGTCGTAGCCGGTTTCGCTGTCGATGTTGGCGTAGGCGCTGAAGTTGACGCTGGCACCCAGGTTCTTGTCTCCCACGGTGCCGAAGAATTCGATCATGTCGTTGTAATCGGGGCCGTAGCCGCCGATCAGGTCTTCTTCACCGCACAGGGGCAAATCGGGGTCCCCGCACCAGGCCGCGGTGTTGCCGGCTCCGCCGGGCAGGTTGTCGGCATACATGGTGCTGAGGTGCCAGTGGGTGACCGTGGGCTTGGTCACGTCGTAGTGGGTCCAGTCGTTCCAGGCGATCAGCCCGGTGGGGTCCTGGAACTGGCCGTTGATCTGGGCGCCGCTGCCCCAGGGGCCGATGAGGACCACGGTGTCCCGGGCGGCCTTGCCGGCCTGGGCCGTTTCGCTGGTGATTTCCTTGGTTCCGCTGCGGTAGAAGGTGGGGGTGGCCAGAGCCGACCCCACCAGGGCTACCGAAAGGATCAAGCAAAGAAACATGGTGGATCGTTTCATGTTCAAGCTCCCATCGTTTGGAAAGACTCAAGACGCTTTGTTTCATATTGCATTCCTTGCGATGACCGGGGCATTCAGGACCCCGGGCCGCCGCGCGAGTTCAGCTTCAGGCACCTTGGACCGTCCGGGAATGGGACCACTCTTGCCGGTTCAGGCTTGAACCGGGCAGAGCCGTCCATTCAAGACCAACACCGTGTCAAGTGAGGCAGTTTATTGTGCGAGTGGTTGATCCCAGACAGTGCCTCGGGGGATGGGCACCTTTGCCTGTTGAGCCGCTGAGTCGCTCTGGCGAGAGGGCTAGCACCGAGTCGGTGTGCTGATGTGCTTACGTTAGGGTGAGCATTTTGTTCGGTCAATAGTTGGCGAATCGAAAAATAAATTCCCTCGACGACCGGGGCGGTGTCGTGGCCCGGCGGGTTATCGTTGCCCTGTCCCCCCGGTCTCCGCTAATGTGTGGGCCGAGATCCTTCCATTCCTCGACCAGGAGAACCCATGGCCTCATCCGGCTCGCGCACCGTGATCATCGCCGCCCTGGTGGGCAACACCCTCATCGCCATCACCAAGCTGGTGGCCGCCTCCATCTCGGGCAGCAGCGCCATGCTCAGCGAGGGCATTCATTCCCTGGTGGACACGGGCAACCAGGCCCTGTTGTTGCTGGGCCTGCACCGGGCCGGGCGTCGGGCGGACAGCGCCCACCCCTTCGGCTACGGCAAGGAGATCTACTTCTGGTCCTTCGTGGTGGCCATCCTCATCTTCGCCGTGGGCGCCGGGGTCAGCATCTACGAGGGCATCCATCATCTGCAGCATCCCGAGCACGTGACCAACGTGGCCCTCACCTACATCGTGCTGGGTTTGGCCTTCCTTTTCGAGGCCATCCCCTGGGCCGTGGCCGTGCGCGAGTTCAACAAGACACGGCGGGGGCTCAGCCTGGGCCGGGCCATCCACGAGAGCAAGGACCCCTCCACCTTCGTGGTCATGTTCGAGGACAGCGCGGCCCTGCTGGGCATCGTGGTGGCCTTCCTGGGCATCTTCCTGGGACAGCTGACGGGAGCGGTTTGGCTTGACGGCGCGGCCTCGGTGATCATCGGCCTGATCCTGGCGGTCACCGCCTGGGTGCTGGCGGTGGAAACGAAGGACCTGCTCATCGGAGAAGGAGCCCACCCCGAGGTGGTGGAATCGGTGCGCCAGCTGGCCCGGGAAACCCGTGGGGTGGAGAACGTCAACGAGATCCTGACCCTGCACATGGGTCCCGAGTTCATCCTGGTCAATCTGAGCATCGACTTTCGCGACGAGCTGAAAGCCGAGGACATCGAGCGGGCCGCCGCCGACCTGAGTCGGCAGATCAAGCAGAAGTGGCCGCGGGTGAAGAAGGTCTTTGTCGAGGCGGAGAGCCTGGACCACCACCGCGCCCGGCATGACGAGCCCACCCTCTGAACCCCGGAACCTGGAGCCATGCCCATGAGAACCGTCCTGCGCACCACCCTGGCCTTCGCCCTGCTGACGACTCTGGCCGGCGCGCCCCTGACCCGGGCCGCCGACCGCATCACCGGCCACGGTTTCGCCACACGCAGCGAGGTCCTCGCCACCGAGGCCATGGCCGCCACCAGCCAGCCCCTGGCCACCCAGGTGGCCCTGCAGATCATGCGCGAGGGAGGGTCGGCCGTGGACGCGGCCATCGCGGCCAACGCCTGCCTGGGCCTGATGGAACCCACGGGGTGCGGCATCGGCGGCGATCTGTTCGCCATGGTCTGGGATGCGGGAAGCGGACAGTTGCATGGCCTGAACGCCAGTGGGCGTTCGCCCCGCAGCCTGAGCCTGGAGTTTCTCCAGCACCGGCAGCAGCACTTCATTCCGCCTTACGGTCCCCTGCCCATCACCGTTCCCGGTTGCGTGGACGGCTGGTTCGAACTGCACGGGAAATTCGGCAAGCTGCCCATGGAGCAGGTGCTGGCCCCGGCCGTCCGCTACGCGCGCCAGGGGTTCCCGGTGAGCGAACTCATCGCCCATTACTGGCAGTTGAGCGTGCCGGCGCGCCGCGAACACGCCAACTTCCTGGACACCTTCACCGACCAGGGACGCCCTCCCGCCAAGGGCGAGATCTGGCGCAACCCCGCCCTGGCCGCCACCCTGGAAAAGATCGGCCGCGAAGGCCGGGACGCCTTCTACAAGGGCGACCTGGCCCGGATCATCACGCGGACGGTGCAGGAGGCGGGCGGATTCCTGAGCATGGACGACATGATCAACCACCGCAGCGAGTGGGTGCAGCCCGTGAGCACCACCTACCACGGGGTGGAAGTTTGGGAGCAGCCGCCCAACGGCCAGGGCATCGCGGCCCTGCAGATCCTGAACATCATGGAAGGCCTGCCCGTGGCCCAGTGGGGTTTCGGAAGCGAGGAATACATCCACGCCTTCGTGGAGGCCAAGAAGCTGGCCTTCGAGGACAGGGCCCGCTTCTACGCCGACATGGATTTCGCCCAGGTGCCGGTGGCCGGATTGATCAGCAAGGAGTACGCCGCCGAGCGCCGGGCCTTGATCGGCCCCGAGGCGGGGCGTTCCTATCCCCCGGGGAACCCGGCCTTGCACGAGGGCGACACGGTGTACCTGACCTGCGCCGACAAGGACGGCAACATGGTCAGCCTCATCCAGAGCAACTACCGGGGCATGGGCTGCGGAGTGTGCCCCGAGGGGCTGGGCTTCGGCCTGCAGGACCGGGGCGAGCTGTTCGACCTGAACGATGGGCGGCCCAACACCTACGCCCCGGGCAAGCGGCCCTTCCACACCATCATCCCCGCCTTCGCCACCGTGGACGGCCAGCCCTGGCTGAGCTTCGGGGTCATGGGCGGGGCCACCCAGCCACAGGCCCACGCCCAGATCATCATCAACCTGGTGGACTTCGGCATGAACCTGCAGGAGGCCGGCGATGCTCCCCGCATCCTGCACACGGGCAGTGGGCAGCCCACCGGCCAGGTCATGCGGGACGGGGGCAAGGTGCACCTGGAAAGCGGAGTGCCCTACGACGTGGTGCGCCGGCTGGTGCAGCGGGGCCACCGCTTGGAGACCAACGTGGGCAGCTTCGGCGGCTACCAGGCCATCCTCTTCGACAGGCAGCAGGGCGTCTACTACGGCGCCAGTGAATCCCGCAAGGACGGACAGGCGGCCGGCTACTGAGCCGCGCCGGGAAAGGCAAGATCATGCGTTCGTTTCAGATGTTCCTCGTCGTGCTGGTGACGGTTGGCCTGCTGGCCCCCGGCAGCGGAGCGGCCGCCGGGCCGGCCAACGGGGACCCCGCCACCATGCAAAGTGTGGCCCGGCAGATCGAGAAGCTGCAAAGCAGCGTGGACGGTTACCGGCACCGTGTGGACGCCCTGCAGAAGGCCATCGACGACAATCTGTTCTTCCAGCGCCTGGGCGATGTGGCCGTCATCGACAAGGTGCGGCTATTCGGACCGCCCCGCTGGAAAGAGGCCAGCGACACGGCCATCGGCGCGGGCAATCCGGTTAAGTTCTGGGCCTACGTATTCTTTCCCAGAGAGCGGGCGAAGAACGAGAAGCTGCCCTTGCTGGTGTTTCCCCACGGCGGCGTGCACGGGGATTTCAGCACCTACTACACGCACATCCTGCGCGAGTTGCTGGCCCAGGGTTACGCCGTCATCGCCCCCGAGTACCGCGGCAGCACCGGCTACGGCAAGACGGTTTTCGAGAACATCGATTACGGCGGCCTGGAAGTGGAAGACAACCACGCCTGCCGCCGGTTCATGCTGGACAATTACGACTTCATCGACGGCGGGCGCGTGGGCATGATCGGCTGGAGCCACGGCGGACTCATCAGCCTGATGAACATCTTCGCCCATCCCGACGACTACGCGTGCGCCTACGCCGGCGTGCCGGTGAGCGACCTTGTGCAGCGCCTGGGTTATCTGGACGACGACTACCGCGCCCTGTATTCCGCCGACTATCACATCGGCCAGACCGTCATGGAGAACATCGAGGAGTACAAGCGGCGTTCGCCCGCCTTCAACGCCCACAAGCTGGCCACTCCCCTGCTGGTGCACACCAACACCAACGACGAGGACGTGAACTGGCTGGAGGTGCAGCACCTGATCCAGGCCCTGCAGGCCGAGGGCAAGGATTTCGAGTACGAGATCTACGAGGACTTCCCCGGCGGTCACAGCTTCGACCGCCTGGACGGCAAGGAGGCCCGGGAGGTGCGGGTCAAGGTCTACCGGTTCCTGGCTCGTCATCTGCGGCCGCGGGCGGCCATCGACGGCCTGGACCAGTTGAACCGGGCCGGATACGTGGTCCCCCGGGTGCGCTGAACGCCCCCTGGCGGGGCAAGGATCCAGATTCCGCTTTACAGGCACCGTCCGGGAGGGATATCCTATCCACATAATAGGATATCCCTCTCCTCTTTTTGGGAGGCCATGCCATGCCCGCTCCCGGCCCCGGATTCTGGCCCTGGTTCAGGCAGCGTTTGCCCCTGTTCTGGCACAACTGGGTTTGTGCCCTGGGCAGCCTGCTGACCATCACCGCCACCGCCCTGCTGCTGCTGTACCTGCTTCTTTTCCTCTTCAACCTGGTGGTGGACCGCGCCGGTAACCCCTACCTGGATCTGGTGGCCTTCATGGTGCTGCCCGGGTTCCTGGTCATGGGCGGCGGGCTGCTGCTGGCGGGCAACGTCATCCACCGCAACCGGGTGCGCCGCGGGGTGCCCGTGAACGCCGCCACGGTGGAGGGAGGCGACGCCCTGATCAAGAAGGCCCTGCTGGTTGCAGGTCTGGCCTTCGTGGTCATGCTGGGTGTGGGCGGGTTCAGCTACGAGGCCTACCACTACACCGACAGCAACACCTTCTGCGCCACCGTGTGCCACGAGGTCATGGCCCCCGAGGCGGCGGCCTACGAGCGCAGCCCCCACTCCCGGGTCAAGTGCGTGGCCTGCCACATCGGCCCCGGCGCCGAGTGGTATGTGCAGGCCAAGATTTCCGGCATTCGCCAGGTCATTGCTGTCATGACTGACGACTACAGCAAGCCCATCGCGTCGCCGGTGGAGAACCTGCGCCCCGCCCGGGAAACCTGCGAGGTGTGCCACCAGCCCGACAAGTTCCATGGTTCGCGCATCATGATGAGCAAGCACTACCTGCCCGACGCCGACAACACCGAGACCGTCACCGCCAAGGTCATGCACATCGGGGGACCCGGCACCCGGGGCGGGTCGGCCCGGGGCATCCACTGGCACGTGGACCCGCGCAACCAGGTGCGCTACCGCCACACCGACCGGCAGCGGCAGGACATCGTCGAGGTGGTGCTGAAAACCGCGGACGGGGAGGTCCGCTTCCTGAAGGACGGCGCCCAGGAAAACAGCGACCAGGAGTCGGGCGAGGGCGAATGGCGGGTCATGGATTGCCTGGACTGCCACAACCGCCCCACCCACCAGTTCGAGCTGCCAGGCCCGGCCCTGGACGAGGCCTTCGCCGCCGGCCTGCTGGACCGCGGCGTGCCCTGGCTGCGCAAGGTGGCCCTGCAGGTTCTGCAGGACGTCACGCCGGGGGTACGGACCCGCCAGGATTTGGCCGCCGCCATGGGGGAAATCTACCGGAGCGAGCACCCCCAGGCCTGGCCCGCGGCGCAGGAAGTCCTGGACCCCACGGCGCGGGAACTGGCCGCCATCCTGGAGCGCAACGTGTTCCCTCAGATGAACATCCAGTGGGGAACCTACCCCTCCAACCTGAGCCACTTCGATGGCGAGGACGAGCTGGGCACCGGCGGCTGCTTCCGTTGCCATGACGAGGAACATACAACGGCCGATGGGCGCACCATCGCCCAGGACTGCGACCTTTGCCACGAGATCCTGGCCTACCAGGAAGAGGGCTGGGCGGGGCTGGAAGCGCTGGACATGGAGGCCTTTCTGGGGCGATGACCTGAGCTGGCGGTCATCGCCGCTGGCGCCGGCCGGATCCAGGTGATATCGTGCGGGCATCAGCCTACCGTCTCACCTTCTCCGGAAAGTGCCCATGCGCTACACCACCGACATCGTCCTCATCGACCTGGAAGCCACCTGCCCCGTCGAGGACCAGGGCAACAACACCGTCGAGCGCAGCAGCATCATCGAGCTGGGCGCCGTACGCCTGGACCGCAAGAGCCTGGAGATCAAGGACAGCTTCAGCGAGCTGGTGCGACCCGAAGACTACCCCGTGGTCCCCTTCATCACCGAGATCACCGGTATTTCCAAAGACATGGTGGCCGGCAAGGAAACCTTCGATCAGGTGGGACGGCGCTTCCTGGAATGGTATGGCCCCCGCAACAAGGCCATCATCGCCGCCTTCGGGGCCTACTACGACATCCCCCTGTTGCGCAAGGAGTGCGCCCGCTACCATCTGGACTACCGCTCCCACATCGCGGGCGGGGCCTTCGACCTGCGCGCGGTGGCCACCACCTGGCTGGCCGTGAACAACCACCGCACCAGCGGGCTGACCTTGAACTCCATTCTCGAAAAGATGGGCATCGCCGAGCATTTCACCGCCCACCGGGCCGTGGAAGACGCCCGGGCTGCCGCCGCCGTTCTGCAGGTCTTTCATCTGGGCCGGGCCCTGCTCGACTGAGGGAATTTTCCGCCGTATTTCGCGCTCCTGCCAGAAGTTAGCCAGCACGCGGCGATTCCCGCTTGAACCGGACCCCACCTTCGACCATTCTTCAACGCGCCAACGCCCGTCCCCCCTCGAGAGGAGTTGCCCGTGTCCGACGTTTCCAGCCTCTTCACCGCCCAGCAGCAGCATTTCACCAAGTGGGAAAAGATCAAGGATATCGTCGATCAGCAGATCGACATCATGCTCAACTACCGCCAGAGCGGCCACCCCGGCGGCAGCCGTTCCAAGGCCCACTACATGATCAGTCTGCTTCTGAGCGGAGCCATGCGCTGGGATGTGCGGCACCCCGAGAAGCGCTTCGGCGACCGCTTCGTGCTGGTGGCGGGCCACACCGTGCCCCTGATCTACTCGCTGCTGAGCACCTTCAACGAGGCCCTGCGCGTCATGCATGAGAAGACGGGCGACGAGAAATACCTGGTGGGCGGCGGCGACGAGCGCACCCTGACCTGGCGCGACCTCATGACCCTGCGCAACGTGGGCGGCCTGCCCGGCCACGCCGAGATGGCCGAGAAGAACCTGTTCTGCAAGGCCAACACCGGGCCCAGCGGCCACGGCGCCCCGGTGGCGGCGGGCCAGGCCATGGCCCTGAAGCGGGCCGGTGCGGCGGGGGTGAAGGTGTTCGGCATCGAGGGCGAGGGCGGGCACACGGCGGGCGTCTGGCACGAGACCAAGAACACCGCCTACGGTCTGGGGCTGGACAACCTGCACATGATCATCGACTGGAACGACTACGGCATCGATCCCCACGCCACCAGCAGCATCGTCCACGGTTCGCCCCGGGACTGGTTCGCCAGCTATGGCTGGGATATTCACGAGGCCGCCGACGGCAGCGACTGGGACCAGGTGACCCGCGCCCTGCTGGAGATGACCCACGGCCAGGGCACCGCTCTTCGCCCCTCCATGATGTTCGGCAAGACGGTCAAGGGCCGCGGTTATCACACCACCGGCTACGCCAGCCACGGCGCCGCCCATCCCCTGAACGGCGAGAAGTTCTGGCAATGCCGGGCCGATTTCAGCGAGAAGTACGGCGTGACCTGGCACGGCACCGGCCAGCCCTGCCCCGCCGACGCCGACCAGAAGCAGCAGCAATTCGCCGACAACCTGAACGTGGCCCTGGACGTGTTGCGCCAGGACGAGGAACTGGTGCGCTACCTGGCCGACCGCCTGGTGGAGCTGGGCGACAGCGTGCCCACCGAGATCGACGGCTTCAAGCTGCCCGAGCAGAACAATCCCTTGAACGACGAGAAGCTGTTCGACGTGAGCTCCTACCCCGCCGAGCTGTGGGCCAAGCCCGGCGAGAAGAAGCCCAACCGCGCCGGTTTCGCCGCCTGGGGCAGCTACATCAACAGCGTGTGCCAGAAGGAACACGGCCGGCCCCTGTTCATGGCCGTGTCCGCCGACCTGGCCGGGTCCACCAACCTGGTGGGCTTCGGCAAGGACTTCGGTGACATGAAGAACGGCGGCTGGTACAACCGGGAGTCCAACCCCGACGGCGTGGTCCTGCCCTCGGCCATCACCGAATTCGGCAACGCCGGCCTGATGGCGGGCCTGGCCTCGGTGAACATGAGCTCCGACCCCGAGAACACCTTCAACGGTTTCTACACCGTGTGCAGCACCTACGCCGCCTTCAGCTACCTGAAATACGGGGCCATGCGCCTGTACAGCCAGCTGGCCCAGGATTGCGAGCTGAAGCTGGGCAAGGTGGTGTGGGTGGCCGGGCACAGCGGTCCCGAGACGGCCGAGGACAGCCGCACCCACTTCGGCATCTTCAGCCCCGGCGCCACCCAGCTGTTCCCCGAGGGGCACGTCATCGACATGCATCCCTGGGAGTACAACGAGGTGCCGGTGATGCTGGCCGCCGCCCTCAAGTGCGAGCAGCCCATCATCGCCCTGCACCTGACGCGGCCGGGCATCGAGATTCCCGATCGCCAGGGCCTGGGCCTGGGCAGCCACCTGGACGCGGCCCGCGGGGCCTACATCCTGCGTGACTACAAGGAGGACCTGCCGCAGCAGGGGGTCATCCTGGTGCAGGGCACCATGAGCACCGCCAACCTGCTGAAGGCCCTGCCGGCCATCGACGAGGCCGGAGTGAACGTGAAGATCGTGGCGGCCCTCAGCCCCCAGCTGTTCGAGATGCAGGCCCCCGAGTACCAGAACAAGGTGCTGGGCCCCGGCGACATGATGAACAGCACCTACGTGACCAACCGGGCCCGGCGCACCATGAGCGACTGGAACTTCAACGCCCTGGCCGACCGTTACGCCATGAGCAGCGACTGGGACGACCAGTGGCGGCCCGGCGGCTCGGTGGACGAGGTGTGCGAGAGCGCCGGCATCGATCCCGACAGCCTGGCCCGGGGTGTCATCGCCTTCGCCGAGGAGTACGAGGCGCGCATGGGCGAACTGGAGGCCATGCTGGGGCAGGCCAGGGGGTAGCTCCGGATCGGCTCCGAATGGAGCGAAGGATCGTCGACACGGAAACGGCCCCCGCCGGCAGGTGGGGGCCGTTTCTTGCGTGATGTGCCATCCAGCGTACGGCGGCGCCGCGGGGGAAGGATCTGCACGCCACCGACAGATGCGCGGGGCGGCGCCAGAGCAGTGCCTGCCCCAGGTGGACTGCGAGCATAAACGTTATCTGGTTAACAGTCAATACCCGGATTGGGAACGTGCCCTGCCCAGCCCGGCGTGTTAGATTTGAGCGGTTCATGCTCCACCGGTTGACCACTGCCCAACGAAAGGCGTCGCCCATGAGGCGCTCCCTCATCCGCTATCCTCTGCCGGTCGTCTCCCTGATCATGGTCTGCGTGCTGAGCCTGGCCTCCTGCTCGGCGGCCCCGCCGGCCCGGACCTCACCCGAAAAGGGGGCCGACACCGACGCTCCTGTCACGGGCAGCATCCGCTTCCTGGAAAGCTTCCCCGCGGGCACCGCGCTGGACCTGCCCGAGTTCGCCCCCGCATGGCAGGTGTGGCCCGAGGTGCTGGACGGTGCCGGGAAAAGCGTCGACGTGGCCAGCTTCTACTTCAGCCGCCTGGGTGACGGCACCGACAAGATCGAGGCCCCCGGCCTGCCCGACCGCCTGCTGCCCAGCCTGGCCGCCCTGCCCCGCGCCGGAAAACGCGGCTGCCGGGTGCGCGTGCTGGGTGACAGCAAGTTCTCCAAGACCTACCCGGAAGCCCTGGACGAGCTGAACGCCGCCGCGGGGGTGGAATCCCGCGCCATCGACTGCGGCCAGAGCTACGGGGGCGGGGTGATGCACGCCAAGTACTTCGTGGTTGACGATCGCACCCTGTACGTGGGCAGCCAGAACTGGGACTGGCGCGCCCTCAACGAGATCCGCGAGCTGGGCGCCCTGGTGGAGCACCCCGCCCTGGCGGGTGAGCTGAAGAAGATCTTCGACCTGGACTGGCGCCTGGCCGGCGGCGAGGCAGTTCCCGTGCAGAGTTCATCTGCCGGAACCGGCCCCGCCCGGCCCGCGGCCTGGATCCAGGGTCAGGCCGTGCCCCTGCTCACAGCCGAGGGCGACACCTGCCGGGCCGGGCTGGCCGCCAGCCCCCGCGACCACCTGCCGGCCGGCGTGCCCTGGGACCTGCCCAGCCTGCTGGGGGGCATCGACGGCGCCCAGCAGCGCGTCCGCCTGCAGCTGCTTTCCTACGGCCTGGTGGACCGCGACGGCACCTACTGGCCCGAGCTGGACAGCGCCCTGCGCGCCGCCGCCGCCCGCAAGGTGCAGGTGCAGATCATCCTGAGCAACTGGGCCAAGGCCGGCTACAGCGCCCCGTGGATCAAGAGCCTGGCCGCCGTGCCCAACATCGAGGTCAAGTTCTCCGACATTCCCGAGAACGAGGCCGGGTTCATCCCCTACGCCCGGGTCGAGCACCCCAAGTACATGACGGTGGACGGCCGGCTGGCCTGGGTGGGCACCTCCAACTGGTCCCGCGACTACTTCTACAGCAGCCGCAACGTGAGCCTGTTCCTGGAGGGCGCGGGCGTCACCGCCCAGCTGGACCGCTTCTTCGAACTGGGCTGGAACGGCCCCTACACCCAGACCGTCACCCCCTGCGGCGATTATCATCCGCCGCGCAAACACTAGGAGCGATGGATGGACCTGGATTATCCCTTCGAACAGATGAGCAAGGAAGAGCTGCTGGGCTGGCTGCAGGACGCGGCCAAGCTGTGGCTGGCCCACGACGGCCTGTGGTTCCAGGCCATCGAGAAGGAAGACGGCATGGACAGGGCCATGGCCCACGACACCACGGCCTGGAGCCGCTTTTCGCCCATCGAGGCCAAGCGCATCATGAAGCGCCTGGGGCTGGAACCCGGGGGCGGCATCGACGCCCTGGTGACCTGCCTGCAGCACCGTCTGTACGCCCACCTGAACGAGCAGGAACTGGTGGAAAAAAGCGACACCCACTGCGTGTTCCGCATGAAGAAGTGCCGGGTGCAAGCCGCCCGCAACCGTCGCGGTCTGCCCGATTTCCCCTGCAAAAGCGTGGGCATCGTCGAGTACTCCACATTTGCCCGGACCATCGACCCGCGCCTGAAGTGCCGCTGCGTGGCCTGTCCCCCGGACGCCCATCCCGACAGCTGGTACTGCGCCTGGGAATTCACCCTCGAGGAGACCTCATGAACAAGAGCTTGCCCGATCGCCTGGTGGCGGAACGCTGCGCCCTGGTGGTCATCGACATCCAGGAGAAGTTCCAGGATCTGATCTACCGCATGGACATGGTGCAGGCCGGCACCACGCGGCTGGTGCAGTTCTGCCGGGAGCTGGACATTCCCGTGCTGGTGACCGAGCACTACAGCCGGGGCCTGGGCGTGACGGTTCAGCCCATCCAGGATCTGTTCACCCCCCACGCTCCCATCGAGAAGATCCACTTCAGCTGTGGCGGCAACGACCAGTTCAACGCCGCCCTGGAGGCCACCGGCCGGGACCAGATCATCCTGTGCGGCATCGAGACCCACGTGTGCGTGTACCAGACGGCCTGCGACCTGCTGCGCCGGGGCAAGCAGGTGGTGGTGCCCCGGGACGCGGTGAGCAGCTGCGCCAAGGGCAACCGCAAGCTGGGCCTGCAGTGCCTGGGCGAGGTGGGAGCCCAGGTCATGGGCGTGCAGATGGTGCTGTTCGAGATCCTGCGCCAGGCGGGCACGCCCGAGTTCAAGAAGGTGGCCGCCCTGCTGAAGGACTGAACCCCGCGACCCTGGTCACCGGCCCGGCTCAGTGCCGGCGCAAGGTGACCAGGGTCACGTCGTCCCCCACGCGCGCGTCGCCACGGAACGCCGCCAGATCCTCCTGCAAGTCCCTGAACATCTGCCCCATGTCGCTCTCGCGCTCCCGCACCAGGAAATCCCGGAAGCGCTCGTCGCCGTACTCCTCGTCGTCGACGCGCTGGGTTTCGGGAATGCCGTCGCTGAACATGGCCAGCAGGTCTCCGGGCTGCAGGGTGATCTCCCCCGTGCCGTACTGGAACTCTTCCAGCATGCCTACCGGCAGGCCCGTGGGCCCGCACACCTCGGTCTGGCCCGAATTGCGCACCACCATGGGTGGATTGTGGCCGGCGTTGACGTAGGTGATGCGGCCGGTGGCCGGATCCAGATAGCCCAGGAACAGGGTGGTGAAACGGACCAGGTCGGTGCAGCGGAAGATCTGCTGGTTCAGGCGCGTGACCAGGGGCTCGGGTTCCCAGCCCTCGCCCAGCATGAAGCGGGTCAGGGAGAGCACGTGGCTCACCAGCAGGGCCGCCCCCAGGCCCTTGCCCGTCACATCGCCCACCACGAAAGCGTAGCGCCCGTCGGCCAGAAGCTGGGCGTCGTAAAGGTCGCCACCCACCTCGAAACAGGATTCCAGGCTGGCCAGGATGTCGTAGCCCGGCAGGGAGGGCAGGCTGGTGGGCAGGATATGATCCAGGATCTCGCTGGCGGTGGCCAGCTGGGCGTCCTGCTGCCGCTTCTGTTCCTCCATCTCGTGATAGCGGGCGTGAGTCAGGGCCACGGCGATGATGTTGGCCAGCAGGGTGAAGGCCGCCAGCTGGTCCTTGATGAAGGTGCGGCGGGGACGGGAATCGTCGGCATACAGGATGCCGATGACCTCCTCGTTGTCGAACAGGGGCACAGCGATGGCCGAGCGGATCCCCAGGTTGATCATGCTCATCATGCCGTCGAAGCCGGCGTCGCTGGTGGCGTCGCTGGTCAGGAAGGACTTCTTCTCGGTGAGCACCTGGCGGATCATGGTGCTGCTCAGGACCAGGGCGTCGTCCCCGCGCCCGTGGATGCGGGAAGCCACCTTGCGCGGCGTGTTGTCCCCCGGCTCCAGCAGCAACACGAAAACGCGCTCGGGGTTGAGCAGGGCCGTCTCCACCAGATCCAGGATGGGCTCGTACATGTCCTCGGGAGCCCGGGGAATGGTCAGCAGGTCGCCCGCCTTGGCCAGCACCCGGAACAGCAGGGACTGCAGGTTCTTCTCCTTGGAGCGAACCGAGCGCACCTCGTCCCAGCTGATCTCGGCGTCGGGAATCACCGTCTCGCGCGAGACCTCGGCCGGAAAGGGTCCGGCCGGACCCTCCAGCCGGAACGGGATGTTGGCGAACTCCAGCCTGTCCCCCAGACGCACCACGGCCTGGCCGTCCACCCGGGCCCCGTTGATGCTGGTGCCGTTGTGACTGCCCAGATCCCTCACCCGGATCTGGGACCCCTCGACGGTGATTTCCGCGTGATGGCGGGAGATGTTGGGCTGGGCCAGCTGCAGGGTGGCATCCTCGGAGCGGCCCACCAGATGCACCCCGTTCTTCAAGGGGAAACGCACCTCGCCGCTGTCCACCACGCCAACGAGAGTGATATCCATGCCTGCCGCCTCCTGGTCCATTGTGTGTCGCTTCCGGGAGGGCTTCACGGCCCGCCGCCGTCAATCACCCAGTAATTCCTGCCAGCTGGTCACCAGGCTCAGCAGGGTGCTTTGCTGGGCCTGGATGGCTCTTTGCACCATGATGGCGCCGGTGCTGCGGTTCACCGTGAAGGTGCCGGCGTTGATATTCTCCACCCGTTCGGCCACCGGCACCGGGGCCCCGAATTCCAGCCCGTCCTGCCGGCCCTGGGAGACGGGCACCGCCATGATCACGCCCCGCTTGTCCAGGAAGTAAAGCCGGTCGCCCGCGGGAGACCAGTCCGGGAAGTATCCCCCCGCGGTGGAAACCCGGTAACGCCCCCCCTCGGGAACCAGGGACTCCACGAAGACCTCGGGCTCGCCCGTCTCGTCGGACAGGTAGCCCACCCACTTCCCGTCGGGCGAGAAGCGTCCCATGCCCGTGCTGTAGCTGGCATGCTCCCTGAACATGCGGACCGCGCCCTCCTGGACATCGAAGAAGCCCAGGTTGAAGGAGCCCAGGGAATCGGTCAGGGTGAAGGAGATCAGGGCGCCGTCGGCCGACCAGTCGGTGGGATAGACCTCCTGGTCGCTGGTGAAGAGCCGCTCGGAGCTGCCGGTCCCCGAGGCCCGCTTGCGGTAAAGATTGGCCCGCCCGTCCTCGTCCGAGGCAAAGACCAGCCACTGGCCGTCGGGTGACCACACGGGCTGCAGTTCGGATTCCGGGTTGAAGGTCAGCCGCGTGCGCAGGTCGCGCTCCAGATCCAGCAGCCAGATATCGAAGGTGCCGTTCTGCTGGTCGGGCAGGGCCATGGCCAGTCGCTTGCCTTGGGGATCCAGGTCGAACCCGAAGGTGATGAGGGGGGTGTTCACGGCCTGCTCGGTGCCGCCGAAGGGGTCCACCTCGTACAGCTGGCTGTTGCCGAACCCCCCGCCTCCGCTGGAATAGGCCAGCACTCCGGTGGCCGCCGCCGAAACGATGCTCAGATGAGCCGCGGGAATGGACATGACCTCACCCAGGATGGGCTGGGCGGGCCCAAGGAATTCCAGGCTTTCCGGATCGAAGGGCCGGGCCATGAGAATGTTGTCGTGCACGAAGAGGATGTGCCCGTCCACGTACTCGGCGCTGCCCTGGCAGGGCATCAGTTCGCGATCCACCGACCCGTCCACGCTGCCCAGGCGCAGCTCGGAATCCTGTCCTTCATGATCCTGGGCCCGGGCCACGGCGATGTAGATGAAGTGACGCCCGTCGGGCAGCCAGCGGGGAAAACGGTGGCTGCGGTAATCGCCGCCCCGGTCCAGGGTGGTCACGCTCACCGGAGCGCCCCCCGTGGCCGGCACCAGGTATATACTGGAGATATGGCTGGGGGCGAACAGGATGCTGCCGTCCCGGTGCCAGCTGCCGCCCTTGCCGTTCTCGGCGTTGCAGATGTTCACCACCGGGCCACCCACCACGTCCACCTTGGCCAGCTTGGTGCCCCCGGTGAAGAAGCCCACCTCGCGGCTGTCGGGAGACCAGAAGGGATAATGGGCCCCCAGGGTGCCCTTGATGGGGCGCGCGTCCCGCTGGTCAAGGTCCCGCACATACAGCATGACCTGGCCGTTGGTGTCCACCACCGTGAAGGCCAGCCGCCGCGAATCGGGGCTGACCCGCACCGGGCCCGGGGCCGCGGGATTCAGATTCAGCTGCACATCGGGTGGCATGCTGATGGAAGCGTGCACCACCGGCGGCGGCGGGGGCGGCGGGCCCAGGAGACCACGCCAGCCCAGATAGCCCACCACGGCCAGAGCCACCACCAGAAAACCCACCACCGCCCAGGCCCGGGCACCCTCCAGTCCGCTCCCGCCCTCGCGGGGAAGCCCCCCCAGTCCCACGGCGGACAGGCCCAGCATGGTGTCCGCGCCGTCCTCCAGGGCGATACGCACATCGCCGATGTCACGCAACCTCTTGCTGGGGTCCTTGACCAGGCAACGGCGACACAGTTGCACCAGCAGGGGGTCGGTACCGGTGGGGATGGAATCCCAGTCGGGCTCCTTGTGGATGATGGCCGCCAGTGTATCGGTGGAAGTTTCCCCCTCGAACAGGCGCTGCCCCGTGAGCATCTCGAACAGGATGACCCCGAAGGCCCAGATGTCGCTGCGCCGATCCACGTCATAACCGCGCGCCTGCTCGGGACTCATGTAGGCCGCGGTGCCCAGCACCATGCCCGGCGAGGTCAGCCCCTGGGTCAGGGTGGGCATGCTGCCCTGATCTGCGGACGGGCCGCCGCCGGGGGTGGCCGCCAGGGCGCGGGCCAGACCGAAATCCAGGATCTTCACCTGCCCGTCCCGGTGGACCTTGACGTTGGCGGGCTTCAGGTCGCGATGGATGATGCCCTGCTCGTGGGCGTATTCCAGCCCCCGGGCCAGTTGCCGGGCGATCTTCTCCACCTCGGCGGCAGGAATGCTCCCTGCCTCCAGGCGCCGGCTCAGGTCCTCCCCGGGGGCCAGCTCCATGACCAGGGCGGGCCGGCCCTCCAGATTTTCCAAACCATAGATGCTGGCGATGTTCTGGTGCTGCAGGGAGGCCAGGACCTTGGCCTCGCGTTCGAAGCGGGCCAGGCGCTCGGCATCGTCGGCGAAGACATCGGGCAGGATCTTGAGGGCCACCTGCCTGTCCAGGCGCGTGTCAAGAGCCTGGTAAACCTCGCCCATGCCCCCTTTGCCCAGCAAGGCAGAGATTTCGAACGGTCCCACGGTTTGACCGACCAAGGGTGTCCCCTTTCAGACCTGGATGTATTTGCCATGATATTTAATTCTTACCACTTTAGTTGGTTTTTGGTACGCGCGCAACCGTCCTCTCCGGCCGGGACATGACCGGTAGAGCTGAAAGAAAAACGCCCGGCGGGAAATCCTGCCGGGCGCCTGTCCGGAAAACCGCCGTGGGTTCCGGTCTTTACATGAACTTGTAGGTGAAGCCCAGGGCCATGGTCTGCTTGAACTGGCCCGCCTTGCGAATGGCACCGGCCACGTCCGCGGCGTTGATCAGGTTGCCCTCCTCCACCAGCGGCGTCACCGAGTTGTCGTACTTGTCGTACACCCAGCGCACGAAAAGCTTCACCGACAGGGCCTTGGTGATGCTGGCCGAGAAGGTGTTCTCCCAGTCCACATCCAGGGCGGTGGTGTAATCGGCCAGATCGTCGGGCAGGCCGGCGGCCGCCAGATCAACCTCATCCTCGAAGGTGCTCTTGCCGGAATAGCTGAAGGGCATGATCAGCGAGAGCTTGCTCTCCCACTGCACGGCCCCGTCCAGCACCTTGCTGCTGTACTCGGTGATCATCTCGGCGGCGGCCTCGGTGCTGCTCTCGCTTTGCGTCTCGGTGCTGGGAGCATCCTCGACGAAGAAAGAGCGGCTGTTCTGGATGAAGGCCACGCCCAGGCGGGTCATGAGCTTGCGATCCTCGGTGTCGATGAGGCTGCGCGCCATACCGGCGCTTTCCTTGAACTTCTTGGGATTCAGGCTCTGGCTGCGCCCCTGGGCGTCGGTCAGATCCTGGAACATGGAGTTGAAGTTCACGGCCACGAAGGGATCCCAGCCGCTTTCCGGGGTCCAGCGGAACAGGGACTCGAAGTCCACCAGGTCGTCCGTCTTGTCGGGACGCTTCCAGTACAGTTCACCGGCGGCGTCACGATCCTGCTGATGCGTCTGGCCGTAGACCAGCTTCAGCGTGTTGCGCCAGTTGGTCTTCTTGTTCAGTTGCTTCTCGAAACGGGCGTCCAGGTTGCCGGTCCACACCACGCTCCCCTTCTCACCGCCGTTCCAGTTCTTGCTGTACGAGTTCTGCAGCAGGTTCAGTCCCAGCTCGACGTTGTTCTGCCAGACGCCGATCTTGGCATCCTTCGCAGCGGCGTCCTGCGCCAGAACCCGGGGGGCGGTTCCGGCCATGAGCAGGAAGCAAACCGCCACGACCCCCATCCACTTCACGGTCTTCATGATACGGCAATCCTTTGTCTGGGCTGGATGAGCTCTAGACATCCAGCTTGTTCATGTGCACGACGGTCTGCGGGAAGGGAATCTCGATGCCGGCGGCGTCGAAGGCTTCCTTGCAGTTCTTGTGGAAATCGAAGAAGGCACCCCAGTAATCCGAGGCCTTGGCCCACGGGCGCACCACGATGTTCACCGAGCTGTCGGCCAGTTCGGCCACGGCCACGGTGGGCGCGGGATCCTTCAGGAAGCGCTCGTCCTTGGCGATCAGGTCGTTGATGATCTCCATGGCCTTGTTGATGTTGGCGTCGTAGCTGATGCCCATGGTCATGTCCACCCGGCGGGTGTCGTAACCGTTGAAGTTGGTGATGACGCCACCGTAGATCTGGCCGTTGGGAATGATGATCATCTTGTTGTCGGGCGTGGACATGGTGGTGGTGAAGATGCCGATCTCCTTGACCGAACCCATGACACCGCCGGCGTCCACGAAGTCACCCGCCTTGAAGGGCCGGAACAGCAGCAGCATGACGCCCGAGGCGAAGTTGGCCAGGGTGCCCTGCAGGGCCATGCCCACGGCGAAACCGGCGGCACCCAGGATGGCCACGAAGCTGGCCGTCTGCACACCGAACTGCCCGATGACGGCGATGATGGTGAAGGCCAGGATGGCGAAGTAGGCCAGGCTGGCCACGAAGCCGCTGAGGCTCGGGTCCATGTTGCGCTTGGCCATGACCTTCTTGATGGAGCCGCGCAGGGCGCTGGCCACCATGCGGCCGATGATGAAGATGACGATGGCCATGATGATCTTCAAGGCGTAGCCGGGTCCCTCGTTCTTGAGGAACTCGAGGGCGCTCATCCAGAAATCGGGATTGGCGACGTCCTGGGTGGCTTCTGCCTGGGCAAGGAACGAGAGCATGGTAATTCCCCCTGAAATAATTGGTTTTGGCTACCAGACGAAGGGCCAGGATGGCCCGGGGCGAGAATAATACCCAAACTCTCTTCTTTGTCAAAGGAAGGAATCTTCATTTTCAAGGCGGTCAGCCGTGACGGGAACCGGCTCTTTCTTCACGTTTGATCAGGACCAGATTGCGAATGTATACGAACTGGTTCACGGACTGCCCCAGGATGAAAACGGGGTCCATGCGATAGATGGCGTAGGAAAGCAGCAGGGCGCTGCCGGCCATGCTGAAGTACCAGAAGGCGTTGGGAATGGTGCTGCGTCCCTTGCGCTCCGAGGCGATCCATTGCACCAGGAAACGCGAGAAGAAGAACGATTGGCCCAGGAGTCCCACCAGGATCCAGGGGCTGTCGAGGGTGGTCAGCTTGTCCATGCTCTCTCCCCGAGGAGGATGAAGATCAATCGCGTCCCTTGACGCGGTAGTCGATGCGGCGGCTCTGCATCCAGCGCATGCCCAGCAGATCCTGCCAGGTGCGGGCCAGGCGATCCAGGTTGCCGTACTTGCTGGTGCCGCCGGAGCGGGGCCGGTGGTGCACCTCGATCTGCGTCAGGTCGCAGCCCTCCATTGCCATGAGGACCGGCAGGAAGCGATGGCTGCCGTCGAAGAAATACAGCCGCTGCAGGGGCTCGCGGTGAAAGCCCTTCAGGGAGCAGCCGATGTCGATGACCTGGTCTCCCGTCACCGACCGGCGCACACGATTGGCCAGCAGGGAGCCCCAGCGCTTCCACAGGCTGTCCCGCCGGGTGGCGCGGTAACCGCAGACCAGGGGGTAGCTTTCAAGCAGGGCGACGATGGGCTTGATGTCGGCCGGGTCGGACTGGCCGTCCCCGTCCATGGCCACCACGTGGTCGAAGCGGGCCGCCCGGAAACCGCAGGCCATGGCCGCCGACTGGCCGGCGTTCTTCTCGAAGGTCAATACCTTGAGGGCCGGGCAGCGGGCGGCGAACTCGGCCAGCACCCGCGGCGTGGCGTCGGCGCTGCCGTCATCCACCACCAGGATTTCCAGGGCGGTGTCGTCGCAGCCCAGGTGGTCCACGATCTCCTCCAGCAGGGGACCGATGCATTCCTCTTCGTTGTAGACGGGCACCACCACCGTCAATCCGGGATTCGCCATGGCCATGTTTCCTTTCAGGATGATTCGCGATCCATCAAGAATGTCACGCCGAACCAGATTTTCAAAGCCCCGGAAAGTGAATATTGCCTTATCACCAATTCCGGGACTGCCTGCGGCCGGCCGGCTTGTTGCTTGTCCCGGCCCACTCCCCCGGGTATCTTGGACGCCGGACATTCCCCACCACCCAGCGACAAGCGACAGGCACCACCATGTCCCTGATGCGGCCCTTGCGCGCCTTCGACCCCGACAATCCCCGCCACGCCCTGCTCATGCTGCTGGGTGTGTGCCTGCTGCTCATGCTGTACAAGCTGGACGGCACCCCCTTCCGGGGCATGTATGACGATGTGGACCGCTCTCTCATCGCCCGCAACATGGTGGACTCTGGGGACTGGCTGGTGGCTCGCTACGTGCACGGCCCCCTGTACACCAAGCCCCCCCTCATGTACTGGACCGCCGCCACCTTGGGCGTGCTCACCGGCCGCAGCGACGAGCTGCCGGGCAATCTGACGTCGGTGCTGGGCATGCTGCCGGTGGTGCTGGCCACCTTCTGGGTGGGGCGCAACCTGTTCGGGAATCGCGCGGGCCTGTGGGCGGGCCTGCTGCTGGTGACCATGCACCTGTTCCTGGCCATGAGTCGCCAGGCCTTGCTGGACACGGTGATGATGGGCGGCTTCGCCCTGGCCTTCGGTTCGCTGGTGCACCTTGGCTACAGCGCCACCAGCCGCCCCACCCTGTGGTGGGGCCTGACCGCCGTGGGTCTGGCCCTGGCCTTCATGACCAAGGGGCCGGTGGTTCTGCCGGTCTTTCTGCTCATCTGGGTTCCCGGGTGGCGCGCCAATTCCCGGTTGCGGCCCCGGCCGCGCCAGCTGGCCCTGGCGGTGACCATCATCCTGGCCATCACCCTGCCCTGGCCCCTGTTGCTGCTGAGCAAGGCCCCCGAAGCCGTCCAGGTCTGGCAGAGCGAGCTGTTCGGCCGCTTCGGCGACGGCAAGCAGTACCTGGAATGGACCCAGAAGCCCTTCTGGTTCTACGGGCCCGACCTGGTGAACACCCTGCCCTGGCTGCTGCTGTTGCCCTGGGCCGTGATCCGGGCCTGGCAGGAGCGGCGGCAGGAAGGTTTTCGCCTGTTGCTGTGGTGGGCTCTGGGGGGACTGGTCTTCTTCAGCCTGGCCTCGGCCACCAAGCGCAGCTACTACCTGCTGCCCCTGTACCCGGCCTTCGCCCTGCTCATGGGCGCGGCCTTTGAAAGTTTCCGTCGGCAGCGTCGGCAAGGCGGCCTGCCGGGGTTCCGGCACAGCTGGGGCCCTCATCTGTCGGTGATCCTGCTGGGGGCCGTGGGACTGGTCCTCATGGGACTGGGCTGGGTCTATCCCCAGGCGCCGCGCACCAGCTTGACAACTTGTGGTATTTTTACCACCATCTCAGCCGGGCTGGCTTTTCGCCTGGCGCGCCGCCAGGCCTGGGCCCGCGCCCTGAGCTGGCTGGTGGTGGGCGCCGCCTTCCTGCACCTGGCCTACTTCGGCCACCTGGTGCCCCCCATCAACACCTTCCACTCCGGCAAGCCCTTCTTTGCCGAGGCGGTTCCCTTGCTGGACGGCAAGGAGGTCCTGCTGGCCGACGTGCCCCTGGCCCTGAGCGCCTTCTACCTGCACCGCGCGCCTTACCTCTATGTTCAGAAAAGCAACCTGGAGAGGGTGCTGAGGGAACGGCCGGGACGCCTGGTCATCACCCGGCCCGATTTCGCCGCCCGGGTGGGCCACCTGGAGCCCCTTCTGGAACGGGAATTCAGCGAACCCTTCGGCCAGAAGAAAGGGCTGGGCCTGTACCGTCACCGGCCAGCCCAGCCCTCTCCCTGATCAGCGACCCGAGCCTCATCCCGAGGCACCGGCTCAGTCCACCGGCTTGATCACCACGTCGATGCGTCGGTTCCTGGCCCGGCCCGCATCCGTGTTGTTGAGAGCCACCGGCCGGTCGGGCCCGTAGCCCTGGGTGGCGATCCCGCCCTCTTCCAACCCCAGTTCCTTTTCCAGCAGGCGCGCCACCGTCTCGGCCCGGCGCCGGGAAAGGCGCACGTTGGCCTGGCGGGTCCCGGTGTCGTCGGTGTGTCCGGCCACCTCCACGGCGGCTCCCGGGAACATCTTCACGGCCGCGGCCAGGCGCTCGACCACCACTTCCTGCCCGGCGCGCAGCTTGGCGCTGCCCACGCCGAAGGCGATCCCGGTGATGCGCAGCAGGATATCCCCATCGGGGGTGAGCAGCACTTCTCCCGCCCCCGGCCCGATGCTGGACTTGATGGAAGCCACCGCCTCTTCCTTCTCCTTCTGGCGCCGCAGCAGGGTCTCGGCCGCCGAGCGGTCGGCCTCGGCCACCCCCGCCCGCAGCTCCACCTCCCACAGGCGCTGGCGCAGCGAGCTGTTCTCCACCGTCAGGCGCGTGATGATGGAATCCTGGGCCACCACCCGGCTGCCCACCGTCTCGGCCAGGTAGCGGTTGGTGATGGTCAGGGAATCGATGAGGGCCTGCCGGCGCAGGTTCTCGTCGTTGAGCCGGGTGAGCAGATCGGCGGCGGCGGGACTGCCCGAGAGCATGGGGTCGGGAGCCACGCCGAACAGGGCGCCCACCTCCATGAGGGCCTGGTCGAAGCGCCCCAGCATGGCCTCCATGCCGCTCTTCTTGCGGCGCATCTCGTCCACGAAGGCCGCCATGTTGCGCAGCCTGTAGGCCTGCTCGCGCACCGTCTGCCACTGGCCGTCGCTGCAGCCGTCCTCGCGGCAGTAGCGCAGTTGCTCGTCCAGGTCACGCCAGGCCAGGGGCAGCTGCCCCTTGGCGCCCAGGTTCTTGGCCTGGTCCACGATGGGCTTGATCTGCTCGTAGGGATCGGCAGCGGCCTCGTCCTGGGCAAGGGCGGTGAGCCCGGTCCCCAGCATCAGGGCCAGGAAAAGCCCGGCCAGGCCCTGCCGGACCAGATCATTTCCGGGCCTCGCCAACAATTTGCGCTTCATTTCCGGACCTCCCGCACGGCCGCATGGCCATGCGCTCAAGTTGCTTTTAATAGACAGTTTCTCTTATTTTCCATCAGGTTGATCGACCTGGTTCTCGCGTTGTTTCAACAGGGCCAGGGCCATGTCCAGCACATCCCGCTCGTAAACGGCCTGCAGGCAATTGTGCTGCGGGCAGCGAACACCCTGGCAGAATCGGCGGGAGGGACACTCCACATCCGGCACCACCACCCGGGCCAGGGGCCCGCGCGGCCCCCAGCGATGGGGCGACATGGTGGGCACGGGAGGATACAGCCCCACCACCGCCAGCCCCAGGGCCGCCGCCAGATGCAAGGGGCCCGTGGAAGGCGCGATCATCAGGTCGCCCCCCGACAGCACCCCCAGAAAATCCCGCAAGCCGTACTGATCCAGCAAGACCTTCACCGGCGGGTTCAGCAGGGGCCTGACCCGGTTCACCATGTCGGAATCCCCGCCCGCCCCGGTGATGAAAACGGCGAACCCTTCCAGGGCCGCCAGGCTGTTTGCCACCCCGGCAAAGCGCCGGGGCTCCCAGTCCAGGGCCGAGCCGCCGCTGCCGGGATGGACGAAGACCACGGTGTGGGCCCCCGCGGCCAGGTCCCGCCGGAACTCCTGCCCCGCCTGGCGCTGCCCACTGGTCAAGACCAGGCGAGGTTCGGAGGGAACGCAGACGGCCTTCGCCTCCTTCCCCAGCAACCGCCCGGCAAGGTGCAGATTGTACTCCAGCTCGTGGTGACGACAGCGCGACCGGTTCTGGATCATGCCGCGGTTCAGGCGGAACCAGCTGCCCAGCTTGGACAGGGGCCCGTAGCGCCGGGGAATGTGGGCCTTTTTCAGCAGGCCCGCCAACTCGCCCTGGTAGTGCAGCATGACGGCGGCCTGGAATCCTTCCCGGCGCAGGGCAGGCAGCAGCTCGCGCCGCTGGCACAGATCCCCCGGTGTCCAGGTCCAGACCCGGTCCAGGGCCGGATCGTTTTCCACCACGGGCACGCTGGCCGGGGCAACCAGGGCTTGAATGGACCAGTCGGGACGGGCCTGCTTCAGACAGGCGAACACGGGCAAGGACAGGACCAGGTCCCCCAGGCGATCGGTGCGCGTCACCAGGACCTTCACGAGTCTCTTCCATCCAGCAGCCACAGCTTGGTGTACTTGCTCAGAACATAGAAGCTGCTGCTCAGGCACAGCAACCAGCCCGCCATGCCGTCCCGGCAACCACCCTGCAGCAACCACATGCGCCAGAAGGCGGCCAGGGAGCGTGTGACGGCGGTGGCCGGGGTTGCACGGCGGCCCTGGGCGTGCAGTTCCGCGGCGGCCAGGGTGGTGTAACGGTTCAACCGGTCGATGTAGCTTTCCATGGTGCGATAGGTGTGGTGCTTCAACAGGCCGGGCAGGCGCCCCACGGGGCCGTCGGTCTCGATGCCCTCGTGCACGGGCTTGTGGTTGAAGCGGGCCCGGGTGGTGTCGAACAGGCGCACCACATGGTCGGGATGCCACCCGCAGTGGCGGATCCAGCGGCCCAGGAAACGGCTCAGGCGATTGACCGTGAACGCCGCCGGGGCCGGATCGTCGGGCAGGTCGGCGATGGCCCGGCTCAGCTCGGGAGTCACTTCCTCGTCGGAATCGATGGACAAGACCCAGCGGTTGCGGCACAGGCTCACGGCCCGGTCCTTGGTGGCGCCGAAGCCCAGCCATTCCGTCTGGTGCAGGGTGGCGCCGTGCCGTTGGCACACCTGGGCGGTGTGGTCCTCGCTGTGCTGGTCCAGCACCACCACCTCGTCGGCGAAGGCCAGGGAGGCCAAGCAGCGATCCAGGTCGTCGGCCGCGTTGCGGGTGATGATGGCCACCGAGATCTTCACGCTTCGTACTCCTGGTCGGGCACCAGCAACACCTTGCCCACGTTCAGCCGGTCTTCCAGCCGGGCGTGGGCCTCGGCCGCGCGGCTGAAGGGATACACCCCGTCGATGGTGGGCTGCAGATCGCCCCGGGCCGCCAGGTCCAGGATCTCCTGCATCCAGCGCGCCGTGCGCTGGCCCTGGTCCCACATGCGCCCCAGGTTGACCCCCGCCACCGAGCGGTTGTCGTTCATGAGGCGGATGGGATTGAGGGTGCACCAGGGCACCCGCGCCAGGGTCTTCAGGGCCGAGAAGGTGCCGCTGCCCTTGCCCACCGCGGCGTGGGAAAAGCCGAACAGCACCAGGCGCCCGCAGGGAGCCAGGGCCCGGTAGCTTTCCATGATCCAGGGTCCGTTGCGCGGTTCCAGGGCCACGTCCACGCCCTGGCCGTCCGTCAGTTCCCGCACCCGTGCCGCCAGGTCCTTGCTGCGGCTGTCCAGCACCGCCAGCAAACCCTGCTCCTTCAGGAAGGCATGCTTGGCGGGCGAGGCGGTGCCCACCACCCTGGCTCCGGCCAGGCGGCACAGCTGCACCGCGGCCTGCCCCACACCCCCGGCGGCCGAGTGGATCAGCACCGTGTCCCCGGGGCCCACCGGGGCCATGACCCGCAGCATCTGCCAGGCCGTCAGGAAATTCACGGGCAAGGCCGCCGCCGTCCGCGGGTCCAGGCCCTCGGGCAGGGGAAAGACCGTTTCCCGGGGCACGCACAGGCTTTCGCTGTAGCCGCCGAAATTGCACATGGCCACCACCGGCTGGCCCACCCGCAGGCCCTGCACCCGGGAACCAAGGGCAGCCACGGTGCCGGCCACCTCGTAGCCGGGTACCGCGGGCAGCTTGGGGGCGTCTGGATACAGTCCCAGGCGCATCATGACGTCGGCGAAGTTCACCCCCGCCACCTTCACCTGCACGCGCACCTGGCCGGGCCCCGGTTCCGGCGCCTGCCCCTGGCGGACCTGCAGCTTGTCACCGCCGCCCTTGCCTGTGATCCAGACCTGTTTCATGCGCTCCTTTTCCATGCCCTCATATATCATGCCCTCATGGCCGCCCTTTCCAGACAGGTGGTCATTCATACCGGGGAACCCGGGGAACGATTCCCGGCAACAGCAAGGGCCGCGGCCCCACGCTGCCCACCTTCACCACCACGGCCAGACCCGAATCGTCCACGTTACTGAGCATGGAGGCCTGCAACTGGACCGTGGGCAACACCAGGCTGGGGTTGCGCAGGCGCACACCCAGACCGCTGCTGAGGTAGATTTTCTCTTCCAGAAGGGCGGCTGAATCCTCACCACCCATCAAACCAGCATCGGCAAAAAGAAGAAAGGAAAACCTGAAGCCGTACAGATGCCAGTCGGTGAACAGCCGGGTTTCCCCGGTGGCGATGAGGCGCTGGTTCCCCGCCACGGCGTTGTCTGCCAGATCCCGCAATCCGGTCCGGTCGCCCAGGAAGATCCGGTCATCCGGGTATCTATTCAGGCCCAGGGTATAGCGCAACTGCCCGAAGAAGCGCACCCGGTGCCGCCCCCAGCTGTACAGCCGGGTGGTGCCCCCGGCCTTGAGGTTCAGCACCCCTTCCTCCAGATGCCCGCGCCGGTAATATCCTCCGTAATCGGCGCCAGCCAGCCAGAACTGCCCCTGGCGCCGCGCGCTCAGCAGCCCCAGTTGAGCCAGCATGACGGCCCGCTGCTCGAACTCCCGCGCCTCGTACCCGCCCGACAGCTTGGCCACGAAGCCCACCCGCAGGTCCTCGGTCTCGCCGTCCCCGAACAGGTAGCTGGACTTGTAGTTGCGCAGGCGCTGAAAAGTGAGGCCACCCAGATAGGCCTTGCGATCGTGGAACGGACGGTTGCTCTCGGGATCCACCGCGGGCCGGGCCAGATAGTCCCAGCGTTCGTAGCGCAGGGCCGGCACCAGCATGGTGCGCGGGCGCAGCCCATCGGGGCGGGAATCGTCCAGTTGCCACACCCCACCCAGCCACAGATCGTGATGGTCGTACTTGTAGGCCTCCAGGGGGCGCGTGTATTCGTCGCTGTGCTCCAGGGCCAGCCCCCCCAGCCAGCGCAGTCCATCGTGGACCAGCCCCCGCTCCAGACTCATGGCCTGGGCGTGGCGCCGGTAGGAATCCTCGAAGACCAGGGCCCCCGACAAAAACTGACCTCCCAGGTTTTCGTTGGACAGCCTGCCCCGGTAACCCCAGGGCTTGCCGGCCCCGGCCTTGTGCAGAACCTGATTGGAAAAACCCACCCCCAGGCCGGCCAGGTTCTCGGTGAACAGGTCCACCATGAACTCGTCGGTCTTGGTGATCTTGAAATCCACACCGATGGGCCAGCGGTCGGTGGTTTCCACCACCACGGCCACCGAGCCCTCCAGCCCCTCCAGCGGCACCACCACCAGCCGCACATCGTTGATGAAGGGCAGACGCCGCAGCAGGGCCTCGCTGTCGGCCAGCAGGGTGGGCGCCAGGGGCTCGCCCCGGTGAAACAGCAGGTACTGGCGGATGATGTGGTCCCGGGTGTAGGACTGGAAGGAGCCCGTGAGCCCCGTCAGCAGGCGCTGACTGGCGGGCTTGTCGCGGTTCCAACCCTCGGCGAAGCTGGGCACCTGGTGGACGATGACCACCTCGATGGGCCGCCCGGCGAATGGCAGATACTCCTCGCCCACGGGACGGGCCTGGCCCTGCAGATCCTGGGCCTGCTGGTTGTCGTCACCGAAGAATCGATCAAGGTTGCGGGTGACCCAGGAAGCGCGGGCCGTGTCGGCGGCAACGGTCGCAGCCCCGGCCTGGGCCCGCACCGGCCAGGGTCCCATGAGCCCCGTGGTCAGGGCGCCGGCCAGCAGCAGGCCCAGTGCCCGCGCCCGCGGCGACCTGTGGCTGTCCGCATTCCCCCTCACCCTGCATCATCCCCCGCAGCACCGCTTGAACTTCTTGCCGCTTCCGCAGGGGCAGGGGTCGTTGCGCCCCACCTTGGGTTCCTCGCGCACCATGGGCTTGCGCACTCCGGGCCGGCCTTCTTCGAAGTACCACACACCGTCGGCCTGGCGGAACTCGGCCACCTCGTGGTAGCGCTGCACCTCGTCGTTGTAGGTGTAGGTGGCGGCGAACTCCACGGTTCCGGTTTCGTCACCGGCCTCGCCCCCCTCGCAGGCCAGGATTTCCAGGCCGTGCCACTGGCTGTTCTCGGCCCAGTCGCGAGCCCCTTCGGGGTCGTTCTCTTCCCGCTTGTCCGGGTGCAGGGATTGCAGGATGAAATCCATCTCCACCTGGGTGTAGGCCGTGTAGCGCGCCCGCATCAATTGCTCGGCGGTGGCGGCCGGCTTCTCGCCCTTGATGATGGGTTCGCAACAGTCGGCGTACGGGGCGCCGGATCCACAGGGACAGTTCATGGGCTCTCCATTCATGACCGGACTCGGGACAGGTTCCCGGACCAGTTTCTCTGGAAACGGGCCGCCCGCAAGGGCGGCCCGCAAATCATCACCATGATAACGGGCAGCGGAATTCACCGCCCGGCTCAATCTTCGCCGGCTTCGGCCTGCTCCTTCAGGAACCAGTCCGCCCCCAGCTTGGCCAGGAAGAAGGACACCAGGGACAGCACCACGTACATGGCCAGGCTGATGCCCTGGCCCATGCCGCCCTCGTACCAGTGGGCGGCCTCGCTCACCAGGTTGGCGCCCTCCAGGGAGAACTTCTCACCCAGGCTGATGTACTTGATGGGTGCGCCCAGATCAGGCTGGCGCAGGATGGCCGTGATGATACCGAAGATGGCAGCGCCGGCCATGAAGCCCGAGGCGATGAGGGTGCCCTGCTCTCGCCTGGCCTGTTTGATCTTCTCGGTCTTGCCGCTGTTGCCCACCAGCCAGGCCACGAAGGCGCCGATGAGCACCGGCAGGTTGATGCCGATGGGCAGGTACATGCCCAGGGCGAAGGCCAGCATGGGCACGCCGGCCATGTAGAGCACGATGGCCACCACCCCGCCCAGACCGTACAGCAGCCAGGGCTGGTTGGCGGGATCGTCCAGCAGGCCCTTGGCCACGGCGGCGATCATGTTGGCCTGGGGCGCGGGCAGCTGGTCGGTGTTGGAGATGAGCTCGCCGGTGGGACCTTCCACCAGGAAGCTGTAGGCGTTGTCCATCAGGGGCACCACGAAGGCCACCACCAGGGAGGCCACCGCCAGGCCCAGGAACTTCCAGCGCTGCTGGTTGCGGGGAGTGGAGCCCAGCCAGTAACCGATCTTGAAGTCGGTGATCAAGGCGCCCGAGGTGGAAAGGGCCGTGCACACCGCCGTGCCCACGATGAGTGCCACGAACATGCCGCCGGTGCCCTTCAGTCCGGTGGCCACCAGAACCAGGATGGTCATGACCACGGTGATCAGGGTCATGCCGGACACGGGGTTCACACCCACGATGGCGATGGCCTGGGCGGCCACGGGAGTGAACAGGAAGCTCAGGGCGAAGCCCACCACCGCGCCCACCAGGGCGAACATGAAGGCCTGGCCGAAGGTGTAGTTGGTGCCGGTGGCGTCGTTAACCGTGCCCAGGGCCATGATCAGGAAGACCACGCCCATCAGCAGGGTGGTGCCCACCTGGATCATCAGCACGTTGCGGGGGCTCATGTCGGTGTCGGTGCGGGGGGTCTTGGAAGTGTCGTGACCGCCGGTCAGACCCTTGAAGCCCAGGGACAGGGAACCCAGGATGATCTTGCCCATGCGGATGATGCCGATCATGCCCGACACGGCGATGGCGCCGATGCCGATGGGCTTGACGAAGGCCGCGAAGATATCACCGCTGTTCATGTCGGCGATGATGTAGCTCTTGCCCGCGTAGGCGAACTCGGGAATGAACTGGCCGAACTGGAAGATCAGGGGCACCAGCACCAGGTAGGCCAGCACCGACCCGGCGGCGATGATGGCCGCATAGCGCAGGCCGATGATGTAGCCCAGGCCGAACAGGGCGGCGATGCCGTTGATCTCGAAGTCCATGCGCAGGTTGGACATCTTCTGGCCCAGCCCACCCAGCAGGGTCTTGCTGGTCATGGTGCTGTTCCAGGCGTGCACGGCCTCCACCAGGAAGTCGTAGATGGCGCCCACGCCGAAGGACATGAGCAGGATCTTGCCGGCGCTGCGGCTGGTGCTCTCACCGGAAACCAGGATCTCGTTGATGGCCGTGGCTTCGGGGAAGGGCAGCTCGCCGTGCAGGTCCCGCACGAAGTAGGAACGCAGAGGGATGATCAGCACCGTGCCCAGCACGCCGCCGATGAAGCAGGCCAGGAAGATCTGCCACCAGCTGATGGCCACCTGGTTCAGGTAGAAGGCCGGCACCAGGAAGGCCGCGCCCGCGGCCACCACGCCCGCGCCCTGCCCGATGGACTGGACCATGACGTTCTCGAGGATGGTGCTCTTCACCTTCTTGAGCGAGCCGAAGAAGATGGCCAGGATGGCGATGGGGATGGACGCCTCGATGGCGTTGCCGGCGCGCAGGGCCATGTAGATGCAGGCCGCCGCGAAGACCACGACCATGCCCACGCCCACCATGACCGACCACATGGTCACCTCGGCGCGCATATCTTCCGCCGAGACAACGGGTTTGTAGACTTCCCCCGGGGCCAGCTTGGTGTAGGCATTGCTGGGCAGAAGTTTGCTGGATTTCTGCGGTGAACTGTGTTCCATGGAGGGTTCCTCTCTGGGGAGCCGGATGAGGTTCAATGACAAGGCACGACGAAGGAATTTAGCATCGGGGATTGATAAGAGTCAAACATTACGGTGAGCGGTCCGCGTGACCGTCCGGGAGGGCTAAACACGAGGAAAAAAGGGGTCAATCCCGGGCCGGGGCGTGCTCGCACAGCACATCCATCAGCAGCGATTTCCTGACGGGCTTGCTGATGTAGTCGGACATCCCGGCGGCCAGGCACTTTTCCCGGTCCCCTTCCAGGGCGTTGGCCGTCATGGCGATGATGGGCAAACCCGCCGCGGCCGCCCCCGCCTCGCCGGCCCGGATGCGCCGGGTGGCCTCGTAGCCGTCCACGTTGGGCATCATGCAATCCATCAGGATGAGATCGAACTCCAGCTGGCCGGCCAGGTCCACCGCCTCGGCGCCGTCGGCGGCCACTTCCACCCGGCAATCCCATTTCTTGAGCATGCGCGAGGCCACCAGCTGGTTGGTGGGATTGTCCTCCACCAGCAGGACGCGCAGACCCGGCGCCAGGCTCTGCCCCGCCCGGGGAACCACCAGGGACCGGGATGCTGCGGCCGGCTCGCGGCGCTCGGGGTGAATGGTGAAGGTGAAGGTCGTGCCCTGGCCCTCGCGGCTGTGCACCGCGATGTCGCCCTTCATCAGGCGCACCAGGGACCGGCAGATGGCCAGTCCCAGCCCCGTGCAGCCGAATCGCCGCGAGGTGGAAGAGTCGGCCTGGGCAAAGGGCTTGAAGAGGTGGGCCAGGCGCATCTGGGGAATGCCCATGCCCGTATCCCGCACCCGGAAGCGCAAGCCCTGCTGGCGGCCCGCCTCATGCCCCGCCACCTCCAGGGTTATGCCGCCCTGGTCGGTGAACTTGATGGAGTTTCCCAGCAGGTTGGCCATGACCTGGCACAGCCGGCCCGGATCGCCCCGCCAGTGGTCATGCAGGTTGGCCGCATACTTGACCTGGAAGTCCAGGCCCTTCCGGGCAGCCAGATGGACGTAGGTGGGCACGAAATCGCCCACCACCTCGCGCACGTTGAATTCCAGGGATTCCAGCTCCAGACGGCCGGCGTCGATCTTGGAGAAATCCAGGATGTCGTTGATGATGCCCAGCAGGGCCTCGCCACTGGTGCGCAATGTCCGGACGTACTGGGCCTGCTCCTCGTCCAGATCCGTGTCCAGCAACAACCCGGTCATGCCGATGACGCCGTTCATGGGAGTGCGGATCTCGTGGCTCATGATGGCCAGGAACTCGCTCTTGGCCAGGTTGGCTTCGCGGGCCTTCTCGGCCAGCAGGTTGGCCTTGGCCCGGGATGCCTCCAGGGCCAGCTGGTTTCGCTTGCGGTTGGAGATGTCGTGGAAGCGGACCATCAGCAGGTCCAGGCCGTCGGCCCGGGTGGCCGTCAATTCCACCTCCACGGGAAAGACCTGCCCCGCGAGGGTCTGGTGATCCCATTCGAAACGGTGGGCACCATTCTGGAAGGCCCGGGCGATGACCTGGGCTGCCGCCTCGTCCGAGGGCGTGTCTCCCCACTGGACCCTGGGGGAAAGCTGGGCCGGCTCGGCGTTCAGGATATCCTCCCGGTCCCGGGCCCCAAACACCCGGATGGCCGCCTCGTTGCAATCCAGATAACGGGTGCGGTCCATGATGAGCAAGGGCACGTCCGAGTCCCAGATGACGGTCCGGAAATCCACGAGTTGGTTGAGTTCCTGGTCAAGAAGCAGCATCGCAATCCCTGGCAGGTGGCCAATTAAAGAATTCCACAGCGTTCGGACATGTTCGGCGCCGTGCACCCCGGATTTAGCCTTGCTTTGGTCGAAGGGGCGTTCCTATCTTGGTTTTGATCTTCATTCCCCGATTCTGACCCGAATTCCTGCGGAGGCCCGCCATGCTCGAACGCCAAGCCGATTCCCGTTTTCCCTCCCTGGTCGATCGTTTCGTCAAGTACGCCAAGATCCACACCACCAGCAGCGAGGAATCCGACACCTACCCCAGCACCGAACGCCAGTTCGACCTGGCCCGCATCCTGGTGGATGAGTTGAAGGAACTGGGCCTGGCCGACGCCGCCGTGGACGACCACTGCTACGTCACGGCCACCCTGCCGGCCAGCCCCGGCCTGGAAGACGTGCCCGTCATCGCCTTCATCTCCCACATGGACACCTACCCCGAGGTCAGCGGCGAGAACGTGGTGCCCACCTTCCACGAGAACTACCAGGGCGGCGACATCATGCTGCCCCGCGAGGGCCGCAAGATCGACGCCGGCGAGAACCCCTACCTGGCCGAGTGCATCGGCGAGACCATCATCACCGCCGACGGCACCACCCTGCTGGGCGCCGACGACAAGGCCGGCATCGCCGAGATCATGGAAGCCCTGACGCGCATCAAGGAGAACCCCGACTACCGCCACGGGCCGGTGAAGATCGCCTTCACTCCCGACGAGGAAGTGGGCCAGGGCGTCAAGCATTTCGACGTGGAGAATTTCGGCGCCCTGGTGGCCTACACCATGGACGGCGGCAAGCGCGGCGAGGTGGAGGACGAGACCTTCTGCGCCGACAGCGCCATCGTCACCTTCGTGGGCCGGGACATCCACCCCGGCTATGCCAAGGACAAGATGATTCCCTCGGTGAAGGTGGCCGGCGCCTTCCTGGCCGACCTGCCCCGCGAGGGTGCCCCCGAGACCACCGAGGGCAAGCAGGGCTACATCCACCCCATCAGCATCAAGGGCAACACCAGCGAGACCGAGGTGCACCTGCTGATCCGCGATTTCGACGTGGAAGGCCTGGCCCCCAAGGCCCAGGAGATCGACAGGATGGCCGCCGCCGCCTGCGAGAAGTGGCCCGGCAGCAGCTACAAGATGGAGATCAAGCAGTACTACCGGAACATGAAGTACGACCTGGCCAAGGAGCCCCGGGCAATGGAGTACGCCCTGGAGGCGGTCAAGCGCGCGGGCATGACGCCGGTGCAGGGCAGCATCCGCGGCGGCACCGACGGCTCGACCCTGTCGGCCAAGGGCCTGCCCACGCCCAACATCTTCACCGGTGAGCAGGACTTCCACGGCTACGGCGAGTGGATCTGCGTCAAGGACATGGAGCTGGCCACGGCCACCATCTGCCACCTGGTGGCGGTGTGGGCCGAGAAGAAGTAGGCGCACGCACGCCAGACCACGAGCTCGATCACGGACGCCCCTGCGGGGGCGTCCTTTTCATTCCGTCCCGCCCAGAACCTTCAGGGCCGGCAGGGCATTCCCCGTGAAGTCGAAGAGGGTCAGGTTTTCCCAGGACGACCCGGCGCCCTCGCAGCTGAGCCAGCCGGGCGACCACCAGATCACGCCGCGGCCCCGACCTTCGGGCACCGCCTCCACCACCGCCAGGAGTTCGCCCAGGAAAAGGGCCTGCCCCCGGGGAGTGGCCGGGCAACCCGGCAGCAGCTGCCCCGCTTGGCCCACCAGGTTGTGAATATGGTCATGCCAGCCCAGGGTCCAGGGATAGGCTGTCTCCACCACCAGCAAATCCTTGCCGTAGCGCCGGGCCAGATCGTCCAGGTTGCCGCCCAGGGCGGCCAGGTCACCGTGCCACCAGGGGTAGTAGGAAAGGCCGATGGCATCGAACTCAACCCCCCGCTCCAGAACGTGGTCCAGGAACCAACGGCAACCCGCGTTGTCCCCGCCCCGGTCCAGGTGGATCATGATCTCCGGCCTGACAGGGGCGGGCATGACCTCGGTCACCGCCCGCGTCGCGGCCGAGAGCAGGCCGGCCAGGCGGTCCCACTGAAGGGGAGTGTCGTGGGCCCCGCCCACGCGCCCATCATCCCACAGCAGGCCGCCGGTGATCTCGTTGCCCAGCTGCACCATGGCCGGCGGGGTGCCCTGGGCCGAGAAGGCCCTCAGGACGTCGGCCGTGTAGGTCTGCACGCTGTCGCACAGGTCCGAAAAGGTAAGGCCCTGCCAGGCGGCCGGCTTCTGCTGGTGGCCGGGGTCGGCCCAGGTGTCGGAGTAGTGGAGATCCAGCAGGATGCGCAGCTGCGCCTGCTGCGCCCGGCGGGCCAGAGCCAGCACCTCGGGCAAACCGCTATGCCCATCCTGCGGGGCATACCACAGGCGCAGGCGGATGGTGTCCAGCCCCTTGTCCCTGAGAAGCTCCAGCAGATCGGCCTCCCGGCTCCCATCCCGGAACGTGCCCCCGCCGGCCTCCACCCGGGGCAGAAAGGACACGTCCCCCCCGCGCCAGAGGGGCCGGGCCAGGCCCGGCATGGACAAGAAAACCGACACCAGCAACAGCGCCGGCACCGGCAGAACCCAGGGAGGAAAACGGTCATGGAAAAGCATGCGGACTCCGGCTGTGGTGAAACCCTTCCCGACGCTCCCAGGGTATCACATCGGTGGCGTCCGCCGCCAAGGAATCAACGATAACAGGCCTTCACCCCGCACCAGCTGGGGGCATCGACCGGGGGGTCGGGCACGGCCGCGGTCGACAGGCAAGGCGACTGGGTCCGGCCCACCACCTCCAGGGTGCGGACATCCGATGAGTCCACCTCCGCCCCGGCCACCGACAGCTGGGTGCTTTCCTGGTGCCAGAGGTGATCTTCCTCGTTCAGCCAGGCGAAGACCACGGTCCACTCGCCCGCGGGCACGGCGCCCACTTCCACCCCGAAATCGAAGCAGCAGATGCAGTCGCAGGGCATTTCCACCCCCACGTTCTCGGTGATGGTGATGACGCCTTCCTCCTGCACGACGTCCCACCAGACGGGATCGGGACAGCAGTTGTACATGGTGGCGCGATGGGACACGGCCAGAACCCCGGTGGCGGGTTCGAAGTCGAACAGGACCTGATCGGCGTCGTGACACCACAGGTATTCGGTGGATCGGGCTGGACAAGAGGCGAAGATCAGGAACAGGAGCAGGGCGATGACAATGCGGACCGACATGGCAATCCCTCCTTGCCGGAACGGCGGGCCTGGCGTCCCGGCACGGTCATGATAAGAAATATTCAACAAAAAAGCCACGGCCCGGATACCCGGCGAATTAAACCCGGGGCTTGCGGGTACGATGTCAAAGTGATATCATCTTGACATCCCCCGTCCCTGGGTTTCGGGATGTCACAACCTGGAGGAAAGGTAATGAGCAAGGTCTCCCAGACGACGACTCACAAGGAAAAGTCCATCACCACGCTGCCCGGCGGCGTCATGATCCTGGTCATCCTCGCGGCCCTGGCCGCCTCCGTTATCCTCTTCATCCTGGGGCTGGGACAGCACTCGGTGGGCCTCATCGTCGGGGCCGTGCTGCTGTTCCTGGTCACCATGCTGGGACTGGGCGGCTTCTTCGTGGTCAACCCCAACGAGGCCGTGGCCCTGCTGCTGTTCGGCAACTACAAGGGCACCACCCGCCAGGACGGTTTCCACTGGGCCAACCCCTTCTTGCGGGCCATCAAGGTCAGCCTGCGGGCGCGCAACCTCAACGGTGAACGACTGAAGGTCAACGACTCGTCGGGCAACCCGGTGGAAATCGCCGTGGTGGTGGTGTGGAAGGTTCAGGAAACGGCCCACGCCCTGTTCGAGGTGGACGACTACGAGGAATACGTCCACACCCAGAGCGAGTCGGCGGTGCGCCACCTGGCCAGCGCCTACGCCTACGACGGCCCCGAGGACCAGGTGACCCTGCGCGGGGCCACCGACGAGATCAACGAGCGCCTGCACAAGGAACTGGACGAGCGCCTGGAACGGGCCGGTGTGGAGATCATCGAGGCCCGCATCAGCCACCTGGCCTACGCGCCGGAAATCGCCCAGGCCATGCTGCAGCGCCAGCAGGCCAGCGCCGTGGTGGCGGCCCGCAAGCTCATCGTCGAGGGGGCCGTGGGCATGGTGGAGATGGCCCTGGAAGAGCTGGGCCAGAAGGAACTGGTGACCCTGGACAACGAGAAAAAGGCCACCATGGTGAGCAACCTGCTGGTGGTGCTGTGCAGTGAACACGCCGCCCAGCCGGTGGTCAACACGGGCACCCTGTATCAATAAAACCGGAAAGGCAGACGTGGCGGCCCGCAAGGCATTCCCCCTGAGAATCAGCCCCGAACTGTACGAGGAGTTGCGCCGGTGGGCCGATGCCGAGTTCCGCAGCGTCAACGGCCAGATCGAGTTCCTGCTACGCGAGGCCGTGCGTCGGCGCCGGGGAGAGCGGCCCCGGGACCCGGACCAGGAAAACGATTGAGGCGGATATAGCCCACGGACAAGGAGCCGGGATCTGGTCCCGGCTCCTTTGTTCTGTCCCTGCCCATTTCCCGACAAAGGCTGCCTAGTGGCTCTCCCCCGCCTCGGCACCTTCCTCTTTCCAGGTGTCCTCGAAGATCAATTCCACGGGATTCACCATGGGGTCGTAGGTGGCCAGCAGGGCTTCCCGGAAGGGCGCAAAAACCTCCACCATTTCCGCGGGCAAGCCGCCGGCGAAGGGCAGGCGCTCGGGGTCGTCCTGCAGGGCGCGCACCTCGGCGCGCAGAGCCTCGGCCCACATCAGCTCCTGGGGATTGGCGCCCTCCTGGGCCCGCCGGGCCAGTTGCTGCAGCAGGGGCAGCATCAGGCGCTGCACCTCCTCGTGGGCCCAGGCCCGCCGCTCAAGCTCCGCGTCCCGGGGGGAGGTATCGCCGCCGCCCACGCCTTCCATGAACCGCGCGGCATCCTCGGCCCCGTCGGCGGGATCCTTCCCCAGCCAGGAGAAGTAGGCCAGGTTGTACAGGTAGATGTACTCGGCCATGCCCATGTCCCGGTCCAGCAGGGCCTGGTTGCGGCCGGTCCAGAAGCCGGCAAAGACCGGGGCCAGATCGCGGGTAGCCCGCAGCACCCGCAGGGTTTCGGCCAGGCCCCCCTCCTTCGTGTCCTGGGCCAGCAGCTGGACGAAGGTGGTGTCCACCTTGGCCCGCCACTCCTGGGTGCGCTGGCGCACGGCGGCGAAGTCCTCCAGGCGGGCGGCGGTGGGCAGGCCCAGATACCCCTCGGGCAGGCTGTCGCTGGGACCGCCGGCCACGGCCAGCTGCTCTTCCAGCTCCTTGACCGCCCGGTACTGCCTGCCCATGTCCTTGGTGAAGTAGATGAACCCGCCCAGCAGGATCAGGAAGGCCAGGAGCACCACGCCGCACCCGGCGCCGCATCCCAGCTTGAGCTTGCGATTGATGGCCACGTTCTCGCCTTTCGGTTCCGTTCAGTCCTCGTCGTCCCGGGGCGTCAGCCCGTGTTCGCGGATCTTGCGCCACAAGGTCGAGCGATCGATGCCCAGCCGCCGGGCCGCCCGCGACCGGTTCCAGCCGGCGCGGTCCAGGGCCTCGGCGATGATCTCCTTCTCCTGCGCCGAATGCCGGGGCACGTCCTGCAGCCCCGCACCTCCCCGGGGGCTGGTGGTCCGGGCGGTCAGGTCGGCCGGCAGATGGGACACCTTGATGGGTCCCTTGCGGGCCAGCACCATGGCGTGCTCCAGCACGTGCTCCAGCTCGCGCACGTTGCCCGGCCAATCATGATTCATGAGCACGGCCAGGGCCTCGGCAGAGACCGTCTGCTCCTGATGGCGCCCCTCGCGCCGGGCGATGATCCGCAGAAAATGCTCGGCCAGCAAGGGAATATCCTCCCGCCGATCCCGCAAGGGAGGAATGTCCAGGCTGACCACCTTGATCCGGTAGTAGAAATCCTCCCGGATGCGGCCGGCGGCCATGAGCATTTCCAGGTCCCGGTTGGTGGCCGAGACCACGCGCACATCCACCGGAATGGGCTTGTTGTCTCCGACCCGCTCGATGGTGCGCTCCTGCAGCACCCGCAGCAGCTTGACCTGCACCACGGGACTGACGTCCCCGATCTCGTCCAGGAAGATGGTGCCGCCCTGGGCCTCCTCGAAGCGCCCCCGGCGGTCGCTCACGGCCCCGGTGTAGGCCCCCCTGACGTGACCGAACAGCTCGCTCTCCAGGAGGTTCTCCGACAAGGCCGAGCAGTTGACCTGGACAAAGGGGCCCCCGCGCCGCGGGCTGGCCTCGTGCACAGCCCGGGCCACCAGTTCCTTGCCAGTGCCGCTCTCGCCGCGGATGAGCACCGTGGCCTCGCTGTCGGCCACGTTGTCGATGAGACCGAACAGCTCGCCCATGGACGGGTGCCGCCCCACCATGTTGCGGTGCCGGTCCTGCCGGGTGATCTGCTGGCGCAGGGTGGTGACCTCGGTCACATCCCCCAGGATCAGGGCGATGCCCAGGTCCCGCCCGTCCCGGTGGCGCAGCGGGGCCGTGCGCAGCAGCACGTGTCCCCGCCGGTCGGGTCCGATGCGGATGGTGGTCTGGAAATCGATGATGGGCGAACCCGACTGCAGGGTCTCGGCCAGGATGTCCCGGGGGCAGGCCGCCTCGCCGAACAGATCGCACACCGGAGTGCCGGCCAGCTCCCAGCGGTTGCGGCCCAGGATTTCCTCGGCCGCCGGATTCATGGACATGATGCGCAGATCGGGGTCCAGGGCCAGCACCCCCTCGTTCAGGGTGGTGATGATGGACAGGATGCTGCCCAGCTGGACCTGGGACAGCAATCGGGCGATGGAGATATCCGCCCCGTGCAGGTTTTCATCGGCCATGAACCACCACCTGTTGCATTCAACGTTTTCGTTGCAACGTTATTGTTGCACACCACATCATAGTCCCAACAGCCCATCGAGGCCAGTCCTTTTAATCCATACGTAATTACTTTTTTTTCATTGCTTTATAAAAAAACAGTCAGTCAATCGGGCATCTGGCACGCCGGCTGCAACAGGCGGATCAGTTTTGCCAACAGCAGCAGTTGAAACACTGCAGTCAACCTTTTCAGGAGGATAGAGATCATGGCCATGGAATTCAACAAGGACAACTTCCAGAGCGAAGTCATCGATAGCGACGTGCCCGTGCTGGTGGATTTCTGGGCTCCCTGGTGCGGCCCCTGCAAGATGATCGGCCCCATCATCGAAGAACTGGCCGGCGAGTACGAGGGCAAGGCCAAGGTGGGCAAGGTCAACGTGGACGACAACCAGGACCTGGCCGGCAGCTTCGGCATCCGCGGCATTCCCACGGTCATGCTGTTCAAGGGCGGCGAGGTGGTCGGGCAGTTCGTGGGCCTGAAGCCCAAGGAAGATCTGGCCAGCGCCCTGAACGACGCTCTGTAGAACCCTGCGCCGGATTGCCCGGTGGAACGAACGCGGCCGGGGCCCTCTTGGGTCCCGGTCGTTTTTCATGGCCAGGCCACCCGGCCTCTAGACGGTGGCGAAACCGGGCCCGGACTTGCCCTTTCCGCCCCTGCCCTGCAAATTAGGGAAACGGTTCCCCGGAATTTACCCCCGACCTCGAGGTACACCATGGCCGGCCTGTTCAACGGCGTGAAGAAGATGTTCAGCAAGGGCGAGAAGAAGAACAACGTGGTCTTCATCGTCTTCGACAGCTGCCGCTACGACGCCTATGCCGCGGCCAGCACGCCCAACCTGGACCGCATCGGCAAGGCCGAGAAGCGCTTCAGCTACGCCAGCTGGACCAGCCCCAGCCACTACACCTTCCTCATGGGCATGGTCCCCCACGTCAGCCCCAAGGGCGTGTTCGCCAGCGAGGTCTACCGCCAGGAATTCACCACATGGAGCACGCGGCTGAACGTGGACGACGTGGAGTTCGGCAAGTTCGTTCCCCAGCTCTCGTTGCCCCACTTCCTGAAAAGCCAGGGTTACCGTACCGAGGGCGTGGTCAGCCTGCCCGTGCTGAACCCCATGACCAGCATGTCCTCCCACTTCGACCGCTACGAGCTGGCGCCGGCCCACAACGATCTGAGGGCCATCTTCGAGGGCGCCCCCGAGAAGCGGGACCACACCGGCAAGGTGCTGAAGCCGGCCTGCGTGCCCCTGCGCTTCGACGACGACCAGCCCGGTTTCTTCTTCCTCAACACCGGCGAGACCCACTACCCCTACATCTTGCCCGGCGAGACGGCCCAGGATCTGCCCCACATCAGCGGCGTGCATGGGGTGTTCAAGCATCTGGACGACTTCCTCAAGAACCCCTCCGAGGCCCTGAAGCACCGCAAGCAGGACGAATTCTTCACGCCCCAGCAGTTCCGGGCCTTCTACGAGAAGCAGATCGCCTGCGTCGAGCATCTGGACAAGGTGGTGGGAGAGTTCATGAACCGCTGCCCCGCCAACACCTACTTCATGATCATGTCCGACCACGGCGAGCTGTTCGGCGAAGAGGGCTACTTCGGGCACGGGCCCATTTTCCACGAGAAGGTCTTCGAGGTGTTCTACCTGGAGGGCCGGCTGCCCTAGCCGAATTTTCGGGCGCGACTAGAGATGCCGCTGGACGATGGCCGGGGTCACCTGATCCAGCCGCTCCACCTGCTCCAGCACCCGGGCCCCGTCCCGGCCCCAGGCCATGAGGGGCACCGGGTTGGTGGTGTGCCGTTTGGTGCTCAGATCTTCGATGTTGCCGTGGTCGCTGGACAGCAACACCAGGGTGTCTTCTTCCAGATCCTTTTCCAGCTCTTCCAGAAGCGCAGCCAGAAAGGCGTCCAGCCGGCCCAGATGGTCCCGGCAGCGGGCGGGGTCCTGGCTGTGGCCGGCCTTGTCCGTCAGGAAGTACTCGTACAGGGTGAAGTCGTAACGCCGGGCCTGGCGCCCCAGGATGCGCCCGGCCTGGGCAGGGGTGCGCGGCTGCACCGGGAAGCCCCGCTCCAGCAACTCGGCGTGGGTGAAATCCTGATAGATACTGCGCTCGGCGTTCAGGTCATCCAGGGTGAAGAAGGGCTTGCCCCCCGCCAGGTTGGCCACCGTGGTGGCCGAGAACTGCAGCTGCCTCTGCCGGGGCAGCTCGAAAAAGCGGGGCCGGAAGGCGTTGATGAAGCGGGCGTCCCGACCGGCATCGTTCAGCTGCTTCAGCAGCGAGTGGTCCAGCAGGATGGCCCGCAGGGCGTCGTTGGGGAACCCCGTCAGGTGCTTGCCCAGCGCGGCCTGGCTGTTGACCCCGGAAAGAAGGGTGGTCTGACCGGTGGCGCTCTGGGGCACCCCCTCCACCCCCAGCACCGCGTCGATGGGCTTGTACCGCCCACCCCGGGGAACCTGGCCGCCCGCAGGAAGCAGCTTCAGGAAAAGGCCCCCGTAGCTGTGCTGGGGATTGGTTTCGGGGTCGGGGGCCGCCAGCCCCAGGCCATCGATGAACAGCAGAATTGTGCGCATGGTCCTGTTATCCCGGTGATGGAGAGGTGGATGACTGGCCTCCAACATAGCCTTCCAGGGGCGCGGTCACCAGTCCTCGTCCCAGGCCAGGATCGCCCAGATGGGAGTGTGGTCGCTGCTGTGGTAGTTCCGGCCCAGCCCTGCACTTCCCGCCCGCAATCCCCGGAAAAAGAAATGGTCCAGCTGCAGGCTGGTCCCCAGCAGGTCCAGGGGGCCCGGCTGGGCGGTGCCCTCGTCGGGCAGGCGCACCTGGCGCAGGCCGAAACGCCGCAGGGTCTGGCGCATGCGGGTCAGCTCGCGCCGGTTGCCGTTGTTGAAATCTCCCCCCAGGATCAGGGGGTGCGGGGTGTCGCCGGCTTGCTGAAGCAGGGTCCGCAGCTGTTCCAGGCGACCGGGCAAGCCGATGACCACGGTGCTCAGATGCAGGCTGATGGCCCGCACCACCTGCCCTCCCACGGCGATGTCGGCCACGGCGGCCCGGCGGTGGTTGTTGCTGAAGGGGTTGGGATGGGGCAAGACCACCGAGTCATGCCCCACCACAGGCCAGCGCGTCAGGATGGCCGTGCCCCAGGGGCGCCCGTGATGGCGGTGCACGTAGGCCGGACAGTAGACATAGTTCATGCCCAGCCGGCGGGCCACCAGTTCGGTCCCGGCCGGGTCCATCTCCTGCAGCAGCAGGATGTCGGCCCGCCCCAGGCGCGGGTCGGCGGCCAGTTCCCGGGCCGCCAGCTCGCACTCCCGGGCAAAGGCGATGTTGTAGCTCACCACCAGCACGGAATCGGGCCGGGAGCTCCCGTCAATGGTGGGGGCGTGCTGCCCCGTGAACACCTGCCAGGCCAGAGGGCCGAGATCCCGGCTGCCGGCACACCCGGCCAGGCACAGGCTCAGGCCCAGCAGCCCGGCCATCCCTTTTGACCACATTTTTGCCTGCGGTTTCATGCCCCCAGCATAACGGGCCGCGGGGATGAAGGGAACCCCCGCGACCCATCTCCGTGGGATTGACGGGCTCAGGCCGACTCGCGGCGCCGGGTCGGCGCCCCTTCCGCACCCGCCTGGATCGACCGGGTCGACCGGACCTGTTCCGGTCCGGTCTGCCGTCTGGCCAGGGCCCGCCGGGCATCCAGCACATCGCCCACCACCGACACCGTGGTGGGCCAGCGCCCCGCGCCCTTGCCCTCCACCAGATGGCCCACACCCTCGGCATCCGTGACCAGCACGGCGTTCTTTTCCTGCCGGCACGCAGCCAGGGGATGATCGGCGGGCAAGGCCTCCAGGGCCACCCGACAACCCACCTCCCCCTGGCCCTTAAGGGCCGTGGCCACCAGCCGCAGCACCTGACCCCGGTCCCGGGCGGCACGCACGCGGGCCTCCACTCCCGCGCCCACTCCTTCCCGCTGAATACTGCCGGGCGGCACCGGCCGGCCGAAGGCCCGGCTGGCCAGCAGGGAGAGCTTGTACACGCAGTCCAGCCCGCTCACATCCAGGTACGGATCGGCCTCGGCCATGCCGGCCAGCTGGGCCTCGGTCAGGGCCGCCTGGAAATCACCCCCTTCGTGCAACCGATCCAGGATGAAGTTGCAGGTGCCGTTGATGACGCCCTGCACCTGGCTGATGGTTCCCAGGCGCGCCAGGCGATCCACCAGTTCCAGGGCCGGCACGCTGCCACCCACGCTGGCCGCCAGGGCCAGTTCTGGCGAGCCCCCTCGCGCCAGGCAGGCCAGGGTCTCAGGGTCCCCCGCCAGCAGCTGCTTGTTGGCCGAGACCAGGGGAACCTGCTGCCGGCGGCACCAGTCCAGCAGTCCCGCCGCCGGGCCCTCGCCCCCCATGACCTCCACCACCAGATCGGGGTCGCGCCCCAGCAGGTGATCCGCGCTTTCGGTCAGCAACTGGACCGGCACGTCAACCGCCCGCTGGCGCCCGGCATCCCGCACCAGGATGCCCACCACCTGGAAATTCTCCGGCTGGCCGCTCAGCCAGCGGTACACCCCCAGCCCCACGGTGCCCAGGCCGGCCAGGGCCACCCGGGTGGGCGGTTTGGCCACCACCGGTTCGAAACGGTTGGGATAGGGCCCGGCCAGGGTGCCGCCTCCCGAGCCGCAGGCCGCGATTCGAAAACTCTGCCCCCGGGCGGCGGCGAACTCCACCGCCTTGGGCTGGATCAGCGGACCGCCAACCCGCAGACACTCGGCGTAGCTGGCCGTGGCGTAGCGGGTGCCGTGATCCAGACTGCCGTCGGGGTGCACCCGCAGCAACCCGTCCACATCCTTGAGCAGGCGACACTCGGCAGCCTGCAGGCCATGAGCCAGAAACAGCGCCGTCAGATCCGAACCGCCCCGCCCCAGCAGGGCCGGCGACCCATCGGCCCGGCGTCCGCTGAATCCCGGCACCACCACCACCGGCACCCGGACCAGGGCCGCGTGCACCGCCCGGGCCCGGAAGGCCAGGGGCTCGGCGTCCAGCACCTCGTCGCTGGTGGCCAGATCCAGCTGCACCGGATCCAGGATGCGGGCCGGGACCCCCGCCGCGTCCAGGGCCAGGCCCAGGCGTGCGGCCGAACGGGCCTCGCCCGTTTCCAGCAATCGCGCCAGGCTTTCGGGCTGGGGTTCGCCCCAGCGCTCGCGGGCCTCGTGCAGCAGGCGCTCGGTGGTGTCGCCATGGGCCGAGACCACCGCCACCACGCGGCGGCCGCGACGCACCTCCCGGTAGACCTCCTGCACCGCAATGGGAAAATCGTCGGCGCCGGCCAGGACCGAGCTGCCGAACTTGAGAACGATGATGGGGTCACGCATGGGCGGCCTCCTTCCCGGGCACCGATGCGGCGCGAACGGTCGCGGGACCATGACCGGCGGCGATGGCCTGGCGCAGATCGGCCAGGATCTCGGCCGGGTTCTCCAGCCCCACCGACAGGCGGATCAACCCGTCGCTGATGCCCAGTTGCGCCCGGCGCTCGGCCGGCACCGCGGCGTGGGTCATGCTGGCGTTGTGGGTCACCAGGGTTTCCACCGCCCCCAGGTTTTCCGCCGGTGTGCACAGACGCAGGGTTGCCAGGGTGCGCACCGCCGCCTCCAGGCCACCGGCCAGCTCGAAGACCACCAGGCCGCCCCCCGCCTGCTGCTGGGCGGCGGCCACTTCCCGGCCCGGGAAGGAGACCAGCTCGGGATGGCGCACCCAGTTGATGTGGGGATCCCCCTCCAGGGCCCGGGCGATTTCCAGGGCATGGCGGGACTGGGTGTGCAGGCGCAGGGGCAGGGTTTTCAGGCCCTGCAGGGTCAGCCAGGCGTTGTGAGGCGTCTGGATGGTGCCCAGACACTTGCGCAGATGGACCAGCTTCTCGCGCAGCTCCGGATCCCGCGTGCAAACGGCCCCGCCCACCGTGGCGTTGTGCCCGTCGATGTACTTGGTGGTGCTGTACAGCGTCAGATCGGCCCCCAGGTCCAGGGGACGCTGCAGCACCGACGTCAGGAAGGTGTTGTCCACCACCGACAGCACCCCGGCCTGCCGCGCCAGCCGGCAACCCGCCGCGATGTCGGTGATCTTGAGGGTGGGATTGGCCGGCGTTTCCAGCAGCAGCACCCGGGTTTCCGGGCGCAGGACCGCCGCGATGGCCCGGGGATCGGCCGTGTCCACGAAGCTGCTGGCCACTCCCAGGTTTTCCAGCACTTCCTTGAACAGGCGGTAGGTGCCGCCATACACGACGTCGGAACAGACCACGTGATCTCCGGCCTTCAGCAGGGCCAGGAAAAGAGTGGTCACCGCCGACATGCCCGTGCTGAAGCACACCGCGGGCAGGCACTGTTCCAGGTCGCCCAGGCGCGATTCCAGCACCGCAACCGTGGGGTTTTCCACCCGGCTGTAGCTGAAGGTCTGATCCTCGCCCACCTGCCGCTTGCGGAAGGTGGTCGTCTGGTAGAGGGGCGGCAGGATGGCCCCGTGGCAGGGGTCGGCTTCCACGCCGCCGCGGATGCAGGGCGTGCTGAACTGATGATGATCGAGTTGATGATTCCAGCGTGACATGTCCAATCTCCTTGCTTGCAGGAATGCTCTCCCGGCCGCCGCGCGTGATCGGTGCCGGGCATGAAAAAACCGCCGCGGTTCAGGCCGGGCGGCGGTGCTTCCTGGGGCAGGAGATCCTGCAGGATGTTCGTCAGGTCAGGTCAGGATCTCTCCTCCGTGACGAACGCACCACGACCCGGCCACGGCATGGCCATGGCCTCCTTGGACATTCGCATCATGGACATTTGCGCCATTTTGCGGTCCTGCGTGGTGCTGTCAGCGGTGCTTTGCATCGACATCCTTACTCCCCGAGGGGACGTTGTTGAGGGCGTAACTTAAGGAGTGGTTCGGGCCCGGTCAACGGAACTTTCGAAAAAATACCATCCCCACCCTCAAAAAAGGCCCGCCACCCACAGGGGCGGCAGGCCGAAAGCTCAAGCATAATGCTCTAGCGATACAGAGCCTTGACGGCGCTCAGACTGGACTCCTCCACGCTCACGGGCGCCTCGCCGTTGACGCGGAAAACCGGCAGATCGATGCTGCCCGAGGCAGGATAGAAGGCCTTCAGATCGTGATCGGGCAGGAACGCGTAACATGGCAGATCGTTCAGCATGCTGCCGTGATCGAACAGGGAGCTGTTCTGGATGTAGATGTCGGCCGTTTCCGGCCCCGAGACCATGAATGTCAGGGTGGCCAGATACATCACCGGGGCCTGGGGCAGGGGATCGCCGAACACCCCCATGACCATGTCGGGCAGAGTGGAGAAATTGTACCCGTCATAGGGCAAGCTGAAGCCCATCAACGAGATGGGGCCCTCGCAACGGATGCCCAGCTCCCAGGCCTGAATTCCGGTTTCCGTGGTGAGCCCCATGACCAGCAGGTTCAGCTCCAGCATCCCGTCCTCCAGCATGGCGCTGTTGATGTAGCCGTCCATGTCGGCGTACAGGCCGATGCCGTCGGGGCCGGGGTCGAGCTGGGCTGTGGCGGGAAGAGAGAGAAGAGAGATGGCAAAAAGGGCAACGAATAACCTGATGTTCATGGATCCCTCCGGACATTCTCAGGGGTGGGTTGGTTTCAGGGGTATCCCTGAAAATAGGCCTGGCGGGGCGGGAGGTCCAGCCTCCCTCCCCTGGAGACCTCACTTCACCAGCATAACACGTCTGGTGGAAACCGGTTCCTTCTTTCCGGAGCTGACCTTGACGAAATACCCGCCGCTGGGCAGGTGGCGACCGGCTTCATCCCGGCCATCCCATTCCAGCACCAGGGTGCCGCCCGCGGGTGTCCCCGACAGCCGACGCACACGACGGCCGGCGGCGTCGAAGATATCGGCCCGCAAGGGATCATCCCCGGCGCCCTCCACCCGCAACGACAGACGGGCGTTGAAAGGATTGGGGTAGGCCCGCAGGGACAGGGCCGGTTCCGGCACATCGCTCAACCCGGAAGTGCGCAAACCCAGGGGAGCGTATTCCTCCAGCTCCAGGTCGCCGTCACCATCGCCGGCCGGCACGGTGTATTGCAAGGCTCCGCCGTCAGCGGTGGCATAGGAACCGGCGGCGATGAGCACCTCGGCCGGCCAGTCCGTCCCGTACACCTCGTCCAGATCCACGACCCCTTCCAGGACCGCGCCCACCGCCAGGGGCTTCCCGTCCAGCACCGCCTCGCTACCGTCGAACCAGCCCGCCCAGCCGTTGCTCTGTTCACGGGCCAGGAAGCGGTTCCACGGCAGGGTTTGCCCGGCCTTGGCCCAGGGGGCGGCGCCAGATCCACTGCCCCGGCCCACCAGCAGGAAGGTGTCCTCCGCCGGGTGGACAGCGTGGGCGTCGGTGGCCACGTACAGCAGGCTGTCCTGAACCTGGCCCCACAGGGAGGCGCCCCCGGAAGTGCCCAGCAACAGGGCTCCCTCGTCGACCTGGCCGTCCATGACGAAATCGCCGCCGCCGCTGCCGCCGTTGCCGTTCTCCTCCCCCACCCACACGTGCTGGATGGGGCTGCGCTTGATGTTGCCCAGGGTGTCCTCGGCCTCGATGTAATAATCCAGGAGCACCTGGCTGTAGCCCGTGACCTCCAGCCAGTACTCGTCGGCGATGTGGTCGGGGGTGACGGTCAGGTCCACCCCGGGAATATCCCACGGTTCGTCGGTGGGCATGACCCGGTGGTTCATGGGCAGGGCCAGCCACGGGCCCACGCCGCCGCCGCCGGCATAGGTCTCGTTGACGCTGGTGGCCGGGTCGTTCAAACCGTCGGCGTCCTCGCGGATCATGAGTTCGACCCGGGCCAACCCGGACACGTCGTGGGCGAAGGTGTAGACGTGGAAGTCGCTGGGCATGAGCTCGCCCTCGCCCCCGGGCCAGCCCCACATGGCCCCCCCGCCCCGGCCGCCCGGGTTCCAGGGCAGGCGCTGGGGCAGCCAGATGGTGGGTGCGGTGCCGTCGGCCCCGCCGGCGATGACGGGATCGGCCAGGGCGCAGGCCTGGTTGCAGGCCATGCTGGCCTTGATCTCCATGTCCAGGCTGGTGCCGTAGTACATGTAGCCGCTCTCGTAACCGGCCAGCAGGAAATGCCAGGCCCGCTCGGCGGCATTGGCCCCTGAAAGGGGATTCATGACCCGCGCCGGATCCACCGCGCCCTGGATGGCCGCCGCCGTCTCCACCCGGTTCTGGGCCGCCGTCAGCACCGCCCAGTTCCACTGGTCCTCGGCCCAGCCACCGGGGATGTCGAACTCCCCTGCGGCGTTGACCAGGGGCCAGTTCCAGTTGATGAACTGGGGCGAGCCGAAGTCGCCGTCGGCGTTGACCCAGCCCCCGTCCTCGATGTGCACCATACCCCCCGCGGGCACGGGATGGTCGGCCAGGTACTGGGCGATGGTGGTGGGCCGGTAGCCCTGGCCCGCCGCGGCGTGGGCGAACTGGGTCACGGCCTCGTTGTAGTAGCTGTAGCCCCCGCTCCAGGCGTTGTCGCCGTCATGGGCGAAGACCACCAGCATGGGCCGGGCCGGATCGTTGGCCCCGGCGATGGCGTCGATATCTCCCGTGCCGTAGAAGCCGTAGCCCTCGTCCCAGCTCATGGCGTTGGACATGGGCACGCCCACCAGGGTGGTGGCCTGGCCCGTGGCCGGATCAACATGCCCCAGGCGCTGGGGGGTGAACCCGAAGGGGTAGGGCACCTTCACGGTGACGCCCCGGCTGATGGTGTGGCTGGTCCAGCTGCTCTGGGCGGGATTGGTCTGGTCGGCGGGGTTGGGCGGATCGCAGTTGTCCAGGTTGGCCTCGTAGGGATAGCCGGCGCAGGCCCGGCCCAGATGAATATCCGGCACGATGGCCCAGTCCACCCCGGCGTCCACCAGGGCGGGAATCATGCGCTCGCTGAAGCACATCTCGGCGGGATAGAACCCGCGGGAGATGGCCCCCGTCCCCCAGGCGTCACCCCAGATTTCCCGGGCGATGGCCAGTTCCATGCGCAGGGCGTTGTCGTCCAGCAGGGGACCGATGGCGTGGTGGAAGCCCACCAGAACAGGCTCCAGCCGGCGATGTCCGCCGCTGGTGGTCCAGCCCATGGCCGTGCGCGTGTCGGCGTACCAGTTCCCGGCGTAGCGGCCACCGTTCCAGCCGGCCGCGCCCAGGCTGTTCAGGTTCTCGATGAGGGCCCCGGCGAAGCTGATCTGGGCCCCGGCGTCGGGCAGGTCCAGGATGCTGCCCACCGCGTTGCGCGGCGACCACTGGTAGGCGGCCACCCGGTCGTCCAGGTTGAAGATGCTGAACTCGTCGTTCTGGCTGTGGCCGGTGGCGATGGTCTCGTAGGCGGTCTCGTAACGCCCGGGGGTGTAGCCGCTGTTGGCCGGCCAGTAGATGGGCTGATGCATGTGCCACAGATAGGTCGTGTGCACCCCGGTGGCGGCCGGGGAGGAAGATGGGGGAAGGCACAGAGCCAGCACGATCAAGAGCACTACCGGGGCGAGTCGGAACACGATCAACCTCACTGAATGACGGGAAGGACAGGAAGACGCCGGCGCGGCGGCCCGCGGCGGTCGTCTCGAGGCCGGGTGGAGCATACCACAAATATCCGACCCAATCGGCCATTTTTCTCATGATAGCTGCCCGGCACTGTTCATCCGTCTGCGAAATCCCTGTTACATACCCCGACCCGACTGATAGGATGGAGCGTCCCGTCACCCGTTCCCTCAGTAACCCACCGGAGGAAGAACAATGGTCCTGCGCAGTCGATGGATCGGCCTGGTGGCCGCCCTTGTCTTCACGCTTTCCTTTGCCGCCACCGCCCTGGCCCAGGCGCAAGCCGCCAGCGGCGAACTCGAAGAGGTCCTGGTCACCGCCCAGAAGAAGGAAGAGGGTATTCGTGACGTGCCTTCCTCCGTGGCCACTCTCAGCGACGAGAAGCTGGACGTCATCACCTCCAGCGGCCAGGACATCCGCCTGCTCTCCTCGCGGGTGCCCAGCCTGCACATCGAGTCCTCCTTCGGCCGCACCCTGCCCCGCTTCTACATTCGCGGCCTGGGCAACACCGACTTCGACCTGAACGCCTCCCAGCCCGTGTCCCTGGTGTATGACGGCGTGGTGCTGGAGAACCCCATCCTCAAGGGTTATCCCATCTTCGACATGCAGCGCATCGAGGTGCTGCGCGGCCCCCAGGGCACCCTGTTCGGGCGCAACACCCCCGCCGGCATCGTCAAGTTCGAGTCGCGCAAGCCCGTGTTCATGGAAGAGGCCATGGGCCGCTTCAGCCTGGGCACCTACGCCACGCGGCAGTTCGAGGGCTACCTGAACGAGGTGGCGGTGGAAGACCAGCTGGCCGTGCGCGCCTCCTTCCTGTACCAGGGCCGCAACGACTGGGTGGACAACACCTACACCGGCGAGACCCAGGCCCTGGGCGGCTACGCCGACTTCGCCGGGCGCATCCAGTTCCTGCTGACGCCCAGCGAAGACCTCACCGCCAACCTGAACCTGCACATGCGCGACCTGGACGGCACCGCCCGCCTGTTCCGCGCCAACATCATCAAACCGGGCGGTGGCATCGTCGACGATTTCGAACGCGGCGAGATCGCCGTGGACGGCAAGAACAAGCAGATCGTCAAGGAGAAGGGCGGCGCCCTGACCCTGAACTACGAGATGGAGAACTTCACCCTGACCTCCATCACCGGCCTGGAGACGGGTGAGATCTACAGCCGCGGCGACATCGACGGCGGCTACGGCGCCAGCTTCATGCCCGAGATGGGCCCCGGGTTCATCCCCTACAACAGCGAGTCGGCCGACGGTATTCCCGACCTGACGCAGGTGACCCAGGAGATCCGCCTGAGCAGCAAGAACGACGGTCCCACCAACTGGACCGCCGGCTTCTTCGCCTTCAGCGAGGACCTGAAGATCGACACCTTCAACTACGACACCTTCAGCCTGGGCCAGCCCCAGAACGGCTACGCCAACCAGCACCAGGAAACCAGCGCCTGGGCCCTGTTCCTGACGGGCGAGCACTGGCTGGCCGACAGCTTCAAACTCAGCGCCGGCCTGCGTTACAGCGACGAGACCAAGGACTTCATGGCCCAGCGCACCCAGACCCCCTTCGGCGGCGCCGACCTGGACCCCATCAGCATGACCCGCGACGCCGACTTCCTGAGCTGGGACGTCAACGCCCTGAAGATCCTGAGTGACAACGTGAACGTGTACGGCCGGGCGGCCCGCGGCTTCCGCGCCCCCAGTTTCCAGGGCCGTGTCCTGTTCGGCGATGTGGTCACCGTGGGTGAGACCGAGGAGATCCTGAGCTTCGAGGTGGGCACCAAGGCCAAGCTGGGTCCCCGCGCCCGGCTGAACCTGAGCGTCTACAGCTTCACCATGAACGACCAGCAACTGACGGCGGTGGGCGGCGACGCCAACTTCAACCGCATGATCAACGCCGACGAGACGGCGGGCATGGGCTTCGAGGCCGAGATGGAATGGAAGCCCTCGGCCAACCTGGGCTTCACCATGGGCGCCAGCTACAACAAGACCGAGATCAAGGACGAGAACCTCGCCATCCAGCTGGGGGCCGGCGGCGCCACCAGTCCTGATCCGGTGGTGGTTCCCGCCGACGTCGAGAACGGCATTCCCGCCATCGTCTCCATCGACGGCAACAGCCTGCCCAACGCCCCCGAGTGGGTGTTCAACGCCACCATGCGGGCCAGCAAGCCCATGGGCAACAAGGGTGAGCTGTTCCTGTTCACCGACTGGGCGTACCGCAGCGACGTGCACTTCTTCCTGTACGAATCGGACGAGTTCAGCGAGGACGCCATGTTCGAGGGCGGCGTGCGGGTGGGTTACACCACCTTCGACGGCCTGTGGGAAGTGGCCGCCTTCGGCCGGAACATCACCGACGAGCTGTACCTGTGCGGCGGCATCGACTTCAACAACCTGACGGGGTTCGTCAACGAGCCCCGCACCATCGGCCTGGAGCTGAAGCGGAAGTTCTAGCCTCCACGGTTCGAACCAAAAGAGCGCGGCCTCCTTCCGGGGAGGCCGCGTTTTCGTCATGCACAGGGGAACCCCCATCCGTATCGGCGGTTTCACTGGTCCGGGAAACCGCTCCGCGCGGACACCTGCCTGCACCCGACTTCCATCCCAACCCGAGGTTTGAAAATGCTACTTCGCATCTTGACCATCGTTCTGGCCGTGACCTGCGCCGGAGCCCATGCCGCCGATCCTGACGTGCGCCCTCTATCCACCAACGGCACCTCCACCATCCAGGTGACGCCCGACCAGATGCTCTGGCAGGTCCAGGTCCAGAACCTGGACCCCGCCGATGCCGGCCAGAGCGCCGCCCAGCACCAGCAGGAGGTGGCGGCGGTGCTGAAAGCCCTGAAGAAACTGGGCATCGACGAGGACAGCCTGCAGACCACGGGCATGCGGCTGGGCAAGAAATGGGACACCCGGAACCGGGATCGCGTCTTCCTGGGCTACGAGGCCACCACCCTGGTATCGTTCACCCTGGAGGATTTCTCACGGTACGCCGACACCTGGATCACCCTGGCCGGCTTCCCCGAGGTGGCCATCCTGGGGGTCCAGCTGGATAGCTCCCAGCGCATCCGCTACCGCAACGAGGCCAGGGTGGAGGCCGTCAAGGCCGCCAGGCAGAAAGCCCTGGACATGGCCGAAGCCCTGGGCGTGAAGCTGGGCCCGCCCCTGGAGGTTGAGGAAGTGATGGACCCCATCATGTCCCCCCGCCTGGAAGTGGCCGCCCTCTCCAATTCCATGATCAGCGTCGGCGGCGCGGGTAGCCAGGAACAGAATTTCGCGCCCGGCAAGATCCCCGTCACGGTTCGCGTCCGCTGCGTGTTCGAGCTGGATGTGGAGTGATAGTCGCCGGCGGGGCGCCGTGGTCTTGGCTTGCAGAGAACAGGGGCGGCAGCAGCCGCCCCTTGATCAGCTCGACATTTTCCCGGGTTCAGCGGAAGGTCAAGACCCGGGCGGCTGCCACAGTTCCACCCGGTTGCCGTCGGGATCCATGACCCAGCCGAACTTGCCGAACTCGGACTCCTCCACCTTGTCGTCCACTTGGCACCCCTCACCCCGCAAGGCCGCCAGCACCGCGTGCAGATCATCAACCCGGTAGTTGACCATGAAGGGCGCCGTGCTGGGCTGGAAGTACTCGGACGAGGCCGGGAAAACGCTCCACACGGTGTTGCCGCCGTCGGGTTCCTGGCGTCCCACCGTGGTCCAGGGGAAGACCATGCCGCCCCAGGTCTCGATATCCATGCCCAGATGGCGCTTGTACCAGGTGATGAGCCGCTCCGGATCGTCCGACTTGATGAAGATGCCACCGATGCCCGTGACGCGTTTCATGATGAACCTTCCTGGGATGGGGACAGGGTCAGGGGTTGATGCCCAGCTGGCGCAAACGATCCTGCTCGCGCTCGACGAAGGCCAGCCAGCGCACGGCCACTCCGCGGGATTCCTCGCTGTTCTGGGCCTTGCCGAAAGCCTTCTTGGCCTCGTCGTAGCGACCCAGCTCGAAGAAGGCCATGCCCCGCATGAGATGCAGCTCGCCGGGCTTGGCCACACCCCGGTCCAGGGCCGCCTGGGCCGCGTCGGCCGATTCCTGCCAGGCGCCCAGGTTGGCGTAGGACTGGGCGATGCGCGCGTGCAGTTCCCCGTCGTCGGAAAGCTCGGCCGCCTTCTTCAGGCTGGCGATGGCCTTCTGATGCTCCTGGGCCATGATCCAGGCCTGGGAAAGCAGGCGCCAGTTGGCGGCGGTGCCCTCGATGGTGCCGTCGTCCAGACCCTGCTGCAGGAGGGTGCCGGCGCGATAGGGCACCTCGGCCTGCAGCAGCAGCTGCGCCAGCAGGACGATCTCGTTACCCCGCTTCAGAAAGCCCTGCTGGTAGGCCATGTCGTAGGCCGCCAGCTGCCGGGCGGTGTCGCCCATCTCGCCGTAGGCCGAGCTCAGGTGCAGCCAGTACTCCTTGGCGGGATAATCCCTCACCAGGATCTCCAGCACCTCCAGCAGGCGGGGGTAGTTCTTGGTCTCGAAGTAGATGACCCGCAGCAGGGCGTACCAGTTCTCCTGGACTCGCGCCCCCCGCTCCCTGGCGATGTCGATGGCCTGCTGCACGGGCCCGGCCGCCTGTTCCAGTTTGCCCAGCTGGTAGTAGGCCTGGCCCAGCAGGATGTAGGGCTCGGGCCCCGGATTGCTGGCCAGCTTCAGCCAGTCCTGCAGGTAGTCGGCGGCCTGCTGGTAGTGTTCCAGATGGAAGTGCAACTGCCCCAGGGTGTAGATGGTGGACAGGCGCATGGCCTCTGGCAGTTCCTCCTGCTCCAGCACCTTCTCGTAGGACGCGGCGCTCTCGGCGTACTTCTCCTGGGCGAAGTAGGTGTAGCCGTAGGCGGTGAACAGCTGGGCCTTCTCGTTGGGGGATAGGTCCTTCATGCGCTCCACGTCGGCAAGATTGTCGAAGGCGGCCTTCCAGTCCTGGGCCTCGGTGGCCTCCTGGGCCTTGCTCAGCTTGGCGTAGATCTTCTCGCGCATGGCCACGGTCTTGCGGGTCTGGGCCGCCCCCGCCCCGGGCCACAGCCCCACCAGGACACACAGCAGCAGGGCCGCCATGACGGCCCGGGCGGCAGCCCCGGAAAAGGCTCCCCGAGAAGAATGGACGCCCGGCCTGGATGTCTTCACCCTGATCAATTTTGCCCCTCAAGCTGGTAGCGGAACAGGTTGCGCACCCCGTGCACCTCGATGGCCTCGCCGTTGACCACCCGCGGACGGTACTTGAATTTCTCGGCGGCCTTGATGGAAGTCCGGTTGAAGATGCCCTCGGGCTCGGCCTCCACCACCACGATATCCTTCGTGGTGCCCAGGGTGGTGACGGTGTACTCCACCAGGCAGTAACCCTCGATCCCCCGCTGGCGGGCCGCGGACGGATAGACCGGGGCGATCTTCACGATGGGCAGGTAGTCGCCGTCGCTGGCGGCCAGGCCCAGGCCCGACACGTCCATCTCCACACCCACATCCACCGGGGCCACGGGCACGGCCACGGCCACCTGGGCCTCGTCCACCGCGTCCATGCGCGGCGTCACCGCCTGGGGCGGCGGCGCGTCAGGCGTCATGGGCTTCTTGGGGCGCCGATCCTTGCGCTGCACCGTCTCCTCGCGCTGGACCCGCACGAAGTCCACGAAATGCCGGGTGCCCGACTCGTCCAGTTGCGCCTGGGGCGTGGCGATGAGCACATGCATGGTGAACAGCACGCCCAGGGTGACCAGAGCCCCCAGAACCACCGCCATGCCGTAGCGAATCATCATCGTCCCGGCTCCCTCATTGTCCCGGTTCATTGGCCGCGATGGCCACGTCATACACCCCGGCCAGCCGCGCCGAATCCATGACGCCTACCAGCACTCCCGTGCGGGCGTCCCGGTCGGCCTGGATGACCACCGTGCCCTGGGGATTCTCGGCGTGCAGGCGCTCGATGTTGGCCCGCACCGCCCGGGGATCCACCTGGCGCCGATCGATCCAGATGGTGCCCTCGGCGTCGATGGCGATGAGGATGTTGGCCTTCTCCTTGGCCGTGGCCGTGGCCCCCTCGGGCTTGTTCACGTCGATGCCGGCCTCCTTCACGAAGGAGGCGGTGACGATGAAGAAGATGAGCATGATGAACACCACATCCAGCATGGGCGTGATGTTGATCTCCTGCTCTTCCTCATCCTGCTGCCAGGCCATGAATCGTCGTCTCATAGCTCTATCCCGTTCACTCGTTGGTGAAAATATCGTCCAGACCCTTGATGGCCTTGCCGGCCGCCCGCGACAGTAGCGCCGCCGCGAACACCCCCGACAACGCCCCCACCATGCCAGCCATGGTGGGAATGGTGGCCTTGCTCACGCCCGCGGCCATGCTGCGGGTGTTGCCGGTGCCGGACAGGGCCAGCACGTCGAACACGTCGATCATGCCCGTCACCGTGCCCACCAGCCCCAGCAGGGGACACAGCGCCACCAGGGTCTTGATCATGCTGATGTTGCCGTTGGCGGCCTCGGCCAGGCGGCTGATGATGGCCATCTGCACCTGGTGGGCGTGCCACGATTTTCGCTCGCTGCGCGCGTTCCAGATCTCCAGTTCGCGCGCCACCCGCTTGCCGTGCTCGGTGCGGAAGTACAGGATGCGTTCGATGATCAGGATCCACATGAACAGGATGACCAGGGCGATGGCGTTGAGCACCGGTCCCCCCAGCTCCATGAAGTCACGGATCGCGATGTACACGTCGAACAGGGCCTGCATGACCTAGCTCCCCTGCTTCCCGTTGCCGGAACGGGCGGCGATGATGCCGGCGCTCTGCTCCTGCAGCACGTGCAGGATGTGCTTGCTGCGCCCCGACACCAGAGTGTGCAGCAGCACGATGGGAATGGCCACCGTCAGGCCCAGCACCGTGGTCACCAGGGCCGTGCTGATGCCGCCGGCCATGAGCTTGGGATCGCCGGTGCCGAACAGGGTGATGGCCTGGAAGGTGACGATCATGCCCGTCACCGTGCCCAGCAGCCCCAGCAGGGGCGCCACCACGCTGATGATCTTGATGAACAGCAGCGACCGCGTCAGGCGGGGCATCTCCTTGAACACGGCCTCGCCCAGCTTCAGCTCCAGGGTCTCGGTGTCCCCGCTGTCCAGTCCCTCGGCCACCTTCATGACCCGGCCCAGGGGGTTGCCGGCGTCGGGGGTGCCGCTCTTGATCTGGGCCGACACCTTGCCGCTGATGAGGCTCAGGGTGACCAGCCGCTCCAGGCTGAGCAGCAGGCCGATGATGCCCAGGCCGATGATCACGTAGCCGATGATGCCCCCCTGGGCGATGCGCTCGCTCAGGGCCGGGCGGTCCAGATAGGTGGCCAGGATCTGTCCCCGCGTGGGATCGACGCCGAACAGCACCTCGCCCCCGCCGGCCTTGACCAGTTCCGCCGCCGTCCTGGTGAAACGCCCCTGGGGCTGGCGCCCCAGCTCGCTCAGGTTACCCGTCTCGGGGGTGTATTGCAGGTAGCCGCCCTCGAAGACCACGTTGAAGCCGCCCACGCGCACCACGTCGGTCTGGATCTCCTGCCCGCCCTTGGTGATGATGCGGGCGGGGAACTTGACCACCTTGCCCGTCTCGGTCATCTCCTGCTGCAGCAGGAACCACAGCTTCTCGATCTCCTCGATGGTGGGCAGCGCCGCGTCCGAAGCCAGCTTGCGGTTCAGCTCTACCAGGAAGTCGCCGCGCCCCGGGAACTGGGCGCTGGTCACCGAGTTGTCCAACAGGCCCTGGGTGTCGCCCGTCACCTGCTGCAGCACGCCGAACAGCTCCTTCAAGGAGCCCAGCCGGCGGTCCATCTGCTCGGTCACGTCCACGATGAGCAGGTCGTTCTCGTTGTACAAGGTCTCCAGTTCCTCGCTGCGCCGCTCGGCCTGACGCAACTGGCGCCGGGCCTCGTCCAGCAGATCCTGCTGCTTGTCACGGGCGGCGCGGAACTCGGCCTCGCGCTGGCGGTGGGCCTGCTTGTCGGCGGCCAGTCCCTGCTGCACCTCGCGCAGCAGTTCGTCCAGGCTCTTGGCCGGGGTCTGCTCCTGGGCTGCGGCGGGAAGAACCAGCGCCAGGCAGGCCAGCAGCAGCACGGTGCTCAGGATGCGGTTGATCATTGCGCCACCTCCGGAGCCGGGATTTCCAGGAGCAACAGATCAGGCGCCACCAGCTTGCGGGCGATGCGGATGCCCTGGCGCACCTGGTTGCGGCTGTTGCCGTCGGTCAGAGGCTGCCAGCGAGCCCCGGCGGGGTCCCAGCGGCCGGTGGCCGAGGCGTCGTTGGTCTGGTAGTACAGCTGCACCCGGCCCAGGCGCAGCACGTTCACCTCCAGATTGGCCCCGTCGATGGTCAGGGCGTCCTTGTAGATCTCGATGGTGCGCCCGAAGTCGTTCTCGATCTGGAAGGCCTCGGTCAGGCGCCGGAACTTCTCGGCCAGGGTGACGTCGGCCCGCTCCATGAGAGCCCGCATGCGGGCCACGCGATCCAGCCGTTCCTCCAGCAGGAAGGGCAGGTCCAGCCGGATGAATTGCTCCAGGCCGTCCAGCATGCGGATCATCAGGGGCATGATCTGGCGCTCGACCACACCCACCTGATCCAGGGACTGGCGCAGGTCGCGCAGTTCCTGTTCCTGGCTGGTGATCTGACGCTGGATGTAATCGTTGTAAACCTTCAGGCCGTCCAGCTGCTTGAGAATCTGCTTGTACTCGTTCTCCAGCTCGGAAGTCTCGCCGACCGTGGCGTCGATGCGCTCCTGGGAAGCCTGGGCCAGCTGCACGCGCTGGGCCCCCGCGTCCAGGACCTGATCCAGCTCGCCGGCCTGGGCCGCACCGGCCAGAATCAACAGAGCCAGAAAGCACCACCGAGCCCGATGCACAGCCCTCGGCAGGCGGCCGGCAACCTCGGTCTCAATACTTGCAATCATCCCGTCTCCTTGCGATGGAACCGCTTTCATCGAGGAATCTAGCTTTTCGGGATCACCATATTACACCGCCACGCTCAGCGCAACCGCCAAAGATCAACCTCCACGATGTGGGCGGGCCACGGCCGGGGGCACCTGGGCCTCGTTCCCCCTTCCCGCTTCCGGTTTTCGAGGGGACAGCGGACGCTCCGAGGGGCTAATGCATTGAATGGCAGCGCATTCCGCGGAGAATGAACGTGCCGGGAAAATTCGGCGGGGACACGCTCTTGCGGGAGAATTTTTTGCCCACCTTCTCCCCTGGGCCAGGCCAAGGGAACGCCCACTCCCCTTCGGGACTGGGGCCATTCCCGGGATCCTGGCATCCGGGCAAGGTCCAGTGAACCCGGGCCGGAAACTGAAAAGGGGGGTTCAGGGGCTTGTCCCTCCATCCTTCCTGTGATAAAGTCAAGCCCGGTTGCCAACCTGATATATGTCGACATTTCTCTGATTTCCCACGACCCCTGGAGGGGAGCCCCGCCTGGAACCTCATTGCTAGCCCTGTTTCCCCCGCCTTCTGAAAAGCATTGCGGCCTGCCTGCGGGTGGGCCAGAAATCTCAGCCAGGATCATGAATCCTGTCAGGAGGAAACCATGAGGCAGCCATCTTTCATTCTGCCCGTCATCTTCATGTTCACCCTCATCGTCCTGCTCGCCGGATGCGACGGAACCTTCTCCCCCGATGATGGGAGCGCCCCCGCTCCCGCCTATGGCCCGGGGGGCGGCTTCGGGGCCACCCAGGGCGGAGTCCAGGACATGGGCCTGGCCCGCGAACTGGTGGCCAACGGCAAGGTCCCCCCGGCCGAAGCCTTCACCGTCGAGGGCATGTTCAGCGAGCACGACCTGCCCCTGGACGGAGACACCAGCGCCGCCATCCTGAACCTGCGCGGCGGCCTGGGCTTGACCCCCGGTCTGGACGGCGGCCAGGAAGCCGGCTGGATCCAGGTGGGCATGTCGTCCAACATCGATCCCGAAAATTTCAACCGCCCGGCCCAGTCCTTCGTGGCCTGCGTGGACGTGTCCGGTTCCATGGGCTGGGACTACGCCAACCAGGAAAACGAATACCCCCGACCCGGGGCCCTGGCCCGGGGCCTGTTGCGCGCCATGACCTTGCGGCTTGGCCAACAGGACCGCGTCTCCATCGTCACTTACGGCAGCAACGTGAACCTCCTGCTGTCCCCCGTGGCGGCCGACGACCCGTCGGTCCAGGCAGCCATTGACCTGCTCAGCACCGGCGGCGTCACCAACATGGAGCAAGGATTGCAGCTGGCATACCAGGTTGCCCATGACGAGGCGGCCCTGGGCACCCACGAGGTCCGGGTGCTGCTGTTCACCGACATCCAGCCCAACGTGGGAGCCACCGACGCCGGCACCTTCAGCGCCATGGCCAGGGACGGCGCCGCCGAGAACATCGGCCTGACGGTTTACGGTGTGGGCGTGGGAATGCGCCAGGAAGTGATGAACGCCATCACCAGCTGGCGGGGCGGCAACGCCTTCAGCGTGTTCGATCACGACGATGTGGACGCACTGATGGAGGACAGCTGGCCCTGGATGGTGGTGCCCATCGCCCACGAGCTGGAGCTGGCCATCACCCCGTCGGCCCAGGCGACGGTGGCCGCCACCTACGGCTTCCCCGGCCAGGAGGAAGACGGCCTGGGGCTCACCGTGGCCTCGGTCTTCCCCAGCAACCGCAAGGGGGCCCTGCTGGCCCGCCTGGAAGCTGTCCCCGGCACCAGCCTCAGGGGGCAGCAACTCCAGGGCGTGCTTTCCTACAAGACCGTCGCGGACGAGCCTGTGGTGCAGAACCTGTCCTGGACCTTTCCCCAGGAGATCAGCGACCAGGCCGGCGACTGGTTCGACCAGCCTTCCGTGGGCAAGACCGTGACCCTGGCCCAGATGGTGTCGGGCATGAAGTCCGCCGCGGAAATCTACCTGGAAGACAAAGCCGGCGCTGTGGCCATCATGGAGCTGGTCTGCCAGCGCTTGGCCGCCCCCACGCCCACCAACGAGGACGAAGCCCTGACACCCGAGCGGCAGCTGGCCCAGGACCTGCTCCAGCTGATGCGAGAGGGCGCGCCCCAGGGCGACATGTACGGCGAATTCTGAGCCTCCCCCCTCTCTCCTGCCGGCCCCGGAAAGCCATTTTCGGGGCCGAACAAAAAAAACAATCAACATAAACCCTTACAAAAAAAATCACTTGCAAGCATTCCGCCAAAAAAAGGGTAAAATTTATCTCTTTTGGAAACTTTTCAGGTGGGGCCGGGCGTTATCCCCGGTGAAGACTTGAACAAGACAAATACAGCCCGCCTTTTGCTGTATTGAAATCCTTGAAACCAGAAATGAAAGGAAATCGACGCATGACCTTGCGAAAGAATCTTTCCAGCACCCTGGCCGCAGCCCTTTTCCTGCTGACGGCCCTGACCGGGCAATCCGCCCTGGCCGCCGTGGTCGATTACGTGGGCTTCGGCTGGGAAACCGACTCCATCGAGACCAGCGCCCCCGGCGATGAGCTGCAGATGGCCTTCGTCGTCACCCAGATCGACGACATCTTCGGCGTGGACCTGGGCCTGACCGAGGCCACCATCTACATCGACGGCCTCATCAGCGAGGGCGGAGTCACCAGCACGGGTGACATCACCTCCATCACCTACAACGGCGGCACCCTGCGCCTGTACGCCGACCCCTCCTTCGACAGCGACTGGGGCACCGATCCCGTCAACGGCACCGTTCCCAGCACCTTCGTCAACGGCGAGCTGATCTTCGAGGGCACCTTTTCCTCCTTCTCCCTGGTCCACACCCCCGATGGCGGAGCCTTCGAGGGCTTCCTGAACGGCACCGGCGGCTCGGCCCTGGGCAGCGCCTGCACCGGCTGTGCCTACACCTTCGGCGGCACCTTCGACAACGCCAACAGCGGCGCCCAGATTCCCGCGGGTTACGACCTGCAGGTGGACGGCCTGCTGGATGTGGAGAGCGCTGTCGCCAACGAGACCATCAGCCTGGACGGCCTGAAGCAGCTTTACCGGTAACCCCGGTCATCAGCACGGCATCAAACCCGAGTTTACGGAGGAAAAGAAACCATGAAATCCTTGATGATCATGACCATCGCGGCCTGCGCCCTGGCCCTGACCGGCCCCGCCACCGCCACCCAGCTTTTCGATTTCGACGCCCAAGCCGTGGTGCCCGGCACCATCGGTGACAGCGCCGAGGTTTACGGTGTCATCGTCAACGGCAACGCCGTGGACACCCCCCTGCCCCTGGACTTCGGCAACTACCAGTACACCATCGTCATCACCGGCCTGGTCCTGGATGACAACGGCGGCGCCAGCGTGTTCAGCGGCGGCAGCATCGCCATCTACGCCGACGCCGGCACGGCTGCCGACTACACCAGCACCGCCAGCTTCACCGATGGCACGGCCATCCTGAGCGGCACCGTCACCAGCTTCGTGCACAACGTCCTGATCGGCAGCATCGGCAGCGGCCAGGGCTACGTGGACTGGACCGGCGGCAGCCGCCTGAACGAGCTGGCCCCCGCCGACCAGCTGAACTGGCCCCTGCTGACCAGCACCAACAGCTCGGCCAGCTACGTGGAGCCCGGCTTCACCCACCTGTTCGACGGCAAGGTGGAGCCCAGCGAGGAAGTGGTGGCCTCCGAGAACAGCAGCCTGTCCGCGGTGAAGGCCCTGTTCCGTTAGATTGTACCCGGCGTGAATGGGCCGGGGCCGCGCTCCAGGGAAGGAATGCGGCCCCGGCCCCGGTTTACGGAGAAATCACATATTCGTGACATAAGGTGAGGGTTCTGGTGTATAATGTTCGGGACAACTTCTGGTTCACAGTAAGAAGGATACTCCCCGAACAATGCCATCTCAGCTCTCGCCGCAGGAAAAGCGCCGTTTCGAGGCGGAAATCATTCCTCAGCTGGACGTGCTCTACCGCATGGCCCGCAGTGTGTGCCGCGACACCCACACGGCCGAGGATATCGCCCAGGAAGCTTTCATCCGCGCGCTGAACGGGTTTTCCGGCCTGGCGCCGGGCACCAACAGCCGCAGCTGGCTGGCCCGCATCGTCCACAACACCTGCCGGGACCACTGGCGCAAGCATCACCGCCGCCCCGAGGAAAGCTGGGACGGCGCTCAGCTGGCCGCCTTGGAAACCGAGGACACGGCCGTGGAATGGGAACCCGAGATCATCCGCAACGCCTTCCCCGACGACATCGAGGCCGCGTTGCAGGAGCTGCCTCCGCGCTGGCGGGCCACCATTCAGCTGGTGGATGTGGAAGGCTGGAGTTACGACGAGGCCGCGGAAAGCCTGGAGATGCCGCCGGGGACCTTGCGCTCGACCCTGTTCCGGGCCCGCAAGCTGATCTACGCCCGGCTGGCGCGAAGCGACCATCAGTCCACCACGGATTTCAAAAGAGAAGAAGGCACCGCTTGATGAACGACCAGAAGGAACTTTGCCGGCAGGTCCAGCTGGACCCCCGTCCCGAGAACTGGAACAGGGCCCAGCAGGAGCATGTGGGCCTGTGCCCCGGCTGTCGTTCTTACCTGTCATCCCTGGGTGCCCTGGGCGAACGCCTGCTGGGGCTGGAGTCCACCCGGGAAACCATGCCCGACAACCTGCGGGCGCGTCTGCTGGGTGGCCTGGAGGACGCCGCTGCCCCCACCCCCCGCGTGATCCAGGGGAGGCCTGCCAGGCGTCCTGAATCTGCCGCCTCCCGCTGGCTGGTGCCCCTGGCCATGGCCGCGTGCCTGGTGCTGGGCATCATGCTGGAGAAGCAGTTCGACTTCGGGGCTCCCGGCCTGCCCGACAAGGTGGCCGAGGCGCCGGCCAGCTTCGGCGCCTACATCGACGACGTGACCCATGATCATTTCCTGCTGGAGCGCATCGGCCGCCCCCTGGAGGTGGAGATGGCCGCGGCCCAGCCCCTGTCCGACTGGCTGAGCCATTCCCTGGCCTTCGACTTCGCCCTGCCCGCGGAAACCGGTTCCCTGCAGCTGGAAGGCGGCCGGGTCTGGCACACGGTGGGGCGCCTGTCGGCCATGGCTGCCTACCGCGCCCCCGATGGCTCGCGCGTTGTGCTCTTCGCCATCCCCGCCGAGAACCTGGAAGCCTCGGGAGCCGAGTGCCGGAACATCGCCGGCAAGCAGGTCTTCTGCGGGGAAAGCTGGGGTCACGAGGCCCGGGCCTGGGTGGAAGGCGACCTGGCCATCGCCTTGACCGCGCCCCAGGGGCACATTCCCGAGGGCTGGGAACAGGTGTTCCTGGCCGGGCGGTGAGGGGAAGATCTTGACACCTGGGAAAAATATCTTACTGTAAAAAAACAGTGCGGGCGTGGTTCGTCCGCCGGAAGGAAATGCCAGTCATGCTCTGTGCCTCGCGGCATCATCACGGTCATCATCATCACCATCCCCACACCGGGGTTGGCGATTGTGCCGTGCCGCGAATCTAGATCCTTCGATTCACGACCTTGCAAACGCCGACCCTCGGGTCGGCGTTTGTCGTTGGTGAGGGTCTCTTTATCCCCACCATCCTCCCACGACAGCACCTTCCCGGGGTCGGCCAACCGGAGAAGGTGCCATGGAAATCCGAACCGACCGTCGATCACTGCCCGACGAGGCCCTGGGCGAAACCTCCCAGGTCAGCCTGCGCCTGGGGTTGCCCAAGGGGCGCATGCAATCCGGCATCACCCGCCTGCTGGGAGATGCCGGTCTGACCCTGACCACCGGCGAGCGATCTTACCGCGCCGAGCTATCCCTGCCCGCCTGTGATGTCAAGCTGCTCAAGCCGCAGAACATTGTCGAGATGCTGCAGGCCGGGACCCGGGACCTTGGCTTCGCCGGGGCTGATTGGGTGGCCGAAAAGCAGGCCGACCTGGTGGAAGTCCTGGACACGGGCCTGAACCCCGTGCAGGTGGTGGCCGCCGCGCCGGCCAATCTGCTGAAAAAGGGACGCCTGCCCCTACGCCCCCTCGTGGTGGCCACCGAATACCAGGAACTTACTCGCCGCTGGCTGGACAGCTCTGGGCTGCAGGCCCGCGTTGTGCACAGTTTCGGCGCCACCGAAGTTTTCCCTCCCGAGGACGCCGACTTCATCGTGGACAACACCTCCACCGGTGAGACCTTGCGCGCCAACGGCCTGCGGATTGTGGACCGCCTCATGAGCAGCAGCACCCGTCTTTATGCCAGCCGGTCCGCCTGGAACGATGCGCCTCGCCGCCGCCGGGTGGAAGAGCTGGCCCTGTTGCTGCGGTCGGTTATGGAAGCTCGCCGGCGCATCATGCTGGAGGTGAACATCGCCTCCGATGATCTGGACAGGCTGACCGCCATCCTGCCCGCCATGCGGGAACCCACCATCAGCCGCCTCAGCGGGTCCAGCGGCTTCGCCGTGAAGGTGGCCGTTCCCCGCAGCAGCCTGGCCCTGCTCATTCCCCGCATCAAGCAGGCCGGTGGCAGCGACATCATCATCACCGAACCCAGCCAGATCGTGCCCTGAGGAGGTTGCCATGGAAACCCGTCGCGCACCCGCACCCTACCGGCGCCAGCAAACCGAAGCCGGTGCCTTGCGACTGGACGCCAATGAAGGTTGCCCGCCTCCCCTGGCGAACCAGTGCTGGCCCCCGGACCCCGAACTGCTGCGCCGCTACCCGGACCCGTCGAACCTGGAATCCGAGCTGGCCGAAAGGCTGGGTGTCAATCCGGACCAGGTGCTGGTCACCGCAGGCGCCGATGATGCCATCGACCGGGCCTGCCGTCGCTGGCTGCGGCCCGGCCGGGATATGGTCCTGACTCGCCCCACCTTCACCATGTTCCATCGCTATGCGCAGCTGGCCGGTGCCGGCACCAACAGCGTCCCCTGGTGGGAAGGACCCTACCCTGTGGCCCAGGTAGCCGCGCTGGCTGGCGAGAACACCGGGCTGATGGTGGTGGTCTCGCCCAACAATCCCACCGGAGCCGTCATCGGTGCCGACGAACTGGCCAGGCTGCGTGCGATGCGGCCCGAACCCGTGCTGTTGGTGGATGCCGCCTATGGTGAATTTGCCGGCACGGACCTGACGCCGAAGGCCCTGGCCCTGCCCCGCACCCTCGTCCTGCGCACCTTCAGCAAGGCCTGGGGCCTGGCCGGTTTGCGGGTTGGCTACGTGGTGGGCCCCGCCGACCTGGTGGCCGAACTGCGGGCCTGGGGGCAGCCCTACGCCGTGGCGGGAAACAGCCTTGATCTGGTCGCGCAGGCCCTGCAGTGGCCCGAATCCGGTCGACAGGAAGCACTCGAAATCATCCGCGAGCACCGAACCCAACTCGGCTCCTGCCTTGAACGGCTGGGTGTTCCCTACCTGTCCAGCCAGGGCAACTTTCTGCTGTGCCGCCCGGCCCACCGGAAGCTGCTCGTCCGGGGCCTGGCGGCCCTGGGTGTGGTGGTGCGCAGCTGGCCAGACGACCCCGAACTGGCTGCCTGGGTGCGCATCACCGTGCCTGGAAGCCCGGCGGAAATGACCGCCCTGCAGGATGCCCTGGAAACGGTCCTGCAGCCGGAGGCTCTGCTTTTCGACATGGACGGCGTGCTGGCCGACGTGAGCGGCAGCTATCGGGCCTGCATGAGGCAAATCATGCGGGAAGAAAATGTGGACCTGGCACCGAGCGAGATCGATGACGCCAAGGACCGGGGAAAAGCCAGCAACGACTGGGAATTGACCCGGCGCTTGCTGGCGGAACGCGGAATCAAGCGCTCCCTCGCCGAGATCACCCGGCGCTTTCAGGAACTGTACCTGGGCCACGGGGACCAGCCTGGCTTGGCCAGTCGAGAACACCCCCTGGTCAGCCGGGAGTGGCTGCTGGATCTGGCCCGACGGCACCCGCTGGCCGTGGTGACGGGGCGTCCCCGGGACGAAGCCGCCGCCTTCCTGGAGCGCTTTGGCCTGACCCCTGCCTTCACCGCGGTGATCTGCCATGAGGACGCTCCCGCCAAACCTGATCCGGCTCCCGTTCGCCTGGCCCTGGAAAGGTTGGGAGTAAGCCGCGCCTGGATGCTGGGCGACACCCCCGATGATGTGTTTGCAGCGCGCGGGGCCGGGGTGCTGCCCCTGGGAGTTTGCCCCGAGGGCGCTTCCCGACCAGGCACCCGGCAAGCCTTGCTGGCTGCCGGAGCGGTCATGGTCCTTGATTCCTCTCAACAAATTCAGGAGGTGCTGGCATGAACAACCGCATCATCGAGATCCAGCGGAACACCTCGGAAACCAACGTCATCCTGAAACTGGATCCCGACGGCACCGGCCGCGCCGATGTGGCCACCGGAGTGGGATTCCTGGATCACATGCTGAAAAGCCTGGCCTTCCACGCCGGCTGGGATCTGGACCTGAAATGCCAGGGTGATTTGCCGGTGGATGACCACCACAGCGCCGAGGATTGCGCCCTGGTCCTGGGCAGCGCCCTGGCCCGAATCGTGGCCGAAGGTCCGGCGGTGACCCGCTTCGGATGGGCCCTGGTGCCCATGGACGAGGCGCTGGCCAGGGTCAGCGTGGATCTGGGTGGGCGTCCCTGGCCCGCCATCGACCTGGGCCTGAAACGGGAATTTCTGGGCACAATGGCCACCGAGAACCTCACCCACGTGCTGACCACCCTCGCCCTTGAAGCCCGGGTCAACCTGCATCTCCAGGTGCTGGCTGGCACCAACGATCACCACCGGGCAGAGGCCGCCTTCAAGGGTCTGGCCCTGGCCCTGCGTCAGGCCCTGGCTCCGGTGCCCGGAGCGCCGGCCCGCAGCCTGAAAGACCTTCCCCATTCACAGGAGGACTCGCCATGAAGGACGTATTCATCATCGACACCGGGCTGGCCAATCTGCGCTCCGTCGAAGCGGCTCTGGAGCGGCTGGGCTGTCACCCCCGGCGGGTCCGCAACGCCACTGACGTGAGCAAGGCCATCCACCTGGTGCTGCCGGGCGTGGGCGCCTTCGGCCCGGCCATGATCACCCTGCACCGGGAAAACCTGGCTTCGGCCCTGCGTCAGCGCGTGCTGGCCGGCCGCCCCACCCTGGCCATCTGCCTGGGGCTTCAGCTCCTTTGCGGCGGCAGCGACGAGAACCCAGGCATTGCAGGCCTGGGGGTGCTCCCGGCGCGGGTATCGGCCCTGCCACCAGGCGCGCGGGTGCCCAACATGGGCTGGCTGCCCCTGGCCGGAGGCCGGGATCACAAGGAGCAAGGACCGCACGCCTATTTCGCCCATTCCTACGCCATCACCGCCGGCGAAAGCGAGCGATTGTGGGTCAGCGGCTGGCAGGTCCTGACGGCCAATCACGGGGGCCCCTATGTGGCCGCCGCCCGCAAGGGGGCAGTGCTCGCCTGCCAGTTCCACCCCGAGCTTTCCGGCGACTGGGGCCAGCGGCTGCTGGCTGCCTGGCTGGACTCGTCCCCCGGAAAGGAGATGTCATGGCCGGCGTGAGAATCATTCCTTGCCTGGACATCCGGGAGGGCCGGGTGGTCAAGGGCGTCAATTTCCAGGAACTGCGGGACATGGGCGACCCGGCCGAGCAAGCCGCTCGTTACGCCCGGCAAGGGGCGGACGAGATCGTGGTCCTGGACGTGACGGCCACCCTGGAGGGTCGGCTGGCCAGCGTGAAGGCCATCGAGAGTATCCGGCGAGCCATCAACATCCCCTTGACGGTTGGGGGCGGCCTGGACGGACCCGAAGACGCCCGCCGTCTGCTGGACGCGGGCGCGGACAAGGTGGCCCTCAACAGCGCGGCGGTGGCCAGGCCGGCCCTGCTGACCGAGCTGGCCGAGCAATTCGGACGCCAGTGCGTGGTCCTGGCCATCGACGCCCGGCGAGAAGGCCGGGGACCCTGGCAGGTGATGACCCGCTCTGGCAGCCGGCAAGAAACCCTGGAGGCCGGGACCTGGGCTCATCAGGGCGGTCAACGGGGAGCAGGCGAGATCCTGCTGACCAGCTGGGACCGGGATGGCACGGCCCAGGGCTACGACCTGGGACTCATCGAGGAGGTACGCCGGGCGGTCAACGTGCCCGTCATCGCCTCGGGCGGCGGCGCCTTGCCCCGGCACATGCAGGAGGCGGTGGCGGCCGGGGCGGACGCGGTGCTGGCCGCTGGCATCTTTCATTCCGGCCGCTGGGCCATCGACCTTTTGAAGAAAGAACTGGCCCGGATGGGCCTGGAGGTACGCCAATGATCATTCCAAGCATCGACCTGAAGGACGGCCAGACCGTCCAGCTGGTGGGTGGTCGCCGGCCGGCACTGAGCGCCGGAGATCCCGTCCCCCTGGCCCGCCGCTTCGGCCGGGTGGGCGAGGTGGCGGTCATCGACCTGGACGCGGCTCTGGGCCAGGGGCGAAACACCAACCTGGCGGAAAGTCTCCTGGAAGAGGCTCCTTGCCGGGTGGGCGGAGGCATCCGCGACCTGTCCACAGCTCTGCGCTGGCTGGATGCGGGGGCCCGCAAGATCATCATCGGCACGGCCGCTGACGAGGAGCTCCTGTCCCGGCTACCGGCCCACCGGGTCATCGTGGCCCTGGACACACGCGAAGGAGAAGTGGTGGTGGAGGGCTGGCAACGGCGGACCGGACAGGACGTGGCCCGGCGCATGCAAGAACTGCGCTCCTTGTGCGGGGGATTCCTGGTCACCCTGGTCGAGCAGGAGGGGCGCCTGACCGGCCTGGACCCCTCCCAGGTGCGTCACCTCAAGGAGGCAGCGGGACCGGCCACCCTGACCGTGGCCGGGGGACTGCGCGATGCCGGCGAAGTGGCGGCCCTGGACGCCCTGGGGTGCGACGTGCAGGTGGGCATGGCCCTGTACACGGGACAGCTGGACCTGGCTGACGCCTTCCTCGCCCCTCTGGTCGACCGGCTGGGAGAAGGCCCCTGGCCCACGGTGGTTTGCGACGAAGACGGCGTGGCCCTGGGACTGGTCTGGTCTGATCGGGAGAGCGTGCGCCGGGCACTGACCAGCGGCCGGGGAATCTATCACTCCCGCCGGCGGGGGCTGTGGATCAAGGGGCAGCAAAGCGGGGCGGTGCAGGACCTGCTGAGCGTGGACCTGGATTGTGATCGGGACACCCTGCGCTTCCGTGTGCGGCAGCATGGGCCGGGCTTTTGCCACCTGGGCCAACGCAGTTGCTGGGGCGAGGATGCCGGTGTGGCCCGCCTTGCCCGCCGACTCACGGAACGGGCGGCCAGTGCCCCCGCCGGCTCCTACACGTGTCGGTTGCTGGATGACCCGGACTTGCTGATGGCCAAGCTGAAAGAAGAGGCAATCGAGCTGGCCCAGGCCAGGGACCGCGACCACGTGGCCGCGGAGGCCGCCGATGTCCTGTACTTCACCCTGACGGCCCTGGTCCGGGCCGATGTGCCCTGGGCTCGCGTGGGAGAGATCCTGGACCGCCGGGCTCTGCGGGTGAGCCGCCGCCCGGGCAACGCCAAGGAGGCCGGGTCATGACCGAGCTCGCCCCGGACCTGCTACCCTTGCGCGCCCCGGAGGAATTGTCAGGTTCAACCGCTCCCCCCCTTTCTCCCTCTGTTGTCCAGCGGGTCAGGCAGATCATCCAGGATGTGCGTGCGGGGGGGGACGCAGCTCTCCGGCGCTGGGCCCAGGAACTGGACGGCCTGGGCCCGGACCAGCCCCTGGTCCGGGCACGACCGGCCCTGGACACCGCGCTGGCGGAACTTCCCCAGTCCCAAAAGGATCTTCTGGCCCGGGTGGCCGGAAGGATTCGCCGGTTTGCCCTGGCTCAGCGCGCTTCCCTGCATGACCTGGAATTGCCCGTGCCCGGGGGGTGGGCCGGCCACCGGGTGAACCCCCTGGCCACCGCCGGCTGCTACGCCCCTGGCGGGCGGTACCCCCTGCCCAGTTCTGTCCTGATGACGGCCGTGACGGCCCGAGCTGCAGGAGTGGGGACGGTGGTGGTCGCCAGTCCCAGGCCAAGCCCCCTGGTCCTGGCCGCCGCTGCGGTGGCCCAGGCCGACCTGGTGGTGGCAGCCGGCGGCGCCCAGGCCATCGCGGCCCTGGCTCACGGCACCCCGAGCGTACCAGCCTGTGAATCGGTGGTGGGTCCCGGCAACATCTGGGTCACGGCCGCCAAGCTTGAGGTTCAGGATATGGTGCACACCGATGGAGCGGCCGGCCCCAGTGAACTGGTGGTGGTGGCCGACCGCGGCAGCGACCACGCCCTGGTGGCCGCCGATCTGCTCGCCCAGGCGGAACATGACACGCTGGCCCAGCCAGTCCTGATCGCCCTGGACCAGACCACCATTGGTCGGGTCCGCCGGGCTCTTGCCCGGCAGCTGGCCGATCTTCCCACCGCTGCCACCGCGCGCGAAGCCCTGCGCCTCGGCTGTGCCACGCTGGTGGCCGATCCGGTGGCCGCCGTCGCCATCTGCAACCGTCTGGCACCCGAGCACCTGCAATGGAGCACGGACAGACCGGTGCCCCCGGGCCTGCTTCACTTCGGAGGGCTGTTCAGCGGAAGGCTTGCGGCCGAGGTTCTGGGGGACTACGGGGCCGGCCCCAACCATGTCCTGCCCACCGGCGGCGCCGCCCGACGCCGGGGGGGACTGTGGGTGGGAGATTTCCTGACCGTGCGCACCACCTTGCACCTGGACCGGCCCGAAGAGATCCAGGGTCTGGCGGAAGATGCTGCCGCCCTGGCCCGGCTGGAAGGTCTTGAAGGTCACGCCAGGGCCGCAGAGCAGCGGATGGTGAAGAAGTGAATCACCCGGGGCGGGGACCGGTCAAGCTTCAGCAAGTGCCCGTTCCAGGAACAAGGCCGTGCTCAGAGCCACCAGCCCCGAGACCACGGCCCCACCAACAAAGACCGCTGTCAACGAAACACCCGCCTCCAGGAACGGCGCCACCAGCAACGGGCTGATGAACTGCCCCACGAAGGTGGCGGTGTTCAGGTTGCCCACCGCCCGGCCGCGCTGGCGCGGTTCCACCAGGGCAGCGATCCAGGTGTTCAGGTTGGGGGTCAGCATCCCGATGCCCGCGCCGAACACGGCACCGCCCAGCAGCGCCAGGGACCAGCTGCCGGCCAGCCCCATCATGGCCAGCCCCGGGGCCATGAGCCCGAAGGTCCAAGCCAGCACCGCGGCCGGGGAGATGCGGCGCACGAGCACCACGAAGGCCAGCGAACTGCCGGCCGCCACCATGGTCATGAGGCCCAGAGTCAAGCCGGTATGCCAGGCCGAGAGGGCGAACTTCCGGGTGAGCAGAAAGGGCAACTGAACGGGGAGCAGGAAGAACAGGGCGAAGCCCAGGCCCGCCGCCAGGTAAAGGTGCCAGATGCGACGGCCAGGTTTTCCTCCGGCCTGGACTTCATGGGCCACCGCGCCTTCGACCGGAATCACCATTTTGACCGCCGGCACCAGCAGGAAGCTCACGGCATAGACGGCGAAGGGCCAGCGCCAGTCCCCGTCGGCCAGGCGCCCGCCCACGCTCAGGAACACCAGTCCGCCGGCCCCCATGAAAGCCGCCTGAAAACCCAGCAGGCGCCGACGACCTTCTCCCCCGGTCATGTCGGCGATGAGGGTGGTGGCGGCCGTCATCACCGCCGCCACGCCCACTCCCAGCACCAGGCGACCCAGCAGCAGCAAGGGCAGGTTGGGCAGGTACAGGCCGCTGGTTCCGCCCACCCCGTACACCAGCAGTCCGGCCATGAGGACACGCCGCCGGCCCTGGCTATCCACCAGTTCCCCCACCCTTGAGCCGCTCAGGATCACACCCAGGGCGGGCATGGACAGCAGCATGCGGCTCAGGATCTCGACCCCGGATTGTCCCGCGAAGGCTGCCCGCACCCCGGGCAGGGACGGAGCCACCACGGCGCCGGCCATGACGATCAGACTGCTGGCGAAAAGAAGAACAGTGGCGGAGCGTCGGTTCATTCAGGGGGACCTCGGGTGTCGGGATTATCCGCCACATTGGCCGCCTCCCCAGGGGTTGTCAATGATCTTCGCGGCCCCGGGGACTTCGGCCCCGATCCTGGTTTTTCCTGGGAAGGCCAGGACACATTGGATATGATGAGGCTCACGAAAAAGGAAATTCAAGACAACCCAGGATTGGCGCGCGCAGTCCGATCCCAACAAGCCAGCGGGGGAACGACCATTCCAAACCAGGAACATTTCCGGATCGGGGTGACCGGACATCGTCACCTCGAAAACAAAGCGGCGCTGAGCAAGCGAATCACCCAGGTCCTGGCAGACCTGGAAAAGGAGCAAGGCCGGAAAGGAAACCTGATGGTCCTTTCCAGCCTGGCCGAAGGAGCCGACCGCCTGGTGCCCCAGGTGGCCCTGGACCTGGGCCACGCCGGTCTGCAGGCCGTGCTGCCCCTGGCGGCGGCCGACTACTGCCAGGATTTCTCCTCGGACGATTCCCGGGCTGAATTCCGCGCTCTCCTGCGCCGTGCCGAAAGCTCGCAGGTCCTCGAACCGCGCCCCAGCCGTCCCGCTTCCTACGAATCGGTGGGACACTTCATCGTGGACCACAGCGATGTTCTGCTGGCCCTGTGGGACGGTCAGCCCGCCCGGGGCCAGGGGGGCACCGCCGAGGTGGTGGCCTACGCCCGCCGGCAAGGGGTCCCCATTTACTGGATAGACACCAACGATCCCACGAGCTGGAAACGCCTGGGCGAAAGTCCCGGCGGCGACCAGGACGAGAAAGCGGCCGGCCCGAATCCGGGAATCGCCCCTGAAACCGCAGAACTGACCGCCCTCGGATCCTGGGGGCAGGATTTCCAGGCCAGCCGGGATCATGTCCAGCCCCCCCTGGACCAGGAATCACGGGACCGCTTGACGGCCCGCTTCGCCACCATTGCCGGTCATTTTGCCGGAGCCTACGACGAGGCGGAAGACCGGGCCCTGAGCCTGCAGGGCCGCTACCGTCAAGCGTCCCTGGCCTCCTACATCCTGGCCACCCTGGCGGTGCTCATCGTGTCCGCCCAGTCCATTCTGCATCTGAATCACTGGATCATCCTGGGCGAGGTCGTGGCCATCGCCCTGATCCTGCTGGTGTATCATCTGGGCCAGCACAAGGAATGGCATCTGCACTGGATGGAAAGCCGCCTGGAAGCGGAGTGGATCCGCAACGGGATCTTCGTGGCATTTCTCAGGGGTCGGACCATTCCGGGAATCGACCGGCACTGGTCGTGCAAGTGGGTCAGCAATGCCGAAAGCGTGAAGCGGGTCCGGCAGCTATGGAGTGATTTGCCCACCTTGCCGGAACTGGAGGAAAGCGATCTTCCCCTGCTGCGCCAGTACATGAAGGATGTCTGGATCACCCAGCAGAAGCAATACCACGAGGACAAATCCGGGCATGAGAAGGCCAAGCACAACCGCATTTCCGGGGCCGGCGAATTCATGTTCTGGGGAACATTCCTTGCCGCCATCCTGCATCTGTTACCCCACTCGTTCTACCACCGGTGGCACCTGCCGGACGGGCCCATCATCAAGACCCTGACCCTGCTGGCCATCGGGCTGCCCACCATGGGTGCGGCCCTGGCCGGCCTGCGCTCCCATTTCGAGTTCAACAAGATCGCCAGCCGCTCTGCCATGATGGCCAGCCATCTTGGCGACCTGGAAAAGGACCTGGCCAGGGTTCAGTCCATCGACGAACTGGGTAAGATCGTGGAAGAGGCCGAGACCCTCATGCTGCAGGAAAACAGCGACTGGTACTTCACCATCGGCATGCACCACATAGAGAAGGGATGAGCACAGGTTCGCGTCAGGCCCATGAACGGCGGGGGACACCCGTCACCGGGCGGCAGCGGAAGCGTTCTGGTCTTCCGCCAGGCGGTGCAGCAGAGCCACATCGAACTCCACCATTTGCAGCGAAAGGGCCAGCTTGTTGCCGTCCGGGCTCCAGTCCGCATCGGTGATGCCCATGGCTCCGGCCGAAAACTCGACCAGTTGCCGGGGCTCGCCCCCCGAGAGGGGAAGATCGAATATTACCAGGGAATCTCCCTGCCGTCTGACGGCCGTGAACCCATCCCCCGGAGGATTCCAGGTCAGAACCTGAAAGCCACCAGGAATTTCCGGATAGACCGGGTCTCCTCCGTCCACGGAAATGAACCCGGGAACATGCTGCGCCGTGAAGTGGGCCAGGATGCGGCTGCCATCCGGCGAGACCACCGGCGGCCACCCGTCGGCGGTGGAAAGCTGTTCCCCCGGGCCGCCGTCCACGGGACGCCGCCAGATACGGATCGGCTGCCCCGGTGCATCCCGGTGGCCATATACCAACCAGCGGCCATCGGGGGTGAACTGGGGGTAATATTCCACAGCATCACCCTCGGTCAGGCGCCGGGGCCGGCCGCCGTCGGCCCGGGACAGCCACAGGGCCATCCCTTCCCCCGAAAAAGCCTGGTAGGCCATGAGGGTGTTGTCCGGCGAACGCACGGCCTCGGCCACCCATTCCCGGTCCGTGGGTATCCTGTTGACCTGGCCATCGGCCAGGCGAATCTCCACCAGGCCGACGCGCCCGCCCACGGACTGGTTGGCCAGCAGAGCCTCGTTGTCCGTCCACTCCACCTGGCCGTTGATGACGATGTCGGTGGAGACATCCGTCTGCCGGCCTTCCCCGGCCACGTCGATGACCCGCAGGATGCGCTTGGCCCGGTAGAAGGACAGGGCCAGGGCTTCGCCCGGCCGCTCCCCCGTCCGATCGGCCGAGACCTGGTAATACTGGTTCATGTCCCTGGTCAGCCGCACGAACTCGTCGCCGCCTTGGGGCAGCCACCACAGGTCGCCGATGGGCCCTTCCACGGTGCGCGGCTTGCCCACCACCAGAAGCCCGCCTTGCCGGGGAAGGGTCCGCAGGTCCATGACGAACTGCCAGGCCGGCCCGGGCAGGACCTTGGCCGGACCTCCGGCCAGAGGCAGAGCGACCACCTCGTCGGCGCCGCTGTCCGCATGGCGCCTGACCGTCAGGATCTCGGTGTCATCGCCCGACCAGGCCAGGCACAGGTACTGGGTGGCCCCCGGTGTTTCCACCGCGATGCATCGTTCACCGGACCCGTCGGCCGCGGCCACCATGGTCCTGATAGTGTCCCCGTCCACCCGCTTGAACACCAGCCGCTGCCCGTCGTGGCTGAAGTCGAAGCGCCTCTCCATGACGTTCTGGACCAGGGAGAAGGGCGGGCTGCCGAAGGAGGAGATGCGGAACAGATCGAAGCGTGGCGGGTCGGCGCCGGGCACCTGCATGGTGAAGTGGATATAGCTGCCGTCGGGGGAGAAAAGAGGCGAACGGATGGCCGCGGGAGTAGGCTCCACCAGGTTGCGCTCGTCACCGGTGACCAGGTGCTTCAAGAGCAGGCTGGTGTGCCCCTGGGCATTGCGATGAGTGAAGACCAGGCTCTTGCCGTCCGGGGACAGGGCCGAATTGTGGACCCGCCCGTCCCCCGTCACCTGCTCGGGTGGTCCATAAAGTGGCCCCCGGCTGCTGACGACGGCGCTGCCTTCAGGATCATGCCCCTGCTTGCCCACCAGGAAGGCCACCACCGCCACCACCAGCACGATGGCCGCGGGTACCAGCCAGCGCAGAAGGCCGGACCCTCCCGCCGCTGATGGAGCTTCGCCCGCAGGGGCAGGCCTGGCTGAGACCGGACCGGTGGCCGCTGCCGGGGCGCCTGCGGGGGCGGCGGAACCGGCATCCCGATCGCCGACCTTCTCCTGCCGGGTGGCGCGTGTGGCCAGCCCCTCCAGCAGGCGCAGGAAGGCCGGATCGTCGGCTTCGCCCCCCCAGTGGGAAAGGTCCAGAGTCTGGAAGTTGCGGAATTCCCAGGGAATATCCACCTGGTCGATTTTCACCGGGACCAGGGTGTCGTTCTCGGCACCCCAGTCGGCCTCGTTGCGCACCCAGCGCGAACCGGCGCTGTTGGCCGACCACAGCACCACCACGCAGCTGGCCGATTTCAGGGCGCCCTCGATGAAGCGGGGATAGTGCACCCCGGTGGGAATATCCACATCCCACCACACGTCGAAACCCTGGGCTTGCAACGCCTGGGCCAGCATCTGGGCCCGCGGCCGGTCGTCGCTGGAATAGCTCAGGAAAATGTGGTTTTTCTTTTCCGGGTGCGTCACCTGGGGCTCCTGCAAGGCCATGCAACAACGGGACAACCGGGTTGAATCAGCAGCTTCATCTATCAGGCTACCATGTCGGGCGGCAGGGGCCAACGGGAAAGGCGGCCGAGCTCCCAGGCCGTCGCCCACCCTCCCCTCTCGGTATAGTCATCCCACTCTTCATAGGCCTGGACCGAGATCCGCCGACCCCACCTCCCAGGCGTACACCACTCTGATCACCCGGCGTCCTCCTTTCCCTCCAGCACCACCAGAACGGGTCCGCCCCGGCCCGGACCCGGATTCAGGTCTCCTGAACCTCTCGACAACTGTTTCCCCGCCATCCGGGGACGAACCACCAGGATGATTCCCGCAGCGATGAGCGCCGCCCCCACGGCCAGGCCGGCGGGGGGCTCCTCCCCCAGCAACCACACGGCCACGGGCACTCCCACCACGGCGGCCACCGAACCCAGCAAGCTCATCATCACGGGGCCTCCTTGTTTTTGCAGCCTGAAGTAAAGCAGGTACTGGACCGAGGAGAGACCCGTCTGGAAAGCCACCAGCAGCAGGTCCCGGGGATGGGACCAGTCCAGTCCCAGGGGCACGCCGGCAACCCCGGCCCCGGCCACCAGCAGGACGCTGGCTGCCAGCAACACCCCGGGCACCAGGCTCGCCGGCGAAGCCCCCGCGGGCCAGCGCGCCGTGCGGTACAGATTGCCCGCCGCCAGGATCACCGGGGCCAGCATGGTGGCTCCAATCCACCACGCCTGGGCATCGGGGCGCTGGTACTTCAGGTAGGCCAGATAGGTGGCCCCCGAAAGCGCCACCACCACTCCCAGGAAACGCCAGGGATCGAATTTCTCCAGGCGAAGAAGCAGCGCCCCCACCGTGGTCAACAGGGGCGGAAAGGCCAGGGCCAGGGTGACGAATCCCGCTCCCACCCGGCTGACGGCCCCGAACAGCAGCAGATTCGGGCCGGCCACCCCCAGGATGGCGGCCAGCACGAAGTACTCGGCGATGCGCCCGCTGCATCGGGGGCGCCCCCGGCCTCGCCAGGTCGCGCCGGTCAGAACCGCCGCCGCTCCCACCGTCGACCACACCAGCAGGGTCACGGGGTGCAGGCCGTGGTCCGCCCCGTACTTTGCCAGATTGGTGGTCAGTCCCAGCATGGCGCCCACGGCCAGCAGATAGCCCAGCGGCACAAGGCGCGCCGTCCTGGCCGGGCCCCTCAGCCGGGGCCCCTGTTCGTTCTGATTCATCTTCTCCACTCCTTCGATTCAGGTCCGGCGACTGGTTTCACTTCCTGTCCGGTACCCTCAGTTCAGGGGCAGGGCCAGGGGGCGAAACGGCGCCGCCGAGGCACCCCGCAACTTCAGGGAGGCCGCGATGAAGGCGAACTCGTGCACACCGTCCCGCGCCAGTTCCTCGAGGTTGACCACCTCGATGATGGGCACCCCCGCCTGGGCCAGCAGATAGGTGTGGACCGGCACCCAGGTGTCCGCTCCCTGGGCCACGGGAAAATGTTCCAGGCTGAGATTGTCCCCGCCGATGGCCAGGACCTGTTGCTCCTCCGCCAGCCAGCGCGCCGCCGGCAGCGACAGCCCCGGCTGGTCGTCCACGTAGCCGGCGTCGTCGGGCCAGGCCCGCATACGGCCGCCCCTGATCAGGACCACATCCCCCGGCTGCAACCGCAGGCCTTGCCGGTCCAGGGCCTTCTTCAGATCATCCACCGTGATGCCGTACGAGGCGGGCAGTTCCGCCACACCTCTGGCCGCCGCCACGTCCAGCATCACCCCGCGGGCGATGATGGGAGGAATGGTCTCGGCACCGGTGCGTTGCCAGCCCCTGTCCCCCAGGTGCTCATCCGCCGAGAAGCCGTTGTAGATCTCCCCGTTCAGGCCGAAGTGATTGAGGGCGTCGATGTGGGTGCCCATGTGGGTGTAGAAGGAAACCGCGTCGCCGGTGTAGGAAACCAGTTCGTTCTGGTGGTTTCCCACCCCCGCCGGGTCGTCCACCACCGTGCCCCGGGGCGTGTGGGTCATCCAGAACTGGTAACGGGGATCGCCCAGCACGTGCCAGCTGGGCATGCCGATGAAGTACTCCACCGCCAGGTCATAAACCTTGCCCCCCTCGATGCGGGCCAGGACCGCGGCCCGCGAGGCGTCGGTCATGCGGTTCAGGGCTCCCAGTTCGTCGTCCGGCCCCCAGGGGCTGTCCCCCACCTGCGGGGTCGTGGGATCATCCACCACCGCGGCCATCATCTCGCCCGGGATCGTCATGGCCATGATCAGCAGCAAGGCGCCCAGCCCCGGCCGGGTCTTGAAATTCTCACGAAACATCTGTGTGCCTCCATCTAGGCAAAAGGTGTGTCTTGTCGGACTCCAGGTTCCGGCGGGCGGGCAGGTTCAAGCCGGCTCGCCAAAACTAGCTTGACGTCAAGATACTTGGCATTAAATTTTATGTCAAGTAACTTGACATGAAGATATTTTGCGTTAGAATGGTTGGTATGAAAGGAAAAGACGAAATCAGCGGAATCATTGAACAGTGGGCCCAGGAGCGTCCGGATCTGGACCCCTCGGGATTCGCCATCGTGGGTCGCATCCTGGTCCTGTCCGATCACCTGAGAAAACGGGTGGGGGAGGCTCTGGCCCCTGTGGGCCTGAATCTGTGGGCCTTCGACGTGCTGGCCACCTTGCGCCGGCAGGGCCCGCCCTATTGCCTGACCCCCACCGAGCTGAGCGCCGCCACCATGCTCACCACCGGCGCCATGACCAACCGGCTTGATCATCTGGAAGAGGCCGGCCTGGTGCGCCGCCAGCCCAACCCCGAGGATCGCCGCGGCGTGCTGGTCCTGCTGACAGACCAGGGCCGGGAGCTGGTGGACCAGGCGGTGACCTTGCGCTTCGCCGAGGCCGCCGACGCGGTGACGGGGCTGAAGCCCGAAGAACGGGCCGAACTGGCCCGCATGCTGAGCGCCTTGCTCGGCGATCTGGAATCCCGGTGAACAGCCGGGAGGAACATGACCGGCGGGCCCCGACCCGCCGTTGGAGGATAGATCATGTCACACCCATCCCCCTCGCGATCATTCCTGGAACACGTCAACGTCACCGTCACCAATCCCGGAGCCACGGCCGAGCTGTACATCGGCCTCTTCGGCTGGAAGGTGCGCTGGTCCGGCAAGGGCATCCACGACGGCAACGTCATCCATGTGGGTGACGACGACAGCTACGTCGCCCTGTACTCCCTGGGCGGGGACTGCAACAAGGGCAACACCTACATCACGGTGGGTGGCCTGAACCACCTGGGCGTGGTGGTGGACGACCTGGACGCCGTCGAGGAGAAGGTGAAGGCCGCCGGCTTCGAGACCCGCAACCACGCGGATTACGATCCGGGCCGGCGCTTCTATTTCGACGACCCCGACGGGATCGAGATCGAAGTCGTGTCCTATTCCTGACCGACCGGCAACAGCCGCCCGGTGACATTCCCCCGCGCAGGTGATACCTTGTCCGCAACGGCATCCCGGCAGCAGCCGGGATGCTCCTCCATATCAACCCTTGGCAACCATGAGGGGCATCCAGGCCATGAGCACACGGTGGTGGGGAAAATTCACATTCGAACCGGGCCACCTGCGCCACTGGCAGGTGGGGACTTTTGCCATGTGGATCACGCGGCTGCCCAGGGAGGTCCGTCTGGTCACTCGGTCCATGCCCGAGGACGCCCCCACCCGGCTCATCCCCGGAACGGTGGCCACCGAGGCGCTTCCCGAGGACGGCGAGGTGACCCGTTTCGGCGTGCCCCAGTCTGGCTCGACCCTGGAGGTCCTGCCCCGCACCGCCGATCGGGCCTTCATCTTCAAATCTCAGAACACCTTCATGGTCCCCCCGGGGGGCGAAGTGAAGGCCTACATGAGTTCCCCCATCTGGGTGGGCCTGCAGTTGACCGGGCCCGTGCGTCCGCTGCACGAAGTGGCCACCTACCGCCCCTCGGACACCTGGTTCGGTCCCTCCACCCTGGAGGGAGAACTGGCCTACGCCGCCCGCACCTCGGTGCGCTTCAATCTGGAGAATGTTCCCGTGGAGCCGTCCCGGGCCGTGACCGTGGTGCGCATCGTGAACCAGGCCGCCACCGCGCTGCCCCTGGCCCGCCTGCGGCTGCCCCTGCCCCAGCTTTCCCTGTACGCCGACGGGGTTGACCGCCTGTGGACCGAGTCCGTCATCCTGAACCGCCGGCATGACGGGGATTTCGCCGAGATCAAGCTGACGCGCAAGCCGCCCGAAGAGGCCGGATCCTGTCACAAGATCGGCCCGCCGCGCGAGGAGCTGGGGCGTCACTCGCTCATCCGTTCTTTCACCAGCCTGCTGGGATTGTCGGGAGGTCAGGGTTGATGGCCAACGATCTGTGGACCGAACTGGGCCTGGCCGGACTGGTCACCCGTGAGCAACTGCTGAACGTGGCCCACGCCGCCGTCATCCTGGTGGTGGGCCTGGCGGTGGCGCGCCTGGCCGGCATGCTGGTGCAACGCTTCACGGGCAAGCGGCTGGACGCCCAGGGGGCCATGGTTGCCCGCCGCCTGGTGTTCTACGGCCTGGCCTTCGTGACCTTCGCCGCCACCCTGAACCAGCTGGGCTTCAACCTGAGCGTGTTGCTGGGCGCCGCGGGCATCCTGACGGTGGCCCTGGGCTTCGCCTCCCAGACCTCGGCCTCCAACCTCATCAGCGGGTTGTTCCTGCTGGCCGAGCGGCCCTTCGTGGTGGGCGACCTCATCACCATCGAGGGGCAAAGCGGATTCGTCCTGTCCATCGACCTGCTGTCGGTGAAGCTGCGCACCTTCGACAACCTCATGGTGCGGGTTCCCAACGAATCAATCATCAAGGCCCAGGTCACCAACATGACCCGCTTCCCCATCCGGCGGGTGGACCTGAAGATCGGCGTGGCCTACAAGGAAGACCTGGAAACGGTGCGCGACATCCTCATGGACGTGGCCGACCGCAACCCCCTGTGCCTGGACGAACCCGAGCCCCTGTTCATCTTCCTGGGTTACGGAGACTCGGCCCTGACCATGCAGTTCTCGGTGTGGGCGGTGCGGGACAAGTTCCTGGACCTGCGCAACAGCATGTACCTGGAGATCAAGGCCGCCTTCGACGCCGCGGACATAGAGATCCCCTTCCCCCACGTGACGCTGTACACGGGGTCGGCCACCGAGCCCTTCCCCGTGGAGATTCGCGGGGAGAAGAAGTGAGATTGAACCCGTTTTCAGGGCGCGCTTGACACGTAAGTGTTTAGTACCTAAACTTTCGGCATGAGCACACCTTCGAAATCATCCCTGTACCCCAGGGTCAGCCAGTTGATCAACACCGTCCTGAGCCTGGAGAAGGGTCGCATCTTCCAGGTGGAGGGGCGGCGCATCTACCCCTCCGAGGTGCACCTGCTGCTGGAGGTGGCGGCCCATCCCGAGGCCACGGCCACCGAGCTGGCCGCCGGTCTGGGCGTCACCAAGGGCGCGGTGTCCCAGACCGTCACCAGGCTGGTGCGCAAGGGCTTGCTGCTCAAGACCCGCCCCCCCGAAGGGGGCAACACCCTGCGCCTGGAACTGACCAGCGCGGGCAGCGGGGCGGTGGCCCACTTCCGCCGGAAGACGGCGGGGTTGCGCCTGGGTGTGGAGACCCACCTGGCCGACCTGACACCGGCCCAGCGCCAGGTGGTGGCCCGTTTCCTGGACTGCCTGACTGCGGAACTGAAGGATCTTGGGCAGGCGTGACCGGAGTGGTCATGTTTTTTTGGCCAGCAAGTTTAGCAACTAAACAAGCAGGGAGATCGACATGAACAACGACAGGCACCATTTCGACACCAGCCGTTCCCGGGCCCAGGTGGCCGCCTTCCGGACGCGGGATTTCGTGGCCGAAAGGCGGGTCATCCGGTTTTCCCGGACCGTGCCCGCCCCCCCGCAGGAGATCTTCCCCCAGCTGTGCCCCACCCGCGAGTGCGACTGGATCGACGGCTGGCGCAGCGAGCTGGTCTACACCGACTCGGGCTATGGCGAGGACCGCTGTGTTTTCCGCACCGACGAGAACAACATCACCGGGCCGGGCCTGTGGACCTTCAGCCACGTGGAGGCGCCGCGCCTGCTGAAGATCGTGCGGGTGGCGCCCCCTTTCCTGCAGCACCTGAGCATCGCCCTGGAAGCTCGCCCCGACGGGGCCACCGACACTCACTGGACCGTCACCGTGACGGCTCTGGCCCCCGAGGGCAACCGGGCCCTGCAGGGCATGCCCGCCGACGACGAGGCCTTCGCCGGCAGCGCCGAGGCCCTGGCCCACTTTTTCAGGGAAGGGAAGATGAAGCCGAAAGAAAATGGTGGCGGTGGCGGGCATGGGCGTGGGCATGAACATGGGCATGAGCATGGGCATGAACATGGGAATGGGCATGGGCATGAACATGGGAATAGCCGCGCGGGGCAACTGCACGGGTTGCTATCCGGGGCGTCTCGGTGGTTGCGGGAGCAGGGGGGTGAATGAGAGCCCTCTCATCCGGAGTAGAGCATGGCCAGACACGCCTCCTGCAATCGGGTGGGGGAACCGGCATCGGGCAGGAGCACGGTCAAGGGCCGGTTCAACGCCAACGGGGTCGCGATCTCCTTGAGCCATCCCTGATCCAGTTCCCGCTGCACGGCCAGGCGGGAAAGGCAGCCCACACCCAGCCCCGCCTCCACGGCCTTCTTGATGGCCTCGGTGTGTCCCAGCTCCACGATATTGGGCAACCCCGTCAGCTTCCGGCCCAGGGCCTGCTCGAAGATCTCGCGCGTGCCCGAGCCCTGTTCCCGCACGATCCACACGGCCTCCGGTAGCCCCTTCAGGCCCATCCGGCCGGCGGCGGCCCAGGGGTGGTCGCGACCGGCAATGACCACCAGCTCGTCATCACGCCAGAAGCGCTGGTGCAGGTTGGGCAGATGGCAGGGCCCTTCGATCAGGGCCATGTCCAGGGAGCCCTGGTCCAGGGCCCGGACCATCTGTTCGCTGTTGCCCACATGCAACTGGATGGAGGCCCGGGGATGATTCCTGGAGAAGCGGGCCATCAATGCAGGGAGGAGGTAGTTGCCCACGGTGGTGCTGGCCCCGACCCGGAGCTGCCCCACCGGCTCGGGAGAGCTGTCCTCCAGCTCCGCTTCGAGCCGGCGGAATCGCCGCAGGATATCCTCGGCCAGGGGCAACAGCCGGCGGCCCCGATCGTTCAGGTGAAGCTTGCGGCCGTGGCGGGCGAAGAGAGCCCCGCCGTGGCGGCTTTCCAGGTCGGACAGGGCCATGCTCACGGCCGGCTGGGTCAGATGCAAGAGCTCGGCGGCCCGCTTCACCTGGCCCTCCCGGGCCACGGTGGTGAAGATTTCCAGTTTTCGGGCGGTCAGGTTCATAGGTTATATATAAAATTTTTTTAATTTAAATTCAATCTTTATCAATTTTTCTTCTCCTTCATGTCTTCCTATTATCCCCGGACGTGCAGGTCGCCACCACCACTCCATGCCACACAGAGGCCCCACCATGCCCACCACTCGCAAAGCCATTTTCCTCTCCCTCCTGGTGATCTGTCTTCTGCCCGCGGTCGACCCGGCCCTGGCCCTGTTCCTGGGCACGGTCCTGGGACTGGCCGGCTGGAACCCGTGGCCCCGGGCCACTTCCAGGGCCAGCGGGAAACTCCTGAAAATCTCCGTCATCGGCCTGGGCTTCGGAGTGTCTATCGGGGAGGTCTGGCAGGTGGGTTCCCACTCCGTAGGCTACACCGTCGGCAGCATTGCCTTTGCCCTGGGCCTGGGCCTTCTGCTGGGCCGCGTCTTCCAGATGAAGGGGCGGACGGCCATGTTGATATCCTGCGGAACGGCAATCTGCGGCGGCAGCGCCATCGCCGCCGTCGCTCCCGTTCTCAAGGCCCGGGACGACGAGACAGCCGTCGCCCTGGCCACGGTCTTTTCCCTGAATGCCGTGGCCCTGGTGGTCTTCCCCATCATCGGCCACGGGATCCACCTCAGCCAGCATCAGTTCGGGGTCTGGGCCGGCCTGGCCATTCACGACACCAGCAGCGTGGTCGGCGCCGCGGCCCACTACGGGGCCGAGGCCCTGCGCACCGGCACCACGGTGAAGCTGGTCCGGGCCATGTGGATCGCTCCCCTGGCCCTGGCCATCGGCCTCGGCAACCGGGCGCAAAGCAAGGTCCAGTTCCCTCTGTTCATTCTCGGGTTCATGGCGGCGGCGGCCTGTCACAGCCTGTGGCCCCAGTGGGCCGGTGCCTGGAGCATCCTGCACACCCTGGCGCGCCGAAGCCTGGTGGTCACGCTTTTTCTCATCGGCAGCGGTCTTACCCGCCCGGTGCTGGAGCGCATCGGATGGCGCCCTCTGTTCCATGGGATCGCCCTCTGGCTGTCCGTCAGCGTGGTGACGCTTCTGGCCCTGGGACAGGGGCTCGTGGGGTGAGAGGTTCTCAACCTCCTGCGCAATCCCGGCCTTCCATGAAAAACAGACTTTATCCTCACGTTACGTTAGGTTCTATATTGAGTATGCCCGGCTTCTGCGAGCCCGGTTTTTCGACGCCAGCACCATCATTGAAGGGTTGCTCATGAATATTGAAAAGGGTCTGAAAGCGGGGGAATTCGCCCGAAAAACCGGAATTTCGGTGCGAACGCTGCACTACTACGAGGAGATCGGACTGCTGGCGCCGGTGCAACGGACAGCCTCCGGTCACCGGCGTTTCCGGCGAGGGGACATCCTCCGCCTCCAGCAAATCCGATCCCTGCAGCAGCTCGGGCTCAGCCTGGCGGATATCGCCGACGTGCTGGCCGGTGCCGAGCCCCTGGAAATCCTCCTGGACCACCTCGAGAAATCGCGGCAGCGCCTGAGGGAATTGCATGAGCTCTGCGAGAGGCTCGAAAGCCTGTGCCAGGTCATGGCGCAGGAGGAACACATCACCACCGGGGAGATGCTGCACACTCTGGCGGTCATGTCGCTCCTGGAGAGACATTTCGGTGCTCACAACGCACCCGAGCTTCGCGCCAGGCATGAAGAGATCGAGGCCTCGGTCTGGTCGTCCATGGTCGAGGATCTGCTCGACGAGATCAAACATGGCACCTTGCCCGATACCCCTCGGGCCCGCGCTCTGGTCAGACGGTGGCGCGGTTCACTCAAACTCATGATGGGGGACGACATGATGACCGAGAAGGATCTGGTGGCAATGTTTCGCGCCGACCCCCACGCCGCCCAGGAGCACGGCCTGGACGAGCAGGCCGTCGCCTGGCTCCACGAGGCCTTCCAACGATACTCTCCCGACAACGAACAAGATTCCCGGAAGTAGAAGGCCATCCGTGACAATCCGGATTTGCTGCGCCGATGAACCTTTTCATCCCCGCTTTCCCCAGAAGGAGTTTGTTTTGAAGGCATTCACATACCTGCTCGTTCACGCCCTCACCCTGACCTGCCTGTTGTCAGGCCCAGCCCGCGGCATCACTGTCCCCTGCGTCACCAACGAGGACGGTCCAGCCCAGGGTGCCCGTGAACTCGTGCTGGAAAAGGTCTGGCAAATGGGCCTTGCCGAGGAAGACCCCCTCCTGGGCACCATCGAGAGGGTCATTGTTCTCCAGGACGGACGCATCCTCATGCTGGACACCCAGATGAGCCGGGTGGTGGAGTGCAACGCCGACGGCCGGTTTATTCGAACCCTGGGTCAGGCCGGCGACGGGCCGGGAGAGCTCACCGGTCCGAAGGATCTCGTGGCCTTCAGCGACGGCACCCTCGGCCTGGTGGCCGAATTCCCTGGCCGCATGGTATATCTGAACCCCGACGAAACTCCCGCCGGGTCCACCACGCCCCATGTTCCCTGGGCCGGCGGCGAATTTCTGACCCTGCACCGGGCGATTTGCTCGGGAGATGCCCTGTTGCTGGGAGGGTCACTCATGACAATGGACATGAACCTGCCGGTCCAAACTCGGGATTTCTTCCTGGGTCGGTTCGACCGGGATGGCAACCTGATTGCTGAATACGCCCGGGGGCAAGCCAGCTTCGACATGCGCAGGGGCGAGTTGCACGAATCATGGCAGGAATTCGTCTGGCACCGCATGGATGTGGCCTCTGATGGGACGGTGGTCGTGGCCATTCCCCGGGATGCCTTCGAGGTATCCTGGTTCGCCACCGACGGGACGCCTCTGCTGAAAGCCACCCTGCCCGAGAAGCCCTGGAAACGCAATGCCAGGGCCAGGGACAGGATGCAGGGGACGCTGCAACACCAGGCCGACCACATGCCCGGAACCAGGGCCGTGGCCGCACCGACCGAACCGACCATCGTTGATCTGGCCCTGCGCGAGAACGGTGATGTCTGGTGCTTGACCTCGCGGTCAATGTGGGAGACCGAAGAACCGTATTTCGCCGTTTATGACGTGGTCTCCCCATACGGGCAGTACAAGGAGCAAGTCCGGATTCGTTGTGAAGGGGATGCTTCGCGAGACCGGCTCATGTTCGCAGGCGGCTTCTTCTACCGGGTTGCCGGATACTGGGATGCCGTCCACAAGGTTCAGAGTGAAACACCCGATCCGGATGCTGAGCCCATGTCGGTCACCTGCTATCGAGTCCGGCCAGATCGATGATGGAATGAGCAAAGTGGTCGACACACAGAAACGTCATCTTTCGATTTGGTACCCCGCAGGTTACAGGATGCGAAACAAGGGGACACAGGTCCCCAATTGCATCCCAACATCCCTACCTTTCAGCTAACTCACAAAGACACAATCAGGACAGGGCTATAAAGACGGAATTTTCAACGGCCTGCTTGCTAAACCGACTACCCTGCTTCATCCAATCCTCTGGTGGCGGCATGATAAACCTAACCCACCACAATGCGGCAACGTCATCCAGCACTTCCTCTCGAATTTTCACTTCTATTGTTTTCGATTTATAAGTTGAATTAAACTCATCAATACCCAATTCCCGTAGTTCCGCCTCAAGTGTTTTTGTTACTGAAACAAAACATTGTAAATCATACCAACCCGAGGATGATATTTTACATTTTTTATTAAACTTGTATTCAGGTAGGTACTCTAGTACTGACGCCGTGAAATTGAATTCCAACAAAGCCTGAATACTTTTGGGGTTCCCCGCAATTGCAAAAATATTCCTTCCTGTTTCTGAACACAACAAATCGACAACCCGGTTCCCGCATTCCAATATTTTGGCGACCTCGTCAACCGAAAGACCGCGCTTGGAAACAAATATCACTAAATAAGTATTTTCATTGACTCCAATAGAAATATCTGCCTCCACCCTTTCCTTGATTTCATCCGTTCCATCTCGAATGGAAAGATATTGACCGCCAACCCAAAATTGAACTTCATTCCCAATTGCAACTTTTTGATCAGGTCTCAGATTCGGATCAAGCCCCCAGCTTTTCGCTCTTTGCCTCATTAAGCTTGCCGCCAAATTTAGATCTTCAATCTCATAAAAACTCCTATCATTAACTATGTGAATTGGTTGTGGGTTCTGGGGAAGCCCAATCTCCTTCCCTACTCCCTTTGAGGGGATACTACCCACCGTAAACAGAATTGCCAGTGCAAACACCGTAATGGCAACTTTCTTACTTCTTTTCATGAATATATTTTTTACTTTCTTCTCCGTGGTTGGAAGTACTCTTGAAATTGCGCCATTTTGATGTTCTGCATCTTCCAGCTCTCGGAAAATCGACATTCAACCCTGATGCCAAATTACTTTCTACAAAAAAACAGACCAGACGTTCCTGGCCTCATCGCAGTTAATTTACACATTGGGCGAATTCCAAAACAAAATCCGAAAGAGCCGAAACAGGACACAGACCCGCTCCCATGGATGGAGCACCCCAAGATGCAATATCAGACAAAATGGTCAATGGAACGATTCAACTTATTTATTTTAAATAATCTGCCACTGAGATGTCAATCCAAAACCCGACAAAAACCTGGCAGGCTGTAAAAAAACTCGGTTTTCGCCTGACCTCATGATACACTCCTTGCCTACAAAGGAGGAAGCCCTTTGCGCGGCAAGAGAACGGATCAGCACGCCATTTTCAGCTACGTCTCCCTCGAGGACCGCACCCCCAAGCGGCATCCGCTTCCCGACATCCGGAAGATCGTCGACAAGGCCCTGAAGGAGCTTTCGCCGACCTTCGATGAGATGTACGCCCAGGCGGGACGGCCGTCGATCCTGCCGGAGCAACTCATCCGCGCCATGCTGATCCAGGTGCCGCCAAGACCCGGTACTTCAGCGCCTTCGAAAACCGCACCATGGAAGCGGCCACCTGCAACCAGCGAGTCGAGGAAATCAACGCCCAGATCCAGGAACTCGAGGAGCGCCGCAGGAGCCTTCAGGAGCAGCGCTCCAGCATGGACCTCCCGGAACTCAAGAAGGACTTCCTGAACGCCATCCTGACGGACCTGAAGGACGTGGTGGGCGCTGTCCCTGCACCACAAAAAAAGCACCTTCGCCAGCTACTCGTGGAGAAGGTGCTCGTAAAAGGCCAGCATACGATCGAAGTCTGGTATCGACTTCCCCATTTCTCTGGGGTCCGTACATTGCAAAAAAAGAACGAGCCACTCATATGAGCGGCTCGTTTCAATTTGGTACCCCGTACGGGACTCGAACCCGTGTTACCGGCGTGAGAGGCCAGCGTCCTAGGCCACTAGACGAACGGGGCACAAACCTGACGATTTCGCACCAGATTTTAACACAACCCACCGCGAATCGCAAATTTGTGGTTGCCCGGGAAGGATTCGAACCCTCATCGACTGATCCAGAGTCAGCTGTCCTGCCATTGAACGACCGGGCAATCGATGGCGAAATATATACGGGTCCCCGGCATGATGCAAGTCCGCGGGCCATTTTTTTGCCACCCGGCCCGCCCCCTCAAACGCCCCGGGAACGCCGCAATCGGTCCAGTTCCCGCTTGATCAGGCGGTGCAACGCCTCGGGGGACTGGAAATCCTCCACCGAGGTGGCCCACTTCCGCGGCAGCAGCACGAAGGGCTCGGTTTGCGGCCCGCCCACCCCACCGTGGCTGCTGGTCTGCTCCTCCAGCACCACGATGCGCTCCTGCTCGGCCAGCCAGGCCCCGTTGATGATCAGGTCCCCCGTGTCGGGATAGGCCAGCAGCTGGGCCAGGTCCTGGGCCCAGCGCTCGCCCCCGAAATCGGCCAGGGGATCGTTCTCGCCCCCCATCTCGCCGGTGATCAGGTTGCGGATGCCGTCCTCGCAGATGGCCACCGCGTCGCCGAACTGCCGGGCCGCCGCCACGAAGCCCACCCCCGGATGGCGCGACAGCTGCTCCACGAAGCCGGGATACAGGGTGACGATCTCTTCCAGGGTCAGGGGCTTTTCATGCCCGGTGAAGGTGATGTGGGCCAGGCTGCCCGACACGCACACCACCGCCTTGTTGCTTTCCAGATCCGCCCCGGCGGCCACCAGATCCTCGGCCACGATGCCCGCCAGGGCCTTGCGCCCCTTCAGCCCGGCCCAGCCCAGGCGCCCCGGCCCGGCCTGCTCCATCTGGAACAGCAGCCGCGCCGTGTAGCTGCGATCGGGGTTGAAAGCCCGCTCGGGGTCGGTGGGATGCTCCGCGGTGCGCCCCAGCATGCCGGCCACCGTCTCCTCGATGGTCTCGCCGTACAGCAGGCGGTAGGGCATGCTCTCGGTCTGGCCGTGGTCGGAAAACACCACGATCTCATAGCGGATGGGCGACTGCCGCCTGGCCCGGCGCTGCAGTCGGCGCAGGCGGCGGTCCAGGCCGCTCAGGGTGATCTGCGCCTCGTAGGCGTCGGGCCCCGTGTGGTGGGCCACCTCGTCGTACCCCACGAAGTTGCTGTAAATGACCGGCGCCCCCCGCACCATGTCCTGCTTCAACCAGAAGAAGCTGAGGTCCCGCAAAAAGCTGTTGGCCACGGCCTTCTGGGCCACCCGCTTCCAGCTGAAGCGCAGGGGCGGACGGCCGCTCCACAGGCGCCCCACCACCGACAGGGCCACCCCCGCGGCGTAATCCCACACGGCGTTCAGCACCGCCAACGTGTAGGCCGATGGGCTCAGGAAGAAGAGGTTGAAGTCGGCCTGCTCGCCCTGCCGCCGGTGCTCGCTGTCCTGGCCCAGGGCGCTCACCGTCAGCAGGCGCTTCGCGGCCCCGCCGCTCATGAAGCTGTTGATCACCGACCCGCCGGCCAGCAGCCCGGTGCGGCCGCGGGCCACCGACTCCTCCAGGTGGCGCAGGTCCTCGGGGTGGCTGACCACGCGGATCTTCTGGGTGGCCCGGTCGAACCAGCGATAGCCGGGCACGTTCTCGCGGTTGCCGTAGAACAGCCCGGCCTGAACCGCCGGCGTGTTGCTGGGGATGCGGCAGTTCCAGCGCACCAGGCGGTGGCTGCCCTTGGCCAGCATGGCCGAGATGGTGGGCACGCGGCCGGTTTCCAGCACGCGCTTCAAGCTGCGGTAGCTCAGGCCGTCAACCTGCAGGATGAGCAGCCCCCGCAAGGGCTTGCGCTGGGCCGTGGGCCCGAAGCTGCGCCCCAGGCGGTAGATCACCGACTGGTAGAAGGGATAGGCCTCGTCCAGTCCCAGCCAGCCCACCACCCCCGTGGAAAGAACTGTCATGACCAGGGTGCCCACCAGGGCTTCCAGGTAGTTGTTGATGATGATGGCCGGCTCGGCCTTGGCGGTCCAGTACAGGATGAGCCCGTTGAACAGCAGGCTGGGCGCCCCCAGGGTCAGGCTGTTCAGGGGCAGGGTCAGGAAAAGCAGCAGGGGCCGGAACAGGATGAGGGCCAGGGCGAAGTACAGCGGCAGGCGCAACACGGCCATGCGCCAGCCGGGCACCGAGGTGTCCAGGCGAAAACCCGGCAGCAGACTGACCGCCACCAGCAAGGCCAGCACCGACACCACCCAGACCAGGAAATACCGGCCCAGAATGTTAAGCAGCGTTTTCGCCTTCTTCTCCCTGGTTCAGCCCACCGCCCCCGGGAGGTGCCTACTGGCCGGCCGCCTTGCGCAACCGGGCCACCGTCCGCCGGGCGCCCATGAGCTCCATGACCTCGAAGATGCCGGCGCTGCGCGACTGCCCCGTCAGGGCCACCCGCGCGGGATGGATCAGCACCCCGGCGCCCACACCCATGTCCTCCGCCAGGGATCGTACCACATCTTCGAAGGCGGTGGCAGGCTGGGCCTGGGCCAGGTCCAGCTTCTCCTCCAGGGTGTCGGCCAGGCGGATCATCACCTGCCGGGCGTCGTCGGTGCCCACGTGCTCGTCCCACACGGGCTGATCCAGGTAGTGCTCGTCGGTGAAGAAGAACCCGATCTGCTCGGGCAGGGTCACCAGGCTGCTGAAGCGGTTGCCCAGGGTGCCCAGCACCCGGGCCAGGTAGGCGTCGGTGTCCGCAGCCCCGTCGATGAGCCAGGCAGGATCCAGGGCCCAGCCGCGCTCGGCCAGGATGGGCCTGGCCAGTTCCAGGCGCTCGGCCGGCGTCAACCGCTTGATGTGCTCGCTGTTGATGTGCCCCAGCTTGTCGTAGTCGAAGGCCGCGGGGCTCTTGTTCACCTTCTTCAGGCTGAACTTCTTGACGATGGCGTCGGTGGTCATGACCTCGTCGGCGCTGCCCCCGGGGGACCAGCCCAGCAGGGCCAGATAGTTCACCATGGCCGCGGGGATGATGCCCTGCCCGGCGAACTCCTCCACGCTGGTGGCGCCGTGGCGCTTGCTCAGGCGCTTCTTGTCCTGGCCCAGGATCATGGGCATGTGGCCGAACTTGGGCACGGGCCACTCCAGGGCCTGGTAGATGAGGATCTGGAACGGGGTGTTGCTCACGTGGTCGTCGCCCCGCAGCACGTGGGTGATGCCCATGAGGTGGTCGTCCACCACGCAGGCGAACTGGTAGGTGGGGAAACCGTCGGCCTTCAGGATGACCCGGTCCACCAGGGTGTCGTTCTGGAATTCGCGCTTGTCCACCACCACGTCGTACCAGAAGGTGCTGCCCTCGTCGGGGGTGCGGAAGCGCCAGGCGCAGGGCTTGCCGGCCGCCTCGAACTCGGCGATCTGCTGGTCGCTCAGGTGGCGGCAATGGCCGTCGTACCCCTCCCAGTACCCGCCGGCTTCCTTGACGGCGTTTTCGCGGGCTTCCAGATCCTCGGCGCTGCAGAAGCACTTGTAGGCCTGCCCCTTGTCGGCCAGGACCTGCAGCTGCTCGCGGTAGATGTCCAGCCGCTCGGACTGCAGGTAGGGGCCGAAGTCGCCGCCCTTGTGCGGCCCCTCGTCCCAGTCCAGGCCCAGCCAGTCCATGCCGCGCAGGATGGCGGCGTAGCTTTCCTCGGTGCTGCGCTCCTGGTCCGTGTCCTCGATGCGCAGCACGAAGGTGCCGCCCTGGCTGCGGGCGTACAGCCAGTTGAACAGCGCCGTGCGGGCCCCGCCCACGTGCAGGAAACCGGTGGGGCTGGGGGCGAAGCGAACGCGGGGAGTCTTCAATTCACTCATGTCGAACAGGACCTTTCTAGTTCTGAGCAGGCTTGTCGGCCGCGCCTTCAGGAGCGTCTTCAGGAGCGGCGGAGCTATCCTTGACCGGGGGCACCTGGGGCTTGCGGTACTGCTCCACATCCCACACCGGTTCTCCAAGTTTGGTGGCATCCAGCGAGATGGCAAGTTCCGCGATGCCCAGGCCGTAGACGGCGCGCGAGGCCTGGTCGGCGCTTTCGCCGCCGGCCACCCTTTCCAGGAAGCCGCGCATGGCCTGCAGGCCGCCGTTGTCCTCCACCAGTCGCCACACCATGAGGAAGGCGCTGTAGCGGGCCCGGCGGTAGTTCATGCGGTCGCTGTCCCGGTCCGTGTCCACGCCGCGGGCGAACAGGGCATCGACGATGGGCGCCGACAGCAACACCTCGCCGCCGGCCCGGAACTCCCGCATGTAGTTCATGAGATGCACCCCGTCCTCGGCCATGTAGGCCACCAGCCCCATGTGCAGCCACGCGGGCAGGGCCTGGCCGGCGTTCTCGCGCAGCAGCCAGTCGGTCATGAGCTGGAACACCGCGTGGCCGTCCAGGGTGCGGGCCTGCAGGGTGCCGTAGGGCTCCAGCACGCAGCGGTCACCCTCCAGGCGGTACAGCCGCCACACGTCCTGGCCCGTCATCTGGCGGTAGATGTTGATGTTGTCGGGCGAGATGACGGTCAGGGTGTCCGGGCTGCTCAAACCCAGGGCAGCCCCCACGTCCCGCCGGGCCCAGTCCAGGGTTTCCAGCAGGGGCAGCATGTCACAGGGGGCGTACCGGGCGTCGTGCTCAACCCGCAGCAGGGGCAGGGCCTCGAAACCCTCGCCCAGAACCAGGCCGGAATGTTCCTTCACCTGCTTGCGGTAGCAGAAGGCCCCCGGACCGTAGGGGGTGCCGTCGGGCAGGGTCATGATCTGCCAGTCGGGCCACCAGTAGGAATGCAGGTGATCGGGAAAACCCGAGGCCCCCAGGGTGCCGGCCGACTCCCGGGGAAAGGTGGTGTCCGCGGTGATCCGGGGCCACTGGTCGGGATGCAGCAGCCGGGTCTCGGGCTCGGGGGGCGGCGCCTCCTGGTTGGCGGGGCCGGAACCTGCGCAACCGGCCAGCAATGCCGCCAATCCCAGGCTGAAGAACAGGACCGTTTGACGAAACACCTTGCGTTCACTCATGCTTTTCCATTTCTCGGATGGTCCATGGCCCGCCGGCAACGGCGGCCCGTTCCTACTTGCCGCCCTGCATGGCCTGGATCTGCTTGTAGATCTTGGCGGCTTCCTTCTTGTCGCCCAGGTCCAGGTAAACCCGCCGCATCTCGTTGTACACCTCGACGGTTTCCTTCTGCTCCAGGGCCATGTCGTAGTTCTCCAGGGCCTGGTCGTAGTCCTTGAGGTCGTAATAGCTCTGGCCCTGCCAGAACAACACCCGGTAGCTGTCGGGCTCCAGTTCCTTCATGGCCTCGAAGGAGTCCACGGCGTCCTGGTAGCGGCCGGCCCGGCGGAAGGTCAGGGACAGGTTGTAGCGAGCCTCCACCATGGTGGGGTCCAGTTCCAGGGCCTTCTCGTAGGCGGTGATGGCCGTGCTGTAGCGCTTGGCCTTCATGGCGCAGTAGCCCAGGTTGTAGGCGGTCTTGGGCTCGGGCGAAGCCTCCAGCACCTTCTGGTAGGGCTCGATGGCCGCGCCGTACTGCTTGGTGGCCCGCAGACACTGGGCCAGGGCCGACCAGGCCGGGATCATGTCGGGGCGCTGCCGCACCACCGAGCGCAGGCTGGCGATGGCCGCGTGGTACTTCTTCTCGCGGATCTGGCTGACGGCGTAGTTGTAGACCACCTCGGGCTTGGTGTTGTCGATGGAGACGCTGTTGCTCAGCCAGCGGGAGGCCTTCTGGTTGTCCCCCAGCCGCATGTACAGGTTGCCGATGGCCACGGCCAGATCGGCCACCTCCTCGATCTCGTACGCCTTCTCGTAGGCCGCCACCGCATCGGCCAGGCGATCGGTGGCCTGGTAGACCTTGCCCGTGGCGATCCAGGTGCCGGCCTTGTCCGGGTGATCGTCCCGGGCCAGGCGGGCCGTGACCCGGGCCTTCATGGACTGGTCGTTGTTCAGGTAGACCTCCACCATGCGGGGCAGCAGGTCGTCGCGGTCGGGGGTCATCTCGTAGGCCTTGGCGTAAAGCTCGCCGGCCTGGTCCAGCAGTCCAGACTCCTCCATGAGCTGGGCGTCCTCCACCATGTCGTTCACGTGGTACTGCACGATGGTCAGGGCTTCCTCGCTGCCCTCGGCGTCGGGATCGGTCTGTTGGCGCAGAAAGCGCAGGGCCTCGGGCGCGTACTCGGCCAGGATCTTGCGGCGGGCCTCGTCCTCGCCGGCTTCCTTTTCCAGCAGATGCAGGCCCAGGACCAGCTTCATCCCCTCGGGGTTGGCCGGCTTGCCCAGCACCGCCAGGCCCTCGGCATAGGTGGCCCGGGCCTGGTCCAGCATGCCGGCCTTGCGCTGGGCCGTGGCGATGAGCCGCCAGTAGTCCTTGGCTCCCAGGGTATCAAGCCTCTGGTAGGCCTGGAACTCGGCTGCGGCCATGTCGAACATGTCCAGGCGCATGAAGGCGGAGCCCAGATTCCGGTGATAGTCGGCGTTGGTGGGCTCGCACTGGACGGCCTTGATGAAGGCGTCCCGCGCCACCTCGAAATCGCCCTGCTCGGCGTAGATCAGGCCCAAGTCGTTCCACTTCACGGGGTCGCCCGGATCCACCATGAGCTGGTTGTTCAGCTGGGTGATCTTCTCCTCCGGGGTCAGCTCGGGCTCCTGGGCCAGGGACAGGCCCCAGGCCAGGGTCAGGCTCAACATCAGGAAAAGCGCACCCGACAGGCGCGGGAGAGCGGATTGGTGCGATCTCGGATAAACCATGGAAAAAAACCGTTCCTCGCTGGAAAAAGGGCCCGCGAACGGGCCGTGAAAATCCGGCATCATGATAGGTCCAGAGGGCAAATCTGTCCAGAATGGGTCCGGGAAGAGGCCCATCTGCATTTATACCGTCCAGGCGCCTTGACGTTCCGCCCCCAGACCCTTGCTTTATGGGCATGATACAGATCACCATCCTGGGCGCCGGCGGAGCCGTGCCCACCCCCAGCCACACGCCGGCCGCCTACTGGGTGACGGTGGACGATCAGGCCATCCTGCTGGATCCCGGGCCCGGCGCCCTGGTGCGCCTGGTCAAATCGGGCGCCGCCCCCGCGGGCATGGATGCCATCGACCGGGTGCTGCTTTCCCACCTGCACCCGGACCACTCGGCCGATCTGGTGGCGCTGCTCTTCGCCATGCACAGCCCCGTCCCCCGCTCCACCGCCCCCCTGCATGTGGTGGGACCGGTGGGTTTGCGGGAACTTCTGGGCAAGCTGAAGGATATTTACGGGAGCTGGCTGGAGCCCAGGCAGCGGAATCTCGTCATACAGGAGATCGAACCCGGCCAGGACCAGGCGGCCGTGGCGGCCGACGAACTGCCCTGGCCCGTGTTCCGGGCCTTCGCGGCCAACCATCCCCAGGACCGCCTGTCACGGCAAGCCCTGGGGTTCCGTTTCGAGGATGAAGCGGGCCATGTGGCGGTCTATTCCGGTGACACGGGCCCCTGCCCGGCCCTGGAGCAGGCCGCCCGGGACGCCGACCTCCTGGTGGTGGAGTGCTCGACCCCCGATGAACTGGCGGTGCAGGGGCACATGTGCCCGTCCCAGGTGGGCGCCCTGTGCGCCACCGCCAGGCCCCGGCGCGTGGTCCTGACCCACCAATACCCGGCAGCCGCGGGCAGCGATCTGGTAGCCGCCGTGGGCGAATTCCATTCCGGCGAGGTGGTGCAGGCCAGCGACGGTCTGCAGCTCACCGTGCCCGACCCCAACAAGTAGGTTCTGCATGAACAAGCGCGCTCTCATCGCCCTGCCCACCGCCCTGCTGGTGGTCCTGCTGGCCCAGGTGTCCCTGGTTCAACCGGCTCTGGCCCAGCCTGCCCCCTCCCCGGTTCAGGACCAGGGCGAGCTCATGGAAGGCCGCGGCGAGTTCGAGATGGTGCTGATCCACGGCCTGGGCGCCGGCAATCAGATATGGGACGAGGTGGAGCCCTACCTGCTGGGCACCTTCAAGGTGTGGCGCTTCGAGCTTGCGGGACACGGCCAGACCCAGCCCACCCTGGACCCCACCATCGAGAGCGAGGCCGACCGCCTGGCCGAGTTCCTGGACCGCGAGGACATCGCCTATCCCACCATCGTGGGGCACGGGCTGGGGGGCATGATCGCCCTCCAGTACAGCCTGGACAACCCCACCCGGGTGCACCGCCTGATCATGATCGATGCGGCGCCCAAGCAGCTGGCCACCCCCGAGCAGAAGGCCCAGGTGGGCCGGGCCCTGCTGGAGGATTTCGATCGTTTCATCTTCGATCGCTACACCAGCATGAGCCCCAGCGACAAGGTCACGGACCTGGTGCTGGACCTGGCCCTGCGCACCCACCGCCCCAGCTTCACCAGCCTGCTCATGAGCAGCTTCGACTACGACGTGACCGGGCGCCTGCACACCCTGTCCGTGCCCCTGCTGGTCATCGGCAGCGAGTTGCTGTTTCCCAACGCCGAGACCAGCAAGCAGGTTCTCAGCCAGATAGGCTTCGACAAGGCGCGCAGCCTGACCTTCAAGCGGCTGGGTCGTACGGGCCACTACATCATGCTGGAGCGGCCCGTCATGACGGCCAGCGTGCTCATGGCCTTCGGGGTCACGGCCGACTACGAGTTCCAGCGCTAGTGATCGCAGAAGTTGGCGTCGCCGTTCAGCTCTCCCTTGTGCCACATGGCCACCGCCTGCTCGGGGGTCAGCCCGGGCGTTCCGGTCAGCACCTGCACATTGTTCTTCTCCAGGATGACCTTGGCCTTCTGGCCCATGCCTCCGGCCAGCACCATGTCGGTGCCCTGTTCGGCGATCCAGCGGGGCAACACCCCCGGCTCGTGGGGCGGAGGCGTCAGGAATTCCGCCTGGCCGATCTCGCCGTTCCGGGGGTCCACATCCAGCAGGGCGAATTCCTGACAGTGGCCGAAGTGGGCGCACACCACGCCGCCGGCCAGGGGGATCATGATCTTCACGAGAGTTCTCCTTGGATTGCTTGCCAGACCTGACGCAAAGCGGTAGCTGCCGGGTTGTCGGCTTCCTCCACCACGCTGCGTCCGGCCAGCTGGGCCTTGATCATGGCCGGATCGTAAGGCAGGTGGCCCACCACGGGCACACCGGCCGTCCGGCATTCTTCGGTCATTTCACGGGTCAGATCGGGATTCACATCGGCCTTGTTGATGCACACCACCGCCGGCACCTGGAAATGCCGGGTCAGGTCCAGCAGGCGGCGCAGATCGTGATGGGCCGACACGCCCGGTTCGGTGACGGCCAGCACCAGGTCGGCCCCGGTGATGGCCGCGGTCACGGGACAGCCGATGCCGGGAGGGCCGTCCACCAGCAGCAGATCGGTGCCCTGTTCCTCGGCCAGCCGGCGCGCTTCCCGGCGCACCATGGTCACCAGCTTGCCCGAGTTCTCGCCGCCCGGATGCAGGCGGGCATGGACCATGGGGCCGAAGCGGGTGGCCGAGCGGAACCAGCGCCCGGTTTCACGGGGCGGGAAGGCGATGGCCTGGGACGGGCAGAAGCGCACACACACCCCGCAACCCTCGCACAGCAGGGGCGTCACCGCGAAGGCCTCCTGGTCCGGGACCGGGGCGATGGCGTCGAAGCGACACAGCTCGGCACAGTGTCCGCAGGCGGCACACAGCTCGGGCAGGATGCGGGCTTCGTGGCCTCCGGTGAAAGTCTCGGCGTGTTCCTGGCGAGGGGCGGTGACCAGATGCAGGTCGGCCGCGTCCACGTCGCAATCGGCCAGGATGAGGGGGGATGAGACGGAGGTGGCCGACAGGCCAGCCGCCAGGGCGGCCAGACCCGCCGTCACCGTGGTCTTGCCCGTGCCGCCCTTGCCGCTGCACACGACAATTTCCTTCATGGTTTCACCTCCGTGGCCCGGTCCAGAACAGCGGCCAGCAAGCGGGCGTAGGCCTCCTGCATGGCCGGAATTTCCCGCACCAGCAAGCCCCCCCCGCTGACGGCGCGCGCGGCCTCCCAGCTGTAGGGCAACTCGGGCAACAAGGTGATGTCCTCGGCTCGGCAGTACTCCTGCACGCGGTCGTCGCCAATGCCGGCCCGGTTCACCACCACGGCGAAGGGCACCCCCATGTCCCGGGCCAGCTCCACCGCCACCTGCAGATCGTTCAGACCGAAGGCGGTGGGCTCGGATTATTGAAGGTCACGGCGGTGAAATCGAAGTAGATTCGGAACCTGGAAAGGGGACTCGTTTTCTTATTACTTTGAAGACCTATGAGGGCTCCGAGGAAGACACCATCGAGACCACACCTTCCACCCTCGATGGGACCGCCGGTATGATGTAATACCAACGGCCATGGTGAGAAACTTCACAACGAACCGTGAAAGTCCTTGGCTCGTGACGGCACTCCTCGGCTTCACCTCGAAGACTGATTCGAAAACCGTATGGTGCGGACGACTTTGGAGGGAAGATGCATCTCCCTCTCAGGCCTCACCCTCGTAAATCTGAGACATCTGTCTAATAGAACCGACGGGAATCACATGACGGAACCCAAGAGACGAATACTGGTAGTAGATGACGAAGAATCTCAACGGAAAATGCTCCGGGCCAACCTGTCGCTGGACGGGTATGAAGTATTTGAAGCTGATGACGGCAGCGAAGCCATATCCAGGGTGTCCGAGGAGTATTATGACCTTATTCTCATGGACAATCGCATGGGAAAGATGGACGGAATCGACGCCCTCCGCGAAATAAAGAAGCTCTCTCCAGGTATTCCGGTCATCATCGTTACGGCTTACGCCTCGGTCGAGACCGCGGTCAGGGCACTTCAGGCGGGTGCCCACGACTATCTCACGAAACCGCTGGATGTTGAGGAGCTGAGGATAAAGATCCATCAGACCCTGGAATACTGGCGCCTCAAGGAAGAGAATATCCTTCAGAGAAGGCGCATTGAGAACCTGTTCGACGCTTCCCAGATCATCGGTAGATCCTCCCAGATGAAGGCGGTCCTGGAGACGGTTGCACAGGTTGCCCCATCGGAGGCATCTGTCCTGATACTGGGAGAATCCGGCACCGGAAAAGAGCTCATCGCAAACGCGCTCCACCAGGGCTCCATGAGGGCCGACAAGCACTTCATCAAGGTCAATTGTGCGTCCATTCCCGATACACTTCTGGAAAGCGAGCTCTTCGGTCACGAGAAGGGAGCGTTCACCGGTGCGGGTGGCGAAGCGCCCCGGACGCTTCAAGCTGGCTGACGGAGGGACCATCTTCCTCGATGAAATCGGCGAAATGAATATCAGCATCCAGGCCAAGCTCTTGCGTGTACTCCAGGAACGGGAATTCGAGCCTTTGGGGTCCACCAAGACCGTGAAAGTAGATATCAGGATCGTTGCAGCGTCCAACAAGAAACTCAAGGAGGAGGTTGAAAGGGGCAATTTCAGAGAAGACCTCTTCTACCGCCTCAACGTGGTCCCCATCAACCTGCCGCCCCTCCGGGATAGAAAAGAGGACATCCCGCTCCTCGTAGAACACTTCCTGCGCATCTACAACGAGAAGAATAACCGCAAAGTGCAAGGATTCCACCCGCGTGCCCTTGATGCACTCATGCGCTACCACTGGCCGGGAAACATCAGAGAGCTCGAAAACGTCGTCGAACGCTGTGTAATCCTCACCCAGGAAGACTATGTCCCCTTCTCGGAACTCCCTGAAGCCATTCAGGGTGATACCGGCGATTCCTACCGCCAGCAAGCCCGTGAAGGCATCAGACCCGGGATGACCATCAAAGAGATGGAACGCGAACTTATCTTGAGCACCCTGGAAGAAAATGACGGTAACCGCACCCGTAGCGCCCGTATTCTGGGCATTACCAGGAGAACCCTCCAGCACAAGCTAAAGGAATACGAAATCGAGGAATAGCGATCCCTGGAGAGAGGCAAGCGCGAACGGTCCGTGCCTCAGTACTTTGATTCATTAATACGGTCCCGCATCTTTTATGAGAAGCCCCCCCCTCACCCTGGCCCCCCGAAACGGGGGCGAGGGAACTCGTCGTCACCGCCTCTCTCTGAGGGAGAGGGCATTCTTCTCTGCTCCCTCTCCCTGAGGGAGAGGGCCGGGGTGAGGGTTTTTGTACGGCTGCAGGCAGGTTCTTGCACGCCGCCTACGCGAAAGATGGCGGGCACGGCCCCGCCCTACAATCTTCCTGACTCGTTGACAACGAATGTGCATCCGTTCTTACGCGATGGAGTAATAAGGGGATACGCTCGCCACGATACTGACTCTCTCGCGGTGTTCTCTCCACCGGCTTCATCATTCCGGGAAACCGGCTCTGGACTGAATACGGCTAATGGGCTATAATAGTGTCGAAAGTTTGCGTTGTGGGCGTTGACGTGCGTAATGCCCGGCAGCGACAATACTGCATTTCCACCGGTTATATTCTGCGCAGCCGCGTTTCCGGCGTCAGCTTCGGCATCCGTTCCGGAGAGCGAGGTACACAATGGCTCGTCTCACCATCGTACAATCCCCACCTGAAGTTGAGGCCCTCAAGGAGCGTGATCGCTTCCTCGATGAACATCCCGAGTTGCGCCGCCTTCAATCGGAAATCGACCGCAAACTCCAGAACGCGGAATCCGACCATAACCGGCTCGTGCTCCTCCACAAAATGATGATGGACTCCTTTGTGCAGATGAACCAAAACCTCCAACGACTCGTAGAGCTCAGGAAGAAAGCCCGGCTCTCCGATTAGCCTGTTGGCCGCAATGACACATCCAATCTATGACTGATACGGCGACAGGGCTGCGACCACCTGTTTGTGGCCTCTTTCTGCGGCAAGCATCAATGCGGTCTTTCCGTCGTTATTGGGCAGATTCAGGTCGGCAGGATTCATTTCATCTCCACGTTTTGCCAGTAGGACTCGGATACAGTCTGCGAAGCCGTGCCATGCGGCGCACATGAGGGCGGTCATCCCTTCGGAGTCTTTTGCTGTCAGATCCTGGGCTGTGACTTCGGCATCCACGTCAAGCAGCAATCGCAGTGTCTCTACCTGGCCCTCGCAGAGTGCGAGCACGACGGGGGTCCACCCTTGGGCATCCCTGGTGTTCATGTCTGCCCCGTATTCCAGGAGAAGTCTCAGGACGTCAGGATTTCCGCTCTGTGCGGCCAGGCTCAGGGCAGTGCATCCATAGTCGTCTCGTATTTCCAGTGAGGCGCCTTTGTCGATAAGCATCCTGATGATGGGTAGCTCTTCTTCGGCGACGGCGCACATCAACGGAGTCCAACCTCCACCATTTTTTGCATCTATCGGAGCCCCACGTTCCAGGAGGAGCCTCACCACCTGGACGCGGCCGTTGGCTGCAGCCGCTGTCAATGGAGTCCAGCCGTCGTCGTCTTGACCTTGGACATTCATATTGGCCCGGTTATCCAGCAGGAGCGAAACCATGTCGGTTTTTCCCTCGCTGCAGGCCAGAATGAGAGTCTGCCGGCCGTCATCCGCTGTATCATCCACGTTTGCACCCCATTGCAGCATTCAGCAATTTCATGGCTTCCAACCGGTTTTCCCGGTACGCTGCACGCAGAGGTGTGCTCCCATCATCGGATTTCGCATCGGGGTCGGCACCTGCTCTCAGCAAGAGCTCCATGATCTCACGCCTGTCTCTTGCAGCAGCATGTTGCAGGGGAGTCCAGCCTGATTGGTCCGTCAGATTGAAATCAGCGCCTTTGTCGAGGAGCAATCTCGCCACAGCGGTGTGCCCGCACTGAGCTGCAAGAACAAGAGCCGGTGACCCGTCTTCGTCCTTTTCGTTCACGTCTGAGCCGGCCTTGAGCATCCTCTTGGCCATTTTCCGGTCGCCCTCCCGGGCTGCCAGCCAGAGTGCCTCGAACCTGCCTGAAGCCTCCACCTGCCCCCGAACGTACAATGCCACCGCCTGTGATCGAGTCCATTTGAGAGGTTCGGCCTTCCTAAACCTCCTGAAAGCGGGCACGACCACCCACAGAAATACGGCAAGCATCGCCACAGCGAGGATACCGCCTCCTATGTGAAGCCAGTCAGTCACGTATAACCTCCACCGCAGTCTGCGGCAACGCCCCTCTGTGGGGAGGCATGGCAAGATACGAGACTGCGAACGTACCTCCAGAGGGTGTGCACGGAGGCCTCCCCTGTCCGTGCAAAACGTTCGTAATCCCGTCATGCGGGCGTTTGCGTCTCTGACCGCCCGGTCTTTCCGAAAGCGCCTGTGGTCCTTGTTTGCTCCTCACCCCAGCCTCTCCCTCAGGGAGAGGGGGCGAGCCTTCCCTTTATTGCTCTGACTCCTTCCGGTCCTGCCCTATGTCAACCATCTCTGATGGGATCTCAACGACGAACTCGGTGCCTCCGTTTGCATAGCAGTCTTCAGGCTTTGTACAGCATGAGCATTGAGAGATGTCTCCAGGACAGACATCTCGTGCGGTGGGGATGCAGGAACATCTCGTACTCTTGAAAGTGATTTTGAAGCCGAAACGTTCGGAAAAGATCTTCATCTTCAAAAGGTCGGTCCCGGAACCTCCGGCATTGAATCCGTACGGCCTACCGGAAGTGTACAAGTCGGTTTCCTGAATAGGATAGAAGCCTTCGAATATGTTGGCCAGTTCACTGTGGGGAATTCCGATCCCGTAATCGCGTACGCTGATCCGGTACCCGTCAGGAGTGTTGGTGCCGGTAACAACAATCTTACCGTGGTCAGGAGTGTTTTCCACAGCGTTTCGGACCAGGCCTCCCATGACGGACATGAGTATCTGGGGTTGCATACGAATAAGCGCAGGATCAGGCGGGACAAATTCCACACGCAGATCACGATCCTCCGTCATCCGAGTAACCCGAAACAGGGCTGCCTGGAATGCAGCGCTCACATCTATGCCTTCCTTTTCCACGGTCTTGGTGGGAAACTGCTCTTCAATGGTTTCTTTGACAATTTCAACCGCTTTTGCCAGGTCCGGGTGTTGCTCAAGTTTGACCGTAATGAGATCCACCAGGTCGTCCAGGAACGCTGATACGGTACGGCGGTACGGGGTGTCGCGCTCCTCCACGATGTGCCCGACTTGGCGCTCAATGGTCTTGAGGCGATCCAGACCTCTCTGGATGCGGTTGAAGGGCAGACGCGGAGGAATCGATTCCAGTTCTTCTATCTTGCGCTTGAGTATTCTTACGGATGCGTCAACAATGGCCAGAGGCGTTTTCAACTCGTGAGACAGGTGGTTCAGTATTTTATTTTTTACCCTGTTGAGTCGCCCCAACTCCTGGTGAGACTGCATCAGGCTCTCGTAGTGACCGGCGTTCTCCAGGGAAAGTGCAACGTTGCCCGAAAGAGCCACCAGGATCTCAACGTCCTCCGGCGTAAACGATCCGACCACCTTGTTCAGCGCATATAGCACCCCCAGGGCCTTTTCTCGCGTCTTTAGAGGCACGCAGATCATATTGCGGGTCATGAATCCCGACCGGTCTTCAACGGTCCGGTAGATTCTCGGGTCCGTCGTGGCATCGTTGACAAGCGCAGGCTGCCCTCTCTCGAAAACCCATCCTGCAACGCCGAGATCTTTGGGTATACGGATGTAGTCGCGCGCGGAGGACAGCAGACTCTCTGTATCCTGCACGCTACGCCAATAGAAGTCGTCACGTTCCTCATCATAGAGGACTACAGCGGCGCCTTCGCATTCCAGCACGGTGCGGACTTCCCCGATGATAATTGCCAGCAATTGATCAATATCGGTGGTGGAGACAAGGGCCTTGGATGCGTTAAACAGCAATGAGAGCTTCGTCCTGTCGAGGGCGATCTCCTCCCCGTACCGAGGGTCGAGCGATTCTCGGGTAGACGGTCCTCCCGTCATTTCCTTTTTGGGGAACTCAGTGTCTGCGGTCATGGACCCCGCCCGCTCTGGATGCCTATGGTTCGGCTGTGAAGAAGTTTTCCGACGTTTCGGGAGTTCAGGTGAACCCTATGGAGTATCAAAGCTCCTGGAGGGTTCACTTGTGCCCGATGCTCAATCGCCTGCTGGGACGCAGGAGCACTTCGTTGGAGAGTCTATTTGTTACGATATGACGCGGAGCTTCGAGGAGGGCCTTTGTTCCAGGAGTCGTACCGCCTCTTGCTTAATGCCGTCAGCGTTCAGTCCCAGGTCATCCAGCAGCTCGGTCCGTTTTCCATGTTCCACGAATCGGTCGGGGATACCCATTCGGCTGACCCGAACCTGGTGATAGCCTTCATCGGATAGGAGCTCCAGGACGGCGGTTCCAAAGCCACCGGCCAGGACACCCTCTTCAACTGTCAGGACATGGCCGGTTTGAGCAGCCTTTCGGAGGATCAGCTCCCGATCCAGCGGCTTGACGAAGCGAGCGTCAAGGACTCCTGCGGAAACCCCCTTGTCTCCCAGGGCATTCGCCGCTTCCAGTGCAGGACGAACCATCGATCCCACGGCGATGATCAGGATATCCGAACCATCAGCCAGGATTCGTCCCTTGCCGATTTCGAGAACTTCCGGCTCATTCTTCAGCGGAACACCCGCCGCGCTGCCGCGAGGGTAGCGGATGGCGGACGGTCCATCCAAGAGGATGGCGGTGGCCAGCATGTCGGCAAGCTCATCCTCATCGGAAGGAGCCATGACTATCATGTTGGGTATGCTCCTGGCATAGGCGATGTCAAAGATCCCGTGATGGGTGGGACCGTCTTCACCTACAATACCGGCCCGGTCCATAGCAAAGACCACAGGAAAGCCCTGCATGCAAACATCGTGGATCAGGTGGTCATATGCCCGCTGGAGGAACGTGGAATATACGGCCACCACCGGGCGGAATCCTTCCAGCGCCATTCCGGCCGAAAATACCACTGAGTGCTGCTCAGCGATCCCCACGTCAAAAAACCGGCTCGGAAACAATCTGGCAAACTCGACCAATCCCGTACCCTGGGTCATGGCGGCCGTTACTGCGACAACTCTGGGATCGGATCGGGCCAGTCTCACGAGGGTTTTTCCGAAGACCGCCGTGTACGTGGGCGGCCCTGCTTTCTTCTTGCCTTCACCGCTTTCTATCTCAAACGGTCCGACGCCGTGAAAACGGCAGGGGTCCTCTTCCGCCTGGCAGTACCCCTTTCCCTTACAGGTAATCGCGTGGATAAGGACAGGCTCTCTGAAGCGCTTGATGTTTTGGAAGGTCTCGACCAGGTGCTTCAAATGATGGCCGTCTATAGGCCCAACGTAATTGAAGCCGAGGTCTTCGAATAGCCGCCCCGGTGTTATGAAACCTTTGAGCGCGTCTTCAAACTGGCTGGCCAGTCCGTACATCGAGCGGCCCATCACTCCGGGAATGTTCTTGAGCGTCCGTTTCACCTCTTCCCGAAACCGGCTCATCAATTGGCCGGTCATGATCCGGTTGAGGTATGCTGCCATTGCCCCCACGTTTGGCGAAATGGACATCTCGTTGTCGTTGAGGACGATGATCATATCTTTCTTGGCGACGCCGGCCTGGTTAAGCCCTTCGTAGGAAACCCCACAGGTCAGGGAGCCATCACCGACCAGCGCTATGACCTTATGACTTTGGCCGCTGGTGCACCTGGCTTGGGCTATTCCCGCAGCCACGCTGATGGCGTTGCCCGCGTGTCCTACGTCAAAGACGTCATAGGGGCTCTCGCTTCGCTTGGGGAAACCCGACAATCCTCCCTTGGTGCGCAACGTGCCGAAGAGCTCACGCCGCCCGGTCAGGATCTTGTACGCATACGCCTGGTGGCCCACGTCGAAAACGATACGGTCTTCCGGTGGAGAAAAGACCTTGAGCATGGCCAGAGTCAGCTCTACGGTGCCGAGGCTGGATGCCAGGTGGCCGCCGTTATGTGATACCGTGTTGATGATGAGGTCGCGGACTTCGTCCGCGAGTGTCGTCAGCGACTCAATTGACATACCTTTCAGGTCTTTGGGTGATTCAATCCGATCAAGCAGTGAGTCTTTTGTAGTAATGGAGTCCATCGTCATTTTCTTCTTACGCGCGTCAATTAATTCGCTCCCCAATGTAGCGTGCAAGGTGCACCAGAGGCAAGGCTTTCTCGCCCAGGGGCTCGATGGTTTCCAAGCCGGATTGCAGCAAATCCCGCATCAGCTCCCGGCTCTTCTCCTTTCCCAGGAGGTTGGGAAACGTTAGTTTTCCCCTGCCCTCATCCTTGCGCACAGCCTTCCCCAGTTTCTCGGGATCGCCTTCCAGGTCCAACAAATCGTCCCGGATTTGGAAGACCGTCCCCATGTTTGTCCCGTATCGACCGAGGATGTCAATCTGATCGTATCCGGCCCCTGACAGGATGGCTCCGCAGGTCAGAGAAGCGCGTATGAGTGCTCCGGTCTTGTTCCGGACAATATACTCCACCTCTTCTCTGTCCGGCTGCATCCCTTCAGATGTGATGTCGGCAACCTGTCCCGCCACCAGTCTTTCGTGACCGGCAGCTTCCGCCAGCTCGCTGATTGCTCTGATGAGGCAATCGGGGCGATACATTCGGGACACCCTCGGAACGGTCAAGAGTCCGAACGCGAAGGTCAGGAGAGCGTCTCCAGCCAAAATGGCCACCGCCTCGCCAAAAGCTTTGTGCGCGGTGGGTTTGCCGCGGCGGAGATCATCGTCATCCATGGCAGGCAAATCATCGTGGATGAGCGAGTATGTGTGTATGCATTCCAGGGATACGCCGAGAGGCAGCACATGTTGTGGCACCCCTCCGACTGCTTCGGCTCCGGCCATGGCCAGAATAGGTCGGACCCGCTTTCCTCCGGCAAAGACGCAGTACCGCATGGCCTGGTGCAGTATCTGCGGTTTCGCATCATCGGGAGGCAAGAATTCATCGAGAGCCTGGTCCACTATCTGCCGCCGTTGTACGAGATACGCCTGAAACTCCATGACTTACTCTTCCGCCCGGGTAAAAGGAAGCCTTTCCATAGTCGCAAGCAGCTCCTCCACTTTGCCCTCGGACCGGTTGAGGATCTCGAATAGGCGTCGAGCCAACTCAATGCCTTCCTCAAAGGCCTTGAGGCTCTCATCCAGCGTCATCTCACCATGTTCCATCTTCTCCACGATGGCGCGCAGGTTCTCAAGGTGTTGATCGAACTTCTCAGCTCCCTCTTCTTTTCGTGTGGCCTTCTTTGTCATGTCGGGATCCGTTTTCGTCAATATCCGGCACTCCAGGAACGAGCCCTGCCGCTGGTTAGCGCACCAGATGCATCCTTCCTCAAGGATTCTGCATTGCCCCTTGGACGGCAACGGCCTGCGGGGTCACCCCAATGGCTCAGGTTCTGGCGGACCGCTAAAACGATCTATTATGCCAACGCGCGGTCAAAGATGCAAGAGAAGCGTCCTTGCGAACTAACCATTCAGTTGTGAGGAGCGTCCGTGCTTCGGGTTGCAGCGCGGGCCGGCGTGGTTGCGCGGAACGCGGGATCTCTTCCGACCCGTAACCGAAGGGGTATCTTACGACTCTTCCGGTCCCATCTCTTTCGACGCATGTGGCTTCCAGGACCACGTGTTCACTTCTTATCCCCATGAGGAAGGAGTCCGCTGAGCTCTCTCTTGGCCGCAGTATTGCCGGGGTCCAGCTGTACTGCACGCTGAAAGCAGTCGCGCGCCTCCCGCTTCCGCATGAAAAACCGGTTGTGGATGAAGCCTTCCAGGAAATAGCCTTCCGCCAATTCCTGTTGGGGAACGCCGGAAAGCTTCTCTCTCAACATGTTCGCGGACTGAACCTCTTTGAGCGCGGTTTTTACGTAGATGGCCGGGAAATCTTGATAGAGTCGTCCCTTGATTTTGATCTGAGCTGAAGTGAAGAGGACTTCCGCGTAGGTCCTGTCTTCTCTCTGACCATCCTTTTCCAGAATTTCCCGCGCCTCGTCCAGCAGGTCGAGGGCCTCCAAATAGTGTGTACGCTTGGCCAGCCCCGTGCTCGTCCTCAGGAGTTGTTCGGGAGTGATCTGGGCAGATGCCGTGGCCAACATCGTCAGGAGCGGGACAATTATCATGCCCCATGAAAGCGAACGAATCCCGGTTCTTCTGCGCCGTGAAGATCGTATCATTGCTCACTGCCGGACCGTGTTCGGATCTTGCCGGCCGAGGACGAGTGGAAATATGCTGCCGTCAATGCTTGATTCCCGGAAGGGCTGATTCACCCTCCTCAAAGCCGACCACATGCACGGGTCTGTGCGATGATCATTTGAAGATCTCGAATTCTACCCGCCTGCCTGGAACGCCCTGTGCGGGGGTGCGTGCGCCGGGAGGCCCCTGCCCCATCCCGTGGGCAACGACGGCAATCCTGTTCGCTGGAACGCCTGCGGAAACAAGGAATCGCTGCACTGCCTCGGCTCTCCTCCGGGAAAGCTTCAGATTGAATTTGGGGGACCCTTTTCCGTCAGTGTAACCGTGAAGCACAACGCGGGCCTGTGGATCGGCAAGCAGGTATTTCGCAACCGCATGAAGATTCGCCATATTGGACTTCTCTCGCATCGAATCTTTGGAATGGACGGAGAAGCTGTTGTAATCAAAAAGGATCGCCCCTACTTCAACAGGCGCTGCTTGAACCTGCGGCACGGCAGCTTGCGGCTGCCGGCATGGCATCACCAGAAATCGCTTCATCCAACTGAACCAGCCTGCCGGGGAGTTGATCTCATTCACTCTGACGAAGGTGCCCCGTCCTTTCTGCGCGATCCCACTGAGAAAGAACTTCCCCTCCTGCTCACTGCCGATCTGAAACGTATGAATCTCCAGATCCGGGTTATTGAATGCCACCTGATCAGCGATTTTGATGGGGTCTGACTTGCAGGATTCCAGCCCTCCGCCGATGAGAATGATGATGCTCTTGCCCTCGGCTGCGGCCAAGTCATCTGCGGCACCCCTGAGACCGGCGGAGAGAGCGCTCACTCCGTAAGAGATCGTCTTGGGGAATGAGTTGATAAATCTCTGCGGATCCCACGGCTGTACGGCAAGAATGCTCTCGGTGCTCCGACACTCCATGCCCACCTTCAGCCCATAATGACGGATGCCCACGTTGAAGAATCCGTCGGCCGTCACGGGCATGGCACCTGCGAAAAGGCGCATCTGGCGGAGAAGCATCTCGTAATGATTCTTCTCTCTCATGAACCCTGAGGCGTCAAACAAGATGAGAATATTCTGCACTCGTTTGCAGTCATCCGCATGTGCTGAGAACACCGAGCAGAACACCAGGATCAGACACGCCAGAAAGACGGTTGATAATCGGTCCTTCGACAAGGGCCTCATGTGGCAGTCCTCCTGTCTTTTCCAACGCCTCCGAAGGGGCATGTGTGGTGCTGAGACGAGTCCGGCGTTCGATTCGGCGTATGATGGGGGTGATCAGAATGCCGTTTCGAATCGCCGCTACGCCGGTTGTCTGAGACGCTGTCCCGCTCTCATCAATTTGGCACGAATTACCAGACGAGGTGAAGATTGTCAAGAATGATGGCCGAATATCAGCAGCGAGCCGCGGATGGTCGGCCTTCTCATGTCCTTGACAATCGGGTAAACATGCCTATGCTGGCGCCATGACCACGAGCCATCCAAAGGCGGATCACAGCGAGCACATCCTCATTCTCTTGCTGGCCTGCGGAGCACTGATTGGGTCCTTCATCCTCCAGCCCTCGCCCCGGGGAGGGTTACAGGTGACCGTACCTTTCTTTGGAAGCACCATGACACTTCCCGATACCTGTATGAGCCGGAGGCTCCTCAATATCCCGTGCCCCGGATGCGGGCTCACCCGGAGCTTCGTTGCCTTTTCAGAGGGGAGGTTCCGTGAATCATTCCGGTTCAACCTCATGGGGCCCTTTATCTACATCATTTGCCTCTTTTCAGATCCCCTATCGACTAGCGGAACTCCTGGGGCTGGGAGCGGACAATGATCTATGGAATTCTCTCAAGAAGCGGCTTGACACCGTGGTCTGGCTTGTGCTCATGGGCCTCGTGGCCGCTTGGGTGATCAAAATATGCTAACGGGGGATTAAGCATATTCGAAGAATTGTCCAGGATGTGATATTTGAAAAGTATGCGAGCCGCTTTCCTCCGAAGGCTTTCGCAAAGCAGAACCTGATGACAAGTGACCTGCCGCCGCCCCCGATGCCGGTTGGAACCGGCATATGGAGGCGGATGGTTGCCAGGGACTAAGTACTGAAATTCACAAATGTGGTCGCACATTTTTCACGATGTGAAGAAGCCCCCCCTCACCCCGGCACCCTCTACCTGAGAGAGAGGGCCGGGGTGAGAGGTCTGCGGCAGCTCAGAGAAGGTTTGTGCAAACCCTTATTCTTCGTTGAAAGGTGGCACTGAATTCGCAACCGCATGTGCGAAATGCGGTAATATGTCCGCGGAGGCCCAATGATCGATTTTCTCCTCACCATCTTCTTCGGTTGCCTGGCGCTGGTATCCATCTTGGCTGCCATCGCATGGTTGTGGCGTCTCCTCTATGGGGGGGCGACCAACCAGGAAATGACCACCTATGTCCGGACCGAGGACGGCTGGAGACTGGCGGTGCATCGCTATCCACCAGCGGGCGAGCCGAAAACTCTTCCCATACTCCTGTGCCATGGATTGAGCTCAAACCGTTTCATCTTTGACCTCCCAGGAGGTCCTTCCCTGGCACGCTTCCTACAGTCAATGGGATGCGACGTCTGGGTCGCGGAACTCAGGGGATCGGGCATGAGCGACCGTCCGGAGCTCTTCCAGGCAAACGCCCCCTATTCTTGGGTATTTCACGATCACCTCCACCGCGATGTCCCGGCTCTTGTTGACCATGTGCTACGACAAACCCAGGCACCGTCGCTGCACTGGGTTGGCCATAGCATGGGCGGCATGCTCGTACAGGCCCACCTCTCGAAGAATCCCAACGCCCCCATCGCTTCGGTCGTCGCGGTGGGATCGCCGGTGGATTTCTACCGTTTTTCCAATCAGATACTCAAAAACTTGGCACGATTTGGGTGGATACTGCGACTTTTCCCCATATTTCCATTAACCATCTTTTGGAAATGCCTCGCGCCGTGGATTCATCTGTTTCCCCGATCCATAGTTTCCCTCTTTCATCCGCCAAACATCGATTCGAACATCTCCGGAGCCGTGGTGGCCCTCGCGTCGGAAACCATTACAACCAGTGGAGTGTGGGCTGATTTCAGCCGGTTTGTCACCACGAGAAGATTTGCCCCTCCCGAAGGGGAAGACTACATCGTCGGTCTGGCCTCCACCTCCGTTCCCATCCTGGCTATCGCAGGATCCCGGGATGGAATGGCAAACCCCGAAACGACCGTGGCACCAAACGCCATTTCCAAACCCGTAGGCGAACGAAAGCAACTGATCCTGGGAACGGAAGCCGGATGTGCTCAAGAATACGGCCACGTGGACCTCGTGGTCGGTGACCGTGTCGAAAGGGAAGTATTCCCCCGCATCATGGAATGGATTCGCAAGCATGACCCCTTAGCGGTTCCTTGATCACGAGTCCATGTCCGACAGTCGAACGGGAAAAGTCAGCGCGCCGAATACCGTACACAAAAAAGGCCGACCGCCGGAACGAGCCGGCACATCGGCGCTCATGCAGGCGTGTAGAATGTCCCCGCCCGCCGGTAGCCTGCTTGAACGGGCGGCAAGAGAATTGCGGACACCTCGCTAAATCTGATTCCTACGGCACGGGATAGCACCACCCCATGGGTCCCTTAACGGGAACACTGATAGGGGGGATATCCGGCAGCAGCTTACCTGCGTACACGCACGTGGGACACGGAGCGTAGGCCTGACGGGAAATGCGCGGCGTTTCATAAAGATTGTAGGGTGTCAAAGGCTCAGCCGCAGTCGCATTGACAGGAGCATAGGGATTAAGACGGTCACAGAATCCCGCAGAAGCGCCTGCCACGAGCACAAACAAGCAGACGGCCAGGATCGAGGACAGTTTCTTCATCATAGTATGGTCTCTCCGCAAAGGGATTTTGCTGACATGATGATAGCTATTTAGTGCTGAAATGTCAAGGTATTTCATCTAAACCATTAGGCAATGCACCATATAATCTCCAAATCACTTTAAGCAGCAGTGACCAACCCCCACCAGGATAAGATGCAGAATAGCGCCAGGCCCCAAAAAGGGAGAGGCGTTTGTAGCAGCTTTGGGGTGGACGGAGTGAATCGCAATTCAAGGGAACCGCCGCACATGAGACATGGGACATGACGGCGGATGCTGGGTGTCCAATTGGGTGGGAACTCGTGACGATCCCGTTGCGGTTCCCGGTTAGCACTTGCACCGTTTTCGGACGGGATGCTTACTCTGCTAGGCACTCCGTTTCATGAATACGGTCCCGTATTTTTTCTGAGAAGCCCCCTTCACCCTCATACCTCTATTTCTCGTGGAGCAGTGGTGCCGAATACGTAGCCGTATCTGCGAAATGCTGTACTAAGGTGCAGCACCCCGTCCGAAACTTCGTCGACGACGCCGGAGTGGCCTTCTCTTCACGCAAAGCCTCCAAACGAAAAATAGTCCTAGTAAGCTGTGTCTTCGCCCTCGTATTCTTTGGGGGCGATAGTCAACTGTCGTCCGGATCTGGACAACACCTGAAAGTGCTCAGGACTATCCCCTTCGAAAGGAGGGAACTGATCATCGACACGCACAAGGTCCGTGCCGTCTGATTTTATGAGCAGGTAGACGACCGGGTGACCCCAATTCGCCATGGGCATAAGGTCTACAAAAACAAGAAAACCGAGGAAAGGCATGTCCATAGTCTTCAGTCCCACTCGGACTTCGTCCCCGGGTTCCTTCATCCTGGAGTCCAGGTAAACGCTGCATTCACGAGTCTGTTTTGCGGAGAGTTCCCGCAGAACCAGATTCAAGATTTCGTGCCTCGTGAGTACCATGGCTTCCTCTATGCGGCGGCTTCAGCACCGACACGACCATCGATGTATTGATCAGATCCCTGACCTGCCGGCTTGTCCTGATAAACCGGTGAATCGCCTGGAACGTGTTCCGCATTCGAATAGTCAAACGCGGCCTTTGATGAAACATCGGTGGGTACCGGCAGTTTCAGGGGACTTCCGTCCGGATAAGAACCGTGGAAAGCCGCAATCCAGTCCCGTGCCCAAGGATCGAAATCCGGCCCCCCCATGGAACTCATATTTCCCGGAACAGCGGATGCAAAACTCGTAACAGCCGCTGGACTGTTGTTGACGGTAGGACTCATAAATCCTCCAGAATAGCACTGTTCCATGGACACAATGAGGGACGCGAATTTTGGAAATGATTTAAATTGCCGGCCAAATTCACTCGCCTTGAAGACCAGAGAATAATTGGGGTACCCGCACAGCCACGGCTCACTATACATACCGTCTTCGCCCCCGTGGTTGTTCGTGTGGATGAGCAATAGATCCTGCGGTTTCAGCTTTCCTGCCACACCTTCGAGCGCCGATTCGAAGGCTTTCCGGTCGCCACGGCCGTTGATATGTCCCTTCAGCCTATAAGGCGTGTTGTCTCCGGGCCAGTTGCCCACCGGCTGTGGGCTCCCACTGTAGTTGAGCGTGCCGTCATAGTTCATTACGGTAATGTTATCCGGATCGAACCCGTAATCGTCCAGAAGGACTCTGTAGAGAAATTCCAGATCATTCAGGTGCCGGTTGTTCGAGTTGCCGGAGAACAGAATGGCGTATCGCTTCCCTGCAGCGTTCAGCACGCGGGGCGAAAATGCACGCGGTAGATGGAATTGTTTCCCAACCTCGGGTTCGGCAACCGAACGGGGAGCCTCGAAATGAACCTGAGGGATGTGCATTGGCTGGTAAGCCTTCGGATCGGTCTCGAAATCATTTGGTGGGAAGTGATCGTATTCGCTGTGTACCAGGTGACCATTTTCCGGACTATAGAATAGGTGTCGCACCGGATGCGCCCAATTTGCCAACGGTTTGAGATCCGCGAACACGTGAACTGTCTCCACGGGCGTGGGCATAGATCTCGTTTTTTCAGCCACGGACAGCGAGCCTCTTGGGGATAACACTTCGGTTTTCAGGAACAGGTTCACCTGCTGAGAACCTACGCTGTTTTCAAGACGGATGGTGTTGAGAGCATTGACCATAATGTCTTCCGCCACCCTGCCCAACGATTTCACTGTAGCCATGATTACCTCCTGGAAATTGCTTGTGCAAGTAGAAGTTGCGGAGTTTGTGTTGTCAGCTATGTCCCCCCATGTTCCGGAGGACGATTCCGGCCGAAGACCCGCCGGCCGGTTCACGTGCCCGAAACTCTTCACGCCTCCCATAAATGCCTGGCATAGATAATACCTGGCTTTTATCTATATAAGAATAATTTCAACATGATACTGCATGTGCGGCGTGTAGATGATCGTACTGTGCCATGAATTTGGTGAGATCTTGCGAGCCCGCCGCATCGCGCATGAACACGGTAAGCAGATCTGAAACCAGCGGCTTACATCTATCCAGAAAAAGCCCCCCTGGCTTCCCTGGATCACAATCTGGGCCTTCACGTCTCCCGCGGATATCCCACGTCCCGGCAAATGTGAGGCTTTTGGCAACAGTTCTGAGCTTATCAGTGTCTACTATGCAGACACCCATTGATAGACTTACTCAATATAATCTAACTGATTAAGAAGAGTCATGCAAGATCTTTTTTTAGGTCTATAAGATAAACTTCCACTATTGCTGTGAGCCTCTCGGCCGTTGGCAAACCAATCATTCAAGCCGTGCGGTCCAACACGGTTCTCCGCCATCGATGCAGATGCGGCCCGAGCAGTAATGCTGCGAATCTTGGTTGCGGCTCCAGTTGTTCGTCAGTGACACTCCGGTGGATTCTGCTCGGTCAGCCCTCGGGGACGATCATTCAGGGATCTTCTCCCGTTCACCTTGCAGTTTGCACGAATCAAGATGATTGACCGTCGGAGCGCGTTCTTTCGGCCTCTCTATAATTGGTCAAAACAATACCTTAGACCCATGCTCGGCGTAAAATCTGTCTATTGAGTATTTTTGACGGAACTCTCGGACATGACTGATGTCGCATATTGATAGCATTTGGATTGAAACACAAATGGGAGCATAGGAGGCTGTTGCGCAACGCAATGCTTTGCCGGTACTGTGGCACGATCCACCAATGCAGCAGAATCTCAAAGTCGTCCGTCACGTGAAAACCTAAGTATGTCAGGCTCCTAGGATTCCTGGATCAGGCGGGTGGTTGGGGCCATAACACGATTATGTATATGTAAGGTGTTTCGCGACACCCTCATAGGGTATCTGTGTTTCGAGTTCCGCTCACAATCGCTGTTAATGGGGTTAAATCACAACGGATGCCGTGAACTGACGTGCCATCTTATAGATGGCCTATGCAACACGAAAGGAGGTGTTTTTGCATTTTGTGCGTTGTTGATGAACGTTGATGTGTTCTGGGAATTTTGCCCGGAATACCTGAGTGATAGAACAACCACCTATGATACTCAGCCGGGATGTTTCAATATGGTATGGTATGAAGTCTATTACCAATCACCTCTTGGAGGAGTATTTTGAACGAAAAGAATACCATGCTTTGGCACGTGATACTGGCAGTATGCTGTTTCCTACTCGTATCGGGAAGCGTAACGAGAGCGGCAGCTTCAAGCCGGATAAGTTCGGACATCAAGATCACCCCTCAAGCCACACTTACCTCAGACGAGCGTGATGCCATCTCCATTGCAGCGAGTCGGGCGTTTCGTCACATCCATAAGGCGCGGCAGGAAATAAGGAGAAAGGAGTCCAAGCCTGCTCTGAAGAATGTTCAACAAGCTTTGACTCTCGCGAAGATTATCGACAATACCGTGCCCGAACTCAAGGTAGACGCCACGATAAAATCCGGAGATGTGACATATCACGATCAGGATAATGTCAGACAGGTCCTGATACCACTGTATACAGAGGAGGACGAGTTCTTCGACGCTTCGTCTTCCAGGGATAAGTCCGCCAAAAGAACCACAATCAAGAATCAGAACACGCTTTCGGCACTCCCAACCAGATTCGAGGAAGCGAGCCTATTTTTCGATGTTCGCGAGGCAAAGAACCTTCTGGAAGATGCGGTTTCGCGCCTCAAGAAGAACGATTTGAAGGGTGCGGATCAGGCTTTGGCAGGTATCCAAGACGCTGTTGTGTACGTTCACGACGAGGTGAATCTTCCACTGCAACGTGCCCGCAAGAGCCTCCTGGAAGCCTCGAAACTGACTGCGTCAGAGCGCTTCAACGAAGCTGAGAGCTACCTTCATCGAGCAATGGGAGCACTTGAAAGCTACGAGGCGGAAATCACCGGAGACGCGGCCAAAAAGACTCAAAGCTTGATCAACTCGATTCAGGCACTGAGCGGAAAGATTGCGCAGGATAAGGCTGATGCACAGAATAGGATATCGGCCTTCGTCAAGGACTTGTCGAGCCTACTCTAGCGGCTTGGTACCGGCCCCCTCCCCGTTGAGGGGGCTTGCCTCCGTTGACTGCTTGCTTGCTTTGCCACAATTCCTCTTTTTACGAATAGCCTCCAAAGCCGCAACCAGTGCCCGCAATAGCATGGGCGGACCGCATTTACATCGATGCAGGAGAACCGTGTCGCACCGTCTCATACCGATGTGCAATCGAACGAGTAACCAAGACCACTGGTGCACCATTACGATTCTCTGTGGGAGACAGGCCGGTCAAGGAGATCGGTAGTCACTGCTTCCCAGCGTTATCGTCTGTATCCCTCTCTATCCCCTCCCCATCTGGGCGAACCAAGCCTTTGCGCCTTCCTCGATTTCTTCGGGTGTCAGTTCCCTGGTCCGGGTGGCGAGACTCCAACTGTAACCGAAGGGGTCCTCAACGGTGCCCATTCGGTCTCCCCAGAACATGTCCTGGAGCGGCATCCTTGGCTCGGAACCGGCTTCCACTGCTATTCTGAAGGCTTCGTCCACATCTTCGACGTAGATGTAGAAGCTCACCGGGGAACCACCCATGGTCTGGGCGCTCTTGCACGCCTCATTCGGGTGTTCCTCTCCAAGCATGATGATCGAGTCGCCGATCTGGAACTCAGCGTGCACCACTCCAGTGCCGTCAGGTCCCGGCATGGAATAGCGTTCCGTGGCTCCAAAGGCCTTCTTGTAGAATTCGATGGCCTTGCGGCCATCTTTCACCACCAACATCGGTGTGACGCTGTGATAACCTTCCGGTATTGCTGCAGCCATCGAATAACTCCTTGTTCGACGGGGATTAAGAGTCAGTGTCAAAATAAACCTGGCAATAATTGGCAAGAGTGGGTGGAACGATCCACCCGGAAGACCCTCACCCGGCTCCCTCTCCCAGAGGGAGCCGGGAAACTCCCCTGTCCCCGAGCATGGGGGGGGAGGGGCTTCAAGACATACAAGGTTTATTCCGTAACAGAACCTAAGAATCCAGACATTTGCTCATGCCCTTCCGGTTCAAGACCGGAGCATACTATCAAGTAATCCATCCTCTGTCACTTCCGTCCTCTTATTGTCCCTACCGCAAACGTTCATCGTGCCCCAACGCACACTTTATTCGGAAGTTTTTGCGGGGTGCGGGGCATCGGCGTTAACTTAATCATAATGAGTTGAAGAAGCCTTCTTCCCCCCCTTTGTCAAAGGGGGGTTAGGGGGGATTTCTTGGACGCACAAATCCCCCTAGCCCCCTTTTCCAAAGGGGGAACAAGAAAGAATCGCTCTCCGAA
>CAXXKE010000001.1:0-1130867 GCA_963674845.2 Candidatus Krumholzibacteriia bacterium | reverse complement strand
CATCCTTTATCCTCCGGGCCGGTGTGCACCGACCTGCTGACTGTTTGGCTGGCAGAATTGAACACCCATAATTTAAAACAGGTTGGGCCTCGCTGCACGAAAAACCCTCAGGTCGTTATCGGCGCAAATTCCCGGCTTGAACCGGAAAGGGGCGGGGCAGGTTCCGCCTCGTTCCCGGGACGAAAGAGGGGGAGCCTTCAGGCTCCCCCTCCCAGGGTGTGCTCACACCCCACTCAGCAACGATCAGCGCCAGATGGCCGTCATGGCCTCGGCGGCGTCCCTGGTCAGCAGGGGGCCATTCGCCTTGGTGAGGTGGGACGGTCCGTAGGCGGAATAGGTGGGATCCCAGCTCAGGGCGCCCGGATCCACCGGGGGCACGTCGGTGCCGGCCACCTCGTTGATCTTGTCGATGAAGACGTTGGCGATCCGGCCGTAGCCCATGTTGTTGGGGTGCACCCCGTCCAGCGAGAAGTAGGTCTTGCTGGCGGCGGCGGTGTCCCCGGCCAGGGCCATGAACAGGAAGTGGGTGCGCTGCTCGGCCGTCCACGAGCCCAGCTCGGCCTGGGAGTCCACCACGCCCACCTTGGCCATGCCGTACAGCTCCGAACCCGGCGTGCTGAAGGCCGCGGCCACGGCGTTGATCACGCCGTTGAACTGGGCCGTCCGCGTCTCGATGGCCAGGACCTCGGCGTTGGTCAGGGTGTAGTTCCCTGCCAAGGTAGAGTCCGGGTCGGCCCCGGAAAGGGCGCTGAAGGTGACCAGGGCCACGTCGGCCTCCTTGTAGCCCGCGCTCCAGGGCACGCCGGCCATGCCCTGGAAGGCCGCCTCGAACTGGGCGGGAGCCATGAAGAAGGGCGTGCTGGTGACGCTGGGCACGGTGGCCACGATGATGGTGGCGGGCCAGCCCGTCCGCTGGATCAGGCCGCCGGCCAGTCCACCCAGCAGGGTGGTATACTCGGCCTGGAAGACGGCCGGGTCGGTCATGGCCTGGTCGGTGCCGTTGGTGGCGGAGCCCAGGATGTCGTTGTTGCCGATCCACAGGGTGGCCAGGGTGGGGCCCTTGGCCAGGGCGGCGCCGAACATGCTGGCCGACTGGTAGGTCGTGGTGGCCGACAGGGGCTTCTCCACGTTGTCGAAGAACGTCGCCCGGTTGATGAAGTCGAAGAACCTGTTGTTGGGCATGACGGATTCCGCGCTGGTGGTGGTGTTCAGCACGTCATGCAGGAAGGCTCCGGGCACGCCCAGGTTGTGGTAGGGCGTGGGCTGGGCCAGGGCCAGCAACAGACCGCCGGTGGGATCGGCGCCCGCGCTGGGGGTGGTGTAGTCCAGCACCTCGATGCCGGTGCCGGTGAAGTGCAGCACGCCGGCGATGCCCAGCTGGGTCATGCCGCCCACGCCGGGCAGCTCCACCCAGGGCTGGGTGAACTCGGCCGCGCCGATCTGCCGCGCGATGAGGCTGGGATAGCTGCTTGCCTGGCCCAGTCGGCTCAGGCCGCTGTCCATGTAACCGGCCGTCAGGCTGTTGCCCAGGGCCACGTAGTTGGCGAAGACCTCTTCACCCTGAGGGGCGCGCAAGGTCTGGTCGGCATCGGGGGCTTCCACCGTGCAGCCGGCCAGGAGCAGGCCGAGCAGGACAGGCAGGATCGCCAGGATCTTGATGGTTTTCTTCATTTCCTGCACCTCCTCCTAGAAGTGATAACCGACGCCGACACCCCAGATGTTGGCGAGGTTCTTGTAAGTGCCCACGGGGTAACTGGGGTCCGGGTTGGCCGGCTGGCCGTTCTCGATATTGGACCGCTCGTCGGCCTTGACGAACATGTAGCAGGCGCTGAATTCCCAGCTGTTCTTGAAGTACTGCACGCCCAGGCTGTAGTCCTTGCGGTCCGAGTCGGGCAGCAGGGGGCTGACCGAGGCGGTGGGCTGGGGCGTGGTGTCGTACACGTAACCGGCCATGAGGTTCAGCTCGCCGGGCACGGCCTCGTAGTTCAGGCCGAAGCGCACCTGCCACGAGTCTTCGTAGGCGAAGTGGATCTCGTTGTCCAGGCTGTCGGTGCTGAAGTCCATGGCCAGCTTCTCGAAGGTGCTCCAGCCGAAGTGCACGTAGTTGCCCTCGACCCGCACGCGGGGCGTCACCTGGTAGGCGGCGCCCAGGCTCAGGATGTAGGGCAGGTTCAGCTCGGAGCTGATGGTCTGGTCGCCGCCGCCGATGCTGTTCAGCAGCAGGGAGGACCAGCTGTAGCCCGGATCCCCGGCGTCGATCATGTTGGTCAGGGTGGCGTCCTGATCCTCGAACTCCAGGGTCTTCTCATGGTGATACATGAGGCCCACGCTCAGCTTGTCGTCGGGGCGGTACATCAGGCCCAGGCTGGGCGTGACGTTGATCTTGCTGGTGCCGTCGATCTCCAGATCCAGGGCGTTGACGCCCAGCTCGGGATGGGGGGTGATGCGCTGCAGGCTCAGGTGCTGCTCGGCGATGTCCGCGCCCACGGCGATGGCCAGCTCGGGGGTGACCTTGTAGCTGACGGCGGGGGTTACGTACACGGTCTGGATGTCCACGTCGTAGCTCACGTAGCGACCCACGAAGTTCATGGGGTCCATCCACTCGACACCCAGTCCGAAGGGGGCGTACACGCCCACGCCGAAGGCCAGCTTCTCGTGGGTGTTGTTGGTGTAGTAAGCACCGGGCACCAGGTACCACTTGTGCTCGACTTCGGCATATTCGCCGGGGCCGGTGGCGTCAACCGCGCCCTGGTACTTGAAGCGGGGGCCGATGGGCATGAGATTGAGGTTCAGCCTGGCGCCCTGATGGAAGGACATGCCGGCCGCGTTGTAGAACAGGGCCGATCCGTCATCGGCCGTGGCCGTGAAGGCGCCGCCCAGGGCGGTGGCCCTCACACCGGCCTCGTAGATATTGAACCCGGCGGCCAGGGCGCCCGCAGCCCCCAGGACCAGGAATCCCGCCAGCAGCAGGGAAAAGACTCTCTTTTTGTTCATCATGTCTCCTTTGGAGTTGAACGGCGACTCGATGGTGTTGAAACGGTTGGCGCATGGGGTTGACGGGAAAAAACGAAGGCCGGTGGTCCCGGCAGGATATAGGGCGATCCTCCGCTGGCCAGCTTCCTTCGCATGAATGTGATTCCCGTATTTGTGGCCTGTTTCAATGTTCCGCACCTTAGCACAATGTTTACACGGTGCAAAGCCCTTTTCAGCAGCCGGAATGTGCTGCATATTGCACCCTGGGGCTGGCTTAGCCGCCGTGGTTTAACTCCCACCCGAGTGGTGCCTGAAACGAGGAAACGTGAGTATCTTCACCGATGACCCCGCCTTGCTGGCCATCCTGGACCTGGATGAAAAGGTGGCCAGTCCCCTGGCCAAGGGGGCCCCCGACTGGCTCGCGGGCCTGCTTCCGGGCTGCGGGTCCGGCCCCGGGGGCGGCTGGATCGCTCCTGGTCCGGAGCCGGGGCCATTCTGGGACCATCATGTTCTGGTGAAAGAGGCCCCGCAATCCCAGTACGACGAGTTGCGCCGGCTTTCTGGCGACCCGGGCAACCTGGCCTGCCTGGCCCTGGGAGGATCCAACTTCCATGGCCAGCACGGGCGCCCGTGGCAAACCCTGCCCGGTAACTTCCACTGGAGCGGCCGGGTGCGGCTGGACCTGGACGCCGAGCAATGCGGGCGCGCCCTGGTGGCCCTGCCGGCCCTGGCGGTGCTGGATCTGCTGGATCCGTTGCAACTCGGGAACGGGGCAGGGGCTGAGGCCGGCCGGCCGGGCATCAAGTGGGTCAACGACATCCTCTGGCAAGGCCGGAAGGTGGCCGGGGTGCTGACCGCGGCCCGCTCCCAGGGGGGACGGCTGGAATCCGTGGTTTTCGGGGTGGGAATCAACGTGGCGGCCGCCCCCCAGACGAATGCTCCTCGGACCGGACCAGGAGCAACCTGCCTGGCGCACCATCTGGCCGGGCGGACCCCCACCCTGGCCACCCTGTACAGGGGGTATGCCCTGGCCATCACCCGGAGGGTGAGGCAACTGGAGACCCAGGGGCCCTCTTCCTTGCTGGCGGATTACCGTCATCGCTCCCTGGTTCTGGGCCGCCGGGTGGGTATCTGGCCTTCCGGGACTGGTGATGTTGAATTCCAGGGACCACCCCTCCACGAAGGCCGGGTGCTGGAAATCCTGCCCGATCTGAGCCTTCGCCTGGCCGAAGTGCCGCACCCCGTCAGCTCTGGACGGCTTGTCCTTCTTTAGGTTTCGCTGAGGCAAGCGGCAGAAAAACCTCATGAAATCCTTATGTTTGCCGATGAGCGTGGGGAGCAAAGTCGTGATCCGGGCACAGGACCGGAGATGGCTTTCTGGGGGATTGACCTGAGCCTGGATTGACGAATGTACTCCCTGGCGTCGGCAAACGAAGAAATCAGATTGGCCAGGATCCTGGCCCGGCGCGGAGCCCAGGGCTCTTTTGCCTATGCCCTTCTCGCTCTCATCGTGGGCGGCTCCACGGGGGTCATGACCATCCAGCCGGTCCTCATGGGCTTGCTGGTGGTGCTGCTGGTGCTGGGGGGCATCTTCCGGCAAATCCTTTGCCGCCGTATGGAGACCATCTTTCCCCGGAATCCGGCCCTCTGGCGGGGGCTGTTCAGGGCTGGAACCATCTTCCTCACCCTGGTCTTCGTGGCCGTCATCCATCTTTGCTTGCGGTCCTTCTCCGAGGTCAACTGGCAGGTGCTGGTGGTGTTCCTGGCCGTGGTGGGCGTGACAGCCGGCACCCTGACCGCCCTGAGCGCCGATCGGCGACTGGCCATCAGCACCGTGTGCATCATCACCGGCTGGATCGCCCTCTACAGCGCCACGCGCACGGGGGAGGGCTGGACCCCTCTGGCTGCCATGAGTCTGGTATACTTGGCCTACAGTGTGGGGATGGCCCGGGTCCAGAACCACCAGATCCTGCGGGAACTGCGGGCCACCTACCTGCTGGAAAAGCGCGGCAAGGAACTGGAGGACGCCATCAAGGCGGCCGAGGTGGCCAGCGAGGCCAAGAGCCTTTTCCTGGCCAACATGAGCCACGAGGTGCGGACACCAATAAACGGTGTTCTGGGCATGGCTGAACTGGCCCTGGCCACCGATCTCACCGATGAACAGCGCGAGTACCTCCAGCTGGTTCGCCAATCAGGATTGAACCTCCTGGACATGGTCAGCGACATCCTGGATTACAGCCAGCTGGAACGAGGTAGTCTCACTCTTCAGTCCGCTCCCGTGAATCTGAAGAACCTGGTGGACCGGACGGTGAGTCAGGTCAAATCCCGCGAACCCGACGGGCCCCAGGTGCTCTTGCGGGTGGAATTTGGCCCGGATATTCCCCGGGTCCTGGAATTCGACGAAGGCAGGGTGGGCCAGGTCTTGCAGAAGCTGCTGGGTAACGCCATCAAGTTCACCCGCAGCGGCGAGGTCGTTCTGCGGATTTCAGCCCGACCCCAGCCAGACCGTGCCTGGATCATCACCGGCGAGGTGCAAGACACGGGGGTGGGCATTCCCGGCACCAAGCTGAAGACCATTTTCGAGGCCTTCAACCAGGCCGATTGCACGTTCAAGCGGGAGTTCGGCGGAGCGGGAATGGGACTGCCCATTTGCCGGGCCTTGTTGCTCAAGATGGGGGGCACCATCGCCGTCGAAAGCGTGGAAGGGCAGGGCAGCACCTTCACGTTCAGTTTCCCGGCCACCGAAAGCGAAGTTGCCGAAAAATTCCGGCCTGCGGGCCAGGCCCATGAGGCGCCGGTGCTGGAGCAGCAAACCGGCACCGCCTCCCGCGATCCCCTGAACATCCTGGTGGTGGAGGACAACCACGTCAATGCGCGTCTGGCGGCCAAGGTTCTCGGCAAGATGGGGCACCGGGTAACGCTGGCCGAGAACGGCCGGATCGGCGTGGAGAAGCAGAAAAACAGGGCCTTCGACTTCATTTTCATGGATGTGCAGATGCCAGTCATGGACGGCTTGCAGGCAGCCCGGGCCATTCGTGACCTGGGCTCGGCGCAGGGATACCGGGTGCCCATCGTGGCCCTCACAGCCCACGCCTCGGCGGAAGACCGCGACCGCTGCCTTGCCGCCGGCATGGATGATTATCTCACCAAACCGCTTCAGGTGACCGCTCTCAAGAAGATCCTGGCCCAGGTCCAGACCGGGCAGTTCCACTCCGTTTGACCCCGGACCACATCTCCTGGAACTCGTGTCTGCGCCCGGCGTTTGGAGGGCATGCGCTACCGGTCGCCCAATCCCTGGAAGTGGCCCCTTTCCGTGGGGCTGGCCCTGCTCCTTGTCTGGTGCCTGTTCGCGCTCATTCCCGAAAGCTGGCTGGAGTTGGGCAAGGACCGCCTGGCCATGGGCCAGGGGCGTGACCTGTGCCTGCGGCCGGACTGGATGGTCCTGGCGCCACCCATCGAGATCCTGAAGGAGGATCGCCCTCTTCCTCCCCCCCGAGAAAAGCCCAAAACCCCCGAACCGCAGCCCAGCCATGATCCCCGCTGGTGGACCGAGGGTTACCGGCTGGTCACCACCACCGCGGTGGGGCAGGATCTGCTGCCCGATCCGGCGCCGCGGGACAGCGTGGCCGTTTTTCTGGAGCGGCTGGGGGTGGGGCAGGACCTGCTGACTCTCGTCAAGCCCGACAGCGTCCTGGCGGCCCGGCTCATCCTCCTGCAAAGGGAAGACCAGATGGGGTTCGACGAGCTCAAGCCCTATTTCCAGGCCGTGACCCGCTCCCGGGCCTACGCCGATATCCTCTCCCGCGCGGCGGACATGTACGGCGATTTCCTGCAGCAGGAAATCATTGTGCCCGATTGAAATGATTCCTCCTGCAATCCTGCTGGAATTAATACCAAACCTCTGATATAAAGTTTATCCCTCCGCCGCCGGGATGGTCCCGGCGGCGTCACGAAGGATAGACCATGTTCCGGATTTCCAAGGCCGAAGAGCAAGGTTTGCGGCTGGTCATGCGACTGGCCGAGGCCGGCCGGCAACAGACCCTGGGAGACCTGGCCGAGAGCGAGAACCTGCCCGAGCCAACGGTGGCCAAACTGCTGGGCATTCTGCGGCGGGGAGGGGTGGTGGACGCCGTGCGGGGGCGCAACGGCGGCTACATCCTGGCGGATATTCCTGCGCGCCTTTCTGCCGGAAAGGTGATACGCTGCATCAACGGAGATCCCATTTTCTCCTATCCCTGCCCGGAAAAAGCGGATAACGATTGTACTCGACACGGGGATTGCGGCCTGCGCTCGGTGTGGCGGCATCTGGCCCGGCGGGTGGTCGATGTCCTGGAGCAGACCACCATCGAGGATCTGCTGAAATCCGAAAAGGAATCTGCCAGGGATATCATGAATCTGTGGCCCGAGGAGGGCCGGTCCGAAGTGTGACAGGGAGGGGCCAGCGTGTTCAACATCGAAGATGATCCCCAGGGAAACGTGATTCTGATCGGACGCCTGGACGCCGTTTCGGCGCCCATTGCCCGCCAGCACCTGGAGGGCATCGAGACCAGCACCCGTCTGGATTTTTCCCAACTCGAGTACATCGCCAGCATCGGTCTGGGCCTGCTGGCCGCCACCCAGCGCCGCCTCATGGAGAGGGGTGAGGGCCTGACCCTGTCTGGTCTCAATCCTCACCTGCGCGAGGTGTTTTCCCTGGCGGGTTTCGAAGGGGTGTTCCGGTTTGAGTGAGCCGGCCCTGAACTGGGGTCTGGCCCTGCGGGGAAGCTGTGCCCTGTTGCCGGTCCTGGCCTTGTTGCTGGTTCTGGTCCTCATGGACACCTTCAAGCTGGTCCGCCCCCGCCGCATCGGGTGGAGCCTGCTGTTCGGGGTGGCCGCCGGGGCACTCACCTTCATCGTCAATTCCAGCATCATGAGCCTGCTGCGCTGGGAGGTCTTCACCTTCGCCATCTTCGTGGCCCCCCTGGTGGAGGAGGTCTGCAAGGCGGCCTACATGTGGTGGCTCATCCGGTCGGGGCGGGTGGGCTTCCTGGTGGATGCGGCCATCCTGGGCTTCGCCACCGGGGCCGGCTTCGCCCTGGTGGAGAACATCTACTACCTGAAAACCTTCGCGGGTGAATCACCCATGCTGGTCTGGATCATCCGGGGCTTCGGGACGGCCATCATGCACGGCGGGGCCACCGCCCTGTTCGCCATCCTCACCCGCTCGGTCAGCGACCAGCGGCATCCCGGATCGGCGGCGGTCTGGCTGCCGGGCTTGGCCCTGGCCACGGTTTTCCATGCGGCCTTCAACCGGTTCATGATGTGGCCGGTGCCCACAACCATCGCCTTGCTGGTGGTCATGCCCGTCATCCTGTGGCTGGTCTATGCCCTGGGCGAGAAACGGTTGCGCCGTTGGCTGGGGACGGGGTTCGACCGGGACACCGAATTGCTGGCCCTCATCCAGAGCGGCGAGGTGGGCCGGTCCCCCCTGGGCCGTTACCTGCATTCCCTGCGGGACAGCTTCCGCCCGGACAAGCTGGCCGACATGCTGTGTCTGCTGCGCCTGCAGACCGAGCTGAACATCCGGGCCAAGGGTTCGCTGGTGCTCAGGGAGCACGGTCTGAAACCCGGGCCGGACCCGGACGTGCGCGCCAAGCTGGAGGAGGTGCGCTGGCTGGAGCGCTCGGTGGGGCAGGCAGGTCTGCTGGCCCTGCGTCCGGTGTGCCGCTGGCGGGACGGCAACCAGTGGCAGCGCCATATCCTGGAAGACGAGAACTAGTCCCTTCCCTGGAAAAAGGGCCCGGTCGCGTTGTGGCGCCGGGCCCGGTCATTGCCTCTGGTGTCGGCAGCCTAGAGGAACCTCACCAGCCCTCCCCAGCGATTGTCCAGCCGGAAACCGTGGCCCTGGTAGAAGCGGCGCAGGAAGAAGTGGGTCTTGATGAGCTTGTGCCCGCGCGAGGTCATGCGCGTGACGAAATCTTCCAGCACAGCCCCGGCGATTCCCCTCTCGGCCAGGGCCTTGGAAACCACGATGCCGTCCAGGAACACCACGTCGTCTTCCAGCAGACGATAGACCACGCCGCCGATGATCTGTTCAGCCTCGTCCGTCACCACGAAGTAGCGGTCGGTCTCGCTGATGCTCTTGGGGAAGCCCGACTGCAGGAACAGGCTGTAGATCTGGCCCACGTCGGCGGGGGTGCTGGGCTCGCCGACACCGTACTTGCGGCCGTTGTTGTCGGTGATGGTCGAGCGCACGATGATCTGGTGACGGCCGGCCTCGCCCACGGTCTTGATCTCCATCTTGGTCCCGCGCTTGCGGTAGGGAAAGACCAGGCGATTGAAGGCCAGGCGGTCATCAGGATCGGTGATCAACGAACCCAGATCGGAAAGTTCAACCATCTGGGTGGCCCGCTGCCCGGGATTGCGGAACATGTGGGCCAGCAGGCGGTCGAAAACGTCCAGGAAAGCCAGGTCCGCATCCCTGAAGTAGGTGTTGCGGAACAGGGTGAAACGGGTGATCTCGGGCAATCGGTTCAGCCGGTACAGCCGCCCCAGTTCCTCGAGGATCTCCAGCCTGGCGCGCAACGGAGCCTGGGCGTTGACCCGTTCCCATTCCTCGAAGCGGGCGATGGCCCCCTTCAGTTGCAGGGGCAGGTAGTACCGCGTATCCAGGTGGGCGACGAAGTCGGTCAAGGCCTTCACGAAGCCGTGGCCCAGGCCCGGATCCCCGGTCAGGCTGATCTCCTCCTGCAACTCCTGGAACCACTGCCGCGCATCTTCCACGCCCATGGCCTCCACGAAGCTTTCGAAGATCCATTCCCGCTTGAGGTAGTTCCGGCTCCAGGGATAGTGGCTGATGGTGTGCTGGTACATGTTGCGCCAGATGGGGCGGATCAAGGACAGGGGGCCCTCGTAGGGCCGCCAGCCCGTCAGGTTGTTCTGCACCGCGCCCAGGCGGAAATCCGGCTCGGGCACCAGGATGTTGTTGGGCGTGATCAAGCCGGGAATGATCCGGCGGCCGCTGTTCCGCCAGCCCTTGACGATGACCGAGACGGCCCGGACCATGAGCTGGTGCCAGCGCCAGCGCGAGGGCGGGGGCGTCCCCGGTCCCCGCACGCTGCTGAACTCGCGGATCTTTTCCCACACCGTCAGGTCGCTGACGTAGGCCATGGATAGTGCGCCCAGCTCGGGGCGGCAACAGCCGAAGGCGGGCAGCATGGGTGTCCCGAAGGGATAACCCCGGATGGCGATGTACCAGAAGATGGTTTCCTGCACCGATTGCTGGTCGATGTCCAGCCGGATGATGACCTGCAGGTCGAAGTGCTTGCCGGTCTGGGTGTTGATGCTCACCCGGTAGCGCGAATCCTCGTAGCGGCTGATGATCCGCGACACCCAGATGCCGCCGGGACCCACGTCGGTCAGGCAGAAGTCCTCGCCCTCGAAGGCCAGGTTCACCGATTGCTTCAGGAAGGTGGTGCCCACCAGGACTTCCTGCAGGCGGCCTACCTCCTCGCTGCTCAACCCCTCCTGGAAGACGATCTTGTCCTGCCAGGCGGCGGGATCGGCACCGGTATATCTGGCCAGCATGGTCTCCTCGAGCCAGTCGCTCAGCTCGCGCAGGGCCTCGGCGGCCTCGTCGGCCAGTTCCGGATCCTCGCCATGCATGATCCAGGTCACCAGTTCTTCGCGGATGGTGCTGTAGAACTCGGGGTGGAAACGGCCGAAGTCGGCCAGCAGCCGGAACAGGTCCTTGAACAGGTGGCGCGTCTTGTCGTCGGCGGGCCAGCTCAGCTGGGTGCGGTAGCTGTGCAGCCGTTGCCTGAAGGCCTGGAGCCGCCGCGGTTCGATGGCTGCCTTGCTGATGGACTGGAAGCTCTGCTCGTCCAGGAACGGCCGCCCGGATTCGATGAAGGTGGGCAGGTAGCGCAGGTAATCGGGCACGGGCTGGTCCAGGACCAGCACCTGGTAGGCCCGGCAGCGCACGCCCATGTCGGGATGATAGGCCAGGGCCTCCAGCCTGCGCCGGATGACCTCCTGCTGGCGGGCGCCCACGTGGCCCAGCTGATCGTCCAGATCCACGACCGCCGCCAGGGCGCTGCGGGTGTCCCCGAACAGGGCCCGGCAGCAAAGGGTGTTCACCAGATCCAGCTGGCGGTCCACGCGTCCCCCGACCACGGCCGAGGGCACCTCGCTCTCCAGGCGCAGGGGCAGGGATACCTGTTCCGTGAAGGGCCCCAGGTCGGCGTCCCAGCCCACCTTGCAGGGGCAGAAATCCATGAGCTGGGTGTTGGCCATCCACAGCAGGGGCTGGCGCGTCATGATGCCCAGGTCCACCACCTGACCCTGCAGGCGATATTCCAGGTCGCCCACCTGCACCCGCCCGTCCTGGCCTTCGGTCACCACCAGGTTCAGGTCGTTCTCCCTGTTGACCAGGGTGGTTCCGTCCACTTCGATGGCGTCTTCCAGGATGCCCAGGTCGCGGAAGAACCAGCGGGGGATGCGAACCCGCAGCGGGCCCACGTCAAGTTCCTGGACATTCGACTGGTACAGTTCGCTGATGGTGGCGGCGAAGTTCTGTTCGATGGTCTTGCGCCGCAGGGAGCCCTTGGCCGTCAGTTCCTTCTGCTCGATGGTGAAATCCCGGTCCAGCACCGCGAAGTTCACCACCCGCTCGAAAGAGGCCAGCTTGGGGTTGGCGGTGGTGACGATCTGCTGGAAGTACTCGCGGCGTTCGTCCTCGCCGCGCAACGAGCGCAGCACCTCGTCTTCATTGTCGGGCACGATGAGCAGGGTGTTGAAGCTGCGGCCGTCCCCGGCCAGGAAGGTGCGCTTGATGCCCGGCACACCCTCGAACAGGCTTTCCACCCGGCGGGGTGCGATGGTCTGCCCCCGGTTGTTCTTGTAGATGTCCTTGATGCGGTCGACGATTTCCAGGTGGCCCCCCTCGATCTCCCGGAAAAGGTCCCCCGTGGACAGCCAGTGCTCATCGGATTCGGGGGCTTCCACGCGGGTGTCTCCCGGCTCACCCTCGGCGGGAAGATAACGGGCGATGTAGGGGCCGGCGATCTGGAGCTCTCCGTCCTCGCCGAAGCGCACGGCCACCCCTGGCAGGGGGCGGCCCACCGAGTTTTCCACGTAATCGCCGGGCGGGGTCATGGTCAGCCCGCCGGTGCCCTCGGTCATGCCGAAGCCGCTGCACAGGGCCACCTGGTGGCGATGGAAGAAACGGAACACCTTGGGGTCCAGGTAGCCGGCGGCGGAAAGTCCCCACGAAAGGCGGCCCCCCGTGACCTGGCGAAAGGCCTCGCTCTGGTCCAGAGGCCGTTCGGGGTCATCCTGCAGGGCCAGCACCCGGTCCCTGATCTGCACCCAGCGCACGGGCACCGAGATGAGGGCGGTGGGGCGGATGACCGGGAACTGGCTCAGCAAGCCCTCGGCCGAGGGATTGGCCGCGAAAACGTAAGTGCCGCCCCAGAAGATGGTGCCCAGCATTTCCAGGTAGCGGCCGAAGGTGTGGAACAGGGGCAGGAAGCACAGCATGACCTCGTCCCTGCCCACCTCGGGCAAGGCGGCCGCCCGGGCGAAGCGCTTGCTGACCAGGTTGTGCTGGTTGAAGGCCACACCCTTGGGCAGACCGGTGCTGCCACTGGTGAACATGACCGTGGCCGTGTCGCGCATACCCATCCGGGGGCTCTGGTCCAGGAGGGGAGCGATCTCGTCGCGATCCAGCAGGCTGCGGCGCTCTTCCAGATTCTGGATGTCGTCCTGCCCCGCCAGGGGACACTCGTTCAGGGTGAAGATCTTGAACTTGCGCCGGGTCCTGTCCCGCACCGCCAGCAGGATCTCCAGGCGGTCGGGGTGGTCGCACACGGCCGTGGTGATGTCCAGCCGGTCGAAGATCCAGCTCAGGTTGTCCGTGTTGAAGTGCACGTTCAGGGGCGCGACGAAGATGCCATGAGTCAGGCAGGCCAGGTCGCAGCAGGCCCCGCCGATGCCGTTCTCGCACAGCAGGGCCACCCGGGGGTGGCCATCGTTCAGGGCGCCTTCCGGCACCGGCCCTTCGGGCAAGCCTTCCTTCAGGAAAATGGCCGCGTTGGTGCGGGCCCGCCGACGGACCTGCTTGTACGTCCAGTCGGCCGCGCGCCCCTCCTTGGTGTCCTTGAACAGGACGCGCTCGGGCATCTCCCCGGCGCGCTGATCCAGCAGGCGCCCCAGATCGAAGCCGGTGCCCTCGATGATGGCGAAGGTCAGATCGGCCCAGCGGCGGCGGGCCTCGTCATCCGGCAGGGCGGTCAGGAAGCGGGGATGGCGGGTCAGCTGCAGGAACAACCACCACCCTTCCTGGTCCAGGGCGGACAGGCCTTCGCGCTCGAGGGTTTCACAGGCCCGGTCCAGCAGGCGCGGAGCATACTGGAGAAAGTCGGCGTCGGTCCATCCCGCGGCCTGCTGCAGCAGGGGGCCCAGAGTGGGGGGCAGACCGCTCATGATTCCTGGCCGGGATCGGCCACAAGCCGGTAACCGATGCCGTGGACGGTCAGGATGTGCTGGGGTTTCTTGGGGTCCTCCTCGACGATCTTGCGCAGGGCCAGGATGAAGTTGTCCACCGTCCGGGTGGTGGGGTAGGCTCCGAAGCCCCAGACCCGGTCCAGGATGGTCTCCCGGTCCACGGGCTCGCCCTCGTGTTCCTTCAACAGGCGCAGGATCATGACCTCTTTTTCCTTCAGGTCCACCTCGCCGTCCGGTGTGGTGGCCCGGTAGGCCCGCAGGTTCACCTGCGCCCGGCCGATGGTCAGGACCTCGGGAGCCTCCTGGCCGCGGAACCAGTCCTGGCGTCGGAAAATGGATTTGATGCGGGCAAGCAGCTCCTGCAACTCGAAGGGCTTGGTGATGTAGTCGTCACCGCCCTCGTCCAGTCCCTGGATGCGGTCCTGGCCCGCGCTGCGCGCGGTGAGAAACAGGATGGGAATGCGGTCGCCTTCCCGCCGCACCTGCCGGCACATGCTGAAGCCGTCCATGCCGGGCAGCATGACATCCAGCAGGATCAAATCCAGGCCACCCCGGCGCCACAGATCCAGGCCTTCCTCGGCGCTGCCGGCCAGGACGGGTTCATAACCTTCCAGCTCCAGGTTGATCCGCAATCCATCGGCCAGATGGGCGTCGTCTTCGACCACCAGGATTCGGCGCTTCATGGCTTGATCTCCTTCACGACTTTCCGGTTTTCAGGAGCCGGCGGCGGGCAGGACCAGGGTGAAGGCGCTGCCCTTCCCCTCTTCGCTTTCCAGTTCCACGCTGCCACCCAGGGTTTCGATATTGCGCCGCACCAGGTACAGACCCAGGCCGGTTCCGGCCGACGCCTTGCCTTCACGGCTCCCGCTATAGAAACATTCAAAGATCCGGCCCTGCAAGCGGCGGGGAATTCCCGGGCCGTTGTCCTTCACCGTCAGGCGGTGTTTCCGGGTGCCGCGGCGCAGGGTGACCAGGATGCTCACACCCTCGGGGCTGTGGTTCACGGCGTTGACGATGAGATTGCGCAGGGCCAGACCGAAGGGCACCTTCAGGCCCTCCATGAACACCTGCTCGTCATGCTGAAATTCCAGCACCGAGTCGTTCTCGCGTATGAATCCCGCCAGTTCCCGCAGGATCACCGAGGTTTCCTCCACCAGGTCCATCCGGCTGCGCGGGGCCATGGTGAAGGCGTCCGAGGCGCTCATGGCCAGCACCTCGTTGACCAGGCGCTCCAGGCGCACGATGTCTTGTCCCATGTGGCCCCGGATGAGCTGGCTGTCTCCCTCCTTCAATCCCGTGCGGCCCAGGGTCTCGGTGTACAGCTTGAGGCTGGCCAGTGGGGTCTTGAACTCGTGGGCCGCCCCGGCCAGGAACAGCTCGCGGGCCTGGACGTAGCGGGCCTCGCTGCGCCAGCTCAGCACCAGGATCACCGACCCCGCCAGCAGCAGCGCCATGAAGAACAGTCCCTCGAAGAGGAACATGTTCCGGGTCTTCGTGGCCTCGTGTTCGATCTCCCGCAACACCATGGGGTTGATGTCCACGTGAACCTGCTTGCCCTCGCTGCTGAAGACGAGGTGGGGGAACATGCGGCCCAGGTGGCCCTGCGGATCGGCGGCCACCAGGGGGTCCGACCGGATCAGGAACGCCGCATGCAGGCGGTCGTTCACCAGCTTCTGTCGCCGGAATTCCGCGTGGGCGCTGCTCTCGCTGGTCAGGAAGTACATCCACCAGATGCCCATGATGACCAGCAGGCCCACCAGGATGCCGTAGATGAAACCGCGACGGCGAATCATGGCCGCACCCCGGCCATCACTGGTATTCCTTGCCCAGGATGACGCTGACGATGATGGCGCCCACGGCCAGGGGGGCCACGAAGCGGATCAGGAAAAGCCAGCCCTTGAAGCTGCCCATGGGACCGTGGCCCGCTTCCAGTTCCTTGCGCGTCATGGCCGTGTTAAGAACCCAGCCGGCGAAAAGGGCGATGAGAAAACCGCCCACCGGCAGGAACCAGTTGCTGGCCAGGTAATCCATGGTGCCGAACACGCCGGCCGTGGACTCGCGCCCGATCAGGTTGATGGACGAAAGGGAGGTGTTGCCGCCCAGGCTGAGGGCATTGAGCACGCCGAACAGGGTGATGACGAGGCCCATGGTCAGGGTGGCGCGGGGGCGGGACCAGCCCAGCTCATCGATGGCGTAGCTGCTGACAACCTCCAGCAGGCTGATGGTGCTGGTCAGGGCGGCGAACCCGATGAGCACGTAGAACAGGGCGTTCAGCAGGCCGGCGCCCGGCAACTTGACCAGGACGGTGGGGATGGTTGTGAAAAGGATGGTGGCGCTCTTGGCCACCTCGATGCCCGAGGTGTTGATGATGCTGAACATGATGACGCAGGCCATCAGGGCGATGATGGTGTCCAGGGCCGAGATCTGCAGGGCGGCCCGGGGCACCGAGATGTCACGCCCCATGTAGCTGCCGTAGGTGAGCATGGCGCCCATGCCCAGACTGAGGGTGAAGAAGGCGTGACCCAGGGCCTCCAGCACGGCGCCCATGGTCAGGGTGTGGAAGTCCGGCCTGAAGAGGAACCTCAGCGCCTCGCCGAAGCCGCTGGTGGTGGCCGAATATCCCACCAGCACCAGCAGGATCACGAACAGGGTGGGCATGAGGATCCTGGCCACCCGCTCGATGCCGCCCTTGACCCCGAAATAGACCGAACCGATGGTCAAACCCATGAACAGGACATGGTAGAAGATCTGGCTGCCCCCGCTGGCCAGGAATTCGCCGCCGAAGTAGCTGCCAAGGGCCTCGGGGGACTGGGCCAGACTGGCCAGCTTGCCGCTCAGGGCCAGCCAGGTGTAGTGGATGGTCCAGCCGGCCACCACGCTGTAGTAGGACAGGATGGTGAAGCCCGCCAGCACGCCCAGGAAGCCCACACCGGACCAGGCCGCTCCGCCCGGCTTGCCTCTGCCCAGCTTCTTGAACGCCCCCACGGGGGACAGCTGGGTGTGCCGCCCGATCAGGATCTCGGCGATCATGATGGGAGCGCCCACCAGGGCCACGCAGGCGATGTACACCAGGACGAAGGCGCCGCCGTTGTTCTCGTGGGTGATGTAGGGGAACTTCCACAGGTTGCCCAGGCCGATGGCGCTGCCGGTGGCCGCCAGGATGAAGCCCAGACGGCCGCTCCACTGTCCGCGAGTTTGTGTCATTCCTGTCCTCCGCATGGTGATGATCCGATCATGGTGGGCTACTGTACTGGAATGGGCCTGATTTGGCCAGAGTGCAGTTCCCTCCAGTGGGCCGGCCGAGGCAGCCCTTTCGGAAACAGGGGAACAGGAACCCGGCTCAGAACTGGGTGTAAATGAACTCGTTGCTGCCGAAGGCGCCGAAAACCAGGATGATCAAGATGCAGGTGCTGTAGGCAAACCAGCGCACCACCAGGGGCAAGGCAGGTATCTGCAGAAAATACTCCTTTTCGCGTTGCAACCACTCCAGGCCAAGAAGGAGGAAACAGCCAACCAGCAGGGGTAAGTACGGGGTGTAGTCCAGCCCCTGGAACGGCCTGGTGATGATCCCCGAGATGACGCCGTAGGAATCGGCAAACGAACTGGCCATGAAGAAAATCCAGGCAAAGGAGACCAGCAGGAAGGTCCTGAGCATGGCCACGCTCTCTTCCAGGGACGGCAGGAAACCGCCGGCGCCGGCAACGCCAAGGTATCTCTTCTGGCGCTTCCTCAGGGTCATGGGGAGAAAATACAAACCATGCAGCAAACCCCAGAAGACATAGGTCCATCCCGCGCCGTGCCAGAGCCCACACACCACGAACAGCACCACGATCATGACGCCCCGCTTGTTCCGGGAAGGTTTTTCACCGCAGAGGGGGACGTACAGGTAGTCACGTAGCCAGGTGGAGAGGGAAATGTGCCACCGGCGCCAGAATTCAGCGATGTCCCGAGAAAAATAAGGAACCCTGAAATTCTCCATGAGCCTGAAGCCCAGCAGTTTTCCGACACCAATGGCGATATCCGAATAGCCGGAGAAGTCTGCATATAGTTGCATGGCCGCGAAGAATACACCGACGACCAAAGTGAGGCCGTCGTACTGCCCGTGGTTGGCGAAGATTTCGTTGACCAAGGGCAGCAGGTTGTCCGCGATGACCATTTTCTTCAGAAATCCGGTCAGGATCTGCAGCAGGCCGTCCCTGGCCTGGGTGTTCGAGAACTCCCTTCTCTTCAGAAACTGGGGAAGCAGTGTTGTACCCCTGTCGATGGGGCCGGCCATGATTTGCGGAAAGAAGGAAACGAAGGCCAGAAAGGCGATCACGTCCCGGGTGGGTTCTAATCTGCCACGATAAATGTCGATGGTGTAGGACAGCCTCTTGAAAGTGTAGAAACTGATCCCAACCGGCATGAGGAGTGACAGGACTGGTACACTGGCACTCAGGCCGAACAGGCCCAGGAAGGAGGCGAAGGATTCGATGAAGAAGTTGTAGTACTTGAAGAAGCCCAGGAGCGAGAGATTCATCACCAGACTGCCTACCAGAAGCGCCTTCCGGTGTCGTTGCAGGCTATCGCGGATCAGGGCCAATCCCAGGGCCTGGTCAACCAGAGAGCCCAGCACCAGGAGAACGGCGATGCGCCAGTCCCATAACCCGTAGAAGAAAAGGCTGCCCAGCAGGACGAAGCTGTTTTGAACACGCAACGGCAACTTCTGCAGGGCCCAGTAAAGGGCGAAGAATGCGGGCAGGAAAAGACCGAAATGAATGGAATTGAAGAGCATCAGAATCCCAGCTCTTTCAGATCTGCCACCACATGGGGCAGCAAGGCTTTCGCGGCCACGCCGTGGGCGTAGGTATTCCAGTGAGGGTCGTATTCAGGGCTGAACACCTGGCTGTGGACGGAATAATCGTTCCTCATGAATTCCGTGAGGTCGACCATGGAGAACATGGTTTCCGGAATGATCAGACCCTCCAGGATCCGGTAATCCAATCCCTGTTGATACTCGCTCAAACCCTGGTAGATGGCCTCCCTGTTTCCATCGGCCAGGAAGATGACCCTGTCCTCGGGAACAAGGTCCTCGAACGAGTCGAGAAAGAACCGGCCCGCGGCGAGCAACTCGGGGGTGACAGGAGAGGCGGAGGAACCCACCAGCATCTCATCCACGTCGACATCGAGTTTCTTGGCGCCTATCTGCCTGTTGAAATACAGGTACCTGGCCAGGGAACTGCGAAAGATGATTCTCCCGTATTTGTTCTGAGAGAAGATGCGCCGGGGAGCATGAAGAGCAAGGCCTGAATCATCTTCCGCCACGAAAAAACGAAAGGGGCTGAAGTTGACTTCCAGGCTCCTGGATATTCCGAATTCACTGAGAATCATCACATAGAGGTCGGGGTCGTATCTCTCTTCGATGTGGGGGAGCATTCCCAGGTACTGAGCAAAGGTGGCACCGGAAATCCCGAATGAATAGACGTTGGCCCGAGACTCCAGAAGACGTTCCAGTTCGGGGCCGATATGATTCTCCACATCGGCGGCCCAGCCTTCGATGTAGGAGTTGCCGATGATGGCGATCCTGGGCTTCGAATAATCATCGCGGGAGTGGTAATCGAAGATGCTGTTCCAGCCTGCGTTGTTCAGACGCCACTTGCCCATGGGCAGGCAGTAAGGGCCGAAGCTGCCCGTGCCTTGGGTGACCCAGGAGGTGTCGAATTTGAAGACCCCAGTTTCCCGCTCCTGGAATCCCCTCGGATATTGACGGGCTGTCATCCCAAACCAAAAGAATAGTTCTAGAAATACAACGGCGAAGGCCATGAACAGAGAAATGCGCAGCAAGAATTTTAACATGGGAGGGTAGCCCCGGCGTTGATGGCGCACCCTTCCGTATGATTGAAGGGTTTCGACCGCCCGAAATGGTTTTACTGGAAATGTTTATCCCTTTCTGGAAGACTATACCTGAAAAGCCGGTCGACAGTCAAGTTCCGGGATTTGGGCGCCAGGAATATTGTGTTCGGGCAGGGTCTGGAAGGGAACGGTTTTGGCGAATCGGGGGGTATCCCGGGATGAAACGGAGGGGCGGTGGCCAAAATCTGAATTGAGATAAAACGCATGGAATCAGAGTTAAGTCCCTCGGGTCTGTTGGCCGGCGATCGGGAGGAAGCCATGCTGGAATTCCTGGAGAAAGTTACCGAAACAATCCCGTGGAAAGCCCGACTTCTGGAGCATGAAGTGAATATTTGGATAACCCCTCGAATGATCCTTCTTGTCGCGACCATTGCTGTCGCCCTGCTGCTTCCTTTTTCGGCGATGGCCCACGCCCAGTGGCTGCTGGTCCGAGAGCCCTTCTGTACTGTCGGCGATACTATCGTCGTGGAACTGGGCTCGGGACATGAATTCCCCTGGAGCGAAATGGCGGAGGATCCAGAAGATGCGGCGGTATGGGCCGTGGCGCCCGACGGGACCCGGGAACGCCTGACGATGACTCCCTGCCAAACCCACCTCTCGGCCCGCCACGTCCCTGGGCAGGAGGGGGTTTATCGTGTGTTTTTCGAGGTGAACAGGGGGGTGATCAGCCGCACCCGGGAGGGATGGCAGGACGGGGGGCGCGACGTCTGGCCAGAAACCGAATTATGCCTCAACTACTTCATCGGCGCCATGACCTACGCAACCGTCGCCGACCTGGTCTGGGACGGATTGCCCCTGGGCTTGCCTTTCGAGGTGCAAATCGAAAGGGTCGAGTCCGGGGCGGTGGTGTTGCGCGCCTACCGCGATGGTTCTCCGGCAGAGGACCAGGAAATCCGCCTGTGGGAGACGGGCAGCGGTTTCCACCCCGTGGGCAGGACCGATGCCGAGGGACGATTCCAACTGGACACCCATCTGATCAAGGACGACTTCCTTCTCATTGGAGCCACCTGTTCAAGGGACTGGGAGCCCGGCGATAATTGTGACCGCGATATGTTCAGGTTCAACATCGCTCTTCCCGCGGGGTTGCTCCATTGACCTCGAACACAAATACCTGCGGTCATGGGCGACCCGGGAAAGGGCGGAATGGCTTGGCGAAATCACTGCGGTTGCTACTGTTGATCGGTGCGGTCCTGGCGCAGCCCGCCACAGCCCACCTGAGCTGGGTACGCTTGCCCGGTGGGCCATTGAAAACGGGGGAACTCGCACAGATCAGTCTCGATCACGGGGATATGTTTCCTGTCAGCGAGGGCTCCTTGCCCCTGGACCATGTGAAGGCTCAGGTCATGGATCCGGATGGCGTGCGGCAGGTCCTCCCGCTCCAGGAATCCACCGTGGCTCTCGTCTCCTCCTTTATGCCCAGCAAGCCGGGGCTCCATGTCCTCAGCTATATCTATGATCCGGGTGTCATGAGCAAGACCGAGGACGGGTGGCACATCGGGGGCGCGGATCAGTATCCCGTGACCATCGATCGCCTGCGGGGAATCCAGACCGCGGTCAATTATTCCTTTGCCGGGTGTGATCCCACCGCCAAGCATGAACCCCTGGGACTGCCCATCGAACTCGTTCCCCGGGTGGATGGCGAGGTGCTTCTGTTGACCCTGCTCAAGGATGGGGTGCCCTATCCCGGGGCCGAGATTCTCTTCCTGCCGTGGGGGGATGAAGCCAGGGCCGTCGGTATCACGGACCAGTCGGGCAGGATCACCTTCACTCCACCCCGGGGGTTCACGAAAGAGGTAACCTTCGGAGTCAAGATCAAGCTGCCCATGCCCGAGGGATCCGGGTTCGATCGCGATGTCTTCTTCACGACGCTCTGTCTGGATTTTCGGTAGACACCGGGGGAGAGGGTCAGGAACCGGCTGCAAAAAAAAAGAATCCCTGACGCTCAAGGCATCAGGGACTCTTCCAAATTGGTAGCGGGGACCCGTTGTGAAGTCCAACAGAGAGACTCCCGCCGCGAATTGGAGGTCATTCCGCTGACCTTCGAGGGGCAGGGGAGGACCATGGTGTTGGTTGGGGCGGGGTGATCCATCACAGGTCCCGCCAGAGCCGGGCGGTCTGCTCGACCATATAGAGCGGCAACGACAGCAACGTGAATTCGACGGCGTCATTGCTGTGGGAACGCGTGTGAGACACGCGCTGCATCAGCGGCGGATTGGTGTCGAATCGCAGGGCTCTTTCGAACCCCCGCGCGGCCACCAGTTCCAGCAGCGACTTCAGCGATCCGCTCTTGCCGGCCTTCACCTCGATGGGCGCGATGTCCGGGCCGAACTGCTGCACGAAATCGACCTCGGCGTTGTTGGCGCGGCCTTCCCGCAGCCAGTAGGTGGGAGTGAAGACGCGGTCGTCGGGCGCGAGCAGGGGCAGGTGCTGGGCGATGAACTGCTCGGCCATCGGGCCTTCGTTGACGAAGCGGGCGTCGGCCACCTGTTCGGGGGTCAAGCGGTCGATGCCGCAGGCTGCGTTCACCAAGCCGACATCCAGGAAGTAGGTCTTGAAAGCCGATTCCTTGAGGGTGGCGCCCAGAGGCAGGCCGGTCGCGTCCGTGTGGGTCACCCGCCGGACGACACGAGCCATGACCAGCAGTTCAAGGGCCCGCTTGACGTCCCGCGACAAGGCGTCCGAGTCCACCCGGGAGTACTTGAATTTCTCGCCGATGGCGCCCGGCACGAAAGCATAGACGCGGCGCAGTTGGGCGATTTCGGAGCGAGTGCCGTACTTGGCGAAGTCGTCGCGGTAGGTCTCGAGGATAGAGGCGTGGACGGAGCCTGCATCAGCGAACGAGCCGGTCTCGGCGAAGACACGGACGGCTTCCGGCATGCCGCCGACGAGCAAATAGTCGCGAAGCCTCCCCAGAAGCCGTGTATGGGCAGTCCCCGGAAATTCGGCGTCGAGATTGTGTGTTCTCAGTAGTTCCAGCAGCGAGGTCTCGTCGAGGGCCGCAAGGAATTCCTCGAAGCCCATGGCCTCCAGAAACAGGTATTCGATGCGACCCACGGGCATGGAGAAGGCGTGGTCCGCGAGGACGAACTCCAGCAGCGAACCGGCGGCGATGATCGGCAGATCGGGCCGGTCTTCGTGCAGCGAGCGCAAGGCCGCGATGGCCGAAGGGGCGGCCTGGATTTCGTCTAGGAAGAGCAGGGAGGCGTGGTCGTCGATGGGGCCCTTGTCGATCAGGTATTCCAGCTCAGACAGGATCCGGGAGGTATCCCGCGACGCGAAGATGGCGTCCAGTTCCGGGTGCCGTTCGAGATCGACCTCGTGGATCTTCCGTCCCGACCGCTCGGCGAAGAGGCGGACGAGCGTGGATTTTCCGACCTGGCGCGCACCTCGGATGAGCAGCGGTTTACGGGTCGAGGCTGCGAGCCAGGATCCAAGTCTTTTCATGGCATGGCGTTGCATAGCTTTTCTCCGATCCTGACGGGATTGATTTGTGCATAATATGGGTATATTGTCGACGGGTCAAGACTAATATATAGGTATGTTTTGTGGGTATTGAGCTCCTAAAATGGTGTTCAACCTCTGCTGAAGTTGTTGTTGGGCAGAGAAACTGATGAAAACTTTATTAGAAAACGCACTGAACAACAACGCCATACTGGGCAGGAATCTTTGACGAGCGCGGATTCGAAACAAAGTGATTTAACGATCATTTTATCGGCAATAGTGATCGACAAAGGAGTCTGTCGACGATCCCTGAAGGGCCAGGCAAGGTGGAGTCGTTGATATCCCGCCGTCGCTTTTACCGCTTCGCTCGGATGTTCGGTCTGCTTGTGTCGGAATAGCGAAAGGTGAATGCGTTCATTCGCTATTTCGGCACAGTTTCAAGAAGCGAGGCCTAGCCGCCGCGACTTTGGCAATAACACTGTTGCCAATTTGAACTTATATGGGTATTTTCGTTGCCACTATGCGCCCAAATCAGCAAATGAAGCCGACCGATTTCTTCGATCGCCACCCGGTGTTCCGCTTCGACGACTTCGCGGCGGCCCACGCCGCGGGCGGCCGTCGGAGCCGGCAGACCACCGCCTCGGTGCTGAAGCAGCACGTGGCCGCCGGCCGCCTGCTGCACCTGCGGCGCGGCCTGTACGCGTCCGTGCCGCGTGGGGCGGACCCCGAGCGCCATCCGGTCGATCCCTACCTGCTGGCCACGCAACTCGCCCCTGACGGCGTGGTGGCCTACCACGCGGCGCTCCAGTTCCACGGCAAGGCCTACTCCCTTTGGAATCGGTACCACTACCTGACCCGGGGGCGGCAGCGCAGGTTCGCCTTCGGTGACCAGGAGTTCGTGCCGGTCCAGGCGCCAGCCGCGTTGCGGGACCTGCCCGATCTGGGCGGTGGGGTGGTGGAGCGGCCGCACGCCGGTGGTGTGGTACGGGTCACGACCCTCGAGCGCAGCCTCGTCGATGTCCTGGACGCCCCGGAGCGAAACGGTGGCTGGGAGGAGGTCTGGCGCTCCCTGGAGATGGTCGAGTTCTTCGACCTCGACGCGGTTCTGGCCTACACGCGGGCGCTGGGTTCTGCGCTGACGGCCGCCCGGGTCGGCTTCTTTCTCGAGCAGCACCGCGACGCGCTCATGGTCGAGGCGCAGCAGCTCGACCCATTCCGCGGCCTTGCCCCGGCGCAGGCCCGGTATCTGGATTCCCGACGCGAATCCGGCAGGCTCGTCAAGGACTGGAACCTGGTTGTGCCTGAGCAGGTGCTGAACGGTTCCTGGGCGGCGGTGAACTGATGCTGACCCCTGCCGAACTGCAGCGCGAAGCGGCGGTCACCGGGTTCCGGGCCGAGGCACTGGAGAAGGTGATCCGCCTGCTCGAGGTGCTCGACGGGGTCCGCAGCCACCCGTTCCTGAAATCGCGCATGGTGCTGAAGGGCGGTACGGCGCTGAACCTCTTCGTGCTGGACGTGCCGCGCCTCTCGGTGGACATCGACCTCAACTACATCGGCGCGGCCGACCGCGAGACGATGCTCGCCGAGCGCCCGAAGGTGGAGCAAGCGCTCCAGGCGGTGTTCGGGCGGCTGGGGCTCCAGGTCAAGCGCGTCCCGAGCGATCACGCCGGCGGGAAGTGGCGGCTGTCGTATTCGGGCGTCGATGGGCGTTCGGGGACCCTCGAAGTGGACGTGAACTTCATGCTCCGGACGCCGCTGTGGCCGCCGGTGCAGGCCGATTCTTGCCGCCTCGGATCGTTCGGCATCAGCGGCGTCCCCGTGCTGGACGTCCACGAGCTCGTGGCGGGCAAGCTCGCCGCCCTCTTCGGGCGCACGGCGAGCCGGGACCTGTTCGACATGCACGGTCTGCTGGCGGCGGGCTCGTTCGATGACGATCGGTTGCGCCTCGGGTTCGTCGTGTATGGCGGCATCAGCCGCCGGGATTGGCGGACGGTCTCTCTCGATGAGGTGCAGGCGGATCCGGTGGATGTGGAGCGGCGGCTCGTGCCATTGCTGCGTGCCGGGGCTGGACCGGCCCGGGCCGATCTCGCGGCCTGGAGCGAGGCCTTGGTCGCCGAGAGTCGCGAACTCCTGTCTGCGGTGTTGCCGTTGAGGCCGGGGGAGCGGGAGTTTCTGGAGCTTCTGAATGAGCGCGGCGAGATCGTGCCGGAGCTGTTGACCGGTGACACGGCCATGCAGGAGCTTCTGCGTGGGCATCCGGGGTTGCTCTGGCAGGCGCTCAATGTCCGCAAGCATCACGGGTTTGACGAGGGCGGCACGGGACCAGACGAATGGTAGATAGGCGCGTCCAGTGAGCAAGAAGTACAAAGGAAAGACCTGTGCCTATTGTGCGGTTGCGGAGTCCGTAACCGGCGACCACGTCGTGTGTCGCAACTTCTTTCCAGAGAACATGAGGCGTGGTTTGCCCAAGGCTCCGGCATGCGCAAGCTGCAACGGCGAGAAGTCGAAACTAGAGCACTATTTGACGACACTGCTGCCATTCTGCTCGACACATCCTTCGGGCCTGAAGGGGCAAGCGGAACTCGTGCGCCGACGCATCCAAAAGAACGAGCCGCTTCGGAAAAAGCTCGCAGAGGGAATGGGCCGAATCGAGGTCCAAGGACCGAACGGCGAGTCGAATGATCTGCTCGCACTTCCTTTTGACGGTGCGCAGTACTTGGAATACCTGGCGCTCGTTGTCCGCGGATTGGTGTGGTGGGAGTGGAACTGCGTAGTGCCGCCCGACTATTTGGTTCAGGTGGTCGGCATGACTGCCAGAAAATTCGAGCAATTCGAGAAGCATGTGCTCAGTCTTGGGTCGGCCGAACGCAGGACAGGTAACTTCGCCAATGGCGGTTTGACCTACACGGGTTCATCGGCCCCGGACGACAGAGCTTTTACTACATGGAAAGTAGACTTGTATGACGGCCTATTCCTGGCAACGGACGACTTGTCAGGGAAGAAGCACCAGTTGGTCGCAGGAGTATTGACCGGCCCGCCCGCTTTGGCTGAGACGTTCGACCGTTTTGTAGAATGGGGAAGCACTACTTAGGGTTGCCTGTACCTGGTGAGGCAGTTTTCACGCCACGCGAGGCGCCAGGTGAGCAAAGACGCCTTTGCCGGCGAGTCTGGCATCCGACGCAGGGGGGATTATGGATAACGATCGCATCATCAAAGAAAACGGGCTGGGCATTAGAGATTGGAGCCAGCCTGTATATCACGTATTCAAGAAGAAGTGGTTCGTTTCCCTCCTTGAAACCGGCAAGAATGTTCTTCAGCATCCCTCCATGTGGGAAGATCCATTTGAGAACTTCTTATTGACTTGTACGGGGATAGCCAGTGAGGGAGAACCTGTCAGCCTTGAAGGCCTTTCGGAAAATTGGTACGGGCAATGTTGGACAAAGAATCGAGATAGCGATGCCATGTGGCGCATTTACAGTCCTTGCAGGACCGGCGTATGTGTGTCGACGACGGTAGAAAAACTGTTCGCGAGCATTGTTGATACAGCAGATCAATTCGCCAATCTGAAGTACTTCATCGGCGAAGTGAGCTACGAGTCTGAAGAAGCCATCGAGGACTTTTTGTCGAAGACTTCGTTCTGGCAAATCGCACTCGGAGGCCAGGCGGATGGATTTGCCCGAACCTTGTTGGTAAAGAGGCCAGAGTTCTCGCACGAGAACGAAGTCAGGCTTTTGTATCATGATGTTGGCGAGACCAAGATCGGAAGTAGCCGAAGGGCTAGCTTCAACGTTGACCCCAATGATCTGCTCTCGGAGGTGATCCTGGATCCTAGGCTCTCACCGGAAGATGTTGAATCCGCGCAAAAGGAATTCGAAAGCTTGGGATGCAACGTGCCCATTGTGCAGTCGCCACTGTACAAGTTGAAGCGTAGGGTCATTCAGATCTAGCGCCACAGCGGTTGACGCCAGATGTACCGCAAGCCTGCCGGGCCAAGGCTAGACCGGGGCCATTCCTGATGTAGCGGCTACCAACGGAATGGGATATCGATTTCGGACTTGGTTTGGTGCATCTCCGAATCACTCGCAATAGTTAGCGAAAAGCGGTAGCTTCTGCGAGTGGAACGTACCTTCCGGTCAGATACCCAATTCCTTGCGCAGCGCGCCGATGTCGGGCCGAAAGGCCTCAGGGACCTCTTGCCGCCCCGCGAAATCCAGAAGCAGCACGTCCAGCCGTTCGCGGCCTTCGGGCGTCTTGGCTGCCTGGCGCGGCGTCTGTCCGCCGAGGGCGGGTAAGGGAGTGTCCGGCCAAGTGCGCCAATGCTCCGCGCCCATCTGCGCCATGATGGCCTGGGCTTCGGGCGTCTGATTGAACTCATCCCGCTCGCGTTTCCGCGCGGATTTCGCGCTGGAAGGACCTGCGGCGGCCGCAGCAGCCATCATCTGCTCCATCGATTCGACCACGACGCCTTTCAATCGGGCCCGCGGGCCGAGCCGATCGGCGATCTCCCCCTGGATCGCCTCGGCGCGGGTCTGCGAGTTGACGTTCACGGACATCCGGCTTTGCCGGATTTCGATATGGCCCATGACGGTGTTCGACCAGCTCGGGTTCTTTGCGTTCCTGTCCCGCAGCCAGGGGATCTGCACGGATACCAGTTCGCCCGCCTTGTCGCGTCTGCATTCGTCGGCGAATGCTTCGGGATCGTCCTCGAGAGTCAGGGGCAACAGGGCCGAGAATGCTTCCTGCGGCGGGCAGTCCAGTTCGTAGTCGATGCGCGTCATCTGGAGGGGATCGCCGTCGGTGTTCTGAAGGTCTGGGGATACGAAATTGACCATGTCCTCGCGCACGTCCAGATAGAGCTGGCGCAATTCGAGGTCGTAGTCGTGGAGCGATTCGGCGCTCACTTCGCGATTTCGGGCGATGCGCTCCCGCAGTTCGACGATCGAGTCGAAGTAGCGAGCGGGAATCGCGTAGGGAGCGCAGCCGAGCATGACGGCCTCCCCGTCCATGCGGACGACCTTCGTGAAGATGATGTCGCCCGGGCGCAGAGTGGCCGAGGCCTGCCGCTCGTGCACCGTGACCTCCTCCTGGCGGAAGATGTCGCGCAGGGCGATCTCCCGCCCGGGCACCGGCGTGACGACGAGGTAATAGGTGAACGGCTCGGTGCAAGCAGCCTCGATATATCGGCCCTCGTACGAGTCCAGACTCTTTCCCTGCCGTTGAGCGTAGTGGCGCGCCGGCGGCATCGTGGGACGTTCTTCGCTCTTGTCGCGTTCGTACCGCTCGGGCTCCCAGTCGAAAAGCAGCCAGGGGAAGAAGGACGCGTCGAATTCCGGCCATGCCTCCTGGACCGCAGGCTGCTCGGGCCAGAGCGTGTACTCTTTCCAGGCCTCGTCGAGCGCGTCCGGGCCGTAGTGGCGGGCCAGGTGCGGGGCTAACCTTCCCATCAGTTCGCCCTCGGTCCGGCGCATCCGCAGCCAGCCGGCCTCGACGACGGCGGCCGCCTCTTCCTGGGGAAGGCAGCACTTCTTGTACTTCTTGCCGCTGCCGCAGGGGCAGGGGTCGTTGCGGCCGGCGGGCATGGGTGAACTCCACGGGTTCGGGGACGGCAATCGGCCATCGGTGCTTGTGTCGAAATAGCGAACGAAGCGATTGACCATTCGTTATTTGGACACGGCCTCAAGCTGGATGAACATTAGAATCAGCAACAATATACGACGCCGACGCGTCGATTTCACCCATGCGACAGCCCCTGGCCGCAATCCCTTGACACCACAGCATCAATCGGCAAGACTAGGCAACTCTACTGATTCCTAGATACGATCAAGCGGGGCGGTCCGGATGGATAACCTCATGACATTGGCAGAAGTAGCCGCGTACCTGCGGTTGAGCAAGGACACGGTTTACCGGATGGCCAGCAGCGGAAGGCTCCCGGCCTCGAAGGTCGGGAGCCAGTGGCGTTTCAGGAGAGGCGACGTCGACCAGTGGCTCGACAAGAACAAGAACGTCTCTCAGGACGACGATGCGGAATAGATACCAGAAGGTTATTCGATGAAGCTGACGCCATACCATGCGAAATATTTCGCCCACGATCTGACACGCCGAGCCGTGACGGGCATGGACCGCCTTTCCATGGCCCTCTTCGATGCAGCGGTGGATTTGAATCCGCATCAGATCGAGGCGGCGCTCTTTGCCCTTCAGTCGCCGCTGTCCAAAGGGGTCGTCCTTGCGGACGAAGTGGGACTTGGGAAGACGATCGAGGCCGGAATCGTCCTCTGTCAATTCTGGGCGGAGCGGAAGCGGCGTCTCCTGGTGATCTGCCCCGCCTCGATTCGCAAACAGTGGGCATTGGAACTGGAGGAGAAGTTCAGCCTTCCGACCCTGGTGCTAGACGCAAGAGCCTATCGCGATGCACAGCGTAACGGACTCGATCCGTTCAAGGAAAACGTCGTGCTCGTCATGTCCCTGAACTATGCGAATGCCCGCCGAGAAGACCTGAAGAGCGTTGCCTGGGACCTGGTCGTCATCGACGAAGCCCACAAACTCAGAAATGCGTATCGGCCGAGCAACAAGGTCGGCCAGGGTATCCGCTGGGCCACTGAAGACTGCAGGAAACTCCTGTTGACCGCCACGCCACTCCAGAACAGCCTACTCGAGTTGTACGGCCTATCGACTCTCATCGACGAGCACATCTTCGGGGACGTCAACTCGTTCCGATCGCAATACGCTGGGGCGGGAGCGAGTATCGAGGCCTTGAGACAACGCCTTTCAGCCTTTTGCAAGCGGACACTGCGCAACCAGGTCACGGAGTACATCCGATATACCGAGCGGCGACCGATCACCCAGCCGTTCAAGCCGACGGACGACGAGCATGCGCTCTACGAGGCGGTTTCCGGATTCCTGACACGGGAAGACAGCTATGCGCTTCCCCAAAGGCAGCGGCATCTGACGGCGTTGATCCTTAGAAAGCTACTCGCGTCCTCCTCGCAGGCCATCGCAGCGACGCTCGACACGCTACGTGTCCGTCTCGAAACATTGCGCGACGAACAAGCGCAAGATGACCCTGGGCTCACCGAACACCTGATCGAAGACGAAGAGATCGAGGACGATCTGCTCGATGAGATCCTCTCGGATGATGAGCTGGCCACCCCATCCGATGCACCCGATGTGGTCATCGACCGCAAGAAGATCAACGAAGAGATCGAGGTCCTAAAGCGGTTGGCTGTCTGGGCCCGCAGTATCGGCATCGACACCAAGACCAAGTCTCTGTTGCAGGCTTTGGGAATCGGCTTCGAGCAGATGGCAAAGACCGGAGCTGCCCGCAAGGCGCTGGTTTTCACGGAGTCACGCCGGACCCAGGACTACCTCAAATCCTATCTGGAAAACCATGGCTACCAGGGCAAAGTGGTGCTCTTCAACGGAACGAATGGCGGTCCCGAAGCGACTGCGATCTATGAAAAATGGATCGAGAAGAACCGTGGCACCGGCCGTTCTTCGGGATCACGCGCGGTGGATGTTCGCACCGCCCTCATAGAACACTTCCGAGATGAGGGGACGATACTGCTCGCGACGGAGGCAGCGGCGGAGGGCGTGAACCTTCAGTTCTGTTCCCTGGTGGTGAACTACGATCTGCCCTGGAATCCCCAGCGCATAGAGCAGCGCATCGGCCGCTGCCATCGATACGGCCAGAAGCACGACGTTGTGGTCATCAATTTCCTGAACGAGCGCAACGCGGCCGACCGCCGCGTACTGGAATTGCTGACGGACAAGTTCAGGCTGTTCGACGGTGTGTTCGGCGCCTCGGACGATGTGCTAGGGAGCATCGAGTCGGGGGTCGATTTCGAGAAGCGGATCCTCTCGATCTACCAGGAGTGCCGGACGCCCGAAGAGATCGACGCTGCGTTTGGCGCCCTGCAGGCCGAGATGGACGAGCAGATCCGCAATCGGCTGGATGACACACGGAAGAAGCTGTTCGAGCATTTCGACGAGGATGTTCACCAGCGGTTGCGCCTGCGTTTGGCTGACGCTAAAGCCCAGTTGGACCGCGTTGGAAGGCGCTTCTGGGCTCTGACGCGATATATGCTGGCGGGCGCGGCCCGGTTTGACGAAGCGGCGCTAGCATTCGACCTCGATGTGTCACCGCGCGATGACATCGCAACCGGCCGTTACCATCTGATCTCCAAGACGAGGCCTTGGGACGATGTGGATTCCGAGGAGCCGAGTCGCTTCCTCTACCGGCTGTCCCACCCGTTGGGCGAACACGTCGTCGGGGAAGCAAAGACGCTGGAAACACCGGTCACGGAACTTGCATTCGATGTGTCGAAACATCCGACGAAATTGACCGTGGTCGAGTCCTTGCGCGGCCGTGCGGGATATCTGACTCTGACACGTCTGGTCGTGGAATCCTACGAGCGCGAAGAATACCTCCTGTTCTCCGGTTATGACGACGACGATGGTTCCCTCGACCAGGAAACCATGGAGAAGCTCTTTCTCTGTTCGGGTACTGCAGCGCGTGAAGTCGGCCTGCCCGAAGCGGCCAATCGGCGGCTGACAGCCGAATCCAAGCGCCATGTGGAAGCCACGGTCAGCCGCTCCCTCGAATTGAACAGCAAACACTTCAACGAAGCGCGGGACAAGCTGGAGAAGTGGGCCGACGACATGGTGGTTTCGGCCGAGAAGGCGCTTGCCGACACGAAAGAGCAGATCAAGGCCCTGCGTCGGCAGGCACGTCAAGCCGTCACCTTGGAGGAACAGCGCCAGATCCAGGAAAGGATCCAGAAGCTGGAGCGGCAGCAGCGTCGGCAGCGGCAGGAGATTTTCCGAGTCGAGGACGAGATCATGGAGAAGCGGGATCAACTCATTGATCAGTTAGAGAGGCGCTTGGCGCAGCAGACGGTAGCCGAGACCCTTTTCACCATCCGTTGGGCGGTCGTTTAGCCAGGACGGTCGGCACAACAGCGCAGCAGAAAGTCAGGAAGTGGAATGAGCCAGAAATACGAGAAGCTGAAGGCGCTGCTGAAGGAGTTGTTCCAACTCGACCAGCCCGACTTGGACTTCGGTCTCTACCGCATTATGCATGCCAAGAGTGCTGAAATTACCCAGTTTCTGGACGAGGGCCTGTTGCCGCAGGTCAAGGATGCCCTGGCTCTGCATAAAACCGCCGACAAAGCCGAGATCGGAAAAGAACTGGCCAAGGTCGTCGCGGGAATCGAAGCCGCCGGCATGGACCCCGGGCAGTCGCCAAAAGTTGCGGAGCTGCGTGGTCGGCTCGCTAACGAGGCTGTGGATATCGAAGCATTGGAGAGTGAGGTTTACGATCATCTCTTTGGTTTCTTCAGGCGCTACTACTCCGACGGCGATTTCCTTGCCAAGCGGGTCTACAAGCCTGGCGTCTACGCCATTCCTTACGAGGGCGAGGAAGTAAAGCTCCACTGGGCCAACGCGGACCAGTACTACATCAAGACCAGTGAGTATCTGCGCGAATATGTCTTCCGCCTGCAGCCGGACAAGGACGAGAACCCCATGCGGGTGCATTTTCGCCTGGTCGACGTTGCAGAGGGCGAGCATGGCAATGTAAAGGCAGTAGAGGGCAAGGACCGTCGTTTCCGGCTTGCCGAGGAAAGGCCGGTGGTTCTGGAGGAAGGCGAACTGGTCGTGCGCTTCTCCTACCAGCCGGATAAGGACAAGCAGAAGGACCTGAACGCCGCCGCCGAAGCCAAGATCCTTCAATCAGACGACCCGGCGGTTGCTGAGTGGATACGAAAGCTCGAAACTAAACACCGCCGCGCCGACGGTACCGAGTCCGAGACCACTCGGCTACGCGTGCACCTGGACCGCTACACCGCACACAACACATTCGACTATTTCATCCATAAAGATCTCGGAGGATTCCTTCGCCGCGAATTGGATTTCTATATCAAGAATGAAGTGATGCATCTCGACGATGTCGAAAACGAGTCTGTCCCACGTGCCGAGCAGTATCTCTCTAAGATTAAGATCATCCGCAGCATCGCGGGCAAGATCATCGACTTCCTCGCCCAACTCGAAGACTACCAGAAGAAGCTTTGGCTGAAGAAGAAATTCGTTACAGAAACTTCGTGGTGTATTCGGGTTGGGTGCATTCCGAACGAGTTCTATGAGGAGATTGCAGCGAACGATGCTCAGCGCGAGGAATGGGTAGCGCTTTATGCAATCGATGAGATCCAAGGTAATCTTGAGGTGCCAGGCTACAGCAAGCCGCTCACGTTGGAATTTTTGAAGGGACACCCGACGTTGGCTGTGGATACGCGGCACTTCGATGCCAACTTCACGGCTATGTTGTTGGGTGCCATGTCCGATATGGAGGAGCGTATCGATGGAGTGTTGGTCCAAAGTGAGAATTTTCAAGCACTGAATCTCATGCAACAGCGATATAGAGATCGGGTCAAATGCATTTACATAGACCCTCCCTACAATACGGGCGACGACGATTTCCCATATAAGGATAGCTATCGGCACTCCAGCTGGACATCCATGATGCTTGATAGGGCCGAATTAGCGAAACAGATTCTTGCTGAGGACGGGTTGTTCACGGTCCAAATTGGCGATGAGGAATCGGCTCACCTCCGGCTTATATTCGATGGATTGTTTGCCGAGAGGAAGAACTCGGCAGTGGTGCGACGTGGTGTGAAGAACGTTCAAGCCCAGTTTTCGGATATTGACCGGCTTTCATTGGGGCATGACGTAGTCCATGCGTACGTGAAGATGCGTGGCGTACGACTTTCACACTTGCGGCATCGGCTCAGCGATGAGCAGCCTGGGAAATGGGACACTTTTTGGCGTGGGACTGATCGCCCGACTATGCGCTATGAACTTTTTGGCAAGAACCCTGACAGTGGGCAATGGCGCTGGGAACCAGGCCGTACTGAGCGAGCAGTGTCTAACTATGACATCTACCTCAACGAGCATTCACAAAGTAAGTCGCTTGATGACTGGTATGCGGAGAATATGCAGGCGGGGGTTAGTCTCGATTTCGTGCGCCTGAATGACGATGGCGTAGTGCAATACTACGTTCCTCCGCAAAACTTCCGCTTAGTAAGCGATAACTGGTTGGACATCCCGGCTGCAGGGACAGTGACAGATTTTCCCCATGAGAAATCTATAGCGTTACTGCAGAGAGTTATATCTTGGTCCTCGCAACCCGGCGACTATGTTTTGGACTACTTCGCTGGTTCTGGTTCAACTGGCCATGCCGCACTTTCCTTGCCGGCAGCGAGCGGTGGTGCACGCAGATTCATCCTCGTAGAGATGGGGGACTACTTCGACACGGTGCTATTGCCGCGCCTCAAGAAGGTCACGTATGCCCCCGAGTGGAAGGACGGCAAACCGAAGCGCCTGGCCACGGCGGAGGAAGCCGAACGCGGTCCCCGTATCATGAAGGTCGTGCGTCTCGAATCCTACGAAGACGCCCTCAACAATCTGGAGCCACAGCGCACTGAGACGCAGGCGCAGCTCTTGCTTGCACCAGAAGCGCAGGGCCCTGACGGACTCAAGGAGCAATACGTCCTTCGCTATATGCTCGACGTCGAGACCCGCGGCAGCCAGTCGCTCCTGAACTTACAGGCCTTCGCGGATCCCACGGCTTATTCCCTCAAGGTCAAGCGCCCCGGCTCGGATGAGAGCCGTGAGGTTAACGTCGATTTGCTTGAGACCTTCAACTGGCTGATCGGCCTTACCGTTCGGCATCTGGCCGCCCCTACGACCTTCAGTGCTGCATTCGAACTCGACGAGGAAGGGCGCCTGCGCCTGAAGGGCCGGCTAAAGCAGGACTCGGCCGGCCCGTTCTGGTTCCGTACCGTGACCGGTACCACGCCTGATGGGCGCCGCACGCTGGTCATCTGGCGTAAGCTCACCGGAAACGTGGAGGAGGACAACGTCGTCCTGGACGAGTGGTTCACCAAGCAGGGTTATTCCAGCAAGGACAGCGAATTCGACCTGATCTACGTCAACGGCGGCAACAACCTGGAAAATCTGAAGACCCCCGACGACCTGTGGAAGGTGCGCCTGATCGAGGAGGACTTCCATCGTCTGATGTTCGAGACGGAGGGCATGTGATGGCGACGGTTCATTATCATGAGGGGCGCTTCCCGCCAACCACGCTGGACTGGTCGCGGCTGATCCCTTTTCTCGGCCCGGCGTCCGCGGCGGTAGCCCGCTACGACGGCATGTTGGCTGCGGTCCCGAACCCATCTGTGCTGCTGTCTCCATTGACTACCCAGGAGGCCGTGCTGTCCTCACGCATCGAGGGGACCCAGGCGACCATGGGTGAGGTGCTGGAATTCGAGGCGGGGCAGCAGGCGTCGTCGCCGGAACGTCGCGAGGACATCCAGGAAGTGCTCAACTACCGTGCGGCCATGCGCGAGGCTGAACGAATGCTGTCGACCTTGCCGGTCTCGCAACGTGTCGTCCGCGAAGCGCATCGGGTGCTGCTCGCCGGAGTGCGTGGAGAGAACAAGTCGCCGGGCGAGTACCGTCGCATCCCGAACTGGATCGGCCCTCCGGGGTGCAAGATCGAAAAGGCGCACTTCGTGCCCATCGGCGCGGATAAGCTGCCGCAGGCCATGAGCGCCTGGGAGCGCTACGCTCATGACGAATCGCCGGACAAGTTGGTGCAGTTGGCTATCCTGCACGCCGAGTTCGAGGCTTTGCATCCGTTCCTGGACGGAAATGGGCGCCTTGGTCGGATGCTGGTGCCCCTCTTCTTGTGGCAGAACGGATTGATCCGCCAGCCGATGTTCTACATCAGCGCCTACTTCGAAGCCAGGCGCGACGAGTACTACGACGGCCTCTTGGCCGTCTCCCGTGACGACGACTGGACCGGGTGGTGCAGTTTCTTCCTGGAGGCGATCCGCGTCCAGGCCGAGGACAACCTGGCCAAGGCCCAGGGCATCCTGACGCTCTACGAGGAGATGAAGCGCCGGGTACCCGAAATGACCCGGTCGCAGTACGCCATCCACGCCCTCGACTGGATCTTCGAGCGTCCAATCTTCCGGACTTCGGACTTCATCGACGGGGCGGGAATTCCGGCCCCTACCGCCCGACGATTTCTCGGTGTCTTGCAGAATGGCGAGGTTTTGCGGGTTCTGATACCCGGAAGCGGCCGCCGTGCAGCGGTTCTGGCATTCCCTGCCCTGCTGAACGTTGCGGAAGGGCGGGAGGTCCTTTGATGAGCACGGATTCGAAGCAAAGCAATTTGACGATCACTTACATGGCAAAAGTGAACGACAAAAGCATTTTTCATCAATCCCTGAGCGGCAAGACAGGGGGGAGGCGCTGATGCCCCGAGGTCGTCCACGGCAGGGCGCGGCGGCCGGCGCGGGGGCACCGGCGCCCCGGCGCCGTCGCGCCAACAACCGGCCGCAGGTGCCGTTCGCCTATAAGCTGGCGCTGAACCAGTGGCTGCTGTCTCTTTTTACCGTGAAGCGATTCGAGGATCTGGCCGAACCGCTGCGCAACGAGGCGTTGGAAGGTCTGGACGAGAACAACGTCCACCACTTCCACCACGCGCTCACGGCCCAGCTTTTCAACCTGACTCAGTTGCCCATCGACCTCCTGCTGGAGTACGACCAGAACATCGTTCGGCATACACAACGTCTGAACGAGCGGCGCATAACACGAGGCGAAGCCCCAATCGTCTGGAAGTATTTCCAATACCTGGCCCTTCTCTTCACCGAGATCTACCTGGACCGCTACTTTCGTGACCCTAAGGCCCTGCTGATCGACTTGAATGGCCAGATCGACGTCTACAATGAGGACAAACCTGAGGCGGACCGCCTAGCTCCGCTCGACGCTGAAGCCGAGGCCTGGCCGCAACTCAACAAGCTGGCATTCTGGATGGCCACCGGTAGCGGCAAGACCCTGGTCATGCACGCCAACGTCCTACAGTTCCAGTTCTACCTGGCCAAGCACGGCCGGCGTCGGGAATTGAACCGCATCATCCTGCTCACGCCCAACGAAGGGCTGTCGCAGCAGCACTTGCGAGAGTTCGAGGCTGCCGGTATAGCCGCGGAGATATTCAACAAGGACGGCCGCGGGCTCTTCGCCGGCCAGGCGGTGGAGATCCTGGAAATTACCCGCTTGCGTGAGGACATGGGCGACAAGACGGTCGCCGTCGACGCTTTCGAAGGGAACAACCTGGTCCTGGTGGATGAAGGGCATCGCGGCGCTTCCGGCGGTGGTGACGGCGCCTGGATGCGCTTCCGCAACGCACTTTGCGAAAAGGGGTTCTCATTCGAATACTCGGCCACCTTCGGCCAAGCCGTAAAAGGAAACCCCGGTCTGACGGACCTCTATGCGAAGAACACCCTGTTCGACTATTCCTACCGCTACTTCTACAAGGACGGATTCGGGAAGGACTACCAGATTCTCAATCTCGATGAGGGCACGCAGAAGGACAATCTGGAGCTCTATCTGGTAGCATGCCTGCTCTCGTTCTTTCAGCAACAGCGGCTCTATCGGGAGCGCGAGAGTTCCTTTAGGCCCTTCCAGGTCGAGAAGCCGTTGTGGATCTTCGTCGGCGGCAGCGTAACGGCAACACTGGCGAAGCGAGATGCTTCGGACATCGTCGAGATCCTGCAATTCCTCGCGCGGTTCGTTTCTGACCGCACCGGCAGCATCCAACGTATTGATCGCGTTCTGAATCAGGGCCTCGTGACGGCCAAGGGGACGAATCTATTCGGTGGGCGCTTCGCCTATCTGAACACCTGCGGCCTCACGGCGACGCAGGTGTTCGAGGAGACCTTGACCACGCTCTTCAACGCACCGGGCGGCGGCCAGCTCTATGTTGAGAACCTGAAGGGTGCGACCGGAGAAGTCGTGTTGCGCCTTGGCGCCGATAACGAGGCATTCGGCGTGATCAATGTCGGTGACGACGCCAAGCTCGTGAAACTCTGCGAACAACAAGGACTCACCACCGGCGAGCGCGAGTTTTCGGGTTCGCTCTTCCACGAGATCAACACGCCGGATTCACCGGTGAACCTGCTCATCGGCTCCAAGAAGTTCACCGAAGGCTGGTCGAGTTGGCGTGTGTCCACCATGGGCCTGATGAACGTGGGCAAGGGTGAGGGTGCGCAGATCATCCAGCTCTTCGGCCGCGGGGTGCGGCTGAAAGGATACGGGACGAGCCTCAAACGCAGCACGCGCACACTGCTTCCGGACGGCCTGGAAAGGCCCAAACACATCGGTGTCCTGGAAACGCTCGGCATCTTCGGGATCCACGCCGACTACATGGCCCAGTTCCGTGACTTCCTGGAGGAAGAAGGGCTCCCCACGAACGACGACCGCCTGGAGTTTTTGCTTCCGGTCATCAAGAATCTCGGCAAGCAGCAGCTCAAGACCGTCCGCCTGAAGCGGACGATCAACGGCGTCAGCACGGAGTTCGGCGATGCCTTCCGGAAGCTAGGACCAATACCGTCAGTGCGGCCGCCGGACGCCACCAACGCCATCGAGGCCAGGAGCCTTCAGCAGAATCAAGTCGTGCTCAACTGGTACCCGAAGATCCAAGCGATCAGGTCGGGCGGCCTTCAGGGAGGGGATCAAGAGGCGGCTCCGAACCAGGCGCACCTCTCCATGCGCCACGTGGCGTTCCTCGACGTGGATGCCCTCTACTTCGACCTTGAGCGGTTCAAGGCTGAGCGTGGGTGGTACAACCTGAATCTGACGAGGGCCGCTGTCACGAACCTGCTCGCCGACCAGTCATGGTATAGCTTGCTCATCCCGGCCGAGGAACTGGCCTTCGATTCCTTTGACCGCGTGATGTTGTGGCAGGAGATAGCCCTTGCCTTGCTCAAGAAGTACACGGAGCGCTACTACACCTTCCGCAAGCGGGAATGGGAGCTGCCGCATCTCGAGTATCGCGATCTCCAAAGCGACGATCCGAACTTCCTGGGGACGCGTGAGGCGCCCGACGAGAGCTATTATCGGATTCTGATCGACAGGTCCGAGGACGAGATCGTTGCTAAGCTCGAGGAACTCAAAGCGACGATCGAGAGCGGCAACTTGCGGCCGTGGGAATTCCGGGGCATGAAGGCTATCTGGTTCGAGCGGCACTTGTACGAGCCGCTGATGTATCTCGACGCGAACGGTATCGAGATCAGCCCTGTGGCCTTGAACAGGGGAGAACGGCAATTCGTCGAGGACCTGAAGGCGCATTACGACCAGAAGACAGGCTTCTTCGATAGCCATGAACTCTATCTGCTCCGCAACCTGAGCAAGGGGCGGGGTGTAGGTTTTTTCGAGGCAGGAAACTTCCACCCGGATTTCATCTTGTGGCTGCTTGCCGAAGACCGGCAGCACGTGGTCTTCGTGGACCCCAAGGGGATACGGCATCTCGGCGTATCAGACCCAAAGATTCAATTCTATGAGACTATCAAGGACATCGAGAGGCGACTGGGGGATAACCGCGTTTCTCTGGATTCTTTTATCGTGTCCAACACGCCGTCGGCGACGATGAGAATGCTCTGGGGGATGGACAAGCAGGAAATGAACGCGTGCCAGATCCTGTTCCAGGAAGAGGACAAGGATACGTATGTGCAGAGTATGCTCGAAACGGTCGTGGCTGCGAAGTTGGCATAGCGGGATTGGAGGCAAAGTCGATGATTCGCAGCTATGGGTTATTCTGGCACCACGACAAGGTTTTTTGGGGCAGACGAAATAATGCCGGCTCTCTATTGGGAGCGGCGTCGACCGCAACGAACGCCGTCCCGATCGAGTTTCGTGACCAGCGCGGGATATACGCACTATATGCAGACTATGAACTCGTTTATGTAGGTCAGACTGGTGCGGGTGATATGCGCCTGCTAAAGCGACTGAAGTGTCACACATCTGACCACCTAGCTGAGCGGTGGAACCGCTTCTCTTGGTTCGGCACTCAGTGGGTAACCCGTGCACACGTCTTGTCGGCCGACACAGCACATATTCACCCAACGGTTGAATCGGCACTAAACCAACTTGAGGCGGTTGCTATCGCGATTGCAGAGCCCAAGCTCAACCTTCAGCGCGGGCGATGGTCTGATACCAAGCAGTACTTCCAATTGGATGCAAGCGAATCAAACGAGGGCTGACATCGTTTGGATTGTCTGTCGGCTCCCTGCTGTTGGCATGCTGCGGTGCTTGTGAAGCAACCGCTGCTCAACACTAGGGTATTCAGAGGGGATATTCTTGAAAAAGACTTCCAGCGGATATGTCCATTCTCCCAGCGATTTGATCACCTTCATGCAATCTCCGTTTGCGAGTTACATGGATCACTTCCATCTCGAGTTCCCGGAGCAGGCTGTACCGGACCAGGCCAGCGAGCAGGACGCTTTGATCATGCGCAAGGGCATCGAGCATGAGGAGGAGTTTCTCAAGACGCTAGAGGCCGATGGCCGGGACGTTTGTCGCATCGACCAAGGTCCCCAAGCGCAAGCGGAAACTCGAGAGGCGATCGCTGCTGAGCGCGAAGTCATCTATCAGGCCGCGCTTGCTCGTGACGGCTTTGCTGGGTTTGCGGACTTTCTTGTCCGGGACCCAGCTACGGGGCTTTATGAGGTGTGGGACACGAAGCTCTCGAGAAAAGCGCGGCCGTATTTTCTCGTTCAGCTATGCGCCTATGCGGACATGCTCGAAGCGATTCAAGGAAGTAGACCTGCTCGTGTGCGGGTCGTGTTGGGCTCGGGCGAGACGCGAGCGTCCAGGACGGATGAATCCTTCTACTACTATCGGCGGCTCCGTGAAGAGTATCTCAGGCAGTTTGCTGCCTTTGATCCGAAGAATCGTCCGTTCCCGAATCCGGGCGCCAACCATGGGCGGTGGGCGTCTCACGCAGAGGCATACTTGGAGGAAGTAGACCATCTGTGCCGGGTAGCCAACATACGCCAAAGCCAGATCAAGAAGCTCGAGGCGGCGGGCATTACTACACTCGAAGCCCTCGCAAACACGGAAGCCACACGAGTACCGCGGCTTGACGATGGAATATTCTCGGCCTTGAAGGAACAGGCGGCGCTCCAACTCGCATCTGCCGGTCGCGACCGTCCCGAATACCGGATTCTCGACCAAGACCCGGAGGATCCGCGTCGGGGTTTGGCCTGCTTGCCTCCGCCATCGCAGCATGATGTCTACTTCGATATGGAGGGCTATCCCCTGGTCGATGGCGGTCTTGAGTACCTCTTTGGCGCGTGTTACCGCGACAACGGGGAGATTCGCTTCAAAGACTGGTGGGCGTTCGATCGTGAATCCGAAAAGCAGGCTTTCGAGTCCTTCATCGACTGGATCGTCGAACGCCGTTCGCAGGACCCGACGATGCACGTGTACCACTATGCGCCTTATGAGGTCACTGCTGTTCGTAGACTCATGGGCCGATATGCGACCCGAGAGGACGAGGTGGACGACCTCTTGCGAGGCGAGGTCTTCGTGGATCTCTACCGCACTGTTAGTGAAGGCCTGCGGATCGGCGAACCAGCGTACTCGATAAAGAACGTCGAACACCTATACCTAGGGCGCCGTGAGGGCGCCGTCACCGATGCTGGCGCTTCCATCGTGGCATTCGAACACTGGCTCGAAGCCGAGGAGCCAAGGGAATGGCAGACATCACCAATCCTGAAGTCGATTCGCGATTACAACGAAGACGACTGCAAGTCCACACTCCTTTTGGCTGAATGGTTGCGCGAGCTACAATCGGAGGCGGGCATCGCGTGGATTCCTTCCCGGAATGCGCCAGACGGTACGGGTGCCGAGGTGCGGACCCTGCCTGACCAGGTCATCCAAAGACAAGAACTGGCTTCACGGCTCCTCCAAGAAATTCCTGCTGACGATATATCTGATACAGAAGCGGCAGACCGTTGGCGTGTGCAGGAGATGCTGGCCCACCTCCTCGAGTTTCATCGTAGAGAGGCGAAACCTGTCTGGTGGGCGATGTTCGACCGACACGCAATGACGCCGGAGGAGCTTTGGGAAGATATTCATTGTCTCGGAGGGATTGTGAGGGAGCCTGGCGGGCCAGTTGCAATCAAGAGGTCCATGGGGTTCTGGTACCGGTTCGACCCGGCGCAGGACACGAAAATCACACATGGCGACAGCGTCTACTTCGCCCACGATATCGGCATCAAGGCTGCCATTGAGGATATGACCGATGACGGCCGAATCCTGGTCAAGCTCGGGCCGAAGTCGATAAATCTCCTTGAGGGAGCCGGGCCTCCGTCCAACCTCTGCTTGATCCCTGATGAATTCGTTTCCCCTGGCGTGATCGAAGCCGCTGTACAAGACATCGTGACGGAATACGGAGAGACAAACCGCTTGCCCAGTTGTCTGGAGACTTTTCTCCATCGATTTCCACCAAGAGTCGGGGGACAAACACAACAACAGCTCCTTGGGCCAGGCGAAGAGCCCGCAGGAGGCGCGGTCCGGATTGCCCGTGCACTCGAGGATACGGCTCTTTGTATTCAAGGGCCGCCGGGTACCGGGAAGACCTATACGGGATCACTGATGATTTCGAAGCTTCTCGCTGATGGCAAGTCCGTGGGCGTGACCTCGAACAGCCACAAGGCGATCCACAACCTTATGCGTGCTGTCGGAGAACGGCAGGACGGACGCCTTCAGGGGATTAAAGTAGGCGAAAAGGATGTGGGAGACCTCCGTGCCCAATTCCAGAATCTGCGTTGCCTGGATTCCGGATCAGCGGCAGCTGCTTTCAACGGGGGGCTGATTGGAGGCACTGCGTGGTTCTTTTCCCGCCCGGATATGGGTGGACGCCTAGACTACCTTTTCGTCGATGAGGCAGGTCAGGTCTCCGTAGCCAATCTTGTCGCTATGTCGCGATGTACCCATAATCTGATTTTGCTCGGGGATCAGATGCAACTCGGGCAACCCATTCAAGGATCGCACCCCGGGGAGAGTGGCCAATCGGCGCTGGCCTACCTGCTCCAGGACCATTCCACGATTCCGGATGAACTCGGTATCTTCCTCGAGAAAACATGGAGACTTCACCCGGGAATCTGCGAATTCATTTCGGGGGCTGTCTACGAGGGGCGCTTGCAGCCGGAGCCGCATACTGCGGAGCGAGTTGTTCTCCCAGCGGGTGCGGAGGATCAAGTGCCGCGAGAGTCCGGGTTGGTGTTCTTGCCGGTCGAGCATGAGGGGAACAACCAGGCGAGCGAGGAAGAGGTGGCCACAATCGTCGGGGTAGCCAATGACCTTCTGGGCCGCGACTGGATTCCGAAGGCTGGCGAGTCGCGACGCCTTACGCTGGATGACATCCTGTTCATCGCTCCGTATAACATGCAGGTCCGGCGCCTACGAGAATCGCTGCCAGCTGGGGCAAGGGTTGGATCAATAGACAAGTTCCAGGGCCAGGAGGCTCCTGTAGTGGTCGTGTCAATGTGCGCGAGTCACGGTGAAGCTGGCCCGAGAGGACTGAAGTTCCTTCTCGATCGAAACCGCCTGAACGTCGCCATCAGTCGGGCCAAGAGTCTTGCAGTAGTCGTAGGTGATCCCCGCTTGGCATTGACGCCGTGCGGGACCGTCGAAGAGTTGGAACAGTTGAACCTGTATTGCAGGATTCTGGACGCCGGTCGGATCTAGCCGCTGGAACAGGTGGAAACTTGTTTTTGAACCCTCCCACGCACCGAATGCCGGGGGCGCCGGCACCCGCGATTGATGCCGCCGGAAGTACCTACACCCGAAAGAAGACGTACAGGAGGAAAGCGGCTACTGGCCCGATGCTTCTTCAGAACCCGAGTTCCCGGCTTCAGTACAAGTCTCTGGTGGATCGTGTCATGCCCCCATCTCCTCAAAGAATGGAGTCTCCGGCGATCCCGAGGTGATTCATCCTCTTGATCACTATGATCGACGACGCCTCATTCTGATGGAGCCGCATAGGGTCATATTTGTGAAAGCCTATATATAGCAACCATTTGCGGTTCGGCGCGAATCTGGCTTCAGCTCGTTGAAGGTCCGGGAGGCGAGCCAGCCGCCGCACCGCTCTCGGTGACCGGGGTTGACCGCGCTCGTCACGGCGCGTGACGACGCCAGGCAGGCTCAGTCCCGGCGGACATTGATCTTGGACCACGTTTTTGTACCGAAAATCCCTGGAGGTAGAACCCATGGAGAAGAAAATGAAACGACCAATCATAGCGGTGATCGCCTGCGTGATCCTGCTGGCCTCATTGCCGGCCGCCGCCCAGCAGGTGAGCATCGAATCGGAGATCGCAGCCATCGAGACCCGCATGGCCGTCGCCATGGGGGTACACTTGGACCTCATCGCGCCGGATGCCTTCGCCGAGGCGCAAAGTAAACTGGCCGATGCCAAGGAGCGCTTCAAGAAGGGCGGCAAGATCGAGGATATCCGCGAGAAACTGAACCAAGCCGGAATGAAGCTGGATAGGGCTTACCAGCTTCAGAAGATGGGCGACCTCCTGCTTGAGGACGCCCTGTCGGCCCGCGCGGACGCCATCGCGGCCAACGCGGCGAAATTTGCTCGCGAGGAGTGGGATGACGCCAAGGATAAAATGCATGACGCCGGTCGCGAGGTAGAGAAGGGAAACCAGAACGAGGCTCGCAGCAAGGCCAGCGAGGCGGCCGGGCGGTTTCGCGTCGCCGAGTTGAAGGCGATCCGAACCGACCTGCTCGGCCATGCCAACAAGATGCGTGCGACCGCTCTTGACGCCGACGCCGACGACAAGACACCGCAGACCTTCACCAAGGCCGATCGCGAACTGCAGAGCGCCGAGCAGACCCTGAAAGGAGACCGTTACCAGCGGGCCGAAGCGGCGGATCTGGCTCGCCAGGCTGCGCTTGATTTCGAACATGCCAGGCTGATCGCCAAGGCAGTTGATGTGATCGGCGAGAAGAACGATGGCGAGGTCGAGAAGCTGATCCTCGCGAACGAAAGCGCCCTCGGCACGATCGCCACGATCCTGGCGGTCGACGCCGACTTCAGCCAGGGATTCGTGCCGGTTACCGAGTCCGTGGGGAGTGCGGCGAGCAGCCTGCTCGCCGATCGTGCCGACATCCAGGCCCTGCTGCTGGAGCGGGAGCGACAGCTGAAGACGAACCGCACCACGATCGACTCCCTGGACACCACGCTGGCGGCGCTGGAGAACCGGGAGCGATCGACGGCCGTCACCATGGCGGCAAACCTCAAACAGAAGAACGACTTGAAATCGGTGGAGGATCTTTTCGGCAGCAACGAGGCGACAGTCCTGATGCAGGGTGACAACCTGATCATCCGGCTCTACGGGTTGTCCTTCCAGAGTGGTTCCTCGGTGATCCAGCCGGAGAACTTCCAGCTCCTGACCGAGCTGCAGAGCGCGTTGCGCACGTTCCCCGGGGCGCCCGTGAACATCGAGGGACACTCCGACTCGGTGGGAGACGACCAGTACAACCAGGCGCTGAGCCTGAAGCGCGCCGAGGCTGTCCGCAGCTACCTGACCGCCAACATGGTAGGGGACGGGGCACGCCTACAGGCCGCCGGCTTCGGCGCGACCGTACCGCTGGCCAGCAACGAGACGAAAGAGGGCCGCGCCAAGAACCGCCGCATCGATGTGAGGATCGAAACCGCGGTTCGCTGAAATCTAGAAGCGCCGTGACGGATGAATGATGCCCGGGTTGGGTGGAACTCGGGCGTCTTTCTTGTGTGGAGAACCGGTCCGATCATTTTGATGAGCCGGTCTTCGTTATGATGGGGGCGCCAGGAGTATGGTTATCCTAACTGACATTTCAACAGTGGTTTATAAAGAGGCACGGTTCTGGCGAATACCTTGCAGGCTGTTGAATACCTGGATCTGTTCGCGCCGGCTGGCACTTGCGAGCAGATCGCGAAACGAGGGAAAGAGCAATGGGCCATGACCCGCTCCGAGCGGCAGCCGGGATCGGTCCGCAAACACTGGAAACGAACCTGAGGAGAGCAAGTTATGGAAGTCCGTCGGTATTTGCCAATAGAGGGAGCGGAGGAGGTGGCGCTCTATCACTATCTGAATTCCGGCAAGCAACAGAAACGTCTCACCCGGAAGGATGAAAAGACGCTGCTGGCCAGGTCCGGGTCTGGAGACAGGCAGGCCACGGAAAGGCTGGCTAACGCCAAACGGGTCCTCGTGGTCGCCTTGTCGGAGGCTTACGATGACGATCGTCTGAGTCTCATGGATCGCATCGCCGAAGGAAACGTGGCTCTTCTATCGGCTTGCCGAACCTATCAACCACGGCTGAACGGCTCGTTTCGGCGCTTCTGCCTGATGAAGATACGCAAGGCCATCGAGCATGCACTTGCGGAAGTCGCGAGTTTCCCGGTCGTGGTGTGGGAAGGCGAACCGCATCACCCGTCCGCATCGAGCGCCACGACACTTCAAGCTACGGGTACGGATACCGGGGCCAGGGCGAGAGCAACTCCACCGGCTTCGCCTGTAGATGTAGTGCCTGAAACTCGATTCAATCTCACAAGGAGGGCCCCATGAATTTCCTCTATGTAGGTGCAGGCGTGCTACTGATTGGTTTCTTGGCCGGCATTCGAATTATACGGCCCACAGGCCGTGGGTTGGTGGAGCGTTTGGGAAAATACCGCCGTCTCGCGAATCCCGGCTTCAACTGGATCATCCCGGTGGTCGACCGTTTGTTTCTCATCAACATCACGGAGATGATGGTTGATGCCGAGCCTCAGGAGATCATCACCAACGACAATCTCAACGCACGGGTGGATGCCCAGGTCTATTTCAAGGTCAAGAGCGATGAAGAAAGCGTAAAAAAGTCCCAGTACATGGTGTTTGATTACCGCTACCAGATCGTCAACCTGGCCCGGACGACCTTGCGTAACATCATCGGTACGATGACCCTCAAGTCGGCGAACAGCGAGCGCGGAAAGATCAACAGCGAGCTCCACAAGACCCTGAGCGGCGAGACAGAGAACTGGGGTCTCGAGATCGTCAGGACGGAATTGAAGGAAATCGATCCACCCAGCGATGTGCAGGAGACGATGAACAAGGTGGTGAAAGCCGAGAACGAGAAGGTGGCCGCGATCGACTTTGCGACAGCCACTGAAACGATGGCGGACGGTGCCCGGAGGGCGGAGATCAAGAAAGCTGAAGGGGTCAGACAGGCGAACATCCTGGCAGCGGAAGGCGAGGCACAGGCGATCAAACTCGTCAATGAAGCCGCGGACAAGTATTTCGTTGGCAACGCGCAGTTGCTGCGCAAGCTGGAGACGGTTGAACGATCTCTTGCCCACAATGCCAAGATCGTCGTACCTGCCGATTCCGAGCTGGTCAACGTGATCGGGGAACTGGCGGGGGTGCTGCCGCTGTCCAAGAGAAAAAACGACCGCGAAATCGCTCCAGTTAGAGATTGAGCTTCCGGTTGTCGACTACAGGATCAAGCGTGCGCGGGCTGCGCCGCCTGGATACCTACCCAGCCATTCATTGCGTCTGCGCCGTGATTTAGGGACTTACGTCAATGGGTCGTTTCGTGGCGGCCCGGGCAATCGTCTGAGGCTGTAAAGGTATGTTCGAATATAAAATGGTGTGCAGGGTCGAGGATCAATGCGGTGTTTGTCAAGAATCGAGATACCCACAACACGGCCGGCGCAGCCAACGCGCCGAGGCATGAAGACAAGAAGAGAATGAAGTGAAACACGGAGAGTGCGAAGAGGCGGCCAGGTGGTGTTCCCCGAGAAGGACGTCGTCGACGGGGTCACGTATTTTCACCGACTGACCGAGGAGATATTCGTGAGGCCGGCTGACCTACGCATCCTGACGATCGATGACAAGCTCATTGAGCCCAAGCGCTACATCGATATGAACTGCGAGAACTTGCCGGAAATACGGAACTGGACGCGGGGAGATCCCAGATGAAGGCGCCATCTTCTCTCCGCTTCGAAGGACAGGACAGAAGACGGCACGGGTTGCGGAACCGATTCCGCAGGAAATACCATGGGCTTGGCGAGACGCGCAGTCCGCTTCCGTCCGCCGATTTTTCGGGATGGGCGGCGGATCTGTACCGGTCCGACGCCACCGATTCGCCACTGCACGGGGCGGTCTTCACGATCGAGCAACTCGAACTGCACGCCCGAGTGCTGGCAGACGCCCACGTGCTGGGCCTGCGGCGCGTTGATGATCGACTCCTCGGGCGCCTGGGCGACTCCGGGCGTGTCATCGGACGCTGCCACCTCCTTCTGTCCACGGCGCATGCCGCCGGACGGCGAATGGCTCCGGCTGCCGAATGGCTGTTGGACAACCGCTGGGTCATCGAGGAGGCTATCTCCCTCGCGCGGGAGCACGTCGACGGCGATGACACGCTACTCGCGCTGGCGACCGCCGGCATCGAGGAGCTGAACACGAAGTATGGCAATGGTGCTCACGGGGGCTTCTTCCTGTTCCACCGTCTGCAGAAGAGAGGGTCGCATTCGCATCGCTCCTCAGGTATTGGGGTGGACGAGTATCTGAAAGGCATATACGCCTCCACCATATTGATCGACCCTGCCCCACAATGATGGCTTGCCAATCCGAGATTTCGTGTAATGCCTTGTATATATTGAATTTAAACTGCGGCACATCTCTTGCGAGTCAACGATTTGCCCATGGTGTGCCCTGCCCGGCCAGTCGACGGGCTGGTTCGGCCGGCGGCGTGACAGCCATTGGCGATATGAGCCGAAGGGACAGCCGTGCCAAGGGAGATAACGATGTCACGCGACGCGATATCCAAACTCAAGGAAGAGAACACTGGTCTGCGAGAGCGCTTGGACGAACTCGAAGCGCTCCTGGCCGATTATCGCACCAATGAAGCGATGCTGGGCGAAGACGATTGCGGCGAGCGTATACGGGTCGATGCTGCGCTGAAAGACTCCGAGATCCGGTACCGGCGACTCTTCGAATCGGCCAAGGACGGCATACTCATTCTGGATGCGGCCAGCGGCCAAATCATCGATTCCAACCCCTTCCTGGAGAACCTGCTGGACTACGCGCACGAAGAGTTGAGCGGCAAGGCCCTCTGGGAACTCGGGCCCTTTCGGGATGTCATCGCCAGCCGGGAGGCCTTCCTGCGACTGCAGGCCACGGAGTACGCCCGCTACGAGAACCTGCCGCTGGAAACCAAGGGGAAGGAATTCCGGGAGGTCGAGTTCATCAGCAACGTGTACCTGGCCGACGGCAGGCGGGTGATCCAATGCAATATCCGCGACATCACCGAACGCCGGCGCACCGAGGCCGAACTGCGAGCGGCCAATGAAGAGTTGGCGGCTCTCGTGAACGAGCTGAGGATGAAGGACGCCGAGATGCAGTTGCTCAACCGCATGAACGATCTGCTCCAGGCCTGCAACACGCAGGAGGATGCCTACCAGGTGATCACCCTGATGGCGGGCGAACTGTTCGCCGGGCGGGACGGTTGCCTCGCGATCCAGCGTCCGGGGACGTCGGAGCTTGATATGATCGCCCGCTGGGGCGCGGCGACACCGTGTGAGATGTGCTTCACGATGAACGACTGCTGGGCGATTCGGCGAGGCCAACCCCACGAGGTCCGGGATCCGGGATCGAGTCTGCTGTGCAACCATTTCATAGATCCTCCGCAGACCGGCTACCTGTGCATTCCCCTGACGGTGCAGGGCGAATTCCTGGGACTTCTGTGCCTCATGAGCAACGGCGCCAAGACGGATGAGCAGCAGATCAGCGAGCGAAACCTCGCGCTGACGCTGGGCGAAGCGATCAAACTTTCGCTGTTCAACGTGCGGCTGCAGGAAAAGCTGCGCGATCAGGCCACCCGGGATTCGCTGACCGGGTTGTTCAACCGGCGCTATCTGGAGGACAGTCTGGACCGCGAACTGCACCGGGCGCTGCGCAAACAATCCGCGTTGAGCGTCGTGATGCTCGACCTCGACCATTTCAAGAAGTTCAACGACGCCTTCGGGCACGATGGGGGCGACCTGCTGCTGCGCGAACTGGGGAAACTATTGCAAGCCGTTCTGCGCCAGAGTGATATCTCGTGTCGCTACGGCGGGGAGGAGTTCGTTCTCGTCTTTCCCGACTCGACGCTGGAGGACACGAGGATGCGAGTGATGGAGATCCGTGCCCTGGTCAACGGTCTGAAGATCCGGCACGGCGACAAGCTGCTGGGCCCTATCACGGTGTCGGCCGGAATCGCCACGGCGCCCGCACACGGTACGACCGCGCGCGAACTGCTCCGCTCGGCTGACGGCGCGATGTACGCGGCGAAGCAAGGTGGGCGCGACCGCCTGGTCACCTGCGAGGCCGAGACGTGACGGGTCGGGCGCGACAAAGCGTCGAATCGCCGGGTGCCGAGGGCATGTGCCAAGTCGAGCTCCGACGTTTGGTGTTCCGCTGCATGGCCTTCGAGTCGGTGTTCGGTCCTGACGGAGGAGTGGATTGAACAGCCAGCGGAGGAGAATCACGCGGGGCTCATCCGCCGAATCGGAGGGAGCGATCATGAGCATTCCGAGAGAAAAACAGCGCGCGTTCCTGTTGCGTCTGGCGCGACGGGCGATGATCGAGCGTGGCCTCGAGCCCGACTTTCCGCCCGCGGTGATGGCCGATGCAGAGCATCTTGCAGCCCCATCGGCTCCCTTCGGCGCCGAAGTGCGCGACCTGAGAAAGCTCCTCTGGTGCTCGATCGACAACGACGACTCCCGCGACCTGGATCAGCTCACCGTGGCGGCCGCCCTGCCCGAGGATCGAATCAGGGCACTGATCGCCGTGGCGGACGTCAGCGCCCTGGTGGCTGCGGATTCGCGCCTGGACGTACACGCCGGCACCAATACGACATCGATCTACACGCCGCCGCGGAATTATCCGATGTTGCCCGAGCGGCTGAGCACCGAACTCACCTCGCTCGGCCCGGGGCAGGACCGGTTGGCCTTCGTCGTAGAGTTCGTGGTCGACGGCCAAGGGAACGCCGAGTCAGTCCAGATCTACCGGGCCGTGGTGCACAACCAGGCCCAGCTCACCTACTCGGGTGTGGGGGCATGGTTCGAGGGCAGGGGCGGGATGCCGGAAGCGGTCGCCAATGTCCCCGGGCTTGCCGAGAACCTCCGCCTGCAGGACCAGGCGGCCCAGCGCCTTCGAACCTTCCGTCACGAACACGGGGCCCTGGAGCTTGAAACCATCGAGGTGCGCACCCTCTTCGAGGGAGACGCCGTGAGCGAACTGCGCGGCGAGGAGCGGAACCGGGCCAAGGAACTGATCGAGGATTTCATGATCGCGGCCAACGGCGCCGTGGCGCGGTTCCTGGCCGGGAAGCGCTTCCCGGTCATCCGGCGCGTGGTGCGTTCCCCCAAGCGCTGGCCGCGCATCGTCGATGTTGCGCAGGAGCTGGGGGAGACGCTCCCGGAGGAGCCCGACGCACGGGCTCTGCACGCCTTTCTGGTGCGGCGCCGCGCGGCCGATCCCCTCCGCTTCCCCGACCTTTCCCTGACGGTGATCAAGCTGCTCGGTAGGGGGGAGTACATGATCAGTCTTCCCGGCCAGGAGGTGACGGGGCACTTCGGCCTCGCGGTGAGCGACTATACGCACTCTACCGCCCCCAACCGGCGCTACCCGGACCTCCTGACGCAAAGACTTCTCAAGGCGGCGCTGGCGGAAAGGCCGGTCCCCTATCCCGACGAACGGCTGGAGACGTTTGCTGCCCGCTGCACGAAGAAGGAGGACGACGTGCAGAAGGTGGAACGGTTGCTGCGCAAGGCGGCGGCTGCCTGTTTGCTCGACGGGCAGATAGGGCGCGAGTTCGACGGCATCGTCACCGGAGCTTCCAACAAGGGAACCTGGGTGCGCATCTTCAACCCGCCTGTCGAAGGGCGCGTGGAGCGGGGCTCGGCAGGACTCGATGTCGGCGACCGGGTGACGGTGAAGCTCATCCACACGGATCCGGAACGCGGCTTCATCGATTTCGCGCGGACCGGCAAAATCAAGGTCGGACCGCGCGGGCGCTGATACGCGCACCTGCGGCCGACCTTCAGACCGGAGTTGCCTGCTTTCGGGATAACGACGACCTGGGACTCAGTGAATCGGGACTCCTAGAACAGAACCCCTGGTTGGATAATGACGGAAAGCGTCGTTTTTCGGTGTCCGATTGTTGCGGGTAAGACGATTTCGAATTCACAACGATTTTGATGGCCTACACCATCATTCTGACGGCATCCAGGGGCTGCTATTCTTACCCCAGTCCTGCCCAACGTTAGCGCCCACAGCCAGTTATCTGAAACCACACCGCCGGTATACATCTTGCGCTATACGGGTTGCTGACCTGGAATTTCCCGCAAATTGGAAGAAAGGAATACTCTATGGAAACCACAAGGAAGCCACAGGAAAAGTACGGCGTTGTTTCCGCGACGACGATCATGGGCGAGTCGGTGATCAATCGCGAGGATGAGAAACTGGGCAAGATCGATGAACTGATGATCGACGCACAAACGGGTCATCTGGCCTATGCGGTGCTTTCCTTCAGCGGAAATCACTACGCCGTGCCCTGGAGTGCGTTCGAGTTCGCCAACACCGAGAAAAAACTCATCCTCGATGTGGACAGGGAGAAGCTCAAGGATGCTCCCGGGTTCGACAAGAATGAGCCCTGGCCGAATTTTGCGGATCGAACCTGGGGTGGAAAAATCCACGAGTACTACGGTTCCCGACCGTACTGGGGGGTTTGAAGGCGGTTTCGTTGCTCGTCGATTCCGACGACTTCAATTGGTTGCGTATTGACAAGGAGAAAACCCATGGGTGAGCACACGGACAAGACCAAAGGCAAGATCAAGCAGGCGCTTGGCAAAGTGATCGGAAACGAGAAGCTCCAGCGGGAGGGCAAACGGAACGAGGCCAAGGGCCGCGCCGAAGGAGCGGCCAATGATCTTAAGGACAGGACAAAGAAGGCGGAGAAGTCTATAAAGTCGGCCACCAAGTAGCGCAATTCGGCGGGGAGACGGGAGAAACAATCATGAGTATCGGAACCATTGTAATTGTGATCATTTTGGCGCTTTTCCTGTTCGGTGGCGGCGGCGGTTACTACTGGAGCCGACGCCGGCGGTAAGTGCTGATGGACAGGGTCGGCGGATCGCTGTGCGGCGGTCCGGTTCCGCGTCGGGTACGCCACGCGGGACCGGGACCGACGGGATCGCCGGGGATCGTCGTGGACTGGCCAAATCATCGCTATTGGGTCCTATTGGACTACTGATTCCAATAAGACAAAGAGCATACGATGAATTGCCGTAAAAGGGAGGAAGCTCATGAATAGAACTCTGGTGACCTACATGATCCTGATCGTGCTGGCCCTCGGCATGACAGCGTGCGGGGACAAGACGCCAGCCGAGAAGGCCAGGGCCACCGGCGACGCCGTTGGCGATGCAGCAACGACAACCGGTGAAGCCGTCAGCAAGGCGGCAATAACCACCGGCGACGCCGTGCAGGCTACCGGCGAGTACCTGAATCAGCCGAAGGACGCGGAGGTCAAGGCCGCCCAGGAGAGGCTCGTAGGGATCGAGCAGAACTGGCGGGCTTTGCTGGCTAAAGCCGTGCCGACAACCGACGAGGCGAAGGTCGAACTACAGGACGCCGCCAAGCAGATGGCCGAGGCCCTCGCCACGGCCAGAGCGAAACTTGTAGAGGCGAAAGACGCCAGCGACAAGGACTGGCAGCAGAACGTCAAACCCGCGCTCGACGCCGCTGTGCAGAAGTCACAGAAGATCTATGAGGATGTCTCCGCACGGTACGGAACAAAATAAACAGCTCGGGTCTGTGACGGCCAGCGTCGGATCTGGTCCGAGGTGATCTACAGGGCGTGGGTGGTAAGCACAGTCCTCATGCGTGGAATAATTACCATAAGCAAGAGAGGACCTACCCATGTTGCGAAGTCTGAAAGATATCGAGGGATACACCGTGTCTGCCACCGACGGAGACATTGGAAACCTGGTGAATTTCCTTCTGGACGACGAGCACTGGAGAGTGCGCTTTCTGGTTGTCCAGGCCGATAATCCGCTCTTCATGGACAGTCGCAACCTGCTCCTCCCCCCAATCTCCTTCCGGCAGGCCGACTGGTCCACCCAACGCCTTCTCCTGGCGTTGACGGTGGACGAGGTCAAGAGCAGCCTGGGCCGGGACGTGGACGAGCCCGTCTCTCGACAGCAAGAGCGGGACTACTCCCGGCACTATGACTTCCCCAAATTCTGGGTCTACTCTGGACTTGAGGGTACGGGGGATTACCGGGGATTGCTCGGGCCGCGTAGCTGGAGAGATGCGCCCGCCCTACCTGCTGATGCCCCCGGAGGCCCCCATTTGCGCAGCGCCGCGGAACTCCGCGGATTCCACATCCAGGGAAGTGACGAGGAAATCGGCCACCTCGACGACTTCATCGTCGACGATGAGTCCTGGGAGATACCTTACCTGGTGATCGACACCAGCAACTGTTGGATCGGCAAGAAGGTGTTGGTCGCGGCAAACCGGGCACACCAAATCAGCAGGTTGGAAAACAAGGTCCACGTCGACCTGCCGCGACATGTGATCAAGAAGAGCCCCGAGTGGAACGCGGGTGTGGCCATCAATCGGGATTACGAGGCCCGCCATCCGTGAAACCTGCAGGTTCACCCATCGAACGTAACATGAAAGAAGCCGAAAAAATGACCACGCTCACGAATGAATTGTTCGCCGATCTCCCCGCCGCCCATCCAGCGCCGTGCCTTTCGGTCTACCAACCGACCCACCAGGTCAGCAAGAACCCGTTCCGGGGCCTTGGCAGTGGCGATCCGGCAGAGGCTACGACTGCAGCTGCATCGATCCTGGCGGCGACCTGCCGGCATTGATCGGACACCAGGACACCGACCCGCAAAGGAGACCGAAATCATGAGACCCGCTCAACTTCAGAAGGCTGAACTCCTGAACTCGCTCCATGTCCCCGGTGAGCCCCTCATCGTGGTCAACGTGTGGGATGCCATTACCGCGAAGATCGTTGCCGAGGCTCCGGGCGTGACCGCGCTGGCCACCGCGAGCCACTCGATTGCCAACGTGCGCGGGCTCCCGGATGGAGAAGGCATTACTATCGACGAGGCGATGCATGCGGCGAGCATCATCGCCGGCGCCGTCGACCTACCCGTATCCGCCGACTTCGAGAAAGGGTATTCGCCTGACACCGACGGCGTGGCCCGTAACGTTCGCCGCCTCATCGAGGAGTCCGGCATTGTCGGCATCAATATCGAGGACTCGGTCGGTGCTTCCAAGGCCCCGCAATTCGACATCGAGACCGCCGCCGAGCGGGTCGCTGCGACCCGGACCGGGGCCGAGGCGAGCGGCATCCCCATCGTGATCAATGCCCGAGTGGACACGCTCGCCGGAGGTGGTGATTGGGAAGAGGCCGTCACCCGGGCCAACGCCTAACTAGACGCCGGTGCGGACGTGATCTTCTTTCTCGGCCTGAACGACGAGGAAAAGATCAAGCGCGCGGTGGCTCAGGTGAACGGCCGCATCTCTGTGATCGGCCGCCCGGGGGCTGTTCCGCTCGCACGTCTTGCGGAACTCGGAGTTTCCAGGGTGAGCTTCGGGCCGGGTACCTTGGGCATCACGCTGGCAGCCTTGCAGCGGGCGGCGACGTCACTCGTGGCATTGGGCGAATACCCCGAGGACCTCGCCTTCAAATTCGAGCTTTAGTCTGGTCGTTACCGACTATTCCATCCGGCAGCGGGGCCAGGAGGAACGCGATGATCGGCACAAGCTCGACGCCTTCCTTCGAGGAGGCATCGTTTTCGGCAAGCCCGGACTATGGAATCGATCTATCTTGGATTTCCCGAGTGTCACAACAGGGAGCCATTCCCATTCGCCCGAGGAGCCCACATGCCCAAGATCCAGGCCGTGGCCAGTGCCAACCCCGAAACCAGGGTCGATCAGGGCATGGCCGCGGAATTTGCGCGCGCCCAGTTCGCCGACCATCTGCCCGATATCGAGAGCCTCATGCCCCTTTTCGAAAACACGGGCATCCACACTCGGTACTTCGCTGTTCCCCAGGAGTGGTTTTTCACCGAACACGATCTGGCTGAAAAGAGCGCCCTGTACTGCCGCGAGGCCACTCGACTCAGTGCCGCGGCCGCCGAACTGGCCATGGATCGGGCCGGCTGGCAAGCCGCCGAAGTGGACTACATCATCTATGTCAACACCACCGGCCTGGCCACGCCCTCGATCGACGCGCGCCTGATCAATTTCCTGGGTCTGCGGCCGGATATCCGGCGCACGCCCATCTGGGGTCTGGGCTGTGCCGGAGGCGCGGCGGGTTTGTCCCACGCCCACCACTACGCTCTGGCTCATCCCAAGGCGAGGATCCTGGTCGTGACGACCGAACTGTGTGGGTTGACTTTCCTACCTAACGACGTTTCCAAGTCGAACCTGGTGGCCACCGCCCTGTTCGGCGACGGTTCGGCGGCCGCCGCGGTCAGCGGAGATCAGGTGGCCGGCTCGGGACTGACCGTGCTCGACACCCGTAGTCGATTCTTTCCCGATTCCCTCGACGTCATGGGCTGGACCGTGATGCAGGAGGGCTTGCAGGTGGTCTTCGCCAAGCGGATTCCCCAGATAGTGGAAGAGACCGCGGCCGCGGATCTGGGCGGCTTCCTGGCCCTCCACGACCTGAAAATTGCCGACATGGAGGCATTTTTGCTGCATCCGGGGGGCACCAAGGTGCTGGAGGCCTACCAGACGGCCCTGGCCCTGGAGCCGGCCCAACTGGAACTGCCCCGGAGCATCCTGCGCGACTACGGCAACATGTCGTCGGCCACGGTGCTGTACGTTCTGGAGAGATATCTGGAGCAAAGTGAGCCCGGCCAGGGCGGCTTCGGGCTCGTCTCTTCCCTGGGCCCCGGATTCTGTTCGGAGTCGCTGCTGGTGGGATTGTAACAGGCGGCGGTTGAAACTACGATCCGCGGGATCCCGGGACAATCGACACCAGACGATAGCTGCCGCGCCAATCGATGGTGACCCGCGTCTGCCGCCGGGCCGCATCGGCCCCCAACAGGTCCGCCAGCTCGCGCCCGCGGAATCCGGCCCGCAAGCTGGTCCGGCCATCTTGCCAGGAGACCTCGTGCAAACCGAACGGACGCAGGGCGGCGAGCCCCGCCAAGGCGAGGCGGGACCGGTGCGGCTCGCAGAAGATCCAGACGGGGATGTCGCTGATGGCGCGGCCGAGACGGGCGAGTTCGGCATCGGTGAACTGATGCAGCAGGAAGTTGGCGATCAGGACATGCGGCTTCGGAGCGAATTCGTGGTCGAGCAGGTCACGGCGACGCCAGTCCCAAGTATCCGGCCAGTCCGCGGGCCGTGTGTGGCTCAGGTCCAGGCCGGTGTAGCAGCCGCGTCGCAGGACCGGCAGCCGGCGTCGCAGGAAGCGTCCCAGTTCCCCGTCGCCGGCACCGACCTCCAGGATGTGGTCGCCCTCGACGTACCATCGTTCGAGCGCGGATGCGATCCAGGTCGAGGTGCCCATGATGCGGTTGATTCGCCTCAGGTCGTGGCGGTTGGCGACGGCGGCCGGGTGGTCGGGCGGAAGCGAGTCGAGGATCTCAGGCCGAACGAGGCGTTTCTTCACGGCCGTTCGGCTTTCCGCTTCAGATCGGCGAGCAGATCATCGCGAAAACCTGCGCCGGGTGCCACGAAACTGCCCAGCAGGGCCCGCCGGTGCGCCGGACCGACGTCGGTCTGGTCGATGACGACGTTGCCGTCCTGCCGCGTAAAGACGATACGCAGCGTGTCGCCCACGATCGCGTACGTGAGTCGGTCGCCCGATGCGATCCCCCGCTCGCGTAGCGGCGCCAGCCAGACGGGCAGGCCCGTCGAGACCTTGGTGTAACCCGCCGTGTCGAGCAATCCCGCGTGCACGGCCCGTTGCATGTCCTCGGTGACGCCGGCAAGGAACCGATCAAGACCCACGTCGCGCTGGAAGACGAGTTGGGCCCAGGCGTCACGGCTGCCGGCGACCGCTGCGGCCAGCGAGTCCGTGTCGGCAGTGAGATGTCGCCTGACCTCGAGCGTCGTCTCCGGGCCCAGCCACAGCTCCAGCGAGACGACGTCCACCCGGAAGATCGTCTTCTCCAGCAGCGCGGTCGCCACGAGCGAAGGCGTGACCTCCGGGCGCGGGGGCTCGACGCCCGGAAGCTCGCTCCGGATCGGGATCTTGTCGAGAGGATTGACGATGGCCAGGGTGGCGATGATGAAGCTGACTGCCAGGTTCAAGTTCATGAGCCTAATCTAGCTGGATTGCAGGCATTGGCAATGGTTCAGTGGTCCTCTCAGCCGACCCGATCAAGCCCGCCGGCGCGACCAGATTTCCCTCAACGAGGCAGAAAGGCAGTGTCACCAGCGCCATAGCTGCGGGGACGAGCAGCAAGTCTGCCAGTAAGCCGGATCATCGCAACAATGTCCGTCGGCATGCTCATGCTGGTGGCTCGTCCTTCTCATGGTCAATGGCGAACCGCAATCCGGCCAGGACCATGAGGTTTATGGCCAGGGCACCGAGGCCCATCCATTCGACACGGTAAAACAGGAACGCCTGGGTGAGGCACAGGGTGACGACGGTGGCGCGCAGGAACAAGCGCAGCGCGTACAGGCGATCCCGGAACACCGCAACCATGCCGCGGGCCACGAACACGCCGGCCACGAGGCCGCTGCCCAGCTGCAGCCAGTCGGCGACGGCGAACTGATCCGGGTCCGGAGGCAGCGGGGTGACCAGCGGCACGTTGGCCAGGAAGATTGTGCGCGGCGCGAACCAGGGCAGGATCAGAACCAGCCTGAGGCCCGCGGCCGCCAACTGCAGCGCGAAGAACGCGACCAGCGCCCAGCCGAACCAGCGGCTCGCCGCGACCCTGCGGTACGCGCCGACGACGTGGGGGACGAGACCTGGCAGACGTTCCGCGGGCCGGTCGTCGACCAGCGTGGCGTCCACTAGTGCGGCCCGCAGCGCAGTGGCCAACGAGCCGGTGTCGCCGCTGGCGTCGAGATACGACAAGGCCCGGTCCCGTTCACCCCGCTCGGCATCGGCGGTGACCATCTCGCCGGTGCTCCGCAGGGCGTTGACGACGTTCTCGGTCGGGCTGGCCTGCTGCCGCCCGATAAGCGAGCGGCCGGCCAGGTAGAGGAGCACGAACACCACGTAGATCACCGACACGGCGTGTTCGTAGAAGTAGTCGTTGTCCTTGGTGATGAACTTTCCGACCTCGTCAATGAACGTGCCGAAGCCGATGCCGCCGAGGACGGCCGCCAGCCGGTGGGCGCGGTCGTCGAGGAAGGCCAGCAGCAGCACCAACGCTGCGAGCATCAACACCCCCCCCCCACTGCATGTGGGCGATGTGCAGGGTGTCCCCGCCGATCTGGGGAAAGCCGGCAAAGTGGAGCCAGAACCGGATCAGCAGCACGCTCAGCACGGCCATCACCAGGACCAAATCCAGCAGCCGACCGGCCTCAAAATCGCGCAGAAAAGTTCGGCGGGAAGATCGCATAGCACTCCTGTCGAGGCGTCGATTCAGACCCGGGCGTAGCGCCGGAACGCGGTGTTCACCGGTGGGTCGAAGTGCGCGGTGGCTGTGGCTTCCAGTTATTCATCGGCCCCGCTACTTAAGGACTTACGAGTCTGGGCGGCAACAGACTATTATGTTCAGTATCATCGTTCGGGCTCTGTTCTCGATCTTCAAATCTCGCGAATCACTGATCCTTGAGAATGCGGCTCTATGCCATCAGATCTCGATCCTACAGCGCAACTCTCCCAGACAGCATCTGAAATGGCGAGACATGGCGTTCTCCCGGTCTGTTCACCAGCCGAAGGTCTTCAGGCCAGTCAGGAACATGTTCACGCCGATGGCGGCGACGATCAGACCCATGAGACGGGTCATGACATTGAGTCCATTCTGGCCCAGGAATCTGACGAGCCGCTCGGCCGAGTTGAAGCAGAGATAGGTGACGATGCAGATCAACCCGAATGACGCCACCGAGACGGCGATATGAAGCCAGCCGTCGGCGGCGAAACTCATGGCTGTCGCGATGGTTCCCGGCCCTGCCAGGAGGGGGATTCCCAGGGGAGAGACGGCGACGCTGAGCTTCGCCTCGCGACTGGAGTCGATGTCCTTGTCGCTGGGTGTATGGGAATCGGCGCCCGAGCCCTGGAGCATCTTATAGCCGATCGTGAAGACGATGATACCGCCCGCCACCTGCAGAGTGGGTAGGGTAATGCCGAAGAGCTTGAAGATCAGATTGCCGACTAAACTGCAGACGGCGATGATAAAGAAGGCCAGCAGTGTGCTTCGCCTGGCGATGGATTTCTGAATGCTCCTGTCGTTGCTACTGGTCAGGCTGATGAAGATAGGAGTGTTGGCGATGGGGTTCATGATGGCGAAGTAGCCCGCAAGGCAGAGCCCTGCGAATCCCAGCCAAGTTGTCGTGTCCATGCCTTCCATCCTGCCGTCGGTGAGGATTCCGGGGATTTCGTGGAGCATACCACGAAGCTCGGGTTGAGCAGCTATTCGAAATAGATCGATTTCTGTCACGGGGGCCAGGCGCGGGACACAGACCAGCGGCGAGGCAATGATCATGTCATTAGTAACTTCATTGTGATTGAAGAGGCTATCATTTTGGTTGGCCGAAAGGGCAGGCGAGAACGCATTAACACTCCAACAGACTGGATTTATTGCTGTTAAGCCATGGCACAATGTTTGCGAGTATACACCCTACCCGGGTGCTGGTGGCCGGTCGAGGCTCGAAGCCGGTATCGGTTCGTTTGGTTTCAGAGGTGAGCCGTCCGATTCAGGACAAGATGATGAACCACTGGAGAAAGGCAACAAAAATGCCCAGTAAAGATGGAAAAGGACCGGGACACGACGGTAGCGGAAAACATGGCGGAGGGCGAAGGCGCGGTGGTCCCGACGGAACCGGTGGCGGTGGCCGCGGTCCCGGAGGCACGGGGGCTGGCCCAGGCGGGAGCTGTGTCTGTGAAAGCTGCGGCCACGAGGAACCTCACCAGCAGGGGAAGCCCTGCAACGCGCAGACCTGTTCCAAGTGCGGAGCGGCGATGAATAGAAGTTAGATGAGGAGGGTGCCGGGTGGATTGAATTCAAGAAACAAGCAGTATGTGCGGAGACGGATCCGAGGCACCGGGCGGCTCTGAAAGCCCTGTCTCAACCCATGGCATAACGGCTTTCGTGCTGATCGCACGCGCCATGAAAAAATTCCAACTCAAGGAGACAATAGGATGGCACAGCTACAGAAGAATAACGTTTCCAGGTCCATGAAGAATGCCATCAGATCCCGCGATCTGAGCGGGGATTCCGTCGATACGACGATGGTCCCGCAAAACGACGAGCAGCAAAGGATGGTGTCCGAAGCCGCCTACTATCGGGCCATGAGTCGCAACTTTGAAGGAGGCGATCCTGTCGAGGACTGGCTAGAAGCTGAGAGAGAGGTCACAACCCAGCTCAGTGCCTGTACTCCGTCAGCTGAGGTGAGACACCGTCAACCGTGAAGTTAATAAATACTATGGGGTTAAAGGGTCCCTACGAAGGAGCGTTCATGGTTCGATGAAGTCAGGTTCAGGGCCTCGCATGTCCGGATCTGGCTGTGAATTTGGCAGAAACCTCGTTACCAAAAAGGACCAAAAAATGGATAAGCAATACCCCGCCTATTACGACCAGCTTACTGGATTAATGAGCGCTTTGGGAAAGGAAATTCCAGGACCGATGGCTGGATTTGGAAAACTCCACGAGCAGTCCATGACCGACGGTGCATTGAGCGCAAAAAACAAGGAACTTATTGCACTGGCGATTGCAATTACAGTCCGCTGTGACGGCTGTATTGCCTATCATGTACACGATGCCCTTCATTCTGGCGCGACCCGACCCGAAATCGTCGAAGCGATTGGCGTCGCCGTGATGATGGGCGGTGGCCCCTCGGCGATCTATGGCTCCGAGGCGCTGATGGCTCTGGAACAGTTTGAAGCGCTGGAAGGTTCTTGAAAGACTCCTTCCTTCACGCGGACCCAATATCAGCGTCATCACGTTCAGCCCTTGCGTGTATACGTGGTCTTAGGTGCCCTTCCTTTCGACAGCGCCTCGAAGCCGGAGACCACGTCGAAAAGTTCCTCGTCGATTCTGCTCTGACGCAGACGGTGGAACGTCCCGTTGAGGTCCTCCAGCAATTCTTCGATGTTCTTGTCGGCGCGCTGCATCGCCGCCAAACGGCTCGCGTTCTCGCTTGCGAGAGATTCGGCGCACGCACGGAAAAGCGAGACGAATAGATATTCCCGGATGAGCGCCCGCAATGTCGCGGCGCCGCTATCCATGACCTCGGGCAAATACTTCGTCGGCCAGGAACGTTCGGCCATCTCTCGTCGCCAGCTTTCGTCCAGCGGAAGAAGTCGCTGACCGATGGGCGAATAAGCCGCGCCGGACGTGGGACGGTTGTAGAAGAGGTGGAGTTCGGTCATTTCGTCCAGGCCGTGGCGTGTCCCGCTCTCCACGAGGATCTGTCCGACGAGGGGCGTGATGGCCTCAACGGAGTTCGGCACGGTGAACAGTCCCACCGGCGTCAGCCCCGCGTCCGTCAGGTGCGCATGAACGCGCTCGCCCACAGCCCAGACCTTGGGGTTCGTCGGTAGCGCCGCCAGCGTCGTGAGCGCATGATCGGCCACCACGTCGTTGAACCGCCCGACCAGTCCCTGGTCCGAGCCGAACACGACCGCGCCACTGGCCGTCTCTTTCTTCCGTTCCGGCATCAACGGTGCCGACCCGCTTTCCCGCAGACATGCGCCCAACCCCAACTCCACGGTGCGGTAATAGTCGGCCAGCGCGCGTACCGCGTTTTCATATTGTCCGATGCTCGAGGCGGCCACGGCCTTCATCGTGCGGACAACGGATTGAAGATCTCCGGCGCCGCCGATTTTTTGCCGTAAACTAGCCGTGGTGTCGCTCATGACTTCTGCTCCGGTCCTGGTGTGGTTACAGGTTCAGGCTCATGCTCGCCATTCGCTTGGCTTTTCGTCTTGGGCTCAGGTCCGGCCTGCGGCTCGGCTATGGCGTCGAGCTCTGCTTGGAAGCGAGCAAGCACTTCACGGGCGAGGTGGACAATCAACTCACGATCTTCGTCGCGCAGTTCTTCGGCGCTATCCAGGCGCTCACGCACCTTCGCCGGGATCTCGTTCGCCACCTCGCGCAACACGTGCTCCGCATCCGTCATCCGGTCAAGCGGCACGCGATCGAAGAGATCCGCGGTCAACGCCAGGAGGACCGCGATCTGCGCGGGCACGGGAACAGGCGCCGATTCCGGCTGCTTGAGACAGGCGCGAATGCGCCGTCCGTGCTCGATGATCTTGCGGGTGTTCTCGTCCAGACGGGCGCCGAAACGGGAGAAGGTCTCGAGCTCCTCGAACTGCGCATAGCCCAGCTTGAGGTCGCCCGCCACCGCACGGTAGGCGGCCCGCTGCGCTTTGCCCCCGACCCGCGAGACGGATTTGCCCACATCGACCGCGGGCAGCACGCCCAATTCGAAGAGTGTCGGTGAGAGGTAGATCTGCCCGTCCGTGATGGAAATCAGATTCGTCGGAATGTAGGCGGCAATGTCCTGCGCTTCGGTTTCGATGATAGGCAGAGCGGTGAGTGAGCCGCCACCGAACTCCTGTCGCAGGTGCGTCGCACGTTCGAGCAGCCGGGAGTGGATATAGAAGATGTCGCCGGGAAACGCTTCGCGGCCGGGTGGGCGGCGCAGCAGGAGAGAAAGCTCGCGGTAGGCGCGCGCGTGATGGGTGAGATCGTCGTAAACGATCAGGACATCGCGTCCCGCTTCCACGAAAAACTCCGCGATGCTGGTCGCGGCGTAGGGAGCGATGTATGCGAGTCCAGGCGGGTCGTTGCCTTCGGTTACGACGACGACCGTGTAATCCATCGCTCCTTTTTCCCGCAGCGTGGCCACTACCTTGGCAACCGCCGATGCTCGCTGACCGATAGCACAATAGACACACAGCACATCTTGGTCGCGTTGGTTGAGGATGGTGTCGATCGCAATGGCGGTCTTTCCCGTCCGACGGTCACCGAGAATCAACTCGCGCTGGCCACGACCCACGGGAATCAGGGCGTCGATGACCTTGAGGCCGGTCTGCAGAGGCATCGTGACGGGTGCGCGGTCCATGATGGGAGCGGCTGGGCGCTCGATGGGAAGGCGCTGACCGGAGGCAACCGGCCCATCGCCATCGAGTGGGCGGCCAAGCGGATCGATAACGCGCCCCAGCAAGCCGTCGCCCACGACCACGTCCATGACCCGGCCCGTCCGCCGGACTTCAGCCCCCGTGTGCAGATGCCAGTGCTCCCCGAGCAGAACGACGCCGACTTCGTCCGCGTCCACATTGAACGCGATGCCGAGAATATCGCCGGGAAACGTCACCAGTTCATCGAAGCCGACCCCCGGAAGACCGGACACCTTGGCGATACCGGTGGCGACGCTGGTGATCGTGCCCACCTCCCGTGGCCGGAGTTGCGCCGTGAAGGCTTCACGCACCTGGCCCATGCCGGCGAAAGCGCGGTCGAAAATGTTCTGGAGGCTCTCGGGTTCCATCTTCATGGACGCTCTGCCCCCGGCGTGGCCTCTTCAGGTCTCGGCTCAGCCCTGGCTCCGGCTTTCCGTCCGCTCTTCCCCTCGGGTTTGTCTTTCTCTTTCAGCAGCTCCCCGACGCCCTCTTCAAGCGACGTCAGATACTCAGCGATGCTCCAGCCCACCTTCAGCCCATTCGTGGTGAGCTCGATCCCGCTTACCAGGTCCGGCGCTGCCTCGAAGCGGAGGGGAATATCGGCCGAGAACGTTTCGTTGACGGCAATCTGTATCGCAGAGCGCTGGTCGGCAGGCAGATCAAACGCGCTACGCACGAGCACCGGGTCAGTCGCTGTCATGAGGGCCTTGGCGAGGGTTGCTCTCGCCTGGCCGTCCATCTCGCGAAGACGGCGGGTAAACACCTCGCCTATTCGTTCTTCCAAGTTCGTCCCTGCGAGCTCCGTCAACGCCTTACGCGCGATGGCGAAGACCTCCTGCTGCGTCCGGCTGCCGATCGCTTGGTTCAGGTTGTGTGCGTCGTTCCGCAGCCTCTCTTGTCGCTTGGTGTCCAGGGCATAGGCCGCCTGTCGGGCCTCGTGGAGGAGCCGCTGTCGCTCGATCCTTGCCTCGTCCGTCGCTTGGGCGAGGAGTGCGGCACGCTGCTGGTCGAGCTCCTCGTTCTTTTGCTGGTAGTCGTCACGTTCCTTCTGTGCTTCGGCCATCTTCGCGTCGGCGTTCGCGAGCTCCGCGGCGATCCGCTTCTCCCGCTCATCGATTGCATGAAGGATAGGCTTATAGAGGAAGCGCCTCATCAAGAACACCAGGATGAGAAAATTGAGTGCCTGCGCACCAACGGTGAACCAATCAAAAAGCATGGCCTACTTCCCTGTCGCTTAGCCGATAACGTGGTTCCAGAACGGATTGGCAAAGAGGAGAATCATCGAGACCACAAAGCAGTAGATGGCCGTGGACTCGATCATCGCCAGGCCGACGAACAGGGTTCGGGTGATGGTCGCGGAGGCATCAGGCTGCTGGGCCAGAGAGGTCAATGCCGTCGCGACCGCCCGGCCTTCGGCCAGTGCAGGCCCCATGGTGCCGAAGCCAGTGGTGATGCCGGCGATGGCGATGGATGCAACCGCGATAGTGGTCATGCTATCCATAATGGTTTCTCCCTTGGTTGTGACAGTCGCTGTTTCATGGGCTTGGCGCCGCTTCCGGTGCGGGCGTGGGCTTGCGTACGCGCGTGGCGGCCGCGATGTAGACCGCGGCCAGGATGCTGAAGATATACGCCTGCACCATACCGGTGAGCAGTCCGAGCGCCGTCATGATGATCGGAAAGATGAAAGGGACGATTGTGAGCAGAATGGCGATAATCATCGCTCCGCTCATCATGTTGCCGAACAAACGCACCGCCAGAGCCAGCGTGCGCGAGATCTCGCTGATGATGTTGAACGGCAGCATGATGAATGTCGGCTGTACATACGACCTGAGATAATCTCCCAGTCCCCGCTCCTTGATGCCGAAGAACGGCACGGCCACGAACACACAGAACGCGAGGGCGACCGTCGTCGAGAGCGAGCCGGTCGGGGGCTCGTAGCCGGGAATGACCGTGCAGAGACTAGCCAAGGCAATGAACAGAAACAGCGTGCCGAGAAAGGCGATGTAGGTCTTCGGGTGATGGAGGCCGACCTCTCCGATCTGTTTCTCGATGGCCGTGACGACGATTTCCAACAGGTTCTGCCATCGGGCCCGTTCCAGATCCGTGGAAAGCCTGCGGGTGATCAGCTTCGCGCCCACGCTCAGCACAAGCATCAGTCCCCACGTGAACACGATGGTGGCGTTGAGCATCATGGGCCCGTATTGCCAATAGACGATCTCATCGGGGCTAAGACGCATGGCCGGCCTCCGTTGCTGGGGATGTGCGCGGGACGATCGGCGGACCGGTGAGTTTCGTCACGATGAGGCGCGCGATGATGAAGCCGAACAGACATGCCAGGAGCCGCGCCCAATGACCACCGGCAACGAAGTAGAGACCAGCCAGGGCAATGCTCGTGCGCAGCAGGAAGCTACTCAGAAAGAGAAGAGCTGGACGTTGGCACACCGAACCCTTGCGAACCGTCCACCAGAGGCCGCCGAAGAAGAACCCGCCGAGGACAAGGCCTGTCCCGAGGGCCCACGCCAGGGTCAGTGTATCAATCATCATGATTCTCCTGCTCCGCGCGCATCGCCGCTTCCTCCTTGCGCATCCAATACCAAGCATTCACGCAGCCGATGACCAGGCCGATGACCAGCAGAGACAGCGTCCAGGAATGGCTTCCCGGATGACGGTTGTCCAGCCAGATGCCCAGCGCCGCACCGAGCAGCGTCGGCACCGCCACCGACCAGCCGATCAGCCCCATCATGCCCAAGCCGAACCAGACGCCACGCGCCGAGTTGCGTCGCGCCCTGAGCTTGCGCGATGCCTTCGCGCCGACCTCGCGACTGAAGACCGTCGGGCCCTTTGGGTCCTTGTTTCTCGAGTCGTCACTCATGGTAGAACTCTGCGAGACGGCTGATGAAACCGCTCTCCATTCGTGCGAGCACCGAGCGGGTGCTCTGCTCCTGCTCGCTCAAGGTCACAAACTCCCGCTCCACCGCTTCCCGCAGCTGCCCGAGGTCCGTGCCGCTAATCGCGTTGCGCACCGAGACGAGCACATCTAAATGGCTCTTGACCAATACTCCTTGATCCACAGCCACGTAGACCTCGCCCTCCGCTTCGGTTTCGTAGATCAGAATCCCCGGTGCGAGCGCCGCGACGCAGTCGAGTCGGTGTGGCAGAAGTCCGAATGAGCCCTCGCGCGTCTCCGCGACGATGCGTGACACGCCGGTCTCCTCGGCGAAGACCCGAAACGGCAGTAGCAACTTAAGATGCATGTGAGTCGACTGCGGCATCGCTGGCCTCCGGTTGGGGATCTTGTGCCGACTCTTCGTCAGGTTTACTGGTTTTTGGTCTGCCTTTCGCTTCATCGATCGCCCCGATCATGTAGAGGGCGCTCTCCGGGAAGTCCTTGAACTCGTCCCGAAGGATGCGCTCGCAGCCGTCGAGCGCGTCTTCGAGGCTGACGAGTTGCCCCTTGATCCCGCTGAACTGCTCGGTAGCGAAGAATGGCTGGGTGAGAAACCGCTCCAATCGGCGGGCCTGGGCGACCACGCTACGGTCCTCCGGAGAGAGCTGCTCCAGGCCGAGCATCGCGATGATGTCCTTGAGCTCCGCGTACTGCGCGAGCGTCCGCCGGATCTCCTGCGCCAACAGATAGTGCCGCTGGCCGACGATGTTGGGCGTGGCCATCTTGGAGTTGGACTGCAGCGGGTCGATGGCCGGGTACAGCCCTTGGCTGGCCCGCTTGCGCGAAAGCACGATGGACGCCGAGAGGTGCGAGAACGTGTGCACTGCCGCCGGGTCGGTCAGATCGTCCGCCGGCACGTACACCGCCTGGATGGAGGTGATGGCGCCGGTGTCGGTGTTGGCGATTCGCTCCTCGAGCCGCGACAACTCGGTGCCCATGGTCGGCTGATAGCCCAGACGCGACGGCATCTGTCCCATCAGACCGGACACTTCCATGCCGGCCTGGATGAACCGAAAGATGTTGTCGAACAGCAGCAAGACGTCGCGATGCTCATCGTCACGGAAATACTCGGCCATCGTCAGGGCTGCGTGCGCCACGCGGAACCGGCTGCCCGGGGGCTCGTTCATCTGCCCGAACACCATCACCATGTTCGGCAGTACGCCCGCCTCCTTCATCTCCCGGTAGAGTTCCTCTCCTTCGCGGCAGCGTTCGCCGATGCCGCAGAAAATGCTGACACCCTCGTGGTGCCCGATCATGTTGTGAATCATTTCGGTGAGTAGCACCGTCTTGCCCACGCCCGCGCCACCGAACAGGCCCGCTTTGCCGCCACGCTCAAGCGGTACGAGCACATCGATGACCTTGATCCCGGTCTCGAAGATCTCGGACTTGGTGGAGCGCCGTGCCAATGCCGGCGGGGAACGATGGACTGTCCGCCATTGGACATCCTTCGGCGGCGGTTCGCGGTCGATAGCGTTTCCGAAGACATCGAACATCCGAGAGAGGGTCCCCTTGCCGACAGGCGCCATCAGCGGCCCGCCCGTGTCCTCCACCGCGGTGCCGCGGGAGAGACCCTGGGTGGGGGTCAGCGCAATCCCACGCACGTGATACGCGTCGAGTTGAGCCATGACCTCGATCGCGATCTCGCCGTCCCTGGCTTGCAGTAACGAGTAGATGGGGGGCAGATGTGCATCGAACCGTACGTCCACGACGCTGCCGCGCACCGAGACGACGGCGCCCAGATTCGGCATGCGTCTCAAAGGACCCTGCGACCCTGGATGATGCGCAACAGCACGCTGATCACGGCCAGCACGAGCAACACGTGGATGAACCCATGCAGGGTGAAGGAGGTGACGAGGCCCAGCAACCACAGGACGCAGAACACGATAGCGATGGTCCAGAGCATGACGATCCTCCTGGTTCTTCGGTTCGCCGCCGGCCGGGGACTGTTTCCCCAACCGCGCGGGATCCGTACCGGAGCGGCGATCCGCCCCTCTTTCATCCAGCAGCCTGTCAAGGCCGCGGCATCCGCCTGTCGATGGCGGCCGCGAGTTCCTTCCATGCATGGTCGAATTCGGACTTCAGCAGATCCCGCTTCCCGGTGGGATCGGCCTGGAGGGCCTCGAACCTGGCTCGCGCCGTGGCCAGCATGACCCTCAGTTCGTCCACGTGCAGGACGGCCGCGAAGCGGGCCTCACGCCCGGGGATCAGCAGCCGAGCCTCGCGTTCTTTTATCTCCTCGGCCCAGAGCGTCAGCTGGGCTTCGGTTTTGCGCACTGCCGTATCGTCCATCATGGCTTGATACCCGGCCGTCCTGTCTGTTCAACTACGCTGGCGGCCACGTGCCTGGTCGCACACCGGACCGAAACTCTTTGGAGGCTCTCCCTGCCAGCGGCCTCTCAAGACGCAACCGGGATCTGCGACAATCGTGCCAACTATTAAATTGTTTCCTGGCAACGCTTTACGCAGAAAGTAGACCGGACGGCTCCATCACATCGGGAGGGCGTCGATCATTCTGATGGATGGGATAGGGGGGGCGGTCCTAGGGGGACTCCTCGGCCGTTTCGTTCGCAGCCGCCGTCTTGGCGGTGCCGTAGATCTTGAGCTTGCGGTAGAGCGTGGCCGAACCGATGCCGAGTTCCCGCGCGGTCCGCGCCTGGTTGCCCTCGTTGAGGCGGAGCGCCGCCAGGATGTAGTCCTTTTCGATCTCTCCAAGCGTCCGCACGGGGCCGTCCATCGAGGGCAGCGGAACCGCCCGCCGCACCTCCTCCGGCAACTCGTCCAAGTCTATGAGACCGGAGCGGCCGAGAGCCACACCCCTTTCCATGGCGTTTTCCAGCTCCCGCACGTTGCCCGGCCATTCGTAGCGCAGGAGCTGGTCCGCGGCCCGCGGCGTCAGACCGGTCACCGTACGCGAGGAACCCCGCGCCGCCTTGGCCAGCAGCACGCGCGCCAGGGGCAGGACGTCCTCCCGCCGATTCCGCAGCGGTGGGACGTGCAACTGCACCACGTTGAGCCGGTAGAACAGGTCGCTGCGGAAGCGGCCGGCTTCGATCTCCTTGGCGAGCTCGTGGTTCGTGGCGGCGATCACGCGCACGTTCACGGGCCGGCTCGTGTTCTCGCCGACGCGGCGGATCTCGTGCTCCTGCAGGACTCGCAGCAGCTTGACCTGCATGCCGGGGGAGACGTCGCCGATCTCGTCGAGGAACAGGACCCCGCCGTTGGCCGCCTCGAAAAGACCGATCCGGTGCTGCATCGCGCCGGTGAACGCGCCACGGGCGTGGCCGAACAGCTCGCTCTCGAGCAGGGTCTCGGTGATCGCGCCGCAGTTGACGGCGACGAACGGTCCCGCAGCGCGGGCGGACTCACCGTGAATCAGGTGGGCGAGGAGTTCCTTGCCGACACCGCTCTCGCCCGTGATCAGAACGCTGGAATCCACCTTCGCGACCCGCCGGGCGAGATCGACGACCTTGCGCATGTCCCCACTGCGGGCGACGATCCCCAGTTCGTTGTCGATCGCGGGATCCGCGCGGGCGATGACGCGCTTCTTGATGCGCAGCTGCTTTTCGGCCGCCTTCAGCTCTTCGGTGATCCGGTGGAGCGACGGTTCGAGCCAATCCTTGAGGTTCTCGACGCGGAAGAAGCGGATCTCGTCGGACCGCTCGTCGCCCCAATCCTCGAGAGTCCGGCCTAGCAGGTGGCAACTGGCGTCGCCACGGCCGAGGCAGCGCTCCTCCAGGACGTAGATCTCCTCGCCCAGCGCCCGGCTCAGGTAGCCGCTGGTCAGGCCGCAGATCGTCCAGCACACGGAGGTGTCGCAGATGCCGAGATGGGCGATGTGCTGCTCAGCCTCGAAGGACTCGACGAGCGTTAACCCTTCCGTGGTCAGCGATCCGACCGGGCCCGGTGCCAGGCGGTACATGCCGCCGAGCATGTGGATGCGCCCGCACGCGTGGTGCCAGTCCTCCTCGCTTTCCCACTGGAAGAGATCCTGCATGGCGTCGGCCATTCGCCAGCCCTGGACATAGCCGAACCGGGTCAGGATGGCCCGGGCGGTGGACAATCCGAACTGATTGACCAGTTCCTTGCGGAGGTTGCCGTTGGCGATGCCGTCGATGATGACCGCGCGCTGGCCCGCGAAACGGACGACCCCTTCTTCGGAGTCGAACTCCAGCAACTCGCTCACGTTCAGATCGTCGACCTTCATGCGCCGCTCCATCGTTTTGATCGGCACCGGGTTGCTGTGACGGGATCAGTCGACCTGCATCACCGCTCCAACTCCCGTGGATAAAGCACTTCCTGGTGGGGCCGGCGATTGCTGGGATGATCCCGGACACCGACGCCACACGAGACAAGGTAGTCAAAATGAGGGGTACTCACCCACAATAATGTCAAAGTGAGCGGGAAGGCAGGAGCAGATCCAGGAGAGTGGGGCCATAGGTCATGAAGAATCCAGCCATGAAACTCATCGTCATGTTAGCGACCCAGGGCGACGAACTCATGCTCTAGCCCGGCCAGCAGTAGTCCGTCAGCATGATCGCGCCCCCGAGCGTCCAGGTGGTGGCTCAGAGCCAGTTCACATGCGGACAAACGAAGGGAGGACACAATGAAATAGACTTCCACGGCATTCCTGGCGGCGGGCCTGGCCCTGCGACGGCTAGTCCCTAGTGGTACCTATGGCTTTCTGAGGGTCGAGCGCTTCAGGGGCACGTAGATCGGGCAGAATCCTAGCGCGCTCGTCAGCAGCAAGACGCTGGCCACGATCACCAGGATGGTCGCGGTCACCCCTGCGATCTGACCGGTGAATATGAGAATCCCAAGCAGGATAGCCATCAATATTCTGATGGTCCGATCGGCCAAACCCATGTTTTTCTTCATCCCAAACCTCCCAACGACGAGGAACCGGCGGGGCCTTTCGCCGGTTTCGACTTGCCCCGGTCCGGGCCCCCACGTTCAAGGGGGCTTCCCTATCACAGTAGCTGTGAAAAGGGTAATCGACCAGTCAGCCTGCCGTTCAACCAATTGCGGGCGCAATGGTCGGGTGAAGTTGCCGGAGCTTCGGCTGAAATACGCCCAGGCTTTCGACGAGGACGCGCGCCGCTCGTCATCGGAGTCGTTCACGCTTCCATGTCCCAGCCACTCGCTCGCAAAATCGTATACCGGGGCGAACGAGCCATAATGCCGTGCTGTCCGATGCCCGGGAATTCAGGCTGCGCACTACCTGGCCACCATTGATTCCGTCCCGATCCCGAATCAGGAATTGATGGGCGGTATCGAGGTGGAGGGCAAGGATCATTCTCCCCATGCACCCGCCAACGAGCCCCGTACAGGTGGAAACTTGTTTCGGAAGCCTCCCACGCCACGAAAGCCGGGGTCGCCGGCACCCGCATGGCTTGCCCTGGAAGGAACCGCGCCGCTTCAATCTGAAGCGGGCGCGCTGCCGCCCACCGGCAATTGATTCTCCTGCTTCCCGGCTGACCGCCCGGGTCTGACGTCCCCAATTCCAGCTGCCATCCCCCCCTTTGCCCGATGAAGGCAGAGGGGTTCGTCGTTTCTCCATGATGGTGCCAGCAAGGATTTTGCCCGTGATGGACGGACGCCAGCGGGCAAGGCCTGACCAGTCTAAATGACATTTAGATTGGTCGGCCTCTCTCGAAACCGCCATAACTCGGGCGTGCCTCATCGGGGCCTCACCGCGACAACGGCCGACACGACGACCCGGCCCGGCAAACGCCCCGAGGACGCACAACCGAATGCAGATAAACGACTTGAGCTTCGAAGCAGGAGAGCAGCCGACCCATGAATTCGCCCGCGTATTGCCGCCATCTCCAACCCCGATCCCCTGAACCCCACACCACCATCATCCCAGTACGGCCTATCGTCCGCGCAAAGGACGGTGTGCGATGAGGCGCTACGTCGAAGCCGCGGTCGACTCCGAAATCCAGGCGCTCCGCCACACCTCATCCGGCCGGGCGTGCGCGACCTTCAAGGCCGCCGCCGCCATCGGCGGGTTCGTGGGAGCGGGGGAGGTCGACCGATCCGTTGCCGAATGCGCCCTCCTTACCGCGGCTCTGGAGACCGGGCTTCCCGAGCGCGAGGCGGCTGGCCACATCCGCCGGGGCATCCTTCGCGGTGAGAAGACGCCGCGCTCTGTTCCAGAATCAGTGTGCCACCGAAACATCAAATTCCGGGCTCCCCACATTGCCAGGCCCGCCGCGCCGATCCGGACCCAAGCGGACCCGTCGCCGGCCCGGCCTCCCCATCAGGAAGTCGCTGCTCTGTGGACGGCGTCTCTCCCCGTGGACGCCGATGCCGACTGCGCCGCCTGGTTCGCCCACCGTTACGACCGCGCCGCCGCCTGGTCCATCCAGCAGGCCGACCTGTGGGACCTCGCTCGTGTGATCCCCGCAGGCCTCCGCCTGCCCCGCTGGGCCCGCCTGCAGGGCGCCCCGTGGCCCCTCACCGGCCACCGCATCATCTTCCGCCTCTGGGACCACACGGGCCAGGCCGTCTCGTTCCGCGCCCGCTCGACCGACACCACCGCGGCCCCGAAATCCCTCGCGCCCGCCGGCTTCACCGTCAAGGGCCTCGTCCTCGCCGACCCGCTCGCCCAGCAACTCCTCGGCGGGGTCTGCCCCACCTGGTGGCAGCCGCGCCAGGTCGTCGTCGCCGAAGGCGAGCCCGACTGGCTGCTCTGGGCCTTGCGCCAGCGCGAAACCGACGAACAGGGCCCCGCCGTCCTCGGCATCGAGTCGGGCGCCTGGTCCCCGCAGATCGCCGCCCGCATCCCCACGGACGCCTCGGTCGTCATCCGCACCCACCACGACGAACCAGGCGAGCGCTACGCCCAGCAGATCGCGGCCTCCCTCCAAGGACGGTGCCGCATCTTCCGCAGCAATGCGGGAGAGGGGGTCTCCGGATGAAAAGCTCTCCGATGAAGGACGACAACGACCGCCTCCTCGAAGGCACCCTCCCGCACGACCCCTTTGCCGACGCCGAGCCCCTCGACCCAGCCGCTCCCGACACGGCCACTAACGAGGACCAGAACTGGCCCGACCCCCTGCCCATCGGCCCGGTGGCCGACAAACCTGTTTTCCCGGTGGACACCCTGCCGCCATGGCTGCGCGACTGGGTCACCGCCCTGGCGACCGCCCTGCAGTGCCCCGTCGACCTGCCCGCCATGCTCGGCCTGGCCGTGCTGGCCCTCTGCGCCGCCAAGCGGTACAAGGCCTACGTGATCCAGGGCTGGGACGAGCCGTTGAACCTTTACGTCGCGGTCGCCCTGAAGCCGGGCGAGTCCAAGAGCCCGGCCTTCGCCGCCGCCATCCGGCCGGTGTCGAATTTCGTGACCGAGGAGCGCAGGCGCACCGACCCCGAGATCCGCGCCGCCATCGCCCGCGCCGACGTCGCCGCCAAGCGGGTTGAACATCTCAAGACCCGCGCGGCCAAGACTCCAACCGATAAGCCCAGCGCGCCCGAGGAGTACGCCAAGTCCCTGGCCCTGGTCGAGGAGGCCGTGCTCGAGCACGCCGCCATCGACGTCCCGGTACCGCTGCGTCTGGTCCTGGACGACGTGACCTCCGAGTCCCTCGAGGCGGTCCTGCGCCAGCAGGGCGGCCGCATCGCCCTGATGTCCGACGAGGGCGGCCCCTTCGAGCTCATGGGCGGCCGCTACTCCAACGGTGTCCCCAACATCGACGTCTACCTCAAGGGTCACAACGGCGGCAACATTACCACCGACCGCATCGGGCGCGAGGGCGGGACCATCCACGAGCCCGCTATCACCATCGGCCTCGCGATCCAGCCCGACGTCATCACCTCGCTGCGCGACAAGAAGGGCTTCCGCGGCCGAGGCCTTCTGGCCCGCTTCCTGTGGGCCATCCCCGAGAGCCTCGTCGGCCGCCGCGACCCCAACCCGCCGCCCGTCCCACTGGAGGTCAGTCAGGCCTACGACGATGCGGTCACCTCGCTCCTGCGGCGGCCCACCCGGTGCGACGAGACGGGGGAGATCAAATCCCAGCCCATGGACTTTAACGCGGCCGCCCACGCGCTGGTGGTGGGACTCAAGGCGAAGAACGAGGGCAAGCTGGGCCTCGGCGGCGAGTACGAGGACGTCGCCGACTGGGCGAACAAGCTCGCGGGTGAGACCATTCGCATCGCAGGCCTGCTGCAGCTGGCCGACCACGCCCTGGAGCCCGACGCGACCGCACCCCTGGGCGTCGGCACGGACCCCATGCGCTGGGCCCTGCGCATCACCGACTACCTCGTCACCCACGCCCAGATCGCCTTCGACATGATGGGGGCCGACCCGATCGCCGGCCTGGCGCGGTACATCCTGGCCTGGATCCGGCGCAATGGCGTAACCAGCTTCACCCGGCGCGAGGCCTACATGCCCCTGCGCGCTCGGTTCAAGCAGCCCGCCGAGCTGGACCCGCCCCTGGACCTGCTCATCGAACACGAGATCATCCGCCGCCGGCCCGATCCGCCGCGCTCAGGGCGGGGGCGTACACCCGGTCCAACTTTCGACGTGAACCCGCAAATCCACTCACAGAAATCACAGAATTCGGAGTCCGGGCCTCCGGCCGGGAATTCTGTGATTTCTGTGCGCGACTTTCGCGCTGAAGCAGCCTCTTCCGCTTCCCCCCGGGAGGACCACGATAATGTCTGAGAAACGAGACCTGACGCCTGGACTGCACACAATCACCGAGGTCCGGATCCGCCTGGCCCCCGACGCCACCAGCGGCCTGGTCGCCTTCGCCTCCTGCCGCTACGGCGGCGTCCTGCTCAACGACATCGCCATCCGCCGCGATCGGACCGGCCACCTGTTCCTGACCTACCCGCGGAAGCTGGCCGCCTCGGGCCGCCCGCATCCGTTGCACCACCCCATCGATCGGGAGACCGCGGCGCAGTTCGAGGCCGCAGTCATCGGCCAGGTCCAGCGCCTGCTGGGACCGGGGGAAGGGCCCGCGGAATGGTGACCAAGGGGCGCGGCAAAGACGACGCCGGCGCTCGGCCCAGCCGCCCCGCGACGACGCGCGTCACCGAGCCCCACCTCACCGTGGTCGAGGGCACGGAAATGGTTGACCCCGCCGCCCTGGACGAGGCCCTCGGCCTGCTCGTCACCTGGGCCATCCGGGCCCACCAGGAGCGTTGCTCAGCCGCGGACGATTCCGTAACTTGCGACAGACATATAGCTTGCGAAGACAGCAATTGACTTGATGATTCCGGGCGAGATCGGCTGAATGTCACTATGAACCCACGACCCGGCAACCGCATCCCCGCGGCCATCTACCTGCGCCGCTCCACCGACCGCCAGGAGAAATCCCTCGGCGACCAGCGCAAGGAGATCCTCCGCTACGCCGCCGAGCACGGCTTCGAGGTCCTGGCCGAGTTCGTCGACGACGGCGTCTCCGGCACCTCGGGCGAGACCCGGCAGGGCTTCCTGTCCATGCTGGACGCGGCCCAATCGGGCGGCTGCGAGTGGAGCTTCGTCCTGGTCTGGGACGTCAAGCGCTTCGGGCGCATGTCCAGCGACGAGGTCGGCTACTATCGCTGGCTCTTCAAACAGGCCGGGGTCGAGATCATCTACACGTCGGAGGGCTTCACCGGCTCGGCCGCCGACAAGTTCCTGCGCTTCTTCAAGCAGGAGGCCGCCCGGGACGAGTCGGCCACGCCTTCAAAGGCTGTCATCCGCGGGCTCGTTTCCCTGGCCGATCAGGGCTGGTGGCCCGGCGGCATGGCGCCCTACGGCTATGACCTCGGCTACTTCGACCAAACCGGCGCGCTCTTCCAGATCGTCCGCAACACCGACGACGGCGCCAAGCTGATCCTTGACCCCGAAGGCAATCCTGTGCGCACCGTGAGCCGCGGCCAGAGGGTCAAGGGCTCCGACCGGGAGCACGTGCGCCTCTTGCCCAGCACCCCCGACCGGGTCGAGGTGATCCGCCACATCTTCGGCTGGTACACCGGCGGCTCGGGCCTCGGCTTCAAGTCCATCGCCGACCGCCTGAACCGCGAGGGCGTCGTCTCGCCCAAGGCCAAGGGCTGGGCCATGTCGTCCATCCGGGTGATCATCATGAACCCGGCTTACATCGGCCGGGTGACCTGGAACCGGCGGCAGATGGGCAAATTCCACCGCATCTCCGATCGGCGTGAAGTCGAGCGCGACGGCTGCGGCAAGCGCCGCCTCAAATGGAACGACCCCCAGGACTGGCTCGTCTTCGAGAACGCCCACGAGGCCCTCGTCGACCGCGACACCTTCGACCGCGCCCAACGCATCCAGGAGCAGCGCGGCAACCACCGCAAGGCGACCGCCTTCCTGACCGGCAAGGCCAAGAACTCCATCTACCTGCTGTCCGGCCTGGTCAGCTGCGGGGCCTGCGGCGGGTCGATGCACGGCCGCACCACCTGGAAGAACAAGTGGCGCAAGGACGGCACCCGCATCGGCACCAGGTACTACGTCTGCGGCGCGGCCATCACCAAGGGCAAGACCGTCTGCCAGCCCATCCAGTTCCTGCAGCACAAGCTCGACGACTTCGTTTTGGATTACGTGGCGCAGCGGATCGACGCCCTCTTGGGCGCGCGGGGAGGGACACGCTGCGCGCGCTCATCGAACGGCAACTCGCGCCGTCAGGGCCCGACCCCGCCCCGGAGCGGCGTCGCCTCAAGGCGCGCCTGAAGGAACTCACCACGAAGATCGACTCGGTGATCGACCTGATGGCCACCGCGTCGGAGGACCACCGCGAACTGATGAAGGACCGCCTCGGCCGCCTCCTGGCCGAGCGTCAGGAGATCGAGAACCGCCTCCGCCAGCTCGAGCAGGTCCCGGCCAAGGGGCCGAGCCCGGACGTCCTGGTCAATGCCATCCTGGCCGACCTGGAGGATGCGAGGAAGCTCTTCGACCACGGCACCATGGAAGAGCGCAAGCGCGTCATCCGCGCCTTCGTCGAAAACCTCACCATCGACGGCGTGGCCGGCACCGGCGAACTCCGAACAAAAAGAATCCCCGACGCGTTAAGCATCAGGGACTCTTTCAAAGTGGTAGCGGGGACAGGATTTGAACCTGTGACCTTTGGGTTATGAGCCCAACGAGCTACCAGACTGCTCCACCCCGCAACCGTATTCCTTTGGTGCGGGCAATATATAAGCCCACCCGGGGCCAGTCAAGAAACCCGCCATTTATTTGTCCTTTTTCTCTTCCGGGGCCGGCTGGTCGATGACCGTCAGGACTTCCTCGTCGGGCCGGCGCATGTTGTGCCGCTCCCGGGCCAGCTTTTCCAGGGCCTGGGGATCCCTGGCCAGGGCCTCCAGACGCTCTTCCAGGGCGGCGTTTTTCCCTTCCAGTTCCTGGACATCGTCGGTCAGTTCCGCCTGATCGGCCCGCAGGTTCAGCCAGGCCACCACATCGCTATCGTCCAGTTGCCCGAACAGCAGCAAGCCCACCACGGCCAGGATGCCCAGCGCGGGCAACAGCCGGCGATTGAGCTTGCTCCGGCGCCGCCGCTGGCCGGCGAAGATGGTTTCCTGGGGGGATTTATTCCCGAAAGTCATTCCCGGCACCTCCGTGTCCCGGTGGGGCGGCCAGGGGAGGCCGCCCCTTGATTCTGAATTCCGTACGAAACCTAGCGCAGGTTGTAGAAGCAACCCAGGCCGGGGTACACCGCCAGATCGTCCAGCTCTTCCTCGATGCGCAGCAGCTGGTTGTACTTGGCGATGCGGTCGCTGCGGCACAGGGAGCCGGTCTTGATCTGCCCGGCGTTGGTGGCCACGGCCAGATCGGCGATGGTGTAGTCGCTGGTCTCGCCGCTGCGGTGGCTGATGACGTTGGTGTAGCGGGCGCGCTTGGCCAGCTCGATGGTCTCGAGGGTCTCGCTCAGGCTGCCGATCTGGTTCAGCTTGATCAGGATGCTGTTGCAGCAACCCTCGGCGATGGCGCGGCGCAGCCGCTCGGGGTTGGTGACCAGCAGGTCGTCACCCACGATCTGGACCCGGTTGCCGATGGCCTCGTACATCTTGCCCCAGCCTTCCCAGTCGTTCTCGTCCAGGCCGTCCTCGATGGACATGATGGGGTAGTTCTCCAGCAGACTCTTGTAGAAGTCGATGAGCTGCTCGGCGGACCAGTCGTCACCCTCGGCTTCCAGGTGGTACTTGCCGTCCTTGTACATCTCGCTGCTGGCCACGTCCATGGCCAGGACGATGTCCTCGCCCGGCTTGTAACCGGCCTTCTCGATGGCCATCATCAGGTAGTCCAGGGCCTCGCGGTTGCTGCCCAGGTTGGGGGCGAAGCCGCCCTCGTCGCCCACGCTGGTGGCCAGTCCCTTCTCACCCAGGATCTTCTTGAGCATGTGGAAGGTCTCGGCGCCGTAGCGCAGGGCCTCGGCGAAGGTGGGGGCGCCCACGGGCATGATCATGAATTCCTGGATGTCCACGTTGTTGTCGGCGTGGCTGCCGCCGTTCAGGACATTCATCATGGGCACGGGCAGGGTGCGGGCGCTGACGCCGCCGATGTACTGGTAGAAGGGCAGACCCACCGAAGTGGCGGCGGCCTTGGCCACGGCCAGGCTCACGCCCAGGATGGCATTGGCGCCCATCTTGGACTTGTTGTCGGTGCCGTCCATCTCGATCATGATCTTGTCGATGAGGGTCTGGTCCGTGGCGTCGATGCCCACCAGTTCCTCTTCCAGGTCCCGCACGTTGCCCACGGCGTCCAGCACGCCCTTGCCCAGGTAGCGGTCCTTGTTGCCGTCCCGCAGCTCGATGGCTTCGTGCTCACCGGTGGAGGCGCCGCTGGGCACGCCGGCCCGTCCCACGCTGCCGTCTTCCAGGAAAACATCCACTTCCACCGTGGGGTTGCCGCGGGAATCCAGAATCTCTCGGGCCTGAATCATTTCGATAAAGCTCATCGCTACGCCTCCTGTGCATTGCCCTTGAAGTCCCGCGCGGGCCGGGATGCTGTTTTTCATTTCACCGGGAGGATAGGTCTGGCCATGCCGGGTGTCAAGCGCCCGCCCGCCGGGGGGGGGCACCGGGCATCTTTTGTTGACCGTGGTGGGGGCAGGGGCCTATTTTCGGGCGCGAAACTCCTGATCAGACGATTCAGCAGCGGAGCCTTCATGTTCGACAAGCACCAGGACCTCAAAACCATCCGGCGTTGCAAGCGGGGCGAGGAAGCGGCATTCGCCGAGATCCTGGCCCGGTACAGGGGCCCTATTTACAACCTGTGCTACCGAATGACGCGCAACGCCGAGGATGCCCGGGACCTGGGCCAGGAAGTCTTCATCAAGGTGTTCTCCCTGCTGGATCGCTTCGACGAGAGCTACGCCTTCAGCAGCTGGCTTTTCCGCATCGCCACCAACCACTGCATCGACCATCTGCGCCGCAACCGGTTGCGCTTCCTGTCCCTGGAAGGCGGGCAGGGGGCCGACGGCGAGGAATACGAATTGCAGTTGCCGGACAAGGGCCCCGAGCCCGACACCGTGCTGCAGCGCAAGGAGGCCATGGACCGCCTGGAGGAGGTCATCGCCGACCTGCCGCCCCACTACAAGGCCATCACCCTGCTGAGGCACGAGAACCAGCTGAGCTACGAGGAGATATCGGGCATCCTGGATTTACCCCTGGGAACGGTCAAGGCGCGGATCCATCGGGCCCGCAACATGATCCAGCAGATGCTGGCGGCCCGAAAATACGAGATCTGAGCCGGTTTCGAGGGAGCCTGGTTTTTTTTCGTATTTTTTTGAATACGGGTGCAACAAAGGGATATCCCCTCCGTAACGGTGTTCAGACAGGTGGTCACGTCATCGTCGGGGGATACGGCACCTGTCGACCTTGGAGGTGGAAACAGTCGGAAATAAGCCACCGGCTGTTTCCCCTCCGAAAATCAAACGGAGTTCCCGGGTGAACCGTCATACCCCACGCCACCCGGGAGGAAAACTCGCCACGATTCGCCATGAAGGAGCCGGTCATGGACCGCAACAACAAACATTCCGCGCCTCCCCTGGAGTGCACCGAATGTCTTGAAGGCCTTCAAGAATACCTGGATGGGACGCTGGAAAAGACCCGCTCCCTCCAGTTCTTTTTGCACCTGAGGGATTGCGCGGCCTGTCAGGCCGAGCACGACACCTTGCAGGTCCTGTACGGGATGCTGGACAGTCTGCCCCAGCATGATGTTCCCGCTGATTTCGACGAGAAAATCCTGGCGTCGGTGCCCTACGAGGCCTACAAGGCCATGGAGCCCATTCGCCGGGAACGCATTCCCGTCTACTTCGAGGAAGAGTTCCTGCCCGCTTTCGTGCGTTCCCCCTGGACCCGCGGGGTCGGGATCGCCGTGGGCGCGTCGGGGCTGGTCGCCGGTCAGCTGGTCTCCGGGCTGGAGACCATTTCCCTGGTTTCTTTGCTGGGCCTCTTGCCCGAGGTTCTGGTAAGATTACAGGGGCTGGGACGCCGGGCGTCCCTGGCGGTCCTCAAATCGGCCGGAAGGTCTTAAGGCTGGAAGCGAATGGCCCGACGTCAGCATGATCAAGCAGCCGGCGGCGGTTCCCTGGTGAACCGCCTCGGTTTTATGCACCGGAGGGGTTTCACCCTGGCCGGAACTTGGCTCGGTTTCCTGCTGAGCCTGCTGATGTTGCTGGCCGCCGGGGCCCTGGCCCAGAGCAATCCCGCCACTCCTGAAACTCCGGAATCCCCGGAAACCCGGCCTGCTCCCCGGACGCCCCGGGCCCTGGTCCAGGCCAGGGATTCCCTCGATCAACTCCTGGACATGGACGAGGATACCCGGGACTCCCTGCTCATCGAGATCCAGCGCTATTCCGGCATGGTCAACGCCATGCAGGATTCCCTGAACCTGTCCGAGCTGGGCCTGGGACTGGAACTGGGGCCCGAGCAGAAGGAAAGTCTGCGGCGGAGCATCGATAATTTCACCTCCCTCATCGAGGAAATCGGCAGCGAACTGGGCCAGATGGATCTGGAAATCGTGGACAACCGCATCTCGCTGCTGGACAAGCAGGGAGAGGGCATCGTCATCGATATTCCCGAGAACCTGGATGAGCATCTGAGTGAGGGACTCAATGTCCTGAGCAAGATCATCCTGGCCGAGCTGCCCGATTCCCTCCATGTGGGCGGGCAGATCCGGGATATCTCGTTCCATCCCTTCGGCCGCAAGGAAAAACGCAAGGTTCACACCGGAAATCTCTTTCGGGTGGGCGATCCCCTTCAGGTGGCCAGGAACCAGGACATTCGCGGCCACGTGGTCAGTGTGTTCGGCAATGCCGAGGTCTCGGGCCGGGTGGAGGGCAACGTGGTGGTGGTGTTCGGCGATCTGCAACTGGGAGCGGAGGCCGAGGTCACGGGCAAGGTGGTCGCCGTGGGTGGCCGGTTGGCCCAGGACCCGGATGCCGAGGTGGCCGATGTCGTCGTCGTGGATCCCTGGAGCCGGCTGGGTGTGGACGGGCCCGATGGGATTTTCCAGCCGGGCATGTCGGCTTTTCTGGTGGGGCAGGGCGAGTTCCTGGCCACCTCGTTGCTGGCGGTCCTGGCCGTGCTCTTCGTTCCCGCCAGGCGATTGGAGCGCAGCCGGGAAGCTCTCGGGGAGCGTCCCCTGATGGCCCTGCTGGCCGGCCTGCTGGGGAGCGTGGGGCTGCATCTGGTGGCTCTGCTGGTCATGGCGGTGCTGGTGGCCACGGTCATCGGGATTCCCGTGGCCTTGCTTGTGGCCGTGGGACTGGTTCTGCTGGCGGTTGTTTCGGTCGCCTTGGCGGCCCTGGTGCTGGGGCGCCGGTTGTGCCTGGGCGCGACCGGGCGCTGTGGACAGCCCTGGGTCCAGGTACTGATCGGATTGCTGGTCTTGCACCTGGTGTCCCTGGTGGGACAATTCATGGGGCTATGGTCGGGGCTGTCGGCCCTTTCAACTCTGCTGGTCCTGCTGGGGCTGGGGGTCAAATCCGGGGCCTACCTGCTGGGGCTGGGGGCACTGTTGATCAGCCGCCTCGGGAGCGCGAAGGGGCGGGGACTCCCCTCCTGACGGTGTTCACCCCCGACTTTCCATCATGATGGGAATAATTGCGAAAATACCGGGAAAAAATTCCCGGTATTTTTCTGGCATCCCTGGGCATTTTTCGTCGAATATGGTAAAATTCCTCCATAAAAGAGGAAAAACGCCCTAATGGGCTCCGCTTGTGAAAAGCTGAGGGGAATCCGTTTAAAAAATATCCAGTTCAACCCATTGGGGTTCAACAGGTTTTTGATTCCCGGCGAATGGGTTCCCGAAGGGCTGACCTGAACCCAGGGCGGGCATGAAAAGTGCGAATATCTGGGTAAATATCAACTTTGCGGTCGATGATGGTTCAAAGTTTCGCGAAGTTTCTTGAAAGGGCAGGACAGGGATCATGAAGGCTCAGAGGGAATTCAGCAGGATGGCCGGCAGCGGGAGCAAGATGTTCCTGCTGGCTCTTGGCCTGCTGCTGCTGACCCCGGTCTTCCCTGCTCAGGCCGATCAGGATTACAGCTTCGCCAACGGCATCAGCGTGAACATCGTTGCCGCCGACGAGATCGCCAGCCAGGACAAGGCCCTGGCCATCGAGCTGCTGGCCAGCAACAGCCAGTACGTGCCCTTCGATGAAAACCAGGTCGTGGCGGCCCTCCAGGCCATGACCGGGTTCGCGACGGAGATCGACGTCCAGATCTTTATCCTGCCTGCTCCTCCGGCCCACGTCCAGAGCAGCTACGCCACCGGCAATACCATTTATCTGTCCCCTGGTAGTGGCGTCATCGCCGCCTCAACCCAGGCCTACATCGTGACCCACGAGATGGGCCATGTGCTGACCTGGGCTTTCATGGACGGCGACGCGGACCGCTGGGACGCCTACATGGACCTGCGCGGCCTGGATCCTGTCACCAACGGTCCCAGCGCCCGTCACGCCGATCGTGCTCGTGAGATCCTGGCCGAGGATTTCCGTTACCTGTTCGGCGGGGCCCTGGCCACGGCCAGCGGAACCATCGAGAACCATGATCTTCTGCTGCCCACCCATGTGTTCGGTCTGGAAGAACTGCTGGTGGGTTTCATGGCCGGCCGTGACGACAATGACTCCGGTTTCGTCGCGGCCTGTAGCGCCTTCCCCAACCCTTGCAATCCCCGCACCACCATTTCCCTGAGCCTCAGCGGCGGGGTGCGGGTTGACGCCAGCCAGGCCCAGCTGCGGGTTTTCGACCTGCGTGGGGCCCTGGTCAAGACCGTTCACGGCGGCCAGCAGGATGGTGACCGGGTGCTGGTGAACTGGAACGGGGACGACGATAACGGCACCACCGTTGCTTCTGGGCGTTATCTTTATGTCCTGCAGGTGGGCGCCCTGGCTGCCAAGGGCAGCGTCACCCTGGTGCGTTAAGACTTTCTTCTCCCAAAACTTCCTCAATTCCTCCCGTCCTCGTGCCGATATGTGGCAGGAGATAGGCGTCCCCAGGGGGTGACGCGGTCCTGTTCCTCGAGGATGACCAGGAGGATATTCATGGTTTCCCGGCTTGCGTTTATCTTTATCGGTTTGAGTGTCCTGTTCCTGCTGGCCGGATGTGGCGGTGGCGATGGGGGCGGGACCACCCAGCCACCCGTGGCTCGGGTCCCGGTGGTTGAGCAATTGACGGAAAATGCCCTGTTCGAGGGGAACCCCACCGTGAGCCCGGATGGCCAGTGGGTGCTGTTCGAGGCCGAGGCCGATGGCAACCGGGATATCTGGCGCATGGCCGTCGGCGGGGGAGACCCCACCCGTCTGACAACCGATGAGGCTTTCGACACCGTCCCGGTCTGGTCCCCCGATGGAACCAGTATCGCCTTCGAATCCGACCGCAGCGGGAACAAGGACATCTGGGTGCTGGACGTGAGTCAGCCTGGTGCGGTGCCCGTCCGCCTGACGGTTTCTGACACCGACGAAGGCAGCCCTGCCTGGGCTCCGGACAATTCGGCCATTGCCTTCGAGTCCAATCTGGGACGGACCCTGGGCTCGGAGATCTACACCATTCCCGTGGGTGGGGGCGATTTCACCCCGATCACCCACACCGAAGAGGGCGCGTACAACCGGTCGGCCTGCTGGTCCCCTGACAGCGCCCAGCTGTGTTACGAATCCAATGCCAGCGGCTCCTCGGCGCTATACGTGGTGGCCGCCGGGGGAGGCACGGCCCGCAAGATCACTCCGGATGATGGCTACGAGGGGCACCCGTCCTGGAGCCCTGACGGGGAGAGCATCGCCTTCGAATCCACGCGCTCGGGAGAGTCCGAGATCTGGGTGGTCCCGGCCACCGGTGGCGAGCTATTCCAGGTGACCACCGAGACGGGATGGTGGCCCGAATGGTCCCCCGACGGCAACGAGATCATTTATTGCGTGCTGGAGGGCGAGGTTTCCAATATCTGGTCCGTGGTGGTGGACTGGTAGGGAAATCCCAGTCGGCGACGGAATGAAAAACGGCCTCTTCCGAGCTGGAAGAGGCCGTTTTCGTAATTTGGCATCCCCGACGGGGATCGAACCCGTGTTGCCGCCGTGAAAGGGCGGTGTCCTAACCACTAGACGACGGGGACGCCTGATATCGAGGCAGTAAACTATGTCTTGACCGCCCATCTGTCAAATCCACAGACCAATTAAATACCGGTTCTCCGGGCCCTTTCCCCGGCCCTCCGCACGGTTTGACGCACGGTATTACGCCAGGCCCGCGGCCTCGGTCATGAGGATGGCCGAGGTGCGGATTCCCCGTTCGAAGTTGCTCAGGTGGAACTTCTCGTTGGGGCTGTGAATGTTGTCCGTGGACAGGCCGTAACCCAGCAGCAGGACCGGCGATTTCAGGCATTCCTGGAAGGTGCCCACGATGGGAATGCTGCCGCCCTCGCGGATGAACACGGGCCTGGCGCCGAAGCCCTGCTCCAGGGCGCGCATGCCGGCCTGCATCATGTCCGACTTGCGGGGCACCAGCACGGGGTTGGCGCCGTGATGGTCGATGACCTCCACCTCGACCCCTGCCGGGGCGATGGACTGGACGTATTCCTGGAACTGCTTCGCGATCTTGGCGGGGTCCTGGTTGGGCACCAGCCGCATGCTGACCTTGGCCAGGGCCCGCGAGGGGATGATGGTCTTGGCGCCCTCGCCGCCGTAGCCGCTCAGCAGGCCGTTCACGTCGCAGGTGGGGCGGGCCCACATGCGCTCCAGGGTGGTGTAGCCCGCCTCGCCGAAGGCCGCAGGGGCTCCCGTCTCCTGCTTGAGAATCTCGTCGGTGTAGCCCAGCTCGGCGAAGCCGTCCCGCTCGTCCTGCTCCAGGTCCAGCACGTCGTCGTAGAAGCCGGGAATCAGGCAGCGGCCCTCGGCATCCTTCAGCCTGGCCACGATCTCGCACAGGGCGTTGCCGGGGTTCTGCACGGTGCCGCCGTAGCTGCCCGAATGCAGGTCCATGTCCGGCCCCTTGAGCTGGATTTCCATGTAGGCCAGCCCTTTCAGGCTGTAGCAGATGCCCGGCGTGGTCTCGTTGTACAGGGTGGTGTCCGAAACGATGATGGCGTCGCAGGCCAGCTTCTCGGGGTTCTGCTCGGTGTAGCGGTAGATGCTGTGGCCGCCGGCTTCTTCCTCGCCCTCGATGATGAACTTGACGTTGACGGGCAGTTCCTCGCCCGTGCGGATGTAGGCTTCCAGGGCCTTGATGTGGGTGTAGACCTGGCCCTTGTCGTCGCTGCTGCCGCGGGCGTAGATGACCCCGTCCTTGATGACGGGATCGAAGGGCGGGTTGTCCCACAGGTCCAGGGGATCGACCGGCTGGACATCATAGTGGCCGTAGAAGAGCAAGGTCTTGCGTTCGGGCTTGAGCTCGGTCTGGGCATAGACCAGGGGATGGCCACCCATCTCGATGATCTCCACCGTGAGCCCCAGTTCCTCCAGTTCGCCGGCGACGAACTGGGCGGCCCGCCGGGTGTCGTCGGCGTGATCGCTTTGCGAGCTGATGCTGGGGATGCGCAGGAAGTCGCACAGCTGCTCAACGTGGTGGGACAGGTTGGCCTCCAGGTAGGCGAGGACTTTTTCGCTGGCCATTTTGGGCTCCTTCGTGTAGATTGCCGGGGCTTGCGGGGGGTTTAGCGTTTTTCGTAACGCGCCTCTTTCAAGAAAAACTACGCTTGACAGCGTCGCCTGTCGAGGCGATTGTGTCGCAGCTTGCTCCGGCCAATGGAAGGCCATCAGAGCAGGACCGTCTGCCCGGCCCGGAAAAGTCCTGAGGTCACTCCTTCGTGGACACGTGCAGGGTTTCGAGCAGGAATACATGACAGTTTTTTTCCCACGGCATATTTGACCGCTTCGGGTCCTCTGCCGTCGGAAAAAAAACAAACCCTGGGGAGGATCCCATGGCTGACATGATCATTAGCAAGAGCAAGACCAAGGAAATCGTCAAGGAATGCAACGTTTCCGGTGAATTCTACGCTGCCCTGGACGCCAAGGTGCGCGAGCTGATCGCCGCCGCCGAGAAGCGCGCCATGGACAACGGCCGCAAGACCGTTCGCCCCTACGACCTGTAAGAGAGTCGTGAGCGAAACGGGGCCAGCTCTCCAGGCGAGAGCGAGCCTCAGCAAGGAATCAGCGGAACCCCTTCCCGGGGTTCCGCTTTTTTGTCCGACCCGATCCGGTGGATGGGACGAAGATCCCTTCCCTGGCCTCCAGCGACCCGCCGCGCGCCCGATCCGGAGCTGTCTCCCGGCGGACTCCATTTAAAATTTTTCTGACAATTCTCATCACCCCCAGCGGGGCCGGGAAGGGCCCGGAGAGGGGAGCGGGGCCGGAATCCGTCTGGCGTCATCCTTGCCTGGTCAGGTTTTCTGGCCAAGGAGGATGGAGTGGACACGAGGATCCGGACGGCGGCGCTGCAGGGAATAGAAGGCGTGGAAGTGCTGGTGGAGGTGGACCTGAGCCGGGGCTTGCCGGGGTTCCATCTGGTGGGGCTGCCGGGAACCGAGGTGCGGGAAAGCCGGGACCGGGTCCTGTCGGCCCTGCGGAATAGCGGGTGCCGGGCGCCGGCCGAGAAGATCACCATCAACCTGGCGCCGGCGGGCCTGCGCAAGGAAGGGGCGGCCTTCGATCTGGCCATGGCCCTGGGCATTGTCATCGCCGCATCCCGGGTGCGGGGCGAGGAGGCGGTGGGGCGTCTGCAGAGGACCTCGTTCATGGGCGAGCTCTCTCTGTTCGGCGGGGTGCGTCCGGTGCGTGGCCTGCTGGCCATGGTCATGGCCTCGGTTGCCCAGGGCTGTGACACGGTGCTGGTGCCGGCAGATCAGCTGGCCGAGGCGGCCCTGGTGCCGGGGGTCGAGGTGCTGGGAGTGCGGGATCTGCGGGAAGCGGTGGCCTGGTGGGTTCATGGTCACCGCCCGCCCTCCCCGGCCCCAGAGGATCGGTCACTGGAGGATGATGATGGTCACCGGCGGAAGGAGACCCGCCTGAAGGATCTCGTCCAAGGCCTGCGGGGAATGCCTCTGCTGCGGACGGCGGCCCTGGTGGCTCTGGTGGGGCGGCACAATCTCATGCTGGTGGGCCCCCCGGGGACGGGGAAAACCCGCCTGGCGCGGGCCCTGGGTGACTTGCAGCCCCTCCTGGATGACGCTCAGGCCCTGGAGGTGACCCGAATTCACAGCGCCCGGGGGACATTGCGTCACCCCGGCCTGACCCGGGAGCGGCCCTTCCGGGCGCCCCATCACACCATTTCCCGGGTGGGGCTGGTGGGGGGTGGGGGCGATCTGGCCCCGGGAGAGGCCACCCTGGCCCATCACGGCATCCTGTTCCTGGACGAGCTGGCTGAATTCCCCCGGCAGGTCCTGGACGCCCTGCGCGAGCCCCTGGAAGAGGGGTGGATTCATCTGGTCCGGGGGAGGGGACGGCGCTCCTATCCCGCCGGTTTTCAGCTGGTGGCGGCCATGAATCCCTGCCGCTGCGGCCTTCTGGGCACGGCGGCCGGGAGATGCCGGTGCACCCTGGCCGAGGTGGCCCGCTATCGGGGTCGCTTGCCGGGGCCGCTGCTGGACCGATTCGACATCTTCATGGAAGTGGCCCGCTGGCAGGGTGATTTCCTGGCCGAAAACGCCGAAGGTGCGGAGGTGGTGGAACGGGTCCAGGCCGACTGGCGCCGATCTCCAGATCTGGCCATGCTGCAGGAGGTGGCTGGCCGGATCGGGGCCGCGGTCCGCCCCGGGGGCCTACCCCTGGCCCCGGCCGCCCGCCACCACCTGGAGTGGGCACGGAGGAACCTGGGGCTGTCGTTGCGCGGAATCCATCGCTGCCTGGCGGTGGCGGGTACCATTGCAAGGCTTGACGCCGCGCAGGAGAGGGGTGTGGAACGGTCCGAGGTGGCGATAATTTTGCGGAAGCACGTGGTGGAGGCGCTGGATTTTCGCCAGATCCCCTGGCAGGGCCAGGGGCTTGGTTGAGTCGGTTCACCGGGAAAAAAAACGGGCGGCCAGGCCGCCCGTTTCTCGTTGTCGCAGCAGTGGCAGGAACTCAGAAGGAACCCTGCACTCCAAGGCTGTAGCTCAGGCTGCTGATGGTGTTGGAACTGAAGGACGACACCGGCCGCTGGTCGAAGCCCTCGTCGTTGACGGGGAATTCATCCAGGGGCACCAGAGTGGTTCCCTCGTCCAGTTCCCGGAAGTACTCGCCGGGGGAGAACTCGATGCTGTGGCTGTGGAACTGCACATCCAGCCGGATGCTGATGTTCCGATCGGCCAGCAAGCGCACACCGCCCCCGAAGTTGAGGTCGGTGGTTCCGGCCGCGCCGTCGGTGTATTCACTGTTCATGTCGTACCACATGGCCGACACACCGCCGGTCAGGAAGGGATGGATACGGCCGGTGCTTTCCCCCCCCATGCTCAGGGGATACACGGTGGCGTTGAGACCCACGGAACCGGTGACCAGGCTGCGCTTCTCGAGGTCGAATTCACCCAGTTCGGGCTCTTCCAGATCCACCGGGCTGCCGGTCTCGTTGGGACGGCGGTGCCTGTTGACGCAGGTGGTCTCGTATTCCGAGAAGGAGATGGTGCTCACGCCTTCCAGGCACAACCACTGCTTCAGATTGTAGCCAATCCGCAGGCCGGGGTTGAAGGCCGAGGTCCCCTCGATGTTGATGTCTCCCCAGTAGGTGGCCTCGTCGTTGTACTTGTAGATGATCTGGTCATGGGCCAGCAGGGTTGTCTTGAGATCCAGGAACCCGAGGAAGAAGCTGACTTCGACCGTCCCCTTCTTGAGGCCGGGAACCCAGATTTCCTGCTCGGCCTCGTCTTCCAGATCCGAGGCGGAAGCGCCCGCGTCCCTCAACAGCTTGAAGGTGCGTTCAGATTGCTGGTCCTGAGCCATGGCGGGCAGACAAAAGATGAACAAGGCCAAGATGACCAAGGCGGACAAGGATTTATGGGACATTGATTGGCTCCTGTCGGGGCCGAAGCCCTTTTCTCGCGGGGATGCTCCAGTTTCGCCCGGCGAATGGGGGAGAAATCGCAACGCCATTAATTTCAGGCGCGGGGCTCCAGGTGTCAATAATTAATGGCAACCCTTTTGTCACGGTGGCGTGATGTCCTTATACTCAGATTACCCCGACACAGAAGAAAGTGGTTGCCCGTGTCGAAAATTATCCTGAGGAACCCAGATAAGCGAAAGGCAGCGGTGAGCCTGTCCTGGCCTTCTGCCTTGGCCACGGTCCTGTTGCTTGTCCTGCTGTTGTCCGGGATCCCGGCTTCGGCCATCGAGTTTCCCGGCCCCCTGTCCCTGGAGCCCTTTGGGCCGGTGACATGTGCCAGACCCGTGGACTGGTCCACGGGTAACTACCAGTACCTGGCCCTGGGCGCCGCCGATGGGGCCTTGCACCTGGTCAAGTTCCGCCCCCAGCTGGAAGACTTCGTCGGCGTGATGCGTCTTTACCTGGGTGGGGAACTGGTCTGGTTGGAGGAATGGGAAAACCCTTCGGGGAATTACGAGGGGCTGGTGGTGGCCACCCGGAATCCGGACCGGGTCGTCTTCTGCTCGGTGCTGGAGGCGCCACCTTTCCTGGTGACGGTGCACGAGGTCGACCTTCCCGAAGATCCGGGTCCCTGCGCCTTCGTGGGGGCGGTCAGCCCCGGGGGGCAGGAACTGATGGTGGCCATGCCGGGCAGGGACCAGCTGGCCTTGCTACAGAACAATGACGATCAGTGGAATCTGGTTCAGGTTGTTCCCGCCGGTGACGGGGTGAAAGACCTGGCGGCCGTCGATCTGGATCTGGACGGGGTGCGGGAACTGGTGTGCGCCGAGCCCGGAGCGCTGTCGGGGGTTCTGGGGATTTACCGGCGAATGGCCGACGGAAATTACGCCCGGGAGGGATCCTTCGATCCGGGGGCCCACGTGAAGGTCATGACCTCCCACGATTTCGCCGGCGATGGGCAGCCCGAACTTCTGGTGGGATACGCCGATCAGCCGCAGGTGCAGGTCTTCGATCTGGCGGGCGGGGTGCCTCTGGTGCAGTCGACGGCCCAGCTCTCCCTGGTGGCCGACGGCCTGGACGTGTGCCGCCTGCCCGATGGCACCGTGGGGCTGCTGGCCGCAGTCCTGGAGCGGGGACTGGTGGAGTTGCAGGGTTGGGAAGAGAACCAGTGGCAACCCCGTGAGAGGTTCTATCCCGGTTGCCTGCCCGAGCATCTGGTGGTGGGAGAATTCAACGGTGAGGGCTATGACGATCTGGTCTGTGTGGATGGTAAACAGCTGATCTCCACCGTCATGTTCGGCACCGAGGTGGGCGACTTCTGGGGCCGCCCGGCCCTGGCTCTGAATACCGAACCCGGCCGCGCAGTTCTGGCCGATTTCAATCAGGATGGTCGTCAGGATCTGGTGGTGGCGGCCCTGTCCTCGGGCCCCCTCAGCTTCTTTGCCGGACGTCCCGACGGGGGACTGGCCAGCACCCCGGTGGAGCATGATCAGGCCATCCAGATCGAGGCCCTGGCCGCCGTGGAAGCGGGTGGGTCCGCCGGTCCGGAGCTGGCCCAGGTGGAAATTTACACCGGCAGCCTGCAGATCCTCGATTTCGACCCCGAGATGGGGTTCCAGGTGCTGGCCCAGCAGGTGATTCAGCCCTATCCCCGCAAGATGCTGGCCCGGGATATGGACCGGGACGGCCATGATGATCTGGTCATGGTGCAGGCGGTGCAGGGGAATATCCTGGTCAAGTATGGCGATGGGCAAGGGAGCTTCGCCCACGATGTGGCGGTGGAGGTGACCGGTGGCGCCGAGGATATCTGCACCCTGGATCTGAATGGTGACGGCTGGCTGGACGTGGTCGTCTCCGACGGGTCGACCTGGGTTTATGGATTCCTCAACCGCGGGGGCCGTGAGTTCGAGCTGGGCACCTGGGTCCTGGCCGGAACCGGCTGCCGGGATCTGGCCACCGGTGATCTGGACGGCGACGGCGACCTGGATCTGGTGGTGGCGAACATCACCGGGCAGAGCCTTTCCTTCCTGGAAAACCGGGGCACCGGGGTGCTGGAGAGGCGAATCGGCGCCCATGCTCTCACCGAAAAACCGGAGGGCGTGGTCTGCACCGATCTGAATCAGGACGGCAATCCGGACGTGGTGGTGAACTACGGCAGCAAGGGCCAGCTGGCCCTGATTTACGGCGAGGAGGGTTTCTCCTTCGGCTACCCCGTTCCCATTCCCGCGGGGCTGAACATCAGCAGCCTGCGAACCGGGGATTTCAACCTGGATGGTTATCCCGATCTTCTGAACCTGGATTACTCCCTGCACCTGGGGTTGACCATGCTCAACGTGGATAGGGCCCTGGTGGCCGTGGAACCCGGTTCCCTGAGTGCCTTCTGCCATGATGGCGAACTGGAGGCCAGGATCCTGCCCGACAGGAGTGGCCCCTGGGAGCTGGCGGCCGGGCGGCCCGGTCACTGGCAGGTCCTGGCCGCCGCCGGCCATGCCTCGCTGGGCCACCTCACCCGGGACGAGAATGTCTGGTTGTTGCGCGTGCCTCTGGATGAGTTGCCCGCCGGTGCCTTGACCTTGCGCCTGACCATGGGGCAGGGAGAGGCGGCCGAGAGCTTGTTGCTGGAGCTGGATGGGGATTGCCTGGGTGGGCCGGATGGTCTGCCGGTCCATCTCCTGGCCTGGGATCAGGAGCCCTGGCCCAACCCCTTCAACCCCCTGGTGCAATCCCGGGTGGAGCTGCAGGCGTCGGCTCATGTGCGGGCAGCGGTTTACGACGTGAGCGGGAGGCGGGTGGCGTTGCTGCTGGACCAGACCCTGGACAGGGGATTGCACACCCTGGCCTGGAACGGGAAGGCCCAGGACCGGGCGGCCCCTGCGGGGCTGTATTTCCTGCGCATCGAGACTCCGGGAGCGGTCCTCTCCCGCAAGGTTCTGCTGCTGAAGTGATGGGCTTTTCCCGGCTCCTGGCTTTCAGGGGCCGGGGCGGCCCAGGGTTCTGACTTCCTCCACCAGATCCAGCCCGAATCGGTCCAGCACGGCCTGATGCATGCGTCCGGCCAGGGTGCGGATCTGGGCGCTGGTGGCGGAACCCCCGTTGACGATCATGTTGGCGTGCCCGGGGAAAACCCGGGCGTCCCCTTCGCGCATCTCCTTGGCTCCGGCCTGTTCCAGGTAGTACCCGGCGGCCTGGCGGCGGGTCTGTCCGGGAGCGGGGGGAAGGTTCCGGAACCAGCTGCCCGCGCTGGGCAGGTCCACTGGGTGCTTGGCCCGCCGGTCGTCCAGCTTCTCCTGGCGCACGGCCTGGGCGGCGGTGCTGTCCCCGCGGCGCAGGACCAGGGTGGCGTCCAGGACCAGATCACCGGTCTCGCGCAGGCTGGTGGCCCGGTAGCGAAAGCCGAAGGCTTCGGGTCCCACCGTTTCCAGCTGCCCGTCCCGGCGCAGCACGGTGGCCTCCACCAGGAATTCCCCGATCTCATGGCCGTAGCAGCCGGCATTGCCCACCAGGGCTCCGCCCAGGGTGCCGGGAATGCCCGAGGCGAATTCCAGCCCGGTGAGGCCGTCCCGCAAGGATTCCTGGATGAGGCGATCGAAGGCCAGGCCGGTCCCCACGCGCACCGTGTCCCCCCGGATGTCCAGGTCCCGGGTGGCCACATGCAGGATGACTCCCGGAAATCCCTCGTCCGGGGCCAGGACGTTGCTACCTTCGCCCAGGATGTAGCTGGGAGCGCCCAGATTGAAACAAATATCCTGGAACCGGAGGGCTTCCTCGGGAGTTTGGACCGAACAGACCAGGGCCGCCGGACCGCCCACGCGCAAGCTGGTCATGGTGCTCAGGGGGCGGGAAGATTCCAGTCGATCTTTTAGATCGTCCGGACATCGGCGCATGAAGTCATGGACACGGAACAAGGGGACCTCCCGGATTATTTCCTCGAGGTCATTAAGCTTTGCCGGGGTCATTCCGTCAAGCCGGTTGGCAAAAGGACCTCAGACCAGGTAAATTGGCAGGGTCATCCGTCAGCCCTTCCCCACAAGAGATCAACGGGAAAGAAGCGTCACTTGCTGGAAAAGCGCATCATCGGCACGGCCTACGTGGTCTCCCTGCTCCTGCACCTGGTTCTGGGGGGCGCCCTGTGGTTTGCTCCCGCTCCGGGGGCAGCGGTGCAGGCCGACGCGCGGGAACCCGAGATCGAGCTTTTCCTGGTGCCGGACGAACAGGCGGTCAATGACCAGACCGACCCGGAGATGCCCACCCAGTACACCTCCATTCCCGATCGGCAGGCCACCGAGGAGCCTCCCGAGAATCCGCAATTCCTGAGCCTGCATCACAGCACCGCCGCCGACCAGATGGAGGGTGGGGAGGGGAACACCCCCACCGCGGAGGAGACCTGGATCCAGCCCAAGGTGGCCATCACCAGGGAGGACCTGAGCGGCTCGGAGGGTGTGCAGTTCGCGCCCCAACCCCTGCCCGAGACGCGCAGCGGGCGCTCTCCGGAGGAAACGGGGCAGGGCGGCGAGGCCGAGAAGGAAAGGAAAAGCCAGGCGCAGTCAGGCGCCGGCCAGTGGGAGTTGCCCGATCCCCAGCTGGCCCAGGGCAAGGAAAGCGACCGGGAAAAGGACGACCAGAAACAGACCGACCAGCCCAACCTGGAGGACTGGTGGGGCGGCGAGTCGCCCTCGGTGCTGAAGGACGGCAAGGAGGGCTCTTCCGGTGACCGGGGCTTCGACTTCAACCAGCAGGCCAAGGGTTCGGTGGGGTCGGGCGTGGCCATTGACGGCGATTTCAGCCTGAACACCTACGAATGGAATTACGCCCCCTGGATGCGCCGCTTCGAGAACGAGCTGCACCGGCACTGGGTGGCGCCCTACGCCTACCGCCTGGGAGTCATCAGCGGCAAGACCGTCATCAAGCTGGTCATCGAGAAGGACGGGCGGCCCAGCACCATGGAAATCGTGGAAACGGATGGACACCAGAGCCTGCACGACGCCTCCCTGGCGGCGCTGAAGGCCTTCGCGCCCTACGCGCCCCTGCCCGCCCATTTTCCTGAAGAGAATCTTGTTATCACCCTGGGACTGCACTATCCTGCGTGGCGTTGAGCAAGGCGCTCGACCCGCGGGAATATGTCCCGTTTTTGTTTTCTGGAGGTAGGGAAAACCCATGTGGGACATGATCGTTGCCGGCCGCTACATGATGATTCCCATCGCCATCGCCTCGTTCGTGGGGCTGGCGGTGGTCATAGAACGTTTGCTGGTGCTGCAGAGGGGCCGCATCGTCTTTCCGGAAATCGTCGAGGCGGTGGAAACCCTCTCGGCGGGCAAGGACCTGTCGGTGGCCTACGCTATCTGCGAGCGCAAGCCGGGGCCCTTCGCCAACATCGTCCGGTCGGGCCTGGATCACGCCGACAACGACTGGACCATCATCCGTGACGTGCTGGAGGAGGCGGGCCGCCAGGAGGCCACCCGCCTGACCCGGCGCCTGGGGGTGCTGGAGACGGTGGCCGCGGTTTCGCCCCTGCTGGGGCTGCTGGGCACGGTCATCGGCATGATCCGGGTGTTCGCCACCGTGTCCACCACCGGGTTGAGCAATCCGGAGGTGCTGTCCTCGGGAATCAGCGAGGCCATGGTGACCACCGCGGCGGGACTGATCATCGGTATTCCGGCCCTGGTGGCCTATAACTGGTTGAACGGACGGGCCGATCGCATCATCTTTGATCTGGAGTACTATTCGTCCAAGGTCCTGGATACCTTGCGGCGCCGACAGGCCCCGCGCCCCGGCCCCACCGGCGGTTCGGCATGAAGTTCCGGGCCGAGAAAAAGAACCGGGGACTGATCATCAACGTCACCTCGTTGATCGACGTCATGTTCCTGCTGCTGATCTTCTTCATGGTCACCTCGACCTTCAAGAATCAGCCGGCCATCAACCTGGTGTTGCCCCGGTCCAGTTCGGCCACCGAGACGGTGGCCATGCCCACGATCCTGTACCTGGCGGCCGATGGGCAGGTGTACCTGAACGATATGCCCATGGACAGGGCCACCCTGGCGGCCGAGCTCGAGAAACTGCACGCCACCACCGGCGAGGACCGCATGGTGATGAGCGCCGACCAGAAAGCCGACCACGGCGATGTGGTCGAGCTCATCGACGCCATCAAGAACAGCGGGTTCACCCGCGTCAGCATTTCCGCCCGCAAGTCAGGCAACAACTGACCGGGCGGACATGGCCGCCAGCCGGCCGGGACAACAAGGAGATTGATTTGCACAGAACAGGCGGATGGAGCCCGGGCCTGACCGGGATCAGGAAGTGCGGGGCCGCGGGACTGGTTGTCCTGGGCGCAGCCCTGCTGCTGATGGTGGGGTGTTCCAGCGATGATCCTTCCCTGGTGGGATCGGGACTGGTCGAGACCCACCTGGACACCCAGCTGGACACCCTGCTGGCCACGGCGGTCATCCAGTTCCAGCCGGTAGCGGTGGACGATCCGGATGTGCCCTTCGACAAACAGGAACTGCTGTACATGGGCAGCCAGGGGGGGACCTCGAGCGCCCTGCTGGTCAACTTCGATTTCAGCGACGTGTTCACCGATTCGTTCCCCGAGTCGGCCTGGACCTCGGACAACATCGACTGGGTGAAGCTGCAGATCATCATGCCCGAGTTCTACTCGTCCCTGGGCGGTCTGGAGGACACCGAGGAAACGGAGAAGGGCCTGTCCAAGGGCTACGAGGTGTTCATGCTGGACGCGCCCTTCGACTCCACGGCCTTTCCCGGCCCCCTGCCCGCGTTCGACAACACCGATCTGAACATCAACCCCGAGATCACCGAGGCGGGCGAGGTGAACATCGACATCTCCCTGCCCTTCTTCCTGGCCTGGGTCCAGAACGGCGGCCAGCAGGGTTTGCTGATTCGTGAGGCCGAGGGATCGGACCAGGGCCTGGTGGGCTTCGCCTCGCGGGACAACCTGCACATGAATTCCCAGTTCGGGGACCTTGGCGAGAACACCACCGTGGGCCCGGCCCTGCGCGTGCAGTTCGCCGCCCAGGACAGCATAATTTCCCTGGCGTCGGCGGCCGACATCAGCTCCTTCCACCAGGTGGCCGACGTGCCCGGCGACATCGCCGACGGGTTCGCCGTGCAGGGCTGCCTGCGCAACTACCCGGTGCTGCGTTTCGACGTGAGCTCCCTGCCCCAGAACGTGGCCATCAACCGGGCTGTCCTGCATGTGACCAACGACACCACCACCAGCTTCGGCAACCTGTCCAGCCTGGTGGTGTCCGAGTTCAACCTGGATTACCTGCCCGACCCGGGCGACACCCTGACCCTGGAGGATCTGGACCTGGCTACCTACACCATCAGTGGCATGACCAGTCTGGATCCCACCTACAACGACGTGATGCAGTTCAACGTGACCCAGGCCATTCAGCGGCTGGTCAACAGCGTTTACGAGGGTGAGAAGGCCTTCATCATGACCCTGGGTGAAGACGCTTTTCCCGTCTACGACCTGTCCACGGTGGATCCGGACTTCTACTTCAACCGGTTCAACTTCTTCGGGAGCGCCGCTGCCGACAGCCTGCGGCCCCAGCTGCGGATCACCTACAGCGGTGTGGACGAGCTGACGGAAGGAGGCGAATGATGATGCGCCGTAAGCAGTTCATTACCGGCAGCCTCCTGGCCCTTGTCCTGTTGGTAGGCGCCTTGCCCGCCGCCGCCCAGTCGCCCTTCGCCATCACCAACATGGGACAGCGGGTGGACCCCGAGGACGCCCGCATGATCGGGCGCGGGGGCTGGGGCATGGCTTTGAGCGACTCCCTGAACCCGGGCTTCAAGAACCTGGCCGGCCTGGCCAGCCTGCGCATGGTGGCCATCAAGTTCACCGGCTACGGGGATCACGTGAAGAGCGAGGACAATCTGGGGGTGGAACGGACCACCAACCGGACCCTGTCGCCGGATATCCGGGTGGGGCTGCCCATCATCAAGGGCAAGCTGGCCTTCACCACCGGCTTCGAGATCACCCGCTCCAGCGAGTACGCCACCCTGGCCGAGAACACCTGGTACGCCTGGGACGACACCCTGACGGGGAACGAGCAGTTCATTCGGGAGGGCACCCTGTGGTCGGTGCCCATGGGCCTGGCCTGGCAGGTGCGGCCCGGGCTGGCCGTGGGAGCTTCGGTGGGCCTGGTGCGGGGGACCATCCGCGAGTCGGTGGTCATGAATTTCCCGACGCCCAACAACGGGGCCACCAGCAATCCCGCCCCTCTGTACGGCAGCAACGGCCGGGTGCAGGAGGACGAGTACACGGGGACGGCCACCACCCTTGCCCTGCACGCGCGGCCCCTGGAAGGGCTGCAGGTTGGGGCCTCGTGGCGCAAGAACCACAGCCTGGACGTGGACCGGAAGGTCAGCCTGGGCAACGTGGGCGAACGCTACTTCAGTCAGTGGGAATACAACATCCCCGATGAGTACCGGGCCGGCTTCGACCTGCACCTGCGGGGACGATGGCACCTGGGCGCCGACTACCAGCGCATGGAATTCACCGACTATCACGGTCGGGATGACTGGAAAGACGACCTGGAAACCGAGTACACTTTGAGCGCCGGGCTGGAGCGTGTGCAGGCCCACGAGAGGCACGGCGGCAGGAACAACCTGCCCCTGCGCCTGGGCTACCAGTACCGGCAATGGGGCTACCGGGTGGCCGGCGAGCCCGTGCAGGAGCGTTTCTTCAGCGTCGGGACGGGCTTCCCCTTCCGGCAGCAGCTGGGGAACCTGGATGTGGCCCTGAGCTACGGGACCATCGGGAACCTGGAGGACAATGGGGGGCGCAGCAAGGTCTGGCGCTTCACCATGTCCTTCACCGGTTTGGAAAAATGGTGGTAAGATAAGAGGGGATTCGGCGGCCGAATCCGGATTTCGACAGGGAGAGAGATTGACCCATGCGTAAGATGCTGAACATCATGTTGCTGGCCCTGTTCGGCCTGATCGCCCTGGCGGGCGCGGGTTGCAAGGACAGCGTGCCCCAGAGCGAACTGGATCGTTTCGTGGCCGAGGTCAACGCCATGGAGGACAGCGCCCAGCTGGCCCTGCTGAACGACCTGGCCACCACCGGGGATGCCCGGGCCGCCTTCGCCAACTACATGCTGGGTAACCGCCTGTACCAGGAGGCCGGCGAGATCAGCCTGTCTCGTGGCTGGAACGACGGCCAGGTCAATGCCCTGCTGGACAGCGCCGAGGTGTACTTCGAACTGTCGTTGCAGCAGGACACTACCTTCGTGGAGGCCCTGGTGAATCTGGGCTCGCTGTGGGACGACCGCTCCGAGCAGATGGGTAATCCCCGGGAGCGCGAGAACCGGGTGAACACGGCCAGGGAGTACTACGACAAGGCCCTGGCCGTGGATCCGGCCAACGAGAAGGCCCGCTGCAATCTGGGCACCCTGTACCTGCGGCAGCGCCAGACCGCCGAGGCGGTGGAACAGTTCAAGACCGTGCTGGAAATGAACCCCGCCAGCAGCCTGGCCCACTACAACATGGCCATCATGTTCGCCGAGCAGAAGATCTACCGCGAGGCCATCCGCGAGTGGGAACTGGCCGTGAAGCATGACCCGGACGGGGATATCGGGCAGCGCAGCCGGGACAACATCAAGATCGTCAAGGAGCTCATGAACGCTCCCACCCCCGACAATGTGAAATGACCTTTCCGTTGACCATTCCCGAACCCCTGCGCCGGGCCTTGCCCCCCGGCACAGGGGTTTTGCTTGGTATCAGCGGGGGCGTGGACAGCGCCGTGGCCCTGGCCGTGCTGAAGGCCCTGGGTTGCGAGGTCCTGTGCGTGACGTTCAAGAACTTCTGCTACTCGGATGCCGAGATGGATCTGACGGAGAAGAGCTGTTGCAGCCTGGAAGCCATCGACGACGCCCGGCGCCTGGCCCGGCGTTTCGAGGCCAGGCACTGGTTGAGCGATGTGGCGGGCAGCTTCGATGACCGGGTCATCCAGCCCTTCATCGCCGAGTACCGGGCGGCCCGCACGCCCAATCCCTGCCTGGCCTGCAACTCGGATGTGCGCTTTCCCGAACTGGTGCGCCTGGCCCGGCAGCAGGGCTGCCGCTATGCCGCCACCGGCCACTACGCCCGCATTCTGGGCGTGGGGCCGCAGGCCCGCCTGGCCACGGGGCTGGATCCAGCCAAGGACCAGTCCTACTTCCTGCATCGCATCGCCCCCGAACTGTTCGACCACCTGGTCTTTCCCCTGGGCTGGTGGCCCAAGACCGAGGTGCGCGAGGCGGCCCGGCAGCTGGGCATTCCGGTGGCCGACAAGCGGGACAGCCAGGAGATCTGCTTCGTTCCCGACGACGACCGCAGCTTCCTGTTTCCCGAGGGGGACCGGCCCGGCGACGTGGTGAACCGGGAAGGCCGGGTGCTGGGCAGGCACCGGGGGCTGCAACATTACACCGTGGGGCAGCGCAAGGGGCTGGGCATCGCCGCGGACCGGCCCCTTTACGTGCTGGCCCTGGACGCCCCGCGCAATCAGGTGGTGCTGGGCTACAAGGAAGAGCTGGCCGTCATCCGCTTGGTGGCCGATCGCTGGCATGCCTCCATTCCGGATTTTCCCGTGACCATGCCCGGCGACGGGGCCTTCCAGGTGCGCATCCGCCACCGCCATGGGGGCACATCCGTGGCCGGCTGGAGCCTGGAGGAGGGGGAGCTGGCGGTGGAACTGGCCGAGCCAGTGGAAGGGGCGGCCCCCGGCCAGGGCCTGGTGCTGTACCAGGACGACGTGGTGCTGGGCGGCGGCCGTATCATCACCGCCGATTGAGGCGGCATGGAGAAGAGAAAGGACACGATGATTCGCAAGCTATTGATTCCCCTGGTTCGTGTGGTGGCCATCATCCTGGCCATTCCGCTGGTGCTGCTGGTGCTGGCGTCGTTCCTCATTCCCGAGGCCAAGGTGCGGGACCGTCTGGAGCAGGAGCTGGAGCGGGCCACCGGAGGGCAGGTGGAGATGGGCAAGCCCACCCTGCGCTTCTGGCCGGGCACGGGGCTGCGCCTGGCCGACGTGAAGGTGTGGGGCACGGGGCAGGACCTGGCCCGGGCCACGGGCGGCAGCGTGGAGCTGCAGGACTATCTGGTGGATCTGGACATGCTGGCCATCCAGATGGCCGTGAAACCCCTGCTGCGGGGACGGCTGGAGGTGGTCAGCATCCAGCTGGCGGGTCCGTTGCTGCAGGTGCAGCGGGACGGCGAGGATCTGGCGGTACGGAACTTCACCCTGACCATCTCCGACCTGAGTTTGAACCTGGGTGAACTGGAGGGGAGCGTTCCGGCCGGGGAAAGCGCCCATCCAGTTGGGCGGCCGGCGGGAGACGCGCCTCCCGGCGAGAGCATTCCCGAGGATTTGCGGCTGCAGTTCGCGTTGGCGGCGGGTGGTCTGGAAACCGGGGGAATGGTGCTGAGCGATCTGAGTTGCCGGGGTGACCTGGATGCCCGCCTCATTACCCTGGAAATGGTGGAGGCCCACCTGGGCGAGGGCATCCTGACCGGACAGGGGGAGGTGGACTACGAGCGAGACCCCTGGGGCGAGCTGGATGGCGAGCTGAAGGCCGAGGGGGTGCCCAGCGGGGCCTTGCTGGCCCCCTTCGCCCCGGACCTGGCCCAGCGCCTGCAATGCGCCCTGGACGGCCAGGCCTCGGGAACGTGCAACCTGAAGGACGCCGAGTCGGTGCGCAACAGTCTGAGCCTGACGGGGGAATTGAACGGCGGGCCGGGGCTGCTGGCCGCCGGCGACTGGTTGCAGGAGGTGTTGCCCTACCTGGGGGACCGGGGTGATCTGGTCAACGTGCGCTTCGGCGCCCTGGGCCACCAGTTCCGGGTGGAGGAGGGGCGTTACGTCCTGGACAGCCTGACCATCGACGGGGACGAGACCGAATGGCAGGGTGAGGGGTGGATCGGCCTGGACGGACAGATGGATGCCCGGTTGAAGGTCAAGTTGCCCCCGGGATTCACTCCGGATCTGGGCAAATGGCGCTTCCTGGCCGAGACCTTGCGGGACGATCAGGGGCGGGTGAACCTGGCTTTCCGGCTGAGCGGTCCTACGGACCGGCCCCGGGTGGGGTTGGATCTAGCGGGTTTGCGCTGAGGGGAGGAGACCTGGCCTCCGGCTTTTGCAAAAAGGTTGGGGTGGTCTCCTTGACAAATGGAAGTTCAGATAGTACCGTGCCTTTCCGCTGATCGCTCCGGGCCTGTTCCGGGGCGGCGGTGCAGGCGGATAACAGCCTTGGGCCATGCGGGCTTCAGCCTCCCGATTTTCCTGGAAACGGGGAGGGCTAGTCCTAATTGGTAAGGCAGCGGTCTTGAAAACCGCCGGGTTCACGCCCTTGGGGGTTCGAGTCCCCCGCCCTCCGCCAGTTTGTTGATGAATCGATGCGCGGAGAGGTGGCCGAGTGGCTGAAGGCGCACGCCTGCTAAGCGTGTGTGGGGAAACTCACCGAGGGTTCGAATCCCTCCCTCTCCGCCACTAGCACAATTGAATAGGGTGCGCCCATAGCTCAACTGGATAGAGCATCTGACTACGGATCAGAAGGTTGGGGGTTCGAATCCTCCTGGGCGTACCATCTTTCAGCAAGAACCCGGCGAAATTTCCGCCGGGTTTTTTGTGCCTGTTTCCACTTCCCTGATTTCTGCTATCTTGCTGGCTGCGTTGCCCCTGGCCGGCCGGTCATGCGGCCCTGACCCGTATCTTGCTCAGTCAGGGCAGGAACCCCGTGCCTGGGCGTGGGTTTGCATGGGTACGCAAGAGCCGGATTTGACCGTATCTTGAGAAATAACAGCCATCTCTGGCCCGTTTGATGGGAAGTCTCCCGGTTGTGGTTGTCGGCCCGGGCCCCTCTGGTTGAGCAGGGAAGGATCACTTTTGTCCAGATATTCACCACGTTGGACCGCCCAGGCGTCGACCCTGGCCCTGGCCTTGACCTTCTGGGTGGCGGTTTGCCCCTGGGGAGGAACAGCCGGGGCCCAGACCCTGGCCGGGACCGAAATCGTGCCCCTGGCCGAGATCACCCGGGGCATGCGCGGCTATGGCCTGACGGTGTTCGAAGGGGCCCGCATCGACACCTTCAGCGTGGAGGTGGTGGGAGTCCAGAAGGGCACCCGCGCTGCCGGCAGCATCATTCTCATCGAGGTGGCCGGCCACGATCTGGACCGTTCGCGGGTGGTCCAGGGCATGAGCGGCAGCCCCATATTCCTGGAGGGGCGTTTTGCCGGGGCCCTGGCCTTCGGCTGGGGCGGCGCCTTGCGCAGCCTGGCCGGAGTGACCCCCGCCCGGGAAATCCTGAACCTGCCCACCCGGGCCGAGCCCGGCACGCTGGAACTGTCCGCCGGGGGCGGTCTGATGGGTGACGCGCCGACCTGGGAAAGCCTGGTGGCGGCGGGGCCCGGTCCGGGCCTGGCGCGGCAAGTGCTGGGGCTGGAGACTTCCCGGTCCGTGGCGCCGGCCTTCAGCACAGCCTGGCCCGCGCCCGAGACCTTGTGGCTGGAATTGATGGCCGGCCTGTTGCCCCGCGGGGACGGGCTGGGTGCCACCAGCCCCGAGTACTATTTCATGCGTCCCCTGGGCGGGGCGGGGGCCGGGTCCGCCGCGATGGACGAGGGGGCCGCGCCCCGGCTGTCCCCGGGCAGCGCCTGCGCCGTGCCCCTGATCACCGGGGATGCCCAGCTGGGGGCCATCGGCACCGTGACCTGGGTGGATGGTGACGATGTTTTCATGATGGGGCATCCCTTCATGCAGCGCGGGCCGGTGGATCTGCCCCTGGCCTCCGCCGAGATCCTGACGGTCTTTCCCAGCCGCACCATGAGCTTCAAGATGGGAACCATGGGGCCCCTGGTGGGGACGGTTCATCACGACCAGCGGGCCGGACTGGCCGGCACCCTGGGGACTTCTCCCCAGCTCATTCCCGTCCAGCTGGAGGTGGTGGCCTCCGGTCCAGGGCGCAAGGAGGAGACCCGGAAGTACGATTTCCAGGTGGTGAATGATCCCCTGCTGACGCCACCCCTTGTGTTCTGGACCCTGTACAACTCGCTGCTGGCCGAGGGGGATGACGGCAGTCTGCAGAACCTGCATTACATCCTGGAACTGGACCTGGCCTCGAGCGAGACCCCGCTGGGAGACCCCCTGGTGCTGAAAGGGGTGGCGGCCGGGCCTGGCGGGGCGGGTGGACTGGCTTCCCAGTGGATGGCCCCCATCCAGTTGCTGCTGAACAACACCTTCAGCCCCGTTCAACTGAAGGGTGTCCGGGCGCGCCTGGAAACCAGCCGTCCCCTGGCCATGGCCAGGGTGGGAGCGGTCAATGCCCCGCGAACCGTTCCCCGTGGCCAGGCCAGCGTGCCGGTGAGCGTGGAACTGGCCTTGCGACACGAGCAACCGGTCATTCGCCGCTTTGACCTGCCCTTGCCGGCCAACCTGGAGCCGGGGGAGTACCGTCTGGTGGTGGCCAGCGCCGCCGAGTTCTTCGCCCTGGACGCCCAACGGGCTGCCGGAGCCTTCCAGGTGCGCAGCCTGGACCGCTTGCTGGAGGTGCTGGCTTCCCCCCGTGACGCCGGCGCCCTGACCGTGGCCCTGCTGGCACCGGGCCGGGGAGTGGTCCAGGGTGGACGGGAAATGCCGGGGCTGCCACCCGGTGTCTCACGGGTCATGAGCAAGGCCGACCTGGGGGCCAGCCGCACCCTGGCCGATTACGTGGCCCGCAGCAGCGAGGACACGCCCTGGTTCCTGCAAGGCCATGTGGTCAGGCGCCTGCGCGTGGAGGACGGGGAAGTAGCCGAAACTCCTGACCGGCGCCCCTGAGTGAAGCCGGGCACCCGGAAGAATTTCAAGACAGGTATCGGATGCTGTTCAAGCAAAGGAAGTAACCGGAAATGAGCATGTTCAAGACCTCTCGTCCCCGTGGCTGGATCTCTCCTGGCCTGCTGGCCGCCGCGCTGGTGCTGGCCCAGGGCGTGGCCCTGGCCGCCGGCCCCATGTACTGGGACTGGCCCCGCGGCCGGGATTTCAGCGAGCTGGAACACGAGGGCACCACCCTGGACACCCAGGGCTACCTGACCCGCGGCCTGGCCGGTCGGCAGGTGGGGCCTGCCGGGCCCGAGGTCATCTGGCATCTGGCCGGCGACGGGCATGGGGGGTGCCTGGCCGGCACCGGGCATGGGGGCGGCCTGTTCCGGCTGGACAAGGATCGGGAGCAAAGTCTGCTGGCCCAGCTGAACGGGCCCGACATCTTCTGCACCCTGGTGCGCAGTTCCGGCGAGATCCTGGTGGGCACGGGCAGCGAGGGGGGCCTGTACAGCGTGGATGAGCAGGGGGAAAGCACCCTGCTGGGTCAGGTGGACGGAGGCTACGTATGGGCCATGGCCGAGGATCCCGCCAGCGGGAACGTCTGGCTGGCCACCGGCAGTCCCGCCGGCCTGTATCGTCTGGACGGCAAGGACCAGATCAACCTGGTCAGCCGCCTGGAGGCCCAGAACGCCCTGGCCGTGATGGTGGACTCCCGGGGCCGGCTGCTGGTGGGCACCCAGGGGCCCGGCCTGCTGTACGTCCTGGACCGGAAGGTGTCCGAGGAACCCCGGGTGGTTCTGCAGGCGCCCCAGGACGAGATCCGGCACTTCCTGCAGGGACCTGGAGACGACCTGTTCTTCCTGGCCCTGAACAGCAACGTGGACGAGGGGGGCGGGCCCGCGGGTCTGAATGGAGTCGCCGCCAATGCCGCCAAGATGATGGACATGTTCGAGGTCAAGCCGGAGCATGAGGTGCCGCGGGCCGCCCTGTATTCCCTGGGCGCCGACGACCGGTGGCGCGAGTACTGGGCAGGGGAGCTGGATCTGATGATGGTGGCCTGGAGCCAGAGCTGGGGCTGGCTGGGCGGCGGTCCGCTGGACGAGCAAACAGGCCAGTCGGTGATTCACACCCTGGTGCCGCCGGCCTCGTCCCATCCCCTGGCCAGCTGGCCCGGGGGGGATGTGCTGGATGTGCTGGTCATGCCCCGCAAGGGAAAGGACGATGCCGTGCTGGTGGCCCAGGCCCATCCGGGCAGCATCCGGGAACTGGTGAGCCCCCAGGGCCACCAGGCGGTGGCCACCAGCCCGCCCCTGGACGCCGGCCGGCCCGTGCGCTGGGGACGCCTGTCCTGGACGGGTAACCGGACCGGGGGCGAACCCCGCTGGTCCGTGCGGACGGGCAACCAGGAAAGCCTGGGTGAGGGCTGGACCGCCTGGAGCGACTGGCGGCAGGGCCCGGACCTGGAGCTGGACGTTCCCGAGAGCCGCTTCCTGCAGTGGCGGGTGGCCTTGCCCGCGGGGGGCGAAGAGGCGCCGGTGGTCAGCGGTGTGAGCGTGAGCGCCTGGCAGGACAACGTGGCGCCGGTGGTCAGCGATCTGACCCTGGAGCAGGTGATCGATATCAGCCTGGGGGGCATGATGTCCGGGGGCGAGAACATCACCCAGAGCTTCCGGAGCGGCCTGAAGGCCGAGTTCAGCCAGTCCAGCGTGCGGACGCGGCGGGCCGGGCCCGAGCGCGCGGCCGAGACGCGACCCCTCAAGGTCTTCTCCTGGCGCGGCCGGGACGCCAACGAGGATCGTCTGACCTACAGCCTGCAGTACCGGCCCGACCAGGGTGGCCCCTGGCGCGCGGCCGTGGAGAGGACCCAGGAAAGCCTGGGCAGCTGGGACACCAGCGCCCTGGACGACGGGGAATATCGCGTGCGGGTGGTGGCCCACGACGGGCTGGACAACCCCCAGCCTCTGCGGCTGGAGGGCCAGGCCGAACTGGGCCCCGTGACCGTGGACAACACCCCGCCGCGTCTGGGCGAGTTGAAGGTGGAGGCGCGGGAGGGGGGATTCCTGGTGCGTTTCAGCGCCCAGGACGACCTGTCCAGCCTGGCCGGAGCCATTCTGACCCTGCCCGATGGCGCCGAGGAAAGGCTGGATCCGGTGGATCTCATCTGCGACAGCCGCGAAGAGGAGTTCCGGGTGGACGTGGCCTGGCCCCGTCCCGAAAGCGGGTCGGGCGATCCCGTCTGGACGGTGGCCGTGGAAGTCTGGGACCTGGCGGGGAACGTGGCACGCAGCCAGGGGCACCTGGTTCGCATCAAGTGAGGATGCGGGATGAATGACGATCTGCTGGCGGCCTTCCAGAGCCACGAACGTTTCATGCGGGAAGCCCTGGCCGAGGCCCGCCTGGCCGCGGAGAAGGGCGAGGTGCCCGTGGGGGCGGTGGTGGTGCGCCAGGGGCGGATCATCGCCCGGGGGCACAACCAGGTGGAAACACTGAAGGATCCCACGGCTCACGCCGAGATCCTGGCCATCGGCGCCGCCGGGGGCGAGGGTGAGAGCTGGCGCCTGGACGACGCCACCCTGTACGTGACCCTGGAGCCCTGCACCATGTGCAGCGGGGCCATGTTGCTGGCCCGGGTGGGCAGCCTGGTGTTCGGGGCGGCCGACGCCCGTGCCGGGGCGGTGGTTTCCACGGCCCGGGTGCTGGAGGGGAATCCGTACCGTCTGCCTGTGCAGGTGACGGGAGGCATCCTGGCCGCCGAATGCGGCGCCTTGTTGACGGATTTTTTCCAGCGGCGGCGTTGAACGGTCCGAAGTGACGGCGGTTGTTGCTTTTCGGGAAAGAGGATACTATATTCCTCGCCCTAAGCTCGCGCGGAGAGGTGCGAGAGTGGCTTAATCGGCTCGCCTGGAAAGCGGGTGTGGGGAAACTCACCGAGGGTTCGAATCCCTCCCTCTCCGCCAGCAACACTATGAATAACATGGGCATCCGGCGGAGAGGTGCCGGAGTGGTTGAACGGGGCGGTCTCGAAAACCGTTGAGCTCCTCGGAGTTCCCAGGGTTCGAATCCCTGCCTCTCCGCCAGTTCATGATTATCTATAAGGTGTTGTGGGGGTGTAGCTCAGTTGGGAGAGCGCTTCGTTCGCAACGAAGAGGTCAGGGGTTCGATTCCCCTCATCTCCACCACTTATCAGGGCCGCGTCGGCGGGCGCGGCCCGACCCTTCTGGATGGGCCAGGCCCGGTGTGACGCCGGAGCACTAACTCCGTCAGGTCTGGAAAGAAGCAGCGGTACGTTCCCTTCGACGTGTGCGCCGCCAGCCTGGCCCGCTTTTCCCCCTTTTTTAGTATTTGCCCCCCGACATGCCCGGCGGCCTGCCGGGAGGGACGTGATGCGCGGACCTGCGGTCGGCTTCCCACTCGGTGCTCGGGTCGCGCCCTGGCGAACTCTGATTTCCGAGTCGAGAACGACCCGGGAATGCGGGTTCGCCGACCGCTTCCCCTCGCAACGCCCACCCGGCAGGCCACCGGGTTAGTCGGGGGAAATCAGCAGAATAAGGGGAAAAGCGGCCAGGGCTGGCGGGAGCCGGGGCTTTGGCCGGGCAATAGCGACGAGCCACAAGCCGGGCCCAGCTCGGCGCATGGCGTCCCCCGGCCCGGTCCCCCCACCGAAATGAGGGAAGAACTACCCCAAACCCCCAACTCGTGTTAAATTGCTCCCCACGTCAGGAATCGGCATTTTCCCTTGATGGAGCACCATGTCTTACCAAGCCATTGCCCGCAAGTATCGCCCCGAGACCTTCGCCGAGGTGGTGGGGCAGACCCACGTCACCAGCACCCTGCGCGCCGCCCTGCGCAAGGGCAAGCTCAGCCACGCCTACCTGTTCAGCGGACCGAGGGGCTGCGGCAAGACCACGGTGGCCCGTCTGCTGGCCAAGGCCATCAACTGCAAGACCAACCGCGAGGGTGATCCCTGCGGCACCTGCGAGACCTGCGTGGCCATCGCCAAGGGCAACTACATGGACGTGCTGGAGATCGACGCCGCCAGCAACACCGGCGTGGACAACATCCGCGAACTGCGCGAGATGGCCCAGTATTCGCCCAGCGAGGGCAGCAGCCGCGTCTTCATCATCGACGAGGTGCACATGCTGTCCAAGGGCGCCTTCAACGCCCTGCTGAAGATCCTGGAGGAACCGCCGGCCCGGGTGTTCTTCTTCTTCGCCACCACCGAGCCGAACAAGATTCCGCGCACCATCCTGTCCCGCTGCCAGCGCTTCGATTACCGCTTGCTCAGCCGCGAGGAACTGGGCGACCACATGCGCAAGATCGCCGAGGCCGAGGGCGTGACCCTGGACGAGACGGGGCTGGCCCTGCTGGTGAGCCTGGCCGAGGGCAGCGTGCGTGACGGGCTGAGCCTGCTGGATCAGGTCATCGCCAGCAGCGACGGGACCATCACCGAGGAGACGGTGGTGGGGGCCTTCGGTCTGGTGCGCAGCGAGCTCTTCCTGGAGCTGAACGCGGCCGTGCTGGAGAAGGACGCGGCGCGGGCATTGCGCCTGGTGGACCAGCTGAGCCGCACCGGCCAGAGCCTGGACGCCTTCGCCCGCGGGACGGTGAGCAACTTCCGCAACCTCATGCTGCTGAAGATCGACCCCGAGCTGGCGCCCATGGTGGATCTTTCTCCCGACCAGGTGACGAGGCTGCAGGAGCAGGCCGCGGGCTTCGGCGAGCAAGATCTGCTGGCCCTCATCGACCGGGCCAGCCATCATTTCGAGCGCATTCATCGCAGCACCCAGCCCCGCATCCTGCTGGAGGCGGCGGTGGTGGAGTACTGCCGTTTCGAGTCGCGGGTTCTGCTCTCGGACCTGGCCCACCGCATCGAGGCCCTGGCCGGGGGGATGCCCGCCGCGCCCGCCGGTGGGCGCCCGTCCGGAGGTGGCGTTGCGCCCCGTCCGTCTTCCCCCGGGGGAAGTGGCCGCTCTGGCGGTGGCCATTCTGCGGGTGGTCCCGGCATGTCGGCGGCTCCGGCGACGCCTCGCGGACCCGCAACGCCGACAGTTCATGCCGCGCCGCAGCCCCCCGCCGGCAGCACCGTCCAGGGCTGGACCCAGCTCATCGACATGCTCATGAAGTCGGCGCCTGGTGCGGGTTCGTGCCTCATGGAAGGGCTGCCCAGCCTGGACCTGGACAAGGGCCTGTTGACGGTGGCCTTCGCCGAGGACAAGAAGTTCCAGGTGGGCACCATCCAGCCCCAGGCGGGCGTCATCGAGAAGGCCGCCGCCACCCTGTATGGCCAGCCCATGAAGGTGGATCTGGTGCTGGGTAATCGCGGCCAGGCCGAGCACACGCGGGAGGAGATCCGCCAGGAAGTGGCGCCCACCCACCGCGAGGAACTGGACAAGGCCTGCGCCGACGACAAGGCCCTGGGGAATCTGGTCCAGGCCCTGGACGCCCGGCCCCTGCCCGAGACCGAGAAAGAGAAATGGAATCGCCCCGAGGATTGATCCCGGGCGCCAGTGATCAACATCAGCTCATAGCGAAGCAACGGAGGAAACGTCATGGATATGCGCATGCTCATGAAGCAGGCCCAGCAGATGCAGGCCAAGATGGCCAAGGCCCAGGAAGAACTGGCCAAGAAGGAAGTCACCGCCGAGGTGGGCGGCGGCCAGGTCAAGGTGACCATGAACGGCAAGCACCGGGTGACGAGGATCGAGATCGCCCCGGAGAGCATGGATCCCGAGGATGCCGAGTTTCTGCAGGATCTGATCATCGCCGCCATGAACGACGCCGCCCAGAAGGTGGACGATCTGGTGGAGCAGGACATGGGGGGCATCGCCGGGGGCATGAACATTCCCGGCATGAACCTGCCGGGGATGTAGGTCCTTGGCTTCCGAATACCGTAACAACAGTCCGGACAATCTGAACGACGGCGGCGAGTTCCAGTCGCCTGCCCTGGAGCGCCTGGTGCGTGGCCTGAGCCGGCTGCCCGGCCTGGGGCGCAAGTCGGCCACCCGCATCGCCCTGCATCTGGTGGCCCAGGAGGCCGCCGGCCAGGAGCTGGTGGAGTCGGTGACCCAGGCCCGCGAGCAGGTGAGGAATTGCTCGCGCTGCGGCGTCATCACCGAGGCCGACCCCTGCCGCATCTGCCTGTCCGCTTCCCGGGATCCCGAGCTGCTGTGCGTGGTGGCCACCCCGGTGGATGTGCTGCCCTTCGAGAAGGCGGGCTTCTACCGGGGGCGCTACTTCGTCATGGGGGGGCTGCTGTCGCCCCTGGACGGGGTGCGTGCCCAGGATCTGCCCTTCAACAAGTTGGCCCAGCGGGTGCAGGAGGATGGGGTGCGGGAACTGATCATCGCCCTGGACGCCAGCGTCGAGGGCGAGACCACCGCCCTTTACATCCAGAATCTCTTCGAGGGATCGGGCCTGCAGATGACCCGGCTGGCCACCGGCATCCCCGTGGGCGGGGCCCTGGCCTACACCGACGAGGTCACCCTGCAGCGCGCGTTCCAATTCCGTCGGGCCCTCTGATCCGGATCCCGGACGGCCCTGGGCTTTTCCCCGCATTTTCTTCGTATATTCTTCAATAATGGCGGTAAAGTGCCGCCCTCACATGACGATATGCACAATGTGAGCATAGATCCGGACCAAAACACCAGGTCGGCCCCCGGCCGGCTGGGAGTATTCCATGGTCAGAGCCGAGTGGGCCATATTCGAAGACGATTACTGGGCCATCAACAATGTCCTGGATGACCTGCTGAGCAGCAGCCGGGCCGGCAACGTCGTGCTGATCGACCGCACGGGCCAGCTCATCAGCCAGTGCGGGCCCGAGGTGTCATTTGACATGACCAGCTTCGCGTCCCTTTGCGCTGCCGATTTCGAGGCCAATTTCCAGCTGGCCAAGCTCATCGGGGAAAAGGATTTCAGCACCCTGTTCCACCAGGGGGCCAAGGACAGCATGTACCTGGGCAAGATCGCCAAAGGCGTGGTGCTGGTGGTGCTGTTCGACAGGAGCACCACCCTGGGTCTGGTGCGGCTGCGGGTGAAGCGGGCCGTCGAGGAGCTCAACGTCATCATCGAGAACCTTTACGAGAAGCTGGAATATCGCAACGAGGAATACGACCAGTTCGATGAAGGCTTCACCGAGCAGGTCGAAGCGGAGATCGACAACCTGTTCGTGGACTGATCCCCGGGCGGGATCCACGACTGCAAGCAACAAGGCCAAAGGAGCAAGCCGTGTCGCTGATCAACTATTCGTCTCGAGAGATCAACTGCAAGATCGTGTACTACGGTCCGGGTCTCGGAGGCAAGACCACGAACATCCAGTACGTGTACGAGAAGCTGGCCCCCGAGACCAAGGGCAAGCTGGTGACGCTGGCCACCGAGATGGATCGCACCCTGTTCTTCGACTTCCTGCCCCTGGAGCTGGGCGAGGTCAAGGGCTTCAAGACGCGCTTTCACCTGTACACCGTGCCCGGGCAGGTGTACTATAACGCCAGCCGCAAGCTCATCCTGCGCGGCGTGGACGGCATCGTCTTCGTGGCCGACAGTTCCGAGGCCCGCTTCGACGCCAACATCGAGGCGCTGTACAACCTGCACGACAACCTGAAGGAATACGACCTGGACCTGAAGGAGATTCCCTTCGTCATGCAGTGGAACAAGCGTGACGTTCCGGACGCCATCCCCGTGTCCGAGCTGGTGGAAGAGCTGAACCCCGAGGGCTATGACCACTTCGAGGCCGTGGCCGTCAAGGGCGAAGGCGTATTCGATACCCTCAAGTGCGTGGCCAAGCAGGTGCTCAGGCAACTGCAGACCGTGGGGGCCTGACCCTCACTGCCGACGCACTCTTCGCGAGCCCCCCGGATTGCTCCCCGGGGGGTTCCTTTTTTTACCCCGGAATAGCGAGAGATGAGTTCCTGCGGATGGCCCAGGCCCACCTGGAGAAGGCGTGCTCGGTTTTGCTCACTGCGGCGTAGCTTTGGCTACGCCGCATTCGCAAAACCTTTCGCGCCAGCTTCTCCAGGCGGGTCTTTGCGCACCCTCGTGACGCTCATCCCTCGCTAATCCGGGGTAATGGTTGGATGGGACCTCGTGACGCTCATCCTTCGCTAATCCGGGGATAATGGTTGGTTGGACCCTCGGGGTGCTGACCTCTCGCCAATCCGGGGTAGGCTCCGCGTAGCCTTCTGATTATATTTGTGGACCGGATACGAAGCAGAATACCGAAAGGATCGAGATGCCCCGCCCCCTGCTGTACGCCATCGGCTCGTTCTTCTGGACGGGCTTCTTTCCCATCGCGCCGGCCACCGTGGCCAGCGCCGCCTTCACCGTGGTGTGGTGGCTGGTCTGGACCACCCTGGGACCCATCCCCCTGTGGTTGCAGGGGGTCCTGCTGGTGGCGGTGACGGCCGTGGGCATTCCCGTGGCCGACAAGCTGGAAAAGCTGCACGGCGAGGATCCCTCCCTGGTGGTCATCGACGAGATCGCCGGCATGCAGGTGACCTTCCTGGCCCTGAACGCGGGTGTGCCCGGCTGGATCGCCGGCTTCTTCTGGTTCCGCTTCTTCGACATCCTCAAGCCCTTGGGTGTGCGCAAGCTGGAAAAGTTGGGGGGCGGCGGCGGCCTGGGCATCATGGCCGATGATATCGGTGCCGGGGTGCTGGCGGCGGTGGCCACCCAGGCGATGGCCTACTTCCTGGGCTGGAACCTGTGATGAGCGCCCCCCGCAACAAGGGGCGCAACGGCGCCGTCATGCGCATCATCGCCGTGGGGGACGAGCTGCTGGAGGGCCGCACCAGCGACACCAACAGCGGCCGCATCCAGCGCGCCCTGGGCCGGCACGCTGTCCAGACCGCCGACATCCAGGTGGTGCCCGACACCCTGGCCGCCATCTGCCGGGCCCTGGATCACACCGAGGAGGGGGATCTGGTCTGGCTGACGGGTGGGCTGGGCTCAACCCCCGACGACCTGACCCGGGACGCCGTGGCCCAATGGGCCGGGGTGCCCCTGCAGGAGGATCCGCAGCTGCGTCAGGCCCTGGAAGAACGCTGGCGGAAGCGGGGCATCCAGCGCCGACGGTCGGGTGTGGAGCGCCAGAGCCAGGTGCCCGCCGGCTTGACGCCCGTGACCAACCCCGTGGGCTCGGCCCCCGGGCTGGTGGGCGATCTGGCGGGGCGCACCTTCCTGTTGCTGCCCGGCGTGCCCACCGAACTGGAGGGCTTCCTGCCCCTGATGGTGTCCTGGCTGGAGGAGAAGGGGCGCCTGCCATCGGCCCGGCCAACCCTGGCCTGGCGCACCGCCCAGATCGCCGAGCTGAGCCTGGTGGAGCAGCTGGAGCCCGTGCGTGAGCGCTTTCCCCACCTGCTGTGGAGCTACTGGTTGACCGAGTGGGGAGTGGATGTGCGGCTGGCCGACGCTCCCGAGGTGGAGGGCGATGAACTGGAAGTGGCGGGGGCCATGGTGGACCAGCTGCTGGGGCACCTGGTCTACAGCCGGCGCCACGTGCCCCTGCCCGAGGTTATCCAGGACACCATGATCACCCGGGGTCTGACCCTGAGCGTGGCCGAGTCCTGCACCGCAGGTTTGCTGGGGGCGCGTCTCACCGACGCTGCCGGCTCGTCCGGTTTCTTCCGGGGCGGTGTGCTGGTCTACGCCGACGAGGTCAAGCATGACCTGCTGCAGGTGTCCTGGGACGACCTGAGGAACCACGGGGCCGTGAGCGAGGCCGTGGTGTGCGCCCTGGCCACGGGATGCCGCCGCCTGGTGGGCACCGATTTCGCCTTGGCGGTGAGCGGTATTTCCGGGCCTGGCGGGGGCAGCGAGGAGAAACCCGTGGGCACCACCTGGATTGCCGTGGCCGGCCCGGGGGGCGTGCACGCCGGGCGCTACCATTTCCCGGCCAACCGTTTCCACAACCGGCGCCTGACGGTGGCCGCGGCCATGGACACCCTGCGCCGGGCCCTGCAGTTCGGCGATGACGCTCCGCCCTGGTACGAGGGTGATACCTGGGTGCGTAGCGAGGTGCGTTCGCCGGCGCCCTTGCCCCGGCCCGCCCTGGACGAGGACTGAGAGGGGAGGGGCCCACCATGAGGCTGTTCCTGGCTGTCTCTCCAGCGTCGGAATGGCGGCGGCACCTGTCCGCCCGGGTTGACGCCTTGCGGGACGAACTGGCCGGCGAGCGGTCCTGGCGCTGGGCTGATCCCGCCACCTGGCACCTGACCCTGCAATTTCTGGGGGACTGGCCCCGGGAGCGGGTTGAGGGCCTGCTGGAGCAACTGAGCAGCCTGCAACCCGTGGCCCCCTTCACCATCAACACCGGCGCTCTGGACGCTTTTCCGGATCTTCGCCGGCCCCGGGTCCTGTTCCTGCATCAGGAAAGCCAGGGGCAGGCGGAGGAGCTGGCCCGCCTGGTGCGGGATGGGGTGCAGTCGGCCTGGCCGGGCGGTCCCCAGGACCACAAAGCGTTCCGGGCCCATCTGACCCTGGCCAGGGTCAAGGGTGAGCTGGGTTCTGCAGCCGGGCAGGCGCTGTCCCGCTGGAGCCCGGGGGAGTTGCCGCCCTGGCCGGTGACGGCATTCCAGCTGGTGGAATCCCAGCTGCATTCCGCCGGCGCGCGGCACCGGGTGGTGGCCTCGTTTCCCCTGTCAAACGCCTGATTCGCCTTCTGCATGCCGGATTCCCGGGGCTGCGAAAAAAAGGCGAAAATACTCTTGCCAGGCACTTGACGGCCATGTTATCTTGCACGCCTGGAAAAACACATGACGACATCTGTCGGAACTGATCTGCGGGGCACCCGAACCGGAACGGCCGGGCCCGGGGATGGATCCAAAGGGAGAATGACCAATGGCAAGCAACAAGAAGGAAATCGGTCGGCTGGATGATCGGGCCCGCAAGGATCGCGAGAAGGCGCTGGAACTGACCCGCAGCCAGATCGAGAAGCAGTTCGGCAAGGGCTCCATCATGGTCCTGGGCGAGAACAAGATCTACGACGAGATCGAGGCCATCAGCACGGGCAGCCTGAACCTGGACATCGCCCTGGGCCTGGGCGGCCTGCCCAAGGGCCGCGTCGTGGAGATCTACGGCCCCGAGGGCAGCGGCAAGACCACCGTCTGCCTGTCGGCCATCGCCAACTGCCAGAGGAACGGCGGCACGGCGGCCTTCATCGACGCCGAGCACGCCATGGATCCCATCTATGCCCGCAAGATCGGGGTGGACATCGACAGCCTCCTGGTCAGCCAGCCCGACACGGGCGAGCAGGCCCTGGAAATCACCGAGATGCTGGTGCGTAGCGGCGCGGTGGATATCCTGGTGGTGGACTCGGTGGCGGCCCTGGTGCCGCGCGCCGAGATCGAGGGCGAGATGGGGGACAGCCACGTGGGCCTGCAGGCCCGCCTCATGAGCCAGGCCCTGCGCAAGCTCACCGGCGCCATCGCCAAGACCAACACCCTGGTCATCTTCACCAACCAGATCCGCATGAAGATCGGCGTCATGTTCGGCAACCCCGAGACCACCAGCGGCGGCAACGCCCTGAAATTCTACAGCTCGGTGCGCATGGACATCCGCCGCATCGGCGCCATCACCCAGGGCGAGGACGTGGTGGGTAACCAGGTGCGCGTCAAGGTGGTCAAGAACAAGGTGGCCCCTCCGTTCAAGAAGGCCGAGTTCGACATCCTGTACGGCGAGGGCATCAGCAAGGAAGGCGATCTCATCGACCTGGGCGTGTCCGCGGGCATCATGCAGAAGAGCGGCGCCTGGTACAGCTACGGCGAGGAACGCCTGGGCCAGGGCCGGGAGAACGTCCGGGTCTTCCTGAAGGAGAACGTGGACCTCTACACCAAGATCAAGGGCCAGGTCTTCGCCCACTTCGGCATCGGCAAGGCCAAGCTGGAGGCTGCCGAGGAGGCAGCGGGGAAGGATCCGGGTCCCCAGGAGCCTCCCCTGTCCGCCGAGGCCAACAAGTCCTGACCGGCCGGGGTTGAAATGACATGAGCGAGGATCAACCCATCCTGGCGGACATCCGGCAGGAGGAGAACTCGGTGTTCCTGACTCTCGACAGCGGGGAAGTCCTGGAACTGGCTCCGGGTTCCGTACCCGACAAATTGCCGTCAAAGGGGGAGAGCATCAGCTCTCCCCTTCTGGCTGAAATCCGGCTGGCCGCCGAGCGCAAGCAGGTGGCCCGCCGGCTCTTTGCCATGCTGGATCGCAGCCTGCAGCCGGTGGCCCGGTTGCGGGACAAGCTGGCCGACAAGGGATATTCCGAGGAGGCTGTGTCCCAGGTCCTGGAACAGATGGCCGGGTCCGGCCTTTACTCTGATCGCCGCTACGCCGAGGCCTACTGCCGGGATTGCTTGCTGGGCAAGGCGGTGGGGCGCCGCTACCTGGAGCAGAAGCTGCGGGAGAAACGGGTGGACCCCCAGGTGGCGCGGTCGGTGCCCGGAGAGATCCTGGACGACGACACCGAGGCCGAGATGGCCCGGACGGCGGCCCGCCAGCGCTGGAAGCGCGAAGGTTCACGCACCGGGGCGGGCCAGGGTATTCAGGAGGATCGCAAGGCCGAGAATCGGGTGATGCGTTTCCTGGTGGGTCGGGGCTTCCCTGCGGGGCTGGCCCTGCGCGCCATGAAACAGGCCTGGCGGGAAATGGCCGAACACGAGGATGAGGGACCGGAACGGGAGTGAAAATGGGACGGGTAAGATGAAAATCATGGTGACGGGAGCCCAGGGCATGCTGGGCCGGGCCCTGACCCAGGTCATGCAGGCCGAAGCCGATCTGGAAGTGGCGGGCGTGGATCTGCCCGACGGGGATCTATCCCGGGATGGTTGCGCCCAGGGCTTGCTGGACCAGCACAGACCCGACTGGGTTGTCCACTGCGCAGCCTGGACCCGGGTGGACGATGCCGAGACCCACCGCGAGGAAGCCGCCGCCGCCAACGGCACCGCCACCCGGCTGCTGGCGGCCGCCTGCGACCGGGCCGGCTGCGGCCTGACCTACCTCAGCACCGACTATGTGTTCGACGGGGAGGGCCCGCAGGAGGGCTATCCCGAGGATCATCCCCGCAGCCCCCTGAATTTCTACGGGCAGACCAAGGCGGAGGGGGAAGTGGCGGTGGAGGGCATGCAGGCCCCCTGGCAGATCGTGCGCATCAGCTGGCTGTTCGGGGACGGACCGGTGAACTTTCCCCGCACCATCCGGCGCTTGCTGCAGGAGCGGGAAAAGCTGCGCGTGGTGGACGATCAGTGGGGCTGTCCCACCTACGCTCCCGACCTGTCACGGGTGTTGACTTTCCTTGTTTCCGGACGCCACCGTGGTATCTTCCATGCAACCAATGCGGGCGTTTGCAACTGGCACACCTTCGCCAGGGAAGTGGCCTGTGTTCTGGGGGCCGACCCCGGGCGCATCGAGCCCTGTCCCAGCAGCGAGTATCCCACCGCCGCGCGGCGGCCTCGCATTTCCACCCTGCGAAGCAGTGCCCTGGAAGCGCTTGGCTGCCCGCCCCGGCCCAGCTGGCAGGATGCGCTGCATCGTTATCTGGAATGCCTGGAGAACCAGGATTGAGGGAGACATCACCCGTGGATGGAAAGAACGTGGACCAAGAGATGAACCGGCAAGCGGCCGACCTGTACCGGGAAACCCTGGAAGGGCACCGGCAGGCCATGGCGGCCCTGGGCGATGAACACCTGCAGGCCCTGACGGCCCTGGCTGCCGACATCCTGGCCGCCTGGGCCGGGGGGGGGAGCTTCCTCATCTGCGGCAACGGCGGCAGCGCCGCCGACAGCCAGCACATCGCCGCCGAACTGGTGGGCCGCTTTCTCAGGGAACGCCCCGGCTACAACGCCGAGGCCCTGACGGTGAACACCTCCACCCTGACCGCCGTGGGCAACGACTACGGCTTCGACGCCGTGTTCGCCCGGCAGGTGCAGGCCAAGGGCCGGGCCGGCGATGTCTTGCTGGTTCTCAGCACCTCGGGCAACTCCCGCAACTGCGTGCTGGCCGTGGAAGAGGCCCGTCGGCAGGGTATGAAGGCTCACGGCTTCCTGGGGGGCGACGGCGGCAAGCTGGCCCCCATGCTGGACGGGGCCATGGTGGCCCCCAGCGCCCATACGCCACGCATCCAGGAAATCCACATCACCATGGGGCACCTGCTGTGCGAGATCCTGGAAAGCTGGGATGGTGAGGCCGGTGTCTGATCTGGCCGCCGAGTACGGCTTGCCCACCGATCTGAAGGTGGCCCTGGTGCATGACTGGCTGACGGGCATGCGCGGGGGGGAAAAGTGCCTGCAGGTCATGGCGGAGCTCTTTCCCCGGGCGGACATCTTCACCCTGCTGCACGTGCCGGGAAGCCTGTCCGACGACCTGGAAAGCCGCACCATCCACACATCCTTCGTGCAGAAGTTGCCGGCGGCCTCGCGCATCTACCGCTGGGCCCTGCCCGTCTTTCCCAGGGCCATCGAGGCCTTCGATTTCTCCGCATACGACCTGGTCCTGTCCAGCAGCCACTGCGTGGCCAAGGGGGCGGTCAAGGCCCCCGGCGCCCTGTCCGTGTGCTATTGCTACACGCCCATGCGCTACGTGTGGGACCGCTTCGACGACTACTTCGGCGGCAAGGGCTTTCCGATGAAGCAGCTCATCGGCGCCCAGGCCGCCCGTCTGCGTCGCTGGGACCGGGGCACCGCCGACCGGGTGGATCACTATTTGGCCATCAGCACCATCGTCAAGCAGCGCATCCTGGACTTCTACGGCATGGCCGAGGACAGGGTGAGCATCGTCTTTCCCCCGGTGGATGTGGATCGTTTCCGCGCTGCCGCCGAGCTGCCGGGGCCGGCCGGGCTGGAAAGCCACGGCTTCGACCTGGTGGTGTCGGCCCTGGTCCCCTACAAGAAGGTGGACCTGGCGGTGAAGGCGGCCGTGGGCAGCGGGCGCACCCTGGTGGTGGTGGGCAAGGGGCCCGAGAAGGAGCGGCTGATGGCTCTCAGCAAGGACACCCCCGGCCCCGGGCGGGTCATCTTCCCCGGCGCTGTTTCCGATGCCGAGTTGCCCGCCTATTACGGCCACTGTCGCAGCTTCGTCTTTCCCGGCCTGGAGGATTTCGGCATCACGCCCCTGGAGGCCACCGCCGCCGGCCGGCCCGTGGTGGCCTACAATGTGGGCGGTGTGGAGGACACGGTGCGGGACGGCCTGAACGGCGTCCTGTTCGGCGAGCAAACCGTGGCGGGCCTGCAGCAGGCCCTGGCCGACCCCCGCCTGGACGGCCCCTGGGATCGGCAGGCCATGCTGGAGCACGTCCATTCCTTCCGGCTGGAGCGTTATCGCCGGGAAATGGCCGCCAGCCTGGGCCGGTTGTGGCAGGAACACGCGGCGTCCGCGGCCGCACCAGCCGGGGGAGCAGGCTTGTGACCGAGACCGGGAAGGGGCGCAAGAACAGCTACGAGGCGGTGATTCTCATCGTCTCGGATATGCTCATGCTGCAAGCGGCCTTCCTGGCCACCTACTGGTTTCGTTTCTACAGCGGCATCTGGCTGGTGCCCCTGGGCATTCCGCCCCTGGAAAGGTACGTGGCCGCCGGCACGGTCATCACCCTGGTTTTCGTGGGTATCTTCTACGCGGGAGGGATGTACACCAACCGCGGCGGCCGCGCCCTGGAAGACGATCTGCTGGGCCTGTTCAAGGGAGTGGTGCTGGGCAGCCTGCTGGTGCTGGCCCTGGCCTTCTTCATGCGGGGCATGACCTACAGCCGGTCCTTCTTCGGCCTGTTCTTCGTCTCGACCTTCGCCTTCCTGACCGTGGGGCGGGTGGTGGTGCGGCTGCTCATGCGTTCGGTGCTGAAGCGGGACGTGCCGCGCACCCGGGTGCTGCTGGTGGGCGTCAGCCCCATGCGGGGCCGCATCCTGCGCCTGCTGCGCGGCTTGCCGGGGCTGCTGATGGAGCCGGTGGGCTGGCTGGAAGTGCCGGGCGATCCCGATCCGGCCGACGAGAAGGCCCGGGAGCAGGAGGGCCACTCGGTGCTGGACGCATCGGGGCGGCGCATGCAGGAGGCCGAGCCCCTGAGTCTGGCCTGCCTGGGCAGCGTCAACGACATCCGCCGGCATGTCCTGGAAAACCACATCGACCTGGTTCTGCTGACCGTTTCCTTCGAGCAGTTGCCCCTGGTCAGCAAGCTCACCGTGGCCCTGGCCAACCTCAACGTGGATCTGCAATTCGTGCCCGACCTGCTGGCCCTGCACACCAGCCGCATGCGCCTGACCGAAATCGCGGGCATCCCCTTCATCTCGGTGCGCGAGGAAGCCCTCAGCGGTGTGGACCGCGTGGTCAAGCGCTCCTTCGACGTGCTGGCCACGGGACTGGGGCTGCTGCTCCTGTCCCCGCTGTTGCTGGTGCTGGCCGCCCTGGTCAAGCTCAGCTCGCCGGGCCCCGTGTTCTACAAGCAGGCCCGGGTGGGGCGCGACGGCCGGGAATTCGACATGATCAAGTTCCGCAGCATGCGCACCGACGCCGAGCAGAAAACCGGTCCGGTCTGGACCACCGAGGATGACCCGAGGGTCACGGGCATCGGCAAGTTCCTGCGCCGGTCCAGCCTGGACGAACTGCCCCAGCTGTGGAATGTGCTGCGGGGGGACATGAGCCTGGTGGGGCCGCGCCCCGAGCGGCGGGTCTTCGTGGAGAAATTCTCCCAGGAGATGCCCCGCTATTTCGAGCGCCATCGTGTACAATCGGGATTGACGGGCTGGGCCCAGGTCCACGGGCTGCGGGGCAACACCAGCATCAGTGAAAGAACCCTTTACGATCTGCATTACGTGGAGAACTGGTCCCTGACCCTGGATGTGAAGATCCTGCTCATGACCATCCACCACGTTCTGCGGGGAGACAACGCGTATTGATGAACCATCTGCTGCCTTTCCTGGAGAACCTGCGTCCCCGGCAATGGACCAAGAACCTGTTGCTATTCGCCGGGGTCATCTTCGCGCGTAAGCTGCACGTGACGCCCTGTGTGTTGCGGGCGGCCCTGGGGGTGCTGGTGTTCTGTCTGGCCTCGGGCGTGGTGTACGTCTTCAACGATGTGGCGGACGTGGAACTGGACCGGCGTCATCCCAACAAGCGGAAACGGCCCATCGCCTCGGGGCGCCTGCCGGTGCCCGTGGCCGTGCGCCTGGGGCTGGTGCTGTTCCTCGTGGTGCTGGGGGCGGCCTATCTGCTGGGGCCCACCTTCCTGGGCGGGGTCAGCATCTTCTTCCTGTGGAACTGGCTGTACACGCGCCACCTCAAGGGCGTGCCCATCCTGGACGTGACGGGCATCGGCATGAGCTTCGTCATCCGGGCCACCAGCGGCGTGCTGGTGCTGTTGCCGGCCTGCCCCGGGGTGACCATCTCGCCCTGGCTGCTGCTGTGCACCTTCTTTCTGAGTCTCTTTCTGGGCTTTGCCAAGCGCCGGGACGAGCTCCTGAAAATTCAACCGGAACAGGGGGAGACCAGGCCCGTACTAAGGCAGTATTCGGAACCCATGGTCAATGCCCTCATCGGCATCAGCCTGGCCCTGACCAGCATGATGTACGCCATGTACACCATCTGGCCCCACACCGTCGAGCAGTTCGGCACCCGGGATCTGATCTTCACCATCCCCTTCGTGCTGGCCGGCCTGGGGCGCTACACGTACCTGGTTTACAAGGAGGCCAGGGGCGGCAAGCCCCACGAGATCCTGCTCAACGATTTCGCCCTGCAGGTCATCGTGGTGGGCTGGGTGGGGGCGGCCATTTACATCATCGGCGTTTGAGCGGAGGAGCTATGCGCAGCGTTGTGGCCCTGGTCAGGGCACGGCCCGAGACCATCCTGGACGATTACCGGCGCGTCAGCGAACTGGCCGGCATCGAGAACCTTCAAGCAGAACAACCGGCGGGGCTGTGGGTCGCCTGGGGCGGGGGCGATTTCTCCCCGGGCTTCGATTCGCCCTGCTGGCAACTGGCCGCGGCGGCCGGGCTTGTGGCAGGCCGGACCGACCGGGAAACGCGGGGCACTGCTGACACCCATGACGCTCCTGACAACGGGCTTCTGGTGTACCCCGTGGGACCCCATGGCGTGCGGGAAGGTTTTCCCGGGGGGCGCTCCGGCTGGACCCAGGCCGTGGCCCAGGCCGGTGGACGGCCTGCCCCAGAAGATTCCCGCCGTCTGAGGGGCGTGCATCCCCAGGCTCCCCTGCCGGCCCTGGCGGCCGTGACACCCCAGGGCTTCCAGATGCCCACCGGCTGGGCGTCGTCCGCCCTGATCCTGCCCACTCCGGTGCTCAACAGGGGCTGGCAACTGGCCGGGGCGGTGGCCCTTGTGGCGGCCCTGGGCGCCGGTCGCTCCCGGCCCCACGCGCGCATCCCCGCTGCCGAGGTGGTGGCCGAGGCCCTGGCCCTGGCCCTGGACCAGGCGCCGCGGCTGCCCACCCTCATGGACGGGGTGGTGTGGGGCGTCCACGGCCAGGACGGCAAGCCTCACGGCCTGGTGCGCAATATCCTGCTGGCGGGAACGGATCCCCTGGCGGTGGACGCGGTGGCGGCCCGGCTGGCCGGACTGGACCCCGTGAGCATTCCCTGGATGGAACTGTGCGCCGAGCGGGGCCTGGGGCAGTGCGCCCCGGCCCGGCTGGACATCCGGGGCGACACCGACCTTTTGGACCTTGACTTGGAGATTCCGGAGGTCACCTTTCGGACCGCGGATTCCTCCCGGATGCCTCAGGGGCCTCGCCCAGCGGCTGCGCTGGACGCCCTCAAGGCCCCGGGCCGCCTGCTGGGCAGCCTGGGCAAGAGGAATGCGGGAGATCACTTCGCCGAGTGCGCCTGGGGAAACTTGCAGGCCGCCTGTGTTGCGGGTAGCTTCCCTGGCAGGGAATGAAGGGTAGAAACGAGGAGCAATGGCCAGTTCAGGATACATCAAGGGCAAGATGCAGGTGGGCCGGACGGTCCGGGTGAAGGCGCCGGCCAAGGTCAATCTGCACCTGGAAGTCCTGCGTCAGCGCCATGACGGTTATCACGAGATCGAGACCGTCTTCCAGGCCATCGCCCTTTTCGACCAGCTGCGCGTGACCCTGGCCGAGCGCTATCCCGGGGGAGAGCCCGAGATCAATCTCACCGTTTCTCCCAGTGGCAGCGCCCCCCTGGACGAGTCAAACCTGTGCTGGCAGGCGGCCCGCCATTTCTGCAAGGCCATGAAGGTTAGTGGGCGCATCGGCATCCATCTGGAGAAAGTCATACCCAGTGCCGCCGGCCTGGGGGGGGGCAGCAGCGACGCGGCGGCCGTCCTGGTGGCCTGTGACCGTTTGTTCGGGACCAAACTGGAGCCCCGTGAGCTGGAAAAGCTGGCCGCCCCCATCGGGGCCGACGTGCCCTTCTTCATCCAGGGCGGCACCGCCATGGGGCGGGGAATCGGGCACATCCTTACTCCCCTGCCCGCCATCCGCACCGGCCAGTTCCTTATAGTCAAACCTGCCTTGGAGTTAAAGACTTCTGACGTTTACAGTAATCTTAAAATGGGATTGACAGTAAATAGCGCCAAGGCTAACATCCAGGTCATGAAGTCCATTCTGGCGCGTTTTCCCCAGAAAACGTGGCCTGGCTTCAATCGGCTTGAAGAGGTGGTCTTGCCACAGCAGCCCCTGCTGCAGCGCGTCGTCCATGATTTGCGGGAATTGGCCCCCGTGGCGATGTTGTCCGGCAGCGGCTCGGCCGTGGTGGCAGTCTTTCCCGACGGCCGGGCAATTGATGGAATTGTCCAGGAGTTCGAAGAAGCCGGCTTGTTCGTCAGCGTCGTGAGACCGCATCCAGCTGGATCCCTCGTCGAAAGCGAGTGAATGAGCCGGGCGGTCGCTCCGTGCTGATTCGCGTTCGCCATGGAAAGAGGGAGAACCTTGGAGATTTCTGAAATCAGGATCACGTTGCGGGATGACAACAAGTTGAAGGGGTTTGCCAGCATCACCCTGGAGAACGCCTTTGTGGTCCGGGGCCTGAAGATCATCGAAGGCGCCTCCGGGTTGTTCATCGCCATGCCGAGCCGGAAACGCAAGGATGGGACCTTCCAGGACATTGCCCATCCCATCAACATGGCCACGCGGGAGTGGATGGAAAACCAGGTCATCGCCGCCTACCGGCAAGAAATCCAGAAGGTGGAAAACGGGGAAATTCCCCATCCCAGCCAGCATGGATACGATGATGATCACGATTCCATGATGGAACAGGGGTTCTAGCCCAACTCAGGGTTTGCATTTTCCGGGACCTCAAGCGTTCTTCGGGACGCCCGGATTCGGTTGGGGCGTCGTCAAGTGGTAAGACACATGGTTTTGGTCCATGCATTCGCGGGTTCGAATCCTGCCGCCCCAACCAACTGCCCTGTTCCGCCCCTGCTCAACTCTCCCCGGAGGAACTGATTCATGTTCAACGAATTGGTGGTCATCAGCTGCTCATCCCATCCCGAGATTGCCCAGAAGATCGCCGATAACCTGAACGTCAGCCTGCTCGATGTGGAGACCAAGCGCTTTTCCGACGGCGAGATCAACCTCAAGATCCTGGAAAACATCCGCGGCACCGACGTCTTCATCGTCCAGCCCACCATGCCCCCGGCCGAAAATCTCATGGAATTGCTGCTGATGATCGACGCCGTGAAGCGGGCCAGTTGCCGCCGGGTCACGGCGGTCATCCCGTACTTCGGCTACGCCCGTCAGGACCGCAAGGACCAGCCCCGGGTGCCCATCGGCGCCAAGCTCATGGCCAACCTCATCACCACCGCCGGGGCCGACCGGGTGCTGACCATGGACCTGCACGCTCCCCAGATCCAGGGCTTCTTCGATATCCCCCTGGACCACCTTTATGCGGCGCCTGTGCTGCTGAGGCACTTCGAGAACCTGGCCAGCGACAACCTGGCCGTGGTTTCGCCTGACGTGGGGTCCATCAAGATGGGGCGGGCCTTCGCCAAGCGCCTGAACGCCCGGCTGGCCATCATCGACAAGCGGCGCCCCGGGCCCAACCAGGCCGAGGTCATGAACTTCATCGGTGATATCGAGGGCATGGATGTCATCATCTTCGACGACATGATCGACACCGCCGGCACCCTGACCGACGCCGCCCGCGTGTGTGTGGAGCGCCAGGGCGCCCGATCGGTGACGGCCTGCTGCACCCACCCGGTGCTGTCGGGGCCGGCCTTGCAAAGGCTCAACGATTCGCCCCTGAAGGAAGTGGTGGTGACCAACACCATCCCCTTCACGCGCCATGACGAATGTCCCAAGATCAAGGTGCTGGACATGAGTTCGCTGCTGGCCGACGCCATCGAGCGGATTCACCTGGAAAAGACCGTCTCGGCCCTCTTCGTCTAGACGGATATCAGCCCCGTTCCTTGACATGGGGCCTTCGCGGTGCTTCTTTTTGCCCTCGAATTTCCGGAATGATGCGCCATCGCCCGGAGTAGCTCTCCCGTGGCAGTGGCGAGGCGCGTTATTCCACTGGGGCCGTCAGGCCACAAGGTCCCTTGCCGCGCTTCGGCGGTGAGCCCTTTCGCCGCGCCGGAGAAAGAATTTCCGGCGTGCAAGTACCTGGAGGAGACGACATGGGTCTCGTTAACCTGGATATCAAACCCCGGTCCGCCTTTGGCAAGAACGAAAACCGCCGCACCCGCGCCGGTGGCCACATCCCCGCCGTCCTGTACGGCAAGGATCGGGAAACGGAAAGCATCGAGCTGGAGACCCATTCCTTCAGCGTGGCGCTCATGCACCTGGCCGGCCGCACCGCCCTGTTCAGCCTGAACGGCGACGAGGACAACATCGCCCTGCTGCGCGAGGTTCAGCGGAATCCCGTCACCGACGAGATCCTGCACGTGGACCTCATGTCCATTCCCCGCGGCGTGCCCGTGACCGTGCCCGTGGCCCTGGAAGTGGTGGGCGAGTGCCAGGCCGTCAAGAGCGGTGACGCCTCGGTGGCCATGAGCCTGGACCGCATCGAGATCAGCGTGCGCCCCCGGCACATGCCCGATTACCTCGAGGTGGACATTTCCGAGCTGGACGTGAACGACAAGATCTTCGCCAAGGACATCAAGTTCGAGAATGGTGAGCTGATCACCGATCCCGAGACCCTGATCCTGAACATCAAGGCTTCCTCCCTGGCTCTCGAGCCCCTGGATGAGGAAGGCGCCGAGGGTGAAGAGGGTGAAGAGGGCGCTTCCGCCGACGGCGCCGAGGAGAAGAAGGACGAGGAATAGTCTTCCTCCCATTTTTCCCCTGTTTTCGACCCCGGCTACCGTTTTCAGGTGGCCGGGGTTTTTTCAAGGATGAGTTCCATGTGCCAGCAAAACGACATTCCTGCCGACCTGCCGCCGGATCCGCCTTTGCCGCCGCGTCTGGTGGTGGGGCTGGGTAATCCCGGCGTGGGGTACCACGGCAACCGCCACAACATCGGGTTCATGGTGCTGGATGAGCTGGCCGCTCGTCTGGGGCGGACCTTCAACGGGGCCGAAAAGGTGTACCAGGTGGCCGCGCCCGGCCCAAAATCAGGCGAAGAACCCGGAGATGGGTCCTGCGATGGGTCCTGCGATGGGCCCGGCGATCTGGTTCTGCTCAAGCCGTTGACATTCATGAACTTGAGCGGCGAGGCGGTGATGGCCTGGCTGGAGAAGGCGGGCCAAACCCCGTGCCCGGAGCGAATCCTGGTGGTTTGCGACGACCTGGCCCTGCCCCTGGGGACTATTCGCCTGCGGGCCAAGGGCAGCTCGGGCGGGCAAAACGGCCTGGCGTCCATCCTGGAACATCTGGAGACCGAGGGCATCGCGCGGCTGCGCCTGGGGGTGGACGGAACCGAGGGGGAATTGCGGCCGGAAGACTGGCCCGACTACGTCCTGTCCGATTTCGCCCCCGAGGAACAGGCCCTGGCCAGGGCCCTGGTGAAGGCCGGGGCCGAGGCGGTCCTGGGCTGGGCCGCGGACGGGGTGGAGCGGACCGCTTCGCGCCGCAACGGCCCGGTTCGTTTGCTGGAAGAGGAGTGAGTCCCCGGCCCGCCGGCGAAGCCGCGGATTCATTTCCGCCTTGCCAGGCCCCAGGGCAGGGCCTATATTGCCCGTTCGCCGTCTCCGGACGGTCAACGATTTGGTTTGTCCAGATCGTCTGAATAAAATTGCGAATACATGGCGTGAGCTGTGTACGCACATCCCTACCCGGGCTGACTCCGCTGCCGTTCATGGACTGGACGGGGCGGGGAATAGGGACCCGGGTCATTCTGTCCGAGGGGAGGTGTTACCAGTGAAGAAGTACGAGCTTATCTTCATCCTGCGGGCCGAGCTGCCCGAGACGGAGATGTCCGCCCGCGTCGAACGCGTGAAGGAGATCCTGTCCCAGCATGAGGGCGAGATCACCCAGGAGAACCACTGGGGCGTTCGTCGTCTGGCCTACGAGATCCAGTACGAGAGTCGCGGGAACTACATGTTCCTGAAGTTCAAGTCCCAGGGCACGGCCGTGGCCGATCTCGACAAGTTCCTGCGTCTTGACGACCAGGTGCTGCGTCATCTGATCGTCGTGGACGAGGAGTGGGAAGAGCGCAACCGTGTGTCCATGGCCCAGCGGCGCCAGGCGCAGAGCGGCGGCGCCGAAGCGGCCGAGTAGCAGGCCCGGCACCGGGGGAGGCTTCGCGCCTTGGCCCTCTGCCGACATCGCAGGACCGTCGTCATGGCCCCCGCGGCCCATGACGCTTGAAGGAAAAGGAGAATCCGATGGCACGTAAGAACCTTCGGATCAAGAAGAAGAAAAAGAAGAGGAGGCATGGCAAAGCCAAGGTCTGCTTCTTCAGCAAGACCGGCATGATTGCCATCGACTACAAGGATGAGGAGTTCCTCCGCCGGTTCGTGACCGAGCGCGGCAAGATCGCTCCCCGTCGCAACACGGGCACCAGCCCCAAGTTCCAGCGCCCCCTGGCCATCGCCATCAAGCGGGCCCGGCACATCGCGCTGTTGCCGTTCGTGAAGGAATACTACCGGTAGACCTTCGGGTCGCCGGTAGCTGGAGCAGGCCGTGATCAAGTCCTGGCCGGGATTCCTTCCCCCTCTGGTGGTCTGGGTCGTGACCCTGCTGCTGGTGGGAATCGAGGATGTCGCCATTCGCCTGTCCGTCGATGGGCAGGGAACGGTGACTCCCTTGCTGGCCCTGGCCAGTCTGCTCAGTCTGACCGCCCCTCTGCTGGTTCCCGGTCTGTGGGGCGTGGCCATGCTGGCTGCGCGCCCCTGGTACCTGGCGCCGCTGGCGGCGGTGGTCTGGTTGGGTGTTGCGCTGGCCCTGTTCAGCGGGACCCTGGTCTGGCCCCTGGCCTTCCTGGCCCTGGCGGGCATGACCGCCGGAGCGGTGTTCCTGTTCCGGATGCGTCCGGCCCTGGCCCTGCTGGTGGTCAGCCTGGTGCTGGCCCCGTACCTGATCTGGTCGGTTCACCAGTTTTTCGAGAGCTGGCCCGAGCTGAGCACCCAGATCATGGACATGCAGCGAGAGCTCTTGACCGGGACGGCCGACGCCGACCAGGTGGAACTGGCTCTGGCTGCCAGGGAAGATCAGCTCGAGGAGAGCATGGCTCTGGTCAGGAAGTTCCTTCCGGCCACTCTCGGGCTGGAGATCATGGGCCTGGCGGCCATGCTGCTGGTCCTGGTCTGGCTGGAAGCCCGTATCCTGGGCCTGAGTTTGACGCCCCTGGGATTTCCTCCCTTCGGGCGCTGGCAGTTGCCCTTCTATCTGGTCTGGACCCTCGTGGGTGGTCTGGGCCTGGTTCTGACCCGGCAGGCGGCCCTGGTCACCGCCGGCTGGAACGTGGTCGTGCTGGTGGCCACCCTGCTCAGCTTGCAGGGAGCCGCCGTGCAGTGGGAAATGACCCGCCGCACCATGGGCCTGGTTCCACGGGTCATCTACCTGCTCATCGCCGGGGCGGTGTTTCTCCCCCTGGTGGTGCTGGGCCTGGCCGACCAGTGGCTTGATTTTCGTAAACTGGAGAGTTCCGCCGAGGGAAACCCTCCTGATGATAGTAAAGGTGGTTGATGATGGACGTCATTCTCATGGAAAGCGTGGACAACCTGGGTGAGATGGGTGAGACCGTCACCGTGGCCCGGGGCTACGCCCGCAATTACCTGATTCCCCAGGGCAAGGCCGTGCTGGCCACCGAGGGGCATCGGAAGATGGTGGAGCAGCACTTGAAGCTCGAGGCCAAGCGCGACGACCTGCGCCGGGCCGGAGCCGAGGAACTGGCTGCCAAGATCGGTGAACTCACCTGCACCTTGACCGTGCAGGCCGGCGAGGACGACAAGCTGTTCGGCTCCGTCACCGCCCGCGACATCGCCGAGGCCCTGGAGCACGAGGCCGTCGAGTTCGATCACAAGATGATCCAGCTCGATGAGGCCATCAAGCAGCTGGGCGTGTACAACGTGCCCGTGAAGCTGCACTCTCAGGTGGAAATCATGGCAAAGGTGTGGGTTGTCAAGGGTTAGCCTGAACCTGCTCCAGGAGGGTGAACCTTAACATGACCGACTCATCGATCACCAGCACGGGAACCGGATCGGCAAAGGCCAGGTCCGGTTCCGGTGTTTGCATCATCATGGCCGGAGGGCGCGGCACGCGCTTCTGGCCCCTGAGCCGCTCCGGCTGCCCCAAGCAGATGCAGGCCCTGGCCTCGGCCGAGAGCCTGCTGCGGGACACCTTCACCCGGGTGGAGCCCCTGGTGGGGGCGGGCAATGTCCTGGTGATCACCGCCGAGAACCTGGTGGAGGCCACCCGGGAGCAACTGCCAGAGCTGCCGGCGGGCAACATCATCGGCGAGCCCGTGGGGCGCAACACGGCCCCTTGCGCGGTGCTGGGCCTGGGCCTGGCCGACCGCATCGCTCCGGGCCGGCCGGTGGCCCTGCTTCCTGCCGATCATTTCATTCCCGACGAGGACATCTTCAGGCAGCAACTGGGCGAGGCCTTCGCCCGTTGCCAGGAACACCCGGGTGTCCTGACCCTGGGCATTCCGGCCACGCGGCCGGAAACAGGGTACGGCTATTTGCAGGCGGGCCCTGCCCCCGATGCCGGATCAAACACCCACGTGCTACCCGGGCTGTCCTTCGTGGAAAAGCCTGATCTGCCAACGGCCGAAAAATATGTCCGGGACGGGCAATACTTCTGGAATGGTGGTATTTTCGTGTGGAACGCGGCCTATTTCCAGGACGTGACACGCCAGCATATCCCGCGGGTGTGCGCTCTGCTGGAACCGGCCGTCCAGGCTTTTGGAACTCCGGCCTTTGGTGAGGCGTTGGAAGCCGCTTACGCAGATTGTCCGGCCGATTCCATCGATTGCGCCGTCATGGAAAAGTTGCCGGCCTTCGAGATCCTGCCCGCACGGTTCCGCTGGAGCGATCTGGGCAGCTGGGACGCCTGGGGTGAACTGGCTCCCGACATGGGAGAGGGAAACCGCGGCAATGCCCGGTTGCTTTCTCTGGACAGCTCGGGCAACATCATCCGGGCGCCGGGCCGTCTGGTGGCTCTGCTGGGTGTTCAGGATCTCATCATCGTCGACACCCCTGACGCGTTGCTGGTCTGCCCCAAGTCCGATGCGCAGCGCATCAAGGAAATTATCCAGAGGCTCGAGGAAGAGGGTCGTCAGGAATACCTCTGATCCCCCTTGCCCGATGCCTTCATTCAAGGAGAGTCAGCCATGTTGTCCCCGCGCCGTTCACTTCCCCTGCTTGCTGTTCTGACCCTGGTTCTTTGCCTGGCGGCCTGCTCGTCCAAGGAAACCACCGCCGATGGCTTCCAGTGGAAGCCCCTGTTCGGCAACGGACTCCACGACTCCTCGGATGTCGTGGCCACCGTGGGTGATATCCAGATCACCAAGCAGGACCTGGACCTTCGCTTCGATGAACTGCCCCAGCGCCTCAAGAACGATTACCAGGGGGAAGAGGGGCGGCGGTTGTTGCTGAAGGAGATGGTGGACCAGGCTCTGATGGTGATGGGCGCGGTGGAGACCGGCCTGTACAACGATGAGGATGTGGCCCGCAGCCTGATTTCCCAGCGGCGCAGCCTGCTGGATTCCGCCATGCGTAACTACGGCCTGTTGCGGGACAACGAGCCCACCGAGGAAGATATCAAGGCCTTCTTCGACCAGAACCGGGACCTTTTCCGCCAGCAGCCCACCAGCCGGGCCCGCCACGTGGAGTGCCTGACCAGGGATGAGGCCGAGAAGGCCTACGAGCGCCTGGTCAAGGGTGGCTTCGAGAACACCTTCCCCAAGGTGGTCAAGGACTTCTCCAAGAACTTCCATACCGCCAAGGAATCGGGCGAACTGGGCTGGTTCAACGAGGGCGGCTTCGTGCCGGGCATCGAGAACACCAAGGAATTCACCACCGAGGCCATCAAGCTGGAGCCCGGGTTGCATCCCCCCTTCCGTATCGGCAGCCGCTGGCACGTGGTGGAAATCCAGAACAAGGAATACGGGCGGCCCATGACCTACAAGGAAGCCCATGACATTGTTCTGAAGGCCATGATGCCCGCCCACCAGGAAAAGGTCATCAAGGACTATCTGCGTCAGGCCCGGCAAGAACATCCGGTGGCCTTCCTTGGCGAGTACGCCCCGGGCAAGGGACTCACCGCCGAGCAGATCTTCGTGCGCGGCATGGGCCTTGCTGATCCCCAGAAGAAACTCGACATGTTCAACCTCATCATCAGCGATTATCCCGAGAGCGACCGGGCCGATGACGCCCTGTTCATGTCGGGTCTGGTGACGCTGGACACCTGGAACGACCGCCGTGCGGCCTCCATCATCTTCCAGCAGCTGCGGGAGGAATATCCCGACAGCGACTACATGGACAACATCGAGTTCCTGGAAAAGAATGGCTACGATCCCGACGCCCTGACGCCCAGTTCCATCGAGGAATTGAGGAAGAACCAGTAGAGCCCTGAAGGGGGCCGCAACAAGGGGGAAACCCATGGCAGAGATGTTGAACCGTTTCCGCGCCAATCGGCCCATTCAAGTCCTTCTCGTGGTTTTTCTGGCCATGGGGGCCCTGGTGTGCCAGGCCCAGGAACCGGAATCTGCCGGGGCGGGTGAACTGCAGGTCGAACTGGGGTTCGGCACGGGCATCGACCGTGAAACCCGTTCCCTGACCGGTGAGAACACCGTGTTTCCCGCGGGTCAGGACCGGGTTTACTGCCGGATGCACATCCTGAACGCGCAGGCTCCCACCACCGTGACCCACGCCTGGTTCTGGAACGGAAAAACCATGGCCCAGGTGGAGTTGAATGTGGGCTCGGCCAACTGGCGGACCTGGTCTTCCAAGCGGCTGCTGCCCTCCTGGACCGGGAACTGGGAAGTCAAGGTTCTTGACCAGGCGGGTAAGGTTCTGGCCAGCGCGACCTTCGAAATTCAGTGATCCGCTCGTCGCCGGGGGACCGGCGGCGGGGAAGGTGGAGATGCATTGCGGACCGGGCGTGGATTTTTTCTTCTGCTGCTGTTGCTGGCTGGACTGGCCCTTTGGAACGGGTGTGGCGGCGGGCCTGACCCCGTCACCGACGAGGGGGCTCGCCTGGGCGAGGACAAGGTTGTTCAGGCCCAGCGCCTCTATGCCCAGCTGAAACGAGACTTCAGCCTGCACCGGGATCGCAATGTTCTGCAACAGGCCGGCAACCTGCTGGACTACTATGACGGCTTCTCCCGCAACGACGAGGTGCTGTCCATGGCCGTCCAGGCCGCCTACCGCCTGGAAGACCTGAAACTGGCCCTGAACCTGACCGACGAGTTCATCCTGGATTTTCCCGCCAGCCCCCTCATGGATCAGCGTCTGAGCCGGGGCGGTGAAATCGCCCTGACCGCGGGGGACACCCTGCTGGCCGCCACCTACCTGGTGCGCCACTTCAACCGTGGCCCGGAGCGCGCCACCCGCAGCGATGGCCGGCCGGCTGCGGCGGCGGTTTTCGAGGCTCTTTCCCCCGAACAACTGGACGGTTTCCTGGACAGCGAGGAGGGGCGGCCCATCTGGCCCTACCTGGCCTACCTGCAGGTGAAGAACCGGCTGGAACGGGGCGATTACCAGGGGGCCGAAGCGGTGGGTGACCGCATGGTGGTCCTGGACAAGGACAACGAGTGGCTGGGCCGGGCCCGGGACCTGCTGTCCGGTCAGTCGCCGGCCACCATGGTCTTCCAGCGCCCCAGCGGACCGGTCAACGTGAACCGGGTGGGTGTGCTGGCTCCGCTGACCGGGCGCTATGCCGTGCTGGGCAACGCCTTCGTGGACGCCTGTCTCATGGCCCTGGACCAGGGCAACGCCGAGGCCGGGCGTCAGTTCGAATTGCTGGTGGAAGACACGGGCGGAGATCCCGTCAACGGGGCCCTGGCCGCCCGGCGGCTGTGCGCCGAGGACGGATGCCTGGCCCTGTTCGGCGCCATGATGAGCGACCCCACGGCCACCGCCGCGGTGGTGGCCGACCTGTACGGCGTGCCCCTGGTCTCGCCCACGGCCACCAACGACCGCATCTGGCAGCTGGGGGACCGGGTCTTCCAGACCAACCTCACCGATTTCTACGAGGTCCGCCTGCTGGCCCAGCTGGGCACCACGGTGTTGCTGAAGCAGCGCTACGCCATCATCCACCCCGACGATGACGAGGGCCGGCGCACCGCCGACGTCTTCGCGGCCGAGGTGGAGCAGTTCGGCGGGGAAGTGGTGGCCCGGGCCTCGTTCCCGCCCCAGGGGACGGATTTCCGCGAGCCCATCCTGAAGCTCAAGGCCAAGCGGCCCGAGGTGATCTTCGCGCCGGGGACGGTGGACCAGATGGTCATGCTGGGCCCCCAGCTGGATTTTTATCGGGCGGGCTCCCTGATCATGGGCCTGAGCAACTGGAATTCCCGCAAGCTTGTGGATCGCGCAGGCGATCAGCTGGAGCGCAGCCTCTTTGCCAGCAGCCAGGCTCTGATTCCGCCCCAGTGGACCGCCGAGTTCGAGACACGCTGGGATGACGACAGCTACCCCGGCGAGGCCAAGCCCCTGGCCCGCACGGCTTACCAGTCCATGCGCATGCTGCTGGACACCATGGCCGGCAGCGGCGCCCTTAACCGGCCCCAGCTGGCCGAGTCCCTCAAGCGCCGCCTGGCCAACCGCAGCTTCGAGGCCGAGGGCCCCGATTCCTATGCGCCGGTGGTGCGGGTTTTCCAGAACAAGCGCATCATCGCCTTCCCGTCCTCCCTGTTCAGCGAGGGATGGGCCATGAACGAGGGCGCCGTGGTGGATACCCTGGAAGCCGGGTTGTTGCCTGATTTCCTGCCTGTCGAGCCGGGCGAGGAAGCTCGGGATGCAGGCCGGGACGGTGGGGAAAGTCCGGAAAGCCCGGAGAACTGATTCCGGGGGACAGACCTCAGTCCTGTCCGCCGGTGAAGTAGGGACTGTTGAAGTTGTAGGGAAGCTGGATCCAGCGTCCGGCTCCCGGCGCCACCCGCCAGCCGAATTTCCACTGTTTCACCTTCTCGATGACCTCGTCGGCATAGGCGGGGCTGCCCGTGTTGGTCATGATCATGGCCTCGGTCACATCGCCGTCAGGGTTCACGAATACGGCAACCAGGACATAGATCACCGGCGTGCGGCGCTCTTCCTCGCTGACGGTGAGGGGATATTCGGGGTGCACCTGGTGCAGGATGTACAGGTCGGGGTTTGATTGCCGCGGCATGTTGAGCTCCACCAGGTTCTTGGTGGCCACCTCGGCGTCGGGATTGAAGGCCTTCACGGGCGTGATGTTCTCGTTGGGGGGGGCTTCGGTGGGTTCGGGGACGGCCACGGTGCCCTCGGGGCTGAGCTCTTCCTTTTCCACTTCCATGCGCGCGGGCGGCGGCGGGATCTGCAGGCTCTTGGGCAGCTGATGCTGGCGATCCTGCCCCTCCTTGATGCTGATCTCGGGCATGATGACCAGTTCGCCGGGGGCGCCGTAGTTGGCCAGCACGTCCTCGCGGGGATCGTAGCGGGGGCTCAGCAGCAGGCCGATGACCACCAGCAGGACGGCCACCAGGCAGGCCCACAAGACCCGCTGGCCCGAGGCGCGGCGGAAGGCCGCCTGGGCCTGGGTGGTGAAGCTGGAGGTGGTGGGGGCACCCGGAGAGGAACCGGGGTCCTGGCTGACCGAGAACGACATGGATGACGGCCTTTCTGCCGAGATGGGGGCGTGGCGGAGGGCCTGCCCGCCCGACAACAGAACTCTAAGCTGTTAATATCATAGGGATATTCGCCGGCCAGGGGAAGGGGTGTTGTGGGCCACGCGCGCGGGGCTGGGGATTTTTCGGGTAAAAGGGAGGGAATCGGGGGGCAAATCTGGACAATCGCCCCCCGTTCTGGTACATTCCCCCGGTGCAAAAAGCCGGTCGGAGGTGTCGGGCTGACCCTCCCTCACCGGCTGTTTTTTCCTTTTTTGTGGCCCCTGAGCGGTGGCCCGAAGGTCCTTTTCCCATGTCCGAACTTCAGGATAGATTACGCGCCTTGCCCCAGGTGGGGGCCTTGCTGGAGGATGAGCGCCTGGCGCCCCTGGTGGCGGGACGCCGGAGTCTGTGGATGACGCCGGTCATCCAGGAAGTCATTGCCGTGTTCAGGCGTGAGTTGCAGCATGACAAGGGCTTGCCCGCTTCGCGTGAGGAATTGCATGAGGCTGTGGTGGCCCGTGTGATGAGCCGCCGGGAGCAACTGCTGGGCCCCTCCTGGACCCGGGTCATCAACGGCACCGGTGTGGTGGTGCACACCAACCTGGGCCGCTCCAATTTTCCCGAGGCGGCCGCCCGGGCGGCCCACCAGGTGGCCCTGCACAACAGTGACCTGGAATACGATCTGCCCGCGGGCGTCCGGGGGCACCGGGGACGACGGGTGGAGGAGAAGGCCGCGCTTCTGGCGGGGGCCCGGGATGCCCTCATCGTCAACAACAACGCGGCTGCGGTGTGGCTGGCCGTGCGTTTCCTCAGCCAGGGCGGCCCGGTGATCATCTCCCGGGGCGAGATCGTGGCCATCGGCGGTTCCTTCCGCATTCATGAGATCCTGTCCGAGACGGGCTGTCAGCTGGTGGAAGTGGGCACCACCAACCGCACCAGCCTGGACGACTACCGCAAGGCCATGGTGCCGGGTGCCACGGTGCTGAAGGTGCACCGCAGCAACTTCACGGTGGAGGGCTTCACCGAGGAGGTGGACCTGCCCGAACTGGCCCAGCTTTGCCGGCAGCAGAGCTGCCCCCTGATCTACGATGCCGGCAGCGGGGCCCTGTATCCCTACACTCTGCTGGGCCTGCCCGATGACGAGCGCCTGCTGGCCGAGGACGTGGCCGCCGGGGCCGATCTGGTCACCTGCAGCGGGGACAAGCTGCTGGGCGGGTGCCAGGCCGGCATGATCCTGGGCAGCAAGGAGCACGTGGCCGGTTTGCGCAAGCACCCCATGCGCCGGGCTTTCCGGGTGGACAAGACCACCCTGGCCGCGCTGGACGCCGTGTTCAGCCTGTATCTGGCCGCCGAGGATGTGCCCGAGGTGCCCACCTTGCGGCAACTGGGGGCAGACCTGCCCACCCTGCAGGACCGCGCCGAACGGCTGCTGGCCATGATGAGCAGCAAGGCGCCGGCGGGCTGGAGAGGAGACGTGGTGTCGGGCCGGTCCAGCGTGGGGGGGGGCTCGTTCTCGTCCACTCGCCTGGAATCCCGGCTGGTGATGTGGACCGGGCCCAAGGGCGAGCTGGAAAATTGCCACCGGAACCTGCGCCTGGGCGATCCCGCCCTGGTGGGCCGTATGAACCAGGATGGCCTGGGCGTGGACGTCAGGACCATCGGCGAAGAGGAACTGGAACTGACGGTCGAGGCTTTCGCGAGGGCCTGGACCGCCATGTCCGGTCCCGGTGATTCACCCGGATCAGGTCCGGCGGGCGCGCAGCTCGTGGACCAAGGAGATGATGGGAAATGAGCCTCGACAGGGAGCACCCCGGCAACTTGCCCTTGCTGCCCATGAAGCTGGGCGCCGGTGATCTGGAATTCAACGGCCCGGAGACCTTCTGGGCGGACGTTGAGCGCGTCACGGGCAAGTCGGGGCTGGGAGCCAATCTGGACCTGGCCATGGCCGGCGAGAGCTCGCCGCGCGTCTGGCTGTTCCTGCACGAACCCGGCCAGGAGGGGCTGAGCGCTGCGGCGGCCCTGTCCATCGCCCGCCAGCTGGCCGCCCGCGACCAGGCCGTGTTGATCCTGGACGGGGACGACCAGGTCTGCCGGCTGAGCCGCTGGGCCGGCCGTCACGAGGAAGAAGGCTGGATCGACATGGTGCGCTACGGCGCCTCGGTGCTGACCAGCGGCACGGCTTTGCCCTTTCCCGGCCGGCGCAGCTATCTCATCGGAGTGGGGTCGTTCAACCCCACCGAGGTGGAATTGCAGGAGGCCCACGACCTGGTGGCCCGGCTGCGGCGTCAGGCGGACGATCTGATCCTGGTGGCGCCCCATGGGCCGCTGGGTCTGCTCTGGGCCCGGGTGGCGGACATCCGCCTGTTCTGCTGGGATCAGGAAGAGCGCGGCGCCCGGGAAATGGAGGACGTGTGCGCTGAATATGAACAGGCCGGGGATCAGCTCACGGGCCTGGTGGCCTACACCGGGGCGGTGGTGGACCAGGCCGGGGTTCCGAGCGAGCTGGACCGGAGCGTGGAGCCAGAGGCAGAAACGGCACCGGCCGAGGACGAGGCCTTCGCGAAAGAGGCCCCGGCGGAATCGGAGCCGGTGCCCGGGGATGAAGCCCCGGTGAGCCCGGAGTTCGAGGATCAGGATTCCGTTGTGCACGACTTCGGGCCGGCGGCGGAGGAGGACGAGCCGGACTCTGCTGGTGAGGGCTCGGGCGAGGACGCCGGAGACGAGGAGGCCCACCAGGAAGAGGGCGACCTGTTCGCCGTGGCCCGGACCCGGGATTCGGGCCGGGGGTCGTCCCGGGTTTTCTGGGGCTTCGCCGGGGTGGCCATGGTCATCGTGGTGGTGGTTTCGGTCTTCTACTGGATCCAGGTTCGCCAGCCGGGGCCGTTGGCCCAGAACCAGGGCCCCCAGGACCAGGTGGCCCAGAGCCAGGTTGCCCAGAACCAGGGGGTTCTTGCCCAGGCCGAGCAGCCCGGTTACAGCGGTCTGACCCGCGAGCAGCAACTGGCCGGGGACGAGATGACGGCGGCTCAGGATCGGATTGACCAGGAACAGGACATCCAGAGTGGCGTCCAGGATGGCGTCCGGAGTGGCGACCATGACGGCTCCGTGGTGGGAACGGTCACGCCCCAGGAGCAGGGGGCCGTGGCAGAAACAGCGGTCCAGGATAGCGCGCCCCGGCCCTCCGCCCAGACCTCGGGCACGGCCGGTGATGAGGCCGCGTCCGGGGAGGCGCCACGGTACCAGCCCGAACCTGCGGCTGATCCCGATCCCGCCCGCCCCGTCTTCAACATGGCGCCCTTCCAGTCCCCCGTGGGGCAGGACGGCTGGGCCCTGCACGTTTATTCATTCTCGGACAGCACCTCGGCTCACCGCGAGTGCCTGCGTCTGAAGCGCCGGGGGTTCACCACCGCCACGCGGCCGGTGCAGCTGAAGGAGAAAGGCCGCTGGTACCGGGTCTACGTGGGCAACTTCCCCAACAAGACCGAGGCCCTGGCCGCCCGGCAGGGGCTGGCCGACAAGTTGAAGCTGGACTACGTCCGGCCCACCGAATTCTGAGAACGGAGCCGGCCGCGGCCACCCCGTTCCCTCACCTGGATCCGGAAACTGTCCGGATCCATTTCCGATGATTCCGGGCGCCCGGTCCTCGCGCGAGGATCCGGAGCGCCGAAAGGTTCTGTTCCGTGAAACTCAAGACCATCGAGATCCAGGGATTCAAATCCTTCGTCGACCGCACCAAGCTGGAATTCGACGAGGGTATCACCGCCATCCTGGGCCCCAACGGCTGCGGCAAGTCCAACGTGGTGGACGCCATCCGCTGGGTGCTGGGCGAGCAGTCGGCCAAGCAGCTGCGCGGCGGCAAGATGGACGACGTCATCTTCAAGGGCACCACCAAGCGCCGGCCCGTGAGCATGGCCGAGGTGACCTTGACCTTCACCAACGAGGACCGGGGCATCAACCTCGACTTCAGCGAGGTGTCCATCAAGCGCCGGGTCACCCGGGACGGGGGCAGCGACTACTTCCTGAACGGCAGCCCCTGCCGCCTGAAGGACCTGCGCGATCTGTTCTTCGACAGCGGGGTGAACAACACCAGCTACTCGATCATCGAGGAATCGATGATCAAGCAGATCCTCAACGAGAACAACACCGAGCTTCGCCAGCTCCTGGAAGAGGGCTCGGGAATCACCAAATACAAGGCCCGCCGCAAGGAGACCCAGCGCAAGCTGGACCGCACCCAGAACGACCTGGTGCGCCTGTACGACATCATCGAGGAGATCGGGCGCGAGGTTCGCTCCCTGCAGCGCCAGGTGGGCAAGGCCCGGCGTTACCAGCGGCTGTTCAAGGAGATCCGCGCCCTGGATCTGGCGGCGGCCAGGCGGCGGCACATGCAGCTGGAAAACGATGAGACCGAGTCCCGCGAGAAGCTGGAGATCTTCCGCACCGAGGCCGAGACCGGCGTGGGCGAGCTGGCCGAGCTGCAGGCCAAGATCGAAGCGGCCCGACCCACCCTGGACGAGCGGGAATCAGAGCGGCGCGGCCTGGAGGCGGCCCTGCAGGCCTTCGACGAGGAGCTGAAGGAGACCGAGCGGCAGGTGCTGGTGATGCAGCACCGCATCGAGGAGCATCAGCGCCGCATCGAGGACAACACCCTGGGCATCGCCGAGGCCGAGGAGAGCCGCAAGGCCACCGAGGGGCAGATCGAGCGCATGACCGAACATCTGCGCCGGGTGGAGGCCGAACTGGAGGGGGCCGGCAGCCTGCTGGAGGAAAGAACCGAATCCCTGCAGGTACTGGAGGCCCGTCTGGCCGCCGATCGCCAGGCCCTGGACGAGGCTTCGGCCCGCAATCTGGAAGTCATCGAGAGCGACGCCACCCAACGCAGCCAGTTGCGCGAGTTGCAGGTGAAGCAGGAGAATCGCAAGGAGCGCATGGAGATCCTGGCCGAGGACCGGGAAGCCGTGCTGCAGAAGGGCGCCGCCGCCGAGGGCGAGCTGGCCCAGCTGCGCCAGACCGCCGAGGCCGAGGCCGCGCGCCGGCGGGAAATCCTGGAAGAACTGGCCTCGCTGGAACGCCACGAGACCGAGCTGGAGATGAACGTCCCCCGCCTGCAGGAAGAGGTGTCGGTGCTGACCGGCAAGCTGCAGGCCGCCCGCTCGACCCACGAGCTGCTGAAGCAGCTGGACGAGGGCTACGAGGGCTACGACCAGGGCTCGCGCGAGATCCTGCAGCGCCACGGCGGCGAGTCCCGGGTGACCGGTGGTCTGGCCGATCTGCTGAAGGTGGACCAGGCCGACGCCCCCGTGCTGGAATTGCTGCTGGACCGCCTGCTGGACGCCGTGGTGGTGGACGGCGCCGATTCGGCCCTGGAACTGGTGCAGGAACTGCGCCGCGACGAGCTGGGCCAGGTCCAGTTCCTGTGCGGCGGCGGGTTCCAGACCGAGCAGAGCCCGCCCCTGGACGCGCCGGCCGGCGGCACCTGCGCCCTGGATCTGGTCAGTGGCGCCGGGCTGGACATTCCGGCCCTGCACAACCTGCTGGCCCGGTCGGTGGTCTTCGACACCGACGAGCTGGCGGCCAGGGCGGCCCGCAGCCATGCCGGCCAGGGCGCCCTGGTGTGCGTCAGCCGCGAGGGCCTGCTGGTCACCAGCGACGGCACCCTGCGGGGCGGCAAGGACGGCGCCGAGGACAGCGGCCTGCTGGGCCGCAAGGAGAAGCTGGCCGAGATCGAGGCCGAGCTGGGCCACCTGGAGACCCGCCTGTCCACCGCCCAGGAAGCGGTGGCCACCAACCGCAGCCGGCGCGAGGAACTGCGCGAGCAGCTCATCGCCGGCCGCGGTCGCCTGGGCCAGTGCGACGATGCGCTGGGCAAGCTGCAGGTGCAGTCTGCCCAGCTGGAGCACCAGCGGGAGACGGCCGGCACCCGGGCCGCCGAGATGGACGCCGAGCGGGCCCGCCTGGCCGAGGAAGTGGCCGAGCTGGCCCGCCAGGAGGAAAGCCTCACCGACCTGCTGGAAGAGAACAACCAGCTGCGCGCCAGCAGCACAATGCGCCGGGACGAGCTGCGGGAGAAGGTCCAGGAAGCCGAGATGGACCGGGACACCGCCCGCGCCGAGCTGGAGGAGCTGCGCCTGGCCCACCAGCAGCGGGTGAGCAACCGGCGGGAAACAGAAACCGCCCTGGAACACCTGCGCGAGAAGGTGGCCGAGCAGATCTCGCGCCGTGAGCGTCTGACCCAGGAGATCGAGGTGGCCCGCCAGGCCAACGAGGAGCTGAGCGAGCAGTTGGGCGAGCGTCGCGAGGTGCTGGCCCGGGGCATGGACGATCGCGAGCGCCGCCGGCAGGTGCTGCGGGCGGCGGCCGAGGGCATCCAGGCGCTGCACGAGGAAACCAGCCAGTGGCACGAGCGGGTGCAGGCCATCGAGAAACAGCGGGGTGGTTTCCGCGACCAGGCTCACGAGATGGAGACCAAGCTGGCCACCCTGGACATCAAGCGCAACAACCTGGAAGAGCGCATCGAGGAACAGTACAAGGGCAGCTTCGCCGATCTCATCGCCTCGTTGAACGAGGAGGACCTGCCCCGGGAACTGGAGATGGAAGACGGGGTGCTGCAGCTGGACCAGGCCGAGGCCCTGCTGGCCGACAAGCGGGACAAGCTGGGTTCCCTGGGCGCCATCAACCATCTGGCCCTGGAGGAATACGAGACCAAGAGGGAGCGGCTGGAGTTCCTGGAGAAGCAGCGGGACGACGTGGAGAAGGCCCGGGACGATCTGGTCAAGGCCATCACCGAGATCAACCGCACCGCCAAGAAGCGCTTCATCGAGACCTTCGAGAACGTGCGACGGAATTACATCGCCGTGTTCGGCACCCTGTTCAAGGGCGGCCGGGCCGACCTTCAGCTGGTCAAGACCGACGACCCCCTGGAAAGCCACCTGCACGTGACGGCCCAGCCCACGGGCAAGGTCATCGACACGGTGTCCCTGCTGTCCGGAGGCGAGCGCTGCCTGACGGCCCTGAGCCTGCTGTTCGCCGTGTACCTGGTGAAGCCCTCGCCCTTCTGCGTGCTGGACGAGGCCGATGCTCCCCTGGACGACGCCAACATCGGGCGCTTCGTGAACATGCTGCGGGAGTTCAGCCGCAACACCCAGTTCCTGGTCATCACCCACAACAAGCTGACCATGGAAACGGCCAATCATCTGTACGGCGTGACCATGATGGAGCCGGGTTGCTCCAACATCGTGTCCGTCAGCTTCCACGACGTGGCCGACAGCCAGAGCGACCGCGAGCTGGGCAACGCCATCGCCAACCGGCGGTCCATGGTGGACAGCGTGGAGGACGAGAAGGCTCGCCGCTCCGGGCAGGGCGCCATGAACTTCGGCGGCGATGAAGTGCCCGCCGAGGTGGAGGTTGTGGACGGGGAAGCGGACGCCACGGTCGAGGGCACCGAGGATGCCGGGGATGCCGCGGGCGAGGACGAGGCCCGGAAGGCCGGGGCCCGGGAGATGGCCGTGGAAGAGGACACTGTCGACGAGGGCGCTGAAGAGGACGTTGCCGAAGAGGACGATACCGAAGACGACGACACCGACACCATGGAGGCCAGCCAGTGATCAGGGGTGCATTCAATCGATTCCGACAGGGGCTGAAGAAGACCCGCGACAGCGTGGTGGGCAGCCTGCAGAACCTGTTCGGCGGCCGCATCCGGCTGGACGAGGACACCCTTGACCAGATCGAGGAGTTGCTGATTTCGGCGGACATGGGCGTGGCCTCGGCGGTGGCCATCACGGGGAACATCGAGAAGAGGCTGAAGGAAGAGGGCGGCGAGGCTTCCCTGGAGTCGGTGCTGGAAGTGATCCGCGGCGACGTCAAGACCATCCTGACCGAGGCCAAACCCAAGGTGCGGCCCCTGAGCTGGGACGACACCGGCGACGAGGCCTCCGGGGGCAAGAAGAAGAAAAAGAAGAAGGGGAAGCAGGCCCAGAACCAGGGCGATGCTCAGGCCGGGGCGGAAACCGAAGCCGACGCCGGCGCCCAGGCGGAAGGCGCCGCCCCCCACGTGCCCCATGTCATCTTCGTGGTGGGCGTCAATGGCACCGGCAAGACCACCAGCATCGCCAAGCTGGCCCTGCTGCTGAAGAACGAGGGCAAGAAGGTCATGGTGGCTGCCGGCGACACCTTCCGGGCCGCCGCGGTGGAACAGCTGGAGATCTGGGCCGAGCGCATCGGCGTGGACTGCGTGCGCCAGGGGATGGGTTCCGATCCGGCAGCGGTGGTCTTCGACGCCCTGAGCGCCGCCGAGAGCCGCGGCACCGACGTGGTCATCGTGGACACGGCCGGCCGCCTGCACACCAAGACCAACCTCATGGACGAGCTGGGCAAGGTGGCCCGGGTCATCCGCCGCAAGACGGGGCGCGACCCCGAGACCCTGCTGGTGGTGGACGGCAACACCGGCCAGAACGGCCTGTCCCAGGCCAAGGTCTTCGCCGAGACCATCCCCGTCAACGCCCTGGTGCTGACCAAGCTGGACGGCACGGCCAAGGGCGGCATCGTGGTGGCCATCGCCGAGACCCTGGGGCTGCCCGTGACCTACGTGGGCATGGGCGAGAAGGCCGAGGATCTGGCCCGCTTCGACGTGGATGCCTTCGTGGAGGCCCTCTTCTCGGACTGGGGCGGCGAGGGCGAGCCCGCGGCCGAAGAGGAATAAACCGACCCGAAACGGGGGATGTGTGCGCAGGAGGCGAGGCAGGAACCAGCGGAAGGTGCGCCGGGTCGAGGAGTTGCTGGACCAGGTGCGGGATCGGCGCGGCCGGCGTGGCCGGCCGCAGGACGACAGCCGGGACCGCCGGCCCGATCGCGACCGCCGGGAACGCCGCCGCTGGCAGGGCCACCGCACCCTGGACTACCAGCGCCATCGCGAAATCTTCGACAAGCTGGTCTCCCTGGATTTCGATTACCTCATGGGGCAGAACTTCGCCGCCAGCCCCCGGGTGCTGGCCGACCTGCTGCCCCAGTCCGTCACCGGCCGCGCCCAGAACGGCCACGGCTGGTTCACCGACGAGTTCGGCACCTCCCTGATCTTTCCCGACGCCACCTTCGAGCGCGTGCTGACCGTGCTGGAGGGGGGCGACCCCAACCTCAAGGCCAGCCTGGTGCGTCAGCGGCGCGGCCAGATGCTGGAGCGCTTCGCCGAGTGGCTGCTGGCCAACATCGACCGCCCCGAGCTGGAGCTGGTGGTGGACGGCCATCCCCTGTTCGGTGTGGATTTCCTGCCAGAGAAGAAGGTCAACACCCGCGAGTTCCTGACGGGGCTGGTGCTGGCCGGCTTCATGGACGACTGGGAGTACCGCCGCACCGCCATGCTGGAGCACAAGCGCACCTTCATGGGACTGCCCTTCCACATGGGGGGCGGAGAGATCCTCATCGTCGACCGGGCGGCCTTCGAGCAGTGCGGCCTGGGGGATACGGGGGCCACCGTTTTCCTGGAAGACCAGATGCGCACCCTGGGGGATATCGGCGTTATCTGCCGCAACCGTCATGCCCACTACGCCTTTCCCGAGTACGACCAGGCCTTCTTCCGGCGCCAGATGGGCGACGGGGTGTGCGACGACATGGCCATGATCCACGTGGCCGCCCGGTACGGTTACAGCGCCCTGCTGGGGGCCTTCGTCATGGACGCCATCGACACCTACGACAAGTACCTGCTGAACCTGACCTGGGGCGGATTCGACACCGCCCTGGCCGGGCGCATCCAGAAGCATTTCCGGGAAACCGAGGGCGAGCCCCTGGTGTGTGACAGCCAGATCCTGGATCTGATTCATTTTGCCGCCAAGGCCAACGACCCGCCGGTGCGTCTGAGCAGCAGCCACCGCCGCCTCATCCAGGTGGAGAAGAACAGCGCCGTGCCCACCCTGCTGAACCACTGGCGTTTCGTGCAGGGGCAGCCCGTCTTCGAGATCGATCTGGGCTTTGCCCGGGTGCCGGCGCGCGAGTTTTACGGGGCGGCCTGGCGGCGTCTGAAGGCCGTGGGGGCGGATCTGGCCGAGCCGGAATTCGTCAAGCACAAACCGGGCGCCCCTCCGGCTGGTTGACCGGTCCCGGCAGGCCCTTGACAGGGGCGCCCGCGCTCCCTTTGCTCATGGGGTACCCGGACCGCTGGCCTGGCCCGGGGCAAGGGGGAACATTTGCGCCATCTCGTCAACATCGCCATGCTGGCGGCTGTTCTGGCTGCTCTCGTATCCGGCTGCCGCCCGACCACCGAGCCCGAGGGGACCACGCAGCCTCCCGTGTTCCTGTTCACCCCCGGCGACTCCCAGCTTCAGGTCACCCCCGAAACACACGTCGATTTCCAGGTGCGCACCGAGCCCGAAGGCCCCACCGAGACCCGCTGGCTGGTGGATGGCCAGGAGCAGGCCACCGGCCCGCGTTTCCGCTATTTCGCCACCCACCTGGGCAGCCAGGTGGTGCAGGTGGAGTCGCGGCAAAGCGACCGGCAGTCGGCCTTCCAGTGGGATGTGGAGGTGCAGCTGGCACCAGGTGAAGGGCCGGGCTTCCTGCCCTCGGCTTCCTACCTTGAGCTGCCCCTGACCGGCGAACAGCTTTTCGAGGTGGTGGTCCCCGGCCAGCTGGAGCTGTCCTATCTCTGGTCGCTCAACGGGGTGGCGGTGGGCGATTCCGGCTCCTACACCTATCTGGCTGCCACCGAGGGGCTGGACACCCTGCGGGTGGACGTGGGGGGCCTGGCCGAGCCCCTGGAAAACCAGTGGCTGGTGATGACCGGTGGCCTGTGGGACAACGTGCATTACTCGCCCGTGCAGGCCCAGCAGCACCTGGTGGAAACCCAGGGCCTGAGCTTCCTGGTCATGGGGACGGCCAGCGGCACGGATATCGGCTGGTTCCGCAACGGGGAGGCGGTGGCGCATGGCGACCGGTACGAGTACCTGGCCGGCAGCAGCCCCGTGGATTCGGTGCGCGTGGTCATGAGCAAGGAGGGGGAATCCCGCGAGCATGCCTGGACGGTGACGGTGGATCCCCTGGGTACCTACCCGCCGGCGGCCACGGGGATCCGGGACCTGGTTTACGGAGAGCTGGCCGGGCAGGTGCGCATCACCTGGGCCGGGGCCTCCATCGGGGTGTTCCCGGTGGCGGACTACACCGTCCTGTTCAGCCACGAGGGCCCCATCAACGCCGAGAACCAGGCGCTGGCCCTGTGCGCAGGGCCGGCACCCCATCTGGGGGCGGGAGTCATCCACAGCATGACCCTGGGGCCCGAGCACGGCCTGGAACTGGGGGGCGATATCTGGCTGGCGGTCCAGACCCGGGACACGGCCGGGCAGATCTCCCAGGATCTGTACAACTATTCCTTCTCCTCGGTGGCCACCTGGGCCGTTTCCGGACGGGTTACCGACATTCAGGGCAAACCCCTGGCGGGGGTGCAGATCCGGGACACGCGCACGGGGCTGCAGGTGCTGACCGATGACACCGGCCAGTACCTGGTGGGGCCCTTCTCGCCAGGGGTCAACACCCGGGTCCAGGTGGGCATCGTGCAGAGCTACCACTCCGACTGGGCCTGGTACGGTTGCACATCCGACACCCTGGATGTGGACTCGGCCATGCCCCTGGATGTGGTCCTGCCGGAAAAGCTTCGATCGGACGAGAACTGCGACGATTACGGCAGTGACTTCCTGACCTATTTCCGTTACATGACCCGGACTTCCCGTGCGTCCGCCCTGCGTCCCAACCAGCGCCTGTACCACTGGGACAGCTATCCCGTGCGGGTGTACGTGCCGGAGGGGGACAGCTGGTACGGCCTGGATATGCAGGCCGAAGCCCGCTGGGCCATGGCCCTGTGGAATCGGCAGCTGGGTGGCGAGCCCATCTTCCAGGAGACCGGGAACCCGACCGAGGCCCAGCTGGTGTGGGATTTCACGGCGGGGCTGAGCAACTCCAACGGTCAGGTGGCTCTGCTGGAGCCCTCGGACCAGGCCTACGGTCTGGGGGATGTCATCCCACAGCTCATGAGGGTGTGGATCGATCCGGAACTGGAGGAACAGCAGCGGGTGCGTGAGACCATGCTGCACGAGCTGGGCCACACCCTGGGGCTGTACCGCCACTCCCTGTGCAACAGCGCGGGGTACCTCATGTACATCACCGCCGCGGGCGCCCTGAACCAGGGGGAGGAAAACGCCATCCACCAGGACGAGCTGCGGGCGGTGCGGGCCATCCGGGGCCTGCCCCAGGGGGTGGACATGGGGGGCTACGAGGGGGCGAACTACTAGCTGCCGCATGAACAAGGGCGGCCGGCTCCTGGCCGACCGCCCTCGTTTTCTGACTCGCTATTCTTTTATCCGGTCTTTACTCGGCCATCTTCTCGGGGCGGTAACTGAACTGGAAGATGACGGAGATGTCCCGGTCGTCATCGCGCAGGTCGTTGTCGTAGCTGGTGGCCACGGGCAACCGCACGCCCAGGTAGGGGCTCAGCTTGCCCATGCTGTAGGACACGCCGGGGAACAGGTCCACCAGGGTTCCGCCCATGTTGGCCTCCCAGTCGTCGGTGGGCGAGCCGTCGCTGTACTCGGTGATGGATTCGCCGTCGCCCATGAAGGCCACGCCCACACCCAGGTTCAACCACCACTTCTGACCCATGCGCTTGCGGGCGAAGGCCGAGGCCAGCAGTTCGTTGGCCGCCGTCACCTTGTTGGTGGCCTGGACGTAGCCCCAGTCCTGGATGGTCTCGTTTGGCGAGTTCTTGCGGAACATGAGGGTGCCCAGGAAACCGAACGAGGGCGTGGTCTTGGCGTACTGGCCCTTGAGCAGGAAGTCGGTGGTGCCGGTGCCCAGGGGTACGTAGAACTCGGTGCCGTCGACCTCGTCGGTGGCCTCTTCGTCGCCGGTGGGCAACTTGACGCTGCCCGAGAAGCGCAGCAACGCGTTGCCCTGGCCCAGATAGTGGGTGTAGGTGCCGTCAAGGGTGATGTCGCCCAGGCCTCCGGCCGAGGCGTCACCGGCCCAGTAGGTCAGGGTGCGGCTGAAGATCAGGGGCACGTGGGCCTTGAGGGCCAGCTTGGGCGAGAAGCGGTACGAGGGTGTCAGCACACCGGACTTCATCTTGTCGGAGACGTCGATGTAGGTGGAGATGGCCACGCCGGGGGCCACCTTGTCGGGATCGGCGGGGGTGCCGCCGGCGTCATCGATGGCCACGAAGTCGTCGGTGGTGGGCAGAATCAGGGGGCCAACCGTGGTGTCGAAGAAGGTGTCCCCGTGGGAGTGGGTTTCTCCTACCTGAGCCAGGGCGCCGGTGGAGAAGAGGCCGAGGACGGCCAGCAGGACCAGGACGAAGAGGCCGACTTTTCTGATTTGCATGATTCATTCCTTTGCTGATGCGGTTGCTGAGACCAACGAGGGGCCGATTGTATCACTGGTGATCGCCGATATTCAACACTCAACAGGGCGCAAAGTGTTGCGATAAAAGCCGTGGCCCGCCATGGCGGGCGGGTGCTAGAATAGGGGGCAAACATCCATCCCTATCCCTGAAGGAGAGACGACCATGCGTATTTTGCGCCGCGTCTGGCCCCTGCTGCTACCCCTGCTGGCGGTGGCGGCCCTGGCGGCCTCCCAGATGATGAGTGTCCAGGTGCGATCGGGCCAGCTCCGCAGCAAGCCCTCGTTCCTGGGCCAGGTGCAGGGCTCGGTGGCCTACGGCGACCGCCTGGAAGTGCTGGACAGCCGCGGCCCCTGGCTTCAGGTCAAGGGTGAGGCGGGCCAGGGCTGGATCCACAGCTCGGCTCTGAGCGAGAAGAAGATCGCCCTGAAGAGCGGCGACAAGGACGCGGCCACCGGGGCCTCGGGCGACGAGCTGGCCCTGGCCGGCAAGGGCTTCAACGACGAGGTGGAGGCCGAGTACCGCGCCGGGAACCCCAAGCTGGACTACGGCTGGGTGGATCGCATGGAGAAGTTCAAGGTGGACGCCGCCGCCGCCCAGCGCTTCCTGAAGGAAGGGGGCGTGCAATGATGACCATCCTGCGCAAACCCGTGCTGCTGCTGGCCGTGATCCTGTTCATGGCCGGTTGCACCGCCGTCACCGAGATCGGCACCCAGATCGGCACCGGCAGCGGTCTCATCTCCGAGCAGGAGGGCGAGTCCCTCAAGCGCGTGAGCAACGCCGCCATCAAGTCCTTCGAGGACATCACGCCCGAGCAGGAGTACTACATCGGCCGGGCCGTGGCGGCCAGCATCCTGCAGACCTACCCGGTGCTGGAGAACGACGCGGCCAACGAGTACCTGAACCTGCTGGGCCAGACCCTGGCCATGGCTTCGGACCGGCCCGAGACCTTCGGCGGTTACCACTTCCTGCTGCTGGACAGCGACGAGATCAACGCCTTCGCCGCCCCGGGCGGCCTGGTGCTGGTGACCCGCGGCATGGTGGCCTGCTGCCGCAACGAGGATGAACTGGCCGCGGTGCTGGCCCACGAGATCGGCCACGTCCAGAACAAGGACGGCCTGCGCGCCATCAAGAAGAGCCGCTGGACCAGCCTGGCCGCCATCGGCCTGGAAGAGGGCATGCGCAACCTGGGCAACGAGGACCTGCAGGCCGTGGCCGAGCAGTTCTCGGGGTGCATCGACGACATCGCCCAGACCCTGGTGGTCAACGGCTATGCCCGCAGCCAGGAAGTCGAGGCCGACGCCAGCGCCGTGCTCATCCTGGGCAACGTGGGCTACAACCCCGCCGCCCTGGCCGGCATGCTGGGCGAGATGGACCAGCGCTGGGATCCCAAGGGCCCCGGTTTCGCCCGGACCCATCCCTCGCCTTCCGATCGTCTGGGCAAGGTCCAGGCCCTGCTGACCGGAACGGCCGAGACCGCCCAGCCCGCCGTACGGGCGGCGCGCTTCCAGGGCGCCGTGGGCGGCATCTGATGGAGTGGCGCGGTGCCGCGGCCAGGCATGGCCTGCTCATCGGTCTGGGGGCCGCCCTGCTGGCCCTGGTGCTGTGGTACACCGGCCTGTTGCACGGCTGGGAAGCCGCCACCTGGAACTGGCGGGTGCGGGCCTTCGCCAAGGCGGGGCCCCATTCGTCCGAGGTGGTCCTGGTCCTGCTGGACCAGGGCAGCCTGGACTGGGGAGAGCAGGAGAACGGCCTGACCTGGCCCTGGCCCCGCGAGGTGTATGTACCCCTGGTGGATTTCTGCACCCGGTCGGGGGTGCGGTCGGTGGCCTTCGATGTCCTGTTCACCGAGCCGTCGGGTTTCGGGGTGTGGGATGACCAGGCCCTGGGCGAGGCCCTGGCCCGCAACGGCCGGTTCGTGGGGGCCCGTTTCCTGGCCCACGGGAATAGCGGTGGGGACGGGCAGCAGGGCATGCCCATCGACGAGGTGGTGGCCGGTGCGCGGGTGGTGGCCAACGTCAGCGACCAGCCCGACGAGGACGGTGTGTTCCGCCATGCCCGCCTGTGGCGCCGGGCGCCGGAAGACGATCGGCGCGTGCCCAGCCTGGGCACCGCCGCCTGGCTGGTGGGGCGGGACGCACTGCCCACCGCCGACGGCGACTGGTCGACCCTGCTGGCCGGCCTGCCCGTGAGCCCGGACGGCCTGGCCCTGCTGCGCTACCGGGGCACCGGGGCCTATCCCACCTACAGCGCCGCCTCCATCATCCAGTCCGAACTGCGCCTGCTGGAGGGCGGGCAACCCACGGTGCAACCCGGAGCCTTGCGCGACCGCCACGTGCTGTTCGGGTTCAGCGCGCCGGGCCTGCTGGATCTGCGTTCCACCCCGGTGAGCAAGGTCAGCCCCGGGGTGTTCGTGCACGCCACGGCTCTGGACAACCTGCTGGGGGGGGATTTCCTGCGCCACGCGGGCTGGCCGGCGGTGGTGGCCGGCAACCTGTTGCTGGCGGTGGGGCTGGCCCTGCTGACGGTTCTGGCGGGCAACCGCCTGGGCGTGGCGGTGGCGGCGACGGGGCTGGCCGCGGCCGCCCTGGCCGTGCCCCTGGCCGCGGGCTTCGCTGCCTATCCCGCGGGCTGGTGGTGGCCGGTGCTGCCCGGCGCCGTGGCGGGCATGTCGGCGGTCTTCGGCGGCCTGGTGCGCAACTACGCGGTGGAGGGCCACCAGAAACGCTTCATCAAGCAGGCCTTCAAGCACTACCTGAGCCCGGCGGTCATCGAGCGCATCCTGGACAACCCGGCCGCCCTGAAGCTGGGAGGCGAGCGCCGCGAACTGACCATCATGTTCAGCGACCTGGCCGGATTCACCAGCCTGTCGGAGGGGCTGTCGCCGGAAGATCTGACCGCCCTGCTCAACGATTACCTGACGGACATGACGGACATCATCCTGGACGAGGGCGGCACCCTGGACAAGTACGAAGGTGACGCCATCATCGCCTTCTGGAACGCGCCCCTGGACCAGCCCGACCACGCCCGCAGGGCCTGCCGGGCGGCGGTGCGCTGCCAGCGGCAACTGGCGGCCCGGCGGGATGAGTTCCGGGAACGCTGTGGCCGGGACCTTCACCAGCGCATGGGCCTGCACACCGGCGCGGTGGTGGTGGGCAACATGGGCTCGCGCCAGCGCTTCGATTACACCGTGCTGGGGGACGCGGCCAACCTGGCGTCGCGCCTGGAGGGGGCCAACAAGATGTTCGCCTCGTCCACCATGATCAGCCAGTTCACCCTGGACGCGGCGCCTGATTTCCGCTGCCGCCGCCTGGGACCCCTGCAGGTGGTGGGCCGGGCCGAGCCGGTGGTGGTTCACGAACTGGTGGGCTTGCCGGGCGAGGCCGTCAGCGACGCCGACGCGGCCTTCGCCGCGGCTCTGACCACCTGGGAGGATGGCGACGCCCCCGGGGCGGCCGGGGCCTTCGCCCAGCTGCAGGACGACCCGGTGGCGCGGCAGATGGAGACCCTGTGCAGCCGGGAGGACACGTGGGTTCTGGTGGACGGCCGGCGGGTGTGGAAACCGGCCGGCAAGTAGCAAGCGACCTGAAGGAGCAACCATGAAGATCACCCTGGCCGGCGTGCGCGGCTCGACGCCCTGCCCGGCGAACAGCCACCAGGAATTCGGGGGCGACACCACCTGCGTTCTGGTGCGCGGGCAGCAGGGCGAGGCGGTGATGATCGACGCCGGCAGCGGCGTGAACGCCGTCAACCAGGCCCTGCGCCGGGATCCGCCGGGCCGGCTGGATATCCTCATGACCCACCTGCATCTGGATCACATCATGGGCTGGCCCTTCGTGGCCGCCCTTTACGATGAGAACTGCTCCGTGCGTATCCACACGGGCCCCGACTCGGCGGCCGGCGTGCGGGAGGCATTCCGCCGGGTGACGACCTCGCCGGTGTGGCCCGTGCCCGTGAACGATCAGGGCCCGGACCTGGAATTCGTCCTGGCGGATGGTCCCCTCACCCTGGGCGGCCTGGAGGTGCGCTGCGCCTCGGTGCCCCATCCGGACGGCTGCTGCGCCTGGCGTCTGGACGAGCCGGCCACCGGCGCCGGCCTGGTCTTCGCCACCGACCTGGAATGGTCACAGGTCCAGGACCCCGCCGGCAGCGGCCTGGCGGATCTGTGCCGCTCGCCCCGCCCCGCCGACCTGCTCATCATGGAGGGCCATTTCAGCGCCGCCCAGTTGCCCCATCACGAGGGCTGGGGCCACAGTTCGGTGGATCAGTGCGCCCAGGTGGCCCGGTTGACGGGGGTGGGGCGGCTGCTGGTGACCCACCACAACCCGGACCATGACGACGCGGCCCTGCTGGCCCTGGAAGAACATCTGCAAACCCTGTTGCCCACCGCGGCCCTGGCCCGGCAGGGGCAGGTCATCCATTTGCCCCAGGGCGAAGGAAAGGACCTTTCTTCGTGACCGCCAAGATTCCCCTCATCGTCGAGATCGTCTGCCTGCTGCTGATCTGGTCCCTGGCCGCCCTGCTGTGCTTCCGCTTCCGCCGCCGCCTGCGGCGCGACAGCGGGCCGGCCGCCGGCGCCCTGTTCCTGGACGTGCTGGCCCACGTTTCCATTCCCCTGCTGGTGCTGCTCATCAGCCAGGTGGTGGTGATCGGGCTGCGCACCTGGGGTGGCGTGACCCCCTGGCTGGACGCCAACGACAATCACCTGCTGGCCTGGGAGATCTTCTGGCTGGGGGTGGCCGTCATCGGTCTCATGGAGGGCATGGTTCACGCGGCCTTCCGGCGGCGGGGCCGGGACTTCCCCCTGCCCGACCTGCTGGCCGACATCATCCGGGCCCTGCTGGTGGTGCTGGTTGGCCTGGCGGTGCTGCGCTTCGTGCTGGGCATCAACATCGGGCCGGTGCTGGCCAGCACCGCCCTGGTCACGGCGGTGGTCGGTTTCGCCCTGCAGGGCGTGCTGGGCAATCTGCTGGCGGGCATGTCCATGCACCTGGTGCGCACCCTGCGGCCGGGGGTGTGGGTCGAGGTGGACGGCATCGTGGGCAAGGTCATCAAGACCAACTGGCGCGAGACCCGGTTGCGCACCATCGGCGGCCACATGTACATCATTCCCAATTCCACCATCGCCGGCAGCAAGGTGCACAACTACAGCGAGCCGTCGCCTTTGCGGCGCCACGAGATCTTCGTGGGGGCCAGCTACAGCGACGCGCCGGACCAGGTCATCGCCGAGATGATCGCCGCCGCCCGCGACGTGCCCCAGGTGCGGGCCACGCCGGCGCCCGACGCGGTGCTGGCCGAGTTCCAGGACTACGGCATCAACTACCGGCTGACCTTCTGGACCACCGAGCTGCACCGCAAGGCCCTCATCGGCGGGCACGTGCAGCGCAACATCTGGTACCGCTTCAAGCGTCAGGGCATCGAGATTCCCTTCCCCATGAGCGACAAGCTGCTCAACGACTTCATGGCCGTGGTCTACAACCAGCGCAAGCTCATGCCCGGGGCCGACGACGCCCGGGCCACCCTGGACGACCTGCTGGCCAGCGACCTGGGCACCAAGGTGTTCGTGGACGGCGAGGGGCAGGCCCTGATCAGCCCCGACGACTGGGCGGCGGTGGCTCCCCTGGTCAAACGTCAGCCCTTCACCCGGGACGAGACCATCTGTCGGCAGGGGGATGCCGGGGACACCTTCTGGGTCATCGCCCGGGGCACGGTGCAGGGGCAGGTGACGGACGGGACCAAGGTGGCCGCCCAGTTTGACCTGCCCACCGGCGCCGTGGTGGGGGAGATGAGCCTGCTGACGGGGGCCCCGCGCAGCGCCACCCTCAAGGCCGGGGACGGCCTGGAGCTGCTGGAGTTCGGTCCCCGGGCCTTCGGGGCGCTGCTGGCCCTGCACGAGGATCTGCCCGACAAACTGGCCGAGCTGGCGGCGCAGCGGGCGGCCAGCAACAAGGAGGCCCTGGAGGCCCTGGCCGCCAGCGAGGGGCAGGGCGAGAAGATGGTCCTGGAGCGCAGCGGCATCCTGCGGCGGCTGTGGGGGATGGTGGGACGGTCCTGACCTTCCCCTGAGGCCGGGCAGCGCCCTGGCTCACTCGATCCACCCGCAGATGGACAGTCCGTTGGCCTGGGCCCAGGAATTCAGGTGCTCCCATTCCCGGTGGCGCAGCACCCGATTGGCCCTGCCCGAAGCCTGCTGAATCTCCTTTTTCGCGTGGTTGACCTCGATGGTGATCAGGCGCTTGCCGGCCTGGCTCAGCGACCAGTAGGACCGCTCCCCGCTGCGCAGCTCTTCCCCGTAGGAGCCCACGCAATGCCGCTGCAGGGTGCCCTCCAGGAGCAACTTCCGGACAGTGTTGATTCGCTTGATGGTCCAGTCATCCTGCCGGTGAGGGGCCAGGGCCATGCCGGTGCTCGCCTGCCCAGTCGCTCCCGGTTTGGCGGGCCTTTTTCGCCTTGGCCTCTTTTGCCATTCCCTTTCACGAGCTTTTTCCCAGAAGCGCGCTTCCTCCAGGAGGGAGCGCCAGCTGCGGGCGCCCGGAATCAGGGGCGCCTTTTCTTCCAGCCGGAATTCCAGGTAGTCGAGGATCTGTTGCAAGGGCTTGTGGGAGGGCAGTTGTTGCCGACAAAGCCACTGGATGACGGTGGACCAGAATTTCTCGTCGGGCAGGATCCTGTGCAGGGTATCGCTTTCCTTCAAGAGGTGGGCAAGGGCTTCAGTTCCGCCGCCGTTCAGCACCTGGGCACGCCGGATCATGGCCACGAAGCCCATGGCGCGGGGAGGGTTGAGGAGATCATGGACCATCTTCCGGGTCAGGGGAACCGGCAAGGCCTCGGTCCCCACCAGTCGCCGCAAACTGTGGCCGTGGGCCACGGTGCGCAGCACGGCTTTCATCTGGGCGGCTCCGGTCTTGTGCGTGGGCGGGTCTTCGTAGAGGATGGCCCACAGGTGGGGACAGACCGGGTAGCTGGCCAACAGGTGCTGGGCCAGGGAGGCGAAGACCTGATCCGGATTGCGTCCGCGGGGGTGCCAGCTCTCGGGGGCCCGCAACCAGTGCATGCGGGCCAGGTGGGTCAGCCCATCCTTGTGCTCGCTGGTCAACAGGTCGGGCCTGTGTTTCAGAACGGGGGGAATCAGCAGCCTCAGCCCTTTCAGTTCCGGGGCCCGCTTTTTCCGGCAGAAGAACCAGTTTTCCAGCTGATATTCCAGGGTGTAGACCCTGGAGGTGAAAGCAAAACCCTCGGATCCCTGAGCTCGGGCCCTTGCCTTGTTCCTTCTTTCATTCGTTTTCTGTTGCGCCAGTTCGCGCAGGCGCTCCCGTTCCGCGCGCGTCCAGTTCTTCTTGCGCCTCTTGCTGGCCATGAAGACTCCCCCCGCTCGACTCGGCCGCCCAGGGCAGACCGGTCCGGCAACCGCCGGTGGGCAGGAGCGTGAGCACACGCCACCTGTCCTTCCGGCAGAAAGGTGATCCAAGCCATTCAGAGGCTTGGTTCTAAAAAATCTCTGGGAGAGGGAGGTTGTAGGCGCGAGTGCGCGGCATGGGATAGACCTCCTGGTTTGGAGCCGTCCGGACCCCGGTCAATCAACGGAGCATTTTCATCCTACCACATCCCGGCAATGAGGCAAGCCTGTGCCTGCCTGTTTCTGATGGGGGTTGGCATCGCCTTGACCTTTCCTGGCGAGTCCGGCGGTTTCCGATCTATCATGGCCTTGTCCTGATGATGGCCTGGAAGAGCCGACTGAACCTGTTTCTCGCCCCGGGGGAGGCCCGCATGTCCCGCTTGATCCTGCTTGCCCTGTTCCTGACCGCCACCCCACTGTTCGGCCAGTCCGCCGACTTGCCGCCGCTCGAACTGCCCGCCCACAGTCCCAGCGGTTTCCTGCTGGACCGGGTGGTGGACATGGCTCACCTGGAAGATCTGGACGGCACGGCCAAGGCGCCGACGGTGGATGCCCGGCGCTGGCGCCAGGTGGTGCACCAGCTGGCCCGCGCCGCCGACGTGCGGCCCGACTGGCCGGCGGTCCAGGATCTGCGCAGCCGGGGTCACGGCCCGGAGGTGCCCCTGGCCCTGGTTTTCACCGACTTCCACAGGTTGAATCAGGCGGGCGGTCTGGAGAAACACCGTGTCCTGGCCTTCGCCCCCTTGGCCTCGCGCGCCTTCCATGGCGCCGCCCTGGAATTGCACCTGGACCCGGGGCATATTCTGCGTGGCCAGGGTGTGGATTTCCGGCGTCTGGAACTGGACGCCGGCGACGGCCTGGGCTGGCGGGATCTGACGGCAAACAAGCCTCTGCCCGTGGCCTACGCCACCCCCGGAGTCAAGAACCTGACCCTGCGCGCCACCCTGGCGGACGGCGAACTCCTGCTGGCGCGCTCCAGCCTGGACGTGGTGGCCCTGGACACCCCCGAGCCCGACCAGACCTGGGCCATCACCGCCACCCACACCTACCAGGGAACAGCCGGCAGCGGGCAGGCCTACGTCATGCTGGCTCCCGGGCACACCACCCTGACCCGCCCCGTGGTGGTGGTGGAAGGCTTCGACCTGGACAACACCATGGATTGGCCGGTTCTGTATGACCTGCTGAACCAGGAAAATCTGCTGGAGGATCTGCGCGCCCAGGGCCGGGACGCGGTGGTGCTGGACTTCACCGAGGCCACCGACCCCATCCAGCGCAACGCCTTCGTGCTGACGGAACTGCTGGCCCAGGTGCGGGCGACGGCCGGCCAAGAAACCCCGCTGGTGGTGGTGGGCGCCAGCATGGGAGGGCTGGTCACCCGCTACGCCCTGGCCTGGCTGGAGAACCAGGGCCTGGAGCATGGCTGCCGCACCTTCATCAGCTTCGATTCGCCCCAGAACGGGGCCAACATTCCCCTGGGCCTGCAGTACTGGCTGGACTTCTTCAAGGGGGAATCGGCCGAGGCCGAGTTCCTGCTGTCCCGGCTGAACACGGCGGCCGCCCGGCAGATGCTGCTGTACCACTACACCGATCCGCCCAGCAGCCTGCCCGCCGCCGATCCCCTGTTCGCCCAGCTGCGCGACGACCTGGCCGGCCTGGGCGACTGGCCGGCCCAGCCGCGCCTGGTGGCGGTGGCCAACGGCAGCGGCCTGGGGCAGGACCAGGGGTTCGCCGCCGGGGAGCAGCTCATCCGCTACGAGTACCGCAGCCTGCTGGTGGACATCGACGGCAACGTGTGGGCGGTGCCCGGTCCCACCGCGCAGGTGATCTTCGACGGGATGCTGAATCTGATCTGGCCCCTGCCCGACACCAACCGCACGGTGACGGTGCAGCAGGGTCTGCCCTGGGACAGCGCCCCCGGTGGGCTGCGCTATTCCCTGGCCCAGATGGACACCACCGCCGTGCCCTACGGGGATATCGAGGCCCTGCACGACGCCCACTGCTTCGTGCCCACCATCAGCGCCCTGGGCCTGGGCGTGAGCGATCCCTTCTTCGACGTGGCCGGTGCCGGCGATCTGACGGTCCTGTCGCCCTTCGATCAGCTATACTGGCCGGCGGCCAACCAGGAGCACATCGCCATCACCCTCCAGAACAAGGCCTGGTTCCTGGACGAGATCAGGAGGGCGGTGAGCGCCGCGGCCCCGGGCAGCCCCGTGGCCGCCGCGCCCAGGGTGGGGCCGGCCGTTCCCAATCCTTTCAATCCGGCCACGACCATCCGTTTCCAGCTGCAAGGCCCCGGCACCGTGGATCTGACGGTGCACGACCTCAGGGGGCAAGTGGTGCGCCGCCTGGTGCAAGGACAGGCCATGCCGCAGGGGCCCCACGGGGTGCGCTGGGATGGGCGCGACCAGGAAGCCCGGCCGGTGGCGGCGGGGGTTTACCTGTACCGGTTGCGGGTTGATGGCTGGGAGGGAAGCGGGCGCCTGACTCTGGTCAAGTAGGATCGCCAGGGCCAGTGGAGAGCACATTTTGTCGAAAAAGCTGGATTTGGTCATAATTTTTGTGATATAATCGCGCAAAATACGCCCGGGAATTCATCCTGGGGCCAAGGGATCACCCCGGAGGTCCGTTTTGCGCGCACTGCCAATCATCCCCACTTTCGCTCTTTCCGGCCTGCTCGGGGGCGCCTTCCTGCTGCTCTCCCTGTCGGCCGCCGCCGCCACCCTGCCCGGGCCGGACACCGTGGAGACGGTGAGCCCTGTCCCCGTCATGACGGTGCGGGACGAACCCGCTGACGAGGGCGGCCAGGTGCGAGTGAGCTGGACTCTCGCCCCTGGCGAAAAGCCGGCCGGGACCACCGCCCCCAGAACCTTTGCCCTGTACCGCCGGGTCGATGATCTGCGTGGACCTTCGGGCCGGGTGATGGTCTTGCCGGACGAGCCGGGCTGGCGCTGGGAACTGGTCCAGGAATTGACGGCCACCGGGGCCGACACCTTCCAGGTGCTGGCGCCCACCCTGGTCGATTCCACGGCGGATGGCCCCTGCTGGTCGGTTTTCGTGGTGCGCGCGTCCACGGCCCAGCCCGGCGTGTTCCTGACGAGCGCCCCGGACAGCGCCTGCTCGGTGGACAACCTGGCCCCGCCCGCCCCGGCCCGGTTGATGGTGGCCGGGGACAATCCCCCCGAATTGAACTGGAGCGGCAGCACCCGCGGGGATTTCAACTTCTTCAATATCTATCGGGGGCACACCCCGGACTTCGTTCCCGATTTCACCCACCTGGTGTACACCACCACCGAGACATCCTGGGTGGATTTCGAGGGCGGACCCGATAGCTACTACCTGGTCAGCGCCGTGGATCATGCCGGCAACGAAAGCGAATGTTGCCGGGTGGGAGACGAGGGGGGTGTCGCCTCGGCTGGCGGCCGCACCGAAGCAGTAGGGGATGCATCTTCCGTGGCCCTGGCCGTGGAATTCTGAAGAGTGAGGTGAATCAGAACAGGGCGGCCAGCGCTCCGTGCTCCAGCAGGATCTTGAAGCCGATTCCCACCAGCACCACCCCGCCGAAGATCTCGGCCCAGGCGGCCAGCCGCAGGCGCCGCCCCATGGCCGCGCCCAGGTGAATGCCCGTGGCTGTGAACCCGGCAGCCACCAGCCCGATGATCAGGGCCGGAAGCCACACATCCACTCCCAGCATGGCCAGGCTCAGTCCCACGGCCAGGGCGTCCAGGCTGGTGGCCACCGAAAGCATGATCAGCGTCCAGCCCCGGGTGGGCTCGGCGTGCCTGGTCTCGCCCTCGCCACCGCCCAGACCCTCGTGGAACATGTGCCCCCCGATGAGGGCCAGCAGGCCGAAGGCCACCCAGTGGTCCACCGAGGCGATGGCGCTCTGCACCGTCAGGCCGGCGGCCCAGCCCACCACCGGCATCAGGGCCTGGAACAGACCGAAGTGCCAGGACAGGCGGAAGGTCTGGCGCCGTGAAGGGCTGCCCAGAACCACCCCCGTCGCCACCGAGACGGCGAAGGCATCCATGGCCAGGGCCACGGCGATGGCGAGGATTTCCAGGTGACTCAAGGCGGCGCCATTCATTGGGGAGTGGGGGAACAGGACGCCCCCCAATATTCACCCCCGCTCCCCGATCCGCCAAGGACCAAGTGGGGCGCGAACTTGCTTGACCCTCGTAGTCAGCTGAGCTACCTTTTTCAACACAACTCAATAACCTCAACTTCGGGGCGGGGTGAAATTCCCCACCGGCGGTGATTCCTGCAGCCAAGCTGACGGGAAAGCCCGCGAGCTCCCCTCTTCCGGTTCTGCCGGAGCAGGGTCTGCTGACCCGGTGAAATTCCGGGGCCGACAGTGAAAGTCTGGATGAGAGAAGTTGGCGGTCCTGCGCGCTCGTGCCTGCGTATCTGCGCGTGCCGGTTCTCCCGTTGTCGTGGGCCGAACCGGCGACCCTCCCGCTTTTTTCATTTCTGTTCCCCGTGGTCCGAACATGCACGAACCGCTGGACGATTGTGGATGTAGCCGTCGCCACGAAGGTGATCTGGGCGGCATGGATGCTTGCTACATGGGCGCGGCCTTGGGCCTGGCCCGCAAGTTGAAGCGACGCACCTGGCCCAACCCCCCGGTGGGGGCCGTCGTGGTCAAGGACGGCCAGGTGGTGGGCCGTGGCGCTCATGCCGGGGCCGGCCAATCCCACGCCGAACCCCAGGCTCTGGCCGAGGCCGGGGATCAGGCCCGCGGCGCCACCCTGTACGTGACCCTGGAACCCTGCAACCACACCGGACGCACCCCGCCCTGCACCCGCGCCATCCTGGACAGCGGCGTGTCGCGGGTGGTCATCGGCATGCGCGATCCCAACCCCACCGTGGCCGGTGGCGGAGCCCGTCACCTGCGCGAGCGCGGCATCGAGGTGGACATCGGGGTGCTGGGCCACAGCTGCCTGGCCCTGGTCTGGCCCTTCGTGGCCAGCGACAGCTTCAGCCGGGTGTACGTGGAGCTCAAGACCGCCACCAGCCTGGATGGGCTGTTCGCCCCGGCGGCCGACCTGCGCAGGCCCGATCAGCCCTTCTACCTGACGGGGGAGGCCGCGCGCAGCGAGGTCCACCGCCGTCGCCGCTGGATGGATCTGGTGCTGGTGGGCGAGGGCACCGTGGCCGCCGACCGGCCCCGCCTGGATTGCCGTCTGGCCGCCGAGGATCGGGACCTGCCCCAGGCCGACCCCCTGGCCGGCTACGTGGACACCGACCTCAGTTACCAGGGGGGACTGGATCGCGATCATTACCTGGTGTTCGCCGGCGAGAGCGCCCGCGCCGGCGCCGGCCGGGCCGCCGTCGAACGGGACGGAGGCGAGGTGATCTTCTGCCGCGAACGGGACGGCAAGGTGGACCCGCGGGCCATCCTGGAGGCCTGCGCCGCCCGCGATCTGTTCACCGTCATGGTGGAAAGCGGGCCCCGCCTGGCCGGAGCTTTCCTGCGGGAGGGCCTGGTTGACCGCTGGGTGCGCTACCAGGCGCCGGTGGTGCTGGGTCGGGGCGTCGGCTGGGCCGATGTGCCGGGGTTCCAGCCCGACAGCGGCCTCAGTCTGACGGCTGCCGAGCCCATCGACAACGACCTGATGACCATTCACGATCGCCGCAACTTCGAGGCCACCCTGGACCGGGTGACCATGTAGCACGGCCGCGTCCCGGCCCGTCCGGGGCGGCCGGCAAAGAGCAGGAGTACGACTGTGTTCACGGGCTTGATTCGCGAGATCGGCCGCATCCGGGGGATGGCTTCCCGCGGCCAGGTGGTCCGCGTGGATATCGACGCCCCCGAGACCGCGGCCAGCGCCGGGTTGGGGGACAGCATCGCCGTCAACGGCATCTGCCTGACGGTGACCGCCCGCGCCGGGCGGGTGTTCAGCGTGGAGGCGGCCCACGAGACGCGCCGCCTCAGCACCTTCGACAGCTGGCGCCGGGGGGATCGGGTACACCTGGAACCGGCCCTGCGCGCCGGCGATGCCCTGGACGGCCACCTGGTGCAAGGCCACGTGGACGGGGTGGGCACGGTGCGCCGGGTGCGCCAGGCCGGTGGCAGCGTCCTGCTGACGGTGGAGATGCCGGCGGCCCTGTCCCGCTTCCTGACGCCCAAGGGGAGCGTGGCCGTGGACGGCGTCAGCCTGACGGTGGACGAGGGGCCTTTCACGGAGAACCTCTTCACCGTGAACCTGATTCCCCACACCCTGGGCTGGACCACCTTCGACCGGGCCCGCCCCGGCCGTCGGGTGAACCTGGAGATGGATGTGCTGGTGAAGGCCGCCCGCGGGGCCGCCGGCTGGGACGAGGTGCCCACCCTGGAATCGCCAGCGAAGAAGACCGAACAACCGGCCGGGCTGACACTGGAACGTCTGCTGGCCGCCGGTTTCAAGGGGCGCCGTGGTGGCGCCTCACCGAAAGGACGATCATGATCGACACACCTAGACCGGCAAGCACGCTGGACAGCATCGACGACGCCCTGGAAGCCCTGCGCCGGGGCGAGATGATCATCGTCGTGGACGACGAGGACCGCGAGAACGAGGGCGACTTCATCATGGCCGCCGAGAAGGTGACCCCCGAGGCCGTGAACTTCATCACCAAGCACGGCCGGGGCCTGTTGTGCCTGGCCGCCACGGGCGAACGCCTGCGGCAGCTGGACATCGACCCCATGGTGACGCGCAACACGGCCAGCCTGGGCACCGCCTTCACCGTCAGCATCGACGCGGTGCAGGGCGTGACCACGGGCATCAGCGCCAAGGACCGCGCCCGCACCATCGAGGTCTTCATCGACCCGGCCACCAGGCCCCACGACCTGGCCCGCCCCGGACACATCTTCCCCCTGGAGGCCCAGGCCGGCGGGGTGCTCAAGCGTGCGGGCCACACCGAGGCCGTGGTTGATCTGTGCGAGGCGGCGGGCCTGAATCCGGCCGGCCTGCTGTGCGAGATCATGGATGACGACGGCGAGATGGCCCGGTTGCCCCGCCTGCGGGAGATGGCCCGCGAGCATGACCTGAAGCTCATCTCCATCGCCGACCTGATCACCTGGCGGCGCAACAACGAGCGCCTGGTCACCCGCGAGGCCGAGGTGCCCCTGCCCACGGATTACGGCGAGTTCCGCATGATCGCCTACAGCACCCCGGTGGAGAGCGTGACCCACGTGGCCCTGGTCATGGGGCAGCCCGACAAGGAACGGCCCACCCTGGTGCGCGTGCACAGCGAGTGCATGACGGGCGACCTGTTCCACAGCCTGCGCTGCGATTGCGGCCAGCAGATGGAGGCGGCCCTGAAGGCCATCGCCGAGGAGGGCGAGGGCGTGTTCCTGTACATGCGCCAGGAAGGGCGCGGCATCGGCCTGGTCAACAAGATGCGGGCCTACCAGCTGCAGGACCAGGGCGCCGACACGGTGGAGGCCAACGAGAAGCTGGGCTTCGCCCCGGACCTGCGGGACTACGGCATCGGCGCGCAGATCCTGCGCGACCTGGGGGTGCGCCGCATGCGCCTGATGACCAACAACCCGCGCAAGATCGTGGGCCTGGAAAGCTACAAGCTGGAGATCGTCGAGCGGGTGCCGGTCGAGATCGAACCGAATCTGAAGAACGCGAGATATCTGCAAACCAAGAAGGCCCGCATGGGCCACATGCTGGACCACCTGTAGGAGGATGACATGGGACGCAAATTCGAAGGCAAGTTCGACGCGCGCGGCAAGAAGATCGCCATCGTGGGCAGCCGCTTCAATGATTTCTTCACCAGCGAGCTCATGGACGGGGCGCTGGACTGTCTGCACCGCCACGGCGTGGACGACGAGCAGATCGACACGGCCTGGGTGCCCGGCGGTTTCGAGATTCCCATCGCGGCCAAGCGCTTCGTGCAGACCGGTCGTTACGCCGCGGTCATCTGCGTGGGCTGCATCATCCAGGGGGACACGCCCCACTTCCACTACGTCAGCAGCGAGGTGACCAAGGGCATCGCCCAGGTCTCCCTGGATTCGGACATTCCCGTGGTGTACGGCATCGTCACCGCCGAGACCCTGGATCAGGCCATCGAGCGCAGCGGCACCAAGGCCGGCAACAAGGGTTTCGACGCCGCCCTGACGGCCCTGGAGATGATCGACCTGTGCGCCACCATCGACGAGGGGTAGGCACGCATGAAAAGCCTGTTTGACCGGCCGGCGGCCGGTGAATGCAGCGCCCACTTCCAGGCCTACATCGACCTGGTGGACGCGGACAACGTGCTGAAGTGCCTGAAGCAGCAGGGCCTGGAGACCATGTACCTGCTGCGCGGGCTGAGCGAGGAGCAGGGCGACCACCGCTACGCCCAGGGCAAGTGGACAGTGAAGGAGGTGGTGGGCCATCTCATCGACATGGAGCGCCTGCTGGCGTTCCGCGCTTTGTGGATCGCCCGCCTGACCGACGCGCCCCAGCCCGGGGTGAGCGAGGACGCCTGGGGCGCGGCCAGCAACGCGGGGGCGCGGCCCTGGCCCGAACTGTGGCGTGAGCAGCACGTGGCGCGCACCGACCACGTGTATCTGTTGCGCAGTTTCACCCGCGAGATGGTGGACCGGGTGGGAATGGTCGATGGGCAGGAACTGACGGTGCGGACCATCCCCTGGATCATGGCCGGCCACGAGCGGCACCACCTGGATGTGCTGTACGAGCGCTACGGGCTGGAGAAGCTGCCGGGGTATTGAGGGGGCGGGCATGGGAACGGAACTGGCAACCTGAGCTTGCCTTCCGTTTTGATGAGTAGTCAGACTTCGTGCGGATAGCCGCATGAAGTCTGACTTTTTTCCAATTTTGCTCCCGGATTGGCTTGGCATTTCATGTCAACCGGGCAAGACTCGGCGCTGTTTCCTTGTCCCCAGGAGACAACTCTCACCCCGCAAGCCAGGGCCCTGCACAATAATTTCCGGCTGGCCATGGGCGGTCTTCGGCGAGAACTGGTGCGCAGCATCTTTTTCCTCAGGCTGATCGCGGACAGCAAGGTCTATCGCCGGCTGGGATATGCCACCATCAAGGAATATGCGGCCAGAGAAGGGGGATTGACCGGCAACCCGTGCCGGGGCAACCCGTGCCGGAGCAGTCGATGCCAGCTGAGGCCTCACATCCCGGCTCTTGACCTGACTGGCCCGGGCAGGATGGGGGAAGGGAGGTTTTGAGTGAACCCCGCAGTGCGGTATCGCCCCAGCCACCAACCTCGGGATTGGGCCGGGCAATCCCGCCAGGCCCCATCCAGAATCCCCAGTACATCACCTTCAAGCTCTCCCCCGAGCAATATTCCCGCTGGTCCACCTTGCTGGCCTGCCAGCGCCGCTCCAAGGAAGAGGCCCTGATCGCCGGTATGGAGGCTCTCCTGGGCGGCCAGCCCCCGGGCCGCTCCGGCGATGCCGGCTACCTCGTCATCATCCAGCATTGCCCCGCGTGCCGGCAGGCCACCCTGCCCGGCAACCGCGGAGACCTGGCCGCCCCGCGCGCCCTGCTGGAGGCCGGCCAGTGCGACGGGATCATCCAGGACCAGGAGGCGCGACGTCGCCGCGCTGTGCCACCCCGCCTGCGGCGCCGGGTTTTGCTGCGGGACGGGCATCGATGCCAGGCCCAGGGTTGCGGCCACTCCACGAACCTGGAAATGCACCATCGCCGCCCCGTGGCCCGGGGCGGCCAGAGCAGCCTGGACAACCTGGTCACCCTGTGCAGCCGCTGCCAACGCCGGTTGCACGAGCAGGAGGAGGCGTTGCGCCGCCTCAATCGTGGCCCCGAGGGATGAGGCAGGAAGCCGAGGGCCTGAAGACGGGTCAGTACGGACACCCGCTCTGCCGGCCACCCGGCCACCCGGCCACCCGGCCACCCGGCCACCCGGCCACCCGGCATTTGCCTCGCATCCCCAAAAATGCTACAATTGTGTCCCGGGGAAGGCGCGGACCTTCCCCTTGATTTGTCTTTACACCCCGCACGCGGGGGCATCCTGCTCTTTGATAGGAGAATAGACCGTGGGCAAACGCAGAAAGGGCCGGGAAATCGTCTTGCAGGCCTGTTACGCCGCCATGATCAGCGGCGCCAAGCTGGACGACACCCTGGCCGATCAGATCCTACGCCGCGACTCGGCGCCCGAGACCGAGGACTTTGCCCGCCAGCTCATGGCCAAGATCCGCGACAACCGCGGCGATCTTGACGGCAAACTCAAATCCATCATCAGCCACAACTGGAACCCAGACCGCCTGGGCGCGTTGGAAAAGGTCATTCTGACCATGGGCATCGCCGAGCTCGTCCACAGCAAGGACGTGCCCGTGCGCGTGGTCATCAACGAGTGCCTGGAACTGACCCGCCGCTACTGCGACGAGGAGGCCGTCGGCTTCGTCAACGGCGTGCTGGACACGGCGGCCCACAAGGTCTATCCCGACGGCATTCCCAGCCTGGACGGCGGCTACGTCCTGGAGCCCCTGGACGAGGACGAGATCGAGGGTGACGACGCCCTGGACGCCGACTTCGGCCCTGACAGGGGCCTGAACCAGGATGATGACCTGATCCAGGACCAGCACCCGCAGCCCGGCAAGGACCAGCAGTGAGAACATCCACCCCCGAACACTGGCAACGCTTCTGGGAGCAGGCCGACGCCCTGGATCTGGACGACGTCTACGGCACCGACGGACGCATGGTGCGAGAGATCGTGGGCGCCCTGGATCCCGCCGGCACCGGCGACCTGACGGGTCGCCGCATCCTGGAGGTGGGAGCGGGCACCGGTCGCGACGCCGTGACCCTGGCCGCCATGGGCGCCGAGGTCTACACCCTGGACTACGTGGCCGGTAGCCTGGGCCTGACCCTGAAGGCCGCCGGCCAGGCCGGCGTCACCGTCACCCCCGTGTGCGGCGACGGCACCGCCTCGCCCCTGGCCGACAACTCCTTCGACGCCGTTTTCCACCAGGGCCTGCTGGAGCATTTCCGGGACCAGGGCCCCATGGTGCGGGACAACCTGCGCATCCTCAAGCCCGGGGGCGTGGCCGTCATCGACGTGCCCCAGACCTTCCACTACTACACCCTGGGCAAGCAGGTCCTCATCGCCATCGACCGGTGGTTCGCCGGCTGGGAGACCCAGTTCACCATCGCCCAGCTCGAGAAGATCTCGCGCCGCGAAGGCTTCGAGATCGCCCGCAGCTACGGCGACTGGATGGTGCCGGGCCTGTGGTACCGCGCCCTGCGCAAGCTGGTGCTCACCCGCACCGGCAAGAAGCTGCCCATGTTCCCCGAGCCCATTCCGCCCCTGGCCCGCCTGGGCGAGGCCTGGCGGAGCGCCTTCGGGCGCACACGGCTGTCCCTGTACACCACGCCCACCATCGGCGTGGTGGCCCGCAAACCCGCCCCCCTGGAGGGTGGAGCTTGAAGATCCTGGCCGTGAACTGGCGGGACATCAACGATCCGCTGGGCGGCGGGGCCGAGCTGCATCTGCACAGGATCCTGGCGGCCGCCGCGGCCCGGGGCTGCCAGGTGGACCTGGTCTGTTCCCACTACAAGGACGCGCCCTACCGGGAGCAGATCGACGGGGTGAACATCTTCCGCCATGGCCACTGGGCGGTGGCCAACTTCACCCTGCCGGGGGTGGTCAAGCGGCGGCTTGCGGCCGAGAATTACGACCTCATGGTCGAGGACATCAACAAGATTCCCTTCTATACCCCCCTGTACCGCGGCGGGGTGCCCGTGCTGGCGGTCATTCCCCACCTGTTCGGCACCACCGTGTACCGCGAGGCCAACCCCGTCCTGGCCACCTACGTGTACGCCGCCGAGCAGCTCATTCCCCTGGTGTACCGCAACGTGGATTTCGAGGTGATCAGCCCCTCCACCAAGGAGGACCTGGTGGGGAGGGGCCTGAAGGCCGAGCGCATCACCACCATCTACTGCGGCATGGACCATCAGCGCTTCACCCTGGCCGATCCGCCGCCGCGCAACGAGACCCCCCTGGTGGTGGCCTGGAGTCGCCTGCGCAAGTACAAGAGCAACGACGTGGCCATTCGCGCTTTCGCCGAGATTCACCGGCAGCTGCCCGGGGCCCGCATGCTGGTGCTGGGCCGGGGGCCGGACGAGCCGCGCCTGCGCCGGCTCACCTCGCGGCTGGGCCTGGAAGCGGTGGTGGAGTTCAAGGGCTTCACTCCCTGGGACGAACTGGTTCGCACCCTGCACCGGGCCCACGTGTTCCTGAATCCCAGCCCCAAGGAGGGCTGGGGGCTGACCGTCATCGAGGCCAACCAGTGCGGACTGCCCGTGGTGGCCAGCGATCGCCCGGGGCTCAAGGATTCGGTGCGGGACGGCGAGACAGGCGATCTGGTGCCTTACGGCGACCACGAGGCCTTCGCCGCCCGGGCCCTGGACCTGCTGCGCGATCCGCAACTGTGGCAAAGCCGCAGCGAGGCCGCCCGCCGCTGGGCCGCCACCTTCAGCTGGGATCGCTGCGCCGAGGAATCCCTGCAGCTCATGGCCCGGGTGGCCGGACGGCCCCTGCCCGGCGGCCCGGAGGCGACCCGGTGAAGGGGTTCGGCCTGAACACCCGGGGCGCCTCGGCCCGCGACTTGCTGATCTTCCTGGCCAAGCTGCTGGTCAGCGCCGGGCTGATCGCCGTGGTCATCCGGCGGCTTTCCTTCGCCGAGATCAAGGCCGCCCTGGCCCAGCCCCACTGGGGCTGGCTGGCCGCCGCCCTGGCGGTGTACGCCCTATCCGCCCTGGGCGGCGCGGCCCAGTGGGCCTGGGTGCTGAAGGCCGCCGGCATCACCGCGCCCGGTCGGGAGATCCGCCGGCTCTACTTCATCGGCCTGTTCTTCAACAACTTCCTGCCCGCCAACGTGGGGGGCGACGCCTACAAGATCGTGGACCTGGGCCGGCGTGAAAAACGCAGCCTAGGGGTGCTGGCGGCCACGGTGCTGGACCGCCTGCTGGGCCTGGGGGCCCTGACCTTCCTGGCCGTGCTGCTCATGGCCGTGGCCAACTTCGTGCCCGTGCCCCTGCCCACCAGCAGCCTGGTGCTCTTTCCCATCATGGTCCTGCTGGCCGCCATGGGAGCCTTCCTGCTGTCCCGGCGCCTGGGAACCCTGTTGCCGGGCATTTTCCGGATGCTGCGCCTGCCGGGGCTGGCCGGGAAGGCGGGGCTGCTCACGGCCGAATTCGGCCTCTTCCGGGAGCGCATTCCCTGGTTGAACCGGCTCTTCCTGTTCAGCATCGGGGTGCAATTCCTGCGCCTGGCCACCCACCTGCTGGTGGCCCGGGGCCTGGGCTACAGCCTGGACGGGCACCAGATCCTGCAGTTGCTGGTGCTCATCCCCTTGCTGGCGGTGAGCCTGACCCTGCCCATCGCCATCAACGGCATAGGCCTGCGCGAGGAAATATCGGCCAAGTTATTGATCTGGGCCGGGTTGACCCAGTCCCAGGCCGTGGCCATGGAGCTGGTGGCCTTCCTGGTCATGGTGGTTTTCAGCCTGCAGGGCGGGATCCTGCTGTGGCTGGGGCGCTGGGAGGGGCAGGTCCAGGCCGAGAAGGGTTCCGGGCCCCGCCGGCCCTGAGCGGAACCTCTTAAGCTGAATGTTGTTAGGGATGGCGCGGTGTGCTATTTTTGTCCCGGCTTGACCGGTTTTCCTCCCAGGGACGAAATCCGGCCGTTTCTGTGCTACGCGGCGATGGTTTTGCCATGATCCGTTTGCTCCGCATCTGTTTGTCCTTCTGGCCCCGTCCTGAAAAGGTGCTGAATTGAAATCCCAATGGTATCTCCGCCCACAGGTGCTGGTGGCCGCGGCTATCTTCGTCATCACCCTGACCGTTTACGGCATCACCCTGGGCCCAACCACCGATTTCTGGGACTGTGGCGAATTCATCACCACCAGCCACATCGTGGGAGTGCCGCATCAGCCGGGCACACCCCTGTACGTGCTGGTGGGCCGGGTCTTCGATGTGGTCCTGGGCAACGCGGACCTCACCCAGGCCGCCCTGCGCACCGCCTGGGCCATCAACTTCATGAGCGCCTTCTTCAGCGCCCTGGCCGTGATGATGGTGTACCTCATCGTCTGGGAACTGGGACGGCGCATGCATCCAGACGCCCGGCTTTACGCCCACATCGGGGGCGTGGTGGGGGCCATGTTCCTGGCCTTCTCGGAAACCTTCTGGAACAACGCCATCGAGGCCGAGGTGTACGGCCTGTCGGCCTTCATGGTGGCCACCCTCACCTGGCTGGCCATCCGCTGGTACGATCACATGGCCGAGTCGCGCAGCACCAACCTGCTGCTGCTCATCGTCTACCTGCTGGGCCTGGGCGTGGGCTTCCACCTGGGCACCATGCTGGTGCATTACGGGGTGTTCCTGCTGGTCTTCCTGGTGGTGGCCACCCGCGACGCCAGCCTCAAGTGGCCCGACGTGGTTCTCATGGTTTTCGGCCTGCACGTGTTCCTGCTCAGCACCATGTCCGGCAACAATGCCCTGATCCTGACCCTGCTGGCCCTGTACCTGCTGCTGGTGGTGATGCGGGCGGTATCGGGTCATCGCTTCGCCCTGTGGGGCAGCGCCCTGTTCTTCCTGGGCCTGACGGTGCACATCATGATGCTCATCCGGGCCGGGGCCGATCCCGAACCCTTCATCAACCAGACGGCCCCCGACAACTTCGAGACCCTGATGTCGGTGATCCGCCGCGAGCAGTACCCCACCCTGGGCACCCTGACCCGCAAGGCCGATATCGCCTTCCAGTTCAAGTACTACTACGGGTACCTGCTCAAGCAATTCTACTGGTTCGGTGACGGCACCAGCGTCATGTCCCGGGCCACAACCGTCCTGGTGCCCCTGCTGCTGGCGGCGGTGGGTCTGTTCCAGGGCTTCCGGCGGGTCTGGCCCCTCATGCTGGTTCCCGTGGTCAGCTATCTGTTCAACGGGGAGCTGCTGACCATCGTGCTCAACTTCTCGGCCAGCGAGGTGCGCGACCGCGACTACTTCTACTTCGGGGCCTTCCTCTTCATGGCGGTGTTCATCGGTATGGGCGCCACCGCCTGGCTGCGCTTCTTCCAGGGCAAGGAGGGGCTCAGCGCCGAGGCCATGAGCAAGGCGGGCAAGATCTGGTCCCGCGGCGTGGAGCAGGTCAAGCCCAGCAACCTGGTGCTGGCCGCCGGGGTGGTGCTGGTGGCCTTCAGCCTGGCGCCCATCACCCCGGGGCACACCAAGTTCTTCGAGCATGACCGCAGCGAGAACCGCATCGCCTACGAGTACGCCTGGAACATCCTGGCCGGGCTGGACGAGAACGCCATCATCTTCACCAACGGGGACAACGACACCTTCCCCATCTGGTACCTGCAGGCGGTGGAGCATTTCCGCCGGGATGTGACGGTGGTGAACCTGAGCCTCATCAACCTGCCCTGGTACATCAAGCAGCTGAGCAACGGGGAAACACCCCTGGACATGGGGCTGAACGAGGTTCAGATCGACGACATCAACACCCGCGCCCTGCATTACCAGCAGCTGTTCATGGACATGCGCGAGGGCCGCATCGGCCTGCGCCTGCCCCGCAGCGACGCCCAGATCGAGGCCATGGATCAGCGCGAGCGCGAACAGTTCCTGCGGTCCTGCATCTGGGAACTGAAAAACGGCGATGAGGACAAGGTTCTGCGCAAGGGCCGGCCCACGCCCCAGCTGTCGCGCTACGTGCAGACGGTCCTGTTCGAGAGCATGCTGGTGAAGGATTATGTGGTGCCCCAGATCGTGGCCCACAACAAGAACCACCAGGACCGGCCGGTGTTCTTCGCCGTGACCATTCCCCAGGAGAACATGGAGCGCTGGTTCCCCAGCCTGCAGATGGAGGGCATGGCCTACCGCCTGCTGGACACTCCTTCCGAGGACGGCATGCCCCGGACCGATCCCCAGAAGGTCATGGAGAACATGCTGGGCGTGTACCGCATGGGGGCCCTGACCACCGGGGACACCCCCCAGCGCCGGGCCACCTACGCCGAGATGGCCGGTCTGCTGGATGACCAGGGGCAGCTGCTGCTGGGGCAGGAGGGTAACGACCTCGACGTGCAGCAGCTTTCGGTGCTGGCAACCGCCTACGGCGACAAGCGGGAGGACGTCTACCGCAACACCAACGCCCGGCACCTGCTGGGCAACTACCCGGCCTCCCTGAACCGGGCCGGCTACGTGTTCTACCAGAAGGCGAACCAGACGGCCCCCTCCGACACCGCCACCTACCGCAACTACCTGGACCGGGCATTGGTGGCCTTCGAGGCCTGCCTGCGTCTGGAACCCGAGAACCAGCAGGCCATGGAGTTCTATCCCCTGCTGCTGGTGCAGAACTACCGGGACGAGGACGCCAAGGCCTTCCTGAACGGCCTGTACGGCCGGGTGCCCCAGCCGGTGGAGGAGCAGGTGGTGACCACCGTCATGCGTGGCATCCTGGGCGGCGGCGTGGCCGAGCTGGCCCTGGACTGGGCCGAGGAGCGGGTCATCGCTCATCCCCAGCGGCTGTTCTACCGGCAGGTGCTGTTCACCATCTACACCTCTCTGGGCCAGCTGGCCGAAGCCCGCCGGGTCATGGACGACTGGACCGCCCTGAGCGGCCAGGAAGACCCGGCCATGCGGCAGGGCCTGGAACAGCTGCAGCAGAAGTACCGGGAGATGGAACAGAAACAGGTCCAGGAAAAGGTGGGAGAGGCCCTTGGACAGTAAGCACGTCACCGAGAACCTGGCCGGGCTGCCCGCGGGGGTGACGGATATCCTGCGACCGGGAGCCCCGGTGGTGGTCACCGGCTGCGCGGGATTCATCGGCAGCACCCTGACCCAGCACCTGCTGGCCCTGGGCTGCCGGGTGGTGGGCGTGGATTGCCTGACCGACTACTACGATCCCGATCTCAAGCGGTACAACATGCGGGAATTCGCGGACCATCCCGACTTCACCATGCTGCAGGAAGACATCAACGACCTGGACACCACCGCTCTGCTGGCCGGGGCGGTGGCCTGTTTTCATCTGGCCGCCCAGGCCGGAGTGCGCGCCAGCTGGGGCGATTATTTCGCCGAATATCTTTCCCGCAACGTCCTGGCCACCCAGCGGATGCTGGAAAGCTGTCGCCACGAGATGGTGCGGGGCAGCCTGCGCCGCTTCGTCTACAGCAGCAGCAGCTCGGTGTACGGCGACCAGCCCCGCCTGCCCGTCACCGAGCAGGCCTTGCCCCAGCCCCGCTCGCCCTACGGCGTCACCAAGATGGCGGCCGAGCACCTGTGCGTCCTGTACAGCATGAACTTCCAGGTGCCCACCAGCAGCCTGCGCTACTTCACGGTCTTCGGCCCGCGCCAGCGCCCGGACATGGCCTTCCGCCGCTTCATCGAGCAGGCCCTGGACGGCCGGCCCTTCGTGGTGTTCGGCGACGGCAGCCAGACCCGGGATTTCACCTTCGTGGGCGATGCCGTTCGCTCGAACCTGCTGGCGGTGGCCTGTGAAAAGGAATGGGAAGTCTTCAACACCGGCGGCGGCAGCCGGCTGGTGTTCCGGGACACCCTGGAAACCCTGACGGCTGTTCTGCAGGAGCGGGTGCCGGGTTTGCAGCCCGAGATCATCTACGAGGAAACGGCCAAGGGGGACGTGAAGGACACCTTCGCCGACCGGTCCCATGTGGAAGCAACCATTGGCTACCGGCCCACCATCGACTTCAGGGAAGGCCTGGCTCGCCAGGTGGACTGGGTCCTGGCCAGGCGCCGGGACGGGAAGGATTCTCGTGTCTGACCAATTGCCCGCCGAGGTGCGCACCGATCTGGCCGTGGTGGTGCCGGCCTTCAACGAGGAAGAAAGCCTGCCCGAACTGGTGGACCGCATCGACCAGGCCATCACCGGCATGGGCCGCACCTACGAGGTGTGGGTCATCGATGACGGCAGCAGCGACCGCACCTTCGAGGTGGTGCGGGAACTGGCCGCCGCCAGGCCCCAGGTGCATGGTCTGAAGTTCGGCCGCAACTTCGGCAAGGCCGCTGCCCTGGCCGCCGGATTCGAGGCCGCCTCGGCCCGCATCGTCATCACCATGGACGCCGACCTGCAGGACGATCCTGCCGAGATCCCCGACCTGGTGGGCATGATCGAGGACAAGGGCTGGGATCTGGTGTCTGGCTGGAAGCAGGACCGCAAGGACAGCTTCATCAAGAACAACACCAGCAAGATCTTCAACTGGTTCACCAGCCGCATGTGCGGCCTGTATCTGCACGATTTCAACTGCGGCCTGAAGGCCTACCGGCGTGAGGTCACCCGCCGGGTCAAGCTGTACGGCGAGATGCACCGATACGTGCCTGCCCTGGCCCACCTGGACGGTTTCAAGGTGACGGAAATGCCGGTGAAGCACTTCGCCCGCAAGTACGGCACCACCAAGTACGGCGTGGACCGGTTCATCAACGGCTTCCTGGATCTGCTGACGGTGTACTTCCTGCATGCCAAGCAGAGCTCGCCCCTGCACATGTTCGGGCGCATGGGGCTGGGCTTCTGGACCGTGGGTCTGGGCATCTGGGCCTACCATTCCATCCACCACATCCTGAAGCACTTCTACGGGATGAACCTGGGGTGGAAGCCCACCCTGACCCTGGGCCTGGTGCTCATCGTGGTGGGGTTCCAGTTCTTCAGCCTGGGGCTCATCGCCGAGCTGGTGGTGGCCGGCCGCAATCCCGAGAACAACTTCCGGGTGGCCCAGCGTGTCTGAGCTGCTGGCGGCCCCAGCCGAGCCGGGCGGCGTGGGGGGCAAGCCCCTGCCGCCCCTGGCCGTGGTGGTGGTCAACTGGAACGGGCTGGCCGACCTGAACGATTGTTTCCGCACCCTGCGGGATACGGACTATCCGGGCATGCGCATCATCATGGTGGACAACGGATCCCGGGATGACAGCGTGGCCTGGACCCGGGCCAACTATCCCGAGGTCGAGGTGATGGAAACCGGGCGCAACCTTCGCTGGGCAGGCGGCAACAACGTGGCCCTGGCCCGCCTGCAGGACGAGGCCTTCCCGGGTTATGTCCTGCTGCTGAACAACGACACCCTGGTGCCCGAGGGCAGCCTGCGCCGGCTGGTGGCGGCCCTGGCCGAGAGCGAAGAGGCCTGGCTGGCCACGCCCCGCATCTGCTATGCCTCGGACCCGGCCCGGGTCTGGTATGATGGTGGCCGGGTGGGGCGCTTCACCGGCTGGATCAAGCACCACGGTATCCGGCAGCTGGCGGGGAACCTGGATCATCACCAGCGCCTGGTGGATTACGGCACCGGTTGTGCCCTGTTGCTGAAGCCCAGGGCCCTGGAGACGGTGGGGCTGCTGGACGAGTCCTACCACTTCTACGGCGAGGACGCCGACTACAGCCTGCGGGTGCTGGCCGCCGGCGGCAAGATCCTGCACGTGCCCCGGGCCCTGGTGCTGCACAAGGTCAGCGCCACCCTGGGGCAGCAGAGCCCGCGGCGGGCCTGGTTGCGCTCCCGCAGCCACGTGCGCCTGCTCATGACCCACTGGCCCCGCAACTGGTGGCCCATGCTGATCCTCAGCCAGGTGGTGTTCCTGAGCGCCCACGCCCTGTGGAACCTGTGGACGGGGCATCTGGACACGGCCCTGGCCGTGTGGCGGGGAGCCCTGGACGAGGTGCGAGGGCGGCCCTACGAAGAGTAGGCGCCCCGAGGGGTTCCAGGCCCGGTGAGAGGTTATCGGCGAGAAGAAAACGGCGGCCGGATCACGGCGGCAGAACGGGAGAAGGATTTGGCCAAGAAGGACAGACGAACCCAGAAAAAGCTGGCCGCCGGCAACCTCGCCGGCCGAGCCGGTGGGCTGAAGCTGCCCGCCTGGCTGGGCGCCGACCAGGGCCCGGCCCACTGGATCCTGGTGGTGTGCGCTCTGCTGGTGGTCCTGGCCGTCACCTATCCCGGGCCCATGTTCCAGAAGCTGGTCTTTCCCAGCCCCGACAGCAGCAACGCCGACGCCTTCCACGCCGTGGGTGACGCCAGCCTGGCCGAGGGGCACTACCCCCACTGGAACCCATACATCTTCGCCGGCATGCCCAGCTTCGGGTCCATGACCTATGCCCGGTTCATCTACCCGCCCTCGGTGGTGTTCAACTTCCTGCAGACCAAGCTGGCCTTTCCGCCCATGACCTGGGCCCTGGCCCACCTGCTCTTCGGGGGGCTGGGCATGGCCTGGTTGCTGTCGCGCTGGCGTCTACCCGCGGGTTTGCTGGTGCTGGGGGCCGTGGCCTTCATCCTGTTTCCCAAGGTCACCGCCTGGGTGGTGCACGGCCACGGGTCCAAGCTGGGAGCGGCCATGTACCTGCCCTGGGTGGTGGGTCTGGCCCTGCGCATCCTGGACGGCAAGGGTTGGCGCTCGGTGGGCTGGCTGGGGCTGCTCATGGGGCTGGAGTTCCTGCGCGGGCACCCGCAGATCACCTTCTACATCCTGATGACCGTGGGCTGGGTTTCCCTGTGGGGCACCCTGTTCCCCCTGGACGAGGCCGCCCGTCGGCTGCGCCCAGCCACCCGCTGGCTGCGCCTGGGGCAGGTGGGCGTGGGCATCGTGCTGGGCTTCATGGTGGGGGCCGTCCTGCTGCTGCCCCTGCACGATTACTCCAAGATCAGCATCCGCGGACAGGCCGCCGCCGGGGGCGGGGCCACCCTGGAATACGCCACCGGCTGGAGCCTGGCCCCGGCCGAGCTGGGCACGCTGGTTCTGCCCGCGGCCGCGGGTTTCGGCAAGTCCACCTACGTGGGGTTCATGCCCTTCAACGACTACCCCAATTATCTGGGACTGCTCCTGCTGGGGCTGGCGGCGGGGGCCTGGTGGCACGGGCGCCGCTCGTTGACCATCGGTCTGATGGTGCTGGTGGTGCTGGCCGTGTTCATCAGTTTCGGCAACTTCGGCTTCGGGCTCTACGAGCTGCTGTACAACTATCTGCCCTTCTTCAACAAGTTCCGCATTCCCTCCATGATCCTGGTGCTGGTGGGCTTCGTGGTGGCCCTGCTGGCCGCCCGCGGGGCCGGGGCCTGGCAGCAGGCCCTGCAACAGGATGACGCCCAGCAGGGGCCTGCCCCCTTCGGCCGCCCGCTGGTCCTGCCCGCCGTGCTGGGCGCGCTGGGCCTGATCATGCTGCTGGCCGGAGCCGCCGGCCTGGGCAAGGGCGCCTACCTGTCCGGGCTGCAGGACATGGCCGCCAGTTCGGGCAAGCAGGCCGTGGACGTGATCCTGGAGAAGTCCTGGTTCCTGCACAAGAGCAGCCTCATCCGCATGGGGCTGGTGCTCTTGACGGCCGGGGCCGCCCTGTGGGCGGCCCACCGCAACCGCCGCTTCCTGGTGCCCCAGCTGCCCTGGATCCTGGCGGTGCTGGTGGTGCTGGACCTGGGTGGGGTCAACCGCCTGATCATCCATCCCGAATACGGCCTGCAATCGGTGGCGCGCGGTCCCGACGGCCGGGGCACCCTGGTGACGGCCCAGCCCCTGTTGCGGCCCGCCCCCGAGGCCCGGGTGATCGATGCCGGTCCCACCGGCGAGATGGTGCGCGACGCCTGCGGCCACGACCGGGTGTGGCCCCTGGGCAACGTGCCCGAGGCCTTCCTGTGGATGACGGACGGGGTGCGCTCCCTGGCCGGCTATCATCCGGCGAAGCTGGCCCGCTACGAGCAGATCTACAAGCGCCTGTACGCCAACCCCCTGGGTGGCCGCCTGGCCAGCTGGCTGGCCGGTTCGGTGGTGGCGGTTAACGGGCAGCTGGGGCCGGCCGATCTGGAATACCTGCAGCAAGCGGGAATCCAGGTGCAGGCCCAGCCCCTGGGCCAGTCCGGCGTGTACCTGTACCGCAACGAAAGCGCTCTGCCCAGGGCCCGGTTGCTGGACAGCTACCAGCTGGTGGCTCAGTTGCCGGAAAAGGACGCCCTGGCGCCATTTCTGGACGGAATCCAGGCTGGCACCCTGGACGTCACGGGCACGGTCTACCTGGCCGAGGAGCCCGATCCCCGGCCCGTCCCGGCCGCGGCGCCCCTGCCCGCGCCTGTTTTCGTGAAAGACGGCCTGGACGAGGTGGTTCTGCAGACCGACGCCCCGACCGCGGCCCTGCTCTTGCTAGCCGATATGAATGCCCCCGGCTGGCGGGTGCAGGTGGACGGCGCGCCCGCCCGGTTGCTGACCGCCGACCTGGTCCTGCGGGGGGTGGCCCTGGAGGCCGGCTCTCACACGGTGCGATTCCACTACACCGACCCCTCGGTCAGGCGTGGCCTGAGCCTGACGGTGGCCGGTGCTCTTGTCATTCTCCTGCTTCTGGTCCTGCCGTGGCTGCGGCGCGGCCTTTCGGGACGAGGAAAATCCACTCCCGTGGAAGGAAGTCATGCCCATGAGTGAGATTGGCGGAGGTGCGAGCGGCCTGCCCGCCCTGAAACCGGTGACCAAGGCCGTGGTGGTGGTGCCCACCTACAACGAGGCCGACAACATCGGGCGGTTGATTCCCGAGATCCTGGCCCGTGACCCCCGCCTTTCCGTGCTGGTGGTGGACGACAACTCCCCCGACGGCACCGCCGGTGTGGTCAAGGCCCTGCCCGAATTCGGGGACCGGGTGCTCATCCTCGAGCGCCCCGGCAAGCAGGGCCTGGGGGCGGCCTACATCGCCGGCTTCCAGTGGATCCTGGACAACACCGACTTCGAGGTGGTGTTCGAGATGGATGCCGACTTCAGCCACCAGCCCGAGGCCCTGGACCACTTCCTGAGGGAGATCGAGAGCCACGATCTGGTGCTGGGCAGCCGCTACCTGGAGGGGATCACCGTGGTGAACTGGCCCCTCAGCCGGCTCTTCCTGAGCGTGGGAGCCAATTTCTACGCCCGTTTCATCACGGGCATGCCCATCAAGGACAGCACAGGCGGGTTCAAGTGTTTCCGCCGCTCCACCCTGGAGATGCTGCCCCTGCCCAGCATCAAGAGCGACGGCTACTCCTTCCAGATCGAGATGAACTACCATTGCTGGCGGCGCGGGCTGCGCATCAAGGAAATCCCCATCATGTTCGTGGACCGGGCGGTGGGGGTGTCCAAGATGTCCCGCAAGATCATTTTCGAGGCCATGTGGATGGTCTGGGCCCTGCGCTTGCGGCGCATTCCCTGACCTGAGAAACGGGAGCCGTTTTGAAACTCGCCATCGTCATCGTCCACTACAATTCCAGCGCCGACCTGGACCGGTGCCTGGAATCCATCGTGGCCTGTGCTCCCCGCCAGGAGCACCAGGTCATCATCGTGGACAACGCCTCCCGTGACGACGGCCTGGACCGGGTGCACGACCGGTATCCGGATTTCACCTGGATCTTCAGCGCCGAGAACACGGGCTACTCCCGGGGGTGCAATCTGGGCATGGCCCAGGCCGAGGCCGACTACTATCTGGTTCTGAACCCGGACATCGTGGTCCAGCCCGGGGCCCTGGACGCCCTGCTGGAATTCGCCGACGCCAACCCCCGGGCGGGCATGGTGGGGCCGCAGCTGCTCAACGAGGACGGCAGCATCCAGGCCTCGTGCCGCCGCTTCTACACCTTCACCACCCTGCTCATGCGGCGCACGCCCCTGGGGAAGATCTTTCCCAACAGCGAGTCGGTGCGCCTGCACCTGATGAAGGACTTCGACCACCGCAGCAGCCGGCCGGTGGACTGGGTGCTGGGCGGATGCCTGCTGGTGCGGCGCTGCGCCATGCAGCGCACCGGGCCCATGGACGAGCGTTTCTTCCTGTACTTCGAGGACGTGGACTGGTGCTATCGCATGTGGCAGGCGGGTTTCGAGGTGGTCTACGCCCCGGACGCGCGCTTCATCCACCGCCACCGGCGGGACAGCGCCAAGGGCACCTTCAACCGCACCTTCTGGATGCATCTGGGCAGTCTCATTTCCTTCTACGAGAAGTGGGGCATCCTGGTCTGGCTGCTGAAGAAGTGGCGCGATCCCCTCATGTTGCTGATGCTGTGGGTGGCCGACCTGGTGGGCGTGACGGCCGCTTTCGGCCTGGCTTACGAGCTGCGGGCCGCCGCCGATCGGTTCATGCCCGGGGTTTTCGATGAGCGCCTGTTTCCCTTCCGTGAATACCTGCCGGTGCTGGGCTTCAGCCTCCTGCTGGCCTCGGTGACCTTCTTCATGACCGGCCGCTACAGCGCCGGCAAGGGGCGCATCCGGCGCGCAGTGCTGGAGCAACTCAAGCAGATCGGGACCCTTTCCGTTCTGCTCATGGCCAGCACCTACCTGGGCCACCTGGAGGTGGTCAGCCGGGCTGTCCTGCTGATGTTCATCCCTCTGCTGGCAGGGGCGGTGCTCACGGGTGAGCGGCTTTTCAGCGCGGTATTCCAGCGCCTGGAGAGGGGACGTCTGTCCCTGGAGCGGACCCTGCTGGTAGGCGACCAGGCCGAGCTGGGGCACTGGTTGTCCCGCAGTCCCGGGCTGAAGGATCTGCTGCTGGCCCAGGGCGTGGACCTGGCCGGCTACGTGTCACCTCCACCGGCCGCCGGGGGAAGCCTGCCCCCCCTGGGGGGCGGGGAAATTCCCTGGCTGGGGCCGCCGGCGGACCTCTTGATGGTGGTACCCCGCTATCGCATCAGCCAGGTGGTTTTTCGGGAGCGACCCGGTGACCAGGAAACCGAATGGCGCCAGTTGGCCGGGTTGCGCCGGCTGGGGGTGCGCCTGCGCTGGCAGATCCCCGACGTGTGGCTGTTGAACGCCCCCGTCCACGGGGCGGTTTTCGGGGCCGGCCAGAGCGCGGTGACGGTGAAGGACAGCGCTGCCGTGGCGCGGGCCATGCTGGGACGCCTGCTGGCCCTGCTGGGCGGCGGGGTTCTTTTGTTGCTGGCCTGGCCCTGGTGGTTGTGGCAAAAGACGGTCTCGGCACGGCGAGGTACGGCCAGACTGGAAAAAGTGGAAGTCCAGGATTTCTGGGGGCATCGCGTGAAGATCGAGCTGGCCCTGGACAGCCTGGGCCGCACTCGCAGCCTGCCCTGGCAGTGGCGGCTGGCGCCGGCCCTCCTGCGGGGCAAGCTGGGCGTGGTGGGCTCACCCGCCACCCTGGGAGACCACACGGTGCTGCCGGGGGGAACGGAAGGCCGGCATGGGTTGTGGCGGCTGTATCCCGCCGCTCCCGGCTTGACCGGGGGGTGGGCTCTCGGGCACGGGGAAAATGACGCGCCCTGGCGTGACAGACTCGAACAGCTGTGGCACGATCCCGGTGGTTTCGGAGGGAACACCACCAGGGGCGGCCAGGGGCTATAACCAGATACCGGGGGGAATCCGGTGGAGAGGATAGATCGGATGTTCAAGATTCAGCTTCGAGGGGCCGGACGCAACTTCCCGGCCTGGGTTCCGGCGCTGGTGGGTGCGGTCCTGGTGATGGCCGGAACCGTGGCTGCCCAGGTGGGGACCCTCTCATCGCAACCGCTGCTCAACACCCGCTCCATCAATCACCTGCTGGAGGTGGATGGACGCCTGTACGGAGGGCTGGATGCCGGAGGTCTGGTGACCTGGGATGTGGGGGACTGGGACAACCCCCGGCGCATTTTCGCCGATGGCAGGGTGTCCGGGAACTACATCACCGACATGGCGTGGTCCGGGCGTTACCTGTGGGTGGCCACGGCGGACGGCGGCCTGACCCGCATCGCCGATCCCGGGGGCGCCGAGCCCGAGTTCCGGGCATTCTCGAGCAGTATCGGCGGCACCAACCTGACGGCGGTGACCGCCGCGGTGGTCAACAACAGCGAGGTGGTGTACTACGCCATGGACGGCGCCGGCATCGGTCGCATCATCGACGGCTTGCCCGGCAACATCTACACACAGTACCAGGACGGTCTGTGCAGCGACGATGTGACGGCCCTGGCCCTGTATGGCGAGACCCTGTTCGTGGGGACGCCCGTGGGTATCTGCCGTTTCGTCGACAACACCTTCGTCGAGAGCAACGACGGCCTGGGTACCCTGATCATCAACGATTTCTGCCTGGATGGCGACGGCCGACTGCTGGTGGGCACCGAGGCGGGCATCTATTACTGGGCCCCCGCACAGACCCGCTGGCAGTACATGGGAGTCTTGCCCGGGCAGCGGGGCAGCCGCCTGGCCTACGGGCCGGCGGGCCTTTACGCCCTGGGCCTGGACGGCCTGGACACCGGCTACCTGAACCGCTTCGACGGCGGCACCACCTGGACCCAGATCGCCGCTCCCTACACGCGCACCCGCAGCCTGGCCGTGGGAACCTCACCCTACGTGGGCGGGCAGGTCAACCCCGAGGGCATGGTCACCACCGTGGGGTATGGTTACCTGGGCCTCTACGGAGCCGACGAGCAGTGGACCACGCGGGTGCTGGACGCCTCCATGGTGGCCAACGCCACGGGCGTGACCTACGGGCGCGACGGTTCGCCCTGGATCGGGTCCCACAACGCCACCGGATTCTGCCAGCAGACGGAGGACGGCTGGTTCGCCGTTTACGAGCTGGCGTCGGCGGACAACGACTCTTCCGGGTTGTTCGACCACGGGTCCAACATCGTGGCCATGGGGACGGGCATGGACGGCACCATCTACGCGGGACAGCTGTCCCGTGGCGTGGTGCGCCATGATCCCCAGACCCGGGTGACCGAGCTCATGCACCCCACCAACTGCGGCCTGGAGGGGCGGGGCACCACCAACATCATGGTGCACCCCGACGGCACGGTATTCTTCATGCACGACTGGCGGGACATCAACAAGGTCGAGATCCTGGTCAACCCCGCCCAGTGGCGCAACCCCAACAACTGGGACACCCTGCCCATGGGCGAGGGCGGACTGGGCACCACCGCCGAGGTCTACGCCGCCCTGGTGGAACGCAACGACGTGATCTGGTTCGCCGTGGCCGGGGTGGGCCTTGTGCGCTGGGACATCAACGGCGACGCGGCCGGGCCCAACGATCCCTTGACCTGGCTGGACACCTCCGACGACCGCTGGGATGATCCCGTGAGCGACTTGCCCCGGGCCTCCAACGATCCCAAGGATGTCCGCGCCATGGCGCTGGCCGAGGACGGCACCATCTGGGTCGGAGGCAACGGCCTGGCCCGGTTCCACTACACGGTCAGTGGAGAAGAGTTGCTGGTGGTGGTCGATGAATCGTTCAGCGAGAAGTCCAGCCCCTACGCCGAGGGCGTGGTGGACGGCAACGTGGTGGGAGTGAATGTGGACGCCGACGGCGCCGTGTGGGTACTTTGCCGCTCGGGCCTGAACCGGGGAGTGACCTCCGGCGGCGACACCTACTTCTCCGCCTACTTCGATCCGGGGAACTACCTGGCCAACAGCAGTTTCGCTGCCCTGTATTCCTTCAATGCGGTGATCGACCTGCCCGGGGGCGAGTACCGTCGCATGGTCATCTCGCCCGACGGCGAGAAGTTGCTCATCTCGTCGGATCGCGGGGCCGCCGAACTGACCTTCGCCGCCGGCGACGGCAGCGGCGCCGCCTCGGCCCTGGACGCCTATTTCTATCCCAGTCCCTACAAGCCGGCCGAGGGCTCGGGCTTCCTCAAGCTGGGAGGCATCGCGGCCGATGCCGACCGGGGCGATCCGGCCGAGGTCCAGATCTACAACCTGGAAGGGCAGCTCATCTTCGAGAACCTGAACGTGACGGCGCACGAGGGGTTCTGGGATGGGCGCAACATCGCCCTGGAACGATCGGATGTGGTGAGCGGCATGTACATCATCCGGATCAAATACGGAAATCAGACCGTGGTCAAGAGCCTGGCGGTGGTCCGCTAGGCGAGTGAAGGATCAGAAAGCAAATGTCCAGTAACACCGGTAACACCGGGAACTCAGACGATCACAACGCCCCTGTCCGGCCCACCAGCGCCCAGGCCACGCGCCTGCTCGTGGTGGGGGCCGGCGTGGCCGGGCAATCCCTGGTCAAGGAGATCAGGGGGCAGGGCTACCCCGTCCTGCCCGTGGCCTTCCTGGATGACGACCCGGCCCTCATCGGCACTCGGATTTGCGATCTGCCCGTGCATGGCGGCACCGAGAATCTGGTGGAGGTGGCGGGGCAGGTGCAGGCCGAGGAGGTCCTGCTGGCCATCCCCTCGGGCGGTGGCGGTCTGGTGCGCCGGCTGGTCATTCTTTGCAAGCGGGCCGGCCTGCCCTTCCGGCTGGTGCCGGGTGTGCGGGACATCATCCTGGGCGATGTGAACTTCGACCAGATCAGCCAGGTCCAGCCCGAGCACCTGCTGGGCCGGGAGTCGGTGGACTTCAACGACGCCACGGCGCGCAGTCTGGTCCAGGGGCAGACGGTCATGGTCACCGGAGCGGGCGGTTCCATCGGCGGCGAGCTGTGCCGCCGGCTGGCGGCGCTGGACCCGGCCCGGATCATCCTGCTGGGGCGGGGCGAGAACAGCATCTTCGAGATGGCCGCCGAGCTGGACAGCCGGGGAACCTCGGCCGAACTGGTTCGCGTCATCGCCGATGTGCGGGACGGGCAGCGCCTGGAAAACCTGGCCCATCGCCTGCGCCCCGATTTCATCCTGCACGCCGCGGCCCACAAGCACGTGCCCCTCATGGAGACCAATCCGGAGGAGGCGGTGCTGGTGAACATCGGCGGCACCGCCAACATGGTGCGGTTCGCCCGCCGGGTGGGGGCGCGGCGTTTCGTGCTCATCAGCACGGACAAGGCGGTGGCTCCCACCAGCATCATGGGCGCCACCAAGAAGGTGGCCGAACTGGTGGTGCGCCGGGCGGCCGCCGACAGCGACGAGACACGCTTCATGACGGTGCGCTTCGGCAACGTCCTGGGCAGCCGGGGATCGGTGGTGCCCTTCTTCCAGAAACGCATCGAGGCCGGGTTGCCCCTGCCCATCACCCATCCCGAGATGACCCGCTACTTCATGACCATCAAGGAGGCCGCCCTGCTGGTGGTCGAGGCCATGGTCATGGGAGAGCAGGGCGCCACCTACATCCTGGAAATGGGCAACCCCGTGTCCATCCTGGAGCTGGCCAACAACCTGCTGGCGCTGTCGGGTTACGACCCCGCCGGCGGGGACCAGGGACCGGGAATCCAGATCACGGGCCTGCGTCCGGGAGAGAGGTTGCACGAGAGCCTGAACGAGGAGTACGAGACCCTGGGGCCCAGCGATCATCCCCTGATCCGCAAGGCCACCTCGCCCAACGGAACCAGTGATCGGGCCCTGGCCGTGGTTGGCAGTCTGCAGGAGCTGGCCCAGGCCGGCGCGGTCAGGGAAATGCGTGATATGCTGGCCGGGCTGCTCAGCCGGCCCGAGCTGGCCGCGCAGGATTCCGAGCCGAAGGATTCCCCGCAGTGATTGCCCCCGGCGATTCCGCCACGGGGGGCACGCGCCTGCAGGAATGGTCTCAGCCCCCGCCGGGATGGGACGACCTGCTGGCCGCCGACGGTGGGGCGGATTTCTTCCACACGCCGGCCTGGACCCGGGCCGCCGTGGCCTCCTTGCCCCAGCTGGAGCCGGTCTGGTTGACGGTTCACGCCCTTTCCGACCATGGCAACGGAGAAAGCCTGGTGGGGGGACTGGTGGGGGTGCGTCGCCGCACCCGCGTTCCGGTGTTGGGGCATGTGGATCATTTCCAGAGCCACCTGGACGGCACCTCGGGCGGGCCTCTGGTGGCCGCGCGCCTGAGCCGGCCCGACCAGGAACGCATCTTCCGCATCCTGGTGGACGGGGCGCTGAGTCTGCGCCGCGGATCTCTTTGCAGTTGCGGCATCTCCCTGAACACGGACCACGAGGCCAGGTTCGGCGCCCTGCTGGCGGGCGACCCTCGTTTCCAGCGCCGGGACGTGCCGGCGGCGGTCATCGACCTGAGGGGCGGTCCCGAGGCCGTGGAGATGGATCGCCTGGCCAAGAACAAGCGCAACGAGCGGAATCGCGGCCTGCGGCGGGGGGCCCGGGTCGTCGTCAGCCGGGATGGGGATCTGCTGCGGCGCTATTATCCCATTTATGAGGCAGCTTGCGCCACCTGGGGGACCGACCCGGTGCCCCTGCTTTTCCTGGAAAACCTGCTGGCCGGCCCCGAGGAGACGGTGTTCTTCACCTGCGTGATGGTGGAAGGGCAGGTGGTGGGGGGACATCTGAACCTGCAGTTCGGGGACCGGGTCATGGCCTGGAACGGTGTGACCGACCCCGCCTTCGCCCGGAGCCATTTTCCCGCCACGGTGGCGGTGTGGGGGGATGTGGAAGAGGCCTGCCGCCGCGGGGCCCGCAGCCTGGACCTGGGGGCCAGCGGAGGGGTGGTGTCCCTGGCCGGATTCAAGAAATTCTTCGGGGCCGAGATGGAAGCCCGTGGATTCTACCTGAACCAGTCCGGGGGGCTGCGCCTGTTGCGCCGGCTGGCCGGGATGGCCGCCCGCTGGCGGGTCTTTCTGGGAGCCGGACCCGAGGCCGGGCGCTGGCATGATGGACCGGTTCAGCCAGGACGATTCGATGCGGGGAGAACCGATGCGGGCGGGTCCGAGCCCCCGGATCGGGGGCCACAGTGTCCCGAGAGGGAGGGCGGCTCGTGAGGCTCTTCAAGGCCGCAGCCCGCATTCTCTTCAGCCGGGTGGGGCAGGTCCTGGCCAAGGCCCTGGTCCTGTTCCTGGTGGCCCGCACCCTGGGGCCCGAGGGGCAGGGGCACTACAGCCTGACCGAAGCCGGGGTCCAGTTGCTGGCCTCGGTGCTGGGTGGTGGGCTGGGCCTGGCGGCGGTGCCCCCCCTGCGCCAGGGGCGCATTCCTCCCTGGCGGCTTTTCCGGGCACAGATCTCCTGGGTCGCCACCATGTTGCTGGTGCTGCTGGCCCTGGCCTGGTTCTCCACCACGGCTCAGCCGGCCCGCTTCCTGGCCGACCACCTGGGCTGGCAGAGGGGCTGGGGATTTCTGGCCGCCCTGGCCGCGGCGGGCATGCTCACCTTCGAGATCTTTTCCTATGATCTGCTGGCCCGGGGCCGGCTGGTCATCGGCTCGGCGGTCAACGGCTACCGGGCGCTGGGGCATCTGGGCGCGGTGTTGCTGGTGTGGGGGCTGGGCAGCCTGACCCTGGGCCTGGCCGTGGGGGCGCTGGCTCTGGCCCAGGCCCTGGGGGGAGCCGCGTTGCTGATCCTGGTGGTGCGAGAGTTCCGGCGGCCGTCTCGTGACCCCGAGGCCGGGATCGCGGCCACCGCACCGCCCAGCGAGGCCACCGCCCTGGTGGATGATGAGGGCATTCCGGCCGACCTGGCCCGGCGCTCCCTGCCCGGCATCATCTGGTTTCACATGCGCCGTGGCTGGCTGGGCCAGTTCTCCATGGTGGCCTATTTCCTGCTGTTGCGCCTGGACCAGTACCTCCTGGAGATCTTTCGCGGCGCCGAGGAGGTGGGGATCTACTCGGTGGCCGTGGGCATGGGCGAAATGCTGTGGCTGCTGCCCGGAGCCATCACGCCCTTGCTGGTTCATTCCTCGGCCACCCACGCCCGGGACTCCAGCAAGGACCGCACGGCGGTTCAGGCCCTGCGCCTGGGGTTCCTGCTGACCCTGGCCTGCGCCCTGCCCCTGTACCTGCTGGCCGACCCCCTGTTGGGTTTCCTGCTCAAGGGGCAGTTCGCCGGCTCGGCCGCGGCCCTGCGGGCCCTCTTGCCCGGCATCGTGGCCTTTGCCCCCGGAGTGGTCCTGGCCGGAGATTTCATCGGGCGAGGCAAACCCCACTGGAACACCCAGGCCAGCGTCGTCACGGTGGTGGTGAATCTGGGGGCGGCGTGGGTTCTCATCCCTGCCCATGGGCCCGTGGGAGCGGCCTGGGCCAGCACCATCGCCTACGCGGTGGGGGCCAGTGTCATGTTGTGGCGATTCTGGCGGGTCCTGCGCCGGGAAAAGGGCCAACTCCCTTCCAACGGGTGATTTAAGCCCGGTGCCCGGGAAATTGTTTCTGGTCCCTGCCTCATGATTTTCCCTCGGAATAATTCACATTCTGGCGGTTTCCAGGGCCCCTGAGGGGGCCTTTTTTTTTCCAGCAGGCCCAGCAACAATCTTCAGGGTATAACCTGCAGGATATTGACCCCATTATTCCCCACCAGCACATTCTTGACGTCCGCCCAGCCCATTTGGCTTTTATTTGATTGTTTTATAATCAGTTATAAAAAATATGCAAAAACCTGAAAAATGGGGGTTGACCTCGACACGGGCATAAACTACTCTCTGGACATGGTCGGTGGAGGAAAAAGTCGAAAATAGGCGGAAATTGGTGAAAATGGTGAATGCCCACGGAGGGGCGACCGGAATGCAAGGATGGCGGCCCGGACACCAATCAACCTGACGCCAGCACAAAACACATGCTCAGGGTGCTTCCTCCACCGACCAGCAATTTTGATCTCGCCGCCAAAGGATGATTCGAGCCGCCATGTCCCAGGATCCACAGGCAACGGCAGAACGGAAATACCCCTACACCTTCGGGGGCGCTTTCACGCGTTCCGTGGACAGCAAGGGGCGCTTTCATCTGCCTTTCCGTTTCCGCAGCAAGAGCGGGGGCGGGCCGGTGGAGGACGAGGAGCGCGAGAAGTACATGTTCTCGCCCGGTCATGACGGATCCATCACCCTCATGCCCCACAGCGTGTGGGAGGACAACTTCAACCGCATGCGGTCGGATGAACCCACGGACGAGGACATCCGCAACCGCCGTCTCATGAGCCTGATGAGCCGCATGGTTCAGCCCGACGCTCAGGGGCGTGTGGCCATTCCCGCCGAGTTCAAGGCTCTGCTGGGGCTGGACAAGAAGGTGACGGTGGTGGGCATGGGAACCTACATGGAACTGTGGGTGCCCGAGGAAGCCGAAAATCTGCCGCAGGACCAGGACGGACTGGGTGCCGGGTTCCTGCGGAACTTCTACCGCTAGGCGGTGGCGCGCAGAGCATGCCCAGGGATGGGCCGCGACGGGAAGGAGCCCGAATGCCGAGAGAGTTGGCCCGACAGTCTGTACGGCAGGAGGCCGCAGGCAGTCATCTGGAAACCTTGGAAGTCGAAGTCAGGCAGACGGACCGGACTGTCAGGGTCACTCTCTCGGGGTCTTTGGATCGGGCCGGTGTCAGGCGCCTCGTCAGCAGGGTGGCTCCCATGCTGCTGGGGCGCGGCTGGCGCATCATCCTGGACGGCAGCCGCCTTTCTCACCTGGACTACCGCGCCACCTCATCTCTCGTCATGTGGAACCGGCAGCTCCGCCAGTTCCGCCATCAGCTTTATCTGCACGGCTGGAGCGATTACCTGAAGGCCATCCTGGTCATGGAGGACTGGGATAGCGAACTGGTGGGGGGAAGCGATTCCTCCACCGTTCTGCGGACTCTGGCCCGGGCCCAGGGCGGGGTGTTGCCATGACCGACCCCCGCCACGTGCCCGTGCTCCTGGCCGAGACTCTCGGCTACCTGCAGCCGGGCCCGGGTAAGCGGGTGGTGGACGGGACCTTCGGGTTCGGGGGGCATTCCCGGGCCATGCTTGAAGCCGGCGCCGAGGTGCTGGGGCTGGATCTGGACGGGGTGGCCGAGGAGGCCTCGCATGCCCTGTCCGCTCAGCACGAACTCTTCCATTTTCAGCGCATTTCCTTTCGTTACCTGACCCGCGCCCTGGCCCAGCAGGGCTGGCGCGAGGTGGACGGCGTGCTCCTGGACCTGGGCGTGAGCTCCTGGCAGCTGGACGACGCCGACAAGGGCTTCAGCTACCGCCAGGACGGTCCCCTGGATCTGCGCTTCAACCAGGACGTGGGGGAGACGGCCGCCGACCTGGTGGCCCGCCTGGACGAGCGTGACCTGGCCGACATCATCTGGCGATACGGCGAGGAACGGGCCAGCAGGCGCATCGCCCGGGCCCTGGTGCAGCGCCGCGCCGAGGAGCCCCTGACCACCACCACCCAACTGCGGGAAGTGGTGGAGCAGGTCCTGCCGCGCCACGTCAAGAGCGCGCCCACCCTCAGCCGGGTGTTCCAGGCCCTGCGCATCGTGGTCAACCAGGAAATGGAAGCCCTGGCCGAGGCCCTGGAGCAGCTGACGCGGATCATCCGGCCCGGCGGTTCCTTCGTTGTCATCTCCTATCACTCCCTGGAAGATCGCCAGGTCAAACGCTTCATCGACCGGGAAAAGAAAGACTGCCTTTGCCCCCCCGAGCTGCCCATCTGCGCCTGCGGGCACAAGCAGCTCTTGAAGCCCCTGACCCGCCGCGCCGTCCAGGCCGGGGAGGGGGAAGAGGCAGCCAATCCTCGTTCGCGCAGCGCCCGCCTGCGGGCCGCCACCATCGTACGACACCCGGAGGGTGGATTATGAGCTTGCTGAAGACCTGGGACTGGCTGTCCACCGCCGGTGACATGGGAACCCCCGCCGCCGCCGGGGCCATGGCTCACCGCAAGGGCCTGATGACCGTGCGCATGGGCACCATCATCTTCCTGGCCATCCTCTTTGCCGCCCTCATGGCCGGGCGTGTGGTCCTGCTGAACCAGGTGACCAACATGCGCGTGCGCAACGCCCAGCTGAGCGAGCAGAAAAGCTTCCTGGAAACCCGTCACGCGGCCCTGCAGGCCCGCTGGAACCATGTCACCCGCCCCGAAGTGGTGTGCGCCCGGGCTCACGATGAACTGGGCCTGATTCAGCCCCGAACTCCCGACCCCGTGCTGGTGCGCGTTCATGAGCCCCAGCGCCGGTCCCGCTGGAATCTGCCCGGCTGGTTGCCAGCCCTGGCCGGTGGGGAAACCGCCCATGCCCAGGATCTGCCCCCGGCCGGGGCCGGTGAGGGCATGATCCGACTGTATCCCGATTCCCCGGACCAGGGTCCCTCGTCGCCGGGTGGCCGCTCATGAAGACGACCCGGGCCGCCGCCCGTCTGCGCCTGATGCGCTGGCTGTTGCTGGGCCTGGGCCTGGTGCTGGTGGGGCGCGTGGTCTTCGTCCAGGTTCACATGCACGAGCGCTACGCCGCCCGGGCCCGGGACCTGTGGACCGACGAGATCAGCCTGGCTCCCATCCGCGGCGATATCTACGATCGCTTCGGCAACCCCCTGGCCGTGTCGGTCATGCGCTGGCGTGTGGGGGTGCTGCGCCAGAAGGTGGCGGATCCCGCCGAGACCGCCGACATCGTGGCCCAGGTGCTGGGACGCGATGCCGCGCAGGTGCGCCGCACCATCGAGTCGGGCCAGGGCCACAAGGTGCTGGCGCGCAACGTGGTGCTGACCTGCGAGCAAAAGAATCGCCTGGAGGCCCGCACCGAGATCACCCTGGAAGACATGGGCGCCCGCCTGTATCCCCACGACGGCGTGGGGGCCTCCCTGCTGGGCTTCTACACCAGTAACCTGGTGGACGGAAAGCCCAGGGACGTGGCCACCGGCCTGGAGCTGGGCCTGAACGACGTCCTGGGCGGGGAACCCGGCCGGGCGCGACTCATGAAGAGGGCCGGCAACAGCGAGGACCTGGGCCAGGTGGTCCTGGAAAGGGCCCGCCACGGCAAGAACGTGGTGCTGACCCTGGACGCCGAACTGCAGGCCATGTGCGAACAGCGCCTGCAGCATTCGGTGGAGAAGTTCAAGGCCGAGGGCGGCTCCATCCTGGTGATGGATCCCCGCAACGGCGACATCCTGGCCGCCGCCAGCTATCCCCTGCTGGAAAGCCGGGACGGGGACTACTCCCTGCCCGGCCTGTGGCAGAACCGCAACTTCACCGGCAATTTCGAGCCGGGCTCGGTCTTCAAGATCATGACCACCGCCTCCCTGCTGCGCAACGCGGCCATCGACACGGGGACGGTTTTCGACTGCAGCAACACCGACGCCGGAATCTTCAACATCAGGAACGATGACGACCACGAGTACGGCAACATCGGCCTGATGAAAGCCTTTGCCCTGTCCAGCAACATCTACTTCGCCCGCGCCGTGGGTAATCTGCAGGACCGGGAGTTTTTCAGGGACCTGGTGGATTTCGGCTTCGGCCAGAAGACCACCCTGCCATATCCAGGCCAAGGAGCCGGCTTGCTGCGGGACCCGAGCAAGTGGTCCGCCAGGTCCCGTCCCACCATCGCCATCGGCCAGGAAGTCATGGTCACGCCGCTGCAGCTGGCGCTGGCCGTTTCGGCCGCGGCCAACGGGGGCATGCTGTACGCGCCCCGTCTGGTGCGGGAAGTGCGCAGCCGCGAGGGCGAGGTGCTGGAGCAGCGTCCGGCCGTACCCCTGCGCCGCATCTTCTCCGAGCCCCTGGCGCGGGTGTTGCGCCAGGCCATGGCCGGCGTGGTCACCGAGGGCACGGCCCGCAGCGCCCAGGCCGACTGGATCGCCCTGGGGGGCAAGACGGGGACGGCCCAGAAATCCTGCCCCGGTGACGTGGGGTACACCCGCGGGGCCTATGTGGCCAGTTTCATGGGCGTGGTTCCCGTGGATGACCCGCGCCTGGTCATCCTGACCGTTCTGGACCAGCCCCGGGGCTACCGCAGCTACTACGCCGCCCAGTCGGCCCTGCCTCTTTTCCAGGATGTGGTTTGCGATATACGGCAGTCCACCGACTGGCTGGCCGATGTGCCCGGAGCGCGCACCGCTCCCCTGACCACCGATCGGGAAGAAGCTTCCGTGGTCGTGCCAGACGTGTTGCATCTATCGGCCAGCCGGGCCGCGCGCACCCTGAACCGCGCCGGCCTGCAGGTGTCCGGCAACGAGTCGGGCGGGCTGGTGGTGGAACAGGTGCCGGCCGCCGGAACCCGTATGCCCCGCGGCCAGACGGTGGCCCTCACCGTGGCTGCCCGGGAGCAAGCCGGCCAGGAAGCGGTGGTGGTGTGCCCTGATTTCTCCGGCCTGAGCAACCGCCAGGCCGGCAGTCTGGCCGCCAGCCTGGGGCTGAACCTGGACATGGAGGGCGCAGGCTACGCGGTGGCTCAGAAACCCGCGCCGGGAACTCCCTTGGGCGATATGCGGGTGTCCCTGCGCATGGAAGGTCCCTGGCGATGAAGCTGGCCCGGCTGATGGCTGCCCTGCCCGGAGCGTGCCTGCAGGGTGACGGGGAGGTGGACGTCACCGCGGTGACGGCCGATTCCCGCCAGGCCGACGCCTCTACAATGTTCGTGGCCGTGAGGGGCACCGCCGGGGATGGCCATCGCTACCTGCCGGACGTGGCCGCTCGAGGCTGCCGGGCGGTGGTGGTGGAAGAAGCCGTTGGCCTAGATTTTCCTGCCCTGGTGCAGACGGCCGACACCCGTCCCGCGCCGGCCCTGCTGGCCCGCGCCCTGGCCCGGTGCCCCGACCAGGAAATGGTGACCTGCGCCGTCACCGGCACCAACGGCAAGACCACCGTTTCCTACCTCATGCGCGGCCTGCTGGGAGGCGTGGCGGGCCCCTGCGGCCTGGTGGGCACCATCAGTTACGAGGACGGCCGGCGCAGCGTGCCGGCGCCCCTGACCACGCCTGGCGGCCCTGTGTTCTACCAGTGGCTGGGCGCCATGCGGGACAACGGTTGTCGCAGCGTGGCCATGGAGCTCTCGTCCCACGCCCTGGATCAGCAGCGCACAGCCGGGCTGGAGCTGGACGTGGCCATCATGACCAACCTGGGACGCGATCACCTGGACTACCACGCCACCCTGGAAGACTACCTGCGGGCCAAGTGCCGCATCATCGACCATTTGCGGGCCGGCCGGGGCGCGCTGGTTCTCAACGCCGAGGACCCCCATCTGAACCCCCTGAGCGCGGGCGAGCATCCGGTGGTGCGATTCTCTGCCAACCCCTCCAGCACCCAGCCGGCCGATCTGAAGGTGACGGCGGCCCGCCTGGGGTTGCAGGGCACCACCCTGGAACTGGACTGGCGAGGGACGGACTTGCGCCTGAGCAGCCCCTTGGTGGGCCGCTACAACGTGGAGAATCTGTGCGCGGCCCTGGCGGCGGGGCTGGCCCTGGGTTACCCGGCCGAGTCCTGCCTGGACGCCCTGGGGGCCATGCCCCAGGTGCCGGGCCGCATGGAACGCATCGATCTGCCGGGCGGTGGCCTGGCGGTGGTGGATTATGCCCACACCCATGATGCCCTTGAGGCCGTGTTGGCCGCCTGTGACGAACTGGTCCAGGGCCGCTTGCTGGTGGTGGTGGGCTGCGGGGGCGACCGGGACAGGGGCAAGCGCCCGCTCATGGGCGGCGTGGCGGCTCGCTGCAGCGATGCCACCTGGATCACTTCGGACAACCCGCGCAGCGAGGACCCCGCCGCCATCTGTGACCACATCATGGCTGGCTATGACGAGGTGACGGAGGCGCGCAGCTCGGCCTGCCGGGTGATCGTGGACCGCACCACAGCCATCGAGGCTGCCCTGCTGGACGCCGGAGCGGGAGACATCGTGGTGGTGGCCGGCAAGGGGCACGAGGACTACCAGATCGTGGGGGAGCAGCGCCTGCACCTGGATGATCGGGAGATCATCCGCCACTGGGTGGACCGGCAGTCGGCCGGGGAAGGGGGGCAGCCATGAAGGGTGGGCGCTTTGAAATCGCCCTGGCGGCCCGTGACCTGCTGGCCCGCGGGTTGCTGGCCGGAGTGCGCCTGCCGGGCGGGCAGGAGGTTTCTCCTGACGAGATTGCCGGCGGAGCCCTGGGCCAGGCCGGTTTCTTCGTGGGGGCGGGACTGGACAACCGCCACCTCCAGCCCCGGCAGCTTTTCGTGGCCCTGGCGGGGGAACGCGCCGATGGGCGCCGCTTCGCGCCCCGGGCCCTGGCCGCAGGCCACTGGGTCCTGACCCGTCCCGTGGACGGGGAAGATTCCCTGGGGACAGAAGACCACAGGGCAGGAGTGATCCTGGCTCATGACCCGGAGGCGGCCCTGATGGCTCTGGCCGCAGCCTGGCGTGACCGCTGGCCAGGGCACCTGGTTGGCGTCACCGGTTCCAACGGCAAGACCACCACCAAGGACCTGCTGAGGGCCCTGCTGGCGGCCCAGGCTCCTTGCCTGGCCACCCGGGGCAACATGAACAGCCGGCTGGGCATGCCCGTCACCTTGCTGGAACTGCGACCCGAGCATCACTTCGCCGTGGTGGAGATGGGGGCCTCGGCCGTGGGGCACATCGCCGCCCTGGCCCGGGTGGCCCGCCCCGAGGTGGGTGTCATCACCAACGCGGGCCAGGCCCACCTGGAAGAGTTCGGTTCCCTGGACGGGGTGGTTCAGGGCAAGGGCGAGATGCTGGACGGCCTGCCGCCCACGGGGCGAGCCGTGCTGAATGCCGACAGCCCGGGTTACCGGCGCTGGCTGCAACGCTGCCCCTGTCCGGTGCTGAGCCACGGACAGGCTCACGGGGATCACCGCTGGATCTATCATCCGGACCAGGGCGACCAGCCGGCCAGCCTGGAAATGGACGGCCAGATCTGGCCCGTTCCGCTACCCGGGGTGCACAACGCGGCCAACCTGGCCACCGCCCTGCTGGCGGGCCGGGCCCTGGGCGCTCCCGACGAGGCCATGCGCAAGGGCCTGGAAGACTTCCGGCCCTCGGCCAACCGTTCCCACCGCCTGGAGGTGGCCGGCCGGTCCATCCTGGACGATTCCTACAACGCCAACCCCGTGAGCATGCGCGCCGCCGTGGCCGCCGCCCGGGATTTGCCCACCTCGGGCAAGCTGGTGGCCGTGCTGGGCCACATGGCCGAACTGGGTCCGGACTCGGAGGCCCTGCACGAGGAAACGGGCCAGGCGCTGGAGCTGGGCAGGGAAGGCGTGCTGCTGACGGTGGGGCCTGCTGCCCGCGCCCTGGCCGAGGCTTACACCCGGTCCGGTGGCCAGGCCGTGCTGTGTGCCGACCAGGACGAAGCTCTGGCCTGGTTGCAGGCCCATGCCCTGCCGGGGGACGGGGTGCTGGTCAAGGGCTCCCGCAGCGCGGGCCTGGACCAGCTGGTGGAAAAACTCCCCACCCTGTGGGACGCGCGGGAAGGTGAGAAATGATTCCGGACGTGAAGGGCAAGCTGTACTGGGTGGTGGGCCTGGCCCGCAGCGGCTGCGCCGCGGCGGCCCTGCTGCGCAGGCACGGAGCCCGGGTCATCGGCGTGGATGACGCCGCGGAGGACGCTGTTCGCAACCGCTGGGAACGTGAAGGCCTGTCCAATCTGGCACCCCAGGCTTTCGACGAACTGGCAACCGACGGACAGTGGCCCTCCGCGGCGCCCACCGCCGTGATCATCAGCCCGGGGGTGCCCCTTGACCATCCGCGCCTGCTGGCCCTGCCCGGCAGCGTTCCGGTCATGGGTGAGATCGAGCTGGCGGCCCGTTTCTGCCCCGCCACGGTGGTGGGCATCACCGGCACCAACGGCAAGTCCACCACCACCGAACTGGTGGCCCACCTGGCCCGCAAGAACGGCCTGCGGGCCGAGGCCCTGGGCAACCTGGGCACCCCCTTCGCCCAGGTGGCCGATACCCTGCCCCCCGAGGCGCTGGTCTCCCTGGAGCTCAGCAGTTTCCAGCTGGAGACCATCAGCAGCTTCTCGCCCCGGGTGGGGGTGGTGCTGAACATGGCGCCGGACCACCTGGACCGCTATCCCGATCTGGCCGCCTATTTCGCGGCCAAGGCCCGTCTGGCCCACAGCCTGATCCCGGGCGGAGATTTCGTCACCTGGACCGAATGTCCGGAGGCCCGGGCCTGGGATGTTCCGGTTCCCACTTCACTTTTCGGCAAGGAAACCGGGGGGGCGATATCCTACTTCAGGGATGACGCGCTGCATCTGGGCAAGGGCGCTGGGGCGCGGCGCCTGTTGCACCGGAGCGAGTTGGCCCTGCAATCGCCCCCCAACCTTCTCAATGCCCTGGCCGGAACGGCCGTTGGCCACGTCCTGGGCTGGGACACCGAGGCCATGGCCGAGGGCCTGCGGGATTTTGCCGGCCTGGCCCACCGCCACCAGCTGGTGGCCCGGCGGGGCGGCATCAAGTTCATCAACGACACCAAGGCCACCAATGTGCATTCGGTGTGCGCAGGTCTTGACGGATATCCCGAACAGGTGGTACTGATCGTGGGGGGCAGCGGCAAGGGCGAGGACTACGCCCCCCTGGCCGGGGTCATGGACAGCGTCCGGCTGGTCATCCTGCTGGGCCAGGAAGGCCCCGCCATCGGCCAGGCCCTCGCCGGAACGGTGCCCACCCGTCAGGCCGCCAGCATGGAGGAGGCCGTCCGCCTGGCCGCCGCGGCCGCCGAGCCGGACGCCGTGGTTCTGCTGAGCCCGGCCTGCGCCAGCTTCGACATGTTCCCGAATTATCGGGTCAGGGGCGAGGCATTTACTTCCGCCGCAAAGGATTGCGGGGCTGAGTTGATTTAATTTCTGAGGGCTGAATCGGCTCTCGAGGTTTTGCCAGGGAGGGCAAGCCGGTGATCAGACGCATCAAGGGATGGGCAGGCCACTTCGAAGCCCCTGACTGGGTCATGCTGGTTTCGGTGGCCGTTCTGCTTTTTCTGGGCTGGCTGGTGGTTTACGGCGCCGGCAGCTACGACCGCCTGGCCAGCACCAACGTGCTGGGCAACCACTACGTGGGCATCAAGCATCTGCTCATGGTCTGCCTGGGGCTGGTGGGCCTCTTCACCCTGGCCAACGTCAACTACCAGATCTACCGGACGCCGGCCCTCATGTGGTCCGGGGTGGCCGTGGGTGTTCTGCTGCTGCTGCTGACCTTGTTCAGCCGGGGCGACATCACCCGCTGGGTCAGCCTGGGCGGGGTGCGCTTCCAGCCGGTGGAACTGACCAAGCTGGCGGTTATCGTCTACCTGGCCGACCGGTTGACCGCCCTGTCCGCCCACCGCCGCCTGGACTGGAACCACCTGCTGCGCATGCTGGCGGTGGTGCCCTTGCCGGTCATGATCATCCTGCTGCTGCAGCCCAATTTCGGCAACATCCTGACCCTGCTCATCGTCATCATGTCCCTGCTGTTCGTGGCCGAACTGCCCGCGCGCAAGCTGGCCATGATGGTGGGGGTGCCCCTGGTCTTCGGCCTGGTGGCTTTCATGACCGTCTCCAAGCTGAACACCCGCCTGATCAAGTGGTGGATGGGTCTGCGAGAGGGCAATTTCGATTACCAGGTCAAGCAGAGCCTGGTGGGCCTGGGCGCCGGCGGGGTGGACGGCCTGGGCCTGGGCCACAGCCACAACAAGTTTTCCTTTTTGCCCGAAGCCCACACGGACTTCATCTTCTCGGTGCTGGGCGAGGAGATGGGGCTGGTGGGAACCGTTCTGGTCATCGCCCTGTTGCTGGTGTTCTTCTGGTGCGGCCTGAGCGTGGCCGCCCGGGCGGCGGACCCCTTCGGGCGCTTCCTGGCCACGGGGCTGACCATGAGCCTGGCGGGCTACGGTCTGGCCAACATCGCCATGGTGACGGGGCTGATCCCGGTGGTGGGAGTCCCCCTGCCCTTCGTCAGCTTCGGGGGCACGGCCATGGTGGCGGCTCTGGCCTCGGTGGGTATTCTCTTGAACATCGACCGGGGAAGCCGGAATTTCCAGCAGTGGAAGCAGCGCTGGGACCGCAAGCAATCCTGAGCGGGCCAACCCCGGCGCCGAGGTAGCAGCCCGGAAGAGGTGATCTGCCCGGGACAGATCCTGACGGTATCAAACAACGGCCGCGAGGCTCCAGGGCACGCGGCAATCAAAGGTTCGTGATCGGGCGGGCCACAGCCAGGAAAGCATCCGCGGCCCCATGTTCGGAAACACTCGCCACATCCACCTGGTCGCCATCGGCGGCATCGGCATGAGCGGCATCGCCGAGATCCTCATGTGCCTGGGTTTCCGGGTCAGCGGCAGCGATCTGCATCCTTCCCCCATCACCAGGCGCCTGGAAAAGCTGGGGGCCACCATCTTCCAGGGGCATGAGGCGAGCAACATCGCCGGGGCCGACGTGGTGGTGCGCAGCAGCGCCGTCACCGAGGCCAACAGCGAGGTGGCCGCCGCCCGCGCCCAGGGGGTGCCCGTCATCCGCCGGGCCGAGATGCTGGCCGAGCTCATGACCCTGAAGCGGGGCGTGGCCATCGCCGGCAGTCACGGCAAGACCAGCACCACCACCCTGGTGGCCGAGGTCTTCCAGGCCGCCGGGCTGGATCCCACCGTCATCGTGGGGGGCGTGGTGCGCAGCATGGGCAGCAACGCCGTGCACGGCTCGGGCGACTACCTGGTGGCCGAGGCCGACGAGAGCGACGGCACCTTCCTGCACCTGACTCCCACCATCGCCGTGGTCACCAACATCGACCACGAACACGTGGACCACTACCCCGATCTGGAAAGCCTGCGCCAGGCCTTCGCCTCCTTCCTGGGCAAGGTTCCCTTCTACGGCACCTGCGTCCTGTGCTTCGACGATCCCGAGGTTCGGGCCCTGGCCTCGCGCCTGGACCGGCGCGTGGTCTCCTATGCCCTGGACGAGGGGGCCGACGTGTGGGCGCAGCCCCTGGGGCCCACCCCGGACGGAGGGCAGCGGGCCCGGGTGCACGCCTTCGGCCAGGACATGGGCGAGCTGGTGGTGGCCCAGCCCGGCCGGCACAACCTGCTGAACGCCCTGGCCGCCGTGGCCGTGGGACTGGATGTCGGGTTGCCCTTCGCCCAGGTGGCCGAGGGGTTGGCGCGCAGCGCCGGCGTGGGGCGGCGGCTGGAAAACCACGGCGAACACGGGGGCGTCCTGGTCATCGACGATTACGGGCACCACCCCACGGAGATCAGGGCCACCCTGGCCGTGGCCCGGGAAATGGACCGGCCCGTGATGGTGCTCTTCCAGCCCCACCGCTTCTCGCGGACCCGCACCTTCCGGGCCCAGTTCGCCGATGCCCTGGCCGTCGCCGACACCGTGGGCCTCTTGCCGGTCTACGCGGCGGGAGAGGATCCCGACCCCACCGCCGGCAGCGACTCCATCGCCGAGGCCCTGCAGGCCAAGGGGCTGGACGCCGTGGACCTGCTCACGGGGCATGAGGAAATCCCTGCCTGGCTGGACCGGCGGGCCGTGGCCGGCTCCCTGGTCCTGACCCTGGGCGCTGGGAATATCGGCCGCCAGTTGACTTACATCTGCGCCCATCTGGACAGAGCGGGCAAGCCCGGCAAAGCGGGAGGTCGGCCGTGAGCCTGACCCCCGAGGCCCGCAAGAGCTCGGCCGGTTTCGCCGTCAGGCGCACCCCGCCCCGGTCCCGGCGCCGCCTGGCTCTGCGGCTGGGGTCGGCCGTGGCCCTGGCCTGCGTCCTGGCGGGAGGGGGCTGGTGGTTGTGGCACGCGCCGGTCTTCGCCCTGCGGACCGTGGAAAGCGGCGCCTACCGTTACACCGACCAGGCCCAGCTGGAAAAGGTCTTCGGCACCTTCCTTGGTCGGAACATCTGGGCCGTGAGCACGGCGGACGTGGCCGACTCCATGGCCACCCTGCCCTGGGTCAAGGACCTGACGGTGCACAAGCGCCTGCCCGGTTCCCTGGAGGTGGACTTCCGCGAGTGGCGGCCCATCCTGGGCCTGGCCGCCGAGAAGGGGCGGCCCGCGCGGGTGGTGGTGGAGGATGGCCAGGTGCTGGACTTCCCCGACCACCTGGTGCCCCCCGGTTTGCCCGTGCTGCTGGGAGTGGGCACCGAGGCGGATACCCTGGGCACGACGGGGCTGCGGCTGGTGGCCGAGCATCGCTCCAATGTGCTGGAATTGCAGGCCGCCATGGAGGAGACGGGGCTGGAAAGAGTCTGCCCCGTGGATTTTGTTGTTGCTCGTGACACAGGATACGTTATCGTCCTGCAGGATGACCGGGGTACCTTGGTGCTGGGCCGCGAGGAATTCGCCCGGCGCCTCGCCCGTTTCATGGACGCCCGGGATCATCTGGAAGAGGGGCTGCAAATGGATTTGCGCTTCGCCGATCGGATCACCTGCCGCAGACTCTGACGGGAGATTCGGGAGAATACGGACCAAGGAAGGCATCCGGCATGAGTCAGGGACGACTGATTGTCGCATTCGATTTCGGCACCACCGAGTTCCGGTCCATGGTCTCGGAAATCACCGCTGACGGCAATCTGGAACTGGTGGGCTGGGCCCGCCACGAGGCGGCCGGCTACGAGGACGGCGACTTCGTCGACCTGCAGGCCGGAGCCGACGCCATGCGCCAGTGCATCAAGCGCCTGGAAGCGGAATCCGAGATCTTCGTCACCGGCTTCACCTACAGCATTTCGGGCTCCCACCTGCGCAGCGTGCGCGCCACCGCCCAGCTGGGACTGGCCGCGGGGCCCCGCCCCGTGCGGGCCGACGACCTGGCCGAGGTGCGCAACCGCGCCCGCAGCATGGCCATCCCCTTCGACCAGCGCATCCTCAGCATCACCCCGGTGGAATACGCCGTGGACCGGGTCAGCGGCATCACCTCGCCCCTGGGGCGGGTGGGCAGCTTGCTGGAGATCCAGGCCCACCTGATCACCGGTTCGGGCAGTGTCCTGAAGAACATGGAAATGGCCATCAAGAAGGCCAAGTTCAAACCCCTGGGCGAGGAAGTGGATGTGCTGGCGGTGGGCCGGGCCCTGCTGGCCCAGGAGGAGTTGGACAAGGGCGTGCTGCTCATCGACGTGGGGGGGCACAGCACCAGCTGGGCGGTGTATCGCAAGGGCACCATCCTGACCAACGGCTCGGTGCCCCTGGGCGGCGAGTCCCTGACCACCGACCTGGCCCACGGCCTGCGCGTATCCCACGAGGAAGCAGCCCGCCTCAAGCATGAGGAGGGCGTGGTCCTGCGCAGCCTGGTGGAAGACGTTTCCCTGCGGGTGCTCTTCGATGAGGATCGCCCCGAGGCCACGCCGGGTCTCATCGCGGCCATTTTGGAGCCCCGCTTCGAGGAGGTCCTGACCCTGGTCAAAGAGGACTTCGGCGACCTGGGTGCCCTGTCCGAGCTGGGGGCGGGAATCGTCCTGACCGGTGGCGGGAGCCGCTGCCGGGGGGCGGCGCGCCTGTGCGAGGAGATCTTCGACATGCGGGCCCAAACCCGCTATCATTGCCCACGGCTGGTGGGGGCCGAGGATCTGCCCCCTGCCCAGTGGGCCACCGTCATCGGCCTGAGCCTGTGGTCGGCCGGTGATCTGACCGCCGCCGACGACACCCTTGACCGAGGGGCCGGGGGCGGGCTGCTGGGCAAGTTGCGCGGCATGTTCCGCAAGAAGGAGGGCGGCCAGGAGCTGGCGGCCCGCGGATGATATTGTTTCCGGATAAGGCGGTAAGGAAAATCTTTATCTTGCTGGCCTATTTGTGAGAAAACTTCACCATGGTGCGAAAAGTGGTGAATTTTCTCTTGGCGCTGCCCCCTGGGCGTGCTAATTGTTCCAAAACAGGATTTTCCGGGGCGTTGCAGGCATTGACCAGGAGGGTCGGCCCGGCCCGCCCCGCATTCTGACCCAACTCAAGGAGGAGGCGGGCGGCATGATGTTCGAATTTGCCGATGAAGTCGAGCGTTTGACCGATATCCGGGTGGCCGGAGTGGGCGGCGGTGGGGGCAACGCCATCGGCCGCATGATCGAAGCCGGTCTGGTCGGCGTCGAGTTCATGGCCCTCAACACCGATCTGCAGGCCCTTCAGGACTGCAAGGCTCACCACTGCATGCAACTGGGTGCGGAACTGACCGCCGGCCGTGGGGCCGGGGGCAACCCCGCCGTGGGACAGGCCGCCGCCGAGGAAGACCGCGAGACCATCGCCAAGGCCCTGGGCGGCGCCAACATGGTGTTCGTCACCGCGGGCATGGGGGGCGGCACCGGCACCGGCGCCGCGCCGGTGGTGGCCGAGGTGGCCAAGGAGCAGGGCGCCCTGACGGTGGGCATCGTCACCCGCCCCTTCCTGTTCGAGGGGCGCGTGCGCCTGCAGCAGGCCGACGACGGCATCGCCCGCCTGCGCGAGGCCGTGGACACCCTCATCGTGGTGCCCAACCAGCGGCTGCTGGAGGTGGTGCCTCCCAACACCAGCATGCAGGAAGCCTACCGCATCGCCGACAACGTCCTGTACGAGGCGACGCGTGGTATCTTCGAGATCATTTCCCGTCATGACGACATGAACCTGGACTTCGCCGACGTGTGCGCCGTCATGCGCGGCATGGGCCAGGCCATGATGGGAACCGGAAGGGCCAAGGGCGAGAACCGGGCCCTCGAGGCGGCCAAGCAGGCCATCCGCAGCCCCTTGCTGGAAGACCTGGACATCGCCGGCAGCAAGGCCGTGCTGGTCAACCTGCTGGGGCGCACCGTGGACCTGCAGGACACTGCCATGGCCATGCAGCACATCCAGGAGGCCGCCGGTCCCCAGGCCCATGTCATCTTCGGTTACGGCATCGACGAGAGCCTGGAGGACACCCTGCAGGTGACGGTCATCGCCACCGGTTTCAACAAGGACGAGGCCCCCGTGCAGGAGAGCCCCGTCACCGCCGTGGCCCAGCCCGTGAGCCAGGCGGCCGCGGAGCCCGCTCCGGTTTCCGAGCCGGAGGCTGAGCCCGTGGCGGAGGCCGAACCCGAACAGCTGGTCCAACCCGAGCAACCGGCGCAGCCCGAGCATCCGGCGCAGATCGAACATCCTGCGGGGGCCGAGTTCAGGACCGAGGCGGAAACCGAGCCCGAACTCGTGGCCGAGCGGGAGCCGGAGGCCGGGCCCATGCCGGAAGCAGCGGTGGTTGCCGACGAGCCCGAAACGGCTCCTCAGACCGCTCTCCCCTGGCAGGATCAGGAAGATCCCGTGGCGTCCCCGCTGGCCGATCCGGCCTTCTGGGCGGCCCCGGCGCCCGAGCCCGATTTCTTCGATATGGATCCCGAGATTGATCATGAGGAATCGCCCCGGAACGACCAGCCTGTGGACGACCACTCGCAGTTGGATGAGCCGGCGCCGGAACTTACCGCCCAGCCCCCGATCGTCGCAGGGGAAATCCCGGACGGCCGGACCACCGCGGAATGCGAGGATCCCGAGCCCACGGAAGAGGAGGCACTGCAGCCGCCTCGTGAGCAGGGCGCCGAGCCACCTCGGGAAGGTTTTCTCATGCGCGAGGCCGCGGCGGGAGGCAAGGACCGGACCACCACGGCCGGGAATTTCCTGCGCCCCGCCGGGCGGCGCAACATCGCCGAGGTGGAGGTGCCCGATGGAGCGGACGATCCCGTCCGCATTTCCCGCGCCGAGGCCTCGGGCCTGGGGCCCGACAACCCGGGTGATGACCGGAACATTCCGGCCTACATCCGCAAGTACATGGACTGACCCATGTCGCTGCTGGATCGCTTCCTGGGGGGAAACCGCAGCAAGGCTTATGCCGAGGGCATGAGCCTGGCCGCGGCCGGCCGGTACGCCGAGGCCATCGAGCACCTGAGGGTGGCGGCCCTGGGCCGCGCCGACTCGCCGGGCGGATCCCTGGCCTCGGTCCATTTTCGTGAGGCGCTGGTCCAGGAGGGCCGGCGCCTTCTGCGTGCCGGAGATTATGCCGGGGCGGTGACGCCCCTGGGCGAGGCGGCCGGCCACTGGGATCTGTACCCCGATCTGCAATGTCTGCATGGTTCGGCCCAGGGCCTGGCCGGTCACTGGGACCAGGCCCTGGTGGCAGCCCGTCACGCCCTGCGCCTGAACTCCGACTACGTGGAAGCCCGTCTGCTGGAGGCCGTGGCCCTGGTCCGCCTGGAACGCCCGCGGGATGCGGCGGCCAGCCTGAACGCCCTGGTCGAATCGGGACGCCGGGTGGGCCACTGGCTCATCGCCGATCTGGAGCGCGAACGCCAGTACGACGAGAAGAACCTGCCCACGGACCTGGAGCCCTCCCTGCTGAAGTGTGTCAGCGGCCGCTCGGAAAAGGAAGAGGTGGCCGAGGCCGTGACCTTGTGTCGTGCCGGCCAGTGGGAAGAGGGGCTGCACCGCTTCCAGGATCTGGTCCAGCGCAGGCCCCGCTATCCCGACTACCGCACCCGCCTGGCCGCCACCCTGTTCCAGCTGGGGCGCCTTGACGAGGCCCTGGCCGAGACCGAGGCCGCCCTGGCCTTGAACGACACCTACCAGAACGCCATCGACCTGAAGGCCCTGGTGCTGGCCGAACTGGGACGACTGTGGGAAGCCCGGCAATTCCTGTCCGAGAACGATGAGGTGACCAGGCCGGCCGGGCGCAAGACCGGTCAGGCCCACGAGGAGCTCTTCGGTGCCTACCTGCGGGGGGTCCTGGCCCTCCTGACGGGGGATCCCGAGGGCGTGCCCGCCACCCTGGAAGGGTGGCCCGATCTTGTGCGCACCTTTGCCCGGGCCGAGCTGCTCATGGCGGCCAGCGATGACCTGCGTGGCCGCACCTCCACCTGCGGACGGCGCCTGGCCAACCTGGCCGACGAGTGGGTGGCCGAGCCGCTGTTCTTTTTCCTGCTGGCCAGCCATCATCTGGAGTCGCGGGCCTATGCCGACGTGGCCGGGGTCCTGTCCCGCTGGCCTGTCCAGGACGCCCCCGACCTGCGCCCCCTGTACCTGGAGAACACCGCGGCTGTTTGCCAGGGGCATGCCCCGGGTTTACCCGCAGCGGACGATCCCGAGGTGGAGGGCCAGGTGGCCCCCGAAGCCTGGGCCTACCTGGAGGCTCGCGGGGCCTATTTGCAGGGCCAGGATCAGCGCGCGTACGAGCTGTGCCGGGATCTGGCGGACCGGGGGATGGGCACCGAGCGGCTTTTGCGTTTGCAGGTGGCCGCGGCCATGAACCTGGACGCGGCCCCCGACGAGGACCCCTCGCAGCAGGGGGTGTTGCCCGATTCCTGCCTGCCGGGCCTGGTGTTCACTGCCCTGCGCCGGCAGCAAACCCGGCGGGCCGAGCAGTTGCTGGAACCGTACCGGCGCATTCATCCCGAGTTTCTGGCGGGGCACTGGTTGTCCGTGGAGTTCTGGCTGGCCCCTGTGCGGGGCTGGTTGGCCTGATTTCGAAGGAAACTGGGGAGAAGCAAAGGCCGGTCAGACGCCGGCCTTTTTCTCGGCGATGAGGCGGGTGACTTCCTCGGTCAGCTCATCCAGGTCGTAGGGCTTGCTCATGTAGCTGTCGGCCTGGTACTGGAACCCCCGGACCTTGTTCCGCTCGTCTTCGCTGGCGGTGAGGATGAGGATGGGGATATCCTGCAGGGACATGATGCTGCGCACGCGCTTCAGGAAACCGAAGCCGTCCAGGACGGGCATCATGAGGTCCAGGATCACGCAATCAGGAGTGATCTCCTGGATGGCGGTGAAGCCCTCGGCCCCGTCACAGGTCTCGGTGATCTCGAAACCGGAGGTCATCAGCTGCAACCTGAGGATGGTTCGCAGGTCGGCGTCGTCTTCGACAACGAGGATTCTTGGTTTCGCCTGCTCGCTCATGTTAATATCTTTTCCTTCCCTGCTCCGGGCAGCCGTGGGAGCTATGCGGGATTCCAGGCCGATAGTGCGACGACCGGGGAACTCCAGTGGCCCCTGCTTGTTCTCATTCCAGCATATCGACCAACCAACCAACCACTTGAACGATAAAGGGCGAAAGAGCGTTGCGTTGCCAGATGGCCTCACACAAACCTGAAGAAAGCCTGCGCTGGGCTTCTCTGCTGCTCATGACCTTGCTGTTGCTGGGTGCGCCGGTCCTGGCGCAGCCTTTTCAGGAAGATCCCGAGGATCCGGGCCCGACCCAGGCGGATGATCCCTGCCAGGAGGGCAAGCGGCTGTACAAGGCTGCCGACTTTTTGGGGGCCCGCAAGGCGCTTCTGAATTGCCTGAACACCAGCGGTCCCGCCGTGGAAACCCTCATCCCCCTGGTGGTCATGGCCACCCGGGAGGGGCGCCTGGGCGAGGCCCAGCGTTTCGGCGCCGAGGCCGTGGCCCTGGCCCCCGATGACCCCGAGGCCCGTTACTGGTACGGGCGGGCGTTGCTGCGGCTGGAGCGGACCGAGGAAGCCCGCCAGCAGTGGGAGCAGGGGCTGGCCCTGGATCTGGGCCATTTCGGTCTGCTGGAGGGGCTGGCCCGCCTTTCCCTGGCCGAGGGGGAAACGGCCAAAGCCTATCAGCTGCTGGACCAGATGCAGCGCCAGGGCATGAACACGCCGTGGTTGCACCGTCTCATGGCCGATATCACCGCCGGGCGCGGGCTGTGGCCCCAGTCCCTGGCCCACATGCGCCAGCTCATGTTGCTGGAAGAGCCCACCCTGGAAGATCTGCTGGTGGCCTCCGAGCTGAGCATCATGGCCGGCGAGAAGGACGCGGCCATCCAGTACGGGCGCCAGGCCGTGGCCCTGCAACCGGGTGCCGCCTCCCTGGGGGGGCTGGGCGAGGCCTTCTTCGCCGTCAGTGAAATGGACAGCGCCCTGGTTTACCTGCGCCGCTCCGTGGATCTGGACCCCTCCCTGGTGCAGCACCGGTTCAATCTGGCCAACGCCCTGGAGGTCACCGGACAGGTGGAAGAGGCCCACGGGCATTTTCAGGCCTACCTGGCCGCCCAGCCCGACGACGCCGTGGGGCAGTTCAATTTCGGGGTGCACCTGGACAAGCTGGGACGCAGCACCGAGGCCCTGCATCACGTGACCCGGGCCATCGAACTGGAGCCCACCATGTTGACGGCTCAGGTGGTGCGCATCCAGATCCTGGAGGACCTGCACCGCTGGGACGAGGCCCTGCAGGGCATCGATCAACTGCTGGCCTCCGGCGCCCAGGAGTCGCCGGAACTGGCAACCTGGCGCCAGCGCCTGGAAAGCAGCCGGGAACGGGAATTCGGGGCCATGCGTGAGGGAAAGGTGCACATCCTGCACATGGTGGTGCCCACCCGCGAAGCCCTGGACATGGTGCTGGCGGCCCTGGAAAAGGGCGATGACTTCGCCCAGCTGACGGTGCGCTTCTCCAGCGGCCCGGCGGCGGCCCGGGGGGGCGATGTGGGGTGGATCAAGCCGGCGGACATGGTGGCTCCCATGCGCGCGGCCATCGAGGCTCTCGGGGAAAACGAGATAAGCCCTCCGATTGAATCGCGAGGGCTATATCATCTTTTCAAGAGGATCCCTTGAGGCTTTCCCGCCATCGTTGAGGTCGGGAAAATAGCGGTGCGGCCTAAATGGCTTGACCATCAAGAGGTCGGGTTCGCGTCAGGACAAGCCTGCGGGAACTAGACGACCTTCTTGACGGCACCGCTGCGGATGCAACGGGTGCACACGTAACCACGCTGCACCTTGCCATCCTGCTCGAAGCGGATCTTCTGCAGGTTGGGCAACCAGCGGTGGCGGGTCTGGTTATGCGCGTGGCTGACCCGGTTGCCGTACTGGGGACCCTTGCTGCAGACAGAGCATTTCCTGCTCATGGGGGTTCTCCTTCTCTGGTCCTTGATTCGGATAAAATCCAGATAATCAGGAAAGTTGAATTCCAAGGCGTGGCAATTTAACATGCCGCTGCCCCTGCGGCAAGGAATTATCCATTTTTTCGCCCGTTTCCGGCGCTGGTGAAGCCCCGGCCACCGAAACCCAGGATCAAGCCATGAAACCCAAGCTCAGCTGGGATTCTCCCGTCCAGTTCCTCAAATCGGTGGGCCCGGCCAGGGCCCGCTCCCTGGCCCGTCTGGGGGTGGAAACGGTGGGAGATCTGCTGAGCCACTATCCCCGCCGCTACTTCGACCGCACCACCGCCACCCCTGTGGGGCGCCTGGTGGTGGGCAAGGAAGCCACCGTCGAGGGCGAGGTGCTGACCGTCAGCGAGCGGCGCACCCGCCGGGCGGGAACCATCCAGACCCTGGCCGTGGGAGACGGCACGGGGGTGGTTTTCTGCGTGTGGTTCAACCAGCGCTTCCTGCTGAAGCAATTCCAGCCCGGGCGGCGTGTTCTGCTCAGCGGCATGGTGCGGCGCCACCAGGGCAAGTTACAGATGGCCCACCCCGATTTCGAGGTCCAGGAGCCCCAGGCGGCGCCAGCCGGGTCGGAACAGGGCGCCGGGGAGGGCGCCCACACCCCGGTGACGCTGAATTCCGGGCGGGTGGTGCCTGTTTACGGGCTGACCTCGGGAGTGGGGCAGCACTGGTTGCGGGCTCTGGTGTGGCAGGCCCTGCAGGGGCTGGACGAGGTGGGGAAACGGGTCTGGCCCGATCCCCTGGGGCCCGGGTTGTGCCGGCGGCGCGGCTTGCCCGACCTGCGGACGGCCCTGCGTCATATCCATTTCCCGCCGGATACCGAGGCCCTGCGCCTGGCCCACCGTCGGCTGGTGTACCAGGAATTCTATCTCATCCAGGTGCTCATGGCCCGCCGCCGGGCGGGACGGCTACGGCAACCGGGGGTGGTCCTGGCGGCTCCCGGCGACCTGACCCGGCAACTGGTCCGGGCCCTGCCCTTCGACCTTACGGGGGCCCAGCGTCGGGTGCTGAAAGAGATCCTGGCCGATCTGCGGTCGGGCCAGACCATGCACCGCCTGCTGCAGGGGGACGTGGGCAGCGGCAAGACCCTGGTGGCCTTCATCGCGGCCTTGTTCGTCATCGAACAGGGTTATCAAGCGGTGCTGATGGCTCCCACCGAGGTGCTGGCCCGCCAGCACGGCCAGACCCTGCAGAAGCTGGCCGCCCCCCTGGGGGTGGCGGTGGAGGTGCTGACGGGCTCCACCAGCCGCTCCACGCGCCGGGCCATCCTGGCGGCGGCCGCCGCCGGGGAAACGGACCTTCTGGTGGGCACCCACGCCCTCATCCAGGATGGGGTTCACTTGCCGCGGCTGGCCCTGTCGGTGGTGGACGAGCAGCACCGCTTCGGCGTCGAGCAACGGGTGCGCACCACCGGGGGCAAGGGCGCCCTGGACCAGCCCCACGTCCTGGTCATGAGCGCCACACCCATCCCGCGCAGCCTTTCCCTGACCCTGTACGGGGATCTGGAGCTGAGTCTCATCGACCAGCTGCCGGCCGGGCGGCAGCCCATCACCACCCACCTGGTGGATGATCGTCAGGAGGAGCGGGTGTGGCAGGCCTGCCGCCAGGAAATGGTTGCGGGCCGCCAGGTTTACGTTGTTCATCCCGTCATCGAGGAAACCGAGGGTCAGGATCTGAAGTCGGCGGTGGGCGAATTCGAGCGCCTGGCAGGGGAGGTTTTCCCTGAACACCAGGTGGCCCTGCTGCACGGCAAGCTGAAACCGGCCGAGAAGAACGACATCATGGCCCGCTTCGCCGCCGGCCAGGTGGATCTGCTGGTGGCCACCACCGTGGTGGAGGTGGGGCTGGATGTTCCCAACGCCACCGCCATGGTCATCCACAATCCCGAGCGCTTCGGCCTGGCCCAGCTGCACCAGCTGCGCGGGCGGGTGGGCCGGGGCCGCGCCGCCTCGCGCTGCTGGCTGGTGGTGGACGGCCAGCTGGGGGCCGACGCACGTCAGAGGCTGGATTTCTTCGCCGCCACCCTGGACGGCTTCGCCCTGGCCGAGGAGGATCTGCGCCGGCGTGGGCCAGGGGATGCCTGGGGCACGCGACAGCACGGGGCGCCGGGGTTCTGCCTGGCCAATCCCCTGCGCGATGCCGAGCTTTTTCAGATCTGCCGCCAGGACGCCCGCGACCTGCTGGAGCGTGAGCCGGCCCTGGATGGGGAGGACGGCCCGCGGGTGCTGGCGGCCCTGGGGGCGGCCTTCGGTGCCCAGTGGCTTTCCCACGGCTCTGGATAGATCTCATCAGCTTGCCCCGGGTTTGCCCATATTTCGCTTGCAAACGGCCCATTTGACCAGTATATTCGGCCTATCTCGCAGTCCCCCCGTTCTGGGTGGTCCGTTTGAGGTGGGCGTAAGTCCACTTCTTTTTTTAGCGAGAAGCTCCCTGTTTCTCCCCGCCACCCGGGATTCGACCGCCCGGGGGGGGGCCTTCGTCGCAGAAAGGACGCCGAGTGCCGGAAAGCAATCGTCCAGATCAGAATCCTGCCGGAGCCCATTCCTGGGACCCCGCGGGGCTGACCGCCCAGGTCATCGGGCTGCTTGAGCCCGAACTGAATCGCGATGGACTGGAGTTGCTGGACGTGCGGGTGTTCCGGGGCGGCGGACGCTTCCAGGTGCGGATCTACGTGGATCTGCCCGAAGGCGGCATCACCCTGGATCAATGCACCCGCGCCGCGCGAACGGTGAGCATGCTCATGGAGGAGTCGGACCCCTTTCCGGGGGCTTACGTCCTGGAAGTGAGCTCGCCCGGAATTCGCCGGCCCCTGCGCAAGCTCGAGCATTTCCAGGCCGTCGTGGGGCAGAAGGTGGAGATCAAGGTCCGGCACCAGGATGTGCCCGCGCGGGTGCGTGGGGTGCTGGAAGGGGTCGAGGAGGAGGGCGTTCTGGTGGTGCTGCCCGCGGGGCAGGCCGGAGCCGAGGAGGCTCCCCAGGCGCTGCGTTTTCCCGTTTCGGCGGTGGTCGAGGCCAACCTGGACCCAGAGTTCGACGCCCAGGCCATCATCAACGCCGACCGCCGGCGCCGCAAGGAAGAACGCCGTGAAGAACGGCAGGCCCGCAAGAGCAAGGGCCGCAAGGGGCGTCCTAAAGCCCCCAAGAACAAGGACCGTGATGGGGAAGATATCGAGCCCGGCATTCCTGCGGGGGATGGGCCGGACACCGGTGATAGCGACCCCGCTGAAGACGTCTGATCAGTAGGAGAAGTCTGAAATGGATCACAATGTTCTGAACGCCCTGAGCGAGATCGTCAGGGAAAAGAATATCGACAAGTCCATCATCCTGGAGAGCCTCGAGGCCGGCCTGCAGTCCGCTGCCAAGAAGAAGCTGGGCATGGAGGCCAACATCTACGCCAAGGTGGATCCCGAATCCGGTGAGATGACCGTCGAGCAGGTCATGACCGTGGTGGAGGAAGTGGACGATCCCGACACGGATATCTCCCTGGAGGACGCCCAGATCGAGTTCGGCGACGAGGTGGAAGTGGGCGACGAGGTGCGCTGGGAATTGCCCCTGGCCGACTTCGGGCGCAACGCCATCCTGGTGGCCAAGCAGATCCTGGTCCAGAAGGTGCGCGAGGCCGAACGCGCCCAGATCTTCGAGGAGTACAAGGACCGGGTCAACCAGATCATCGTGGGCACCGTGCAGCAGGTGGACCGGGGCAACGTCCTGGTGAACCTGGGCCGCACCGAGGCCCTCATGCCTTACCGCGAACAGATCAAGGGCGAGAAGCTGCACCAGGGCAAGACCGTTCGCGCCTTCATCATCGAGGTGCTGGACACCGTCAAGGGGCCCCAGGTCATCCTGAGCCGCAGCCATCCCGGTTTCCTGAAGGCCCTGTTCGAGCAGGAAGTGCCCGAGATCCAGGAAGGCATCGTGCAGATCAAGGCCGTGGCCCGCGAGCCCGGCACACGCTCCAAGATCGCCGTGGTCAGCAATGACGACCGGGTTGATCCCGTGGGCAGCTGTGTGGGCATGAAGGGCAGCCGCGTGCAGGCCGTCACCCGTGAGCTGGCCGGCGAGCGCGTGGACATCGTGCCCTGGAGCGCCGAGCCCAGCCTGCTCATCAGCCGCGCCCTGAGCCCGGCCATCGTCAGCAACATCATCCTGCACCGTGAGCGCGAAGAGGCCACGGTGGTGGTGAACGACGACCAGCTGAGCAAGGCCATCGGCAAGGAGGGCAAGAACGTCCGCCTGGCCGCCAAGCTGACCGAGTGGAAGATCGACCTGGTCAGCGCCCGCGAGTACGCCGTGCGCCAGCGCGTGGCCGACCAGATGACCATGAAGCTGGGCGAGATGAGCGAGATCACTCCCGAGCTGCTGGAACGCCTGGAAGAGGTGGGCATCATGACCATCTCCCAGCTGGCCGAGGAAAGCCTGGAGCGCCTGGCCAACATCGAGGGCATCGACGAGGATCTGGCCGACAGCCTGCTGGCCACGGCCCAGGCCACCCAGGAAGAGCTGCAGCGCCTCATCGAGAAGACCGTTTCCGAGGAGCTGGAGAAGGAAGCCGCCGAGGAGCGGCCCCTGTTCGATGACGACGCCCTGGGTGCTCACGAGGAGGACGGGGACGCGGACGAGGCCGAGGCCGAGCTTCCCGCCGATCCCGAGGATGTGGAAGTTCCCCCGGGTGACGATATCTTTGCCGGCCTGACGGACGACGACGCCGGCAGCGGCGACGGCGCCGAGGATGACGACGAAGACAAGCCCAAGGTCGATCCCTTCGCCAACACGGAACTGGACGACTGATCGTGGCAAACATGGACGAGAAAAAGCTGCTGGGGTTGCTGGGCCTGGCCAACCGGGCGGGCAAGCTGGCGGTGGGCTTCTCGGCGGTGGAAAAGCTGGTGCGCCGCCAGCAACGTCCCCTGGTCCTGACGGCCCGGGGAACGGGGGCGGCCCAGCTGGGCAAGATCGAACGCTGGACACCGGTGGCAGGGCTCATCCTGGACGCCGTTGACGCCACGGCTCTGGCCCAGGCCTTCGGGCGGGACAAGCTGGTGGTGGTTGGTGTGGCCGATCCTGGCTTCATCAAGGGTATCAAAAAACTCGAAACGTGACGGCGGCGTAGGCCCCGCACGCGCAAGTCAGGAGCCGAGAGGCTCGTGGTTGGAGGTAGTGGACTTGGCCAAGAAGCTGAGGGTATACGAACTGGGCAGGCACTACGGTGTCGATAGCAAGCAGATCATGACCCTACTGCAGAAGATGAAGGTCGAAGCGAAGAGCCACATGAGCGTGGTGGAGGACGATGCGGTGGACAAGGTCCATGCCGTGTTCCAGCGCAAACGTGAACTCGCGCGGGAAAACTATGCCAAGGCCCACGGCTTGAACCCCGACCAGCTGAAGAACGTGGCGGCTCTGAAGCCCCTGGAAAAGCCGGTGCCCGAGGAAGAGCCCGAGCCCAAGAAGAAGACCAAGAAGAAGGTCGCCAAGAAGAAGAAGGCTCCGGCCAAGCCCAAGGTGGTGGTCATCAAGAAGACCGGCACCATGACCGAGGTGGCCAAGGCCGCCAAGGCCAAGAAGGATGCCGAGGAGCAGGCCAAGGCCGATGAACAGGCCAAGGTCGAGGCCGAGAAGGAAGCCCAGGAGGCCGAACTGGCCGCCAAGCGGGAAGAGCACGCCAAGGCGCGCGTGGTGAAGAAGACCGCTCCCAAGCTGGTCAAGAAGGCCGACCTGCCCGTGGCCGAAACCGAGGCCGAGGACGAGGTGGCCGGTGCGGCGGTGGAGGCTGCTGCGGAAGAAGCGGCCGGCGACGAGGCCGAGGCCGCCGCTCCGGTGGAGGCCACCGAGACGGTGGATGCGTCCGCCGATGACGCCGCCGAGGACAGCCCCGCCGAGGAAGCGGACGCCCCGGCCGAGGCGGAGGCCGCCAAGGCCGCTGTCGACGCCCCGGCCGAGACCGAGACCGAGGGCGAGCCCGCAGTCGAGCCGGCCGAGGCCGAGCAGGCGCCGGAGAAGGAGAGCGAGGCCGCGGAGACTCCGGCCCCCCTGGACCCCCTGGCCAATGTGGGCACCAAGAAGAACGACGGCTTCAAGGTGGGGGATGTGATTCGGCCGGCGCCCAAGCGCAAGGCCAAGCCCCAGACCGAGGTCAGCAGCGAGAGCGTGCGGGACAGCATCCAGGCGGCCATTCGCAAGCGGCAGGATGAGGCCGCAGCTCAGGAAACAGGCAGCGGCCGGCGCAAGCGCAGTCGCAAGAAGAAGGCAAAAGTCGATCAGGCGGAGGTTGAGCGCCAGTTGAAGCAGACCATGGCTGAAATGACCGGTGGCGGTGGCAAGAAGCGCCGCAGGAAGGGTGAGAAGGCCGAGGATGATGCCGTGGTGGAGACCTCGGTGCTCAAGCTCACCGAGTTCATCACCGTCCAGGAACTGGCGGACAAGCTGGGGGTCAAGGCCCAGGAACTCATCGCCAAGTTGTTCATGCTGGGGATCATGGCCACCATCAACCAGCGCCTGGAAAAGGACAACATCGAGATGTTGGCCTCCGATTACGACCGCGAGGTCGAGTTCATGAGCGAGTACGGCGAGGAGGTGCTGGAGCAGGAGGAGCCCGAGGAGGGCGAGCTGACCCAGCGGCCCCCCGTGGTCACGGTCATGGGCCACGTGGACCACGGCAAGACCTCGCTGCTGGACAACATTCGCAAGACCAACGTCATCGCGGGCGAGGCCGGCGGCATCACCCAGCACATCGGCGCCTACACCGTGGAGACGGACGGCGGCCCCATCACCTTCCTGGACACTCCGGGTCACGCGGCCTTCACGGCCATGCGTGCCCGCGGCGCCCAGGTGACGGATATCGTCATCCTCATCGTGGCGGCCAACGACGGCGTCATGCCCCAGACGGTGGAGGCCATCAGCCACGCCAAGGCGGCGGGCGTGCCCATCATCGTGGCGGTTAACAAGATCGATCTGCCCGAGGCCAAGCCCGAGCGCGTGAAGCAGGAGCTGCTGCAGCACAGCATCATGATCGAAGAGTTCGGCGGCGACGTGCTGTGCGCCGAGGTGTCGGCCAAGAAGGGCGTGGGTGTGGATCACCTCATGGAGCTGATCCACCTGCAGAGCGAGGTCCTGGAACTGACGGCCACCGCCGAGGGCAACGCCCGCGGCGTGGTGGTGGAAGCCAAGAAGGAACCCGGCCGGGGTGTGGTCTTCACCGCCCTCATCGACCGCGGCACCCTGAAGGTGGGGGACAACTTCCTGGTGGGTATGCAGGACGGCAAGGTGCGCGCCCTGCTGGACGAGCGCGGCAAGCCCTTGGAAGAGGTCAAGCCCGGGGAACCCTGCGAGATCCTGGGCGCCAACGAGGTGCCTCAGGCCGGCGACAAGCTGTACGTGCTGGGCAGCGAGCGCGAGGTGCGTGAACTGGCCGCCAAGCGTCGCCAGCAGCAGCGCCAGCAGCAACTCATGGGTCCCAAGCAGTCCATCGACCTGGACAACCTGGCCAGCCTCATGAGCAGCGGCGACATGAAGGAACTGCCCCTGGTCATCAAGGGCGACGTGGCCGGCTCGGTGGAAGCCCTGGCCGATCAGCTCATGGAGCTGAACACCGAAGAGGTGCAGGTGCGCATCATGCACAAGGCCGTTGGCGCCGTCAGCGAATCCGACGTGCTGCTGGCCGCCAACACCGGCGCCATGATCATCGGTTTCCACATGCGTCCGGGTGCGGCCATCCGCGAACTGGCCAAGAAGCACCACGTGACCATCGAGAACTTCGACATCATCTACGAGGCCGTGGATACCCTGAAGAAGGCCATGGCCGGTCTGCTGGGCAGCATCAAGCGCGAGGTCAGCACGGGCCGGGCCGAGGTGCGCCAGGTCTTCACCATTCCCAAGACGGGACAGGTGGCCGGTTCCATGGTCATCGAGGGCGTCATCAAGCGCAACAGCTTCGCCCGCCTCATCCGCGACGAGGTCGTGGTGTACGAGGGCAAGGTGAACTCGCTGAAGCGCTTCAAGGACGACGTCAAGGAAGTGGCCACGGGTTACGAGTGCGGCATCGGCCTGGAGAACTTCTACGACATCCAGGAGCTGGACCACCTCGAGACCTTCGAGATCGAGGAAATCGAACGGACCGAGCTGTAAGCCATGGATCCGTATCGCACAAACCGGCTGAATCAGTCCATCCTCGAGGTCCTTAGCGACCTGTTGCAGACGGCCGTCAAGGATCCGCGGGTGGGTTTCGTGACCCTGAACCGGGTGGATCTGAACCGGGACCACTCGGTGGCCGAGATCTACTGGTCCCTCATGGGGGACGACGCGGATGAGCGCAAGCTCAGCTTCGCCGGTCTCAAGAAGGCCAAGGGCTTCATGCAGAGCCGCCTGGGGCGCACCCTGGGGCTGCGCCACTCGCCGGATCTGCGCTTCGTCTACGACGACACCGTGGCCAAGAGCGTGGCCCTGGACAACGTGCTGGACGAACTGGCCGCCCAGGGCGAGTTCGAGACCGAGGAAGAGCGCCGCAAGCGCCTGACCCTGGACGATCTGGAAGTGCCCGGCCTGCTGCTGGAGGGTATTCGCCGGGCCCGGAAAATCTGGGTGGTTCCCCATTTCAATCCCGATCCCGACGCCATCGGCGCCGCCCTGGCCCTGGCCGAGGCCCTGCGCCTGATGGACCGCGAAGTGCGGGTCATGACCTACCCCGAACCGGCGGTGGGCCTGGCCGACATGCCCGGCTTCGGGCAGGTGGACGTGAGCACCGACGCGGAGCGGATCTTCGCCGAGGAACAGCCCGACACCCTGCTGCTGGTGGATTGCCATCGCATCGACCGCTGCGGTCCCCTGGAGGACGTGCTGGACCGCTTCGAGACCCGGTTGTGCATCGATCACCACCTGGTGAGCGGCCGCAAGTCCCCGGAAGAGGGCTGGGTCGAGCCGCGCGCCTGCAGCACCTGCACCCTCATCTACCGCCTGATCGAGGTGCTGGGTGAAGGGGACGACGACAACGACGACGAGCCCTTCGCCATGACCCTGGACATGGCCACCAACATCTACTCGGGGCTGGTGAACGACACCGGCAGCTTCCGCTTCAGCAACACCCTGCCCTTCACCTTCGAGCTGGGACAGCGCCTGTCGGCCATGGGGGTGGACACGGCCCACGTGGCCCGCACCACCTACAACCGCTTTCGACGCGAGGGCATGGACCTGATGCAGAAGGTCCTGGGCAGCTTCGAGTATCACGCCGGAGGCCGCGTGCTGCTGCTGGCCGTGACCCGGGACATGCTGGCCGAGACAGGGGCCGCAATGAGCGACACCGAGGGCTTCGTGAACCTGGCCACCAGCGTGGACGGGGTGCAGCGCGTGGGCTTCCTGAAGGAAGTGGAACCCGAAACGTGGCGCGTCTCCCTGCGGGTGCGCGGCGAGGGTGACGTACAGCAACTGGCCGCCCGTCACGGCGGCGGCGGTCACAAGCAGGCGGCCGGGTGCACCATCACCGGAGAGTTCGCCGAGGTGGCGGCCTCCCTGGCCGTGGATCTGGCCGCGACCCTGGATTGACCCCTCATGAGTGTCCCGGGCACCCCTCCCAGCGGCCTCCTGCTCATCGACAAGCCCGCCGGCGTCACCTCCTTCCAGGTGGTGAACCAAGTGCGGAAGGTCTTCGTCCAGGCCGACTCCTCCCTGCAGAAGAAACCCCGCCGCGGCAAGGGCGGCCGCCCGCCTCGCTTCAAGTGCGGCCACGCCGGCACCCTGGATCCTCTGGCCACCGGCCTGTTGCTGGTGCTGGTGGGCAAGGGTTCGCGCCTTTCCCATTTCCTGCTGGGCCTGGACAAGAGCTACGCCGCCACCGTGCGCTTCGGGCAGGAGACGGATTCCCTGGACAGCGACGGACTGGTCACGGCCACGGCCCCGGTGCCGGAAAGCGGCGACGCCCTGCGGGCGGTGCTGCCGGAATTCGTGGGTGACCTGCAGCAGGTGCCACCGCTGATCTCGGCCCTGAAGCAGGACGGACAGGCCCTGCACCGCCGGGTGCGGGCTGGGCAGGAGGTGGCCCCGCCGCCGCCGCGCCCTGTGCGCATCGCGTCCCTGGAACTGGCGGACCTGCGTTGGCCCGGGGGCGGGGAGGAACCGGCTGCTGATGCCCGTCCCGATTCCCATTCCCATGCCCATCCTGATATCCCTCCAGAGGCCGACCTGGTGGTGTGTTGCAGCAGCGGCACCTACATTCGCAGCCTGGCGCGGGATGTGGCCCGGGCCGCGGGCACGGTGGGACACATCACGGCCTTGCGGCGGTTGACGGTGGGGCCGTTTTCGGTGGATGATGCCCTGACGGACATCATGTCCGCCGGGCAGGAAGAATTGCGGGCGGCCCTGCGCCCCCTGAGCGACGCCCTGCCCCAGGTGCCGGCGCTGGTTCTGGATCCCCGACAGGAGGATCTGGTGCTGCAGGGGGGACAGCCCCTGCCAGGCTGGCTGGACGGGCTGGAAAGCCCGGCGGTGGCCGTGGGCAAGGCCGGCCGGCTGTTCAAGATGGTGGGGTCCGACGGCTGCCTGGTGGCGGTGGGGCGGCTGGAAACCGACGAGGAGGGTGTGGAACTGCCGCGCCTGGCGGCGGTCATTCCCCGGCCATCCCGAGGGAGCGAAGATTGAGGCTGATCCGACTGAGCGAGGACTACATCGGTGAGGTCATTGCGGGCCAGATCGGCCTGCGCGGCCCCAAGCTGGAGTCGTGCGCCCTGACTCTGGGCTCCTTCGACGGCCTGCACCGGGGGCACCTTTCCCTCCTGCGCCACGTGAAGGACGCCCGCGACCGCCAGGGCCTGGCCGCCGGCGCGGTCTTCACCTTCATGCAGCACCCCCGCCAGCTGCTTGACCACAGCGACGACCCCTTCCTGCTGACCACCTGGCGCGAGAAGCTCTCCCTGTTCGAGGAGCTGGGCTGCCAGGTCATCGTGGCGGTGGATTTCTGTCCGGCCCTGGCCCGCCTGGGTTACCGGGAATTCGTGGAGCTGTTCCTGGTCCGTTACCTGGGGATGAAACACCTGGTGGCCGGTTACGACGTGCACCTGGGGGCCGACCGGCAGGGCACGGCGCGGCCCCTGGCCACCCTGGGGCAGGAGATGGGGTTCACCATGGAAGTGGTGCCGCCCGTGCGCGAGGGGCAGACCATCATCAGCAGTTCGGTGATCCGGCAGGCGGTGAGCTCCGGTGATATGCGCGGGGCCGCGGCCATGCTGGGCCGTCCCTACGCCTTGTGGGGAGAGGTGGTGCCGGGCGACGGCCGGGGGCGCACCATCGGCTTTCCCACGGCCAATATCCAATCCCTGGATGGGCGCAAGCTGCTGCCCGAGCCCGGGGTCTACGCCGCGCGGGTGCAGGTGCCGGGGGATGTGGTGACGGCCCATTGCCAGGGGCCCCTGGCCAGGGTGAAGGAATCCCTGCCCGAGGTGGACCTGCAGGGCGAGTTGCTCAGCTCGGCGGCCAGCGACTGGGTGGTATTTCCGGCCATGCTGAACTTCGGTTACGTGCCCACCTTCCATCGCCAGGGCTTGCTGGAGCCCCGCATCGAGGCCCACCTGCTGGGTTTTCAGGGGGACCTGCGCGGCCGGAACGTGAAGGTGGACTGGGTGGACCGTCTACGGGGCGAGCGCCAGTTCGCCGGGGCGGACGAGCTGGTGGCGCAGCTGGTCAGGGACCGGGAAGAGACCTGCCGGGTGCTGGAGTGCTCTCCCTAGGGGAGGGAACCCGCGACCGTTTCCTGAAGCCTAGTCCCGCTGCCCCTGCTGCCCGTGCCGCTTGAGACCTTCCTGGATTTCCTCGTTGATGCGCTCGGCCAGCTGCAGGGCGGCCAGCCCTTCCTCGCCTGACACGGCCACTTCCCTTTCTCCGCGCACCGCCGCCAGGAACGAGCTGATCTCGTCCAGCAGGTGGTCGGCGGCGCCGTGCTGCCGTGTCTCGGGGGCGGGCAGGGTTTGCCCGTCGGCGGGCTTCCGGAACAGCAGGTTCTCGCGGGCGGCGCAGTCGGCGGCGGCGTAGCCCCCCGGATGGAAGACGCGGAACTTGCGCATGTCCTTGAAGCTCATGCGGCTGGCCGTGAGGTTGGCCGTGCAGCCGTCGGCGAAGGTCAGGCGGGCGTTGGCCAGATCCACCTTGCTGGTCATGACGGGCACCCCGGTGGCGCGCACTTCCTGCAGGGGAGACTTGACCAGGGCCAGCAGGATGTCCAGGTCGTGGATCATCAGGTCCAGGACCACGTCCACGTCGGTGGCCCGGCCGCTGAACTTGCTGAGGCGGTGGGCCTCCACGAACAGGGGCTGCTTCACCTCGTCCAGCAAGGCCCGCACCGCGGGGTTGAAGCGCTCCAGGTGGCCCACCTGCAGGATGGCGCCGCTGCGGCCGGCCGTGTCCATGAGCTGGCGGGCCTGGGCCTCGGTGACGGTGATGGGCTTTTCCACCAGCAGGTGCACGCCGGCCTCCAGCAGGGGCAGCGAAACCTCGTGGTGGAAACGGGTGGGGGTGACGATGCTGGCCACGTCGATGCGGCCCATGAGCTCCGCGAAATCCGTGAAGTGGGGGACTCCCAGCTCGGCGCCCATGGCCGCCGCGCGTTCGGAGTCCGTGTCCACCACGCCCACCAGATCCACGCCGGGCAGGGTCGAGTACTTCTGGGCGTGGAATCGTCCCAGATATCCGGTGCCGATGACGGCGGCGCGCAGGGTGCTGGTCTTGCTCATGAGGAGGAAACCTTTCGGGGGCTATCGCCAGGGGCGTCGTTCATCACGCTGCCGGCCACGGCCAGGCCGCAACCCACCAGGAAGTACAGCAGCATCTCGGGCTCGTCGTCGGTCTGGTAGACCTGGAACACCCCGGCCACGGTGATGGCCACCTGGCAGGCCGCGGCCGCCAGGGGGATCCAGGCCGCCGCCCGGGCTTCCGGGGGGGCGTTGCCGCTGTTCAGGCGGCGCCAGCCCAGGTGCAGGTGAACCAGGGTGGCCCCCAGCAGCCACAGGAAGGCCAGCAGCCCGGGCACTCCGGCCACCACCGTCACCATGAGCAGGTCGTTGTGGGAATGGGAGCGGGCTTCGTAGAAACCGGGCACCTCGTGCTGGTCCAGCATGGCGTCGAAGTTGCCGGGGCCCCAGCCGGGCAGGGGGCGGTCCATGATGCCGGCCAGGGAACTGCGCCACAGATTGACGCGGGTGACTTCCTTCTCGTCATGGAATCCCTCGGCCACCCGCTGGTGCACGGGGGGCAGGGCCAGGGCCAGCAGCGCCAGCAGGACCAGGGCCCCCAGGCCGGCCAACCGCCAGCGGCGGGGCAGGCAGGCCATGAGATACACGGCTGCCGCCACCGCACCCAGCTGGGCGCTGCGGGCGAAGCTGAAGACCAGCCCCAGGCCCAGCACCAGGCAGGCCAGCAGGGGCAGGGCCAGTCCCGGGTGCAGCAGGCGGGCCCTGGCCTGCACCAGGGTGTGCTGCAGCCAGGCCATGGCCACGCTCAGGGCCAGGACGGCCTGGCCGCCGTAGCTCAGGTGGTGCGAGGTGAAGCCGCAGGCGATGAAGTAGCCCACCGTCTGGTGCAGGGTGCGCTGGCGCACAGGGTCTTGCCCCGTCACGAACTGGAAGGCGGCGTACAGGCCCGCGATGACCCCGCCCAGCAGCAGGCTGTACACCGCACCACGCACCAGGCGCAACCGGCCGGCGGCCAGCACCGGCACCGCCACCAGCAATAGCTCCAGCCACAGCTCCTCGCCGAACTTGTTCCAGCGCATGGGGGCGGGGCTGGAAAGGGCGGTGGCGATCAGGTGCGTCAGCAGCAGGGCGGCCAGGGGCAGCAGGATGGTGCGGGGGGGAAGGTGGCGCCGGGCCGGCGGCGAGAAGATCAGGAGCAGGATGGTGGCCAGCACCAGGCAACCGCTGAGGATGGAGCCCACCGCGATGGACAGACTGGCGCCCAGCCCGAACAGGAGCAGAAATGCGGCGGTGACCTTGGCGGCGAAGTTCTTGGGCGTCATTCGAGCTCCGGATCGTGATGGGGGACGCCGGCGGCAGGGGATTCGCCGGGTCCGGGGGATGGGCCGAAAATATCAGCCAGGAACACCCTGTCAATGACGAAGCCGGGCAGGCGCGGGACCGGAAAAAGGCCCGGACAAACCTTGACCTTTGGTGGGCCATGGGCCAATAATCCGTGAGCAGCCTGTTGCATAACTCATTTTGATGCCCGGTGCGCCCCGCCGGGCCAGGAAAAAGGCGTGGTTTCGCCGGCGTAGCCAAAGCTACGGCAAGAGACTGCAACGCATGGACTGGTCTGGCCGGGCGTTCCGCGTGCCGGAAGGAGTTATGCAGCAGGCTGCTCGAGTTCAACTTACGCTGTCTGGATGGTTCCGGAATGTGGTTGATCTGGGCCAGGGAGGGCCCGGTTATGCGCCAATCTACACATGTCCCGCGCCTGGCGGTTCTTTTCTCCGTTACCCTGTTGCTGGTGAGCCTGCCCCTGGGCGCTCCCTTTTTCCTGAGCGCTTCCCCGGCCCGGGCCCAGACCGTTTCCCCCCAGATGCTGGAGGAAGCGTCCCGTCGGACGGGCCTGTCCCAGGAAGAGATCAAGCGGAAGCTGGAGGCCCGGCAAGGCGGAGTCGTTGCCGCCCAGGAAGGCCAGGCCCAGGAACCGGGACGCACCACCTTGCAGGGCCTGGACGACAGCGCCGTCCCCTTCGTGGACACGGACCAGAGAGTGCTGTTGCCCTTCAGCCAGGCCCTGCAGGAGGAAATGGTGGCCGGCCTGGAGGACGCCCTCCTGGCTGGAACGGTTCCTGGCGACAGCGTGGGCTTCTTCGGCGCCGGTTTCTTCCGGCTGGATGACGGCGTGTTCTCTCCGCCCTCCTTCGGGCCCGTGCCCGACGATTACCGTCTGGGCGTGGGGGACGAGGTCATCGTCAACGCCTGGGGCGCCATCGAATTCCAGGAGATCCGGGTTGTTGATCGCGACGGCAGCATCATCCTGCCCGGCGGCGGCAAGATCATGTGCGCCGGCCGCTCCCTGGCCCAGGTGGACCAGGACGTGCGCGTGTCCCTGGCCCGCAGCCACTCCACTATTATGTCCGGAAACAACAGCGGCGACGGCGGCGACACCCAGGTGGAGGTGACCCTGGGCCAGCTGCGCGCCATTCGCGTGTTCGTGGTGGGCGCGGTGCAGCGCCCCGGCAGCTACGAGCTGAGCAGCGTTTCCCGGGTGATGACGGCCCTGTACGCCGCGGGCGGGCCCACGGTGGACGGCAGCATGCGCGCCGTGCGCCTGGTGCGCGGCGACCAGACCGTGGCCACCGTGGATCTGTACGATTATCTGCTGGGTGGCGGCCGCCAGGGTGACGCCCAGCTGCGTGAGGGCGACACCGTGTTCGTGCCCGACGTGGGCCCGGCGGTGCGGGTGGCCGGCGAGGTCAAGCGGCCCCTGTACTACGAGATGAAGCCCGGCGAGACATTGAGCGACCTGGTGCGCTTCTGCGGCGGATTCACCGCCCAGGCGGCCACCGAGGTGTTGCACCTGCAGCGCATCCTGCCTGCCGCCCGGCGACAGCCCGGCCAGCCCGATCACGTGGTCCTGGACGTGCTCTTCGACGCGGCCACTGGCCAGCCCGTGGGGCCGGCGGTCCCTCTTCTGGATGGGGACCGGTTGACCGTGGGCGGCATCAGCGAGGTGTTGGAGAACTACGTGGAGATCAAGGGCAAGGTGAAACGCCCAGGGCGTTACCAGCTGACGCCGGGCATGACCGTGGGGGCCCTGGTGGAACTGGCCGGCGGGCTGTGGCCCGATGCCCTGCTGGACAAGGCGGTCATCGATCGCACCGATCCGGCGGGGGATTTCTCCTCGCTGAGTCTTCCCCTGGGGCAGGTGCTGCAGGGGCAGGCGGCCGACGTGCCCTTGCAGGGGCGTGACGTGATTCATGTTTTCGCCCGCTGGGATATCCAGGAACGGCCCCTGGTCTACATCAGCGGCGAGGTGCACCAGCCCTTCAACGAGCCCTGGCGGCAGGGCATGACCCTGCGCGATCTGGTGCTCAAGGCCGGAGGCCTCAAGGCCCAGGCCGACGCGGTGCGGGCCGAGGTGGCCCGCCTGCGGGAGGACGCGGTGACCAGCCGGGATCTGAGCGCGCGACCGCAGCAAACGGTGCAGATGCTGGAGGTGGAGCTGGGGCCGGACTTCCTGACCCGCGCCGAGAGCCTGGTGCTGCAGCCCTGGGATCGCGTGTACATCCGCAAGCTGCCCTGGTGGCAGAACCAGCGCACCGTGGCCGTGCGGGGCGAGGTGTTCTATCCGGGCACCTTCAGCCTGGAGCGCCAGGACGAGCGCCTGTCCAGCCTGGTGACCCGGGCCGGCGGGCTGAAGCCCGACGCCTACCTGGTGGGAGCGCGCATCGTGCGCAGCCAGGACGATGTGGGCAATATCGCCATCGACCTGGCCCAGGCCGTGGCCCGGCCGGGCAGCGAGCAGGACATCATCCTGCAGGACGGGGACCAGATCGTCATCCCCGACCAGATGTTCACCGTCAAGGTGCTGGGCGAGGTGGGCTTCCCCACCAGCCTGGTGTTCGAGGACGGGCTGAAGATCAACGACTACGTGGACATGGCGGGCGGCTACCTGGAAGAGGCGGACAAGGACAAGACCCGGGTGGTCTGGCCAAACGGCATGAGTCTGCCCAACAAGGGCAGCAGCAAGGTGGTGGCCGGGTCCACCATCATCGTTCCGGTGCAGCCGCCGGATGACGGCAAGGACACCTGGACGGTCATCCGGGATATCAGCAGTATCGTGGCCAGCCTGGCGACGGTGTGGTTGATCGTGGACAAGTGAGCGGATTGACACAGTTGATAGTTCAAGCGATCAGGCCGAGCTATCAGAAATATTCAAGAGCAAGGGCAGGAGCTTTTCATGAGTGATTTGAAGATCGGAATCCTGGGTTGTGGGCGCATCGGAAACCGGCACGCGGAACACGCGGCCAGCGTGGGGACGTTGGCTGCGGTGGCGGACATCATCGCTGAGCGAGCCGACCTGCTCTCGGTCAACACCGGGGCCAAATCCTACCACACCCTGGAAGCCATGCTCGACGACCAGCCGGACATGGACGTGGTGGCGGTTTGTACCCCAAACGGTCTGCATGCCCAGCACACCATCGCCAGCCTCAAGGCCGGCAAGCACGTGCTTTGTGAGAAGCCCATGGCCCTGAAGGTGGGCGACTGCATCGACATGATCAAGGCGGCCGAGGCGGCCAACAAGCGTCTGTTCATCGTCAAGCAAAATCGCTACAACCCTCCCATCGTGGCTCTGCGCGAACTCATCGATCAGGGCAAGCTGGGCCGCATCTGCTCGGTGCAACTGAACTGCTTCTGGAACCGGAACCCCCAGTATTTCGAGAACAGCTGGAAGGGCACCAAGGACCTGGATGGAGGCACCCTGTTCACCCAGTTCAGCCACTTCATCGATCTGCTGTACTGGCTGGTTGGCGACGTGCGTGAGGTGCATGCCTTCGCCGACAACCGGGTTCACCAGGGGCTCATCGAGTTCGAGGACCAGGTCTCCAGTATCCTGCGCTTCGAAAATGGGGCCATTGGCACCGCCAATTTCACCATCAATGCCTGCAAAAAGAACATGGAGGGTTCGCTGACCCTCTTTGGTGAGAAGGGCACCGTGAAGATCGGTGGCCAGTATCTGAACGAACTGGAATACCAGATGATCGAGGACTTTGAGATCGAGGATCTGCCGGAAGGGAATCCGCCCAATCTATACGGCACGTACGTGGGCAGCATGTCCAACCACAATCTCGTCTACCAGAACCTGGTGGAAGTCCTGGAGGGGGGCGGCAGCATCGCCACCATCGGCATCGAGGGCATGAAAACCGTGGAGATCATCGAGGCCATCTACCGGGCTGCGGGCGTCTGACCCGGCCCTTCGGCTTGATTCCAGCAGCTGGGAAAGGCGGGGCAAGGACACTTGGGAGCGTCAAGGATCTTCGGTTTTCTTTCTGGGCGAAAGGACTTCCAGAACATTCTTGTCAGCGGGACAGGATCCTTCCTTTCGCCTCTCATCAATTTCGCGGCCCTGCCCTTCGTCCTGCGGATCTACGATCCCCATGATTACGGTCTGTGGGCCTTGCTCATGAGTTTTGTGCTGTTGCCCGGCAACGTGGCCACCATGCGGTACGATCTGGCTGTGGTCCTGGCCGAGGACGACCGGGAGGCCGGTCAGGTGATCGGCGTGTCCTCGGCCTTCGTCCTGCTCTTCGGGCTGGTTTCGGGCATGGCTGTCCTTTCCCGTGGACTATGGCTTCCCCTCTTCCCGCCTTTGCTGAGCGTGGGGGCTGAGATCTGGGCGGTCCCGGCCCTGATCATGGTGGTCGGGTTGGGCCTGGTCACCAGGGCTTTTTGTACCCGGATCGGCGCCTTTCACTTCAATTCCCTGTCCCTGGTCTTCCTGGCTGCCGGCACCAACGGATTTCAGATCCTGGCCCCGCGCCTGCAAATCGAAGGGGTGCAGGGGCTCATCCTGGGCAGTCTCTTCGGATGGAGCGCCAGTTTGCTCATCCTGATGATGGCCTTCCTGACCCGGGCCAACCGAAAGTTATGGCTGGGCGTTGGCTCTCTGAATTATCTGCCGGTCCTGCGTAGGTACCGGAACTTCCCCCGCTACAGCGTTCCCTATTCCTTCGTGGGTACCCTGCGCATCGAGGGCATCAAGCTTCTGCTGGGAATGTACGGGAACGCCAGTCTCGTCGGGGACATCGCATTTGCCCAGAGGCTGATGAATTTCCCGGTCACGGTTTTTTGTGGTGGAATCAGGCCCGTCCTTTTCCAGAAGGCCACCCGGGCTGTCCGACTGGTGGACGTTGAACCCTTTGTGACCCGACTGCTGGTCATGCTGGTCCTTTGTTTGACTCCGGCGATGGTGGCATTCCAGTTCTTGGCTCCCGAAGTGTTTCAGGTGCTGGGTGGCGGTGGCTGGAATAATTCCGTGCCCTTCGCGCGGATCCTGCTGGTGCCCTCATTCCTGCTGCTGTTGACGGGCTGGCTGGATCGTCTCCTGGATGTGACGGGTAGACAGGACCTGGCCCTGAAATACGAGGTGGGCTTCAGCCTGTTCAGTCTGCTGCTGTTCTGGGTCGGGTTGGCGCCATGTGGGAACACCTTGTTGGCGGTGGGGCTGCAATCGGCGGCGTCGCTGGTCTATTACTTTGTGCTGGCCTGGGTCATCTACCGGGTCGCGGGTTTCCCGGCAACCCAGCTGGCTCGTCCGGGTCTTTTGTTCTTGGGAATGACGGCGATGATGCTCGTTGTTGTGGTACCCAGCCAGGGGCTGCTCGGACTTCTCGGCAGCCAGGTGGCCGGTTTGGCGGTGACCTATGGGCTGTTCTCCGTGCAGGCGTGGCGTCTGGTGGTTAAGCGCCATTGAGTCCAATCGGTCGGGGTGGTCGAGGGTCAGAAATACTTGCGAAGCTCCGAGTACTCGGGGTAGTTGATCAGAACCCCGTTCAGGGGCCCGAAGAAGACGAACATGCTGCCAGCCGCCGCGGCCTGGACATGAGCCTCCATCACCACCTCGGCCATGTGCTGGAGATTGCCGCAGCCCCCCAGCGCGATGACCGGAATGGCGACCGCTTTCGTGATCCTGGTCATGAGCTCGATATCGTAACCCTGCATCACCCCGTCCCGGTCTATGTTGTTGATCACGATCTCCCCGGCGCCGTAGGCCTCCACCCGGCGGGCAAAATCACAGGGGTCGTGGCCGGTCTTGTTCCTGCCGTTCAGGGTGTGGACCCGGACGCTGCCGAAGCGCGGCTTCTTGACGTCGATGGTAACGACGATGCTCTGCTTTCCGAAAATGCGGGAGGCCTCGGTGATCAGGTCCGGATTCTCCACGGCGGTGGAACCAAGGGAGATTTTCTCCACCCCGGACCTGAAGATGCGCCTCATCTGGGCGATGCTGGTCACTCCCCCACCATAGCACAGGGGCATGAAACACTCGCTGGCGATATCCTCGATCAGGTCGAAGTCGGGTTCACGGCCCGCAGCGGACGCGTCGATGTCCAGGAACATCAGCTCGTCCACCTCCTTCTCGTTGAAAATGCGGATGGCGTTGATGGGGTCGCCGATGTACCTGGGATCCTTGAACTTGACCGTCTTCACCAGACCGCCGTCCTGGAGCAGGAGCGCAGGGATGGCCCGGGCTTCAAGCATGGATCGCCTCGCAAAAATTGTTGAGCAAACGCTTGCCGAACTGGTGGCTCTTTTCCGGGTGGAACTGCACGCCGTGAATGTTTTCCTGCTGGAAGGCGGAGTGGAACTCTTGTCCGTAATGGGTGGTGGCCAGGACATCCTCGGGCTGGTCACACTGGACATGGTATGAGTGGACGAAGTAGAAGCGGTTTTCATCCAGGCCCGACAGGACAGGAGAGGGCTTGGCCCCGGAGATGGTGTTCCAGCCCATGTGCGGGATGGGCAGCGGTCGGTCGAAGTTCGACACCTGGAATTTCAGGGTCCGGGCCTTGATCCAGCCCAGCCCGGGCAGCTGGCCCTCCTCGCTGCTCAGGGTCATGAGCTGCATGCCCAGGCAGATGCCCAGGACGGGGATGCTCCGTTCCAGGACGGCCTGATCCAGGCTTTCACGCAGGCCGCTCTCGTCGATGCGGGTCATGCCCTCGTCGAAGGCACCGACCCCGGGGAGGATGAGGGCCGTGGCCCGGCCCAGTTCCTGCGGGTCGCGGGAAATGGTGGCGTCGTGGCGCAGATGGCGGACCATGTTCAGGACCGATTTCACGTTTCCCATGTCCAGGTCGACGATGGTGATCAAGAGGCGCTGCTCCTATGAGTAGTTTTTTATCCGCAGCTTGAGCTTGCCGGCGGCAAAACGCTGCATGGACTTCATCAGGGCATACTGGCGTTCCATGTTGGGAAAATCCCGGTAGGAATGCCTGGGCGCAGCCAGAATCTCGGCGAACTCGTCATCCGATACCCCCAGCTTCTTGGCCACGTATTGCTTGTCCCGTTCCAGTTCCCGGGGATCATAGAGGGGCTCGGCAAGTTCCGCCAGAGCCTCATCCCGGGTCATCTGCCCGGACAGGATCATGCTGCTGAAGTGGATGCGTCGCTTGTCGTAGCCGTATTTCTCGGGCAGCCAGTGATTCTGGAAGAACTTGGTGAAGACGGATTCTCCGTGCTTCCGGTCGTAACTGCGGTACCCGATCTTGTCCTGCAGCTCCTGAAGGGCCTCTTTCTTGACGTAGGGCATCAGATTGAGGGGGCGGATATTCTTCATCTTCCGGATGAACGGATATTCCACATACATCTGGAAGAAACTTATGGTGGGATAGGACTTCAGGGGGATCTTGCCGAACTTCTTGTGGATGGCCTTGAGGTTGGTGGAATCCATGGCGCTCCAGTGCCACAGGGGGGGAACCACGGACTCGGTGGCGATGTTGCCGCCACTCATGACATGGCGAATCCCGTTTCTAACGGCGAAATGATACAGGGAGCCGAAGAAGGCGTGGTCCTGGGGTACGTCCTGGTTGCTGATTCCCGACTTGAGATAGGCCAGTTGCAGGTCGCGCATTTCGCGCCAGTCGATGACGTGTGTGTGCAGGTGCCAGCCGCAGTGTGAGACGATCTTTTCGATGTTCTTCACGGCCAGTTCGGTGTTCCAGCCGCCGTCCACGTGGACAACCAGGGGCCGAAAGCCCAGTTCGAAGAGCTTGATGGCCAGATAGGAACTGTCAAGCCCGCCGCTCAGGCCCAGTATGCAATCATATTCCTTGCCGCGGCCCTGTTCCTGGATGCTGGTGGTGAGCCGGGCCAGCCTGGCCTGGCCCTCTTGGCCGGGGTACCAGATTCCCTCGGTGCGCTGGGGGAAATCACGGCAGTGGTTGCAGACGCCGTTCTCGTCGAAGGTGATGGCTTCGTCCGATTCATCCATGACGCAGCGTGTGCAGACTCGAAATTCCTTTTTCAAGCTGGAAACTCCCCAGGTGGATCCATCCGGTAGTACGGAGACAGGTGGTGTCATCTGGACCACTATAATTGTCCTTTCGGAAATAACTCAAACAAAATGTGTGGGCTTGGCGGCCCGGCCGGATGGACAGCAAAAAACACGCCTTTCCCCCTGCGGCGTCTTAGAGACCGGAAGTTTCTGTTGATTTCCCTTCGGGGGTCCAACAGAATGTGGCCCGCGGCAAGGGAAACGGATTACCCCAAGACCGACAGGAGCCCCTGGGATTGCTGTTCAATTCATCTGTTTTCGTGGTGTTTTTTGCCGTTCTGTACCTGGCTTATCTGGGACTGCGGAACCGGAGGGTCGCCCAGAACCGCTTGCTGCTTCTGGGTAGCTATATCTTTTATGGGGCCTGGGATTACCGGTTCCTGTCCTTGCTCCTCATCTCCACCATCATCGATTATTTCATCGGCCGGACCATGCACGGGGAGGAGGATCCCCGCCGCCGCAAGCAGTTGTTGTTCGGGTCACTTTTGTCGAACCTTTCCATCCTGGGCTTCTTCAAGTATTTCAACTTCTTCGTGGATGGTTTTTCCGGGCTGGCGGCGGCCCTGGGAATCCAGGCGGATTTCCCTACCCTGAACATCATCTTGCCGGTGGGTATTTCCTTCTACACTTTCCAGACCCTGAGCTATACCTTCGATATCTACCGCCGCAAGCTGGAACCCACCCGGGATTTCCTGGATTTCGCCCTCTTCGTTTCTTTCTTCCCCCAGCTGGTTGCTGGGCCCATCGAGCGGGCCAAAAACCTGCTTCCACAGATCTCCCAGCCCCGTGTCCTGACCCCTGACCAGGTAAACGCGGGTATTTATCTTGTGCTCTGGGGGTATTTCAAGAAGGTGGTCATCGCCGACAACGTGGCGGTCATGGCCAACCAGATCTTCAACGGGTACGAGCAGTACCAGGGGCTGGACCTCCTGGTGGGGGTCCTGGCCTTCACCACACAGATCTATTGCGATTTCTCGGGGTACTCTGATATCGCGCGAGGTGTGGCCAAGCTGCTGGGCTTCGAGCTCATGGTCAACTTCCGTTTGCCCTATTTCGCCCTGAACCCCAGTGATTTCTGGGAGCGCTGGCACGTCTCCCTATCATCCTGGCTGCGGGACTACCTGTACATTGCCCTGGGGGGAAACCGGGGTGCCCCCTGGTTCATCTATCGAAACCTGTTGCTGACCATGCTCCTGGGCGGACTGTGGCACGGGGCAGCCTGGAATTTCGTGCTCTGGGGCCTCTATCAGGGAACGATTCTTGTTCTCTATCGCCTGCTCGACCGGGATCCCGAACACCGGGATCCCTGGTCCGGCCGGTACCATCCCCTGCGTGTCCTGGCCAAGATGGGGCTCATGTTCTGCTTCACCATCGTCGGCTGGGTGATTTTTCGGGCTGGGACGGTGGACCAGATTGTCCATTTTCTTACCAGTTGGGGGCTGGCCCTGTCTCCGGAAATCCGGGCCATGGCCCTGGTGCTGCTAGCGTACACCCTGCCGCTTTTCTTGGTCCAGCTGGCCCAGTACGTCAGCCGGGACCTGCTGATCGTCTGCAAGCTGCCCGCCCCCCTGCGAGTGGGGGTTTACGGGCTCATGCTGGTGGGGCTGGCTGCCTTCGCCTCCCACCAGAAGGTGGAATTCATTTACTTCCAGTTCTGAAAGGGACTGGGATGGGGGAGCGCTGGGTTCCGCCATCAATGATGCGCCCACGAGGGAGATTCACGTGAGCCGAAACGGTTCCTTCTTGCCTGAAGAGATCATTTCGCCAGCAAGCTGGCGGCAAGTCGCCGTGCATGCGATGATGCCCTTGGCGATCCTGCTGGTGGTCATGCTGTTGCCGTATCCGGAGGTCATGCGCTACCGGAACCTGGATGGCGACGCCCTTAAGTACCGCTGGGTCTTCAGCCGCCTGCATGAACAGGCCGCACCTGTAGACGTGGCCCTTATCGGCACCTCGCGCACCATGGTGGCGGTGAACGACTCACTGGTGCAGTTGCGTCTGCGGCAGAAGTACGGTCGGGAACTGTCGGTGGCCAACCTGGGCGTATCCTGGCAAGGGCGTGACATGGCTTACCACATGACCCGCTCCCTGCTGGCGACCAAGGATTGCCGCTTTCTCATCCTTGAGGTGCAGGAAAGCCTGGCCAGGACGGGGCACCCACTGTTTGGAACCCTGGCCGACCGCAGCGAGATCCTGGAGGCGCCTTTGCTCATCAACCGCCAGTACTTCCCCAATCTCTGGCAAATGCCCAGCCGCGAGGTCGAGAACCTGACCCGATACTGGGGACGGACACTGGGTCTGAGCAATCCCAGGATCGACCTGTCGGAATATGCTTATCGGCCCTACTATCCCTTCAGCCACGACGCCGTGCCCGGGGCCCAGGAAATGGAGATGCTGAAGGAAGCCTTCGAGGCCAAGAAAGTCTGGCGGGCGCTACCCAAAGGTCTGGACCGCTTCGAGTTCGGCATGCCTCGGGCTTACCTGGAAAGTTGTGTGCGCGCGGCCAGGAGGGCGGATGCGCAGATGATCTTCCTCTATCTGCCCTGCTATGGATTCATGGCCTCGCCCCAGGACCTGGATTTCTTCCGGGAGAATGGAACAATCCTCACGCCTCCCGGGACCATCTTGGAAGACGCGGGAAACTGGTATGATGCCACCCACCTCAACGCGGTGGGCAACCAGCGGGTCAGTGAATGGCTGGCCGGAGAACTGGCAGCCCTGGCCGGGGGCACCGCCCTTGCCGGCGCGCGAGAGAATTAATCGAAAAACGGAACCCCTCGAGGAGAACTGCCCCATGGCAAACATGTTTCACCAGGTGATGTCGCGCTGGCGCTGGCCGGTGCTGGGTGCCGGTATCTGTGGGCTAGTGGCCCTGATCCTGGCTCTCTGGCTGCCGCCCCTGTACACCGCCCAGGTCACCCTGATCCCCAGCGGTGAGGGCGGGACCAGCCTATTTTCCCAGATCGCATCGTTCACCAACATCCCCATCGAGAGCGAGACTTCCTACGAGGGCTTCTACGGTGAGATTCTGCACTCGGATCGTCTGCTGGACCAGGTGATCCGGCGCCAGTGGTACACCGAGCGGCAGGATTCCACGAGTCTGGCCCGCTTCTTCGGGATGGCGGGCGCGCCGGATGGGCAACAACTGGCGGGCCGGCAGGCCTTTCGTTTGAAGAAGATCTTGCGCCGCAAGGTCATCCGATTCAAGCACAACAAGCTGAACGGGTTCATGACCGTCGAAGTCAGTCTGCCGCGGGATCCGGGGCTGGCTCGGGATCTTGCCAACTACCTCGTCCGGGAACTGGATCTGGTGGTCCAGGAGATGAAGGGGGGGCAGGCCACAGCCCAGCGCGTCTTCGTGGAAAACCGTCTCGCGGAGGTGGAGGATCAGCTGCGCCGCTCGGAGCTGGCCGTGACCCGGTTCGTCGAGAACAACCGAAAATATGCCGCTTCGCCGGCTCTGTCCCAGCGTTACGGAGAGTTGCTGAGGGAATCCCAGGCCAACTCGTCGGTCTGGATAGAATTGAGGAAACAGCTCGAGCTGGCCAAGATCGATGAGCAGAAGGATTCCGTCCGTTTGAACATCCTGGACCAGGCGCCGTTGCCCTACCGCAGCTCCAGTCCAAACCGGCCGGTGATCATCGTCGGCGGGCTGCTCTTCGGGCTTTTCCTGGGGTTGATCGTGGCCCTTTCTGGATTCCCGGCAAGCCTGGCAAGGGACCCGGAAAACCCATGACCCCCGGGGGTGAAACAGGACCGGTGTATGGGGGCGGCGCCACCGCCGGTGGGGACAGACCGGTCCTGAGGGAATACCTTTTCGCCCTGGCGGCCCTGTCCGCCGTGCTTTCCTTCCAGTACTTGCCCTTCCAGTATCTCGTCGGGTTCCTGGGCGTTGGCAAGCTGTCCTTCTTCTTTCTGCTGGTGGCCGGCAGCCTGGCCCTGCTCCTGCTGAACGGCGTGCTCGATGGATGGCGCCGGGGAATGGCGGAAGTCGTCCCCCTGGTCCTGCAATACGAACTTTTTGCTACGGTGGTCCTGGTGAGCTTCGGATCGCACCCGGATCACCTGGGGGACAGCGCAGCGCTGATCTCCATCGTCCTGCTGAACCCGCTTTTCCTGCTGCTGGGATATGCCTGCCGACCCTTGAAGAACACCATCGTCTGGGGTGTGCTGCTCATGGCCTTCCTGTACCTGTTGTTCGTGGCGGTGCCGGTATTATCCGGGCTGGCCCAGGGGGGGCGGATCACGCCGGACATGGTCTTTCCCGGGCTGGAACTGGAAGTGGGCTTCTACCAGAACGTGAACTTTTTTCTGGGGCTGCTCTTCATCGCTTCACTGGCCTTTCCCGGGGGGTCCCGCCTTCTGCGGTTGGTGGTGCACGGCGTGGGGTGGCTGTCCTTCCTGGCCATGTTCGTGGTGGGCGGGCGCGGCGCCTTCATGGCGGCCCTGGTGGTTTTGCTGGTCCATTTGACCGCAACCCACTGGTTGCGTCTGTGGCGGGATCCGCGCAAGCTGGCCGGGTTGTGCCTGCTGGGCGTGGTCCTGTGGCTGGCCGCGCGGAATCTTTCCTTCCTGCTGGAATATAGCGAGACCTTGCGTCGCCTCATGGTCCTCACCGAAGGGGGAGACGCCTCGCGCCGGGCCTTTTTGTTCGCCTCGGCCGTCGAACTCTTCCTCTCCAGCGTGAAGACCCTGTTCCTGGGCGGGGGATACAACTCGTTCCAGACCTACATCGGGGATTTCTCGGAGGGCATGTACCCGCACAACATCATGCTGGAAGTGCTGGCCGAGTATGGCCTGGTTGGGCTGGGGCTGTTCCTATTGCCGGTGGCCGGCATTCTGCGGCGAAGGGTGAAGGTCCTGGGCAGCCTGGTGGGACGTTCCCAGGTTGAGATCGCCGTGTTCAATCTGGCCCTCTACTTCTGGACCACCCGCATGTTCAGCGGGGGCATGAGGACCTCGTGGTTCCTCATGTTCTTCACCGCCCTGCTGCTTCCTTCCTTGACCCGGAAAGAAGACCCCGGTAAATGACTTCCAGGTCGGCGGCCACCTTGTCCCAGGTGTTGTCGACGGACCAGCGCACCGCCCCCGCCTTGTGACGGGCGATGTCTTCATTGGTGATGTTCTCCAGCAACTGCCTGAGGGGGGCGATGGCGGGTTCCACCAACCAACCGGCCTGATACGCGTTGATCTCCTCGGCCATGTCAGGCAGGTTGCTGGCGATGACGGGCACCTGGGCGTTGAGAGCCTCCAGCATCTTGTTGGGCAGCACGTGGTGGTAGCTCAGGCAGGTGTCCTGAAACAGGGCGAAGGCCACATCCGCAGCGCTGGTGATTGAAGGAACCTGGTCGAACGGGACGGCCGGGTGGAAATGGATGTTGGGCTGGGTGCGGGCCAGGGCCTCCACATCCTGCTGCAAGGGGCCGAAGCCCAGGAAGACGATGTGCTTGTGAGGCGGCAGCTCCCGGAAAAGGGTGATGAGCAGGTCGATGATGGGGCCGCGGCTCAGGCGTCCCTGGTAGATGAAGAGCTGATGGTCGGCAGGGATACCGTACTTTTCCTTCAGGGGGGCCGGGACCACTGGTCCGGGTTTCTTCAGGGGATAGTTCTTCAGGGTGTGGACCGGGATGCCGGGATAGGCCTGCTCGTACCAGCGCTGGATACCCGGGCTCACCACACCAGTGGCGTCGACGCCGGGGTAGTAGCTCTTTTCGAGAAACTGGCTCAGGGTCTTGCGGAAACCGGTGGATGCGTGGGTCTCGGTTTCCAGTTCGTGGGTGTCGTAGAAGTGCACCGCACCTGAACGCCGGGCCAAGTAGGAAGAGGCGGGCAGGGCCCAGACGATATGGGGGTTCAACATGGCCAGCGGGCGACCGCGGTAACGGGACACCAGGCGCAGGTTCCATTCCAGCAACGAACCGATGCGCCCCAGGGGTCCCAGCTTGTCCCACAGGGGTGAAAGCCTGATCCGGTGAATGCTTCTGGTCTCGTCGATGGATTCTTCTTCGGCCAGGCCTTTTTCCCAGACCCCGACCAGGTGGATCTCGTCGAAAAAACCGGCCCGGGCCAGTGACCCGGTGATGCGCATCATCCGCGATTCGAAGCGGATGGCCGAGGGATACAGATGCAGGTTAAGGCCAGGCACGGTGCCCTCGATCCTCTCAGTGGCTGGTGGCTATCTTCCGGAACTGATTCTTGTAACGGCCCAGAGTCTGGAACCAGAACAGGTTGTTGGGCAGGTCGCAGGCTTCGGTGCCGGGGCGGTTCATGATCTCCTGCCATTCCTCCGGTGTCAGTCCGAATTTCTTGCAGACGAATTCCAGGTCCTGTTCCAGCAGGTCGGGCTTGTAGGGGGGCTTCTCCAGTTCGGTCAGGGCCTCATCCCGGGTGGTCAGCCCCGAGACGATCATGGAGGACAGGTGACTGCGCCGCTTGTCGTAGCCGAATTTTTCCACCAGGTAATATCCCTGGAAGAATCGCGTCCACACGGACTCGTAGTGCTTACCTCCGTAATCGCGCCAGCCCATCTCGTCGATCATGAATTGCTTGGCAGCGTCCTTGTCGTATTCCACAAGATTCAGGAGGGGAACCTGACGGATCTTGCGGACCAGGATCATGTAAGCATAGTGGGCCAACCCCATGGTGGGGGTGGTGCGCAGGGGGCGTGTGCCCCAGCGCCGGTGTACGGCCTTGAGCAGCCTCAGGTCCTGGTTGTAGTGACTCCAGGCCCGGGGCATGATCGCCTCGGTCACCACGTTGCTGCCGCTGAGGATGGTGCGCAGGCCGAACTGGTTGGCAGTCTTCAGCATGAGGGAATTGATGGCATGGTCCGTGGGGGCCTCGCAGTTGACCAGCCCGCCACGCAGAAACGCCAGTTGCAGATCGCGGAACTCTTCCCAGTCCACCACGTGGGTGTAGAGTTCGATGTCCAGCCGGTCCAGCAGATTCTTGATGTTGTCCACGGCCAGTTCGCTGTTCCAGCCGTTATCGAAGTGCACCGCCAGGGGCCGCAATCCGGCTTCCTTTACCAGCCAGGCCACGTAGGAACTGTCCACCCCGCCGCTCACTCCGATGAGGCAGTCGTATTCCTTGCCCTGACCGGCGGCCTTGATCCGGGCCATGAGGTTGTCGTAGGCTTGCCGGCGCTGATCGACAGGAAGCAGGGTGCGGGCAAGGCGATCCTCGGCGCCGCGACAATGGTGGCAGACGCCCTGGTCGTCGAAGGTGATGTCGGGATCGCTGGTGTCCATGACACAGCGGGTGCACATGCGGTAACTGGAGCTCAAGGAGTCCTCCTCGGGGTTTTCAGGTATTACCCGTCCGGGAGGCGAAGGCCTTCCGCAACGACTCGGGTTTGGGATAGCTGATGAGCACGGCCTTGTGCCGGCCCTGGAAGACGAACATGCTACCGGCGGCCACGGCGCTGGCTCCGCCCTGGCCGACGGCCCGGGCCAGATCCTCCACGGTGGCCGCGCCGCCACAGGCGATGACGGGAATCCGCACGGCTGCGGTGATGCCGGCGATGAGGTCCAGATCGTAGCCGCTGCGGGTGCCGTCGCGGTCCACCGCTTGCAACAGGATCTCCCCGGCCCCCAGTTGTTCCATGCGCCTGGCGAAATCCACGGGATTTTCCTTGATGCTGGACGAGGCGCGGCGGCAGCACACGTGGGGAGACTTTTTCAGCAGCCCTTGCTGCTTGATGTCCATCACCACGACCACGCTCTGGGCCCCGAAGTGGCGAGATGCCTCGCCGACAAGATCGGGCATTTCCACGGCCGCCGTGTTGAGCAGGATCTTTTCCACTCCCATGGCCAGCAGCTTGCGCGCTTGCTCCAGGGTGCGGATTCCGCCCCCGTAGGCGATGGGCATGAAGGCCTCGCTGATGATCTCGGCCAGCAGGTCGTAGCTGGGTTCCCGGTTCTCCACCGTGGCGTCGATATCCAGGATCGCCAGTTCGTCCACTTCCTTCTCGTTGAAGATCTTCACGGCGTTGCGCGGGTCGCCTACGTACTTGGCGTCCTTGAACTTCTCGGTCTTGACCAGGCCCGAGCCCCTCAGCAGCAAGGTGGGAATGACCCGCACCGGCACGGATGTGTCACCATGGCCGGCACCGGCCGGGTGATCTGCGGCCGGAGGATCAGTGGACTTCAGGGCCACAGCCTCCGGTTCGGTCTCGTTGACGTCGGTGCGCGAGAACAGGCGGGACGAGCGGGGCTCATGGTCGGTGCCCTCGGTTCCCCAGCGGGCGAAGCCGGCCAGCAGGCGATAGCCGAACTTGTGGCTCTTCTCAGGGTGAAACTGCACACCCATGATGTGGTCGCGGATGATGGCCGAGTGGAAATCCTCACCGTAGTGAGTCACCGCCAGCACGTGCTCCGGCGTATCGCAAAGCACCTTGTAGCTGTGGACGAAATAGAAGCGGCTGTCGGGATAGCGGTCGTCCAGGATAGGGCTCTCGCGCTGCACCTGGATGGAGTTCCAGCCCATGTGGGGAACCTGCAGGCGCATATCCTGGGGAAAATCGAATTTCTTCACCTCGGCGGGAATCCAGCCCAGGCCCGGCAGGTCCCCTTCCTCGCTGGAGCGGGTCAGGAGCTGCTGCCCCAGGCAGATGCCCAGGAGGGGGATCTTCCTTTCCAGAACAGCCTCGTCCAGGGGGCCCCGCAGCCCCAGTTCGTCCAGATTGCGCATGGCCTTGTCGAAATGGCCGACGCCGGGTAGGATGAGCTTGTCGGAGCTAAGGATCTCACCGGGGGCCGCGGAAATGCGGCAGGGGGCACCGATGCGCCCCAGCATGTTGGCGATGGAGCCAAGGTTTCCCATTCCATAGTCGACAATGGTGATCACGTTCCGCGCGCTCCTTCTGCGGGAATGGCATGACAAGAGGGAGAGGTGTTCCGGTTTTCCCTGCTGATGCCCATTGTGCCCGCCGCGTTAGCATTTTTCATCCCAATTTTGCCCTCCGGGCCAGTTTTTTCCCGGAACAGGGAAAAAACCCTTGTTCCCCGGGCGGCCTCGGGCCAAAGTGCCGCGAAAGACGGCTCCATTCGCGCACCAGGGAGGTTGCCATGAGCGAGCCCAGATTGTTGAACATCGGCATCAAGGATGTGGAATTCGGCGAGAACGTCACTGTGGTGCAACCGGCCAACCTGTACGGTTGCCGGCTGGGCGACGGCTGCTTCGTCGGACCTTTCGTGGAGATCCAGAGCGGTGTGACCATCGGCCGCAATTGCCGCATCCAGAGTCACGCCTTCATCTGTGACCTGGTGGAGATCGGTGACGATTGTTTCGTGTCCCACGGAGTGATGTTCATCAACGATTCCTTCATCGGTGGGGGGCCGGCCCGTGGGGACCGCACCCTGTACGGCCGCACCGTGATCGGGAACAATGTCAGTCTGGGCACCAACAGCACCATTCTGCCGGTGTCCATTTGCGACAACGTGGTCATCGGCGCCGGGTCGGTGGTGACCAGGGACATCTCGGAACCAGGCATCTATGCCGGCAACCCCGCCGTGTTGCGGCGACGGTTGTAGCCGGCCCCTGAAAGGGAGTGAAAAGTGGAAATCCCCTTCGTGGATCTCAAGAAACAGTACGAAAACCACCGGCAGGAACTGGACGGCGCTATGGCCGCCGTCATGGCCGAAACCGCCTTCATCGGGAATTCGGGCAACCGATTCGTCCAAGCCTTCGAGGAGGAATTCGCCCACTTTTGTGGAATCAGCCAGTCCATAGGTTGCGCCAACGGCACCGACGCACTGGAAATCCTTTTGAAAGCGGCCGGGATCGGCCCCGGCGACGAGGTCATCGTGCCAGCTTTGACCTGGATCTCAACCGCCGAATCGGTGAGCAACGTGGGCGGGCGACCCGTTTTCGTGGATATCCACCCCGAGACCTACACCATGGATCCTGACCAGCTGGAGGCCGCCCTGACCCCCAGAACCAGGGGAATCATTCCGGTGCATCTGTATGGCCTGTGTGCCGAGATGGATCCCATCCTGAACTTCGCCCGCGACCATGACCTGTTCCTGCTTGAGGACTGTGCCCAGGCCCATGGTGCCCGTTACGGCGGTCGTCTGGCCGGCACCATGGGGGATGCGGGCAGTTTCAGCTTCTTTCCCGGAAAGAACCTCGGGGCCTACGGAGACGCTGGTGGCATGATCACTGCTGATGATGAACTGGCCGCACGGGCCCGCATGATCGGCCAGCATGGCCAGACGGCGGTCAAGTTCCAGCACCTGGTCGAGGGGCGGAACAGCCGGCTGGACGGGCTGCAGGCCGCGGTCCTGTCCGTGAAGCTAAAATATCTCGAGGCCTGGACCGAGGCCCGGATCCTGGCGGCCGGTCGCTATTCGGCATGGCTGGCGGATCTGCCGGTGAAGTGCCCCGTGGTGCCGGAGAACAGGCGCCATGTCTTCCACCTGTATGCCTTGCAGGTGGAGGACCGGGATGCCGTGCGCTCCCGGCTGGGCGAGATGGGAGTAGCGTCAGGTCTGCAGTACCCAGTGGCCTTGCCCCGGCTCGAGGCCTACGAGGGCTGGGGGCACGGGCCGGGAGCCTTTCCCGTTGCCGAGGACATGGCCGCCAAGGTCCTGACCCTGCCTATCTACCCGGAATTGACCGAGGAACAGGGGCTGTACGTGGTTGATTGCCTGAAGAAGGCCCTGGGCTAGCTCCCGCCGAAATGGTTGTTGCGGGTTCAGCCCTGGACGGCCCGCAACAACACTCCTTCCAGCTTCTTGCCCAGATGGGCGATATCCAGTTCCCTCTTCATGTAGGCCAGTCCTCGATCCGCCATGGCTTCCCGCTCGTGGTTCGGGGTGGCGGCCAGGGCGGCCATGGCCGTGGCCAGGCTGGCGGCATTGCCGGGCTCGGCGCTGAGGCCGGCGCGCTCCGATTCCACGGGGTTCCAGGGGGAGTCCACACAGAACACCACGGGTCGGCAGGAGGCGAAATAATCAGCCAACTTGTGGGGACTGATGCCCCACTGGTGGATGGGGGATGGCTTGCGCGTCAGCAGGAAGGCATCGGCCAGGGCCAGCTTCTCGAAGACCTGCTTCTTGGGTACCGGGTCCCAGAATTCCACGCACCCGATGCCCCGCTGCCTGACCATTTCCTCGTGCCGGTTTTTTTCCGGACCATCGCCCAGCAGGATGATGCGGAGAGCTTTGCCCAGGCCCTCGGCCTGAAGCAATTCTGCCGCATCGATAATGATGTCCAGACCGGTCGATACGGCATGGACTCCCGCGTGCATGAAAACGAAAGGCGCGGGATCCTTGCGCAGGGGAACCGGGGGCGGCAGCAGGGCGGGGCTGATGCCGTTGGTGATCCAGGTCACCTTGTCCTGGCGACCGCCGTGAGCCGCGATATAAGGCGCCGCGGTGGGCAAGGTGCTGATGACCTGGTCGGCGTTCCGATATAGATGGCGTTGTACCCGGTCCAGTACCTGGATCCAGGGATGCCGCGGGCTCCAGCTGCCCAGATCCACGAAGGTTTGCGGCCAGAGATCCCGGATTTCGAAGACATGGGGCACACCCAGACGACCGGCCAGACGCTGGGCGGCCAGCCCGGCGAAGAGCTGGGGACTGGAGCTGTAGATCACATCGGGCCGATAGCCAGGCTGGGGACCTTTTTCCCGCCAGACCTGCCAGGCATAGGACAGCATGTTTCGGATGCGCCCCAAACCGTTGCCCCGGTAAGGAGGGGTGCGCAGCCAGAGGAACTCCACGCCGTCGATCATTTCCAGTCGGTAGGGCTCGCCCGGCTCCAATCGAGTTTCTTCCTGGCTCTTGTGGAAGAAGCTTGTGGAGATGATGCGCACCTGGTGCCCCAAGGACAGCAACTCTCGGGCCAGCATGTAGTGCCGGGTTCCTCCGTGGTGGAAGGGGGCGTAGGCGTACTGGTTGACAATCAGGATCTTCATGTGGTGGGGCCTCCATCCTGCCGAGGAAGGACCGGCTCGGCAAAACGGACGAGGAATTCCACCGTCCGGAGAACCTCCCCGTCGGACATGGTCGGGCTGGTGGGGATGTTGACCACTTCCCGGGCGGCGGTTTCGGCAGCCGGGCAGGATCCGGGCTGGTAGCCCGCCCGTTCCCAGTCTTCCAGATTCGGATGGATGGGGGAGAGGAACCAGTCACCCAGTTCCACCCGGTGCTCCCGGGCCGTTGCCAGGACCTCGCTCTTGTTCGCCACACGAAGGGGGTAGCGCAGCCAGACCGGATCCATGGCCGGCGGAACGGTCATGAAGGGCAGCCCTGCCCCACGCAGCGCCGCCTCGATGGCCTGCCCGCGGCTGCGTCTGGCGGCTATCAGGCGCTCCAGTCCGTCCAGATGGCGGCTGAGGACGCGGTTCTGCCAGGTGCCCATGCGCTTGTGGTAATCGCCGGGCTGAAGACAATCCAGTTCCTGACGGTTGGAGGATCCACTGACCAGGCCCAGGGCGCCGAGCTTGCGGTAGGCGCCCTGGATTCTCCAGAACATCCGGGGAGAATAGACCGCCCGGTAGGCCAGGTATTGCCAGTGCAGAAAAAGGGATTCCCAGCTGGATGGCCGCGGGTAACGCTCGCTGACCGTGGCGACACCGTCCGCCAGCTCCGGTCGATTGATCCGGGCCCAGCCGCCCAGGCCGGTGGTCAGGGGCTTGGACCACTGGGAGGAGAAGAAGGAGGCCTGGCCGAAAGTGCCAACCGGCTGGCCGCCAAGGGTTGAGCCCAGGGCATGACAGGCGTCCTCGATCACAAGTAAACCGCGTGGCCGGGCGAGTTCCAGGATGCGGGGCATATCCGCCGGCAGCCCGTAGGTGTGCTGGGCGATGATAGCCTTCAGTTTTCCATCATCGGCTTCCCGGTTCACGCATTCCTGCAAAGCCACCGTGTCCATGTTGAAGTCAGCGGGATCGATGTCCACATAGACGGGCTGGGCTCCCCGGTAGAGGATGGCGTTGGGCACCACCACACAGGTGTAGCCGGGCAGGATGACCTTGTCGCCCGGCCCGATGCCGGCGGCCTCCAGGATGGCGTGCAGGGCCACCCGCCCCTTGAAGAAGGTGAAGATCCTTTCCGAGCCGTTCACGCCGGTCCTTCCGTCCGCAGAAATTTCTCGGGCAGGCCCGAAGCGGCCAGCACCCGATCGATTGCGGCCCGGTCGGCAGGAGAAAGCTGGCCCAATCCCTTGCCCACGCTGCCGGCCTTGACCGTTTGGGTGGCCCTTGCCAACCCCTGGTCTGTGGTCTGTTGCCCGAGGAAGGCGAGGATGCGGTTCAACTCATCCCTGGGGGAGGTGACGAAATCCTCGTAGCGCACGAGTATTTTTCTGTCAGCAGGGAGAAGAGGCCAGTCCTCCAGGGTGCGTTGCATGCAGCGCACCCACTGGCGGGCGGCCAGCTCGGCCAGGCTGTCATTGCGCCGGGCCTCGGCCATGCCGGCGAAGACCGGGCCCCAGAACCCCAGCTGTTTTTTTCGGGAGAAGAGGCGGACCAGACGATTGCGCAAGATGCGGAACCCGTAGTAGGGGATATCGGTGACGGGTACGTAGCGCGCCTTGGCCAGGGAATAGCGCAAATCGAAGGAAGATGTCCAGCGGAGCATGGCCGAGGCGATGGCGTCATGGGGGTTCCTGACGATGACAACGAAACGTCCGGCGGGCACGGCGGCGGCCACGAACCCCAGCCGCAGGCTGTTGGCGCAGGTTTTCTCCACGACCACCTGATGGGGAGAATCGGCCACCGCAGCGAACCGTCCGGCTAGGTAGGCCTTCACCCCCGGCGTGGCCATGTCCGGGGTGAACTCGTCGTGGGGAAAGGCACGCCAGCCATGCTTCCAGATAAAGGGAATCTCGTCGCAGGGCCAGGTGGTGAAGCCGGGCAGGGTGGTCAGGACATTGCGCAACATGTTGGTTCCGCTGCGGGCAGTCCCGATGATGAGGACGGGGCTATTTTCCTGGGTCTCCATGATCATGACCGTCCCAGGGCTGATTGGACAGCAGCGATGACCCGATCCTGATCGTCGCTGGTCAGCCCCGGATGCAGGGGTAGGCTGACCGTTCTCAGAAAGTGGTCCCAGGCCACGGGGAAGTCCCCATCCCGGTGGCCGTATTTCTCCCGGTAATAGGTGAAGGAGTGGACGGGGATGAAGTGAACGCTGGTGCCGATGCCGTCCTCCCTCAGTTGTTGAATGAAGGCGTCCCGGGACATGGGGATCTCGTCTATCATCAGGGAGAGGGGGTAAAGGTGCCAGGCGCTGCGACAATCGGATCGCTCGACGGGAACCCGGCACCCATCCAGCTTGCCGAAGGCTTCGTTGTAACGGGCTACCACTTGCCGCCTCTTCTCATCGAAAGTGTTCAGCTTCTTCAGCTGCACCAGGCCCATGGCGGCCTGCAGATCGGTCATGTTGTACTTGAAGCCCGGCATGACGATGTCGTAGCGCCAGCTGCCCTCGGCGGTGTTGCGCTTCCAGGCGTCCTTGTCCATGCCGTGCAGAGAGACGACCTGAGCCCGTTCCATCAGAACTTCCGGACCAACCAGCATGCCGCCCTCGGCGGTGGTCAGGTTCTTGGTGGCGTAGAAGCTGAAGGCCACCAGGTTCCGGGCGTAGCCCGCATCGGCCCCGATCATCCGGTCCCGGTAGAGGGCGGGCAGGCTGTGGGCGGCATCCTCAATGAGCCACAGATCGTGCTGCCGGCAGAGCTCCAGCAGGGGGTCCAGGTCGCAGGGATGCCCACCATAGTGCACGGGAATCACGGCCCGGGTCCGCTCGGTGATGGCCGCGGCTACCAGCCGGGGATCGATGTTCAGGGTGTCGGGCTCCACATCCACCAGCACGGGGGTGGCGCCCACGTGCTCGATGACGGCCACGGTGGCGGCAAAGGTCATGGGGGTGGTGATGACCTCGTCGCCCGGTCCGATTTCTGCCAGGACCAGAGCCGTGTGCAAGGCTGCCGTGCAGCTGCTGAGGGCCATGGCCGCCGGCGCCCCCACGAAAGCGGAAAATTCCTGCTCGAAAAGCTTTGTGCGGGGGCCAGTGGTGATCCAGCCCGATTTCAGAGCCTCCACCACCTCATCGATCTCCTGCTTGTCGATGGACGGGGGGGAGAAGGGGAGAAATTCTTTTCGCAAAGCAGGTTACATCCTTGTGTTACGGTACCAGTTCAAGGGCGGTCTCTTCCGAACTCGTTGCATTGTAGGGGGTTTCCCTCAGTCCACAAAGGAAAAAATATGGGTGTTAACCCTGGCAGAATCCAGATCAGGGGCCTAGTATTTGCTAATTCAGCCATGCCATATTCTGTCGAAATACAACTATCAGCTTTTTCACTCTGGGGACAGATGGTCGACGGTCGGCAGGAAGAATGACCGTCAAGGCTAAACCAGGAAACGGAATTCCACAGGGAGCGCTGTCCTTGATCAAAAGAACACTCGATCTCGCCGGGGCCGGTATCGGTCTACTTTTTCTTTCGCCTGCGTTCGCCATCATCGGTGCTGCCATCAAGTTGACCAGCTCGGGGCCGGTTTTCTTCAGGCAGGACCGGGTGGGGAAGAACGGCGTGCCCTTCCGGATCTACAAGTTCCGAACCATGACAGATGGAGCCCACAAGCAGGGCAGCCATGTCACCGCCCGCGACGACGCCCGTATCACACGGGTGGGGCGCTTCCTGCGTCGCCACAAGCTGGACGAATACCCCCAGTTGTTCAACGTTCTTCAGGGGGACATGTCCCTGGTGGGCCCTCGCCCTGAGGTGCCCCGCTACGTGAAGGCTTACCCCGAGCACTTCGCCCGCCTTTATACGCGCAAGCCGGGCATGACCCACAGGGTTTCCCTCATGCTGCGCCACGAGGAGGAGATCCTGGCCGGCAGCGCCGATCCCGAGGCTATGTACGTCAACAGCGTTTTGCCCTGGAAGCTGGGCCTTTACCTGGATGAGCGCTCACCGGAGTCGGTGGCGGACGATATCCTGACCATTTGCCGCACCGTCTTCGCGCGGGACGAGGAGCTGCGCCGCCAGGTTCCCTGCTTCGACGCCCCCGAGGTGGCCAATGTTCCCGCTTTCGAGGAAAGCATTCCCCCTCGGCCCGCTCTGACCCGGGAAGAGGTCTTGCGCCGGCAGGAAGAGTCGCTGGCTCGCACCGGCACCGGGCAGGCCTGAACACCGATTCCCCGGCCTTGCTGGCCCTTTGAGCTCCATCGGGCGGCCCTGGAATAATCCTAACCAGGGCCGCCGGTTTTTTACCTCCCGCCAAGTCCGTGATCCTGTGCAGGATTGGGTTGACCCTCGACTAACTTGCTGGTATGTAATGCGCGGGGGAATGTGAAAGTGTTTTTTTGAGGATGTGTGCCATATCCGTGGTCAGGAGCGACCTGGCCAGTCCCTTGCATGGTCGCAAGTGAATTCCTTAGGCGGCTTGTACCGTAAGTCTTCAGGTAGCAAGCCCAAACCAGAAGGTCGGGTCAAGTTGGCAGACAGAGCATTCGACTCAGAGGAACACGGAACGGGGCCCCGGTCGGGACCCCGCCTGCAAAAGACCATCCTGGACGAGCACGGCCCCCTGGTGCGCGGCATCCGCCGTTACCGGCAGGGCTTCTTCCTCCTGCTGTGCTTCCTGGTCAGTCTGGCCTCCTTCTACATCTCCTTCCTGGTGCGCTTCGAGTTCAGCCCGCAGGATTCCGCTGGTCACCCCTGGCTGCAATGGTTCCTGTTCAGTCTGCCCCTGGTGGTCTTCCTGCGCACCGGCCTGTTCATGGTCTTCGGGCTGCACCGCGTCACCTGGCGCTTCGCCGGCAGCGTGGACGCCGTCCGGCTGTGGTTCGCGGTGGTGGCGGGTTCGCTGCTGCTGGGGCCCAGCCTGTACTACCTGTGGGACGGCAATTTTCCCCGCAGCATCTTCCTGCTGGAGGGCCTCCTGGTTTACCTGATCATGGGGGGGGCGCGGTTCAGTTTCCGCATCCTCGAGGATCTCCAGTCCGGCCTCAGCGCGTCCCGCCGCACCCGCGTGGTGGTGGTGGGTGGCGGCGCCGCGGGCAATCTGGTCATCCGCGCCATGCTCACCCGGGGCCTGGTGGACTATCACCCGGTGGCCATCGTGGACGACGACCCCCTCAAGCAGGGCACCACCCTGCAGGGCGTGCCCGTGGTGGGTCCCATCAACCAGATCCGCAAGGTGGCCCGGCTGTACGGGGCCCAGGCCATCGTCATGGCCCTGCCCACCGCCTCGACCAGCCAGTTCTACCGGGCCGTGCGGGAGTGCAAGCGCACCCAGCTGCCCCTCAAGACCACCCCGGACCTGGCCCAGATCCTCCAGAGCAGCAGCGTGGCCACCCGGGTCAGCGACTTCCGGCTGGAAGATCTGCTGAACCGGCGCCCCATCCGCTCGGACAATCCCGAGATCCAGGAATTGCTGGACCACCGGGCGGTGATGGTCACCGGCGCGGCGGGCAGCATCGGCAGCGAACTGTGTCGCCAGATCGCCGAACAGGGCACCCGCCTGCTCATCTGCGTGGACAAGGACGAGAACGGCCTGTTCCGGCTGGAGCACGACCTGAAGAGCCGGCTGGGGGGCACGAAGGCCCGTTTCATCCTGGCCGACATCAAGGACGAGGCCCGTCTGGCCCAGGTCTTCGAGCGCTGGTTGCCCGAGATCGTCTTCCACGCCGCGGCCTACAAGCACGTGCCCATCCTGCAGCATCATCCGGTGGAGGCCATCCGCAACAACGTGGGGGGCACCCGCACCATGGCGCGCCTGGCCCACCGCTACAAGGCCGACCGCTTCGTCCTCATCAGCACCGACAAGGCCGTCAACCCCACCAGCGTCATGGGGGCCAGCAAGCGCATCGCCGAGCGCGTGGTCCGGGCGCTGAACCGGAACAGCGAGACCCGCTTCAGCATCATCCGCTTCGGCAACGTCCTGGGCAGCGCCGGCAGCGTGGTGGAGCTTTTCCTGAAGCAGATCCGCAACGGCCAGCCCGTTACCGTGACCCACCCCGAAATCGAGCGCTTCTTCATGACCATCCCCGAGGCGGTGCACCTGGTGCTGCAGGCCGCCAGCATGGGGGCCGGGGGCGAGACCTTCATCCTGGACATGGGCAAGCAGGTGAAGATCGCCCAGCTGGCCCGCCAGATCATCCGCCTTTCCGGTCTGACTCCCGAAGTGGACGTGCCCATCCAGTTCACGGGGCTGCGCCCGGGGGAGAAGCTGTACGAGGAACTTTGGACCGACCAGGAGAAGCCCCACCAGACCGACCACCCGGGCATCCTGCAGGCTCCCGGCGAGGACGCCCTCACCGCCCCCCTGGAGGCCAAGGTGGACTGGTTGCTGGAGGCCGCCTGGAGCAACAAGGTGGACGACTGCTGGCGGCATCTGCTGGACCTGGTGCCCACCTTCCAGGGGCGAACGAAGAGCGAAGCGGCCGTGCCCCCGGATCAGCAGGTGCGAGACGCCCACGCCGAAAGCCACGAGGCGTGATCCCACGGAATCCTCAATATTCCCGGGTTGCGGACGAAAACCAAGCTTGCCATGATGGGCATACGGGCCTATATTTCTCGCCTGTAACACCGGGTCGCGGGGCGTAAGTCCCGGAATCGGTGGTTTCTGCACATTCCGTGCAAACAATTCATGGCGGGTTGGCCGGCGGCGGATCCTGGATCCTGCCGGCAAGCCTGCGGCCATCGTGACGCATGACGGCATCTGCCTCATTCATGGCATGAACGTGCAAAGTTGCGTGACGGTTTGATTCGGAATTTTTTCGGAGGTTCTAGACGATGGCATTGACCAAAGAGCAAAAAGACAGCGTGATCGCCAAGTTCAGAAAACACGACAAGGACAGCGGCAGCCCCGAGGTCCAGATCGCCCTGCTGACTGAACGCCTGAACACCCTGGGAGACCACTTCAAGGCCCACGGCAAGGATCATCACAGCCGCCGCGGGCTGCTGAAGATGGTGGGACAGCGCAAGCGCCTGCTGGCCTACCTGAAGAAGAAGGATCTGGAGGGTTATCGCGCTCTCATCAAGGAACTGGGTATCCGCGGGTGATGACCCCTTCCTTGTCCATATCTCCCTGTGGGGAGACGAATCATCGGTCGCTGCGCTTCGCGTTGCGGCCGATTGATTTATTGATCCGGGCCGCCCTGCTGGGCGATCCGGACGGCCTGGGCGAGTGGACGCGACCGGCCACCGCCAGGGCCAGCTAGCCGCAGTAGTGGAAGAGTAAATTCAAGGATGCCTTTGGGCATCCGCGCGGAGGCGCGAGCGCCGGAATGAGCCGGCCCGTGCCACAGAACCCCGGAAGGTCCGGGGGTGTTGTTTGGAAGGAAAGATAAAATGAACAAGCAAGTGGAAATGAACGTGCAATCCGTCAGCATGGAGATGAACGGGACGACCTTCTCCCTGGAAACCGGTCGCATGGCCAAGCAGGCCAATGGCTCGTGCATCGTGCGCATGGGGGACACCATGTCCCTGATGACCGTCACCGCCGACAAGAATCCCAGTGATCGTGACTTCCTGCCCCTTTTCGTGGAGTACAGGAACAAGACTTACGCCGCCGGCAAGATTCCCGGTGGTTTCTTCAAGCGTGAGGCCCGCCCCACCGAGCGTGAAACCCTCACCTGCCGCCTCATCGACCGCCCCCTGCGTCCGCTGTTCCCCGACGGGTACTGCCACGAGACGCAGATCGTCGCTTTCATCATCAGCGCGGACACCGACTTCCACGCCGACACCCTGAGCATCACCGGCGCCAGCATGGCCCTGAACCTGAGTGATGTTCCCTTCCCCGAAATCGTCTCGGGTGTGCGGGTTGCCGAGGTCGAGGGCGAGTTCATCCCCAACCCCACCTTCGACCAGCTGGAAGAGTCCAGCATGGACCTGGTGGTGGCCGGCACCGACGAGATCGTGTGCATGATCGAGGGCGAGTGCAAGGAAGTGCCCGAGGATCGTCTCATGGACGCCATCGAGTTCGCCCACGAGTGGATCCGCAAGCTGAACGGCCTGCAGCGCGAGCTGCTGGAGAAGGCCGGCCACAAGCCCAAGTGGGAACTGGCCGGCGTGGCCGACAACTCCGAGATGGAGGGTAAGGTCAAGGGCTTCATCGGCGCCGAGCTGAAGGACGCCATCGTGGTGAAGGGCAAGTTCGAGCGCGCCGAGGCCCTGTCCGCCGTCAAGGAGAAGGTCAAGGCCGAGTTCGCCGACGAAGACGGCAACGTGGACGAGAGCGTCACCACCGCCCTGAAGGCCGTGGAGAAGGCCATGATGCGCGAGATGATCCTGAGCGAGGGCGTGCGCACCGACGGCCGCGACCTGAAGACCGTGCGGCCCATCACCGTGGAGAACGGCGTTCTGCCCCGTGCCCACGGCAGCTGCCTGTTCACCCGCGGCGAGACCCAGTCCCTGGGCACCGTCACCCTGGGCAGCAAGCAGGCCGAGCAGCGCATCGAGCCCCTGAACAGCGAGCAGTACTGGAGCAAGTACTACCTGCACTACAACTTCCCCCCCTTCAGCGTGGGTGAGGTCGGGCGCTACAGCGGCACTGGCCGGCGCGAGATCGGCCACGGCAAGCTGGCCGAACGGGCCATCCGCCCCATTCTGCCCGAGGTGGAGGACTTCCCCTACACCATCCGCCTGGTGAGCGACATCCTGGAGAGTAACGGCTCCAGCAGCATGGCCACCGTGTGCTCTTGCTGCATGGCGCTGATGGACGCCGGCGCCCCCATCAAGGCTCCTGTGGCCGGCGTGGCCATGGGCCTGATCAAGGAGGACGACCGTGTGGCCGTGCTGACGGACATCCTGGGCGTCGAGGATCACCTGGGCGACATGGACTTCAAGGTCACGGGTACCAGCGAGGGCATCACCGCCTTCCAGCTGGACACCAAGATCGCCGGCATCAGCCGCGAGATCATGACCCAGGCCCTGACCGATGCCAAGGCTGCCCGCGAGCACATCCTGGGCGTCATGAACGAGGCCCTGCCCACCCCGCGTGAGGAGATGTCTCCCTACGCGCCCAAGATCGACACCATCCAGATCCCGGTGAAGAAGATCGGCGCGCTGATCGGCCCCGGCGGCAAGGTCATCAAGCAGATCCAGGAAGACACCGGCGCCACCATCGAGGTGGACGACGAGGGCATGGTCTTCGTCAGCAGCATCGACCAGGCCAGCGGCAAGGCCGCCATGGACTTCATCAGGGGGCTGATGGCCGAGCCCGAGGTGGGCAAGGTCTACACCGGCACCGTCAAGACCATCGTGGACTTCGGCGCCTTCGTGGAGTACCTGCCCGGCAAGGACGGCCTGCTGCACATCTCCGAGCTGGAGCACTTCCGCGTGGGTAACGTGGAGGACGTGGTGCAGCTGGGTGATGAGATCGAGGTCAAGCTGGTGGAGATCGACAGCCGGACCGGCAAGGTGCGCCTGAGCCGCAAGGCCCTGCTGCCCGTTCCCGAGGGCATGGAGAACCTGCCCCAGGACGAGGGTCGCCGGGATCGTGGCGACCGTGGCGATCGCGGTGGCGATCGCGGTGGCCGTGGCGGCGACCGGCGCGGCGGTGGCCGTGGCGGCCGTGGCGGCGGGCGTCGTTAAGGAACGGCTCCGTCATGAACCTCGATCCCTATCGGAACGAGATTCCGCCTCACCGGGAAGTCCTTCCCGGTGGGGCGGTTTTGCTCACCACCCCCATGCGCACGGCCCACGCCGTGACGCTGGGGGTCTGGCTGCGCAGCGGTAGCCAGGACGAGCCCTCCGACCTGGTGGGCATTTCCCATTTCCTGGAACACATCGTCTTCAAGGGCTCGGGCAAGCGCTCGGCCTTCGACATCGCCGCCACCTTCGACAGCCTGGGGGCCTCGGTCGACGCCTTCACCACCAAGGATCTGGTGGCCTTCACCATCAAGGTCCTGCCCGAGTACTTCGAGCCCGCGGTGGAAGTGCTGGCCGATATGTTGCTGAACCCGGCCTTCGACGAGCGCATGGTGGCCCTGGAGCAGGGGGTGGTCTGCGAGGAGATCCAGGAGGCCATGGACACCCCCGATGACCGCCTGCACGATGCTTTCGCGTCCCGGCTGTACGGCCTGCACCGGCGGGGGCGCCCCATCCTGGGCAGTCCCGAGACGGTGCGCTCGTTCACCCCGGACGTGTTGCGCCTGGAACACCGGCGCCTTTTCAGTGGCCCCAATGTGGTCATCTCCATGGCCGGCAACATCCTGCCCAGCTTCAACGCCGTGGTGACCAGGCACCTGGATGTCCCCACCTGTCCGGCCGACCTGGCGGCGGCCCCGGTGAGCGGGGGAGCGGGAACGCCGCGGCCTGCGGCCATGATCGACCTGGACATGGAGCAGGACAATCCCTTCCGCCTGGAGATCATCAGTCCCATCATCCAGACCTACTTCGAGATCGGGAACCTGGGCGTGCCCTTCCCGCATCCCGACCGCATGGCCGTGTTCATGCTCACCAACATCCTGGGGGGCGGCATGAGCAGCCGCATCTTCCAGGCCGTGCGCGAGCGGGAGGGACTGGCCTACAGCATCTACACCTACAACGACATGGGGCGGGACGTGGGTCTGGTCAGCTGTGCCGGTTCCTGTTCCCCCGAGAAACTGTCCCGCATCGTGGATGTGGTCAGCGTGGAGTACGATCGCCTCATCGCCGAGGGGCTGCCCCAGCAGGAGCTGGACAACAACCGGGCGCAGATCAAGTCCCAGCTGGTGTTCTCCCTGGAGGGCATGGTGAACCTGATGTTCCGGGCGGCCCGCAACGAGATCTTCTACGGCCGTTTCATGCCGGTGTCCGAACTGGTGGAGAAGGTGGAGGCGGTTTCGGTGGAGGATGTGGTGCGTTGCGCCGACCTGTACTTCAATCCCCACAGTCTGCTGGTGGCGACCCACGGGCCGGAAGCCTCGGATCTGGACGAGGACGACTCCTTGCTGGATACGGACTACGATGATGACGACGACGAGGACCTCTGAACCGGATCTTCCTGAAAACCAAAGCGGCCGGTTCCTGCGGGAACCGGCCGCTTTTTTTAGCATATCGGGGCTCACACACCCAGGCTGAAACTGTCCGCCTTCCTGTCCAGGATGTAGCGCCAGCCCAGTCCTTCCACGGTGGCCAGGGCCTGGGGATCCAGCTGGCCGTTGCGCACCAGCACCGCCAGGTTCTCGGGCCACTCGCCCTTGTTGTAGCGGTACAGGGTGGCCGCTTCCACCACCTGGGCCCGCAGCTGGGTCTGGCGCAGGGTGGTGCCCTGCTCCGGGAAGTCGGGGGCGGTGTCCACCCAGCGCATCCAGCCGCCGTAGCCCAGGGCCAGGACCATGAGCACCAGCAGGGGCAGCTTGCGCAGGCCGGTGTCGAAGCTCAGGTTCAGCCCGCGCTTCTTGGTCGGGCCGCCCTCCTGGCTCTCGCTGCCGGTGTTGTTCATCACCAGGACGCCCTCGTCGCACCAGTTCTTCAGCAGGTCGCGCACCACGAAGCTCTCGGTGCGTCCCTGCCGGATGATGCGGCCCAGGGGCAGCCCGGCCAGGGCCAGCTTCATGATGCGGCGGCCGGCGGGCGAGAGCGCCTCGGGGGGCAGCACCTTCTGGCCCTGGGTGAAGGTGATGGCCTGGGAGGGCAGAGCCTCCTTGAGCAGGGCTTCCTCGTCCAGGCGCCGGGCGGCCTCCATGAGCAGGCCCTGGGCGTCCAGGCGCATGCTGCCCCGCACACCGGGGGGGCATCCCTTGGTGGGCGAGAAGTGGTACCTTCCGCGGCGCAGCTTCATGCCCTGATGGGTCATCTCCTGGGCGATGCTGCGCAGGATGGGGTCCAGCTGTTCTTCCTTGAGCAGCCCCTCGGAAACCAGGATCTCCGTCAGGTCCAGGGTGCTGTTCTTGCGGACGAAGTCCACGTGCTTCCACTGGGCCTCGGTGAAGAACCCGTAGGCCTTGAGGTAGCTTTCCAGAGGATCGCGACCCGCCGACCGCCGGTCCCGGGTGCTGACCAGAACCCCCCGGTCGAAGATGAACACCATGTTGCGGTGAGCCTCGAGGTTCAGGAACCCCGATTTCTCCTGACTGGCGATGAGCTGCAGGATTTCCGCCAGATTGAAGTCGCTGAGTTGCCCTTCGAGGGCCATGGCCGTCCTCCTTTAGCGCACACCCGTAGGGGTGTCCATGCTTCTATATGTTTCGGCTCCGCCGCCGGGCTGCTGGTCCTTGACCGCGCCGGTGGGAACCAGACTCGTGCGTTCGGGAATGATCTTGCGCAGGCGGGGCCCGTCGGTGAAGCCCAGCACCCAGGCCGCCACCAGCAGGACCAGGCCCGCGATGATGCCGGGGTTGGCGAATCCGGGCCACTGGCCCTCGGGCAGAGGCAGGAATTCGGGGTGGATGAGCTCTTCGCTCAGGCGCAGCCCCGGCACCCCCCATTCATTGCCGGCGTCGAAGGCCCAGCCTCCGCAAACCAGGAAGAAGCCCAGGGCCACCAGGGAAAGGCGCCACCAGGCGGGGCCCAGCTTCTGGCAGGTCAGGTGGCCGGTGCCCGGCAGGATGCGGGCCAGGGTTTCCACCCGCTGCACGTGCTTGCCTCCCTCGCTGCGGCTCTTGTTCTTGAACAGGGTGGCCAGCACCATGTCGCTCTGGGAGCGCTGGGCGGTCTCGCCACAACCCGAACACAACCAGGATCCGTCGTTGATGTAGGCGCAGCCACGACAAAGGGGAGCCCCGCAATTGTCGCATTCGGTGGCCTCGTCCTGGTGGTTGGCCCACAGCACCAGCAGGGTGGCCACCACCAGGGGCACGCCCAGGATGAGGAACAGGGGCCAGGGCAGGCTGCTCAGAAAGATGCGCCAGCCCGCGATGGTCACCAGGGGCTGGTAGTTCCCGGCCTCGTAGCCGCAGGCGTCGGCCATCTGCCGGTCGCTCAGGGGGGGGTACACCACCGGGCTGTAACCCGTGCTCTGGGTGGGACCGTTGGTGGCGCTTTCCATGCGGAAGCCCCGCTGCCGGGCCTTCTCCAGGGCCTCGGTGGCCTCGGGGACGAAAAGCTTCTTGAAGTACACCTGGGCCAGGTTGAAGGGAGCCTCGCCCCGGTCCGGGTGACTCTGCTCGGCGCGCAGGTAGCGTTCGGCGGCGTCGTCCATGCGCCCGCGGTAGTAGTTGTTGTTGGCCGTGCCCACCTGGGCCGCGTAATTCTCGGGATCGTGCTTCAGCACCATGGCGAAAAGATCATTGCTGCGGGAATAATTGCCGCGCCGGGCTTCCTGGATACCCAGAGCCCCGGCCAGGCGGGCCTTGCGATCCGGGTCCGAGGCCTGTTCCAGCCGGGTGCGCAGGGCGTCGCTGATGGGGCCGCTGGGGGGCAGGTTGCAGGCCCTTTCCAGCAGGACCACCTCGCTGGTGGGGTCCAGGGATGGCACCGCGTTGCGCAGCAGGGGCCACGAGGGATAGACCAGAGCCAGGGCCACCACCCACACCGAGGCCAGCAGGACCCGGGACCACGAACGGGTCTGGATGAGCAGGGGCACCGACATGAAGGCCAGGAAACCGTACCAGCCCGGGCGCAGGGCCAGGAACACCAGGGGCAGCACCAGGGGCAGCCAGGCCCGCTGGGGATGCCGGGGATTCTTGAAGATCATGGCGCCCAGATCGTGGGCCAGGTATTTCCAGCGGCTCAGATACAGGGAAACCACCAGGGCCATCCAGAACCATCCCGTCACCATGATCAGCATCTGGTGGGCCTTCACGGCCAGCCGGCCGCGCGCCAGGGACGAGGCCAGCAGGGTGCGGAAGATGTCGGGGACGGTGTGGGCCAGGGTGGGGGTGTCCAGGGTGCGCAGGCTCAGAGAGGCCTGCCACCACTGGTAATGGGCCTTGGCCGGGTCGGCTTCACGAGCGGCCGCGGCCTGCTTCTTGGCCTGCTGGACGTTGCCCTGGTCGGCCGCCTGGCGGGCCAGATGGAAATACCATGAGCCGGCCATGGGATCGTCCAGCCGGGGGGGCTGGTTCGGGGTCCGCGCCAGGGGCACGGTGGTGGCCGTGACCTGGGGCAACTTGCGTCGGCTGATGTCCATGGGCGGCGCCTGGTAGCGCGCGTCACGGGCGCCCTCCAGGGGCACACCACGGGTCATGGTGTCCAGGGGCGCGGTTCCGGGAGCGACGCCCGACGGGCTCTGGGCCGCGGAGGGCAGGGCCGTCAAGAGGACGATGATAGCCGGCAGGGCCAAGGCCGCAAAACGAGCGGCCGCAAAACGAGGGGCCGCCAGACGAGCGGGCGCCAGACGAGCGGGCGCCCGGAACAGGGGGGCCTCACGGGTATCACCCATGTTTCCTCCGGTCCGGTCGCGCTGCGTCAAACTCAGCATTCCCATGTTGAATCTTTCGCTGGAACGTATGATGATCCCCACCAATACACCGATGGCGGGGCGACGGGCGGGTCAGCTTTTTCCCGCCTCGTCTTCAGGTCTTGGTCCTGTTATCGTTACCTTCCACGTGGTGATTTACCTTTTTTTGGCCCTGGCCGTCATTCCTGGAGTAGCCCCTTGGCCGCGTCCCTCATGCGAATTTCCCTTTACCGGCGGCTGCTTCTGGTGTTGGCCGGCCTGTGTGGGCTCAGCGGCCTCATCCTGCAGCACGGGACTTATGCCGGCGCGGGGACCGAACGGGTGGGGGAGATCCTCTCAGTCCTGGCCCTGACCCTGTTCCTGGTGGAGCAGGTGGTCAGCTGGCGGGAATGGGGCTCGTTCCGGCATTATCTGCGCAAGCGCCTGCCCACCTTCATCCTGTCGGTCCTGCTGCTGGTGCAGGCGCTGGCCCTGATCCTGGGGCGCCATTCCGACTGGGAACGGGGGCTGCTGGGCACGTTGCACCTGCAGGATCTGACCCATGCCTACCTGCTGGGGGTGCAGGTCTACATCGTGGGGGTCTTCGCCGTGGAACTGCCCCATCTGCACCAGCGTTTCGCCAGCTGGCGGGTGCGGCCCGCCGTGGCCTTCGTCATGGTGTTCGTGGCTCTCATCCTGGTGGGGACGGGGTTGCTCAGTCTGCCCCGGGCCGTTCCCCAGGGCGACGACCTCTCGGTGGTTGACGCTTTCTTCACCTCCACCAGCGCCGTCTGTGTCACGGGGTTGGTGGTGAGGGACACGGGGACCGAGTTCACCCGCTTCGGGCAGGTGATCATCCTGGTTCTCATCCAGCTGGGCGGGCTGGGCATCATGAGCTTGACCGCCACTCTCAGCCTGCTGCTGGGCCGCGGGATCGGGGTGCGGGAAAGCAGCCTGCTGCGCGAGGTGTTCCAGATTCCCATGCTGGCCGAGGCCGGGCGCATGGTGCGCGTCATCATCCTCTTGACCCTGGCCTGCGAGGGCGCGGGGGCGGCCTTGCTGTACCGCGGGCTGGGGGACACCATCGCCTCTTCGGGCGAACGGGCGTATGTGGCCGCCTTCCACGCGGTGAGCGCCTTCTGCAACGCCGGTTTCAGCCTGTTCAGCGATTCTTTGATGGGCCAGGCCGGCGATCCCCTGGTCATGGGCACCGTCTCGGTCCTGCTGGTGATCGGTGGCCTGGGCTTCGGGGTGCTGGTGCAGTTGCTGGCGTGGCTGCGCGGGCGGGCCCTGCGCGGCCATGGTTTCGTGCCCAGCCTGGATCTCAACACGCGGGTGGTGTTGCTGGTGACGCTGGTGTTGCTGGTGGCCGGCTGGGTCCTCATCGCCGTCAGCGAGTGGAACGGCAGCCTGGCGGGGCAGCCCTGGCCCATGAAGCTGAGCCAGGCCTTCTTCCAGGGGGCCACCTGCCGCACGGCCGGTTTCAACAGCATGGACCTGGGCACCCTGTCGCCGGCCGCGGTATTCCTGATGATCATCCTCATGTTCATCGGGGCGGCACCCGGCGGCACGGGGGGCGGCGTGAAGGTGACGACGGTGGCCATCATCTGGGCCAACCTGCGTTCCGTGGGGTCGGGTTTGAACCGGGTGCGTCTGTGGCGCCGGGAAATTGACCCGGTTCAGGTGCACCGCAGCCTGCTGGTTCTGTCCTCGTTCCTGGTGCTGGCGGCGGTGGCCATCTTCGTGCTGCTGCAAAGCGAGGGCAGGGCCCTGCTGCCCACGGCCTTCGAGGTGTTCTCGGCCCTGGGCACGGTGGGGCTGTCCCTGGGACTGACGTCCGAGCTGAGCGACTTCGGGCGCGTCCTGGTGGCCCTGCTCATGTTCGTGGGACGGCTGGGGCCCCTGACCCTGGCGGGCAGCCTGGTGGGCTCGGCGCGGGAACCGAGGGTGCGTCTTCCCCGTGGATATATCATGATTGGCTAGGGCCAGGGGTGCGCTGGTGATCATTTCGGAACTAGAGGAAAGGTTTGAGACATGATGAAGGTTGCCGTGCTGGGACTGGGGAAATTCGGCTACGGGGTGGCCACCGAGCTGTCCCGCCTGGGGGCCGAGGTGCTGGCCGTGGACCGCAACCGGCGGCTCATCGAGGAGATCAGCCACCACGTGGCCCAGGCCGAGGGCTTCGACGCCTCCGAGCCCCAGCTGCTGGCCGCCCGCGGGGTGGGCAAGATGGACGTGGCTGTGGTGGCCATCGGCGACAACTTCGAATCGTCGGTCCTCATCACCATGCACTGCAAGAGCCTGGGGGTGCCCCTGGTGGCGGCCAAGGCCCTGAACAGCGAGCAGGAGGCCGTACTGCGCAAGGTGGGGGCCGACCATGTCATCAAGCCCGAGGAGGACATGGGCAAGCGCCTGGCAGAACACCTGGTCCACAAGTCCATCGTCAACTTCGTCGAGCTTCCCCCGGGGTTCAGCCTGCGCAGCCTGCCCGTCCCGCCGGACTGGGTGGGGCAGAACCTGGCTGCTCTGCGCCTTCTTTCCGAGAAGCGCCTGAACCTGATCCAGATCGACCGGCTGAAGGAACCTCTGGCGCCCGATGCTGTGCCGACCGGTGACGAGGTGCGGGTGAAGCTTCCCCTGCCCGAGGGCAGGACCGTTCTGCAGGCCCATGATTTGCTGGATCTCATCGGGTCGGATCAGGATTTGCGTAAATTGGAGTAAAAACCGAGAAAAAACTTGTGAAATGCCCCGTGAGGTGGCTACTCTCATGGCGCGATTTTTGTGAAATGGATGCACAGGGGTTATCCCTGCGCTTTTCGAGCCGCCTGACAGGGAGTCAGGCAAACTGGCGCAAGCCTGAAATGCCGAGCCTGATGACGCGCCGACTGGTTCCTCCGAACCGGGACGGGGCCGGGTCGGGTGGCAAGTCAAAGGAGTGAGACTCATGTCCGGTATCCAGAAGAAAAGCCTGCTCGTTCTGACCCTGCTGGTGGCCCTGGTCGCCCTGGCGGGTTGTTCCTGCAAGGAATACGAGGAGCAGATCATGCAGTTGGACGCGCAGATCGCCGAGCTCCAGAAGGAGATCGCCAACGACGAGCAAATCATGGCGGAGCGCGCCGAGATCGCCGAGGAACTGCGGGCCAATCTGAAGGATTGTAACGCCGAGCGGGCCGTCCTCATCGAGGAGTCGGAGGAAGTGGTGGTCATCACCATTCCCGACGAGCTGACCTTCGCCGCCAGCCAGGTCATGGTGCTGGACACCATGGTTCCCACCCTGCAGGTCATCGCCCAGACCATCCAGCAGCACCCCACCTGGGACGTGTACGTGGAAGGTTACACCGACAGCCGCAGGATCCTGGAGGAGTACCAGGAGTACTACCCCACCAACTGGGAGCTGGGCGGTCACCGGGCCAGCGCCGTGGTGCGTTACCTGACCAACGACCTGGGCCTGCCTGCCGAGCGCTTCGCCGCCGTCAGCTTCGGCCCCTTCCGGCCCGTGGCCGATAACGACACCGAGGATGGCCGCCGGGCCAACCGCCGGGTGCGGATCATGATGTACCGCCCCGTGGAGATGTGATCCGGGTCTGATCCGGTCACCAAAAAATCAGCGCCCCTGCCATGACGGCGGGGGCGCTGTTCTTTGTGAGGGCGTCCCGAGGTGATGCAGGCCCGTCCGGATCAGCCAGCCAGCTGGTGCAACGCCTGGGCGGCGCGGGTGACCTGCTGGGCGGTGTTGAAGGGGCCGAAGCTGAAGCGCACCGTTCCCTCGGGGGCGGTCCCCAGGGCAGCGTGGGCGCGGGGTGCGCATTGCAGGCCCGTGCGCACGGCCACGTCGTACTCGGCATCCAGGAAAAGGCCCAGCTTTTCCGGGGGCAGCCCGTCCAGCCGCACCGAGACGACGGCCAGCTGGTCGGCGGGCAGATCGGGGGGAAGCTCGCCATCGGGCTGGGTGAGGCCGGGCAGGTGGAGGCCCGGAACACCCGCCACCCCCTCCAGGAACAGCCGGGTCAGTTCCCGTTCATGCTGGCGGATGGAGTCCAGTCCCCGGGCCGTGATCCAGTCCAGCCCGGCCTCCAGTCCCGCCAGGCCCACGGTGTTCAGGGTGCCGGCCTCCAGCCGCAGGGGGAACTCCTGGGGGTGAGCCTCCTCGGCCGAGCGAACCCCCGTGCCTCCCCACACGGTGCCGGCGATATCCACCTTGGGACCTACCAACAGGCCGCCCGTGCCCGTGGGGCCCAGCAGGCCCTTGTGCCCGGTGAAGGCCACCATGTCGGCCTGCAGGCCGGCCATGTCCACCGGCACCACGCCGGCGGTCTGGGCGGCGTCCACCAGGAACAGGATGCCCCTTTCCCGGCAGATGCGGCCCACCTCGGCCACCGGTTGCAGGCCCCCGAAGACATTGCTGGCGTGGGTCATGACCACCAGCCGCGTCTCGGGCCGCAACAAGCGCACCACGGCGCTGGGGGCGATGCGGCCCCGCTGGTCGCAAGGCGCCAGGTCGTGGTGGATGATTCCCCGCCGGGTGAGCTCGTGCAGGGGGCGCAGGACCGAGTTGTGATCCAGCACCGTGGCCACCACGTGGTCCCCCGGGCGGCACACTCCCTGGATGGCCAGGTTCAGGGCGGCCGTGGCGTTGAGGGTGAAGACGGTGCGCTGGGGATCGGCGGCGGGATTGTTGAAGAAACGGTCCAGCTTGGCGCGCACCCGGTCCACCATCTGCCGGCGGCCAGGGACAGATCGAAGCCCGAGCGCCCGGGATTCACCGCCATCCGGTCCAGGAATTCATGCATGGCCCGTGCCACTTCCGGCGGCTTGGGAAAGCTGGTGGCGGCGTTGTCGAAATAGCTGAGGGTGTCGGGACTTCCGGGGCCGGGCAAGGTCATGATTCTGCTCCTGGGAGGAATGCTCGGGACCGGGTTATCCTAATATTCCCGCTCGCCCCTTGCCACCCCGGGTTTTTCAGGGGTACTATGGGCGGCGTTCCCCGACCGAATGCTTTTCCGGAGGTTGTCCCATGCCAAGGATCTTGAAATCGTTCTCTCTGCTGTTGATCCTGGTGGGCGCCGTCCTCCAGATGGCCGCCTGCGGATCCGGCGATGATCAGGAAAAGGCGCCGGCCCCCGCAACCACTCACCGCATGGTGCCCGCCAGCGTGGACAGCGCCTCCGAGGCTGCCCAGGCCCTGGCCGACACGGTGGCGGGATCCATGGTCGAATCCACTGTCGAATCCACTGTCGAATCCATGAACGGATCCTCGGCCGGGGCCACGACCGAGGAATCGGCCCCCGAGGTGGAGGAGATTCCCGATTCCGGCCGCACCTCGGCTCACAGGACGCCGCCGCCGCCGCCGGCCCGGCTGATGGTCCAGGAACCCGCCGGGGACTACAGCCTGCAGGTTGGCTCGTTCCGGGACCAGGCCAATGCCCGGGCCCGGGCCGACAAGCTGCGGGAACTGGGGCATCAGGCCAGCGTTGAACCGGCCCTCGTCAAAGGGCAGCAGTACCACCGCGTGTTCGTGCGGGGGCTGTCCTCCCGGTCCGAGGCCGAAAAACTTGGAGAAGATCTTCGCGCCCGCCTGGGCATGGACTATCTTGTGCTGCGCCGCTGATCAAAAATTCATGCGCCCCGCCAGCAGGGTGGGGCTTGAACCCGGAAGTGCCCGCCCTCGCGGAGGGTGACATCCCATGGAGGAAACATGCGTTCCCAGGTTGCCCGTATCGCCTTTCTCACTCTCACCACCCTGGCTCTGGTATCCGCCGGCGCCTTGAGCGCCCAGGCTGCCCAGCCCCAGTTCGTCCGCTTCCAGACCGAAGAGGGCAACATCCTCCTGGTCATGTATCCTGAACTGGCTCCCAACCACGTGGGGAACTTCACCCACCTGGCCCGCACCGGTTTCTACGACGGCACCCGTTTCCACCGCATCATTCCCGGTTTCGTGATCCAGGGCGGCGACCCCAACAGCAAGGATGACGACCCCCGCAACGACGGCATGGGCGGGCCCACCCTGGCCGACATCCTGGGCCCCGAAGAGGCGGCCCTGGTGGAGCAGCTCAACAGCCAGCTGGAGGCCCGCGGTTACGCCCCCATCCAGGGCGAGGCCCGGGTGAAGGCCGAGTTCTCCACCGAGGCCCACCACCTGCGGGGATCCCTGAGCATGGCCCGCAGCCAGGACATCGACTCCGCGGGAAGCCAGTTCTTCATCTGCGTGGACAAGACGGCCCAGCTGGACGGGCAGTACACCATCTTCGGCCACGTGGTCATGGGAATGGACGTGGCCGACACCATCGTGAACGGCGAGAAGAACCCCGCCGCGGGGCGTGACGCCCCGGCCATTCCCGTGGCCATCATCAAGGCCGAGGTCATCGACGGCGTGGACGGCCTGACGGCCGAGGAAAAGGCGGCCTGGGAGGCCATGCCCGTCGGTCTGAAGAACGTCCGCTAGATCATGGCCAGCAGCAACAGGGATAGCAACGCGAAGTCCCAGGGCGCGTCCTTCGGGGACATCACCATCAAGGGGGTCCGGGTCCACAACTTGAAGGACCTGGACCTTCGTTTGCCCCGCCGCAAGCTGGTGGTGGTCACCGGGCCCAGCGGCTCGGGCAAGTCCTCCCTGGCCTTCGACACCCTGTATGCCGAGGGGCAGCGCCGCTACATCGAATCCCTGTCCAGCTACGCCCACCAGTTCCTGGACCAGCTGCCCAAGCCCGACGTGGACCGCATCGACGGGCTATCGCCCGCCCTGGCCATCGACCAGAAGGGGCTGGGGCGCAGCCCCCGCTCGACGGTGGGCACCGTCACCGAGATCTACAACTTCCTGCGCCTGCTGTACAGCCGCTGCGGCGTGGTCCATTGCCCCGACTGCCTGGTGCCGGCGGCGGGCCGGCCCCTGTCCGACATCGAGGACGAGATCGCCGCCCTGCCCGAGCGCACGCGCTTCTACCTGCTGGCCCCGGTGGTGCTGGGTCGCAAGGGCGAGCACAAGAAACTGCTGGATGATCTGCGCGCCGAGGGCTACCTGCGGGTGCTGGTGGACGGCGAGCTCAAGGAGCTTGAAGAACCCATCGCCCTGGACCGCAACAAGCGCCACGACATCGCCGTGGTGGTGGACGGTCTGAGCAGCCGGCCCGGTATTCGCGACCGCCTGAAGGCGGGCCTGGACCGGGCCGCCGAGCTGGGCGAGGGCACCGTCATCGTCTGGCGCGACGGGCAGCAGACCATGTACAGCCGGCACTCGTCCTGCCCCGGCTGCGGCCGCGGTTTTCCCCAGCCCGAACCGCGCCAGTTCTCTTTCAACTCTCCCGCCGGCAGCTGCGACCACTGCAACGGCCTGGGCACCCTGCGGGCCATCCTGCCCGAGGCTCTGGTGCCCGAGCCTGCCCTGAGCATCGCCCAGGGGGCCATAGAGTTTCTCAAGGGCAAGGAAACCAGCTGGCTTTACGTGCAGATCGAGGCCCTGGCCGGCGCCATGGAATTCAGCCTGGACACGCCCTGGCAGGAACTGGATCCCGAGGTGCACCAGGCCCTGTGCGCAGGGCTGGACGAGGGCCTGACCCAGCGGCTGCGGGGGCACAAGCACTACAACGCCTTCCTGCGCGACTGGGCGGGCCTGGGGCCCGAGCTCATCCGGCGCCACCGGGAGACCAAGTCCGAAAAGATCCGCGCCAGCCTGGAAAAGCTTATGGCCGAGGAGACCTGCCCCGCCTGCCAGGGGCACCGGCTGAAGACCGAGTCCCTGCACGTGCGCATCGGCGGCAAGAACATCGGCGAGGCGGCGGCCCTGACCCTGGACGAGTTCGCCCACTGGGTGAACGGCCTCGAGTTCACCGGGGAGCGGGAAGCCCTGGTGAGCAAGCCCATCCTGGACCAGATCAAGTCGCGCCTGCATTTCCTGCTGCAGGTGGGAGTCAGCTACCTGTCCCTGTCCCGAGGCACCACCACACTCTCGGGAGGCGAGGGGCAGCGCGTGCGCCTGGCCACCCAGGTGGGTAGCCAGCTGACCGGCGTGCTTTACATCCTGGACGAGCCCAGCGTGGGCCTTCACCAGCGGGATGTGGGCAAGCTCGTGGGCACCCTGCAGGCCCTGCGCGACCGGGGCAACTCGGTGGTGGTGGTGGAGCACGACCGCGACGTCATGCTCTCGGCCGACCACATCGTGGATCTGGGACCGGGGGCCGGCGAGCACGGCGGGCAACTGGTGGCCCAGGGCACGGTGGAGCAGGTCAGCGCCATGGAGGGGACACCCACGGGCGACTACCTGGCCGGACGTGTGGGCCTGGGCGGTCCCGATCCCCTGACCGGAGGCGCCGCCGGGAAGGAGGGCCGACTGGCCATCACCGGCATGACGGGCCGCAACCTCAAGAACGTGGACCTGGAGATTCCCCTGGGCGGGCTGACGGTCATCACCGGGGTGTCGGGCTCGGGCAAGAGCAGCGCCGTGCACGACACACTGTACCGGGCCCTGTCGGCCCGTTTGCATCGCGCCCGCAAGCGCCCCCAGCCCTACCGCGAATTGCTGGGGCTGGAGAACCTGGGCTCGGTGGTGCTGGTGGACCAGTCGCCCATCGGCCGCTCGCCCCGCAGCACGCCGGCCACCTACACCGGGCTGTACAACCACATCCGCAAGATCTTCGCCCAGACAAGCCTGGCCCGTATGCGCGGCTACAAGTCGGGCCGCTTCAGCTTCAACACCGCCGGCGGGCGCTGTCCCGTGTGCGAGGGGGCCGGTCTGCGCCGCCTGACCATGGACTTCCTGCCCGACGTGGAGATCCTGTGCGAGGAATGCGGCGGCCGCCGCTTCGACCGCGAGACCCTGGAGGTGCACTTCAAGGGTTGCGACATCGCGCGGGTGCTGGACATGACGGTGGAGGAGGCCCGCGAACTGCTGGAGAACATTCCGGCCTGCCGCAAGATCCTGGACGTCATGCACGGGGTGGGCCTGGACTACCTGCGCCTGGGCCAGAGCGGGGGCACCCTGAGCGGGGGCGAGGCCCAGCGCATCAAGCTGGTCAAGGAACTGGTCAAGGGCGGCAACAAGCACACCCTCTACATCCTGGACGAGCCCACCACCGGGCTGCACTTCTGCGACGTGGACCGACTCATGAACGTGCTGGGGAGGCTCATCGCCCAGGGCAACACCGTGCTGGTCATCGAGCACAACAGCGAGGTCATCCGCCGGGCCGATCACATCGTCGACCTGGGACCCGAAGGGGGCGTGGGCGGCGGGCGCATCGTGGCCCAGGGCGATCTGGAAAGCATCATGGCCTGCTCCGAGAGCCACACCGGGGCCATGTTGAAGCGCATGTTCGGGAGCTGATCCGGGCCCAATCCAGACCTATCCGGTTCCTGTTTTCAGCGCCGGGTTGTTCTTGGATTAACCGAATCCGCGAGTTAGATTGGGGGCGTCGCCCGGCCGCCGGCCGGGCCCCGTTTCAACCTGTTGCACCCCTTGTGTGTGGAGGGTCTTGACGTGAGCGATCTTTCCCATCTTCAGCAAACACCCCTGACCACCTGGCACGCCGAGCACGGCGCCAGGATGGTTGAGTACGCCGGTTTCCAGATGCCCGTGCAGTACGAAGGCGTGCTGGCCGAGCACCAGGCCGTGCGCGAGGGGGTGGGGCTGTTCGACATCACCCACATGGGCGAGGTTCTGGTGACCGGCCCCGAGGCCGGAGCCTGGATCAGCGGCCTGGTCACCAACTTCGTGGCCAAGATGGAGCCCGGCAAGGTGGTGTACAACGCCATGTGCCGCCCCGACGGCGGCGTGCTGGACGACATGCTCGTCTATCGCCTGGCGGAAGAGGAATACATGGTGGTGTGCAACGCCGCCAACCACGACAAGATCGCGGCCTGGATGCAGGAGAACCTGCCCGCCGGGAATCCGGGCGCCGTGACCATGAACGACCAGAGCGACGCCATCGCCCTGGTGGCGGTGCAGGGCCCCCTCAGCCGGGATCTGGTTTCGCGCCTGGACCTGCTGCAGGAGCAACAGGACGCTCTGCACGCCATGGATTTCTACACGGCCTTCACCGTGACCGGCCCCGGCGGCCGCTGGATCGTCTCGCGCACCGGCTACACCGGCGAGCACGGCTACGAGCTGTACATCCCCAACGCCGACGCCGTGGCCCTGTGGGAAGAGCTGCTGGCCAAGGGCGAGGATCTGGGCGTGGTGCCGGTGGGCCTGGCGGCTCGCGACACCCTGCGCTTCGAGGTATGCTACTGCCTGTACGGCCACGAGCTGGCCGAGGACATCTCGCCCCTGGAGGCGGGCATCGGCTGGGCCGTGAAGCTCAAGAAGAAATCCGGTTTCGTGGGCCAGGAAGCCCTGGTGGCTCAGAAGCAGGCCGGGGTGCCCCGCAAGATCGTGTGCCTGGAAATGACCGGGCGCGGCATCGCCCGCCAGGACTCCCGGGTTCTGCACGACGGGCGCGAGGTGGGCTTCGTCACCAGCGGCACCTTCAGCCCCACCTTCAAAAAGGCCCTGGCCCTGGCCCTGGTCGAGGCCGACGTACCCGAAGGCGAGCTGGCCGTGGATATCCGCGGCAAGGAAATTCCCTGCCACACCGTGGCGTTCCCCTTTCTGGCGGCCCGGACCAAAGGTGATCCCCAGGCCGAACGGACGCTGTCCTGAACGGGACGGCCAACAACGCAGGAGGCTGACATGGTACCCGACGATCGCAAATACACGCAGGAGCACGAGTGGGTTCAGGTCGACGGCGACACGGCCATCATCGGCGTGACCGAGTACGCCGCCGGCGAGCTGGGGGACATCGTCTTCGTCGAGCTGCCCGAGATCGGCGAGGAGTTCAGCCAGGGTGACACCGCCGGCACCATCGAGTCGGTGAAGGCCGTGGCCGATCTCTACCTGCCCCTGTCCGGTGAAGTGGTGGCCGTCAACGAGGCCGTCGCCGACAGTCCGGAACTGGTGAACAGCAGCCCCATGGACGACGGCTGGCTGGTGAAGGTGCGCCTGGGCGATGCCGGCGAACTGGACGCCCTGCTGGATGCCGCCGCCTACCAGGAACTCATCGGAGGCTAGAACGATAATGCCCTACGTTCCTCATACTCCCGAGGACATCCAGGCCATGCTCGAGGTCATCGGCGTTTCCCACGTCGATGACCTTTTTGCTCACCTGCCTGCCGAGGCGCGCCTGGATCGATCCCTGGACCTGCCCGACGGTTTGACCGAGGAAGAGGTCCGGCAGTACTTCAAGCAGATGGCCCGGCTGAACCACGGCCAGGAAGAGCTGACCTCGTTTCTGGGCGGCGGCGTCTACGATGCCGTGGTGCCCGCGGCCGTGGACGCCCTGTCCAGCCGCAGCGAGTTCCTCACCGCCTACACGCCGTACCAACCCGAGGTGTCCCAGGGCACCCTGCAGGTCATCTACGAGTGGCAGACCTACATCTGCCGGCTGACGGGCATGGACGTGTCCAACGCCAGCATGTACGACGGCGCCACGGCCCTGGCCGAGGGCATCAGCATGGCCCTGGCGGCCAAGCGCAAGAGCACCGTCATCCTGCCCGAGACCCTGAATCCCCGCTACCGCCGGGTGGTTAACACCATGATGGCCGGGGAGCAGGTGAACATCCTGACCGCGCCGGTTGGTCCGGAGGGGACAATCCTGGTGGATGAACTGGCCGCAATGCTGACCCCCGAGGTGGGTTGCGTGGTCATCCAGAACCCCAATTATCTGGGACTGGTGGAGGAGGTGGACGCCCTGGGCCGGGTGGTTAACGAGGCGGGCGCCGTCCTGGTGGCCGCCGTCAACCCCGTGTCCCTGTCCCTGCTCAAGACCCCCGCCGAGTACGGCGCCCAGATCGTGGTGGGCGAGGCCCAGCCCTTCGGCATCTACCCCACCTGGGGCGGTCCGCTGCTGGGCTTCCTGGCCTGTGCCGACCAGCACAAGCGCCGCATCCCCGGCCGTGTGGTGGGACGCACCAGCGACGGCCAGGGGCGGCCCGGCTACGTGCTGACCCTGCAGACCCGCGAGCAGCACATCCGCCGCGAGAAGGCCACCAGCAACATCTGCTCCAACCAGGGGCTGAACGCCCTGCGGGCCACCATCTACCTGGCCATGCTGGGGGGAGAGGGCCTGGTGGAACTGGGCGAGGCCAACCTGAGCCGCCGCGCCGCCCTGCGCCGCCTGGTGCAGGACGTACCCGGGGTCGAGGTGCCCTTCGCCGGCGCGGGCTTCAACGAGCTGGTGCTGCGTCTGCCGCGCCCGGCCGAGGCCTTCCGGGCCTTCGCCCGCAGCCGCGGCCTGCTGGCCGGCATCCCCCTGGACGGGGTGGCCGGTTGCGGCGAGAACGACATCCTGGTGGCCGTCACCGAGAAACGCACCGCCGAGGATCTGCGTGCCTACGCCCGGGTGCTGGCCGAGTTCCTTGACGGCCCCGAGGAAGAGGAGGTGCAGGCATGAGCAACGAGACCTGTCCCACCGGGCAGACCGCTGCCCGGCGCTGGAACGCCGAGGCTCCCGATTCCATCTTCGCCAAGGGTGTGCAGGGTCGCCGGGCCCTGGGCTTCGCGCCTTTGTCCGGAGATCTGTCCGGAGACCTGACTGGTGCCACCGAACTTCCTGAGGCTGCGCGCCGTGCCCAGCCTGCCGACCTGCCCAGCCTGAGCGAACCCCAGGTCATGCGCCACTTCACCCAGCTGAGCACCCTGAACCACCACATCGAGCGGGGCATGTATCCTCTGGGCAGTTGCACCATGAAGTACAACCCCCGCCTGAACGAACAGCTGGCGGGCCTGGCCGGCCTGGCCGACCTGCATCCCGAGCAGGGAGTGGAGGACCTCCAGGGCCTGCTCATGGGCCTGAAGTTGCTGGAAGAGAACCTGTGCGAGCTGACGGGCTTCGATGCCTGCAGCCTCATCCCGGCGGCCGGCGCCCACGGCGAGTACCTGGGCATGCTGGTCATCCGGGCCCTGCATCTGCAGAACGGTGACACGGACCGCACGGAGATCCTCATCCCCGATTCGGCCCACGGCACCAATCCGGCCTCGGTGGTCATCGCGGGCATGAAGCCGCGCACCATCAAGAGCCGGCAGGACGGCTGCATCGACCTGGACGCCCTGCGCGAGGCGGTGGGGCCCCAGACCGCAGGCATCATGATCACCAACCCCAACACCCTGGGGCTGTTCGAACGGGACATTCGCCAGGTGGCCGACATCGTCCACCAGGCGGGCGGCCGCCTGTACATGGACGGCGCCAACATGAACGCCATCATGGGCAAGGCCCGCCCCGGCGACATGGGCTTCGACGTGGTGCACCTGAACCTGCACAAGACCATGAGCACGCCCCACGGCGGCGGCGGCCCCGGCGCCGGACCCATCTGCGTCACCGCTGAACTGGCTCCCTTCCTGCCCGGTCCCTGGATCCGCCGGCAGGCCGACGGCAGCCTGGATCTGGAGAACCAGCCCGGCCCCGGCAGCACCAGCATCCACAGCTACTTCGGTAACGTGGGCGTGTGCCTGCGGGCCCTGTCCTACATGCTGCGGCTGGGAGGCGACGGCCTGACCCGCGCCACCGAGTGCGCGGTGCTCAACGCCAACTATCTTCTGGCGCGCCTGAAGGAATTCCTGCCCGTGACCCACGACAAGGGTTGCCTGCACGAGTTCGTGGCCAGCGGTTCGGTGTGGAAGCAGGAGTACGGCGTGCGCACCCTGGACATCGCCAAGCGTCTGCTTGATTACGGCCTGCACGCGCCCACCATCTACTTCCCGCTCATCGTGGACGAGGCCTTCATGGTCGAACCCACCGAGACCGAATCGCGGGAAAGCCTGGACAGCTTCGTGGCCGTCATGGAAACCCTGTGGCAAGAGGCCCGCAGCAATCCCGAACTGCTGACCGAAGCGCCGCACACCACCCCGGTGGGCCGGCTGGACGAGGCGGGCGCCGCCCGCAATCCGGACCTGCGCCACCTGGGCCCCTGCAACTGCTGATGGCCGGCAAGCTGAGGATCATTCACGACGGCGCCCACCCGGGCGCCGTCAACATGCAACGGGACAGCGCCCTGCTGGATGCCCACCGGCCGGGGGATGACCCGGTGCTGCGCGTGTACCGCTGGCAGCCCGCGGCGGTGACCTACGGCTACAACCAGAACCCCGACGACTTCGACCCCCAGGCCGTGGCGGACGCCGGCTTCGGCCTGGTGCGCCGTCCCACCGGCGGGCGGGCCATCCTGCACGCCGACGAGCTGACCTACTGCGTGGTGGGCACCTCGCCCGGACCGCTTTTCGGGGACTCGCTGCACGCCTGCTACATGAAGATCAACCAGGCCCTGCTGGCCTTCCTGCGGGACCTGGGTTACGAGGCCGAGATCTCCGGGGGCGAGAGCCGCGAGGAGATGCGCGGCGCCCTGTGTTTCAAGTCCGCCGGCCAGCACGAGATCAGGGTGGGGGGGCGCAAGCTGGTGGGCAGTGCCCAGCGGCGCAAGGACGGCACCTTCCTGCAGCACGGCAGCATCCTGGCCGGGCCCACCCACCTGCGCCTGACCGAGTTCGTCCGGCCCCGGCCCGACCGACGCCCGGTACCTCCGGAGGTGCTGGCCCGGGTGACCACCGACCTGGGGCAACTCCAGGGCGGATCCGTGTCCGGCGAGGAACTGGATGCCATGGGAGAGACCCTGGCCCGGGCTTTCTGCGGGGTGCTGGAACTCGAGGCCCGGCCCTGCTCTTTCGCCGACCTGGCGACCGACTGATTTCCCGATCTTTCCACCGAACAGACGACGGCGCCCCGCCGATCCCGCTCACCATTCCATCCATGCGGGGTCGCCGAGGCGCCGTTTGTTCAGGGCTGTCGATGCGGCTCAGAACACCAGGGTGCTGCCGGCCGCGAAGCCCATTCCCTTGGTCTGGTTGGGATTCAGCCCGCCGCGCGAGACGGCGGCCATGTCGATCCGCCAGGGACCAAGGCGAAGGCCCAGACCGGCGCTGACACCGCCGCCGATAACGCCACCGGTGTTGGCGCCGAGTCTGGGCTGGACGTTACCGGTGGGCCACAATTCCACACCGGCGTTGAACTGGGGGTTGGTGCTGGTGGTGCCGCGGTCTTCGAAGCCCTGGGTGTAGTCCACCGCCACGGCCATGGGGCCGAATTGATTCGCCACGCCCACACGCATACGCCGGGGCAGGGTGGTCTGGTAGGGATCGCCGGCGAAGGTGGTGTCGTTGTCGGCCACCGACGCGTCCAGGTCCTCGTTCAGCAGGTTGATGTCGGCGGCGGTCAACCGGAATTCGTTCGCTTCAACATTGCCGTCCCAGCTGATGTTGCTGGCCACGTTGTCCACGGCCAGGCCCAGATGCCAGCCGCCGCTGGTCTGCAGGGCCACTCCCAGGTCCAGCCCGTAGCCCTGCCCGCCGTCCGAGGACAGGGTGGAAACAAACGCCTCGCCGCTGATCTCGGTCATGCTGGTGGTGATGCTCCCGTGGGCGTCTTCCACGTGCACCTCGTAGATGCCCTGGAGGTAGCGGGCGTTCATGCCCACGCTGAACTTGCCCAGATCCGTTTCCAGGAAGGTGCTGCCGAAGCTCAGGGTGGCCGACCCCACGGCGTACCCCTCGCCCCAGGTGTTGCTGAAGTCCACGGTCTTGCCGGGCTGGTTGCCGAACAGGACCAGATCGAAGTAGTCCTTGTCCAGGTTGCCCCGGCCCGAACCGATGGCGTTGAAGCTGAGGGCGAAATTGCCCGAATGCAGACCCAGCACCGAGGCCCTGGCGTCGGCGTCCAGACGGAAGCCGTCGCTGGGGATGTCGCCCAGCAGGGCGGTCTTGTCGGCGGTGTCCAGGTGGCTGCCCGTGATCTCGTTGTAGCGATCCAGGCTGATGGCGTTGTTGTGCACGTCCAGGGCCGCGGCCGCCAGGCCCACGCTGGTGCCCCGGCTGAAGGCCAGGTTGGCGGGGTTGTATTCCACGGCTCCCAGGCCCCGGCTCAGGGCGGTGCTGGCGCCGCCCATGCCCCAGGCCCGCACGGCGCCCTGGGCGGCGGCGGGGCCGGCGCTCAGGCTCAGCAGCAGGGCCAGCGCGGTCAGCATGATCAACAGGGACAGGCCGGCCAGGGGCAGCCTGTGCTGCCGGAGGCAGCGGGTCCGGGTCCCGGTCTGGTTGTTCTGGTTCTTGGTGAACATTGTTCTATCCTCCATGGGCGCCCGCAGGCTGCCGCCGTTGGCTACCACTCGTCATTGACGTGAACGTCGATCTGCACCATGCCGCGCACTTCCAGATAGTCGGTGGACATGAGCCGCGCGGCCTGTCCGCCACTGGAGGGCAGCACCACCTCGAAGGTGGTGATCAGGTTCTCCATGGCGAAGATGCGCGCCTGCTCGGCCGTCAACTCCACCACGGGCCGGCTGATCACCGGGGCCGAGGCGGTGTGGGTGACGGGATCGATGACGGCGGCGGCCACGGTCAGGGGGCCGATGGTCAGCAGGGGGTCGCTTTCCAGGGTGGCTTGATCGGTCCCGCACAGGATGCTCAGCTCCACGGCCAGGGGGATGTGGTTAAGGATCTCGGTCTCGATGTGGGCTCCAAGGGCATGCTCGTCGATCATGTCCCTGACGTCCTCTTCCAGATCCACCAAATGGGGATCGCCCGTCAGGGTGGAGCCGGTGACCACCACCTCCACGGGGGCGGTGATCTCGTAGGTCAGGACGGCGTAGTCGTCGGCATGGATGGTGCCGCTGCTGCCGTCACCTCCCACCTGGACCATCCCGCTGACCAGGATGGACTCGGGCAGGTTGTTCAGGAAGTCCACCACGGTGCTGTTGGTCTGATCCAGGACGATGACGGTGGTTTCCGGGGCCCGGCTGACGGCGGGCGCAATGGCGGCGTCCACCTGCATGGTGCTGACCTTGCCGGCCGCGCTGGTCCCCGTCAGGGTCAGGTCCAGCACGCCGGGCAGGCCCGAGCTGTTGCACACCCACAGGGACAGGCTGGCCGCGGTGAGTTCCAGGCCGTCCATCTCGTCGGGCAGATCGATTTCTTCTTCCATGGGGTCCAGGGCGAACTCGTAGGCGGGCACCAGGCCGGTCACGCTGCTGAATGTGATGGTGCCGCTGCTCAGCTGGGCCGTCAGGCCGTCGCTGCTGGCCATGGTGACCGGGGTGCTGCCGCTGCCCGGGGTGTCGACCAGGACCTCGGCCGCAAGGGCGGTCAGGGGCAGGCCGTCGGTTTCCATGATGCGGCCCGCGAAGTCGATGGTGCGGTCGTCGCTCTGGCCGGGGGCCAGGCTGAAGCTCTCCACCAGGGGCTGGCCCTGGGCGTCATGCAGATCAGGCCAGGTCACGGTGGCGGTGCAGGGCACGGGCATGTCGTTGGCCAGGTTGAAGGTCACGGATCCGCTGCCGATGATGGCGCGGGTGACCTCGTAGTCGGCCGGCAGGTCGGTGGTGAAGTCGGTGGTGAAGCTCTGGGCTCCCACCAGGGCCGTGGCCTGCTCCACCAGCAACCCGGTGAAAGCCGCGGCGATGCGGATGCTGTCGCTGCCGCTGACCTGTACCACCTGGCCCGCCGAGCCGGGGGATCCGCCGGCCAGGTTGACGGCCACCTGCCCGGGCAGGATCACGCCGGCCAGGTCGGCCGACTGGGTGTTGGAGGCGCCGGGCGCCAGCTCGGGAAAGACCAGGGTGGCGAAGGCCGGGCCGCCGTCCGGGTCGATCAGTTCCAGGATGACCTGGTCGGGACCGCTGGCCGCCGAGATGGGAACGGGAAGGTCGTTCGTCACGGTGATGGATACCATCCCGGCGGCCAGCACGGCGCTGGTGATGTCGGGCAGGTCCTGCCCCGAGCTGGTCAGGTTGATGGGGAAGGCCGGCACCACGGCCGGCTGATCGCTCAGGCCGGCGGCGGGGGGCCAGATATCCGCCAGCAGGAACTCGTAGGCCATGGGGTCGGTGTCCGCCAGCTCGAACTGGCCCAGGCCCTGGCTGATGCTCTGGCCTGCGATGTCGGCCTTGAGGTCCATGTCCAGGTCGATGGTGTCCGGGTCGCTGTCGATGAAGAAGCCCAGGCTGCTGTCGCTGCCGACGACCAGGAAGTCCTCGTCCTCGACCAGTTCCATGATGTCCATCCGTTCGACTCCCAGGGGCACGGCCATGCTGGTGTCGAAGGTGGGCATTTCGGGTTTGTTGATCTCGCAGCCGGTGAGCAGGCTCATCAGCGCCAGGCTCAGCAGCAGCCCGAGAAGTCCGACCAGGGCGCCGGACCGTGGCCTGGTCTTCCCGTGGTGGATCGAGTCCCTGAAATTCATGTCGGTCCCTTCGCTTTGGATGGACCGGACCGCGTACGGACCGGCTGGTGTACCGCCCCCTGTGAAAGAACCGTACCTCCCGAATGCTTTTAAAGGATTGACGCAGGCGAAGGAACTTCGGGGAACCATGAGGAACAACGGGATACAGCGGGAACCCAGGGGACAGGGCCGGCTCCTACGCGCCCTTCTGGGATGCGGCGCGCAGTGTGCAGGAAGCGCGGCCTCCCCGTGCTTTTTGCAACACTTGACCGCTTCGGGCCAACCTCATTACAATCAGTCTGCTCGGCCGACCGGCCCCCAACCCCGAAGGTGCTCCGAATTCATGATCCGCTTCCCGTCACCACTGTCCGCCTGGGTCCTGCGGCGGCTGCTCACCTCTGTCCTGCTGGTGTTCCTTGTGGTCAGCGCGGTCTTCTTCGTGGTGCGCCTGGCCCCGGGGGACCCCATGGACGCGGTCATCGGGTCGGCCGACCGGGATCTCACCCCACAGGAGATCAGGGACATCCAGGTGCGCTACGGGTTGCACGAACCCCTGGTGAAGCAGTACGGCCGCTGGTTGTCGGGATTGCTGCGATTGGACCTGGGCATCAGCCTGGGGCAGCAGCGACCCGTGCGGGATATCCTGGCCGGCAGCGTGCCGGCCACTTTGCTGCTCACGGTCACGGCCTACGCCTTGCATCTGGTGTTGGCCCTGCTGGCGGGGGTGACCATGGCGCGCCAGCGGGGGCGCTGGATTGATCACGGCATCCAGACGGTGGGCCTGGCCTTCTACTCGGTGCCTGGCTTCTGGTTGGGGCTCATGGCCATCATGCTGCTGTGCCGGCAGCTCGGCTGGTTTCCGGCGGCCGGCATGCACGCCCCCGATGCCCAGTTCATGACCAGCGGCCAGCGCTTCATGGATCTCCTGCACCACCTGGTCCTGCCGGCCGCCACCCTGGCCCTGGGTTCCTTCATGGGCACGGCCCGGTACCTGCGGGCCTCCCTGGATGAGGTGCTGGCCCAGGACTACATCCTGGCCGCCCGGTCCCGGGGTGTGCCCGAAAACCGGATTTTCTATCACCACGCCCTGCGCAACGCCCTGCTGCCCATGATCACCCTGCTGGGGCTGCACCTGCCCTTCCTGCTGGGAGGAGCCGTGGTCACCGAGTTCATCTTCGGCTGGCCGGGCATGGGCCGGGTCACGGTGGACGCCATCTTCGCCCGGGATTATCCCGTCATCATGGCTACCACCCTGACGGCCGCCCTGTCGGTGGTGCTGGGCTCTCTGCTGGCGGACATCCTGTACCGGGTGGCCGATCCGCGTCTGGCCCCGGAAGAGGAAGGAGGGCCGCGGTCATGAAGAGACCGGGATTCATCCTGACCACCCTCCTGCTGCTTGTGGCCCTGACCGCCCCCTGGCTGGCCCCGGGTGATCCGGCCGCTCTGGGGCCCGTCGACCAATCCCTCCAACCGCCCGGCTGGCAGCATCCCCTGGGCACGGACATGCACGGCCGGGATACCCTGGATCGCCTGATCCATGGCAGCCGGGTCAGCCTGCTGGTGGGCTGGATCAGCGTCACCATGGCCGTGGTGCTGGGAACGTTGCTGGGGCTGGTGGCGGGCCTCGGTCCCCGCTGGCTGGATCTGGTCATCATGCGGTTGACCGATGTCTTCCTGGCTTTTCCGCGGATCTTCCTGGTGTTGCTGCTTGTCAGCCTGACCGAACCCTCCCTGCTGCTGGTCATGGGAGTCCTGGGCATGACGGGCTGGATGCCCGTGGCCCGCCTGGTCCGGGCCGAGGCCCTGAGTTTGCGGCAAAGGGATTTCGTGGTGGCGGCCCGGGGCCTGGGCCTGGGTCCGGTGCGGGTGGCCTTGCGCCATGTCCTGCCCAACCTCATGCCCACGGTGCTGGTGGCCGCCTCCCTGCGGGTGGGAGGAGCCATCCTCACCGAGAGCTTTCTCAGTTTCCTGGGCCTGGGAGCCCAGGAGCCGGTCATCAGCTGGGGGGCCATGATCCAGCAAGGGCGCGCCCATCTTCTGGACGCCTGGTGGCTGACCACTTTTCCGGGACTGGCCATCGTCATCACCGTGGTTGGGTACAACATGCTGGGCGATGAGCTGCGCCGGCGCCTGGACCCTCGCTGGCAGGAGGCCGCCGGCCGGGCCTGGACCGGGGGTGAGGAATGACTTCCTTGCTGTTCGAGATCAGGAACCTGACCGTGACCCTGCCCGGAAACGACCGGGCCGTTCTGCAGGGCGTCAACCTTGCCCTGGCCGAGGGGGACACCCTGGCCCTGACCGGGCCATCGGGTTGCGGCAAGAGCATGACCGCCAGGGCCCTGTGCGGGTTGTTACCCGCTGGAGCCCGCTGGCAGGGGGAGGTCTGGTGGCGGGGGCAGCAGCTCCTGGAGCCGGGCCAAGCGTCCTGGCAGGCCATGCGGGGACGCGGGGCGGCCATGGTGTTGCAGGAGCCGGCCAGTAGCTTGAATCCGGTGCTCAGGGTGGGGGACCAGATTGCCGAAAGCGTGGCTCTGCATCAGGGCGTGGGAATGAACGAGGCCCGTCGCCGGGCCGTGGCCTTGCTGGAAGAGGTGCAGGTTCCTGATCCGGCGGCAAGGGCGCGCTGGTATCCCCATCAGCTGAGCGGGGGCATGCGCCAGCGGGTCCTGCTGGCCGCGGCCCTGGCCTGCAACCCTTCCCTGCTGGTCGCCGATGAACCCACCACCGCCCTGGATCCCACGGTGCAGCGTGAGATGCTGGCCCTGGTGGACCGGGTTCGCCGCCGGCGGGACATGGCCCTGCTGTTCATCAGCCATGACCTGGCCGTGGTGTCCTTGATGTGCCGCCGGGTGGCCTTCATGAAAGCCGGGATGGTGCATCAGGTGGTCCCCGTGAATTCGCATCCCGGAGATGGGGCGATTCTGCCCGGGGTGGGCCGGGTCCAGGAAACCCTCCGGGAAAGACTGAAGGCCAGGGGAATAGTGGCGGGGTATGGTCCCGGGGGTAGAGGGAAAATCACATCGGCGCAAACTCCCGCCGTCCGGGGAGTTGATCTCGATCTTTCCTGCGGGCTGGCCGTGGGGCTGGCGGGCGAATCGGGGTGCGGCAAATCCACCTTGGCCCGGGTGCTGTGCCGGCAGCTGGATCCCTGGGAGGGGAGTCTGACCCTGGACGGGAAGGACCTACTAGGAGCCCGCGGTCGGGACCTGGCCGCCGGCCGACGGAAAGTGCAGATGGTTTTCCAGGATCCCGCAGCGTCTCTCAATCCGCGCCAGCGTGTGGTCGATGCTCTGCGCGAGGCGGCGGCCGGCACCGTGCGTCCGGCCTCACCGGAACAGCTGCTGGCCGAGACGGGGCTGGGGCCCGAGTTCCTGGCGCGCTACCCTCACCAGATGAGTGGGGGCCAGCGGCAGCGCGTGGCGGTGGCCCGCTGCCTGGCCGCCGATCCGGCCGTGCTGGTGGCCGACGAGGTGACCTCGGCGTTGGACGCTGAAAATCGGCGGCAATTGCTGGAACTTTTTGGCGACCTGCTCGTCCAAAGGGGAATCGCGTTACTGCTGATTTCCCATGACCTGGACCTTCTCACCCGTTTTTGCCAGCGGGTTCTGGTCATGAAGGACGGGGTCGTGGTGGAAGACTTCCCCGGCGGCGACAGGAGCCAGGCTTGCCATCCCTACACCAGGGACCTGCTTCTGTCTTCCCCCCGTGAACTCCTTGCCCTGGGGGAAAGCTGGTCTCATGACCGCGGTCAGGGTCAGTCTGATCTGAGCCGGCCCGCGGACGGCTGTCCCTGGGCGCAGCGGTGTTCCCTGGCGCAACCGCAATGCATTCAAGCCCTTCCGGGGCTCGTGGAAATCGCTCCCGGCCATCTTCTGCGCTGCCCTGAAGCCAAAGCCTCTCAGCCATCACATTTTATTGACACGTAATAGGCCAATCTCTATATTCAATCACCAGTTGCAGCATGGTGTCCATGAGGCAACAAAAAAGCGGCGGTAACGCTCCGTTTACAGGCACCCCCACGCTGCCCGACTAAGGATCAGTGCGTTACAATAGACACCAATTCACAGGTTCCCCAGGGGACCCCTGTATGGCCGGATTTGTTCCCTCGGAAAGGAGCGCCCGTATGCTCCGGCGCCACCGGATCCAGTGGATCTTTCCTCTTGTTCTTCTGATCACTCTGATCACCCTTTGCACGCCCGGGTCCGTCATGGCCCAGGGCGCGCCCGGTACCATCAAGGGTGTGATCAAGGACGGAGAGTCGGACGAACTGCTCGACTACGCCAACGTTCTGTTAGCCGGAACAAACCGGGGGACCATGTCCCTTGGTGGCGGTGTCTTCTATTTCAACGGGATGCCCCCGGGCACCTACACCATCAAGGTCCTGTACCTGGGGTACGCCCCGCAGGAACAGACCGTCACGGTGTATCCCGGCCAGACCACCGAACTGACCTTCGTGCTCGAGACCGTCATCGTCGAGACCTTGCAGGCCTTCGACGTGGAGGGCGCCGAGTACATGGTCGAGGTCAAGAGTGCCGTCACCGAGCATACCGTCTCGTCCGAGACCTTCGAGAAGTTCGCCATCGACTCGGTGGAGGACGCCCTGTCCAAGCAGGCCGGTGTGGTCTCTCGTGCCGGTGAGCTGTACGTGCGTGGTGGTCGTTCCGGCGAGGTCTCCTTCCAAGTGGACGGTGTGACCGTCAGTAATCCCCTGGGCAGGGGGCACCTCGAAGTTTCGACCCTGGCCGTGGACAACACCAGCATGGTGACCGGTGGTCTGGACGCCAAGTACGGTAACGCCCTGTCCGGTGTGGTGAACATCACCACCAAGGAAGGTGGGCAGCGCTTCGGTGGTGCCTTCCGTTTCCTGACCGACGATTTCGGACGGCAGGACAAGACCTACACCAACTACGACCGCTTCGAGTACCAGTTCGGTGGACCCATGCCCTTGAAGGGCCTGACCTACTCCATCGCCGGTGACCTGAGCTTCACCGACGGTGAGAACACCTCGGTGGCCCATCGGCCCGAGTACAAGGTCAAGCTGGGGGACACCACCCTGTTCAAGTTCCGGCGCCGCCAGTTCAACTCGGCCAAGGGCTCCATCAAGCTGGCCTACACCATCGACCCCACCAAGAAGGTGACGGCCGAGTATTCCTACTCGACCTCCCTGAACGAGGGCTACTCTCCCAACTGGAGCGTCCAGGGGTTTGCCAAGCGGGTCATCTACATGCCCCAGGTCATCGAGCGCCCCACCGAGGGTGACTGGTTCTACACCGGCCGCATGATTCCCGTCTATTATGGTGACTGGTACGACCGCATGAGCCAGGTCGCCCGCGTGGGCCTGGTGGTGGACGAGCGCAACGCCAGCGAGCAGCGCGTGGCCCAGCCCATCATGGAGATCCGCAGCGCCGCCGACAACCGCATCTACACCGTGGTGGCCCACGCCGAGTTCGACGGTTTCCGCTACCCCTATTCCAGCTTCAGCACCGTGGCCGAGGACAGCGCCTACACGGCCTTCAACAGCGCCGATCGCCAGATCCAGGCCAAGTCCATCGGACAGGTGGGCAAGATCGTGTGGCGGCACAACCTCAGTGAGGCCACCTTCTACACCGTTCGTCTGGGCCTGGTGGCCTTCGACACCCGTCAGGACGTCCAGGGCAAGGACCCCTGGGAGTACAACCACGGCGGTATCTGGTCGCCCGGCCTGTTCGTGGGCCAGCACCGGATCTATCAGGCCGGTTCGGATTACTACTCCGATCCCCTGAGCCCGTATTTCGTGACCACCAGTGACCAGGGGGCCTACTTCGAGGAGTACAGCCGTACCTACAGCCTGGGCTTCGAGCTGGTGAGCAACCGCTGGGCCGGGCACCTGGTGGAGACGGGAGTGGGTGTCCGCTACAACGACCTGGAACGGTACTCCCTGGCCAACCCCGCCATCATGCGGCAGAACCGAAACACCCTGGAATGGTCCCAGGGCTCCAACCGGAACATCTTCCATACCTACAACCCCGAGGCCTTCTGGTACGGCCAGGACCGCTGGGAATACGAGGGTATGGTGGTGAACTATGGTGTGCGCTGGGACATGTTCTCCCCCGGTTCGGCGGCGGCCATCGAGCTGACCAACGACGACGTGGATGCCAACGTGATCAAGTACAAGACGGCTTTCCAGCCCCGTCTGGGCTTCGCGTTCCCCATCACCGAGCGTGACGGTTTCCACTTCCACTACGGACGGTTCGTCCAGTTCCCCAGCCGCGAGTACCTGTTCGCCAGCCAGGACCCCGTGGGCAACACGGGTGTGCTGGGTAACCCCAACCTGCAGCCCGAGACAACCGTGCAGTACTCGGCTGGTATCAAGCACCAGTTCACCGATTACATCGCCGGTCAGTTCTCCCTGTACTCCAAGGACATCTACGACCTCATCGCGTCGACCACCGTCACCGACGAGGAAACGGGCAACACCCTGGCGCGCCGCATCAACCTGGCCTACGCCTCGGCCCGCGGTATCGAGATGACCCTGGAGAAGCGTTACAGCGACCATTACCAGTTCAACTTCAGCTACACCTACAGCTTCGCCGATGGTGTGGCGTCCAGCACCGAGTTCGGTTCCAACCCGGAAGGCCTGCAGTATCTGCCCAACCAGGAATTGCCCCTGGACTGGGATCAGCGCCACACGCTTAACTTCATGCTGTACCTGGCCGACCCCGGGGTGTGGTCCACCTCGTTCACCTTCTCCTACGGCAGCGGCTTCCCCTGGACTCCGGGCGATCGTTTCGCCCGCCGGGCCGACCCCATGCTGGAGAACAGTGAGCGCCTGCCGGCGACCTACTCGCTGGACATCCAGTTCGAGCGGAACATCAACTTCTACGGGAACAGGCTGTCCCTGCAGCTGCAGGCCTTCAACCTGCTGAACCAGGACATGATCCAGGCCCCCGGCGGCGGGTTCATGACTCCCGGTATGATCAACGGAGCCGGATTTGCCGGTATTCCCTACCTGACCGAGACGGGCAAGTTCGGACAGGCCATTCTGCAGGATGCAGACGGCAACGGCGAAGACGAATTCATTCCCATCGTCGATCCCCGAACCTTCGGTGCGCACCGACTGTTCCGGATCGGTCTGGGTTACTACTTCTAGAAGAGGTCGGTTGACGAGGGCCCGACTCGCGGGTCTCTGTTGAAAGGATGGCAATGATTGGAACCATCGTGAAAAAGACAGGAATGTCTGAAAGGGGAATGGTGGCAGCCGCTGGCCGGTTCGTCCTCCCTCTCCTTTTGATGGTTTTTCTGGCCGCTCCTGGTCTGGCGCGCATGGACGTGGCAAGTCCTGTCGTGGAGATGGGTTACAACCCTGGCGGCGCATTCGTGCTGGACGGCAGCTACGTCATGAACGTGGGCGAGGTGCAGATCAACATCACCAACTGGGGACTCATCGGCTCGGGCTTTTCCGTGCCGACCACCTTCGCGGACGCGCCCTCCTGCCAGTGGCCTGCCGGTTCGGGTGACGAGTACCTGTGGTCCGCCGGCCTGTGGGTTGGCGGCGTGGTTCTGGGTGAACGCCTGGTTTCCGCCGGTGGCTGGGCTTCCGAGTTCTATCCTGATGATGGCCTGGAGGCCACCATCTACGAGGCCGTGGGCAGCAAGTTGCTGCGGCCCGCGGGCAACGATATCGCCAGCGGCCGGCGCCTGCCCATGCCCAGTTCCGACGACGATGACGACGGGCAGACCGACGAGGAGATCCTGAACGGTTTCGATGATGACGGCGACGGCCTCATCGACGAGGACTTCGGCCAGATCGGCAACCAGATGATGGTGCTGACCAACTATGACAACACCGGCCTGGCCCAGGAACAGAACCCCGATCACACACCCATGAACCTTCAGGTCGTTCAGAGCTCCTTCCAGTGGGAGAACGATCAGGTGGACGACTTCGTTGGCTTCGAGTACCAGATCACCAACATCGGCGTGACCGATGTGGATCGCGTGTACATCGGCTTCTTCGCCGACAGCGATATCGGCCCCCGAAGCGGTTCCGGTATTGCCGAGGACGACATGGCCGGATCGTACCGCGGCGTGGTGCGGGCCTCGGACGGAAGCTTCGTGCCCGTCGAGGTCGGCTACATGTTCGACGCAGCCGAGGAAGGCCGTATCGAGGGCTACTTCGGCATCATCTTCCTGGGGCACGACATCGACCCCACGGGCGTCAACGCCCCGCGCCGGGTGGGCATGCGCACCTTCCAGAAGTTCAGTGGACGCGCCAGCTTCGAGCAGGGCGGCGACCCCACCAACGATGAAGAATCCTATCAGTTGCTGTCCGCCACCGCCGACGAGTGGGACGCCAACGCCCTGCCCGGTAAGCAGGACGATTACCGCTTCCTGGTGTCGGCCGGTCCCTTCGCCGCCCTGGAGCCCGACGAGACCCTGAACTTCCAGGTGGGTATGGTGGTCGGGCCCGGTCTGGGCGATGCCAACGGCGGGCGCGGCCTGCTGACCAACTGCGCCGAGGCGGCCCTGACCTGGTACGGCGTGTACGTGGACACCATTCCCGAACAGATTGTGGCCGGCAGCGAGAGCGAGACCGTGAACACCGGTGTGCAGGGCCGGGAGACCATGCTCTGCCGCGAGGATTTCCAGTCCAGCGGGGACGAGAATCCCTGGGACAACTTCTATCCCGATTTCGGCGACACCTCGTGCTTGAACCGGGACTGGGTCCTCAACCAGCCGCGGGTGGCCGACGAGGACAAGTTCATGTTCCACGGCAAGACCTGTGCCATGTTCAACATGGACAACTGTTTCGAGTGTATCCGGCAGCTGGGTGACGCCTGTTCCGAGGCCGCCATCGAGAACGGCGTCTGGAACTGCAACGACCCCAACGCCACCAGCACCGCCGGCTGTACCGGCGTGGAGGGCAACGAAACCCAGGTTCACTGGCTGGTGGGCATGGCGCCGCCGCCGCCCGGTTTGCGGGTGTGGGCCTCGGACAGCCGGGTGCATGTTTTCTGGGACGACAGCAGCGAGTTCAGCAAGGACATCCGTCTGCAGCAGGTGGATTTCGAGAGCTACCGCATCTGGCGGGCCGACAACTGGGACCGGCCCTACGGCTCCTCCATCGTCAACGGCCCCGAGAGCAGCCTGTGGCAGATGATCGCCGAGTACGATCTGGTGAACCACCAGGTGGTGGAGGTGCCCGGCGGCGGTGGTTCCGCGGCCCTGGACACCATCCCCCTGGGGGCCAACACCGGCCTCGATGTGGTGCGCTACAACCCCGTGATCCTGGATGATCCTGCGTTCGACGGGCTGGCCGAGGCCATGCAGAGGGTGATCGACAGCGATCTGACCAACCAGTACCGCCTGCGGCCCAACCTGCGGCGTTCCGATGGCTCGGTCAACCCCGACCTCATCGGCTTGCTGCCCTGGGAAAGCTATCCCGACGCTCTGGACACCTTCTTCGCCATGGCCTCGCGGCCGGCCGATCCTGAACTGGGCGTGGTGGAGAAGCGCGGCACCCGATATTACGAGTACATCGACCGTGATGTGCACAACGGCTTCATCTATTTCTACTCGGTGACGGCCACCGATCATGCCCGCCTGCCCGTGGACAACGATGACCACATCGATTTGCCCGTGGGGCAAGGCCTGGGCGGCGATCCCGGTTCTTCCTTCGCCGCCACCACCCCCGGCACGGTCTCGCAGACGGCCGAGGAGCGGGCGCGCGAAGGTGTTAATATCTACGTCTTCCCCAACCCGGCCACCCGGGACGCTCTGGAAGAATATCAGGAACTGTACCCCAACGGCGACGACCCCACAGGTGTGCGCGTGACGTTCACCAACTTGCCGAGGGCGCATAACACCATCTCGATCTTCACGGTCAGCGGCGATCTGGTCCAGACCATCCAGCAGGATGGCACCTCGGGTGTTGGCCATGTGAGCTGGAACCTGATGAGTCGCAATGGTCAGGAAATTGTGAGCGGTGTGTATCTGTACACTGTTCAGTCCGATGATTCCCGCTTCGAGGACTTCATCGGAAAGTTTGTGGTAGTCAGGTAGCTGCCGAAATAGGGGCAGGTTTGTGTCAACTCCGTCTTTATTGACGGATCTGGAGGTTTCCATGAAGCGCGTCGTGATTCTGACCACCATCCTGTTGGTTCTGCCGTCCATGGTGATGGCCGCAGGTTTTGCCAAGGTGGGTACCTTTGGCGGTCAGTTCCTCAAGATCGGGGTCAGCGCCCGGGCTACCGGGATGGGGTCGGCCTTCACCGGAGTGGCCGACGACGCCACCGCGGTGTTCTGGAACCCCGGTGGACTGGTCAACGTCCTGGGGAATGAGGTCTCCGTCAATCATGTGGACTGGGCTGCGGATACCAAGCTCAGCTCGGCCATCCTGGCCTTCAACCCCCGTTCCATTCCCGGAACCTTCGCCTTCTCGGTGCGGTCCTTCTGGATGGACCCCCAGCTGGTGCGTACCGCCTACAATCCTGAAGGCACGGGGGAGACCTTCGACTCCGGCTCCACCACCTTCGGCGTGAGCTACGCCCGGTTCTTCACCGACAAGTTCTCGGCCGGCTTCACCTTGAATTACCTGCACATGGGGCTGGCTGAAACGGCTGTGAACTCTGCTGCTTTCGACTTCGGCATCATGTACCGCATCGGCATCAAGGATCTGAAGCTGGGCATGACCATCCAGAACCTGGGCGGCAACTTCACCTTCGACGAGCGCGAGTCCAAGCTGCCCGTGGCCTTCAAGGTGGGAGCCAGCTTCAACGCGTGGAAGAACGAGCGCCAGCAGCTGGCCGTCTCCGGTGAATTCCAGCATCCTGCGGATAACCTGGAGCGGGCCAACGTTGGGCTGGAGTACAGCCTGCTGCGCCAGTTCTTCGTGCGCACCGGTTACAACATCAACTACGATACCGACGGCCTGGCTTACGGATTCGGTGCCGCCCTGCCCACCGGCGAGACCACCCGCATGCAGGCGGATTACAGCGCGGTGGACATGGGCGCCCTGGGTCTGCGCCATCGTCTGAGCGTTTCGGTGAGCTTCTAGTTGCCGCGAAAGCGCCGGGATACCCTGACTCGTCCGGCGTCGCCGAAGACACAAACACCCCGCCGCCCTGCCAAGCCTGGCAGGGCGGTTTTTTCGGACCAAGGAAATTCCCAAAGGAAGCTGGTCAAGAAACGGATAATTCCCTATAATCATGGTAGTCCGGTGACAGCGGACTCCGGTCGAGGGGGATCGGTTCTTCAATCAGACAAAGGCCTGCCCATGGCTCACGCTGTCGTGCATCCTCTGCACTCCCTGCAAAATCGAATTTTCCTGATGGCCTTGCTCGTGCTTCTGGTGGTTCTGGCGCTCCTTTCTGGTTCCGGGCCTGCCCAGGGCGGTGTGGTGCGCAGCCTCCAGGGTACCGGAAATTTCCATTCCTACGTGGACGTGGTCAATCGCTGGCAGTCCGATGACCGCCTGGATGTCATGGTCATGGTCGAGGTGACCAACAGCGACCTGGCCTACGACAAGGAAAAGAAGGGTTTCGTGGGACGGTTGCGCGTGGAGGTGGAGATTGTCGGGCCCGACGGGCAGGTGGCCGCCGAGAAGCGCAGTTTCCGGACGCGTCCCCTCAGCCGGGCTGAGGCGGCCAGCAGCACCCTTTTTCAGAATTTCGGCCTTGTCATCCAGGATGTTCCCTTCCGCAGCGGCCGGCTGGTTTGCCGGGTCTATGACGTGAACCAGCGCAAGGAGGGCATCATCAACCATATGCGCCGCCAGAGCTCCAACAGCTCCTGCTCGGTGCAGTGGTATGCCCCCGACTCCCCGAGGCCCTCGGCTGGCGTGCTGGTGGGGGACCCCTTGTACCTCTTCATGGCGCCCCTGGAAAAATGGAACCCTTCCCTCGTCGAGCAGAGTACCAACCGGGGGACCTACCTGCATGACTACATTCACCCCTCGCGGCGGTATGGCATCGAGCAGGACCACCTGCAGATCTTTCTGCCCATCTGGCCCCCCGCCGGGGGGCTGAGGAACAGTGAGGCCGGCGAGGGCCTGCTGGTCCAGATCAACAGCCTGGACATGGCCTACGGCATCACCGACACCCTGAGCTTCGACCAGGTGGGGCGGGACGCCCTGGAGGCCGGCCTGCCCGCGGGGCTGTTCTACGAACTGGACGTCAATCTGCTGCCCGAAGGGTCCTACCAGTTGAGCGCGGCCCCCCTGGGGGGCAAAGGCTCGGCCCAGGTCTCGGGATTCGACGTGATCTGGCGCCTGGACGCCCTGGGCAGGCATCGCGACCGGGTGCTGGCCGAGGGGCACATCGTCTTCGAGGGAAGTCGCCTGAAGGCCTTCCTGGCCGCCAGCCCCGCCGAGCAGGAGAAGATGCTGGATGACTTCTGGGATGCCCTGAATCCCGACCCGGAAAATCCGGTCAACGAGGTGTACCTGGAATTCCAATACCGCATGAGCTACGTCCAGCAATTCCTGGGCGGCTTCAACAAGGTTGGACCGGTGGACGACCGAGGATTGGTTTTCATCCTGCTGGGGCCCGCCGACGAGGTTCAGAGCGAACGCCTGCCCCGGAATTTCCGGGACAAGGACGACGCCCGCATCAAGGTTTTCCAGCGCTTCGCTCCGGACCGGGAAGGCTCGACGGCCAAGGGGGATTTCGTCCAGGGCACCCAGAGTTCCCGCGACCCGTACGACGCCGTCGGCGGCATTCCCATGCCCTACTCCTACCGGGCCGACAAGCAGCGGGAAACCAAGGCGGCATCGCCCACCCAGAACTTCGGTTTCGAACTGTGGAAGTACGATGCGGCAGGGCGTCCGCTGTTCGATAACCGCTTTTCCCGCAGCAGCATGGGAACGCGATTCCTTTTCGTGGACCGCACGGGTACCGGCGATTACCATCTGGAAAGTTCCAACGTGGTCCAGGGCGAAGAATAGGGTTTGACTTGGCCCCCCTGTCTGCACTAATTATATCGGTGCGACTAGACTCCTAGACCGGGTGAAATAAGGGTCCACAGGCTAAGCAATTCTGCCCCCGGGCAAGCTTTATCGCCTCAGTTCACAGGACCTGACCGCAGTCGAAATTGACGGCCCCCACCTGCCGTTCCGACTGTCGGCGCCAGCTTTTTTCGGGTCCCACTTCTTGAAAGGGAGACTTTCACAATGGCTCGTAACGGTACGTTGAAAAACGCCTGTTTCCGGCTTCTGCTCACTGGGCTGATCGCCCTTCTGTTCGTTGCTCCGGTTCTGGCTCAGGATGACGCTGCGGAGGAGAATCCCACCGCCGCCAAGTTCGCCAAAATCCAGGCCTCCAGTGACAGCCTCGGCTTTGGTTCCACCGCCGCCGACTCCCTGCAGGAAGTGCCCCAGATCATCGAGCCGCTGGGCGGCGTCATGGGTTACATCGACCGTTCGCCCATCGGGCAGACGGGCCTGGGCAAGAAGTTCGTCCAGGGTGGACCCTTCATGATCCCCATCTTCCTGGTGGCTCTCGTGGGTCTGATCTTCATCATCGAGCGTGGCTGGACCCTGTACCGCGCCCGGGTCAACACCCGGCGCCTCATCGGCACCATCATCACCACCCTGCGCAGCGACGGCGTGCAAGCCGCCGCCGAGGAGTGCCAGAAGGTGCGCGGTCCCATCGCCGCCATCCTGTACTCCGGTCTGCAGAAGGCCGACAAGGGTCGCGAGGCCGTCGAAAAGGCCATCGCCACCGCCGGTACCATCGAGATGTCCTTCCTCGAGCGTGGTCTGATCTGGATTTCCTCCGTGACCACCATCGCTCCCCTGATGGGCTTCCTCGGTACGGTGTCCGGTATGATCAACGCCTTCGACGCCATCGCCGCCAGTGAGCAGGTCAACGCCAAGCTGGTGGCCTCCGGTATCTCCGAGGCCCTCATCACCACCGCCAGCGGTCTGATTGTCGCCATCCCCGCCACCATCGGCTACAACTACTTCGTCTCCGCCATCGACCGTTTCGTCATCGAAATGGAAGAGACCAGTGCGGAACTGATCGAAGAGCTGGAGCGGATGAAGGACTAGTTCCCGGCCGGCTTCGGCCGGCCCCGGCTAGTTCGCGCGGAAATCCGTACATTGAGGGGGGAACCCCGAGGAAGGATTTAGAGATGGGCATCATGAGGAAAAAGAAGAAGGAGCCCCTGGGCGAGTTGAGGATGGACTCGACCGCCGACGTGGCGTTCCTTCTGCTGATCTTCTTCATCGTCACGACCATCTTTGCTGCCGAGCAGGGCCTGACCCTTGTCCTGCCCGGCAAGCAGAAGGACCAGACCGACAGCGTCAAGGTGAAGGAATCCAACATCGCCACCCTGTACGTGGACGAGACCAACGCCATCACCTTGAACCGGAAACCCATCGAGATCAACCACATCAAGCAGGCCATCGAGGACAAGCTCTTCGCCAATCCCAAGCTGGTTGTGGTTCTTAAGATTCACCCCGACGCGGACTACGGGAAGATGGTGGCCTGCCTGGACGAGCTTCGTCTGGCCAACGCCAACAAGGTCTCCCTGAAGACCGCCAAGCCATAGAGAGGAGGCGGGCATGGATTTTGGACGTAAAACCAACAAGGGAACCTTCATTCCCACCTCCAGCATGGGTGACATCGCCTTCCTGCTGCTGATCTTCTTCATGGTGACCACCATTTTCCGTGAGGAAACCGGTCTGCCCGTGGAATTGCCCCGGGCCGAGGCCGGCGAGGAAGTGAACCGGGAACTGGTCTCGAACATCTATATCAATCGGCAGGGGCAGATCTCCATCGATGACCGTCTGGTGCAGGTCAAGCACATCACGGACATCATCGGCACCAAGATCAACGAGAACCCCCAGCTGATCGTGGCCTTCAAGACGGACACCTACACCGACTACGGGATCGTCAGCGATGTGATGGAGGAGTTGAAGGAAGTCAACGCCGTGCGCGTGTTCTTCAACAACGACATCGAGTCGACGCCCGGTCAGAAGTACTAGGAGTGACATGAACACCATGACGGTGAACAATGGCATCCCCAAGGGTATCCGGCTCTCGGCCAACGACGAGTTCAAGGCGAAGTACAACAAGTACCTGCGCTGGGCCGGCGTCACGGCTGTCATCATCACGGCCATCATGTGGTTTGCCATTCCCGACATCGTGCCCACGCCGTACAAGCTGCGCCAGGAAGAATTCGAAGTCGTGGACATCGAGGACCAGGAAGTCATCGAGCTGCCCCCGCCGCCCACCGAGGCTCCGCCTCCGCCCAAGGTCATCGAAGCTGCCCCCGATGACGAGGTGAGCGAGGATGTCGAGATTGCCGATACCCTGATGGATATCGACGCGGCCATCGAGACCAGCATGCCCAGCTGGGACGGAGCCGGGGACGAAGGCTTCGTGGCTTCCAGCGAGAAGCCCCGCTTCAAGACCCGCGCCAAGGCCGACTATCCGGAAATGGCCCGCCGGGCCCAGATCGAGGGCACCGTCATCGTCAAGGTGCTGGTGGGTCCCGACGGGCTGGTCAAGGATGCGCAGATCGTGCAGGGGGTGCATCCCATCCTGGACAAGCAGGCTCTCATCGCCGCTCGCCGCTGGACCTTCTTCCCCGGCAAGCAGCGGAACATCCCGGTGAAGGCCTGGATGGCCATCCCGTTCAACTTCCGGTTGAACTGATCCGGGTTTATTCCGCCCTCGGTGGAACCTTTCGGCAAGCGGCCACGTCTTTCAGACGTGGCCGCTTTATTTTCGCTCCGTTTCCCCGCGTGTGGCCGCTGGTTTCCGATTTCCGGATCGTTCGGTGGCTGTATCCGGGACAATGCAATTTTCCTCGATTACCGTGAAACAGGTGGAGGTCCCCGGCGTAATGTTTCGAGTTGGTATTGCGGCCGGCAGGTCCTATGATATCCCTGTCGGCGCCCTGCCGGCAGGATCGTAACCCAATAGGAGATTCAGAATGTTCCAGACGAAAGCGAAAATCGCCGTGTCGTGCCATTTGCTTGGCCTTGTGGTCCTGCTGGGCGCAGGGGCCCTGGGTTCGGGAACGGCCCTGGCCCAGGACAAGGACCTTCCCGTGCTGAGCCTGCAGGAGTGCGTGGAACTGGCCCTGCAGCGGAGTCCGGGCCTCCTGATCACCGAGGAACGGCGCCTCATCGCCGGCAAGGACGTCACCGCCGCCAAGGGCGCCTTCCTGCCCGACGTGAGCCTTTCCCACAGCTGGGGCAAGTCCGAACATACCGACTACGATGTGTCGCAGTACAACCGCTACTACACCGAAGAGCCGTTCTACACCTACGATTCGGCCAACGATTCCACCCTGTGGTTCCAGCAGGTGGCCCAGCAGGAATTCCTGGGGGTGGATGACGAGACCTTCCGCTCCACCAGCAAGAGCTACAGCGCTTCGGCCAGCATGAACCTTTTCTCGGGCTTCAGCAAGTTCGCCAATCTGAATGCGGCCCGGAACAGCCTGAAGGCCGCCGAGGCCAATCGAGATTACCAGAAGGAACTGGTGGTGGAAGAGGTCACCTCGGCCTACTTCAACCTGCTGCGCTACATCCGCCTGCTGGATGTGGCCCGGGAAAGCCAGGATCAGGCCGCGAAGGAGCTGGAGCGCACCGAGACCTACTTCCGCCTGGGCAGCGCCGCCAAGAGCGACGTGCTGCAGCAGCGGGTGCGGCTGGAAAACACGCGCCTGGACGTGGTGGTGGCCGACAACAACGTGAAGAAGGCCTTCGTGGACCTGGCCTACAGCATGAACCGGCCCCTGGCCGCGGCCTTCACCGTGGACACCGCCGCCCTCAGCACGGATTTCACCCTGGAAGAGGTGGATGCCCTGTACGCCGAGGCCCTGCAGCGCCGCCTGGATCTCAAGAGCAGCGAATTCAACCTGGCCGCCAGCCGCAACAACGTGACCAGCGCCAGCAGCAATCTCCTGCCTCGGGTCGATCTGAATGCCCGGGTCAGCCGCTCCGAGAGCGACTCGCCCTACCAGTTCGAGGCTCAGAAAAGCGGCAACGTGAGCTGGGGCTACAGCGTGTCCTGGAACATCTTCGACCGCATGCAGACCCTCACCGGGCGCAGCAAGGCCAAGGCCAACGCGCGCATCGCCGAGTACCAGCTTGAACAGGCCCAGCTCAACGTCCAGGTGGAGATCCGCCAGCTGCACAACGCCCTGGTTGAGGCCGCCGAGCGGGCCCGGGTCAGCCACGAGACCATCATCCAGAGTGAAGAGGAGCTGCGCCTGGCACAGGAACGCTTCCGCGTGGGCGCCGGCACCACCCTGGACATCATCACCGCCCAGGTGAACCTGGCCAACAGCAAGGCCACCGAGGTCCAGGCCATGTGCGACTTCCTCATCGGGCAGGCCAAGCTGGACCGGGCCGTGGGCCGCCTCAGCACCTACACCCGGGGCCAGTAGCATGAACACGGCCGCCGCCCATCAGCCCGAGCCCGGGACCCCGGTCATCCAGGTCCGCGACCTGCACCGCATCTACACGGTCGGCACCCAGGAGGTGCCGGCCATTCGCGGGGTGGATCTGGATGTGGGGCGCGGCGAGTACGTGGCCATCATGGGCAGCAGCGGTTCCGGCAAGAGCACCTTCATGAACATGATCGGTTGCCTGGACACGCCCACCCGGGGCTCGTACAAGCTTAACGGCACCGAGGTGAGCACCCTGACGGACGACCAGCTGGCGGCCATCCGCAACCGGGAGATCGGGTTCGTCTTCCAGACCTTCAATCTGCTGGCCCGCAGCACAGCCGCCCAGAACGTGGAGTTGCCCCTGGTCTATGCCGGCATCAAGGCCGGCGAAAGGGCCGGCAGGGTGCGGGACGCCCTGGAGGCTGTGGGGCTGACCCCTCGCGCCACCCACAAGCCCAACGAACTGTCGGGGGGGCAGCGCCAGAGGGTGGCCATCGCCCGTGCCCTGGTCAACAACCCCAGCCTGATCCTGGCCGACGAGCCCACCGGCAACCTGGATTCGGCCACCAGCGAGGAGATCATGCGCATCATGGGGGGACTCAACGACCGCGGGCACACCGTGATCATCGTGACCCATGAGCCCGACATCGCCGAGAAATGCAAGCGCGTCATCCGCCTGAGCGACGGCCAGGTGGTCAGTGACGTCACCAAGGACTGAGCCGATACGCCCCAGATTCCTTCCGAACGAACCTCAACAATCCATATATCCTGCCGATATTGGAGAATAATCCGGGCACCGGCCCGCAGGCCGGTGTTTGCCGGTGTGTGATCTTCCCGGAGTCCCTTGATGTACTTTTTCTATTTCTACCCCCTGGGACTGGATGGCCGGACCACCCGTTACCCCCTGGCGACAAGGGCGTTGACGGTGGTGATGCTGGTTGCCTTCGCCTGGTTGCATTACCGGCCGGATCTGCTGACCGTGGATCCCCGGAACCTGATATTCTACCCGGGCAATGGCGCTCCCTGGACCGCCCTGAGCGCCCTGCTCCTGCACGCCGGGTGGGTCCATCTGGTGGGAAATCTCATTTACTTCAACGTTTTCGGCCCACCTCTGGAGGACCGCCTGGGCACGCCGCTGTTCCTGCTGGTCTTCCTGATGGTGGGGGTGGCCGGCAACCTGGTGCATGGCCTGGTTTCGGTGTGGGGTTTGCAGGGCCAGGCCGGGATGGGGGTGCTGGGTGCCTCGGGAGCCCTGGCCGGTTTGATGGCTCTCAGCCTGGCTCGTTTCCACAGCGCCCGGGTGCGTGTGGGATGGTGGGTGTTCGCGCCCCTGGTGGGCCAGAACCGCGCCGGTCAGAGCAAGCTGCCGGTGGTCCTGGCCGTCCTATTGTGGATCATCCTGCAGGGTGTGCAGGCCCTGGTGGCCAGCGAGACGGGTTCAGCGGTTTCCTACGGGGCCCATTTCGGGGGATTCGGTGCGGGGTTGATCCTGGCCCTGGTGCTGGGGCAGGTGCGCCTGGGCCACCTGGAGGCCCGCCAGGCCCGGGCTCGCCGCTTTTTCCGGCAGGGGGCCTTCTACCCGGCGGTGGGCGAGTGGACGGCCTACCTGGATCAGGTTCCTGATGATGCACAGGCCCTGCTGGAAAGAGCGCGCTGCCTGCGACTGGTTGATCAGCGTGAGCAGGCCCGGGCCGATTACGGCCGGGTCCTGAACGAGCAGGTGGGGGCGGGGGACTGGGACCAGGCCCTGGAAACGTACACGGAGATGCGCCGGGCCGGTCTGAGCTCCCTGCTGGGGCCCGATCTGCTGGCCGGGCTGGCTGTGGAGCAGGAAAGGCGCGGCGATTATCAAGGGGCGGCGGAAATCTACCGGGATCTTCACCACAACCATCCCCAGCTCAGCGCCGGGCGCCGGGCCCTGGTTCGTCTGGTGCACCTGTATCACGGCAAGCTGGCCAACGAGGCCCAGGCGGCCTACTGGTTGCAGATCGCTTGCCGCAGCCTGCCGGGGGGAAGCTGGCGGGAGTATCTGGTGCGGGAGTTCAGTGGGGAAGCAGGGCGCCGTGCAGGCGCCGAGGCAGGTCCTCCGCCACCACCCCTCGCAGCAGGACCCTGAGGGAGCCGCCATCGGCGCGCAGGCGCCATTCCAGACCTTCCTCTCTGTCCAGCAGTTCCGTCAGGTGGCGCTGCACTTCCAGCCAGCTGTCGGGCCGTCCGCCGGCGAAGCTGAGACACAGCAATCCCTCCGTCAACTGCAGGTCGTCACCGGGACCGGGAGGGTGTTTATCGCCCAGTTCCCGCAGCAGACAGGTCAGAGATCCCTCGCCGGCCACCACTTCCCAGCGGAAACCGGGACCGCTGTCCATCCACTCGGCAATGATGGCCGAGGCGTCCAGCTGTCCCAGGATGAGATCCCGCCAGGCCTGACCCTGCTTCGGGTTCCCGGTGCGCAGGACCAGATTGCAGGCCCGCTTCCGGACGGACATGGCCAGAGGACGATAGCGGTTCTCCCGCAGGCTGGCCGGCGGATCGGTGCAGGGAGAACGGGGGTGCTCGGCGCTGATGGTGGTGCCCTCGCGCGAATGGAAGCTGCTGCGCACCGCCAGTTGCACCCCGTGCTTCTGGGCGTACTCCAGGGCCCGGATATGGACCACTCCGCTGCCGGTGGCTGCTATTTCCTGCATCTCTTCCACGCTCAGGTCGCGATGCAGTCCCGCGCCCGGGATGACCGAGGGATCGGCATCCAGCACCCCGTCCACGTCCTTCAGGATCTCGCAGCGACGGGCACCCAGGGTGGCGGCCAGGGCCACGGCCGTGGTGTCACTGCCGCCGCGCCCCAGGGTGGTGATCTCCTTGGCCCGGCTCATGCCCTGGAAGCCGGCCACCACCACCACCAGGCCACGGGCCAGGCTTTCGCGCACCCGGTCGGCCTTGACCTCCAGGATGCGCGCGTCCGTGTGGCTGTCGTCGGTGATGATGGCGCACTGGCTGCCGGTGTAGCTGATGGCCGGGCAACCCTGGGCGGCCAGGGCCATGGACAGCAGGCTCATGGTGATGCGCTCGCCCACCGAGAGCAGCATGTCCATTTCCCGGCGGGGGGGGTGCTCGGCCGCGGTGGCGGCCATGGCGGCCAGTTCGTTGGTGGTGGAACCCATGGCGCTGACCACCACCACCAGGCGGAAGCCCTGTTCGCGGGTCAGGGCGATATCCCGAGCCACTTCCTTGATGCGTTCGACGCTTTCCAGGCTGGTACCGCCGTACTTGCGCACCAGGATGGGTTGTTTGCTGAAATCCATTTCTGCCCTTTTTCCCTGCCCGGAATGATCGGGAATGATCCTGAAAGATACCGCCCGGATTGCAATCTCCCCCCGGCCATCCGGAAACCAGTCCAGGCCGGGATTGCTCACGGGGCCAGGATAGTCCATGGGGAGGGCGATCACAAGCACCGGCAGAACACCCCCTCCCGGAGGTAGGTTCCCATGCGGCCCCGACTTGACCATGAGCAACCGGACCCTGTCCAGCCTTGCCCCGTCCACCCGGACTTACCGTCGGGGGGCGGCCCCGTCGCCGACCTCCACGGGCGCCTGGAGCGCTTCGGCCCGGGTGCCCTGAGCGAACACGAACTGCTGGTCCGCTGCCTGGGAGGGGACAGCGAAGGGGCCGCTGCCGCCCTGCTGGGCCGCTTTGGCCACCTGCCGGCGTTGCTGGGCGTGCCGGGGCCGGTTCTGGCCGCCACGGCGGGGGTGACGCCCCTGCAGGCGGGCCGGCTGGAATCGGCCCTAGAGCTGGGAATGAGGGCTTTGGGCCCGGTGGCCAGATCTGGTATATTGGTCCGAGGGCCGGCCGATCTGGAACAAATGCTGGCCCAGGTGTTTCGCGGTCTTGACAGGGAGCGCTTCCTCGCGCTTTATCTCGATACGCGGCACAGGGTGCTGACCGTGGAAACGGTCTCGGTGGGGTCGTTGAACGCCTCCCTGGTGCACCCGCGCGAAGTCTTCAAGATGGCGGTGAGCCTGTCCGCGGCGGCGGTCATCGTGGCCCACAACCATCCTTCCGGTTGCCCTCAGCCCAGCGGGGATGACCTGGACCTCACCGCCCGCCTGAGCGGTTGCGGTGAATTGCTGGGCATTGCCCTTCTCGATCACCTGGTGTGGGGTGACGGGGAGATCATCAGTATCAGGGAGTACGGCTGGCCGGAGCCCCGCCGAGGCCCCCCGTGAGGGGCGCCGCGAACCGGTCCCAGGGAAGGATTCCACAATGTTGAAACGTCTGCAGGGTATGTTCACCAACGATATCGCCATCGACCTTGGCACGGCCAACACCCTGGTCTACATCAAGGGCAAGGGCATCGTGCTGAATCAGCCGTCGGTGGTGGCCCTGGACAAGTCCAGCGGCAAGGTCTACGCCGTGGGGGCCGAGGCCAAGAAGATGCTGGGCAAGACCCACGACCAGATCGCGGCCATCCGCCCCATGAAGGACGGCGTCATCGCCGACTTCGAGGTGACCGAGTACATGCTGCGCGAGTTCATCAAGATCGCCCAGAAGAAACGTCACTTCATCGCCCCGCGCATCGTGGTGTGCGTGCCTTCGGGCATCACCGAGGTGGAGAAGCGCGCCGTGCGGGACAGCGCCAAGCACGCCGGCGCCCGGGAAGTGTACCTGGTTGCCGAGCCCATGGCCGCGGCCATCGGCGTGGGGCTGCCCGTGGACCAGCCCAGCGGCAACATGATCATCGATATCGGGGGCGGCACCACCGAGATCGCCGTCATCGCCCTGAACGGCATCGTCTGCGACACCAGCATCCGTGTGGGCGGGGACGAACTGGACGAGGCCATCGTCAACTACATCAAGAAGAACCACAACCTGCTCATCGGCGACCAGACGGCCGAGAAGATCAAGAAGACCATCGGCAGCGCCCACAAGTTCGACGAGGAACTGGAGATGGAGGTCAAGGGCCTGTACCAGGTGAGCGGCGTGCCCAAGACCCTGAAGATCTCGTCGGTGGAGATCCGCGAAGCCCTGCAGGAGCCCATCCAGGCCATCTGCGACGCCCTGAAGCAGAGCCTGGAGCAGACGCCCCCCGAGCTGGCGGCGGACATCAAGGATCGGGGCATCGTGGTCACCGGCGGCGGGGCCCTGCTCAAGGGGTTGCCCGAACTGCTGCGCGAGCAGACCGATCTGCCCATCAACCTCATGGACGACCCCCTGTTCTGCGTGGTGCTGGGCACGGGCAAGATCCTGGACGATTTCGACCGCTACCGGCCGGTGATCATGAAGGGCGGCAGGACCTAGCCTATGTTTGGCCGCGGCTTCAATCTGGCTCTCAGGGGCGATGTCATCACCCTGGCGGTCTGTGTCATCCTGTCGGTGGTCCTCATGTCCCTGCCCGAGGGAACCCGGATCCTGGTGGCTGACCGCCTGGCCATGGTCCTGACCTCCCCCTACTGGAAAACCCGCAACTTCGGTGACGACGTCCTGAAGACCGGCCAGGAGAACGCCTGGCTCAAGAGCCGCGTGGCCGAGCTGGAACTGCTGGCCGCCGCCGGCGAGCGCATGCAGCGGGACAGCGACCGCCTGGCCGGGCCCGCCGTGACTCCCGGCTTCGAGGGGGATCTGGTGCCCTGCGAGGTGGTCATGCGCCAGGGCAACCGCTTCGCCACCATGCTGAAGGTGCGCAGCCTCATGCCCGTGGACTGGGAACCCTGGCTGCCCGTCATCTCCCAGTCGGGTTATCTGGGGCGGGTCAAGACCATCATCAACGAGCGGGAGGCCTGGGTGGAGCTCATGGTCTCGCCCGATTTCGCCCTGGGAGTGGAGATGGACCGCACGGCCCTGCTGGGGGTGTTGCGGCCCCGGGGCAACACCTTCGCCGTGGAGATGGTGGGCCGGGACGAGGACGTGCGCCCCGGTGACCTGATCATCACCTCGGGCATCGCCGAGGTGCGGGACGGTGAGGACGGGGCCGAGGCCCGGCAGCTGACGCCCCGGGGATTTCCCGTGGGCGTGGTGAAATCCGTGTCCAGCCCCACCGACAAGATCTTCAAGGAAATCGTGGCCGAGCCCGCCGCTTCCTTCACCCACAACGTCACGGTGTTCGTGGTGCTGCCCTGGCGGGACAGCTCCCAGGCCGGGGAAACGGCAGGTGGGCGTTGAGAGGTTTCCTGCGCACCACCCTGATCTTCCTGCTGACGGCCTTTCTGGGCGAGACGGTGGTGGCGCCCCTCATCGACATCAAGGGCATCGCGCCGGATTTCAGCGTCATCGCCCTGATCATCCTGTCCCTGTCCGCCGGGCCCGTGTCCGGAACCATCGGCGGCTTCGCGGTGGGGCTCATCCAGGATCTGACCCAGCCGGCGCTGCTGGGGTTGCGGGCCCTTTGCAAGTGCGGGGTGGGCTTCGGGGTGGGCACCCTGCGTGGGCGGCTGGTGCACGGGGTGCCGGTGGTGGAAGCCACCATGATTGCCCTGGCCGTGCTGGCCCACGACCTGGTCTTCCTGCTTTTCCAGAGCCGGCTTATCGACGAATCCTTTCTCATGCCCTTGCTGACACGTTCGGTGCCGGTGGCTATCTATTCGGGCCTGGTGGGTGTGCCCCTGCTGCGCCTGGTGGAGCTGCTGGGCCTGCTGAATCCGGAGGAATGACGTGACCGGCGGGCGGGAACTGGATGTTAGAGGCCGGATCCTGCGTCTGGTGGCCATCTCCTTTTTCCTGGTCCTGGTGATCAACCTGTTCATCATGCAGGTGCCCATGCACAGCCACTACAAGGACCAGGCCCTGGAAAACCGGCAGGAACGGTTCCGGGTGCGGGCCCCGCGCGGGCGCATCACCGACCGCTTCGGCACCATCCTGGCCGACAACAAGTACATCGCCGACATCACTCTTCCCCGCTCCACCATGACCGGCGCCGGACAGGACAGCACCCTGGTGCGCCTGATCCGCTGGTTCGAGCTGGATTCCGAGAAGACCATGTCCCGGCTGCGCCGGCAGTTCCAGAAAAGCCGGGGCCGGCTGGTGCTGGTGCCCAACGCCACCATCGGGCAGATCAGCACCGTGGCCGAGCGGGCCCGGCAACTGCCGGGGGCGCGCATCGAATCCCGCAGCCGCCGCCGCTATCTGGCCGGGCCCCTGACGGCTCACCTCATCGGCTACGTGGGCGAGGTGGACCCCGCCGACCTGGACACCAGCGCCCTGGGCATGGGCTACCGTCTGGGGGATATCATCGGCAAGCAGGGCATCGAGTCCACCTTCGAGGAACGCTTGAGGGGGCGCAACGGCATGAAGCTGGAAGAGGTCAACGCCCAGGGGCACATCGTGGGCCGGCACACGGTGTGGGTGCAGGAGGTGGAACCGGGGCAGGACGTGGCCCTGACCATCTCCCTGCCGCTGCAGCAGGCCATGGCCGACGCCCTGGGGCCCCGGCCGGGCTGCGGGGTGGCCATCAGCACCCGCACGGGAGAGGTGCTGGCAGCCTACAGCTATCCCAGTTTCGACCCCAACCTGTTGACGGTGAGCATCACCGCCGAGCAGTGGAACGCCCTGGTCACCGATCCGGCCAAGCCCTTCTTCCACCGGGCGGTGCAGGCCACCTACCCGCCGGGTTCGCTGTACAAGCCCGTGACCTCCCTGGCTGCTCTGGGGCTGGGCGTGGTGGACACCACCACCTTCCTGGAGCCCTGCCTGGGGGGCTGGGAATTCGGGGATCGCTATTTCCGCTGCTGGAACCACGCCGGCCACGGCGAGGTGAATCACATGGACGCCATGGTCTACAGTTGCGACACCTACTATTACCAGCTGGGCCTGAGCATGGACATCGACCAGCTGGGGGCCGCCGCCCGGGCCCTGGGGCTGGGAGAGCGCTGCAGCTCGGTCTTTCCCGAGGAATCGGCCGGCCTGATTCCCGGCACCGCCTGGTACGACCGCCGCTTCGGCAAGGGGCGCTGGACCCGGGGCGTGCTGCTGAACAACGCCATCGGCCAGGGGGAGATCCTGACCACGCCCTTGCAGATGGCCCTGCTGGCGGCCCGCCTGGCCTCCTTCGGCGAGGTGCCGGCCCCGCGCTTCGTCAAGGATCCCGCGGAACCCGTGCGCCTGCCCGAGCCCCTGCCCTTCAGCCGGGCTCACGTGAGCTGGGTGCGGGAGGCCATGTACCAGGTGGTGGCCCGGGGTACGGGCAAGGCCGCCGCCGTGGACAGCATCCGCGTGGCCGGCAAGACGGGCACCGCCCAGAACAGCCACGGCGAGGACCACGCCTGGTTCATGTGCTTTGCCCCGGTGGCCCGGCCCGAGGTGGCCATGGCGGTCATCGTGGAGAACGCGGGGCACGGCAGCAGCGAGGCCGCGCCGGTGGCCGGGCGCTGGCTGGACACCTATTTCGGACAGTCCGAGGACACGGTGAATCTCATCCGCAGCGATGAAGACGTGGCCGGGGAAGGGAGGCGCCCATGAATCTGCTGAGCCTGTTGCTGCCTCCCGGCGACAAGAAGATCTTCCTGTGCTGGTTGCTGCTGCTGGGGGCCAGCCTGGCCGTGCTCTGGTCGGTGACCGAGCCCATCCTGGGCCCCTACGAGGATCTGGATCCCGTGGTGGCCAAGACCGTTTTCTACCGCCAGGTGGTGTGGGTCTTCCTGGGCTTCGGCGGGCTGCTGGCGGCCTCGCGGGTGCAGTTGCGTTATCTGGAGAGCATCGCCATCCCGCTCTTCCTGTTCTCCCTGGTGTTGCTGGCCCTGATCCTGGTGGCCGGCCCCCGGATCGGCGGCGCTCAGCGCTGGCTGCTCATCGGGCCCATACGCTTCCAGCCTTCGGAACTGGGGAAGATAGCCACCATCCTGATGCTGGCCACCACCCTGGGCAAGGCCAGCGAGCAGGGGGCCAGGCTGTCGGTGATGGTGGGCAGCTTCCTGCTGACCCTGGTGCCCATGACCCTGGTCCTGCGCGAACCCGACCTGGGCACCAGCCTGGTCTTCTTCGCCATCTGGGTGGGCATGGTCTTCTGGTACGGCATCCCCGGCATCCTGCTGGTGGGGGCGGGCAGCGCCGGGGTGTGCGGCATCATCAGCTTCTATTCCGATTCCATCATCCACCAGCCCTGGCCATGGGCGGCCTACATCGTGGTGCTGGTGGTGGTGCTGTACCTGGTGCGCCTGAGCACCTTGGCGCGCATCAGCATCCTGCTGCTGAACACCCTGACCGGGGTGGGCATTCCCTTCTTCTGGAGCAAGCTCAAGCCCTACCAGCAGGAGCGCATCCTGACCTTCTTCGACCCGGGGCGCGACGCCTTCGGCAGCGGCTACCAGGCCATCCAGTCCAAGGTGGCCATCGGTTCGGGGGGGCTGTTCGGCACGCATTATCTGCACGGCACCCAGAAGGGGCTGGCCTTCCTGCCCGAGCGGCAGACCGACTTCATCTTCTCGGTCATCGGCGAGGAACTGGGCTTCGTGGGAGCCGTGATCCTGCTGGCCCTTTACCTGGCCATCCTGCTGCAGGGCATCCAGATCGGCAGCCGGGCCCGTCGTCCGTTCTCCCGATTTCTGGCCGTGGGCATCGTCTCCTATTTTCTTTTCCATGTGGTGGTGAACGTGGGCATCACCACCGGCCTGTTGCCCGTGACGGGTTTGCCCTTGCCCCTGATGAGCTACGGGGGATCCAATCTCATGACCAGCTCGATCCTGCTGGGGCTGCTGATGAACATCAGTTCCCGCACCTTCGACGACTGACAACCGCGCCCGAGGAGTGGCTGCATGTATCCCGAGATCTTCGGTGTGATCAAGAGCTATGGTTTGCTGCTGGCCCTGAGCTTCGTGCTGGGCATGCTACTGAGCATCCGGCGGGGGCGCCGTTACGATCTGTCCCCCGAGGCCATCATGGATCTGGTCTTCGTGGTGCTGGTCTCCAGCCTGGTGGGGGTGAGGCTGTTCTTCGTCCTGACCCACCTGGGCAGCTTCCATCCCTGGTACCGGGCCTTCTTCATCTGGGACGGGGGCTTGACCCTGTACGGGGGCATCATCGCCTCCATCGCCGCCGTGTGGTACGTGTGCCGGCGGCGGGGTATCCCCTTCATGGTCATGGCGGACATCTTCAGTCCGGGGGTGGCCCTGGGTATCGGCATCACCCGCATCGGTTGCTTCCTGGCGGGCTGCTGCTTCGGCATGCCCAGCGAATGTTCCTGCGCGGTGCACTTTCCTGCGGGATCCCCCGCCGTGCTGCAATTCGGGGACGTGGCCGTGCACCCGTCCCAGCTGTACGCCTCGGCCGGCGGGTTTCTGGTATTCGGCCTGCTGCTGCTGATGGATCGCCGACACAGTTTCCGCGGCGCCACCTTCGGGCGCTTTCTCATCTTGTATAGCCTTTCCCGCTTCCTGGTGGATTTCAGCCGTTACTACGAGGCCGAGCAGGTCATGGCCTTCGGCTGGAGCAACAACCAGTGGATCAGCCTGGGCCTGATGGCCGTGGGCGCGGTGGTCCTGGTGCTGGGAGTGCGCGGGGTGTTCGGCGGGGATTGGCAAGCCACCGGGGCGCTGAAGGCCGGTGCCGGGGAGGGGAAGAGCTCATGAGCAACGAGGTGCTTGAACTGTCGGGCGATGAGTGGTTGCTGGACGGGCGCCCCTGGGAACCCCACGGCGGATTCTATGCCGTGCTGGGCGACCCGGTGGGCCATTCCCGTTCGCCGGCCATCCAGAACGCCGCCCTGGCCGAGCGGGAGATCGACGCCGATTACCTGGCCGTGCGCATCGCCGCCGGACAGCTGGCCGCCCTCAAGAAGGGACCGGCCGGCCAGGGGTTGGAGGGTTTCAACGTCACGGCCCCGCTGAAGGAGGCCGTCTCGGCCCTGTGTGACGGGCGCACCGATCAGGCCAGGGCCCTGGGGGCCGTCAACACCGTCAAGGTTGAGGACGGCAAGTGGCTGGGCCACAACACCGACAGCGGAGGCGTGCTGACGGTCCTGAGCGAGGGCTGGCCCTTCCCCGAACACCCCGCGCGGGCGGTGGTGCTGGGGGCCGGCGGCTCGGCGCGGGCGGCGGTGGCCGCCCTGGCGCGCTGGGAGGTTCCCCGCATCGTGGTGCGCAACCGCTCCCTGGCCGGACAGGAGAAATTCGCGGCCTGGGCGCAGCAGCAGGCCTACGCCGAGCAGGTGCGGGTGGAGGCCCTGGCCGATGCCGACATCAGCACCAGTGAAGAGCCCACCGTCTGGGTGTGCTGTCTGGGCGGAGGAGTGCCCGTGGCCTCCTTCCTGCCCGATGCCGCCGGGGCCGGCGGGGATTTCCTGCTGGACCTGCGCTACGGGGACCAGCTTCCCGTGGAGGAGCTGCCCCTGGGGTTCCGAACCAGCAACGGTTTGCCGGTTCTGCTCATGCAGGGCGGGCTGTCTTTCGCCTGGTGGTTCGGTCCCCCGGTTCCCTGGCAGGCCATGCGCCGGGCCCTGCTCTGAGGCGCGGCCGGTCCTGATCCCGCCATCATCTCCTCCCGGACAGCGAGAACTTGCCATGGAGCGAGAGCGAGTGGAAAGGTGCGCGCTCTGGCGGGCTTTCGGGCTGGCACGGGCCGGCCTGGTGGCCCTGCTGGATGCGACCCTGGATGCGGTTTATCCCGAACAATGCCTGAGCTGCGGAGGCGGTCTGGACCCCGGGAAATGGTGCGAGCGGGGGGCGCTGGTGCCCGGGTTGAATGTTCTGGACCGGCCCCATCTTTGCCGCCCTTGCCTGGCGGATCTGTTCCCCCCTGACAGTTCGGTCCGCCGGTGGTTGCCCCGGGAGGGCCGGGCCTTGCCGGTTCACGGGGCCACCGCCACCGGGGAACAGTTGACCCGGGTGGTGGGTGAATGGAAGTACGGAGGGGTGCGGGGGCTGGCCTGGCCTCTGGCCGGGGCTCTGGCTGCCAGCCTGGCCTCGGGCGGGCTGGATGTGATGCGCGAGTGCGTGCTTGTGCCCGTACCCCTTCATCGCCGGCGGGAGAGGGCCCGGGGCTTCAACCAGGCCCTGGGACTGGCCGCCCTGGTGTCCGCCCAGCTGGGTGTGCCCTGGCGCCGGGATCTGGCGCGCCGGGTGCGTCGAACGGGCCAGCAGGCCCGCATCCAGTGCTGGGATAGCCGGGCCCGCAACCTGGCCGGAGCTTTTGCCGGGCGCAAACCCCAGGGGGACGAAGGGCGGCAGCTGGTGCTGGTGGACGATATCATCACCAGCGGCGCCACCGTTCTGGCCCTGGCCACGGCCCTGGAAGAGGCCGGCTGGACGGTGCGGGCCTGTCTGGCCCTGGGTGTGGCCCGGCCCAGGCCGGGCGAGGAAAACGGCGGCGCGGTTGACAGGCCAGAACCCCCTTTCTAAAATGGATCCAGTCAGAGAATTCTGGGCGGCGTCCGACGTCTGCCCCTGGGCCAATCCCGGATCTCCATTCCCGGACCACAGGTGGTTGTCATGCTGAAGAAGAAAAGCTTGAAGGATTTTGACGCGGCGGGGCACAAGGTCCTCATGCGCGTGGATTTCAACGTTCCCCTGGACGGTGATCGCAATATCACCGACGAGACCAGGATCAAGGCCGCCTTGCCTTCCATCCAGCACATCCTGGGTCAGGGGGGCAGCGTCATTCTCATGAGTCACCTGGGGCGGCCCAAGGGCCAGATCGATCCGGCCCTGAGCCTGCGCCCGGTGGCCGACCGCCTGGGCGACCTGCTGGATGCGCCCGTCAAGTTCGCCCTGGACACGGTGGGGCCCGACGCCCGGGCCAAGGCTGCCGGCCTGGCCGCGGGTGAAGTGCTGCTTCTGGAGAATCTGCGCTTCAATCCGGGTGAGACCGGCAACGATCCGGGCTTCGCCTCGGGGCTGGCCGAACTGGGCGATGCCTACGTGAACGACGCCTTCGGCACCGCCCACCGCGCCCACGCCTCGACGGTGGGAGTGACGGCTCATTTCGACCAGAACCTGGCTGGCTTCCTCATGGAAAAGGAACTGGACCATCTGGGCGATCTGCTGGGCGAGCCCCAGCGCCCCTTCGTGGCCATCCTGGGCGGGGCCAAGGTGCAGGGCAAGGTGGAGGTCATCCTGAACCTGCTGGACAAGGTGGACGTGCTGTTGCTGGGTGGCGGCATGGTCTTCACCTTCTTCAAATCCCACGGACTGAACATCGGCACCAGCCTGCTGGACGAGGAAAGCATGGACGTGGTGGCCCAGATCACGGAGAAGGCCAAGACCAGCAAGGCCAAGCTGGTTCTGCCGGAGGATTGCGTGGTGGCCAGGGAGTTCAGTGACTCTTCCGAGAAGAAGGTGGAGCTGGTCACCGATCTGCCTGACGGATGGATGGGGCTGGATATCGGTCCGCGCTCGGTGGAGACCTATTGCAAGCACATCGCGCAGGCCCGCTCCATCTTCTGGAACGGACCCATGGGAGTCTTCGAGTTGCCCAGCTTTGCCGTGGGCACGCGGGCGGTGGGCGAGGCCGTGGCCCAGGCCACCGACGACGGTGCCCGCAGTGTGGTGGGGGGCGGCGACAGCGTGGCGGCCGTCAACCAGATGGATCTGGGCGCGCGCATCAGCCACATCTCCACCGGCGGGGGCGCTTCCCTGGAATTCATGGGTGGCCGGGAGCTGCCCGGGGTGGAAGCCCTCAGTGACGTCTAGAACTCGGTTTGACAGGAACGGGGGCGGGTATTAAATTACCCGTCCCTTTCCAGTCAAGGTTCTGGAAAGCAACGCATTCGCATGTCCTTGATAGGCCCCAGTTGGAGCGGTTGAGCATGTTGCACTCTCTGTTGGTCGTCATTCATATCCTGGTTTGTATCGTGCTTTCGGCGGTGGTTCTGCTGCAGTCCAGCAAGGGCGGCGGCCTGGCCGGCGCTTTCGGTGGCGGGGGCGGCGCCCCTCAGCAGTTGCTGGGTTCCCGCGGCATGACCACCTTGTTGCACAAGCTGACCATCTACCTGGCGGTGGCTTTCTTCGTCACCAGCTTCACCCTGTTCGTGACCCAGGGTGGCGGCAAGGCCGATGCCACCGGGGGCATCATGAAGGAAGCGGCCGAGAAGGGTGAGCTGCAGGTTCCCGTCAGCGAACAGGCCCCCGTCGAAACTCCCGCCCAGCAGCCGGCCACCGACGGTGGCACCGACGGCGGCGGCCAGTAAGTCCAGGAGCCCGGGTGGTGGAATTGGTAGACACGCTATCTTGAGGGGGTAGTGGCCACAAACCGTGCGGGTTCGAATCCCGCCCCGGGCACCAAAAAAAAAGGAAACCATCTGTCGATGGTTTCCTTTTTTTTATTGACACCTTTTATCATGCGCCGAAATAATGGCGACACTTCGCTGGCAGCCTGACGCCAGCAGGAGCTGTTCGCAACTTCCAAGACAGGAGGTCTTGCCTGGATACCTGAAGGGTGCGGGGACCAGGTGGACGGAGGAACTCGAAACAAGTGAGGTCCGGTATGGAGGAGAGAGTGACCCTGGCCGCTGCGGCGACCAAGAAGACCACCAAGAAGAAGGCTGCCAAGAAGAAGGTGGCCAAGAAGGCGACCAAGAAGAAGGTTGCCAAGAAGGTCGCCAAGAAGGTGACCAAGAAGGCTGCCCCCAAGAAGAAGGTTGCCAAGAAGGTCGCGAAGAAGAAGGTGGCCAAGAAGGTCGCCAAGAAGAAGGTGACCAAGAAGGCTGCCCCCAAGAAGAAGGTCGCCAAGAAGGTCGCCAAGAAGAAGGTGACCAAGAAGGCCGCTCCCAAGAAGAAGGTCGCCAAGAAGGTCGCCAAGAAGGTCGCCAAGAAGGTGACCAAGAAGGTGACCAAGAAGGCTGCCCCCAAGAAGAAGGTCGCCAAGAAGGTCGCCAAGAAGAAGGTGACCAAGAAGGTCGCCAAGAAGAAGTAGCGATCGACCGTGGAAAGGTGGTGTGCCCTGATGGGGCACCCACGAGAAACCCCGCCGGACAGCCGGCGGGGTTTTTTGTTTCTCTCAACCTGTCATCATGGGGCGTGGGCTAGTTCTTGGCCTCTTCCAGTTCGGCCAGGTGGGCAGCCCGCACATCCTGGGGGACCACGTCGATGAAGTAGGACAGACCCAGGCTGAAGGTGGCGTAGTTGACCATCTTGGAATAGCCCAGTTCCTCTACCTCGTAGGCGAAGGAGGTCAGGTCGACCTGACCGGTGAGGGTGAAGTCGCCGAAGAGTTTCCGGGACAGGCCGAAGTTGCCTTCCAGGTAGAGGGCCGTCTTGTCTTCCAGGTAGCTGTAGCGATTGATGATGCCGCCCAGGCCGAAGCCCAGCCGGGGAGTCAGGCCGAAGAAGGTGGCGGACCTGGCGTCATACATGAGGTGCAGGCCGCCCTTGAACATCTTGAAGCCGTCGTCGGAGTCCACCTCGACACGCTCCATGATGTCGATGTTCTCCTCGTCGGTGCGGTGCATCATGGTGGTCACGGCCCGCCCGGTGGCGTAGGTGCCCATCAGGTCCAGGTGGAAGTCGTCGGCGATGTAGATGCCGACCTTGGCGCCGTAAGCGGGGCCGCTCTCGATCTCCTTGTTGGCGGCATCGTATTCGTAGATCTCGGAATCTCCCAGGCGGTCCCGGGATTCCTGCAGATATTCCCCGTCGAAGCCCAGGACGTCGTGGGCACCGTCTTCCAGGCGGGTGCGGTCCCACAGCAGGGGGAGCTCCAGGTACTTGGCCCCGGAGAAACTGCCCCCGAAGACGGTCAGCCGGTAGGCCTTGGCCGTGAAGTCCTCCCACTTGAGGTTCTCTTCCAGTTCGGCCACCCGTTCTTCCTGGGCGGGGGTGGGCTCCTGCGCCAGGAGGCCGTTGGCGGTTCCCAGAACCAGGAGCAGAAGGAACAAACGGAACACAGAGCGGTAATTCATCAATTCACCTCGGCCGGACACGGTTCCGACAGCAAGCTGACGGCAACCTGTCCGGTGCGGCCAGACGACTGGAAGGCTGTGGGGTTGAATTCAGGGTTTCGGAGTGGACAAGGGACTCCCTGCCCGATTCCGGAACCTGAATAACGGTAATGTAAAGGCCGCACCCTGTCCAGAACTTTACAGGTTCCGGCTTTCACCCCGGCCGGGGCTATCCGGGTGCAGGGCTGAGGGGTGGGGGTAGGGGCGAAAATTCCCTTCAGCGGGCCTGGTTGACAGGTTCCTGCCAGGCTATTAACATTGCTCTTCGTCGAAAAAACCGGTCGACCACCCCTTCCCGGGGAAGGCGGCCGGGTCGTTGTCCCCTCCTCCGCGGCCTCAGCGTCGCCTTTGTTTTGTGGGTGGTGCGACAACGCCACATCTGGCCCCAAACCCCCTCGACGCGGGAGGATGATCGTTGAAGACCTATCCCATGGACAAGATCCGTAACGTGGCGCTGGTTGCCCCTCACGGTGCCGGCAAGACCAGCCTGGCCGATGCCATGCTTCACGTGACCGAAAAGGTGGGCCGCCGCGGCAACACCGATGACGGCAGCTCGGTTTTCGATTATCTGGACGAGGAGATCGAGAAGAAGCAGACCATCTCCGCCAGCCTTGCCTGGACCGAGTTCGAGGGCAACAAGGTCAACATCATCGATACTCCCGGCGTGGACGACTTCCGCGGCGATGTTTACGCCTCCCTGCGGGTGGTCGAGGGCGTCATCTTCGTGGTCAAGGCCGACGGCGGTTTCGAGGTGGCCAGCGAGAACCTCTGGAACTACGTGCGCAAGACCCATCTGCCCACCTTCCTGGTGGTCAACCGCATGTCCAAGGAGCAGGCCAACTGGCGTGAGACCATGAACGGCATCAAGGATCGCGTGCCCGGCGCCGCGCCCCTGCAGCTGCCCATCGGTTCGGGTGACAACTTCAGCGGCGTCATCGACCTCATCGACATGAAGGCCTACAAGTTCGACGGCAACCACGCCGTGGAGATGGAAATCCCCGCCGACATGGGGGATGCCGTGGAAGAGGCCCGGGAGATGCTCATCGACGCCGCGGCCAACGCCGACGACGCGCTGACCGAGAAGTACCTGGAAGAAATGACCCTGGAGCACGACGACATCATCCTGGGACTGAAGAAGGGCACCCTGGAGGGCACCGTCTATCCCGTGTTCTTCACCGACGCCGTGCGGGAGATCGGCGTGACCAGCCTCATGCGCTCCGTCACCAGCCTGTTCCCCAGCGCCAACAGCCGCGCCCGCAGCGAGATGACCGGCGTGGTGCCCGGCACCGATAACGAGGCCAGCTTCACCCCCGGGGCCGAGGGCCCGGCCGTGGCCTTCGCCTTCAAGCGCCAGTACGAGGCCCAGGGCGGCGACGTCACCTGGCTGCGGGTCTTCAGCGGCAGCCTCAAGAGCGGCGACACCGTCAAGCTGAGTGACGGCCGCAGCAGCGAGCGCATGGGCCAGCTGAACGTCACCGTGGGCAAGGCCAAGGAGAAGGTGGACGTGGCAGGCCCCGGCGACATCGTCCTGGCCGCCAAGCTGAAGAGCACCCAGACCGGCACCACCCTGGTGGACGGCGTGGACTTCGCCTTCAAGCCCATCGAGTACCCGGTGCCCACCAGCGCCGATGCCATCAGCCCCGTCACCAGCGGCGACGAGGACAAGATGGCCGCCGGTCTGAACAAGATCCGCGAGGAGGATCCCACCTTCCAGCTGATCCACCAGCCCCACCTGAGCCAGACCCTGCTGGCCACCCAGGGCGAGATCCACACCAACTACATCCTGGAGAAGCTGAAGAAGCAGACCGGGGTGGAGGTTGAGCGCCGGCGTCCCCGCATCAACTTCAAGGAGACCATTCGCGGCACCGCCGAGAAGCAGGGGCGCCACAAGAAGCAGAGCGGCGGCCGCGGCCAGTTCGGTGACGTGCACCTGCGTATCGAGCCCAAGCCCCGGGGCGAGGGCTTCGAGTTCGCCGACGAGATCGTGGGCGGCGTGGTGCCCGGCAAGTTCATCCCCGCCGTGGAGAAAGGCTGCATCGAGACCCTGAAGGAGGGTCTGGTGGCCGGCTACGAGATGGTGGACGTGAAGTGTGCCCTGTTCTTCGGCTCCTACCACAACGTGGACTCCAGCGAGGCGGCCTTCAAGATGGCGGCCCGCAAGGCCCTGAAGGCGGCGGTGGAAGAGGAAAGCGACAAGCTGCGCCCCGTCATCCTGGAGCCCGTCATGAAGGTGGACATCACCGTTCCCCAGGCCTACATGGGCGACGTGATGGGCGACGTGAGCACCCGCCGCGGCCAGATCCAGGGCAGCGACGCCGATGGCCCCTACCAGGTCGTCACGGCTCACATTCCCGAGGACGAGCTTTACCAGTACGCCACCAGCCTGCGGTCCTTTACGCAGGGCACGGGTGTGTTTACCATGGAGTTCTCCCACTACCAGGAAGTGCCCGGTGACGTCCAGGCCCGCCTGGTCGAGGAGTACAAGAAGTCCCAGACCGAAGAGGAGTAGGGGAGCTCATGGCCGGACATTCCAAATGGGCGAACATCAAGCACCGCAAGGGTGCCCAGGACGCCAAGCGCGCCAAGATCTTTCACCGGCTGATCCGGGAAATCACCGTCGCCGCCCGTCAGGGCGGCGGCGATCCCGATGCCAATCCGCGGTTGCGTGCGGCCATCACCAGCGCCCGCGGTTCCAACATGGCCAGCGATACCATCGACAAGGCCATCAAGCGTGGCACCGGTGAGATCGAGGGCATGGTCATCGAAGAGGTGAACTACGAGGGCTACGGTCCCGGCGGTGTGGCCGTTCTGGTGGAATGCCAGACCGACAACAAGAACCGCACCACGGCCGAGGTGCGCCACGTGTTCTCCAAGTTCAACGGCAACCTGGGGTCCAACGGCTGCGTGTCCTACATTTTCGATCGCAAGGGCATGATCGCCATTGACGCTGAAGCCTGCGACCTGGAAACTGCCATGGACGCGGCCATCGAGGCCGGCGCCGAGGACGTGGAAGAGGCCGACGGCATGATCAGCGTGACCACGGCCATGGAGGATCTGCACACGGTGAGCTCGGCCCTGGCCGAGGCCGGGATCCCGGTGACCACTTCCGAACTGGTGCAGATTCCCAACACCACCGTCAAGGTGGAAGGCGGTGACGCCACCACGCTGATGAAGCTCATCACCCACATGGATGATCTGGACGACGTCAGCCAGGTGTTCGCCAATTTCGAGATCGACGACGATCTGATGGCCGAGATCGAGGAGAAGCTCTGATCCGTGCCGCGGGTCGCCGACTGAGCGCGGACGGAGACGAGTGTGATCGTTCTGGGTATTGATCCGGGATCCCATGCGACCGGCTACGGTGTCATCGCCACCGAGCCGGTCGTTCGTTTGGTGACCGGAGGAGTCATCCGCACCGACGCCGCCGCACCCCTGCCCGAGCGCCTGCTGGAAATCCACCAGGGTGTGACGGGGGTGCTGGACGAGTTCCCGGCCCAGGCCATGGCGGTGGAAAACCTCTTCAACGCCAAGAATGCCCGCAGCTCGCTCATCCTGGGCCACGCCCGGGGGGTCATCCTGCTGGCGGGGGCGCAGGCGGGACTGCAGGTGGGCGAGTACGCTCCCCGGGAAATCAAGATGAGCCTGACCGGCAACGGGTCGGCGGCCAAGGAACAGGTGCGGGCCATGGTCATGCGCCTGTTGAAGCTGGGGGACGAGCCCCCGCTGGACATGAGCGACGCCCTGGCTGTGGCCCTGGCCCACGCCTCGCGCCTGGGCAAGAGGGCGCCGGGACGGCCCACCACGGGCGGAAAGGTGAACGGCAGGTGATCGCATTCCTGGAAGGCATCCTGGTCGGCGGCGGCACCGAGGCGGTGGTCTCGGTGGGCGGCGGCATCGGGCTGGACGTGCAGCTATCGGCTTTCAGCGCCGACCGTCTGCCTGCGGTGGGACAGCCGGTGCGCCTGTGGACCCACCTGGCCGTGCGCGAGGACAACTGGTCCCTGTACGGTTTCGTCGAGGCCGAGGAACGGGCCATGTTCCGCCTGCTCATCACCGTCTCGGGGGTGGGTCCCAAGGTGGCCCTGGGTATGCTGTCCAGGGCCGCGGCCGGGGACATCGCCCGGTACCTGAGCACTGGGGACGAGAAGTCCCTCATCGCCCTGCCGGGCATCGGCAAGAAGAGCGCCCAGCGCCTGGTGGTGGAACTGGGACAGCGCATCCCCGACTCGGTGCTGGGGCTGGACGGCCAGGAGACCGTCGCCGCGCCTGGCGGTCCCGGGGGCATGGAAGATGCGGTGGCCGTGCTCATGGCCATGGGGCTGAATGCCGCCTCGGCCGAGCAGGCCCTGCTGAAGGCCCGGCAGAAGGACGAGGCCGCGGCCGAGAACACTGAAACCTGGGTGCGAGCCGCCCTGCGGAGGGTTTGAAACCCATGGTAGATCAGCGCTGGACCGACCCCAACGAGCAGGAACAGGACGGCGAACTGGACCGCAGCCTGCGGCCGCGAAGCCTGGACGAGTTCATCGGCCAGGAGGATCTGAAGGACAACCTGCGCATCTTCATCCAGGCGGCCCGCCAGCGTGGCGAGGTGCTGGACCACGTGCTGCTGCACGGGCCTCCCGGGCTGGGCAAGACCACCCTCAGCCAGATCGTGGCCGCCGAGATGGGCCTGGAGATCCGCCTGACCAGCGGGCCGGCCTTCACCAACAGCGCCGAGCTCATCGCCCTGCTCACCGAGCAGGCCGACCGGCGGGCCATCTTCATCGACGAGATCCACCGCCTGGGCCGCGTCATCGAGGAGCACCTTTATCCCGCCATGGAAGACTGGCGGGTGGAGTTGATCATCGACAAGGGCCCCAACGCGCGCCATTTCAACATGCAGCTGGAACCCTTCACCCTCATCGGGGCCACCACCCGGGCCGGGCTCATCACGCCGGCCATGCGCAGCCGCTTCGGCATCGTGCTGCATCTGGATTTCTACCCCCCGGAGGATCTGGCCGTCATCGTCACCCGCTCGGCGGGCATTCTGGGCATCGCCATCGAGGCCGAGGGGGCCCTGGAGATCGCTCGCCGCAGCCGGGGAACGCCCCGCGCCGCCAACCGCCTGTTGCGCCGGGTGCGTGACTTCGCCCAGGTTGAGGGGCAGGGCAGCATCGACCGGGACACCGCCGACCGCGGCCTGACCCGCCTGGGGGTGGACCGCCTGGGGCTGGAGAATCTGGACCGCCGCTATCTGCGCCTGATCATGGAGCACTTCGGCGGTGGGCCGGTGGGCATCCAGAACATGTCCGTCAGCCTGGGCGAGGAGAGCGACACCCTGGAGGACGTGGTTGAGCCCTTCCTCATCCAGACCGGGCTGTTGAAACGCACGCCGCGCGGGCGCGAGGTGACGGACCGGGCCTGGCAACACCTGAACATCCAGCCGCCACGCAGGCCCGACGGGCCGGCGGCCCAGGGCGAGCTGCTCTGACACGCCATGACCGATCACGTCGCCGAATTCCAGTTCCATCTGCCCCGCGAACTCATCGCCCAGGCGCCCCCCGAGCGCCGGGGCGATTCACGCATGCTGCTGGTGGAGCCGGGACGGGGAGTGCAGGGGGAATCGCCTTTCCGCACCATCGGCGACTACCTGCGGCCTGGCGACCTGCTGGTCCTGAACCAGAGCGAGGTCATTCCGGCGCGGCTGCTGACCCGCCGGGCCGACACCGGGGGCGCGGTGGAGGTCCTGCTCATCCGGCCCCAGGAGTCGGGGGTGTGGCTGGCCATGGCCCGGCCCGGGCGGCGGCTGAGGGAGGGGATCAGGCTGGACGTGGCCGAGGGCGTGCAGCTGGAGGTGACGGGCCGGCGCCCGGACGGCATGGTGCTGGTGCGGGTTCAGGGTGACGGCGATCTGGTGGATCCGGGCGAGATCGCCCGCCGCCACGGCCTCATGCCCCTGCCGCCCTACATCCAGCAGGAGAAGGACGACCGGGGAGGCGCCCAGGACACCCGGGACCGGCAGCGCTACCAGACGGTGTACGCCTGTCCCGATCCGGACGGGGCCGCCTCGGTGGCGGCGCCCACCGCGGGGCTGCACTTCAGCGAGGCCGTGCTGGCGGGGCTGGGGGAGCAGGGCGTGGACCTGGCCCGGGTGACCCTGCACGTGGGGCCCGGCACCTTCCAGCCCCCCAGCGCCCAGCAGATCCAGCAGCGCCGCCTGCACCGGGAGTTCTTCCACTTGCCTGCGGCCGTCAGCGCCGCCCTGGAGGGCGCGCGTCGCGGCGGCGGCCGGATCATCGCCGTGGGCACCACCAGCCTGCGCGTCCTGGAGACGGTGGCGCGCCTTGGCCTGGACGGGAATGGTCCCGACCTGAGGGAGTTCGGCCCCACAGCCGACGATTCCCAACCCGTGTTCACCGGGCGGGCCGTGCGCCGGCCCGAGGGCTGGGAGGTGGCTGGCAGCACCTGCCTGTTCATCAGCCCCCCGGACCGGGTGACGGCGGCCGACGGGCTGCTGACGAATTTTCACTTGCCGGGTTCGTCCCTGCTCATGCTGGTGGCCAGCCTCATGGGGGACCCCACCTGGCGCACCGTCTATGACCACGCCGTGGCCAACGCCCTGCGTTTCTACAGCTACGGCGATTGCATGCTGATCCTGCCGGGAGTTTCCGATGAGCAATGATTCCATGGACCGAGGCGACATCCCCCAGCGGGACCTGAGCACCCCCTTCGGTTTCCAGGTGCTGGGCCGGGACAGCGGCTGCCGCGCCCGCCGCGGACGCCTGGTCACGGGCCACGCCACGGTGGAGACCCCCGTGTTCATGCCCGTGGGCACGGTGGGCTCGGTGAAGGCCGTGACCTTCGAGCAGGTGTGGGAGACGGGGGCCCGCCTCATCCTGGGTAACACCTACCACCTGTACCTGCGTCCCGGGCACGAACTGGTGGGCCGCCACGGCGGGCTGCACCGCTTCCAGGGCTGGGACGGAGCCCTGCTCACCGACAGTGCGGGTTTCCAGGTGTTCAGCCTGGGTGAGCTGAACCGCATCACCGCCGACGGGGTGGAGTTTCGCTCCCACCTGGACGGCAGCAAGCACTTCTTCAGCCCCGAGCTGAGCATGCAGGTGCAGCTGGATCTGGGCTCGGACATCGTCATGGCCTTCGACCAGTGCGCTCCCTACGGGGCGCCTCCGGCCGAGGTGGAGAAGGCCGTGACCCGCACCACGGCCTGGTTGAAGCGCTGCCGGGACGTGTTCGGGGGGCGCGACTACCGGGGCGGTTGGGAGCGGGTGCTGTTCGGCATCATGCAGGGCGGAGTGGACGAGGGCCTGCGCCGGCGTTCGGCCGACGAGATCGTCGAGCTGGACCTGCCCGGCTACGCCATCGGCGGACTGTCGGTGGGGGAACCCACCGAGGCCATGCGCGAGATGACGGATCTTGCGGCGGACCTGCTGCCCGACGCCAAGCCCCGCTATCTCATGGGCGTGGGCTTTCCCGACGACATCCTGGCTGCGGTGGCCGCCGGGGTGGACATGTTCGATTGCGTCCTGCCCACGCGCATGGCCCGCACGGGCACGGTGCTGACCCGGGACGGGCGCCTGGTGGTGAAGAACCAGGATTGCGCCGACGACGGGGCGCCCCTGGACGCCGAATGCGGCTGTCCCGTGTGCGCGCGGCACAGCCGGGCCTATATCCGCCACCTGTTCAGCGCCCGGGAAATCCTGGGGCCCACCCTGGCCACCATTCACAACCTGCATTTCTACCAGGAACTCATGGCCGACATCCGGGCCGCCATCGAGCATAACGCCTTCCCGGCCCTGGCGCACCGGGTCTCCCGGCGCTGGCTGGCCGGCGAGGCCGCCCGCCTGGAAGAAGTGCGCCACCGAAAGCCCGGGGGGCGTTGATGGCCCGGCGGCCTCGCCTTGGCGAGGCCGCTGTTGTATTCACGGCAACACGCCGTTTCGCGTCGGGTGCTTGTATGCCGCATTGGTGACTCCGGGCTTGTTCCATAATCCTCGATCAGTCAATCCTTCGAATAGCGGGCCAGTCCGACTGCTGCTCGTATGGCCTGCTCGGAAATGTTCGACATCCAGGAGGAATCGACAAACCCCAATACGGGAGATTCTGATCTCGATTTTGATGTTAATTGATCGACAGCACGAAATATGAAATACTTATTCAATTGGGGGAAGTGTGCGGACACGGGTTATTAGTGCCGCCATTCCATGATCGGGGGGTCAATCCATGAAATCGTATCATTTTTCCTGTCCTTTCCTCGTCGCGTTGTTCCTCTGCGTATTGATCGGGGCCGCGCGCGGGACTGATCACAGTGGGACCATCGAGGATTTCGACCACTGGAGCGCCTACGACAATCCGCACATCATCAACGGGACCGTCACCGTGGCCGAGGGCGGGCACCTGCTGATCGGGCCCGGGGTCGTGGTCCAGTCGCGGCAGGATTGCTCCCTGAGGATCGAGGGCCAGCTCACGGTCGACGGGGATCCGGGCAACGAGGTCCTGTTCACGCAGCAGCCCGGGTACAACCGCCCGACAACGGCGATCAACTTCCTTTCGTCCGGTTGGGGGTATGCACAGGACTGCGTCGTCGAATTGGCGGGCAAGGGGATCAATCTCGCCACGACGGCCGGCCAGGTGAGGCTGTTCCGCACGACGGTGCAGGAGTGCGGAACGGGCATCTATCACGCAGGCGGCTCATTGCAACTGGAAAGCGTGACGATCGGGGAAAACACCCGGGGGCTCCAATGTCGGGATGTCGCGCCGCAGTTCCTCGATGGTGCGGTCGTGATCACGGACAATTCGGTCGGGATCCAGATCGACGACGTGCCGAACCTGGCCCTGACGACCCCGCTGACCGTGAGCAATTCGACATCGCGCGGCATCTATCTGAGGAACTGTTCCCTGCCCACCATCGACAACGTCACCCTCACGGGCAACGCGAGCTACGGCGCCCTGTACTTCGAGAACTGCGGCGATTTCATGCTGGGCGCCGGCAACGTGATCGGCGGGGCGGGGCAGGAGAACGCCTGGCCGGTGACCATCAAGCTGGGGTCGTATTCGGCCGCGGGGTGCGTGATCCCGGCGGCGGGCAACGAGAACAACGACATCCGGGTCGATGGGGGTATCAGCTCGGCGAGCGGGACGTGGCGGGATCTGCCGGGGGTGGATTTCGTGCTGCCGGGTACGAGCGTCACGGTTTCCGAGGGCGGCACCCTGACCATCGAACCGGGGGTGACTATCCATTTCCAGCTGGGCTCGTCTGCCCCGACTGGTATCACGGTCCAGGGGATGCTGAACGCAATCGGCACAGCGAACGCGAAGATTCTTTTCACCAGCGATGAGTCATCGCGCCTCGGCTTCCTCAGATTCGAGGAAGGGGGCTCAGGAACGCTGGAGCATTGGCTCTTCGATCGGGCCAGAACCTGTGTGATCACGGAGAGCAATGCCACCGGCACGGTCACCATCACCGACACGGAGATGCGGGACTGCGACTGTGGATTGGATGTGAGGGGCGGAGGGGCAACTGTCCGCATTGGCAGCACGGAGATCAGCCCTTCGAATTTTGGAATCAGGTGTGAGGAGGTTCTTCCTGATTTCCTGGATGGAGAGATCACGATTGCCGGCGGCTCCAGTGGAGTGTACCTCTCAGGTATACCGAAAATGGAACTGACCACACCGATTGAGATCACCGGCGCGTCACAGGACGGCGTCCGCGTGGTCAACTGCCTCGACCCGTTGATCGACAACCTCACGATAACCGGTTGCGGCGGCAGTTCGTCTTACGGTGCGTTCTGCCTGGATCGCTGCGGCACCTTCACCCTGGGGGCCGGCAACGTGATCGGCGGCGAGGGGCAGGAGAACACATGGCCGGTGACCATCCGGGCCGGCGCGTATCCGAGTGCCGAGTGTGTCATTCCGACGACGGGCAATACCAACAACGATATCCGGGTGTCCGGCGGTACCAGTCACGGGAACAGCGGCAGGTGGAGCAAGTTCGCGGGGCTGGAATATGTCGTGACCGATACGCCGACCCTTTCGGCCGGCGACACGTTGACGATCGTTCCGGGCGTGAGGGCACGGTTCTCTACCGCCTATTTCTCGGACGAAGGAGCCACGATTCAAGGCACTCTCATGGCCCAGGGGACATCGGATCAGAAAATCGAGTTCCTGTCCAACACGACCGAGACCTGGGACGGGATTGTTTTCGAAGGTACCGGCTCGGCAGACCTCTCGAATTGCGTATTCGACCACGCCGGCACCGCGATCAGCCTGCTGGGCACCGGCACCGTCACCGTAACGGATTGCGTCTTGCGTGATGGAGAGAACGGTGTCTATGGACGCGGCGGCATCGTCCGGATCGGGAGCACCGATATCCTGGAGATGTCATCGTATGGAATGTCGTTTCAAACGACTGCGCCGGTCCTTCTCGATGTCAACGTCGTCGTGGAGAACTGCAACTATGGCATCAGGCTGTCGACCATCGATGATCTGATCTTCACCGACGCATTGTCGGTGTCCGGCGCCGGTACCACAGGTGTGCAGGTCGACCGATGCCCGGATCCGTTCTTTGACAACCTCACCGTGACCGGCTGCACCGGGAACTACGGAGCCTTCCACTTCGATCGTTGCGGGGAGGTCACCCTGGGCTCCGGTAACGTGATCGGGGGCGATGGCCTGGAGAACTCGTGGCCGTTGACGATCAGCATGGGATCGTACCCGACGGCGAACTGCGTCATCCCGACCACGGGCAATACGAACAACGACATCAGGGTCTACAACGGGACGAGCATCAGCAGCGGAATCTGGCGCAAGTTCGCGAACCTGGACTACGTCGTGGACGGGTCATCTCAGATCATCGGGGCGGGCACTTCCCTGACCATCGAGCCTGGGGTTCATGTGCGGTTCGGCAACTACTATTCGGACCTGAACGTGTTCGGAGAACTGATCGCCGAAGGGCTGCCCGGACAGGAGATCGTCTTCACCTCGGATGGCGAAAATACCTGGGACGGTCTGCAGTGCACGCAGGGCGGATCGGCCACCCTCTCCCACTGCCTCATCGAACAGGCTTCCGATGGCATCCTGCTGGAGGATGACGGCACGGTGATCCTCACCGACGCCGTCATCCGCGATTGCGAGTACGGGGTTCATGCCAGTGACGGAACAGTCCAACTCGGTTCAACGACGATCTCGGACAACGACTACGGCATGCACTGCACCCGCACGGCTCCGACCTTTCTGGACGAAGACGTGATCCTCGAAAACTGCGGCACCGGTGTCGATGTGCGCTATGTCGACGGCCTGAACTTCGATTCACCGCTCACTGTCCGCGGTTGCACGGAGGCCGGAGTGTGCCTGTACAACTGCGAATCTCCGACGATCGACAACCTCGTACTGGTGGGGAACCTCGCCGACGATGGGGCGGTGTACCTCAGCAATTGCGGAGAGTTCACCCTCGGCGGCGGCAACGTGATCGGAGGCGCCGGTCTGGAGAACTCCTGGCCGCTGGGCATCGGGGGCGGCGCCTATCCCGCCGCGGACTGCGTGATCCCCGTGTCCGGCAACCACAATGACGGCATCCTGGTCACGGGAGGTGGGAGCGACCGCAGCGGTACCTGGCGATTGTTCCCGGGGCTCGACTACACATTAGCCACGACCGCATGGATCTCGGCGAACACCTTGCTGACCATCGAGCCAGGCGTAGCGGTCCGGGGCGCCCTCAGCACATCCAGGCTGTACGTCTACGGCACGCTCGACGCCCTCGGCACTCCGGAGCAACCCATCACCTTCACCGGTGTTGGCGACGCCGGCTGGTACGGTCTGGAAGTCACCAACAGCGGCGCCGGCGTTCTCACGCACTGCCTTATCGAGCGCGCGACCTACGGCATCTACCAGCACGGCGCCGGGACGATCGCCCTGACCGACTGCACCGTGCGCGACGGTTCCACCGGCATCCGGGCGACCTCGGGCACGGTTGCGTTGCAGCGCACTCGGATCACCGGCAACGGCGAGTACGGCATCTACCTGGAAGGCGGCGGCACGGCCGTCCTGGGGTCCAGCGCCGACGAGTGGAACGACATTCTCGACAACGGCGCCGGCCGGGCCGGACGCGCCCTGCGCAATGGCGCTGCCGACATCGCCGCGCCCTACGTCTGGTGGGGCTCGGTCGACCCGGAGCAGATCGCCTGGTCCATCTACGACGGCAACGACGACTCCTACTATGGCCTGGTCGAATTCACGCCGTACTGCAATGAGGATCACGAAGCGGTCGGCATATCGGGCATCGCGGACGACGATCCCACACCGTCGCTCCCGGCCCGGTTCGAACTGGCCCAGGGAGTACCCAATCCCTTCAATCCCGCGACCCTGATCCGGTTCGACACGACCCGGCCGTCCAATTTAAAGCTGACGATCCACGACATCGCCGGGCGGACCGTTGCCACGCTGGTGGATGGCTTCGTTCCCGCTGGGCGGCATGAACACAACTGGCGCGGGTGCGATGACGGCGGCCTGGCGCTGCCGTCGGGGGTGTACTTCAGCCGGATCGAGAGCGCCGAAGGGGTGATGACGCGGAAGCTGGCCCTGGTCAGATGACGGCTCTTGTCGTCTGAGCTCGTTCCCCGGATAACCTGGGCTGCCGTCGGGTCCAGCCATGCCTGGGACCTGTCCTGGGGATACTCGGTTCGGGGCTGCCCCGGCTCGGCATGCCCTGGCTCAGCGTGCCCTTGCTCAACGCCCCTCCAGGTGTCATCTTGGAAGGGCGAGTTTCGAGGAGGAGGGCATTCCGCCCCCTTCATTGACCCTGTTCCGAGGTTCCATCCATGACTCTTTTCCAGTTCCTCGCCCTCGCCAACCCCGGCGGCGGCGGATCCAGCGGCGGATCCAGCCTCATGACCTTCCTCATGTTCGGCTCCATCTTCGCCATCTTCTGGTTCATGATCCTGCGCCCCCAGAAGAAGCAGCAGGACAAGCGTAAGACCATGCTGGCCGCCCTCAAGCGGGGCGACAAGATCATCACCAGCGGCGGCCTGTTCGCCGTGGTGCGCGACGTCAAGGGTGACCGCGTGGTGGCCACCATCGGCGAGAACATGAAGGTGGAGATCGCCCTGCACGCCGTCAGCGGCGTGGTGGAACAGGAAGAAGCCTGATCTTGTCCGGCCCGGTTATGCCCATCCGGGTCTTCGGCAGTCCCTGCCTGCGGCGTTCCGCCCGCCCGGCCGTGGCCGGGGATGAGGCCACCCGCCGGTTGCTGGACTCCATGTGGGACACCCTGGCCGCCGACGGCGGGGTGGGGCTGGCCGCTCCCCAGGTGGGGGTGGACGCCCGGGTGGTGGTGGTGCGGGATCCCGGCCGGCCCACCGGCAAGCAGCGCATTGACCTGGTCAACCCCGTGATCGAGGAGACCTTCGGACCGGCCCGCCGGTTCGAGGAGGGATGTCTGTCCTTTCCGGGCCTTTACTTTCACGTGGTCCGCCCCCGGGGCGTGACGGTGCGCTTCCATGATTACGTGGGCCAGGAGCAGACCCTGCGGGATCAGGATCTGGTGGCCCGCATCGTCCAGCACGAGGTGGATCATCTGGACGGCGTGCTGTTCATCGATCACCTGGCCCGGGGGGCGCGCCTGATGCTGGCGCCGCGCCTGGCCTTCATGGCCCTGGGCGGATTCGTGAAGAGATTGTTCCGCCGATGAAGCAGAGGTGAGGGAAATGAAGATCGTGTTCATGGGGTCCCCTGATTTCGCCGTGCCTTCCCTGGAGGCCCTGGTCGAGGCGCGTTTCGATGTGCGCCTGGTGGTGACCCAGCCCGACCGCCCCGCCGGGCGCGGGCGCAAGATGCTGCCCACCGCCGTGAAGGCCGTGGCCCTGGAGCACGGTCTGCCCGTCATGGATTTCGGCAAGGGTGACCGCCGCAAGGTGACCGAGGCCGTCATGGCCGAAAAGCCCGATGCCGTGGTGGTGGTGGCCTTCGGCCACATCCTGCGTGAGCCCCTGCTGAGCGGCCCGCCCCTGGGCTGCATCAACGTGCATGCCAGCCTGCTGCCCCGCTGGCGCGGCGTTTCCCCGGTGCAGTACTCCATCATGCACGGCGATTCCTGGAGCGGCGTGACCATCATGCGCATGGACGAGGGAGTGGACACCGGTCCCATCCTGGCCCAGCGCAGCCTGGGCATCGGTCCCGAGGAAACCGCGGGCGAGCTGCTGGAACGGCTGGCCGGCCAGGGCGCCGACGAGCTGATCCACACCCTGCGCCGCCTGGGCAACCGCCAGGCCCACGCCCAGCCCCAGAACAACAATGGCGCCGTTTACGCCCCCAAGCTGACCCGGTCCCTCTCGTCCATCCGCTGGGATGTGAACGTGGTCAAGGTGCACAACCAGATCAGGGCCCTGTCGCCCTGGCCCGGCACAACCACCTACCTGGGGGACAAGCTGCTGAAGGTGACCCAGGCCCGGCCCTTCTCCTTCCTGGCTTCGGGCAAGGAACCCGGCACGGTGCTTTCCGTGGAGGAGAGCGGCCTGGTGGTGGCCTGCGGCGAGGGCGCCCTGCTGCTGACCGGCTTGCAGATCCCAGGCAAGAAGACCCTGCCGGTGGCCGACTTCCTGCGGGGATTCCAGATCGACGCCGGAGACCAGTTGCAATCATGAAACTGGACCCGGTGCGCCTGCAGGCCCTGGACATCCTGGTGCAGGTGGATGAGGGCAGGCGCCTGGATGGTTTGCTGGATCGGGCTCTGGACGCCCAGCCCGGCGCCCAGGAGAGAGGACTGCTGGCCGAGCTGGTGCGCGGCACCCTGCAGTGGCGGGAACGATATCGCCACGTGCTGAAATCCTTCGTGACCCGGGACCTTCCCACCGATCCCCACCTTTTCTGGTTGTTGCTATTATCCCTGCATCAATTGCTGGCCCTGGACGGGGTGCCGGCCTACGCGGCCGTGCATCAGGCGGGCGAGCTGTGCCGCCGCCGGGTGAGCGAGCAGAAGGTGGGCTTCGTCAACGGGGTGTTGCAGAGCGTCAAGCGGCTGGTGCTGCCCGGCGGGCAGGAGCAGGCTCCCTCCGCCGAGCGGGCGCAGCGGCTGCGCCCCCTTTTCGATGATCTGGAAGACGACCCTGCCCGCCGGCTGGCCGCCTGGGAATCCCATCCCGCCTGGCTGGTGCAGGGCTGGGTCCAGCGCTTCGGGCTGGAAACGACCCGGAACATCTGCCAGGCCAACAACCTTCCGGTGGCCATGGGGCTGCGGGTGCTGGAGCCTGCCGATCCCAGGGCGCTGCTGGCCATCCTGCAGGAAGAGGGTTGGGACGTTGAGGCCGGCCCTGCCGACCCGCGCTGCCTGGTGGTGGGCAACCGCCCCGCCCAGGCCGATCTGCGTCATACCCTGGAACGCCACGGCAGCCTGCTGGTGCAGGATCCTGCGGTTCAGGAGGCCACGGGCTGGTTGCTGAGCGGCAGGGAACAGCTGGCCGACAGCCCGGTGTGGGACGATCCCCATCTGGCCGTGCTGGACATGTGCGCCGCCCCCGGGGGCAAGAGCGCCCGCCTGGGCGCCGCCTGGCCCGGGGGGCAGCCACTGCTGGCCTGGGACAGCCATCCCGAGCGGCTGGCTCTGCTGGGGGACACCCTGCGGCGCACCGGTCATTCCGGGGTAGCGGTGAGCCTGGCCGACGGTCTGCGGCCGCCCCTGGTCGCCGCCTCCTGTTGCGCCGTTTTGCTGGATGGCCCCTGCAGCGGAACCGGCGTTCTGCGCCACCACCCCGAGGGGCGCTGGAGCCTGGCCCGCCGCAGCCCCGCCCGCAATGGCCGAACCTTGCTGGGCCTGGCCCGCTCGGCCTCCGATTTGCTGGCTCCCGGCGGGTTGCTCATGTATGCTACCTGCTCGCTGGAGTCGGTGGAGAACGAGGAAGTGGTGGAGGCCTTGCTGGCCGCGTGCCCGGCCTTGCAGCCCCTGCCCGACCAACAGGGCCGCTGGCGCCGCACCTGGTTGCCGGGGCGGGACGGGGGCGACGGCTTCTTCGCCGCCCGCCTGCAGAAAGGAACGGCGGAATGACATCCTGCGCCGGGACGGAGGTGAGCCCGTGGTGCCGGTGGTCAAGACCATCGCGGGGTCCTTGGACATCCAGTACGGCGGCCAGACCCTGAGCGTGGCCCGGGAGGCGACGGCCGATCGCGTCCAGGCTTTCCCGGCAGGTTCCCGCTCCCAGGTGGGCGGCCTGGGATGGCTGCTGCGCAACGAATCCGACGGCCTCTGCTGTTACGGCATCATCGAGGCCGACGGAACCGATGTGGTGCAGGCGCGTTAGCTGGTGGTTCCCCACGCGGGTGTGCCGGGGCATGACTACTTCCTGAACGGGGCCAAGGTGCTGCGCTGCGTGGCTGCTGACAGCCTGGTGGACACGGCTCTGGGCAGCCTGCGGGTGGATGTCCACGATTATCCGCTGGACCAGGGGACCATCCGCGTGCCCGATGTTTACGCCATTCCCGGCGTGGGGCTGACCATGTATTATGCCCCTGAGAGCACGGCCTGGTTGACAGGACACGATTATTTTGCCCCCGCGGGCAGCGCGCCCACACGGGCCACGGGAGAAACGGTTCGACCATGAAACTCTGGAAATTCCTGCTGTTGCTGATCGCCCTGGGGGGCCTGGCCCTGGGAGCCCTGCTGGGCCTGAATTTCCTGATCCTGCCCCAGATCATCCACCACAACCAGGTGGTGGCCACTCCCGACATCCGGGGCATGAGCGTCACCGGCGCCCGCACACAGCTGCGCCTGCAGGGCCTGGAGGTGGCCGTTTCGCGCCAGCGGGCCCACCCCTCCATCCCCGAGGGCATGATCCTCGACCAGATCCCCGCCCCCGAGAAGGGCATCCGCGCCGGGCGCACCGTCAAGGTCATCACCAGCAGCGGGCCGCCGGCCGGGTCGTTGCCCGATCTGACGGCCCTGAGCCTGCGCCAGGCCGAGATCACCCTGCAACGGGAGAACTACCGCCTGGGCCAGGTGCTGCGCATTCGCCGGCCCGGCGTTACCGAGGCCGTGGTGGACTTCCAGAACCCCGAGCCCGGGGTGCACCTGGTCAAGGGGGGCGTGGTGGATCTGGTGGTGGCCGAGCCGGCCGCCCCTGAACTGCTGCGCATGCCCGACCTGGCGGGGATGCCCCTTTTCCAGGCCCGCCAGATCATCGGCGATGCCGGCTTCGTCCTGGCCCCGGTGACCTTCGAGCGCACGGGGGAAATGCCACCCAATCTCATCCTGGAACAGAGACCCGCCGCCGGCCTGCGCGTGCGCAAAGGAGAACAGCTTGAACTGGTTGCCTCGTCCCGCTGAGGGCACCGCCTGGGTGGCGCCTTCCCTGCTGTCCGCCGATTTCGCCAACCTGGGGCCCGATATCAAGGACGTGACCCGGGCGGGGGCCGATCTGCTGCACCTGGACGTCATGGACGCCCACTTCGTGCCCAACTTGACCTTCGGGCCCTTCATCTGCGCGGCCATCCGAAAGCTCAGCCATCTGCCCCTGGACGCTCACCTCATGATGACCCGGCCCGACCAGTACCTGGAGCCCTTTGCCCGCAGCGGGGTGGACGGGCTGACCATCCACATCGAGGCCGAGGCTCCCGTGGCCGAAACCCTGGGCCGCATTGGCGAGCTGGGCATGAAACGGGGCATCAGCCTGAATCCGGGCACCCCCCTGGAGGATATCCTGCCCTGCCTGGACCAGGTGGATCTGATCCTGGTCATGAGCGTGCAGCCGGGGTTCGGCGGGCAAAGCTTCAACCCGGTGGCGGTGGACAAGATCGCCGAACTGGACCGGCGCCGGGCGGCCGAGGGGCTGGATTTCCTCATCAACGTGGATGGGGGCATCAACGATGAGACCGGCCGGTTGTGCCGCGAGGCCGGAGCCGACATCCTGGTGTCCGGGTCCTGGCTCATGGGGGCCCAGGACCGGCCGGCCCGGGTCAAGCAGTTGCGGGGATAATCGCGGCGAGGACCAGGGGGGAGAGGATGTTCCCCAGGCGTGGGGCCGTTTTCCCCTCTTCCGCCGTCCCCACCTGAAAACTTGCCAAATACCCCCCTGAATGTTAGTTTTCTGCGTTCCCTGAGTGTTTCGCGGGGTCAGCCAGGCTGGCCGGTTTCGCCGCCACCCAGGGAACTTGTTGTGTAGTCATCAATTACACGCGAGGCGCGGCGCGCCCCTTGCCGGGGCGGGGTCACACCCCGCTGTGTGTTTTTGCGCGTTGCGGGCCGTTTCGGTCCGCCGGGAGCGGCATTGTTTCAGGAATTGACCAAGCGCCTTGACCAGACCATGAAGAAGCTGGCTGGTCAGGACAAGCTGACCGAGGAAAACGTCAAGGAGGCCCTGCGCGAGGTGCGCCTGGCCCTGCTCGAGGCCGACGTCAACTACGGCGTGGCCAAGAAGCTGGTGGCGTCCATCCGCGAGAAGGCCCTGGGCACCGAGGTGCTGGGCAGCCTGACTCCGGCCCAGCAAGTGGTCAAGATCGTCAACGAGGAACTGACCGCCCTGCTGGGTGGGCAGGCAGCCGAGCTGAACCTGGCGGTGGAAGACGCCAAGACCAAGGGCATCTCCACCATCATGGTCATGGGCCTGCAGGGCTCGGGCAAGACCACCTTCTGTGGCAAGCTGGCCCGGCGCATGATCAAGGAGGGGCGCAAGCCCTTGCTGGTGGCCGGCGATATCTATCGCCCCGCCGCCATCGATCAGCTGGAGACCCTGGCCGCCAGCCTGGACGTGCCCGTGCACGCCGATCGCGAGCGGAAGAACGCCGCGCAGATCGTCAAGCTGGGCATGCGCAAGGCCAAGGACAACAAATGCGACCTGCTCATCGTCGACACGGCCGGACGGCTGCACATCGACGACACCCTCCTGGGCGAGTTGCAGGACATCGAGAAGACCGTGGCCATGGACGAGAAGCTTCTGGTCCTGGATGCCATGACCGGCCAGGAGGCCGTGAACATCGCCACCCAGTTCGCCGAGAAGGTGGGCTTCGACGGGGCGGTGCTGACCAAGATGGACGGCGACGCCCGGGGCGGCGCGGCCCTGAGCGTGCTGGAAGTGACCGGCCGCCCGGTGAAGCTGGTGGGTGTGGGCGAGAAGATGGAGGATCTGGAGGTCTTCCACCCCGACCGCATGGCCAGCCGCATCCTGGGCATGGGCGATGTGCTGACGCTTATCGAGCAGGCCGAAGAGAAAATGGATCTGGACGCCGCCGAGCACCTGGCCGGGCGTTTCGCCCAGGGCGAGTTCACCCTCGAGGACTTCCTGGGGCAGATCCAGCAGATGAAGAAGATGGGGCCCCTCAAGGGGATCCTGAAGATGCTGCCGGGCATGAACAGCGGCATGCTGGACAAGGCCAAGGTCGACGACAAGCAGTTCGTCAAGGTCGAGGCCATGATCCAGTCCATGACCCGGGCCGAGAGGGTCCACCCCGACATCATCAACGGTTCGCGGCGCAAGCGCATTGCCCGCGGCAGCGGGACCACGGTCTCGCAGGTGAACAAGCTGCTGAAGCAGTACCGCGACATGAAGCGCATGATGCGCGAGATCAACAATGCCGGCGGACTGCAGGAGTTCGGCAGCAAGTTCCTGGGCGGTTCCTAGATCCGGTTCTTCCGGGCCCAGGGCCTGCTCATCGGCCGGTCATCACGCCGGCCAGTGCGCGTGACGCATGGTGCGTGACGCGAAACCACCAAGTGGAGGTTGATAGTGGCTACGACAATCCGACTGACCCGCATGGGCCGCAAGAAGCGCCCGTTTTACCGCCTCGTTGTTCTGGACAGCCGCAAGCGCCGCGACGGCGCCTACCTGGCCAATCTCGGCTATTACAATCCTTTCAAAGAGCCCCACGAGGTCGAGCTGCACGCTCCCGAGATCCTCGACTGGCTGAAGAAGGGCGCCACCGTGAGTGAGACCGCCCGCAGCCTGCTGCGTCGTGAAGGGGTTCTGTATCGCTTCAGCCTGGTCCAGCAGGGCCTGGACGAGGCGGCCATCGAGGCCAAGATGGCCGAGTTCGCCGCCAACGCCGAGAAGAAGGAAGCCAACCGCGTGGCCAACATCGAGGCCAAGGCCAAGGCCAAGGCCGAAGCCGAAGCCAAGGCTCTGGCCGAGGCTGAAGCCGCCAAGAAGGCCGAGGAAGAGGCCGCCAAGAAGGCCGAGGCGGAGGCCGCTGCCGCTGCCGCCGCCGAGGCTGAAGCCGAGGCCGAGGGTGGCGAGGAAGCTCCCGCCGAGGAAGCCGCGGCCGAAGAGACTCCGGCCGAGGAAGAGGACAAATAGTGGCTGCCCCTGAAGAAAAAGATCTGCAGGAGCAGGAGCCCGTGGTGGACGGCGCCGACGAGCAGGCCGCTGCCGAGAACGCTCCGGCTGACGAGACCGGGACCGAGAACGTCGAGGCTGATGCTGAAGCCGATGCCGAAGCGGAAACCGAGGATGACGAGGTCGAGGTGGAGATCGTGGCTGTCATCGATGGGGACGCTGCGGACGAGGACGCTTCCGGAGAGGCCAAACCGGCCCCCGTGCCTGGCAGCGAGGACCTGAACCTGGGCCAGGAAAGGGTCCTGGAGTTCCTGTCCTTCGTCATGGTCAACCTGGTGGAGCACCCCGAGGACGTGAAGATCGACCTGGTGCGCCGGGACGACCGCGACGTCTACAAGGTGCGGGTCCACGAGGAGGACCTGGGCAAGGTCATCGGCAAGGGTGGGCAGACGGCCCGGGCCTTGCGGGTGATGCTGACGGCTCTGAGCTCCCGGACCGACCAGCGCATCGGCCTGGATATTGTCGAATGACGAACCGGGTCGCGTGATGAGTCAGGCCGACGGCACGTTCGTGAGCATGGGTGAGGTGGTCAAGGCCATCGGGTTGAAGGGTGAACTGAAGTTTTACCCGCTGCTGGACTTCTTCCCGCCCGTGCTGGACTCGGCTTTCGCCGTCTGGGAAGACGGTACCCCGGCCAAGGTGTGCAAGCACCGGCCTGCGGGAAGCTGCGTGGCCGTCACCGTGGAAGGCATCGGCGATCGCAACGGGGCCGAGGCGGCCGTGGGGCGTCAGCTGGGTTTTCTGCGGGGGAGCTACCGGGATCCGGACTTCCCGCGACCCGCGGAGGGCTTGCCCTTCCGCTATCTGGACCGGCCCGTGGAAACGGTGTCGGGCCAGAAGGTGGGCACGGTGGAAGAAGTGCGCCTGGGCGGCGCCCTCTTCCTGCTGGTTGTTCCGGCCGAGGGCGGTCAGATCCTGATTCCCTCGGTGGAGCCCATCCTCCGTTTCGATGACGATCTGGAGGGTGTGCTGGTCATCGATCCGCCGGAAGGATTGCTCGATGTGCAATCCGGCTGATAATCCGGAGGTGGTCCCGGTCATCAGGGTGCTGACCCTCTTCCCCGAGATGGTGGAGTCGGTCCTGGGCACCAGCATCATGGGCCGGGCCCAGCGCCAGGGGCAGGTCCGCTTCGAGGTCACGGATATCCGCGACTTCTCGGTGGACAAGCACCGCACCGTGGACGACACGGCCTACGGCGGCGGCGCCGGCATGATCATGATGGCTCCGCCGGTGGTGGAGGCCGTGGAAGCGGTTCGGCAGAACGACGACTGCACGGTGGTGCTGACCACACCCCAGGGCGAGACCTTCGACGAAGGGCTGACCCTGGAATTGCTGGACGACCTGCAGGGCAAGGGTGAGCTCATCATCATCTGCGGGCACTACAAGGGCATCGACGAACGAGCCCGCCAGCTGGTGGTCAACCGCGAGATCTCCATCGGGGATTTCGTCCTGACCGGGGGCGAATTGCCCGCCCTGGTCATGGCCGACGCCATCGTCCGGCGCCTGGACGGAGTGCTGCACAACGGCGACTCCGCCGCCAACGACAGCTTCACCGAGCAGCGGGGTGGCGGTCTGGATTGCCAGTGGTACACCAAGCCTCCCGAGTACCGGGGGCTGGAGGTGCCGGAAGTGCTGCGCTCGGGGCATCACGCCAACATCGAGAAGTGGCGCACCGAGCAGGCCCTGGAGCTGACCCGGAAAAAGCGTCCCGACCTGCTGCCCGACGAAGATGAATTGAACTGACGGAATCTAGATAGAAGAAGGCGAAATCGAGATTAGTTGATAGACCGCCCGGCCATGGTGGCGTGACCAGAGATCGCGCACCCCGCTGGTGGGCACGACGAGCCGCAAAACTTGAACACGCGGCTTGGAGGCTGAAATGAACATCGTGGAACAGTTGCGGGCCGAGGGTCTGCGCACCGACCTGCCTGACTTCAAGATCGGTGACACCATCACCGTGGCCGTGCGCATCGTCGAGGGTGGCAAGAGCCGTATCCAGAACTTCATCGGCGCCGTCATCGCCCGCCAGGGCACCGGCCTGGAGGCCAGCATCACCGTCCGCAAGGTCAGCGGTGGCGTGGCCGTCGAGCGTATCTTTCCCGTCGAGTCGCCCAATATCGACTCCATCACGGTGAAGAAGAAGGGCCGCATCCGCCGGGCCAAGCTGTACTACCTGCGTGGCCGCACCGGTCGCAAGGCCAGGATCCGCGAAGCTCGCCGGTAAACAGCCTTGCCGCAGGAAGCGCCAGCTCTGCTGCAATACGATCGGAAGCAGGCCGCCCGTTGTGGCGGCCTGCTTGCTGGTGTGGACGAAGCGGGGCGCGGTTGCTGGGCCGGCCCGGTGGTGGCCGCCGCGGTGATCCTGCCCGACGGATGGTGCCCGAAGGGCCTGGACGACAGCAAGAAACTGACCGCCCCTCGCCGGGACGCCCTGTGCGACCGCATCATGGCCGAGGCCCTGTCCTGGGGCGCCTGCGCCGTGTCCAGCGGGCGCATCGACCGCATCAACATCCTGCAGGCCTCCCTGGAGGCCATGGCCCGCTCCCTGGCCAAGCTGCGTCCCGCGCCCGACCTGGTGCTGGTGGACGGCCTGCACGTCCCCGCCTGTGCCCTGGCCTGTGAGGCGGTGGTCAAGGGCGACGGCACCAGCGCTGCCATCGCGGCGGCCAGCATCGTGGCCAAGGTGCTGCGGGACCGGGTCATGACCGTGGTTGACCGTCTGTCCCCCGGCTACGGGTTCGCGGCCCACAAGGGTTACGGGTCGGCCGCCCACCAGGACGCCCTGCGCCGGCTGGGCCCCTGTCCCTGGCATCGCTTCAGCTACAAGCCCATCGCCGAACTGGATCAGGGCCGCCTTTTCTGAGACTCACGGCCGCCGGCCCGTTTCTTGCCACCGATCCCGGGTGCATCACCCCGCAGCCCCTTGCCAGCCTCCTCCCGGTCAGGGATCCCCATGCCCGCCAGCCACCACCACGGACGCCTGGGCGAGGAAATGGCCGCCCTCTTCCTCATGATGAGCGGACTGCGCCTGCTGCAGCGGCGTTTTCGCGTGCCCGGGGGCGAGATCGATCTGGTCATGGCCCAGGGGGCCACCATCGTCTTCGTGGAGGTGAAGACCCGCGCCGGGGGACGTGGGCCGGCCCCTGAGTGGCGCCTGACGGGCCGGCAATGGGCCGTGTTGCGGCGCACAGGGTTGCGCTGGTTGATTGATCACGGGATGGCCGGGCGCGCCTGTCGCTTCGATGCCGTGGTCGTGGACATGGGCAGGGAGGGGGACACCCTCCGCCTGCGGCATTACCCGGCGGCCTGGCCGGGCGCCCTGTTTGCCAAGGGTGACGGGCCTTTGTAAAATCATGGCGGAAGATGAGTGTAACCCCGGCCGCGCGGTTGCGTAGGTGAAAGTCAACCCCGGTTAACTCGTCGCCTACGGCCTGGATCCCCGCAACCTGAAGGAAGAGATTCATGGTTTCCAACCGCATGGTGTCCGTCATGTCAAAGGCTGGCAGATGTCCCCATGATCATGCAGCCCCTCGCCGTGGCGCGGCTTCATGGAATGTGGTCGTGATCGCCGGTATCCTGTTCGCCGCTTCATTGCTGGTGCCGCTCATGGCCGGTTCCGCGGCCGGGGCTCAAACTTCCCCGCATTTCTCGGCGACCCTGGATCGGGACGGCAACGGCCTGGACGACTCCCTGGACGCCTGGCTGGCCGGCAGCAAGAGCTGGCAGGACCTGCGGTCAGTGGCCGGACACGGGCGCAACCCGGCGGGGCATGTGCCGGAGGTGGCCGGTTCCGGTGGTGACAAGATCCTGCCCGCGGCCGGGCCCTGGTCCGAGGGGCTGGTGCGCCTGATCTGCCTGGGGGCGGACAAGGGCGCCGTCGCAGGGGCCATGGCCAGGGCCGCCAAGGCCGGCCGGTTCCATCGCATCCACGACCTTGATCATTTCGGTGGCGTGCAGGTGGTGGGTCTGGACGCGCCGGCCCTGCGGGAATTCCTGGACCGGCCCCTGAGCGGCCGGGTCATGCTGGACCGGGAAGGCCGTCCAGCCCTGGTGGACAGCCGGTACCAGGTAGGCGCCGACCAGGCGGCCGCCGGGAACTGGCAACTGGGCGGAGACTGGTCCGCCACGGTGGCCATCCTGGATTCGGGGTGCGACACGGCCCACGGCGACCTGGGGGATTTTGCCGAGGACAACGCCGACGGCCCCGTCCCGGCCGTGGGTGACGCCGATGACTGGTACTCGGCCACCGAGGGGTGGCCTCTTTTCGAGGGCTACCGCGTGGTGGGCTGGCAGGACGTGACGGACGACTTTCCCCAGGCCCAGGGGCCCTGGGATTACTACTACCACGGCACCTCCCTGGCCTCGGTGGTGGCCGGCAGCGGCGAGGTGGACTCGCGCTACCACGGTCTGAACCCGGGCGGCCGCCTGACGGTGGTCAAGTTCTATGACTTCGACGAGGTGTGGCACGCCTGGGCCGGAGATTTCCTGGCCGCCTGCGCCTGGACCCTGGACAACCATGAACAGTATCGGGTGCGCTGCGTGGTGGCGGCCGTCAACTGGGAGGAGGACCTGGGTATCAGCGAGGCCATGGACGCCTTCCTGGACGTGGGCCTGGTGCCGGTGGTGGCCATGGGCAACTTCGGCGACGACGGCGCGGGGCCGGGTTATCCCGCCGCCCTTGACCAGGTCCTGGCCGTGGGCAGCGTCGATCCCGACGGGCAGGTTTCCGACTTCAGCGGACGGGGCATGCCGGGGCAGGTCAAACCCGACCTGCTGGCTCCAGGCGGTTCGGTCATCACCGCCGACAACGAACCCGACGATTCCTACAGCCCCCGCCAGGGGACCAGCCTGGCGGCCGCCCACGTGGCCGGCGCCCTCTACATGCTGGAAGAGGCCCTGGTGGATAACGGCATTCGTCTGCCCGCCGACCGCCGCGCGGCCCAAACCCGCATGGCCCTGTTGAAGGGCACGGCGGCGCGGGTGAACGCGGAGGCCGGCAAACCCGACAATGTCCAGGGCTGGGGCGCCTTGCGGGTGGATGCGGCCGTTTCCGCGGCCCTGGTGCCCCTGTTCCCGGGGGCGGACCAGCTGGACACCCTCAGCCTCGATCACGCGCGCCCTGTCAGCAGCCGTCGCCTGGTGCTCAGCCCCGGGATCCGCTACCTGGTGGAAGCCCTGCCCCAGCCCGGGCTGGACGTGGCCATCACGGTCATGGACCCCGACCAGCTGACCGACGATCCCGGGGGCAGCCTGGTGTTGAGGACCGACGCCAACGAGGCCGGGGTTTCCGAATTCCTGTATGTGCACCCCCAGGAAGGTGCCTGGTCCTTCCTCTCGGTGCAGCGAATCTCGGGCAGCGGGCAGGTGACCCTGCGGGTGCGGGAAGCCGACACCTTCAGCGCCCCCTCTTCCCGGATCACCCTGCCGGGCGATATGACCGGAGCGGCCAATTTCGGCCAGCTCAGCGGCGCCGGCGAGTACCACCTGGTGGTGCCCTCCCGGGTGGCCGTGGACCATCTGGCCCGCTCCATCAACGTCTTCGACACGGCCGGCAACCTGCTGCCCGGTTGGCCGGTGTTCTTCTTTCCGCGAATTTCGGCCCAGGGGGGCATTTCCCAGCCCGTAGTCTGGGATCTGGATGGCCTGCCCGGCGATGAGATCGCGGCCGGTTCAGACTTCGGCTCGGTGTATTTCCTGAATCGGCTGGGCGCCTGGTGGCGTGAGGATCTGGCCTTCAATGTGGAGTTGACCACCCTGGTGGGCCTGGAGCGGGCCGACGGAGTGCGCCAGGTGGCCACCCTGGACGAAGGGGGCGTTCTGCGGGCCTGGACCTGGGGTCCTCAGTTGGCGGTGGAGACGGATCTGGGGTACGACCAGCCCCTGGATCCGGCCGTGGGCCAGCTGAACGAGGCCGCGGGCGAGGAACTGGCCGTGGTCTTCGGCGGGGGGCAGGTGGTGGTGACCGATGCCCAGGGCGACGTCCTGCCCGGCTGGCCCGTGGACCTGGGCGTGCCCCTGGAAACGCGCCCCGTTCTTTGCGACCTGGACGAGGACGGCCTGCACGAGATCATCATTCCCGATCTGGATGAAGCTTCGGGAGTGCTGCGGCTGCACGTGTTGCGCGGGGATGGACAGCCCGGCCCCGGCCACGGCGCGGTGCTGCCGCCTCCGGCCGAGGGGTTCTGGCTGGCCATTTCCGACGCGGCGGTGGTTGGTCGCTATGGCACGGGTGATCTGCGGGTGGCTTTCCTGGGGCTGAACGACAATGGTCAGACCGGCGCCCTGACCCGGTGGCAAGCTGCCACCTGTGTCCTCATGGCTGACGGCTCGGCCTTCAGCGAGTATCTACCCGGCCTGGCCCTGGGCAGCACCACGGCCCAGGGGGTGCTGAACCTGCAATCCCGGCATCTGGCCCCTCCCACCGCCTGGGATTTCCTGGGCGGGACCGGCACCGAGCCCGCCTTCATGTTCGACCTGCGCTGGACCGAGATCCTGTACGGGTTGACGGATATTCCCGGTTCCAGCGCGGGCTGGTTACAGCCCACGGGGTCGGGCCGCCCGTTGACGGGGTTCACGCCCTTGCGCCTGGGCGGCGGGCAGGGGCAGGCCCTGACGGCCTTCAGCAGCGTGCATCTCCCCCTGGGCGAGGGGCTGGCCCTGCGCGGGCAACTGGTGGATGACCGCCTGAACATGTGGCCGGTGACCACCGGTCACGCGGTGGCCCCGCCCTGGACCAGCGAACGCGGGGATTGCCGCAACTCGGGGGCCTATCCCTTGCGCGGCGACGTTGCGGCGGTGGATGAGGTGCTGGTCACTGCGGGACAGCTGACGGTTTTCCCCAACCCGGGGCCCGGGCGTTTCCGCTTCAGCCTGGATCAGGACCAGGGACAGGACTCCTACAGCATCCAGGTTTACGACCTGCGGGGCCGTTGCCTGAAGGAGCTGTCTTACGATCCCGCCCAGAAGAGCTGGGGCTGGGATGGCCGGGACCGGCAGGGGCGCCGCATGGCCGCCGGGACCTACTTTGCCGTGGCCCGGCAGGGCCACCGGCTGCTGAGCGCGCGATTCGTGCTGACCCGCTGAGTTCCGTTGAGTTTTGCCGCCGCCCGTGGTAGATTGCCGTCATGGAAAGACAAGACCCACCCGGACGGAGCTACTGGGATCACTTTGCCACCGCTCAGCAGGCCCTGGAGGAGGGAAACCTGCCCCTGGCCGAGCGGTCGTTTCTCCTTGCCCGCCAGCGACGCGAAGATTCCCCCGGCCGCGTTTTCCTCACCGAGAAGATCAGCGACGGTCTGAACCGCCTCATGCGCGGCGGCGAGGCCGATGGTTCTCGTCTGGGGCGCTGGGGGCGCCGGGCCCACCGCTTCCAGAAGGATTTCCTGGCCCGGAGCGAGAAGGTCGTGCGCGAGGCCGTCCGTCTGGCCGAGCTCAGGCCCGAGGACGCGGCCGAGGCCAACCAGCCCATCCTGGAAACCGCCCTCTTCCTGGTGGGGCGCAGCAGCATCTTCGCAGAGGAACCCGCCTCGGCGGTGCCCCTGCTCAAGGGCATTTTCCGCACCGCCGGCAAGTCTGGCCGGCCATTCGATGTGCAGCTCATCCGCCACGATATTCCCCTGACCGAAGAGGATCGCCTGTGGCTGGCCCGCAAGGGGCCCGAGGTCCTGGAGGAATTCGTGGCCAACGATGCTTTGGCCCCGGGCTCGGCCGAATCGGTGGCCTGGGTGCATATCATCCTGCAACTGCTGCATCCCCGCTATTTCGGCAGCACCAGCCGCCTGGAGGAGGAGCGGGCCTGGCTGGAGGCTATGACGACGGACCGGTTGCTCTGTCGATCTGATGAAAGCGTTGAGCTTTACCGCCGATACCTTGAAGTTAATTCTGAACCTGGAACGCGCCCCGACCAGGCCCGGGTGCGGTTGCTGGAACTGCTGGCCAACGTGGACGGAGCCCATTTCCCGGTGCCCCGCTACGCCCTTGCTCTGGGCGCCATGCAGGCGGCCGGTCTGGCCGAGGGCAGCGAGATGAGCGGCCGCTTCCAGCACGCTCTGGAGCGCATCGAGTACCGTCGCCCCGACCCCGAGCCGGGCACCGAAGGTTTCGCCTGGGCCTCGGTGGGGCTGGAAGCCGACGGCCGGGTGGCCATCGTCTACTGGTGGCGTGACCAGCCTCGGGATGTGGCTTACTGGCAGGCGGGGGACGATCCGGCCCCTCTGGCCGAGTTCCTTGAGCCCTGCGGTTCACGCATCCTGGCCGCCGACGCCGAGGTGGTGACGGCGGTGGGGAACTCCTGGCCCGAGGTGCCGCCGCCCTGGGCGGTGGGCGATTTCGCCACGGCCTTGCTGGAGCCCCTGCTGCCCGAGACCGGGCAGCTGAACCGCACCCTGTTGCAGATCGGCCTGGGTGAGACTGGCCCCTGGCGCCAGGGCTGGCGCGCCGACCTGGGCCATGAATTGCTGGAGCCCCCACGGCGTTCGGATCTGCTCGAGGCCTGGGGCGGCGGCAGCGGCGGCGGCGCCCTGCTGGGCGGCCTGATCTGGCTGGGCATCCAGGCCCGGATAAACCGCGGCGATCCGGCCCTGCGAGCGGGCATCGGGGCCATGGCGGGCCGGGGCGATCCGGCTGCCTCCTTCCTTTACGATTTCCTGGTGCTGGACGAGGGCCTGACCCAGACGGTGGACTCTTCCTTCGAACCCTGGACCCTGCCCCTGCTGTGGACCCGCCCCGACCCCCTGGGCTGGATGACCAAGGGCGACAACGGCACCGCGGCCGGTCCACGCGAGGGGGAGGAGCCCGTGCGGCCCGATCTGGGCAGCAACAATCTGGCGGTGGTGACAACGGGGGACACCCCGGCCGTGCTGGCCGCCTGGGGGGACGGCAGCAGCGTTGGCAAGTGGCGGGTGGTCCTGGATCGTCTGGACCGCTTGCCGGACCTGGCCGTTATCGCCGGCCGGGTGGCGGGTCCGGTGACGTTGATCCCCGCCCAGGGTAAGGTCCACGGGCTGCGACCGGCGCTGGATCTTCTGAACACCATGCTCGGCCGGCAGGGCCGTCCGGCGGGGCGCTTCGACGGGTTGCTGCCCCTGTTCCACTGGGTGCGCCTGGTGGAGTCCCACAACGGCGACCTGCTGGATTTCCGGCAGTTCCGGCCGCGCCCCAGGGGCGAGCCGGAACTCTATGGGCGCTATGCCGCCCTCCTGGGCGATCTGCCTCGCTACAGCCCCACCCTGGAAGACGAACGATCCACCGGCGAGGGAACTCCCGAGCCCGATCCCTGGGCCCAGCAATTCGCCCAGCGGGTGCGGCGCGCCGGCCTGGTGGCGGGCCTGGGCGATTGCCTGACCCTGGACCCGCACGAGCTGGATGCTCTGTGGGGTGTCTTCGAGGGCAGCGGCGTGTCCTGGGTGTTCCTGGATTCCGCCGCCGTCCACTGGTATCTGTACGGGCGTCCCGGGGTGGCCATCGGCGACCTGCACGAGCTCCTGTTCTCGCGGGGCGACCGCCACCTCAGCCTGCTGACGGGGGCCATGTGGCGCCGGTCCGAGCTGGAGGATCTGCTGGCCACCTGGCTTCACGTCTACGGCAGCCCCTACTGCCTGGCCCTGAGCAACGCTCAGCCTCCGGTCCTGAGGCTGGCCGATGGCGGAGTGGCCCCCGACGCGGAATTGCTGGCGGTGGAGGCCCATGCCGCCTGCGTGGCCCAGGTCAGCCATAGCCTGGAACAGGCGGGCGGTGGCACGGTTCTGCTGCCCCGCTTCGGGACCCAGGCCCGCTTCTGGCGGGCGGTGGCATCTGGCGAACTGGATCTGGCCGATCCCCGCTGGTCCTTCCTGGACACCCAGGCCGGGCAGGTGGCCGCCTTGCCCGGGCACACCGTGGGTGGGGGCGCCGGCCTGCTGGTGGTTCCGCTGCTGGACAGCCTGACGGGAGAGGCCGCCCCCATCGCGCAGGAGGACACCCCCGAGGCCTGGCAGCTGGCCGACGAGGAGCGCGAGCAGTACCTGCGCTGGCGTCGGCGTCTGTGCGGCCTGGAGCTGGCGGGATTGCTGGCCGGCCCCTGGGATGGGGTGGAGATCCTGGACACCCGCTGGTGGCGATTGCTGGCTCCCGTTGCCTCCGAGGCTGATGACGGGGGAGAAAGGACCGGCCCCTGGACCGGGCGTTCGGCCCTGGCCGAGGCCTGCCCCCACGGTTGCCGGCTGTTCGATTTGCCGGGTGTCTCGGCCCAGGTGGGTGTGTCCATCCATCCCAACATCATGGAGAAGGTGCGGCAATGGTTGAGCGCCAAGGGGCTGGCCGGCGAGGCCGCCAGGTCCCGCGGTTCCGCTGAACCTGTTGCCCTGCCTGATCAGGGCGCTTTCCTGGTTCAAGAGTGTTCCGAAATCATCTGGGACAGCCTGTTGCAGGCCCTGACCATGGGCTGGGAGAGGGGGCAGCTGGACAGCTGGCTGTTGCTGGTCAGTTCCCGGGTGCCGGACTCCGCCGCCGCCGTGGTGGCGGCGGGCTTCGCTCCGGGTGTCTCGGTGTGGAACGGGACCCGGGAAGCCGAGCCTCCCGCGCCGGTGCTCTGGTGCCGGCCCGCCGATTTGCTGGATGGGCGTCTGGTGCGCTTTCTCGCGGCCCACCCCCCATGGACGGTGCTGGTGGACGATCTGCAGGACTGGCTGCCCCTCAGTCACACCGCCGCGCAGGGTGGCGGGTCCGGGACCGGGGTCAGACCAGACCAGGGGGCGGCGGCCCTGCGCCAGCTGATGCTGAGTCCCGCGCGGCGGCTGGTGCTTCAATCCCGGCCCCTGACCGATCCCTGGCGCCAGTACCTTGCCGCCCAGGGTGACGTGGTCCTGCTGGATTCCCCGGTCAAGGATGGAGGGCATACTGCGACGGGGGACCCGAGCGATCACACCTCTCCATCCTCCTGGTCCCCCCCTTCGGCCATCATCGCTGGTGGGCTGTCCCTCCTGCCCGATGTGGGGGCCGATACCGATCCCCGGGTGACCCTGCGTCGCCTGCGCCATCTGCTGGCTCAGCTGCGGCCGGCTCTGCTGGGGGCAGGGGAAAAGGAAGGCCAGAACACGGGGCCTGCCCTGGCCCGGGATCAGCTGGTCTCCCTGGATCAGCTGGCCATCCTGGGTGGCATCGGACCCGAGGCCATCGCCGGCAGCGTGAGGGTGTTGCGCTGGGCCGCCCGCCTGGCGGGGGAGTTTCTCTCCGATGCCGGCGCCGGCGCCGCCAACCATCCGGCCGGCCGTCTGGTGGATCCGGCCGCCGCCCGGGGCGGACACACCCTGCTGGTGACCCGGCGTTTCGCCGAGATCGAGCACACCCTGGTCACCCTGGAGGAACAGATCAAGGTCCTGCTGCCCCTCCTCCTGGGCGAGGTGGAACCGGGCTGCCCGGTCTGGCTCGATCTGGAATTTTCCCCGGCCCAGTTCTCCCCCCGGGACCTGCAGCGTCTGGACACCTTCCTGTGCGGGGTGGGGCGCCTGTCCGAAGGGGATTCGGGGCTGCTGTATCTGTGTCCCCGGGGTTCCCTGCAGTCCACGCGACGGCTGGTCATGGCCCGCCGCTCCCTGGCGGACGTTCTGGATGAGCTGAGCCGGGGCCTGGACCTGTTCCGCCGCCGTCTGGCCGAGGTGATGGATGCCGCCGTGGAGACCGGCGATGGCTTCCTGGTGGAAACGGGTCTGTCCACCCTGCGCCGCGAGGAAGAGGAATTCCTGGCCCTTGGTTCGGCCATGAAGATGTGGCGCTGGGCGGGGCCCGCCACGGCCGGCGCCCTGCACCTGGTGGATCTGCTGACGGTGGCCGAGAGCCCGACCGTCCAGCAGGGTGGTCCCGGCTGGCAGCTTCTGGCCGCCGAACTGAATGAACAGGCCGCTCTGGCGGCTGCCCCCGGGGGGGCTGCCTTGTCCGGATCGGTCCCGTCCACCGGCCTTGCCCGTGACCCGGGCGCAGCTGGCCCGCAGCCGGGTGATCATCGGCCTCGGGGCGGGGGCGGCTGGAGAGGGTTGCTTTCCCGTCGGGACCGGGACGAGACCCGCGAGATCGTCCTGCAGCGCGTGGCCGAACTGGTGGACCCCGCAGGTTCAGCCGGTCTGCTGGTCCTCAGCGGTCTGGCCGGTTCCGGCCGCCATGAAGCCCTGCTGGCGGGCCTGGTTCGCTCCTGGTCGCAGGTGGGCCTGTCCGGACACGTGACGGTTCATGCCCCTGACACGGGCAGCGCCGCCTTCTTCATGCAGCGCTGGAGCCAGCTGGGCCCGGCCGGTCCTTTGCCCACGGTCCTGGTGGCCGCAGAGGGGGATGGGCAGGGTTCGCCCGTTCCGGCGGCCTCTCTTCTCAAGGATGTGGGCCAGCCGGGTTCGTCCGACATCATCATCATGCTGGAAAGCCAGCGCTTCCCCGCCGAGCTGCGCTACCAGATCGCCCAGCAGGGGCGGGGGCGCCGCCTGCTCATGACCCTGGACCCGGGCGAAACCAGCGAATCCTGGGAGCACCTCTTCCTCACCGTGCCCCGGGCCGAACAGGTGATGCATCTCAAGACCCAGCACACCTTGTCCCGCCGGGTGTGGACCGAGATCCGCAACAATCTGCCGGCGGAGCTGACGGACAAGGTCCAGCACCAGGGGCCGGGCAAGGGCCTGATGTTGGACGTGCCGGCCGACAACCTGGACCACTGCCTGTCCCGGGTGGTGGAGGCGGTGGAAAGCGGCGAGCTGCCCCCCCGGTTGCGCCTGGTGGGCCCTCTGTCCAGCGATCTGGATTTCCTGGCCGAATCCCTGAGCCGCCGGGGATGGCTGGCCGTTCCCGAGGGGATCTGGGAAGGACTGCACCTGCCCGGAGCCCGGGAGCTCATGGTGGCATCGGTGGTGTTCCTGGCCGAGACCCTGCAACTGGGGCGCCTGCAGAGCCTGCTGCTGGAGGCGGGTGCGGGCCCCGAGAAGATTCCCGAGCCGCCGGGGCCGCGCTGGGCCTCCGTGCTGGCCCGCATGCTGGGCCCCGAGGCGGCGGAGCAGGCCCTGCTCTGGCTGCCGCAGCTGCAACAGCTGGACCCGGGAATCACGGGCGCGGAATTCATCAGGTCTCTGTCCCGCCAGCCCTGGGCCGCCTCGGTCCTGGCCGATGGTGCGGCTCGCCGGCGGGCCCTGGGACTGGCGCGGCTGTGGGGAGACCGGCCCCTGAATTCCCTGCCGGCCGATGATCTGTGGGCTGCCTGGGTGCTGTGGCTGGGGGAACGCCAGGGGCTGGTGGGGGTGGCCGACGTGGGCCAGGAACACGTCCCTGGCCTGCCCATGGTCCTGCTGGGCCCGTCCGATCGCCACTCCGGATTCCCTCTGAGCGCCGGGGTGTACCTGTGCCAGGGCACCGAACCGGCCGACCGTCACTACCGGGTGTTCTCCCGCCTGACCGAGCGGGTCCTCATCCTGTACAAGGACCGCTCACCTCTGGCCGAGGGCGGGATGGGGCCGTGACCCCGGACCCGGGACCTCGGGACCACCACGGACCTTGAATGCCCAGGGGCCACGGCTTAGATTTGCCTGGTGCAATGAAGCAATTCCTGCTCGGCGATTTCCGTCCCACTCCGGAGGGTTACCAACCATGGACCATTCCTTTGAGCCTTACCGCATCAAGGTTGTCGAGAAGATCCAGCGGGTCAGTCGCGAGGAGCGCGTCAAGTACCTGCAGGAAGCCGGCTACAATGTCTTCAAGGTTCCCTCCTCGGCCATCTATGTGGACCTGCTGACCGACAGTGGCACCAGCGCCATGAGCGACATGCAGTGGGCCGCCCTCATGACCGGCGACGAGGCCTACGCCTGCAGCAAATCCTTCGCCGATTTCGAGAGCACCATCCGCGACATCTTCGGCTACAAGCACGTCATCCCCACCCACCAGGGCCGGGCCGCCGAGGGGCTGCTGTTCGCCGTGACCCTGAAGGAAGGGGACGTGGTCCCCAACAACATCCACTTCGACACCACCCGCGCCAACGTTGAGCACGTGGGAGGGGTGGCCCTGGATTGCGTGGCCGACGCGGGCCTGGACCCCATGCTGGAGGCCCCCTTCAAGGGCGACATGTCCCTGGACAAGCTGCAGCGCGCCTTCGAGAAGTACGGCAAGCAGCGCATCCCCTTCGTCATGCTGACCATCACCAACAACAGCGGCGGCGGCCAGCCCGTGAGCATGGGCAACGTCAAGGCCGTGTCCGAGTTCTGCCGCCAGGCCGGGGTGCCCCTCATCTTCGACGCGTGCCGCTTCGCCGAGAACGCCTGGTTCATCCAGCAGCGGGAAGAGGGCTACGCCAACAAGAGCATCAAGCAGATCTGCAACGAGATGTTCGCCCTGGGCGACGGCTGCACCATGAGCGCCAAGAAGGACGCCCTGGTGAACATCGGCGGCTTCCTGTGCCTGAACGACGACGCCTGGGCCCAGAACGCCACCAACCTCCTGATCCTGCGGGAGGGCTTTCCCACCTACGGCGGCCTGGCCGGCCGCGACCTGGCGGCGGTGGCCCAGGGCCTGCGCGAGGTCTTGGATCCCGACTACCTGGCTTACCGCATCGGCCAGGTGGCCCGCCTGGGCCGGCGCCTGGACGAATTGGGCGTCCCCTACCTGAAGCCCGCCGGCGGCCACGCCATCTACCTGGATGCCCGCAAAGCCCTGCCGCACATTCCCCAGAAGGAATTTCCGGCCCAGGTCTTCACCGCAGCCCTGTATGTGGAGGGCGGCGTGCGCGGCGTCGAGATCGGCAGCCTCATGTTCGAGCACGTGGATCCCGACACGGGGGAGATGGTGCCGCCGGCCATGGAACTGGTGCGCCTGGCTGTGCCGCGGCGCGTCTACACCCACACCCAGCTGGACTACGTGGCCGACTCCTGTGCCCGGGTCATGGAGATCGGTCAGCGCCTGCGGGGCCTGGAGATCGTCTGGCAGCCGCCGGCCCTGCGCCATTTCACGGCCAAGCTGCGCCCGGTGGGGGGCGGCTCCATGGTCGAGGGCGAGTGAGATGACCACTTCCGGTTCGGAGCTGTTCCGCTGCGAAGGGGCCGATCCCGCCTGGGGGCGGCTGCTGGAGCCTCTGTGGAAGGACCTGGTGGCCGACCTGCATCTGGACCGGGATTTCAGCCGCGTGCTGGTGTGCGTGGATGACGCCCCCGACGAGGAAACCACCTGGTTCCGGTTTCCCGCCGGGGGCGGCGCCGAGGGCCGGCTGGTGCCGGTGGAATTTCATTGCAGCACCGGTTCCCTGGTGCGCCGCCGCCAGCGCGGCGCCACCTTCCATCAGCCGGCCCAGGTCTGGGACGGCCGGGAAGGGCAATGGCAGGGCGAGCTGCCCGCAGCCGATGATTTCTCCCGGGATCACAGCCGCGCCTTCTTCTACCACAACTTCCTGTTCATCCGGGACCTGGCCCGCGGCGAGGTGAACCCGGGCGCGGTGCCGACCGCGCAGGCAGCCTCCTTCGAGACCGCCTGGGAAGTGGTCGTGGACGGTCGCCTGCACCGGGCCGGGCTGCCTGGTTACAGCCTGGAAGACCGCCGCGGACGCTTCAGCAAGATGTTCTCCTCCGCGGGGGTTCTCATGCCCAATCACTGGCAAATTTTCCAGTCCCTGTGGGATGGGGGACTGGCCACCCAGCGGGATGTCCTGGGAGTTATTCGCCAGTTGCCGCGCTTGTGAGCCGCAAAGTGGCTGCGGCGACGGTTCGGGTGCGGAATGCATTTGCTTTTTCCGCGCCGATGCCCCAATTTCATGAGGTTGAAGAGAGCGGTTGACGAGTGATCTGTCCGGTCCTAACATGCGCAAGCATTGATCTCGGCAGTTGATAACGCCTTGCGTCCCACCGGCAAGGCAGTGATGTACCCTTAGGGAGGTTGTTCATGTTCGGTGTTTCTTCCCCGCGTCGCTGGGCTCTGGCCCTGGTGCTGGGCCTGACTGTTCTGACTATCATCGGTCTGGCGGGTTGCAGTAAAGAGGAAGTGGTCGATCCCTACGCCTATGATTCCGTGCGTCGCATCATGGACGGCGACACCCTGAGCGTCGGCTTCCTGTTCGAGATCGACGCCCCCGAATTCGAGTACATCAAGGGCGATGTGGGTATCATCCGCAACGGTAACCTCTTGAACTTCCTGGTCGGCCAGGATCTGGAGAACAACGCCCCCAACCTGGCGGGTTCCCTGCTGGGCGTGAAGAAGACCTTCACTCCCCAGCCCACCCACCTGGTCATCCAGCGCATCAAGAAGAACGGCGTGGTGGTGCAGGACAGCATCCCCGCTCCCAAGGGCTACAAGCTGCCCCACCTGCTGCGCAGCGGCGCCATCGCCCAGGATCTGCCCGGCGCTCCCCTGCCCGATATCGGCTGGAAGGCCGCCGGCATCAAGGAAGCCACGGCCACCTACCTGCCCGAGAACGAGGGTGACCCGGCCAAGACCATCAAGAGCGCCTTCGCCAACTTCGTCTATCGTCCCCGCTTCGATCTGGAAGAGACCGACGCCGACGGGAACCCCGTGGTCCCCACCGAGGAAGACTACCGCTGGTACGCCATCGGCGAGGAGTGCTTCCTGGAGATCGTCGACCTGACCGAGGGTGGCGAGTGGATGATGCACCTGCTGCTGGACAAGGATCTGCCCCTCATCGGTGCCTTCACCGTCACCGAGCTGGAAGAGACCTACCGCGTCCGCAAGGATGAGCACGAGGGCCTGGGCCACTACGTGGGCAAGATGCGTGTTGTGTGGTTCCAGTACGCCAACACCTACGTGGAGGCCTACCAGGGCGAGTAATTCCCCGGCCGGCTCCCGAGGCGATAAAAAGAGCAGCGACCCTTTCGGGGGTCGCTGCTTTTGTCTGGAATGTGATCGCGGGAATGGTCGGGCCGAGGGGGACGGCTGGCGCCGGTTCCGCCCCGGGCAGGGCGCGGCCTCAGACCAGGCTCTCCATGAGCCGCGCGTCCCGCAGCACGGCCTTGGGGGACAGGGCGCTCTTCTTTTCCAGGCTGCTGGTCTTGAACTTGTTGGCCACGATGCCCACCATCACCCCGTGGTTACCCTCGAACAGCAACTCGGTGGCCCGGTGTCCCAGGCGCGAGGCCAGGATGCGGTCGTAACCCGAGGGGGCACCGCCCCGCTGCACGTGTCCCAGCACGACCATGCGCACCTCGCGCCGCAGGCGCTCCTGGATCTCGAAGGTGACGTAGGAGGCCTTGCCGGCGCCCTCGGCCACCACGATCAGGGCGTGCTGCTTGCCGCGCTTGTAGCCGGCCTTGATGCGCCGCACCATGTGGTCGATGTTGTAGGGGATTTCGGGCAGCAGAACTTCCTCGGCGCCCGTGGCGATGGCCACCTGGGCCGCCAGCAGGCCGTAGTGCCGGCCCATGACCTCGATGACGAAGATGCGGCCGTGGCTGGTGGCGGTGTCCCGCACCTTGTCCACCGCCTCCACGGCGATGTTCAGGGCGGTGTCGAAACCGATGGACATGTCGGTGCCGGGAATATCGTTGTCGATGGTGGCGGGCACGCCCACCACCGGCAGATCGAATTCACGGATGAGCTTGGCCGCTCCGCGGAAGCTGCCGTCGCCCCCAATGATGACCATGCCGTCCAGCTTCAGCTCTTCCAGGGTGCGGCGCACGGGCTCGGTGCCCTCGTCGGTGGAGAACTGGGGGTAGCGGAAGGTGCGCAGGATGGTGCCGCCGGCGTCCAGGATCCCGCTGACGGAGCGGGGGCCCATCACCTCGTAATCACCCTCGGCCAGCCCCTGCCAGCCCCGCCGGATACCGATGACCTCGGCTCCTTTCTGCCACGCGGTGCGGACCACGGCCCGCAGGGCGGGATTCATTCCCGCGGCGTCGCCGCCTCCGGTCAATACGCCGATGCGTTTCATGATTTTCCTTCCTGATCGCCGCTGTCCTTCGGCTGGTTTGTTGCCGTTTTATCTTCCGGCCTGGCGGGGCCGCCGGCAAGGCGGCCGCGCTCCTGGGCGCCCTGGCTTTTCTGTCGCTTGCGGGCGTGCCATTGCCGGATCTTTTCCATGCGCTCCGCCAGTTCGGCCTCGAAGCCGCGCCGGCCGGGGCGGTAGTAGGTCCGTCCCGCCAGGTCATCGGGCAGGCAGCTCATGGCGGCCATCCCCTCACTGGTATCGTGCGCGTACACGTAATCTTTACCGTACCCCAGGTCCTTCATCAGGTGCGTGGGGGCGTTGCGCAGGTGCAGGGGTACCGGCGGATTGTGGCCCCGGGCCACCTCCTTCTGCACGGCCTTGTAGGCGGTGTAGAGGGCGTTGCTCTTGGGGGCCAGGCTCATGTAGGTCACGGCCTGGGCCAGGGCCAGGCTGCCTTCGGGAAGCCCGATGAAGTGGACCGCGTCCCTGGCAGCCAGGGCCACCGGCAGGGCCTGGGGATCGGCCAGCCCCACATCCTCGCTGGCGAAGCGCACGATCCGCCGGGCAATGTACAGCGGATCCTCGCCACTTTCCACCATTCTCGCCAGCCAGTACAGGGCGGCCTGCACATCGCTGTTGCGCATGCTCTTGTGCAGGGCCGAGATGATGTTGAAGTGCTCCTCGCCGGCCTTGTCGTAGCGGGCGGCGCGGGCCTGCAGCAGGGTTTCCAGGGCCTCCGGATCTACCGGCGGCGGCGCGTCGTCACCGTCTGCCCGGGCGGCCTGGGCGTTGACCACCGTCTCCAGCAGGCCCAGGGCGGCGCGGGCGTCACCCTCGCTCATCTCGGCCAGGGCGGCCAGGGCCTCGCCGGTCAGGGTGACGGCGGTGGCGGCCAGGCCCTTCTCGGCCGCCAGGGCCCGCCGCAGCAAGGCGGCGATGTCCGCGGGGGCCAGCTGCTTCAGCACGAACAGCCGGGTGCGGCTGATGAGGGCGCTGTTCACCTCGAAGCTGGGGTTCTCGGTGGTGGCCCCGATGAGTGTCACGTCGCCCCGCTCCACCCAGGGCAGCAGGGCGTCCTGCTGGGCCTTGTTGAAGCGGTGAATCTCGTCCAGGAAGAGGATGGTGCGCTGCCCCGTGGCCCGGCGGAACTTGGCGGCCTCGCTCATGACGGCCTTCAGCTCCTTGGAGCCCACCGCCACGGCGCTGTACTCCAGGAAACGGGCCTGGGTGTGGTTGGCCACCAGGCGGGCCAGGGTGGTCTTGCCGCAGCCGGGAGGGCCCCACAGCAACAGGGAGGGCAGGGTGTCCCCCTGCAACAGCAGGCGCAGGGGACCGCCGGGGCCCAGCAATTCCTGCTGGCCCACCATCTCGTCCAGGGTTTCCGGGCGCATGCGGTCGGCCAGGGGAACATGGCGCGTTTCCCCGGCGGGTTTATGCCGGGGTTGATCCCCCTCTTCCCGATTGCTGAAAAGGTCGTTTTTCATGGGCCCCATTCTAGCCACAGAACGGCCCGAAGCAAGAAGATTGACGGCAAAGGCTTTCAAGAACTAACTTTGTTGATTCCATTCTTTGCCCCACGGGCATTCATCAGCCAGCCGGGAGATCATGATAATATGGCCAAAGCAATTCTCATCGTTCTGGATGGTCTGGGGGTGGGCAACGCCCCCGACGCCGCCGCCTATGGCGACAAGGGCAGCGACACCCTGGGCAACCTGGCCCGCAAGGTGGGGGGGCTGAAGGTGCCCACCCTGCAAAGCCTGGGGCTGGGCAACCTCCATCCCCTGGACGGGGTGTCCGCCGCCGAGAGCCCCCGGGCCGGGTATGGCCGCCTGGAGGAGATCTCGGCGGGCAAGGACAGCACCACCGGTCACTGGGAGCTCATGGGCCTGGAGACCAGCGTGCCCTTTCCCACCTACCCGGACGGGTTCCCGCCGGAGGTCATCGAGGAGTTCACCCGCCTGACGGGTTACGGGGTGCTGGGCAACAAGCCCGCCAGCGGCACGGCCATCATCGAGGAGCTGGGGGACGAGCACATCGCCACCGGCAAGCTCATCGTCTACACCTCGGCCGACAGCGTCTTCCAGATCGCCGCTCACGACAAGGTGTGCGACCTGGACGAGCTGTACCGCGTGTGCGAGATCTCCCGCGAGATGCTGAAAGGCGAGCACGCCGTCAGCCGCGTCATCGCCCGGCCCTTCACCGGGCCCAGCGGCCAGTACACGCGCACGCCCTACCGCCACGACTACTCGGTGGTGCCCCCCTCGGACCTGTTCCTGAACACCCTGCAGCGGGCGGGCATCCGGGTCAGCAGCATCGGCAAGATCTACGATCTGTACGCCGGCAGCGGCATCGACCAGTCCTTCCCCAGCAAGAGCAACGCCGAGGGCATGGCCCGCCTGCAGGAACTTTACGCGAAGTGCAAGGACGAGAACGCCCTGATCCTGCTGAACCTGGTGGACTTCGACATGCTGTGGGGCCACCGCAACGACCCCGAGGGCATGCGCGGCGGGCTGGAGGAATTCGACGCCTGGCTGCCCGGCTTCCTGGAGATGCTGGCGCCTGACGATCTGCTGCTCATGACGGCCGATCACGGCAACGATCCCACCACCCCCAGCACCGATCATTCCCGGGAGCACGTGCCCCTGCTGGCCTACCTGCCCGCCCTGACCGTGGGACCGGATCTGGGTCTGCGCAAGGGCTTCATGGACATGGCCGCCACCCTGGCCGACTTCTTCCAGGTGGAGCGTCCGGCCAAGGGCGCCAGCTTCTGGCCCCTGCTGGAGGCGGCCCTGCACGAGGGAGGGAAATCATGAACGAGAAGTACCGCCAGCTGGTGGACCAGGCCTGCCAGGCCCGCCAGGCCAGTTACTCGCCCTACTCGGCTTTCAAGGTGGGGGCGGCCCTGCTGGGCAAAAGCGGCAAGGTCTACCTGGGCACCAACGTTGAGAACGCCAGCTTCGGTCTGAGCAACTGCGCCGAACGCACCGCCGTGTTCCGCGCCGTGGCCGACGGCGAGCGCGAATTCACCGCCATCGCCGTGTGTGCCGACGGGGTGGAACCCACGCCGCCGTGCGGGGCCTGCCGCCAGGTGCTGCGGGAATTCGGAGGCGATCTGGTGGTCCTTCTGGGGGGCGAGAAGGGCGCTGCCGGCCCGGTGCGCGAGACCACCATCGCCGACCTCCTGCCCGAAAGTTTCGTCAGTTTTATCCAGCCGAAAAAGGAAGACTCATGAACGTCCTGGAAATCATCGAAGCCAAGAAAGCCGGTCAGGAGCTGGACGAGGAGCGCATCCGCTTCCTGGTGGAGGGCTTCACCGCCGATCGCGTGCCCCGCTACCAGATGGCCTCCTTTCTCATGGCCGTGTGGTTCCGCGGCATGACCGCCGCCGAGACCGCCGCCCTCACCGGCGCCATGCTGGAATCGGGCGAGGAACTGGACACCTCCGGCCTGGGCGGCCCGTCCGCCGACAAGCACAGTACAGGCGGCGTTGGCGACAAGGTCAGCCTGCTGCTGGCCCCCCTGGGGGCGGCCTGCGGCCTGAAGATCCCCATGCTCTCGGGGCGGGGCCTGGGCCACACCGGGGGCACCCTGGACAAGCTGGAGGCCATTCCCGGCTACCGCATCGACATGAGCAACGACGAGTTCCTGGCTCTCACGGACAAGGTGGGGTGCGCCATCATCGGCCAGAGCGGAACCATCGCCCCGGCGGACAAGCGCATCTACGCCCTGCGCGACGTGACGGCCACGGTGGATTGCGTGCCCCTTATCACCGCCTCCATCATGTCCAAGAAGCTGGCCGCCGGCCCCCGCAGCATCGTCATCGATCTGAAGACCGGCTCGGGGGCCTTCATGCGCGACCTGGACAACGCCCGCCGGCTGGCCGAAGCCCTGGTGGAAACCGGCCGCCGCTACGGGCGCAACATGTCCGTGGTTTTCTCGGACATGGACCAGCCCCTGGGCGTGGCCGTGGGGCACACCAACGAGACCATCGAGGCCCTGGCCGCCCTGCGGCCTGATGGGCGCGCCAAGGCTCCGGCCGATCTGGTGGAACTGACGGTGGACCTGACCGCCGAGATGGTGCGTCTGGCGGGCATTCGCCCCGACCGCGCCGCTTCCCGTCGGCTGGTGGAAGAGGTGTGGGATTCCGGCGCCGCCTTCGCGGCCATGCAGGAATGGGTGGCGGCCCAGGGCGGCCGCATCGATCCGGACCGCGACGACTTCGCTCTGAAGACGGCGCCCCTCGCCCACGAGGTCACCGCCCCCGCAGACGGCTGGCTGGCCGGGGTCCAGACTCGCCAGGTGGGCCTGGCCCTGGCCGACATGGGCGGCGCCCGCCGCAAGGTGGAGGATCCCCTGGACCTGAGCTGCGGCATCGACTTCCTGGCCGCGGTGGGTGACAAGCTGAGCAAGGGTGATGTCCTGGCCCGCATCCACTGCGACCGCCCGGACCAGGCCCGCACCGCCGGTGACCGCGTGTTGAAGGCCCTCAGCTTCAGCCAGGAGGCCGTGCCGGCGCACGACCTGATCCTGGGCCGCGTGGAATAAGCCCGGCCTGGGCTCCTGCCCGCGAGAACCATGGGGGGAACCAGAACAGGATGAAAAGGGCCCGGCTCCTTGCCCAGGAACCGGGCCCGTATGGTCTCTCCAGATACCTTCTCTTTTCCCCTTCCTCTTCAAGCACCAAGGCGGGGAATACAGGCCCCAAGGCTGAGGGAAAAGGGGCTCGGGGAAGGTGGCGCGGAAGGACCGGCGAGTGAGGTGTACAGGCGTACGCCGCAGCGAGACGGTCCGAGCACGCCTTCCCCGAGCCCCTTTTTACCAGCCTCCTCAAAACTCGTCGTCGTCCTGGTCGAGGGTCTGAAAATCCTTGTCCACTCCCTGGAAATCATGCAACTGCCCCCCGTGCACGTCGCACACGTCCTGGGGGAAGTTATCCGGCAGGTACACCTCCACGGCGGTGCTGTCGCAGCCGCTGGTGGCCAGCATGCCCGACTCCAGGCAGATGCGGGCTTCCACGATTCCCGGGGGCCGGATGAAGGGCTCCTCACCTTTCTGGTCGGTGATCTTGCCCATGAAACCCGTCCAAACGGGCAGGGCCATCTTGCTGCCGGTGGCCCCCTTGCCCATGGGCAGAGCCCGGTCGAAGCCCACCCACACGCCTCCGCAGAAGCTGGGGGTGAAGCCGCAGAACCAGGCGTTGGTGCTCTCGTTGGTGGTGCCGGTCTTGCCCGCCCCGGTCTTGGTGAAGCCGCGCCAGCCGGCGCTGCGGGCCGTTCCTTCCTTGATGGTGGTCTGCAGCAGGTTGCACATCATGTAGGCCTCGGCGGGGTCCAGGGCCTCCCGTTGCTGGATGCGCACCTCGTACAGCACCTCGCCGTCCATGCTCTCCACCCGGGTGATCAGGTGCTGCTTCACGTACACCCCGTGGTTGGCGAAGGTGCTGTAGGCGGCCACCACCTCCCGCAGGGTCACCTCGCCGGCTCCCAGGAACAGGGCGGGCACGTGAGGCAGCTTGGTGGTGAAGCCCAGCTTCTCCACGTTCTCCAGCACCGGGGCCAGGCCGAAGTCCTGGTAAAGCTTGGCCGTGGGAGTGTTGATGGACCGGCTCAGGGCGAAGCGCACCGTCATGGGCCCCCGGAAACGGCCGCTGAAGTTCTTGGGTCGCCACAGGCTCACCCCGGTGTCCAGCATGAACGGGGTGTCCATGAGGATGGTGCTGGGGGTGTAGCCCTGTTGGAGGGCCGTCAGATAGATGAAGGGCTTGAAGATGGAGCCCGGCTGGCGGGCGGCCTGGGTGGCCATGTTCCACTTGTAGTCGTCGAAACTGCGCCCGCCGACCATCCCCAGGATGGCGCCGGTGCGCACGTCCTGCAGCAGGGCAGCTCCCTGCAGGTACTCCAGGGTCTCGGGACGCTCGCCCACGGCCGTCAGGGAATCATAGAGGGCCCTGGTCATCTCGTACCCCCTGGCGTGCTCCTCGGCCGCCAGGTGGGATTCCAGGGCTTCCTCCATCCAGGTCTGGTACTGGGGGACCAGGGTGGTCCACACCTTCAGGCCCTCCTTGTACAGCTTGTCGGCCCCGTAGTCCTCTTCCAGCTGCTTGCGCACCTCTTCCACGAAATAGGCGGCAAAGCCGCTGCTGACCTCGGCCTGGTCGCTGGCCTGGTGAGGGTGCACCTCGGTGGCGCCGATGCTCTCGGCCTCGGCCCGGGAAAGGTAACCCGCGGAGATCATGGTCTCCAGCACGGTGGCGCGGCGTTTGTAGGCGTTGTCCAGGTGATTGAAGGGACTGTAGCGCTCCGGCAACTGGATCATGCCGGCCATCATGGTGGCCTCCGCCGGTTCCAGATCCCACACGTTCTTCCCGAAGAAGGTCCGGCTGGCCGCCTGCACGCCGTAGGTGCCCTTGCCCAGGTAGATCTGGTTCAGGTACATGGCCAGGATCTCGTCCTTGGTGTAGATCTGCTCGATCTGCACGGCCAGGATCATCTCCTTGAGCTTGCGCGTCACCCGCTTCTCGGGGGTCAGGAAGAGGTTGCGGGCCAGTTGCTGGGTCAGGGTGCTGGCGCCCGGGCTGCGGCTGCTGGAAAGGTTGATCCAGATGACGCTGACCAGCCGGCGCATGTCGATGCCGTAGTGCTTGTAGAAACGCCGGTCTTCCACGGAGATGACGGCGTTCTGCAGCGACCGCGGAATGCGGTTCAGGGGGACCACGGTGCGGTTCTCCGTGTAGAACTCCCGCAAGGTGTCGCCGTTGGCCGAGAAGATCACCGTCTTGACCGCCGGTTCGATGGTTTGCAGGGATTCGGGGGAGGGCAGGTCCCGGGACAGATAATCCACACCATATATGGTGGCGCCCAGGGCGCCCACGAAAAGGACGCCCAGGGTGATGAACAGGCCGCGCACCCAGGGCCGGGGGATGGTGACTGTGAGGATGTTTCGCATGGATCTCCGTATTCCGTGGGGCGCCCGCCGTTTGGGGCAGCCCTGCGCAGGGGCCGTTTCCGTTCTCGGGCCGGGGCCGGCAGGGGCGCACAGCGCCCACTCACCGAACCGGCGCAGGCTAAAATAGCACTCCGGAGGAACACCTGGCCAGTTCAAGTCGCCCCCGGCCCGAGGTTTTGAGCGGGAGCTCAGGCCCTTGCTACCGGGCGTGGGGGCGGGAAGTTCCCGTCCCCGCGGGGTGTATATCCAAGAACCGTGCCCACCGGGAAGGTGATTTGCCGGGAAAATGGGGGAGCAGGCGCACCTCAGGAGGAGCCAAACCGCGGGCCGGGGGGGCCGCTTTTGCCCTACGGTGTCGGAAAAGACACGCCGGACCGTGTCTGGATGGTCACGGCAAAGGGGCGAAAAGCCCTTGAAACAGGCGGTTTGGTGCTGTTTTAAAAAAAAATTAAAAAAACGCCTTTTTCTTTTTGACAGTTGGCCGAACTGCGTATAACTTCCGCCCCCGTTGCCCGGGTGGCGAGCTTCACAGCTCACGACGGGCGGCCGGAGTCAGGCAGGATTTAAGTCCGAACCCGACACCGACTTGGGAATCCAAAAAGTTCAATTTTTTTGTTGACACCGTTTGGACTCTTGAGTATCTTGCCTCTCCCCTGCTGGAGGGGACCAGCGGCAGCGACTGCTCGGTTCAGATCTTTGACAACAGAATAGCGTGCGATGGCCCGATAAAAGCAATTCTGGGTTCATCACTCGAACTGGAAGTAAGAAGCTTCGGCGACTTGCGGAAAGTTCGGATGGTGTCCTTTGCGAAAAAACAGGAGATTTCCTGTTGTTATATTTTGACAACGGAGAGTTTGATCCTGGCTCAGAACGAACACTGGCGGCGTGGATTAGGCATGCAAGTCGAACGAGAACGTTTCCTTCGGGAAATTAGTACAGTGGCGAACGGGTGAGTAACGGGTGGAAAACCTACCCTTCAATGGGGGATAACAGTTCTAACGAGCTGCTAATACCGCATACGACCTTTTGATCGCATGTTCAAAAGGTGAAAGGTGGCCTCTCTTTGAAGCTGCCGTTGAAGGATGGTTCCGCCTCCCATTAGCTTGTTGGTGGGGTAATGGCCTACCAAGGCGACGATGGGTAGCCGGCCTGAGAGGGTGTCCGGCCACACTGGGACTGAGATACGGCCCAGACTCCTACGGGAGGCAGCAGTCGAGAAGCTTCCGCAATGGGCGAAAGCCTGACGGAGCGACGCCGCGTGAACGAAGAAGGTCCTATGGATTGTAAAGTTCTGTCAGATTGGGAAGAAAGCTATTCGGTTAATACCCGGATAGTTTGACGGTACCATCAGAGGAAGCACCGGCTAACTCCGTGCCAGCAGCCGCGGTAATACGGAGGGTGCAAGCGTTGTTCGGATTCACTGGGTATAAAGGGTGCGCAGGCGGCCTGCTAAGTCAGGGGTGAAATATGACGGCTCAACCGTCAAACTGCCCCTGAAACTGGCAGGCTTGAGTCCGGGAGAGGAAGGTGGAATTCCAGGTGTAGCGGTGAAATGCGTAAATATCTGGAGGAACACCAGTGGCGAAGGCGGCCTTCTGGCCCGGAACTGACGCTCAGGCACGAAAGCATGGGGAGCGAACGGGATTAGATACCCCGGTAGTCCATGCCGTAAACGATGGGTACTAGGTGTTGGAGGATTCTACCCCTTCAGTGCCGCAGCTAACGCATTAAGTACCCCACCTGGGGAGTACGATCGCAAGGTTGAAACTCAAAGGAATTGACGGGGGCCCGCACAAGCGGTGGAGCATGTGGTTTAATTCGATGCAACGCGAAGAACCTTACCTGGGCTTGACATGCAGGGGACAGATGTAGAAATACATCCTTCTTCGGACTCCTGTACAGGTGCTGCATGGCTGTCGTCAGCTCGTGTCGTGAAATGTTAGGTTAAGTCCTGCAACGAGCGCAACCCCTATCTTTAGTTGCCATCAGGTAATGCTGGGGACTCTAGAGAGACTGCCGGTGATAAACCGGAGGAAGGTGGGGACGACGTCAAGTCAGCATGGCCCTTACGCCCAGGGCTACACACGTGCTACAATGGTCGGTACAATGGGCAGCGATACAGTGATGTGGAGCGAATCCCAAAAAGCCGGCCTCAGTTCGGATTGTAGTCTGCAACTCGACTACATGAAGTTGGAATCGCTAGTAATCGCGTATCAGAACGACGCGGTGAATACGTTCCCGGGCCTTGTACACACCGCCCGTCAAGTCAACCGAGTTGGCTGCACCCCAAGTCGCTGAGCTAACCTCTTCGGAGGAGGCAGGTGCCCAAGGTGTGGTTGGCGAGGGGGACTAAGTCGTAACAAGGTAGCCGTATCGGAAGGTGCGGCTGGATCACCTCCTTTCTAAGGAGTAAGCCATCCAGGCCCTGAGCCTGGTCTTGGTTACGGTAGAACAGAATTGCTTGGACCTCGCACGCTATTCTCTTGCCAAAGGCTGGACCTCGGTCCAGCCGCTGGTTTGTTGGGCCTATAGCTCAGTTGGTTAGAGCGCACGCCTGATAAGCGTGAGGTCGGAAGTTCAAATCTTCCTAGGCCCACCAACTCATCGGACGTGCTGGGGATATAGCTCAGTTGGGAGAGCACCGGCTTTGCAAGCCGGGGGTCGTCGGTTCGAACCCGTCTATCTCCACCAACCTATTAGGTCCGGAAAGTCTAAAAGACTTGGCAAGCTGTTCTTTGACAACCGAATATGGAGAGTAGCACATTGAGATGCACTCACAAACTTGCCTTTGGTTAAGCTACTAAGGGCGTATGGTGGATGCCTTGGAATCGTCGAGCGATGAAGGACGTGGTAAGCTGCGATAAGTCTCGGGGAGCTGCAAACAAGCGTTGATCCGGGAATTTCCGAATGGGGAAACCCACTGCGGGTAAACCTGCAGTACCCTGGCCTGAATACATAGGGCCAGCGGAGCGTACGGGGTGAATTGAAACATCTTAGTAACCCCAGGAAAAGAAAATAACAATGATTTCGTCAGTAGCGGCGAGCGAACGCGAATCAGCCTAAACCCATTGCGTGTTAAAGCTTACGGGCGTTGCGTAGTGGGGGTTGCGGGACCTGTCAGGGATGACCGTAATCATCCCAGGAAGTTACAAAGTTCAAGTATAGCCGAGCGGTCTGGAAAGTCCGGCCATAGAGGGTGAAAGCCCCGTAGGCGAAATGCTTGAGCCTTCCGACGGTGTTCCCAAGTACCGCGGGACACGTGAAATCTTGCGGGAATCCAGCAGGACCATCTGCTAAGGCTAAATATCCGACGATTACCGATAGTGAACCAGTACCGTGAGGGAAAGGTGAAAAGCACCCCAGGCGGGGAGTGAAATAGTACCTGAAACCATACGCTTACAAGCAGTCGGAGGGTCTTCGGACCTGACGGCGTGCCTTTTGCATAATGAGCCGGTGAGTTATCGTATGCAGCAAGGTTAAGTGTCGTAGGCACGGAGCCGTAGCGAAAGCGAGTCTTAATAGGGCGCGAAGTTGCATGCGGTAGACCCGAAGCTGAGTGATCTAGCCATGGCCAGGAGGAAGCGTCAGTAACATGACGTGGAAGTCCGAACCAGGGTCGGTTGAAAACGGCTTGGATGAGCTGTGGCTAGGGGTGAAAGGCCAATCAAACTCAGTGATAGCTGGTTCTCCCCGAAATAGTTTTAGGACTAGCCTCGTGTAATGTTAGACGGAGGTAGAGCACTGAATGGGTTAGGGGCCCCACAAGGTTTACCGACCCCAATCAAACTCCGAATGCCGTTTTAATTTATCACGGGAGTCAGGCTATGGGTGATAAGATCCATGGCCGAGAGGGAAAGAGCCCAGACCAACAGCTAAGGTCCCTAAATCAAGTCTAAGTGGTGAAAGGATGTCGAATTGCTCAGACAGCTAGGAGGTTGGCTTAGAAGCAGCCACCCTTTAAAGAAAGCGTAACAGCTCACTAGTTAAGTGATTTGGCGCCGAAAATAATCGGGACTCAAGACTTGTACCGAAGCTTTGGATTCGCGTGCTTGCACGCGTCTGGTAGGGGAGCATTCCGTAGGTGGTCGAAGTCGTAGCGCGAGCTGCGGTGGACATATCGGAAGGGCTTATGCCGGCATGAGTAGCGATAATGCAGGTGAGAAACCTGCACACCGAAAACCTAAGGTTTCCTGAGGAAGGCTAATCCGCTCAGGGTAAGTCGGCCCCTAAGTCGAGGCCGAAAGGCGTAGACGATGGGAATCCGGTCAAAATTCCGGAACTTGGTTTGTTTCGTTTGTACGATGGGGTGACGCAGAAGTGAAAGTAGAGCCAGCTGATGGATGCTGGTCCAAGCGCGTAGGAGTGAAGCTTTGGCAAATCCGGGCTTCTTATACTCCGAGACGTTATGGAGGAACGACCCTTCGGGGGAGCCAATTCTACCTAATCAAGCTGCCGAGAAATAACCTCTAAGGAGAGACAGGCCAAACCGTACCGTAAACCGACACAGGTAGGTGAGGAGAGTATCCTAAGGTGCTCGAGAGAACCCTGGTGAAGGAACTAGGCAAAATGGCTCCGTAACTTCGGGAGAAGGAGCGCCCTGTGACTGTGAAGCGACTTGCTCGTGGAGCATGAAGGGGCCGCAGTGAAAAGACGCTGGCGACTGTTTACTAAAAACACAGGTCTCTGCGAAATCGTAAGATGACGTATAGGGACTGACACCTGCCCGGTGCCGATCTGTTAAGAGGAGGGGTTAGCTTCGGCGAAGCTCTGAATCGAAGCCTCGGTAAACGGCGGCCGTAACTATAACGGTCCTAAGGTAGCGAAATTCCTTGTCGGGTAAGTTCCGACCTGCACGAATGGTGTAACGATCGGCGTACTGTCTCCACCAGGGACTCGGCGAAATTGAATTGGCGGTGAAAATGCCGCCTACCCGCAGCTAGACGGAAAGACCCCGTGCACCTTTACTGCAGCTTCACATTGGGTCTAGGTATTGCTTGTGTAGGATAGCTGGGAGGCTGTGAATCGGGCACGCTAGTGTTCGTGGAGCCAATCTTGAAATACCAGCCTGGTAATGCTTGGATTCTAACCCCGTTCCGTTATCCGGGCGGGGGACAGTGTGTGGTGGGTAGTTTGACTGGGGCGGTCGCCTCCCAAAAAGTAACGGAGGCGCGCAAAGGTCACCTCAGCGTGTTTGGCAATCACGCGTCGAGTGCAATGGCATAAGGTGGCTTGACTGTGAGACCTACAAGTCGAGCAGGAACGAAAGTTGGTCATAGTGATCCGGCGGTCCCGTATGGAAGGGCCGTTGCTCAACGGATAAAAGGTACGCCGGGGATAACAGGCTTATCTCCCCCAAGAGTCCACATCGACGGGGAGGTTTGGCACCTCGATGTCGGCTCATCACATCCTGGGGCTGGAGAAGGTCCCAAGGGTTTGGCTGTTCGCCAATTAAAGTGGTACGCGAGCTGGGTTTAGAACGTCGTGAGACAGTTCGGTCCCTATCTGCTGTGGGCGTAGGAGATTTGAAGGAACCTGTTCCTAGTACGAGAGGACCGGAATGGACGTACCTCTAGTGTACCAGTTGTCTCGCCAGAGGCACGGCTGGGTAGCTATGTACGGCAGGGATAAACGCTGAAAGCATATAAGCGTGAAGCCCCTCCTAAGATAAGATCTCCCGGGAGTTTACTCCCCTGAAGGCTCGAGGAAGACTACCTCGTTGATAGGCCACAGGTGTAAGCGCAGTGATGTGTTCAGCCGAGTGGTACTAATAAGCCGTGCGGCTTAATCATCTCTTTTTCTTCCTCGGAAGAAAAGGGGCAGCGCAAGTTCAGTGCAACTCAAACTACTCTCCATATTCAGTTGTCCAAGGACAAAACCAGGCTCAGCCTGGCCAAGTCTTTCGGCGGCGATAGCGCGTGGGCACCACCTGTTCCCATTCCGAACACAGTAGTGAAACCGCGTAGCGCCGATGGTACTGCAGGGTCGCCCCTGTGGGAGAGTAGGTCACCGCCGGATTATCCAAAGGCCTCGGGATCATTCCCGAGGCCTTTCTTTTTATCAACATCCAGTTGTTTGCTTGAAATCACCCGCCCGTGCCACGGAGCGGGTTTTTTTGTTTGTCGCTTAACAGGTCTTAATTATCTTTGAACAAAACAGTTACTGCGGTCTTCTTCTTCCAATCCAGGGGAGTAACCATGCCCATGCAGAAAATCGACGCCTATCTGGAAAGCCTGGCCCTGGGACAGCGCATGGGTGGCGACGCCCAGCGGTCGGTTCGCCTCAACGAGATGGAAGTCTACCAGCTTCTGGACCTGCTGGGACTTCCCCGTTGCCCCATGAGTTTCCTGTCCCGTGAGGCCTGGAAAGAGGATTCTCCTGTGCCCCGTGAGGAGTGGGCCCGCCAGGCGGCCGGTCTGGCTGACCAGGAGGGCCGCCTGCTGTTGAAAGTTGTCGGCCGGGAAATCCTTCACAAGACCGAGGCCGGTGGAGTCAAGGTTGTGCGCTGCGGACCGGCAGAAGGCGCCGCCGCGGTTCTGGAAGAAGCCCGTGCCATGTTCACCCGGCTTCAGGCAGGCGATCTCGAGGAACAGGTCGAGGGCCTGATGGCCGCAGCCTTCGTTCCTCATCAAGCCAACCGTCCCGGCCAGGAAGTTCTGCTGAGTCTGCGGCAGGACCCTGCATTTGGACCATGCGTTGTCCTGGGGGTGGGTGGTACTCTCACGGAGTGGTACGGCAAGGGGTGCGGGGGAAATAGCACCCTCATTTTCCCCTCCGAAGGCCTGGATGAGGAACGGGTTTCCGAAGCTATCGCCAAGCACCCCCTTCTGAATATCCTCTGTTATCCCAGTCGCTTGTACCCTGAAGCTCTCGTGTCTCCTGAAACCCTGGTGCAGGCCGTCATGGCCCTGGGGCGCCTGGGCGCCCACTGTGGACCGGCGGGTTCTTCCCCCTTCACCCTGGAAGAGGTCGAGATCAACCCCGCCGTTGCCAGCGAGGGCCGGCTTGTGGCCCTGGACGGTGTGGGGCTGGTCAGTGGTCGACGCTGGCCCGAAGGCACCCGGCCCCTGGCCAAGATCGACCCCTTGCTGAAACCGGAATCCGCCGTTGTCATGGGGGTCAGCGCCAAGGGAGCCAATCCCGGCCGGGTCATCCTGCAAAACCTGTTGCACGCCCAGGGCGTGGGACGGGACCGCCTGTATGTGGTTCATCACCGCGAGCAGGAAATCGACGGTGTGCCCTGCTTTCCCGCGGTGGCCGATCTGCCCGAAAAGTGTGATCTGGCCGTGGTTTCCATTCCCGCCGAGGGGGCTCTGGCCGCCATCAAGGACCTGGTGGAGCAGGACAAGGCCCAGTCCATCATCCTCATTCCCGGTGGATTCGCCGAGGCCGGAGAAGCCGGCCTGGCCACCGCCATCGAAGACGTCCTGATCGCGGGGCATCGTCAACCAGGGGGCGGCCCCGTCTTGGTGGGTGGCAACTGCCTGGGCATCGTCAGCCGGGAGCAGTACAACACCTTCTTCCTGCCTCTTTACAAGCTGCCCTTCAACCCGGGCCTGGGGGAAAATCTGGCCGTGGTCAGCCAGTCAGGCGCCTACGCCGTGACCTTCGCCAGCAATTACGACGGCGTCATCAACCCGGCCGCCAGCATCAGCTTCGGCAACCAGATGGACCTGACCGTGTCCGATTTCCTGTCCCATTTCAACGATCGCCCGGGGGTGGATGTCATCGCCTGCTACGTGGAGGGTTTCCGCAGCGGCGACGGACTGCGCTTCCTGCAGCAGATCCGGCGGGCGCGCGGGCTGGGCAAGCAGGTCATCGTCTTCAAGGCCGGCAAGACCGCCCTGGGCGCGCAGGCGGCGGCCAGCCACACCGCCAGCCTGGCGGGAGATTACGCCGTTGCTCGCAGCTGCCTGGTGGAAGCCGGCGCGGTGGTGGCCGAGTCCCTGGACCAGTTCGAGGATCTGCTCAAGACCTTCACCCTGCTGTCGGGCAAGCAGGCCCGCGGGGTGCGGGCCGGCATCATCAGCAACGCCGGGTTCGAGTGTTCCACGGTGATGGATCAGCTGGAGGGGCTGGAACTGGCCCAGTTCGGGCCCGAGACCATGGCCGTGCTGGACGATATCCTTCCCGCCTTCGCCCATCGGACCAACCCCATCGATTGCACTCCCATGACCCCAACCGAACCCTTCTGCGAGAGCTGCCGGGCCATCCTGGACTCACCCCAGGTGGACGTGGCCATTCTCAGCGCGGTTCCCGTGACTCCGGCCCTGGACAATTTGCCCGCCGATCCTGAAGGAAAACACCGGGAAAATCTGGCTGGTCCGGAAAGCCAGGCTTCCCGCATGATCAAAATAATCCAGGCCAGCGCTAAACCGGCGGTGGTTGTGGTCGATTCCGGAAGACTGTACGACCCCATGTGCCGGATGATCGAACAGGCCGGCATCCCCGTATTCCGGAAGATAGACCGGGCCGCCCGCGCCCTGGCCACCTTCTGCCAAGCTCAGGGAGTCAACGAATGAAGAAGTTCTGGATCGTGTTCATCGCCCTGGCCGTCATCGTCGGCGGCGGCATGGGTTTTCTGTGGTACAGCGTCAGCCACCTGGAGCAGGCCGTTTCCGTGGACGGCGGCGTGCTCGTCTGGCAGGTGGGAGGTTCCTTCGCCGAGGAGCGGGACGACTCCTTCTGGGGGCAGGTGCGGGCCGGTGGCGAGTTGACCCTGACCGAGACGGTCTTCGCCCTGCGCCGGGCCGCCCAGGATGACCGCATCACGGCCTTGCTCATGGATTTCCAGGGTGTGGGCGCCGACTGGGCCAAGCTGGACGAACTGGGCCACGCCGTGCAGGCCTTCAAGGACGGGGGCAAGCCCGTGGTGGCCTACATGGACGGGGGCTCGACCCGGGATTACGCCCTGGCGGCCCTGGCCGATCAGGTGGTGCTGTCTCCCGAGGCCAACATCATGGTCCTGGGGGTGGTGGCCCAGCTGGACTTCATGCGCGAGACCCTGGACAAGCTGGGCATGGAGGCGGACTTCATCCACGTGGGGAAGTACAAGTCGGCTCCCGAGCGCATGACCCGGGACGAGGCCAGCGAGGCCAACCGGGAAATGATCGGGGCCATCGTCGATGACCGTTACGAGGATCTGGTGGCCGGCCTGGCCGCCGCCCGGGCCGTGGAGGCCGATCAGGTGCGTGCCTGGATCGACCGGGGCATGTTCGACGCCCCGGAAGCCCTGGCCATGGGGCTGGCCGACACCGTCATGTACTATGACGACATCCTGGACGGACGTTTCGCCGACGACGATGTCACCTATCTGGAAGACTACGTGCTGGCGGGCCACAAGGCCGGACACGCCAACAAGACCGTGGGCGTGGTCTACGCCACCGGCGTCATCATGCCGGGCAGCAGCCGCTTCGACAACTTCCAGGGAAAGATCTGCGGCAGCGAGTCCGTCATGGACGACCTGCAGGCCTTCGGCGAGGACGACGATATCGATCTGGTGGTCCTGCGCATCGACAGCCCGGGGGGCAGCGCCCTGGCCAGCGACCTGATCTGGGACGCCATCGGCAAGGTCCAGGAAAAGAAACCCGTCATCGTCAGCATGAGCGGCATGGCCGCCAGCGGGGGCTACTACATCGCCTGCCGTGGCGACTCCATCTTTGCCGATCCGGGCACACTGACGGGCTCCATCGGTGTTTATGCCGGCAAGATGAACCGCTCGGCCATGTACGCCAAGATCGGCGTGAACCGCGAGTTCATCACCCGTGGGAACAACGCTCTGCTGTTCAGCGACGAGGGTGGTTTCACCCCCGAACAGCGAGTCCTGTTCGAGGAGCAGATGGGCAACTTCTACGAGCGCTTCCTGGCCAAGGTGGCCGACGGCCGCGGCTTGACCCGCGACCAGGTTCACGCCGTGGCCCAGGGGCGGGTGTGGACCGGCAACCAGGGCCTGCAACACGGCCTGGTGGACGGTCTGGGCGGCCTGCACCGGGCCCTCACCTCCGCCAAGTGGATGCTGGGGTTGCAGGCCGACGACCGCATCAACGTGCGCACCTTCGGCGAGAATCTGACCCTGATCGAGCGCATGCTCATCCGCTCCCTGCGCGAGGGGGGCGGCCTGGCCCGGGTGCTGGGCGGATTGCCCGGCGATCCGCTGGCCTCGGTGCTGGCGCCCCAGGCCCAGGCGGCCACCGGCCTGCCCTGGCCCCGGTTGCTGGCCACCCTGCGCCAGAATGGAACCCTGGCGGCGGTGGAACTGCTGGATGGCCGGACAGTGGCCATGGCGCCCTACTGGCTCAGCGTGCGCTGAAGTAATTCGACAGATCCAGACCTTCCGGAAGGCTGTGCCACAGGAGCGCAGCCTTCCTTTCGTCCAGGCTGGGGGCATCCACGATGGGCGGAGCGCTGCCCCAAAGAATGTGGTTCCGGTCACGGCTGTGGCCCCACAGGAACAGGGCATGGCCCAGTTCGTGGATGAATCCCCGCACGGCGTAGGGCCGGTCCCTGATCACGTCGTAGGTGTCTCCCACCAGAATCTGCACCATCAGGGGCTGGGCCTCGTCATCCAGACGCGTGATCCGGGCCATCAGGGGAGGGTGCAGGTTCATGCCGGAGAAGTGGACCAGCCGCACGCCCCACGCCGGGGTTTCCTGCACCTCGAACCAGGGTTTGTCCCGGCCCGTGTTCCACAGGGCCATGGCCTCGCGCAGGCACTGGGCCAGATCCACCTCTCCGCTGACGGCGGGCACCAGGCGCACCGGGATGGTGGTCTGTGGCCAGTGGATGACCCTGCAGTCGAAGTAGGGGCGGGTGAGCTGGGCCAGGAACTGCACCAGATCGCTGTAGTCGGGACTGCCCACCGGCAGCCGCGGCAGGGGCAAGGGGCCGGCCGTGTCCCCGGGCGCCGGGACCGGGCAGGTCATGGCCAGCCAGGTGTGCGGCCGGGCGGGCCGCAGGATCAAGCTGTCCTGCCCTCCGGACCGGGGCGGGAGCGGGGTGAAGGTCCAGCGATAGGTGGCCCCGGACCCAGCACCCCCGGCCGGGGAAGTCATGACCAGCAAGGCTGTTCCCGTTGCCGGGGGACCGGCCGAATCGGGCCGCACGGCGGTCCAGGACCATTCCCAGGGGGAGAGGCCGGACCAAAGGCTGTCCGGGGCCGTCCCCGGCCAGTCCGCCGGCCAGACGGGATAAGGAGCCGGTCCCAAGCAGAGCTCCTGGTCCTGAGCATGGCCCCCACCCGGGGGCGGCTGGGTGGGCACGGGGGTCTTTTCGCAGCCCGCCGCCAGCAGTATGACCAGCAGAGATGTCAGCGAGCGGAGCAAGAAAACACTGGAAATTTTCATCAGGTCCATCAAATTCCGGGAAGGGAACAAACGGCGCGGTTGCCTGTTGGAGATTCCACCCTGCGGGCAAGGACCAGGCCCGAGGCTAACTCCTTTTTTCTAAATAAATTGGACCGCTTGACGAAAACCCGGGGGAACATTTTCCGGCCCCCCTGTGACTCCGGGTGGACACGGGGCCTGCCGGACCGGCAAGAATAAGTCCGGCAAGACCTTGCGGTGGGGCAGCCCATGAATTAGCCTGAGGCTGCCGTCTCACCGCCAACAAGGAGCAAATTGCCCAATGGATCCATTCCTGGATGAACCGCAAAAAGAAGAGGGTGGCTTCGACCCTCGGGAAATGCTGCGCCTCTTCTGGCGGCGCAAGTGGCTGTTCATCATTCCCTTCATCCTTTGCTTTTCCATGGCGGCCGTGGTCATCAAGACCATGACTCCCATTTATTTCGCCCCCGGGCAGTTGCACGTCACCCTGCGGAATTCGGAAACGCGCCTCCTGAACGATCCGTCCCGGCAGTACGGCGCCCGGCAACGGGATATCGAGCGCCGCATGCGGGAAGAGATCGCCCTGCTCCTGTTCGATCCCGCCTTCCTGGAAGGCGTGGTCAGGGATCTGCAGTTGCACATGGACCCCCAGTGGCTGGGGCCCCAGGACCCCGAAAAGCCCCGCACCGAGGCCAAGGCCATCGCCATGGCCGGCGGCAAGTTGCGCAAGCGCCTGCGCATGGAGCCCACCGGCACCAGCCTGTTCGATATCGGCGTGCTGCACGAGAATCCGGACAAGGCCTTCTCCATGGGCCAGTTCGTTATCAATCGCTTCATCGAGGAATTCCGGGCCAGCCAGGTGGCCCAGCGCAGCGAGACCCGGGACTTCCTGGAGGGCCAGCTGGAGGACTACCAGCAGGACCTGGTCAAGGCCGAGGGCGAGCTGAACGAGTTCATGACCGGCATGGCCGCCAGCACCCTGCTGGGTGGCAGCGTCAACGCCAACAACCTGGCCCTGGTTGAGGAAAACCTGGGCCGGCTGCGCACCCGGCACAACGGCCCGGACCGGTCCGAGCTGGCCCGGGTCGAGCAGGACGCCCGGGCCCTGGTGGGCAACGCCTTCTCCGTGGGCACCTACGGGTCCGAGCCCCACGTGGCGGCCATGGTGCGGGAGATGCGCGACCTGATCCTGGATTCCATGTTCCTGCCCGCCGATGACAGCAGCTTCGACGATCTGCAGACCCGCCTGGGCCTGCTGCGGGTGCGTCTGAACAGCCAGGTGGAGGAGCTGGTTCTGCAGGATTATCCCAACCTGGGCTTCATGGACCGCAACCAGGTGGGGCAGTTCGTCTTCCTCAGCCTGAGCCGGCAGGCCAACCAGTGGGTGATCAGCCAGATCCAGGGGCAGATCAAGGCGTTCCGGGATTTCACCACCCAGCAACCCGCCCAGTCGGCCCGCCTGGCCGAGCTGCAGGACCGGGTGGACGCCGCCCGCGAACTGGTTCAGACCCTGCAGGAGGCGGTGACCCAGCAGACCATGAATCTGGAGGCCAGCCGCAGCATGATCGGCTTCCAGGTCAAGCTGCGCAAGAAGCCCAGCTACCCCGAATTTCCCATCGAGCCCAACAAGATGAAGCTGCTGCTCATGGGCTTCGCCCTGTCCCTGTGCCTGGGCGGCGGCCTGGTGGTGCTGGCCATCTTCATGGACCGCTCCTTCCGCTCCATCGAGCAGATCGAGAACACCCTGGGCGTGGCGGTCATCGGCACCTTGCCGGTCATCGTGGACGATCATTTCGAGATGAAGAAGAAGAGACGGCTCATGCGCTGGGCCACCATGATCGTGGGCGTCATCGCGGTGGCGGCCCTCTTCTTCCTGGTCATTTATCCCCGCCTCGGTTGAGCGGCGGGGGGAAGGCAAGCCAATGCCCAAGAACACAGACACGAGAAGGGCCGCCGCCGGACTTTTCGATATCGAATCGCCCATGGCCATCGAGCTGAGGCGCATCATGATCCGCCTGGGCAAGATGGTGGACCTGGCGGACAAGAAGACCATCATGGTCACCAGCGCCGAGCGGGGAGAGGGCAAGAGCCTGTTCAGCCTGCACTTCAGCCTGGTGCTGGCCTATCACCTGTCCCACCGCATCCTGCTCATCGACGGCGATGTGCGGCGCCCCGTGCAGCACCGCGTGTTCGACGAGACCCTGGCCCCCGGCCTGGTGGATCTGCTGGATATTCCGGCCGGCTCGCGGGACAAGCTGCCGGCCAAGATCGGCGAGGTGGTGCGCCACACTCCCGTCAAGAACCTGGACTTCCTGGCGGCCGGCAAGGCCGGGGGACACCCCAGCCGGCTGTTCGGGCTGGACAACGTCAAGCACGTGCTGGACCAGCTGCACCGGACCTACGATCTGATCATCCTGGACAGCCCGCCCGTGGTGCCCGTCAGCGATCCTCTGCACTATCTGGATGCGGTGGATGGCGTGCTGTACATGGTCATGGCCGGCCAGACGCCCCGTGATCTGTCGGCTCGCGGCATCAACATCCTCAAGAGTGCCGGGGCGCGCATCTTCGGGGCGGTGGCCAACAACCTGTCGGAGGTGCTGCCCTACTACTATGACCAGAAGTACTACGGGTACGGCAACACCAGCAAGAAACGGCACGCCTGACCCGATCTGGCAGCCCGCAAAAAAAACTCCGGACCTCGTTTGGTCCGGAGTTTTTTTCTGCAATTTCCTGCAGCAGTTACCTGCCACGCCCGCAGGGCGCAGGGTCAGTCGCTGGAGGTCTTGATGTTCCCCAGCCAGCCCTTGGCCAGCACCAGCAGCAACGTGGACATGATGGCGATGAAGCCGAAGATCAGCCACATGGTCTGGGGATCCTTGTTCCCATCGGCCGGCACGTACCGGGCGATCATGTGACCCGAGTACAGGGGCACCAGCATCTTGGTCAGGAACCAGGGCAGCTGGGCGATGCCCATGTACTCGCCGGTCCTGCCCTTGGGGGCGATCTCGGCGGCGTACTGCAGGAAGCGGGGCTGCCACAGGGCCTCGCCGATGGTCATGACGATGAGGTAGGCGCCCAGGGTCCAGATGTTGGTCCCCAGGGCCAGGAAGAACGCCGGCGCCGCCATGACGAAGGTGCCGATGATCATCAGGTTATAGACCTTGTTCTTCTGCGTCAGGGCCGTGACGATGGGCACGAAGATGAAGATCAAAATGGGGTTGAAGTTGGAAGCCATCTCGAACTTCTCACCGATGAATCCCTCGTAGGCCCGGTTGATGTACTGGGGCAGGATCAACCAGTTGTAGGTGAACAGGGTCTGCACCGGAATGAGGGCGAAGATGAAGAAGGTGAACTTCATGTCCCGCAGGGGGTGGTTGACCACGTTGTAGATGAGCTTGTCAATGAAGCTCTTGTGGACCACCTCTTCCTCCTCGGGGGCCTTCGCTTCGGCGTTGGCGCCCTCCTTGGCCGCCTTCTCGGCCTTCTCGGCCGCCCGCTCCTTTTCGGCCCGCTCCTCGGCGGCCTTTTCGACCCCGGGGGTCAGGATGAACCAGGTGGCCAGCAGGGCCACGGCCGTCAGGCCGGTGTACACCCAGAAGGTGCCCGGGATGCCCAGGCCCAGGCCGGGGTCGGCGTCACGCAGCAGCCAGGCCCAGCTGGGCAGGTAACCGCCCAGGTTCATCAGGGCGTACAGCATGGCGAAGCCCATGGCCGCGTTCTTGGCCGAGGTGAACTTGCGCACCCCCGCGTAGGCCGCCGGCTGGTACATGCCGTAGCCGATGACCACCAGCAGGATACCCGCCATGGTGACCAGATGCAGGGGAGACCACATCCCGCCCGGTTCCAGGCCCAGGACGGTGGGCCCGGCGCTGATGAGCACCCGGCCCACCAGCAAGAGCACGAAGGCCGACAGCAAGGTGTTCCTGATGCCGAAGTGGTCGGCGATGCTGCCCAGGAAGAACATGCTGATGGTGATTCCGGCGGTCAACACCATGACCATGTGGTGGGCTTCCACGTCCGGGTTTTCCATCCCCATGAAGATGAAGTCGGAGAAATGCATGGCCAGGTAGCCGAGCATTCCGAAATAGACCAGGCCCTCGAGAAAATAGGCCAGATTGATGCCCCACAGAGCCCGTGGGGCATGGGCCAGGTCAATGAAAGGCTGGACGATCTCGTCTACCCAGCTCGTTTTCTTGTCCTGCGGATTGGACTGTGCCATTTCTTTCCTTTCGTGGGCCGATTGGCGGGTCAGGACCGCTTAAACCAATCAAACCAGGTTCTCCTCCAACCCCACTATTACAACAGAATCAACTATTTATCCAGGGCTGCCTCGAGCTTGCCTCGAATGGCGGCTCGGTAGCCCGTGGCGAGATCCTCGCATTCGGCCATGACGGCCTTGGCCCGGGCCAGCGTTTCGGCCCCGAAGCCGGGCTCGGCGCTGGTGTCACACTCTTTCAGACTCTCCAGGTTGATCAGCACGTTGTAGTAGGCGCCCTCGGCGGCGGTCATGCCCGTCAGAACGGCCACACCGGCATCGCTCAGGCTGGCGGCGTTGCCGATCTCGGCGATCTCGGCCGCCAGCTTCAGCAGCTCGGGCACCCGCTCCAGCACCGACAGGGGCACCCGGGTGGCGCCACGGGTGGCCTCGGCGATGGCCAGATCCTTCCGTTTCAGCTGCTCGGGGGTCTTCTTGGGCATGGCGAAGCAGTCCATGACGGCGTTGAAGGCGTCGGTGTCCAGGTCGATGGCCGCCAGGAAGAAGTCCTTCAGATCCTGCCCCAGCTCGGCGATCTCCTTCACCCGGTCCTGCACCTTGGCGTACTTCAGCTTGCCCACGCTCAGGTTGCCCACCATGGCGGTCAGGGCCGCGGCCTGGGCGCCGCACAGGGCCGCCACCGAGCCGCCGCCGGGGGCGGGGCTGTCGGTGCTCAGCTCGTCCACGAATTCCCGGTTGGTCATGCTCACCAGCCGGCCGTCCACCATGCCGGCCTGGTATTCGATGATCTTGTCCATGGGGTCGAAGTCACCCAGTTCGCGCAGGCCCATGCTCTGGATGGCGGTCTCGATGACCATCTTCTTGGGAACGCCCGCCGACTGGCCGGCCTGGCGCAGGTAGTGCTTGCCCGCGGCCAGCATGTCGCCCTCGGGGATGAGGCCCACCAGTTCGCTGCCGGTGCAGATGACGCCGTGATCGGCGGCGCTCTTGCTGCAGGCGTCGAAGGCCTGGTGGGGCTTGGTCACCGCGGTGTTCACCAGGTTGATGCTCACCTGGGCCTTGTCGTACTCGGGAATGACCCAGCCCACGGCCTTGCAGGCGTCCAGCTTGTAGGGGCCGGGCACCAGCACGTTCTTGCCGTCGGGGCCCTTGACCAGCTTGCCGTTCTCGTCCCTCTGGGCCCGGCCGGCTTCCTTGATGTCCAGGGCGATCTGGCTGGCGATCTTCTTGGCCCGGGTGTTCAGGTTCACGTTGTAGGCCACCAGGAAGCCCCGGGCCGAAACGTTGGTGGCGCCGGTGCGGGCGGCGTGGTCGTTCCACTCGTTGGGACCGAAATCGGGAGTCCATTCCTCGGTTCCCAGCTTCTCGGGCAGGGCCTCGTACTCGCCCTTGCGCACGTAGGCCAGGTTTCGCCGCTTGGGCGTTGTGGCGGCTTCCTCGTACAGGTAGACGGGAATCTTCAGCTCGTCGCCGATGCGGGCGCCCACCCGGCGGGCCACCTCGGCACACTCGGCCATGGACACGCCCTTGACCGGGACGAAGGGGCACACGTCGGTGGCGCCGTGGCGGGGGTGGGCCCCCTTCTGCTTGCTCATGTCGATGAGCTCGGAGGCGCGCTTGACCAGGCGGAAGGCGGCCTCGGCCACGGGCTCGGGTTCCCCGATGAAGGTGATGACGGTGCGGTTGGTCTCGAAGCCGGGGTCGACGTCCAGCAGGTGCACCCCGTCCACTTCCTCCACCACGGCGGTGACGGCCTCGATGACGGCCTTGTCGCGTCCTTCACTGATGTTGGGAACACATTCGATCAGTTTCCGCATGATCTACCCCTCTGGAGGGCCCTCCGGAGGGGCCCGGGACGATGCGTGGTGAGAGAGGCCCGCCAGGACCGGCCGGCCGGGTACTTTTTCTGTTGAGAATTTAACCCCCGACCGCCCGGAATTCCAGCTTGGCGGCAGGGGTTTCCGGAAAATCCCCCCTTTTCCCGGAAATGCCCATGCAACCTTGGCCAATTCCGTGCGTCTACTTTTGAACGACCGCCATCCGGCGGATGAAAGAATCAATCATCATTTCCCCGGGAGAGTGGAAAATGAAGATGCGCAAGAAGCCCCTGATCGTGGTTCTGGTCGCGGTCGGGCTGCTGCTGGGCACCGGCGGGGCCCTGTATTTCACGGGCAACCTGTCCCTGAAGGCCCTGCAGGGGGACCAGGCCCTGGCCGCCACCGACGAAGACGCCCAGGACGAGGCGTCCGAGGCCAAGGACAAGAAGGACAAGGACGGGCCCGAGGTCATGGCCGTGCCCGTGGAGGCAGCCCAGGTGGCCGGCCGGGGGATCGCCGCCTATTACCGGGCCGCCTCGGTCATCGAGGCCGATCGCCTGGTGGACCTGCCCTGCCGCGCCGACGGCCGGGTGCGCCGCATGGCCGTGGAAGAGGGTGACTGGGTGGAGAAGGACCAGATCCTGGCCGAGCTGGAGAACGACCGGGAGAAGATCCAGCTGCGCAAGGCCGAGCTGACCCTGGCCGACAAGGAGCGCCAGCTGGACCGCAGCCGCCGCATGCAGGCCGAGGAGCTCATCAGCCAGAAGGAATTCGACGACGTGGAATCGGCCCACAAGCTGGCCGAGGCCGAGCGGGACCTGGCCCGCATCGCCCTGGAGGAGACCCGCGTCAGGGCCCCCTTCGCCGGGCGCATCACCGATCGCAAGATCGTCCTGGGGCAGCAGGTGGCCCTGACCACCCCTGCCTTCACCCTGGGCGATTTCACCCCCCTGCGGGTGCGGGTGCATCTACCCGAGAACGTTGCCCGCAAGGTCAATGCCGGCCAGCGTGTGCTGGTGGCCCCCGAGGCCGTGGACCGGCCCCTGGAAGCGGTGGTGGAACGGGTTTCGCCCGTGGTGGACCCCAGCACCAGCACCGTGCGCCTGACCCTGTTGCTGGACGAGCAGGAATCGCCCGCCCGGGTGGGCAGCTTCGTCAAGGTGCGCATCACCACCGACGAGCACCATGACGCCCTGGCCATTCCCAAGGTGGCCCTGGTGGAAGAGGGGGCCCTGCGCAGCGTCTTCGTGGCCGAGGCCGACACCGTGCGCAAGGTGGAGATCCGCACCGGTCTGTACGACGAGACCCACGTGGAAATCCTGGAAGGGCTTTTCGAGGGCGATTACATCGTCACTGCCGGGCAGGGCGGTCTCCGCACCGGCACCCCCATCAAGGTGCTGAACGGGGAAGAGGTGGGTTACCGCGGTCCCGAGAAGGAACGCGACCCCGCCGAGGAGAACGAGACCGTGACGGCCATGGCCGACAACAAGTAGCAGTTTTCTTGATGCCTACCTGCACCCACAAGGGCGGAGCTTGACTAATGAAGATCATCAATTACGCGGTTTCACATCCCGTGACGGTGTGGATGGTGACCCTGGCGGCCGTGGTTTTCGGCCTGACCGCCCTGGGCCGACTGGACATGCGCCTGCTACCGGAAATCCGCTACCCGACCCTGACGGTGCAAACCGAATTCCCGGGCACGGCCCCGGTTGACGTGGAGAACCTGGTGACCCGTCCCCTCGAGGAAGCGGTGGGCGTGGTGCCGGGCTTGCGCAAGGTGCACTCCATCAGCCAGGCCGGACTCTCCCAGATCACCCTGGAATTCAACTGGGGCACCGCCATGGATTACGCGGCCCTGGACGTGCGGGAAAAGATCGACATGATCCGCCTGCCCGAGGACGCCCAGATTCCCCTGCTGTTGAAGTATGACCCATCCCAGGATCCGGTGGTGCGCATCGGGTTGACGGGTGACGCGCCCATGGTGGCCCTGCGCAACGTGGCCGACGATGTGCTGAAGAAGGAGATCGAGGCCCTGCAGGGCGTGGCCGCCGCCCAGATCGCTGGTGGTCTGGAGGAGGAGATCCGGGTCGAGGTGGACGAGGCCCGTCTGGCCGCCCTGGGTCTGACCATCGGCCAGGTCAACCAGGCCCTGGCCCAGGAGAACATCAACGCCAGCGGCGGGCGTCTAAGGGACCGCAACGCCGAGTACATCGTGCGCACCTTGAGCCGCTTCGAGGACCTGACGGACATCGAACAGGTGACAGTGGCCAGCGTGGCGGGCCAGCCCGTGCGCCTGGCCGACGTGGCCACCATCTACCGCACCCACAAGGAACGCACCAGCATCACCCACATCGATGGGCGCGAGAGCGTGGAGATCGCCGTCTACAAGGAAGGCGACGCCAACATCGTGGAGATGGCCGAGCGGGTGCGGGGCCACCTGGACCGCCTGAAGGGGCAGCTGCCCGAGAAGATGGGCATCGAGGTTCTCTTCGACCAGTCGGTGTTCATCGCGTCGGCGGTGAACGAGGTGCGCAACAACGCCCTGCTGGGTGGCGGGCTGGCCGTGCTGGTGCTGTTCATCTTCCTGCGGGATTTCCGCAGCACCATGATCATCGGCGTGGCCATTCCCATCTCCATCGTGGCCACCTTCATTCTCATGCTGACCAGGGGCGTCAGCCTGAACGTCATGTCCCTGGGCGGATTGGCCCTGGGGGTGGGCATGCTGGTGGACAACAGCATCGTGGTGCTGGAGGCCATTCACCGCCGGCGGGAGAACGCCCGCAGCGGCGACGACATGGCCGCGGCGGCGGCCGGGGGCGCGGGCGAGGTGGCCGGCGCCGTCACGGCCAGCACCCTGACCACCCTGGCGGTGTTCGTGCCCATCGTCTTCGTGGTGGTTGGTGTGGCGGGGCAGATATTCCGGGACCAGGCCCTGACCGTCACCTTCAGCCTGGCTGTTTCCCTGGTGGTGGCCCTGACCTTCACGCCCATGGCCTCGGCCTTCGGGCGGGCGGCGGAGAGGCTGGGCGAGGGCTCTGAAATCGGAAGCCAGGAGCGCCTGGGCTGGTATGCAAGCTGGTCGCGTTACGCGGGTTCGGGCCGCTGGTTCACCAAGATTCTCAAGGTGCCTGGCCTGTTCCTGGTCCTGGGACTGCCCTTGCTGGTTTGGCGCCTGTTCTCGGGCTTGCTGTTCGTGTTGCGGACCGTTGTCAAGGCCCTTTTGTGGCCCCTGACCCGGGTTTTCGAGAAGACTTTCCCCCTGATCCAGTCCGGCTACGAGGCGGCCCTGCGCGGGGCCCTGGCCCACCGCCTGCTGGTGCTTTTCCTGGCCCTGGTTCTGGCCGGCGGGGCCATGTTGCTGTGGCCCCGTCTGGGCATGGAACTGGTGCCCCCCCTGGCCCGTGGCGAGTTCACCCTGGCCCTGGAAATGCCCGAGGGCACGCCCCTCAGTCAGACCGACGCCGTGGTGTCCCAGGTGGAACTGGCCGTCAGCCAGTTGCCGGGCATCGCCATGGTGGCCGGCGAGGTGGGGATCAGCCGTGAGGGTGACGCCTCGGCCCAGCGCCGCAAGGAGAACCGTGCCGAGGTGCGGGTGCGCCTGAACCAGGCCACCGCCCAGGCCGAGGCCGCGGCCCTGGAGGAGATCCGCACCGTGCTGGCCGAACATCCCCAGCTGCGCATGAAGCTTCGCCGCCAATCCCTGCTGGCCTTCGGCGCTCCTGTGGAGGTGGACGTTTACGGCTACAACCTGGTGGATCTGCAGAACACCGCCGACGAGGTCCTGGCCTCCCTGCAGGACGTGCCGGGTTTGCGCGACCTGCGCCTGAGCATGGTGCCAGGCAGCCCCGAGGTGCAGGTGAGCTTCGACCGGGACAAGCTGAACCGCTTCGGCCTGAGCCAGGGCACCGTCTCCGAGACCGTGCGCGGCAAGGTGCGGGGCACCGTGGCCAGTCGCTTCCGCGACCGCGAGCGGCACGTGGACATCCGGGTCATGAACACCGGCGACCAGCGCAACACCCTGACCGCCGTGCAGGATCTGATCCTGACAGAGCGGGACGGGGTACCCATCACCCTGGGCAGCGTGGCCTCCATGGAAGTGGTGACCGGCCCCGCCGAGATCCACCGCCTGGGCAGCAAGCGTGTGGCCATCATCTCGGCCAACCTGGCCGGGCGGGACCTGGGTTCGGTGAGCCGGGATATCCAGGACCGCTTGCTGGGGCTGACCCTGCCGGCCGGCATCAGCGTGGAGCTGGGGGGGCAGAACCAGGAGATGGACCAGAGCTTCCGTTCCCTGCAGATGGCCATCCTGCTGGCGGTGTTTCTGGTCTACCTGGTCATGGCGGCCCAGTTCGAGAGCTTCCTGTACCCCCTGATCATCATGTTCACGGTGCCCCTAGCCCTGACCGGGGCGATCTACGGCCTGTACCTGGCGGGGATGAGCATCAGCGTCATCGCCGTCATCGGCGCCATCATGCTGGCGGGTATCGTGGTGAACAACGGCATCGTGCTGGTGGACCGCATCAACCAGCTGAAGCGTGGGCGGACGGCCCTGGCGGACGCAGTGCTGCAAGCGGGCAGCGAGCGCTTGCGCCCCATCCTCATGACCACCAGCACCACGGTGCTGGGTCTGCTGCCCATGGCCCTGGGCCTGGGCGAGGGGGCCGAACTGCGGGCTCCCCTGGCCGTGACCGTCATCAGCGGCCTCATGCTGGCCACCCTGTTGACCCTGGTGGTGGTGCCGGTGATCTACACCCTGCTCTCCGGCTTACGGCAGGAGGATCTGCGAACATCCGCCGAGGGGAGCATGGCCGGCGGCCATCGGTTGACGGCCACCGGCATCGCCACCGCCACCCAGGGAAAGGGCGTCTGATATGTGGTTGACCATGCTCAGTCTGCGGCGGCCCGTGACCCTGGCCATGGCCCTGGCCACGGTGGTGCTGCTGGGGGTCATCAGCATCATCAAGCTGCCCCTGGACTTTCTGCCCCACGTGGAGATGCCCTTCATCGCCGTGTACATCCCTTACCAGGGCGGCATCCCGTCGGAGAACGAGCGGGAAATCGTGCGGCCGGTGGAAGAGGTGCTGGCCACCCTGGGTGGGGTCGAGCGCATCTTTTCCTACAGCGACGCAGGCGAGGTGCAGGTGGGCGTGACCTTCGAGTGGGGGCGCGACGTCAACATGCTGCGCATGGAAGTGAAGGAGAAGATCGACCAGATCCGGGGCGAACTGCCCCAGGATATCCAGCAGATCTACCTGCTGACCTTCAACACCAGCGACATTCCCATCATCCAGGGCCGCATCTCGGCCAAGGGACGTGATCTGAGCGAGAGCTGGGACCTGCTGGACCAGAAGATCATCGCCCCCCTGGAACGCATTCCGGGGGTGGGGCGGGTGAACATCGACGGGGTGAATCCCACCCAGGCCTCGGTGTACCTGCGCTTCGACAAGATCATGGAGCACGACGTGGACGTGACCCGGCTTTTCGCCGAGCTGGAAGCGGCCAACGTGGAACTGACCGTGGGCCGGGTCACGGACCAGGGTCTGCGCTACGACCTGCGCACCGTCAGCGGGCTTAACGGGGTGGAGGCCCTCAAGGAACTGCCCATCGACGAGCGCGGCCTGCGCCTGGGCGACGTGGCCGAGGTGCTGTACGGGGCGCCGGCCCTGTCCTACGGCCGCATCCTCAACGACGAGCCGGCCATCGCCTTCTGGGTGCAGAAGGCTTCGGGCTACAACACGGTGGAGGTTTGCCGCGCGGTGGAGGCCGAGCTGGAGCGCATCAACCAGGACCCGGCCCTGGCCGGCATCAACAGCTTCAGCTTCTTCAACCAGGCCGACCAGATCACCGACAGCCTGCGCAGCCTGCTGCAGGGCGGCTTCTTCGGCTCCCTGCTGGCCGTCATCATCCTGTACGTGTTCCTGCGGCGCGTGGGCATGACCCTGGTGGTGAGCATCGCCATTCCCATCTCCATCCTGGGCACCTGCATCTTCATGTACCTGTCGGGGCGTTCCCTGAACGTGTTGACCATGATGGGACTCATGCTGGGCGTGGGCATGCTGGTGGACAACGCGGTGGTGGTGCTGGAAAGCATTCATCGCCGGCAACACGGCGGCTCCCGCCCCGTGGCGGCGGCCGTGCGCGGCACCAAGGAGGTGGGACGGGCCATCGTGGCCTCGACCCTGACCACCATCATCGTGTTCGCGCCCATCGTGGTCAGCAAGTCCGACGAGCTGACGGTGTGGCTGGGCGAGGTGGGCGTCACCATCAGCGTGACCCTGGCCATCTCGTTGCTGGTCAGCCTGACGGTCATCCCCACCCTGTCCATCCGCATGACGGGGCGGGGCAAGAAGGAACTGAAGGACGCCAGGTGGCTGGTGTGGTTGCGGGGCGTGTACCTGCGCATGCTGGACTGGACGGCCATCCGGCACCCCATGCTGACGGCCCTGGTGGTGGTGCCCGGTGTGTTGCTGGTCACCGTCCTGGCCATGAAGCTGACCGATTTCAAGCCTGACGACAGCGGGGATCAGGGCATCCGTCAGGAATCCCTGTACATCGGCTACGACTTCACCGGGGCGGTGGACAAGTACGCCTCCCGCGAGTACGTCCTGAAGGTGAACGAGTACCTGGAGGGACGCCGCGAGGAACTGGGGTTGAGGGATATCTACAGCTTCTACGGGGCCGATCAGGCAGGCACCACCCTGTTCTTCGAGGTCGGGGTCATGGACACCGATTTCTTCACCCGCACCCGCGAGGATCTGCGGGAGAACCTGCCGGTGCAGGCCGGCCTGAAGTACCGTTTCGGCGGGGACGACGGGCAGCAGTCCGGGGCCAAGACCTTCTCGGTGACCATCAGCGGCGAGGAGACCGAATTCCTCAACGAATTCGCCGCCGAGGCCAAGCGCCGCCTGTCCCTCATCGAGGGCATCGAAGATGTGACCAGCGACAGCGAGAAGGGCAAGGCCGAGGTGCAGGTGAAGGTGGACAGCGACCAGGCCGGCCGCTTCGGCATCACCCCGTCCACCATTTCCCAGATCATGGGCCTGACCTACCGCGGGGTGCTGTTGCCCAGGCTGAAGACCGGCGACCGGGAGATCGACATGGTGGTCTCCCTGCTGCCCGAGGACCAGGAGAGCCTGGAAAACCTGAGCCTGCTGACGGTGGGGGCCGTGGACGGCAAGGCCGTGCAACTGTCCCAGGTGGCCGATTTCCAGTTCGGCCGCAGCCCCGAGCGCATCTTCCGGCGTGACCAGCGCTCCGGCGTGAGCATCAGCGGCACCTGGGAAGGCGAACGCCTGGACGACGCCCTGAAGCAGATCCGGCCCGTCATGGACAGCCTGGACCTGCCCTTCGGCTACAGCTGGAACTTCGGCAGCGAGATCATCCGGGCCCGGCAGCAGCAATCGGACATGGGGGTGAACATGCTGCTGGCGCTGGCCTGCGTGTTCTTCGTCATGGCCAGCCTGTTCGAGAGCCTGCTGTACCCCATGGTGGTCATGGGAACGGTGCCCTTCGCCAGCCTGGGCGTCTTCTGGCTCATGATGGCCACCGGCACGCCTTTCAACATCATGGCCATGATCGGCATGGTCATCCTCATCGGCATCGTGGTGAACAACGGCATCGTGCTGGTGGACCACATCAACACCAAGCGTCAGGCCGGCCTGGGGCTGGACGAGGCCATCCGGCAGGGGTGCTCGGACCGCCTGCGGCCCATCCTGATGACGGCCGGAACCACCATCCTGGGCCTCATGCCCCTGGCCGTGTTCCACGGCGCCCACGTGGGCGACGCGGAATACTACCCCATGGCCCGGGCCATCAGCGGGGGCCTGGCTTCGAGCACCCTGCTGACCCTGCTGGTCATGCCCACCTACTACCGCCTGGCCACCACATGGTCGGGGAATCTGGAGGCGGCCTACCGGCGCTGGACGGGGCGCTCCCGCCTCCGATTGCCAGGAGCAGGAGTAATCCCGGTGAATAAATAGGATTGCACTCTCAATTAGGGCGTTCTATATTGCTTTCAAGCGGAGGGAGGGCTGTTCCCCGGGATCGGGGGCGGTGCTCCCTTTTGCGACTCGCCTAGTTTGCCGACTGATCGGCTGTATGACCTGCAATGGAAAAGGTGGATTCTGAATGTATTCCAATAATCCGGTGGATAGGGTCGCCATCTTCATCGACGGCGAAAACATCCATTACAGCGCCAAGCATATGAACATGCGCCTGGATTACCTCAAGCTGTGTGAAAAGCTGGCCGGGGGCCGCCGCCTGGTCCGGTCTTACTTCTATACCGCCATCAGCAGCCAGTCCGAGGGAAAGATCGACTTCATCAACTTCCTCAAGTTGAACGGCTTCAAGGTCGTGACCAAGGAAGTGAAGTCCTTCAACGAGAGCGACGCGGCCAATCGCAGCATCCGCAGCAGCCTGGACATGGAAATGGCCATCGACGTCTTGGAACTTTCGGCCAAGCTGGACACGGTCATCCTGTGCACGGGGGACGGGGACTTCAGCGCTCTGGTGGAAGTCCTGGGGCGCAAGGGTGTGCACGTGGAGGTCTGCGGCTTGCGGGAAATGACCAGCACGGACCTCATCGCTGCGGCCGATCGTTACACCGACCTGGCCAGCTTGAAGAACGAGATCGCCCTGACCACCGTGCCCGCCCGGGAGATCCGCAACGAGCTTCCCCCGGCCGATGCCGACGACATGGACAACTTCAAGGTTCAGGACACAAGTTTCGATTTCTGAAATGGTTGTCGATGCTGGTTGAGAAGTGGCTCGATTTGCGGGCCGGAGCGCTCCACCCTCATGGTGGGGCGCTTTTTTTGCGCCGGGAATCAGTCTGAATCCATCCAGGCGGCCAGCAAGGCGAGGGTGATGGGCCCCGGCTGTCCACTGCCCAGGGAGGCGCCGTCCACCCGGGTCACCGGGACCACGCCGCGCACCGCGTTGGTCAGGAACACCTCGTCGGCGGCTTCCAGGTCGGCGCGGGAAATCTCTCCCTCGTCACGGATGGGCAAGGCCTGGAACCGAGCCTGGGCCAGGACCTCCCGGCGGGTCAGACCAGCCAGGATCCGGCCCCGGTCGGGCGGGGTCAGGAGGGTGCCGTCCCGGACCAGGAAAACGTTGCTGATGGCTCCTTCCAGCAGGTGGTCGTCCTCGGCGAAGATCAGGGCGTCCTGGGCTCCCCGGGAATTGGCCCGCGCCAGGGCCAGCAAGGAGGGCTGGGTGCAGCAGGTCTTGAGGTGGGGGAGCCACCGGCGCTGGAATTCTGGGCCCAGGGTGATGGCGGCCACCCCCTGCCGGCGCCACAGATCCAGGGTTGGGGGCAAGGGCCCCGGCAGCAGGGTCAGCTGGGTGGTCTGGCCCTGCTGGGACAGGTTGACCCGCAAGCGCAGGTCGTCGCCCACCATGTGGTTAACATCGATCAGCTGGGAAATCACTTCATCCAGATGATCCAGGGGCAGGGGCAAGGGGAGGCCCAGGTCCCGGGCGTGCTGCTCCAGGCGCTGCCGGTGATCCCCCAGGCGCCGGGGCCGTCCACTGCGCACCAGCAGGGTGGTGAAGACCCCTTGCCCATGCAGGAACCCGCCGTTGCTGGCCAGCAAGGCGGGTTCATGGGGATTCAGGAATCGACCGTCGTGGTAGATGATCACTGCAGCCTCCGTTGCCGAGGGCCCAGCAAATCAGAAAATGGCCTGATCTTCAAGGACGGCCTTGGCCCGCCTGATCTTCTCCAGCTTGTGGTTGATCTTCTCGTCGCCGCCATGGCTGGCCAGCAGGGCCTCGGCGGTGCGGTCGGCCTTGTCCAGGGCCTCCCGGCAGCCGGTGCTCAGGAGCTCCAGCAGAGCCCGTCGCACTTCGACGCTGGGATAGATGGCCAGATGCTCCTCGCACAGGTTCACGGCCTTGGCCCCGTTGCCGGCGGCCATTTCCAGGTCGCACAGGTTCAGGAGAGCCCGCGTGTAGTCCGGACGCAATTCCAGGGCCTGCTGGAAACGTTCCCGGGCCGCGGCGAATTTTCCCTGCATGAAATCCATGACGCCCAGATTGTTCAGGCAGTCGGTGTCGCCGGGATCGGCGACCAGGACCCTGGCGAAATCCTCCCGGGCCAGGTCGAATTTTTCCAGGTTGGATCGGGCCATGCCCCGGTTGTAGTGCAGGGCGGTGTTGTCCGGCAGGATGGCCAGGACCTGGTCGAAACAGGCCTCGGCCTTGGCGTGTTCTCCCATTGCCGTGTACAGGGCGCCCAGGTTGTTGTGGCCCTCGGGCCGGTCGGGGAACATGGTGACCACCTGCTCGAATGCGGTCAAGGCTCCCCGCAGGTCACCTTCTTCCAGGCAGGCGGAGCCCGCCTGGACCAGCCGGGACATCTCCGGACTGGGCGGGGTGGGAGAGGGGATGTGCCGCTTTTCCGTGTTGGCGGTGGTCTGGGTGGCCATGGGCTGCTCCTTGAGTCTGGAATGAGGGCATCTATTCACCGTTCACAGGCAACCTTCGTGCCGGGAGTGGTCCCCCCCGCCGCCCGGCCAAAAAAAAATCCAACTCCCATAAAACGATGGGAATTTGCCTCTTGGATCGGTCATGGCTGCCTTATTGCCGGGATTGGCTTCCAGAACCCCTTCCCGTGAGTGGTCAGATTTCTGACTACCCAGAAAGCGAATCATCCAATAGAATTCCTTTGTATTGACACAGTTGCAAAGACTGTTATTTTTGCAACAAAATTGGCCTGCGGGAGAAGGTTTTTGGCCTTCCATCACCCGCCAGCTGCCGATGCTCAACACCGAGAAACTCACAGGGAGACTCCATGTCCGAGCATTTCATTCCGGTGCTGCTGGTTCTTGCCGTGGCTGTCGCTTTTGCCGGGGTTTTCCTGGCCATCAGCTTCTGGTTGGGACCGCGCCGGCCCTCCGCGGTTAAGGATTCCACTTACGAGTGCGGGATCCCCGTCCGGGGCACCACCCACATCCGGTTCTTCGTCCGGTTCTTCCTGGTGGCGCTCTTCTTCCTCCTCTTCGACCTGGAAGCCGTCTTCCTCTACCCGTGGGTTCTTCTCTTCAACAGCCTGAACGCCGCCGGCCACGGCCTGTTCGCCCTGGGCGAGATGGGGGCCTTCGTGCTCATCCTGGTCGTCGGCTTCATCTACATCTGGAAGAAAGGCGGGCTGGAATGGCAGTAGACCTGGAAAAGCCCAGCAATTTCATGACCACCCGGCTGCGCCAGGCCGTCAACTGGGGGCGCAAGTACAGCCTGTGGCCCCTGCCCTTCGGGGTGGCCTGCTGCGCCATCGAGTTCATGAGCACCGTGTCCTCGTACAACGACATCAGCCGTTTCGGGGCCGAGCTCGTGCGTTTTTCCCCGCGCCAGAGCGACCTGATGATCATCGCCGGCACCATCAGTTACAAGCAGGCGCCCATCCTCAAGACCATCTACGAGCAGATGGCCGAGCCCAAGTGGGTCATCGCCATGGGCGTGTGCGCCAGCAGCGGTGGCTTCTACAACAACTACAGCACCCTGCAGGGGGCCGATCACGTCATTCCCGTGGACATGTACGTGGCCGGCTGTCCGCCCACTCCCGAGAACCTCCTGTTCGCCCTGACCAAGATCCAGGAGCGGGTGGAGAAGGAAGGGCTCGTGCCCTCGACGGTGCGGCACGCGGGCAAGTTGGAAGCTGACAGCAAAACCTCATAGCCAGCACAGGCGGGCGGCGGGGACTCCGCCGGGCCTGTCAAGGACGGAAGAGTATGAGCAAGAAGCTGGTCGAGAGACTTCAGCAGGAATTCGGGGGCCGCATCCTGGCCGCCGGCGATGCTCTGGGCGACGCCACGGTGACCGTGGGCGTGGACGACCTGGTGCCCATGGTGCAGCATCTGCGCGACCGGGAGGGCTGCGAGCAGCTTTCCGACGTGGCGGGCATCGACTTTCCCGAGCGGGACGCCCAGGGCGGTGAGCGTTTCCAGGTGCAGTATCTGCTGCGAAGCTGGAAAAAGAACCACCGCATCCGGGTGAAGGTGGACGTGGGCGAGGACCAGCCCCTGCCCACCGTCAGCGGCCTGTACCGCAGCGCCGACTGGGCCGAGCGGGAAGTGTACGATATGTACGGCATCCCCTTCAGCGGCCACCCCGACCTGCGGCGCATCCTGTGTCATCACCAGTTCGAGGGACACGCCCTGCGCAAGGACTACCCCATCGAGCAGGGCCAGGAGTGCACCGTCCCCGAGAAGCTGTTCAGTGACGAGGACGTGACCCGGGCCGCCGCCCGCGCCAGCAAGCTGGTGGCCGAGGTGAACGGCGTCCATGACGAGGTGCACCCCTCCGATCTGTTGACGGTGAACCTGGGGCCCAGCCACCCAGCCACCCACGGCGCCCTGCGGGCCGAGATCCTGCTGGACGGCGAGACCATCCTCGAGGCCAAGACCGAGATCGGTTACATCCACCGCTGCTTCGAGAAGGAAGCCGAGGATCACACCTGGGCCCAGGTCATGCCCTATACCGACCGCCTGAACTACTGCTCGGCCATGCTGAACAACAGCATCTACGCCTCGGCGGTGGAGAAGCTGCTGGGGGTGGAGATCACGCCGCGCGCCCAGGCGGTGCGGGTCATCGTGAGCGAGCTGTCGCGGATCATCGACCACCTGGTGTGCGTGTGCGCCAACCTGGTGGATATCGGCGCCCTGACCAACTACTGGTACCTGTACAACGTGCGCGAGAGCATCTACCAGAGCCTGGAGAAGCTGTGCGGGTCGCGCCTGACCACCAACTACGCCCGCATCGGCGGCATGAGCCACGATCTGTACGACGGTTTCGAGACCGAGATCAGGGCCAAGATGCAGGAGCTGCAGCAGGGCACCACCGACGTCATGAAGCTGGTGGCCCGCAACCGCATCTTCCTGGACCGCACCGTGGGGGTGGGCGTCATCAGCCAGGCCGACGCCCTGAGCTACGGCTACACGGGGCCCTGCTTGAGGGCCACGGGGCTGGCCTACGATCTGCGCAAGCACGCCCCCTACTGGGGTTACGAGCAGTACGACTTCGAGATTCCCACGGGCACCAGCGGCGACACCCACGACCGCATCATGGTGCGCATGGCCGAGATGGAGCAGAGCCGCAGCATCGTGCTGCAGGCCCTGGACAAGCTGCCCGCCGGGCCCATCAACGTGGACGACCACTCGGTGATCCTGCCGCCCAAGGAGAAGGTGTACGGCAGCATCGAGGGCGTCATGAACCAGTTCAAGCTCATCTACGAGGGCATCCAGGTTCCCGCCGGCGAGGGCTACGGCTTCGGCGAGGGGGCCAACGGCGAGCTGGGCTACTTCTGTATTTCCGATGGGACGGGCCACCCGTACCGCATGAAGGTGCGGCCGCCCTGCTTCCCCATCTTCTCCTCGTACACTTATCTGATCGAGGGCGGCATGATTCCCGACGCCATCGCCATCCTCGGAAGTTTGAACATCATCGCCGGCGAGCTGGATCGTTGATCCGGGCCGGTTGGAAGGTGAATCGATGAACAAGCCCGTTGAAGGCAACACCCAGGTCGGTCTCTCGGCCGAAACCCTGGCCCGCATCGACGCCCTGGTGGAGCAGTACCCCACCAAGGCCAGCGCCCTGATGCCCAGCATCTGGGCCATTCACGACGAGCTGGGTTACGTGCCCCCCGCGGGGGTGGACGCGCTGGTGGAGAAGCTGGAAGTGACCAGGGCCCGGGTGCACGAGGTGCTTTCCTTCTTCACCATGTACCGCACCGAGCCCCAGGCCGAGAACGTGCTGCAGGTGTGCCACAACATCAGCTGCCACATCATGGGGGCGCGCAACATCATCGCCCACATGGAGAAGAAGCTGGGGATTCGCCTGGGCGAGACCACTCCCGACGGCAAGTTCGCCCTGGAGGGCGCCGAGTGCCTGGGGGCCTGCGGACACGGACCCTGCCTGCAGCGGGGCAAGCATCTGTACGAGTACCTGACCACCGAGAAGGTGGACGACCTGCTGGACAATCTGCGCAAGGGCGAGGTGCCCCGGGCGGATACCGACCGGGAACTGGAGGATTAAGGTGAGCACGAACGACAACCAGATTCTCTCCCGGCGATTCGGCCGCAAGGACGGGCACAAGCTTTCCGTCTACGAGAGCGAGGGCGGTTACTCGGCCCTGCGCATGGTCCTGTCGGGCATGAAGCCCGACGAGGTGCGGGAAGTGGTGAAGGAATCGGGGCTGCGCGGGCGCGGGGGCGCCGGCTTCCCCACCGGTGTCAAGTGGGGCTTCGTGCCCGAGGGCGCCGAGGAGGTCTACTTCTTCGTCAACGCCGACGAGAGCGAGCCCGGCACCTTCAAGGATCGCTACTGCCTGGACTATGATCCGCACATGACCATCGAAGGCACCATCATCAGCAGCTTCGCCACCCGCTCCAAGCTGGCCTTCATCTACATCCGCGGCGAGTTCGGCTGGCTCATCGACCGGGTGCAGAAGGCCGTGGACGAGGCCTACGCCGCCGGCTACCTGGGGCAGAACATCCTGGGCAGCGGCTACGACCTGGATCTCATCGTCCACAAGGGCGCCGGCGCCTACATCTGCGGCGAGGAGACGGGGCTGATCAACAGCGTGGAGGGTCGCAAGGGCCAGCCCAGCATCAAGCCGCCCTTCCCGGCGGTGGCCGGCTTCCTGGGCAAGCCCACCATCGTGAACAACGTCGAATCGGTGGCCACCGTGCCCTGGATCATGAACAACGGCGCCGAGGCCTACAAGGCCTTCGGCACCGAGAAGAGCTGCGGCACCAAGCTTTGGTCCGTCAGCGGCCCCGTGAAGAATCCCGGCGTGTACGAGATTCCCCTGGGCCTGCCCTTCCGCGAGTTCTTCCACGACTACCTGGGGGGCATGGCCGACGGCGAGGAACTGAAGGCCGTCATCGTTGGCGGTTCCTCGGTGCCCGTGCTGCCGGCGGCCGAGATCATGAACTGCAACCTGGACTACGAATCCCTGCAGCAGGCCGGCACCATGCTGGGCTCGGGCGGCATGATCATCATTCCCCAGAGCGCCGACATGGTGGAGCTCATCCAGGTGCTCATGCACTTCTACTTCGACGAGAGTTGCGGCCAGTGCACCCCCTGCCGCGAGGGCACGGGCTGGCTGCACAAGATCGTCAAGAAGCTGCGCCGGGGGGAAGGCACCCCCGAGGATATCGACCTCCTCGAGCACGTATGCAACGGCATGGCCGGGCTGACCATCTGCCCCCTGGCCGACGCCGCCGTCATGCCCATGCGCTCGTTCATCGACAAGTTCCGCCCCGAATTCGAGGCTCTCATTCAGGAAACCGCGACCACGGGTCCCCAGACCCGCTGGCCCCGCGGTGAGCAGGAGTGACAGGAATGGCCAAACTGACCATAGACGGCAAGGAAATCGAGGTTCCCGACGGAACCCGGCTCTTCGATGCCTGCACCGAGGCCCGGGGCGAGACGTTGCCCCACTTCTGCTACCACCCCGACCTGCCCATCGCCGGCGTGTGCCGCCTGTGCCAGGTGGAGGTCGAGGGCATGCCCAAACTGACCATTGCCTGCAACACCATGGTGCGCGACGGCATGGTTGTGCACACGCGCAACGAGCGGGTGAGCAAGGCCAACCAGCAGGTGCTGGAGATGCACCTCATCAACCACCCGGTGGATTGTCCCATCTGCGACCAGGCCGGCGAGTGCGGTCTGCAGAACCAGTACATGGAGTACGGGCTGTACGACGCCAAGGTGCAGATGGCCGAGAAGGTGAACAAGGCCAAGGCCAAGGTCATCGGGCCCCACGTCATCCTGGACCAGGAGCGCTGCGTGCTGTGCAGCCGCTGCGTGCGCTTCTGCAACGACGTGACGGGCACGGGGGAGATGGGCATCTTCAACCGGGGTGACCGGGCCGAGATCGACACCGCTCCCGGCGTGCAGCTGGACAACAACTACAGCATGAACACGGTGGACATCTGCCCCGTGGGCGCCCTGACCAGCCGCGACTTCCGCTTCCAGAAGAGGGTGTGGATGCTGAAGGCCGCCGAGGGCGTGTGCCCCGGCTGCGCCACCGGTTGCAACGTGCGCATCGACCACGAGGGCGGCCGCATCTACCGGCTGAAGCCCCGGCGCAACCCCGAGGTCAACGGCGCCTGGATGTGCGACAAGGGCCGCATGATCTACAAACCGGTCCACGCCGAGAACCGGCTGAGCGACCCTGAGCGCGGCGGCGACAAGCTGTCCTGGGCCGACGCGGGCCAGGCCGTGAGCGACGCACTGGCCGGCGCCAGGCTGGAACTGGTGGTGCTGAGCCCTCAGCTGAGCCTGGAGGAGATGTTCCTGGCCCGGCTGCTGGCCGAGAAGCAGGACGCCACGGTGGTGGCCGGTCCCGCCGAACTGGGCCGGGGCGAGGGCGACGAGCTGCTGCTGGACGCCGACCGCACTCCCAACCGCAAGGGCCTGGAACTGCTGGGCGTGGCCGAGAGCAGCGCCGCGGAGCTGTCCGGGAAGATCGGCAGCACCGACGGCACCATTCTCTTGCTGGGCGGAAACCCGGCCGCCGACGCGGCGGTGGAGGCCGCCCTGCAGAAGGCCGCGGAAAAGTCCGGCGTGATCTACGTGGGCACCCACGCCGACGAGACCGCCGCCTGCGCCACCCTGACCCTGCCCGGGGCCATGTGGGCCGAGAAGGCGGGCATCTTCGTCAACAAGCAGGGGCGCCTGCAGGAATTCAAGCAGGCCGTGGCCCGGCGGGGCGCCGGCCGCGAGGACTGGCGCATCCTGGTGGAGATCCTGGGCGACGATGACGCCCCGGTCAGCCTCAAGGCCCTGCGCACTCTCATGAAAGACACTGTGTTGCCCGGGACCCAGGCGGATCTGAACCGCCTGCCGGTGCTGGGCCTGGTCCCCGGATCGCTGGAATCTGGCTCAAGAGGAGAAGACTCCTGATGACCATCGTCATGGACACTTTCGCCAAGATCGGCTTCATGTTCGCCCTGATCATGGGCATGGTCGTGGTGCTGATCTGGATGGAACGCAAGGGCGCGGCCTTCATCCAGGACCGGACGGGGCCCAACCGTGCCGATATCCTGGGGATCCGCCTGGCCGGACTGGTGCACCCGGTGGCCGATGTCTTCAAGCTCCTGTTCAAGGAGGACATCCAGCCCGCCAACCGGCACAAGGCCCTGTACAACACGGCTCCCTGGCTGGTCATGGTCATCGCCATGAGCACCTACGCGGTCATACCCTTCGGGGATTACCTGACCGTGGGGGGGCGCCAGGTTCCTCTCATCGTGGCCGACCTGAACGTGGGCTTGCTGTACATCCTGGCCGTGGCCAGCCTGGGCACCTACGGGGTGGTCATGGCCGGCTGGGCCGCCAACAACAAGTTCACCTTCCTGGGCGGCATCCGCGCCACGGCCCAGATGATCAGCTATGAGATCAGCATGGGCCTGGCCCTCATGGGCTTGATCCTGGTCTACTCGGGCCAGGCCACCCCCGAACACCTGAAGGATTTCTTCGGGGTCGATTTCCTGAGCGGCCTGCGCATCAGCCATCTGGCCGCGGGGCAGGGCGAGTTGCTTTGGGGGATCATTCCCAAGTGGGGCATCATCGTGCAGCCCCTGGGGTTCTTCCTGTTCCTGGCGGCCTCCTATGCCGAGACCAACCGCAACCCCTTCGACCTGCCCGAGGGCGAGTCGGAAATCGTGGCCGGCTTCCACCTGGAATACAGCTCCATGAAGTTCGCCCTGTTCTTCATGGCCGAGTACGCCCACATGGTGGTGGCCGCGGCCCTCATCGCCACCTTCTACTTCGGCGGCTACCAGATTCCCTGGGCCCCGCGCCCTGTGCTGGAGGCCAAGGCGGCCATGCTGCTGCCCGCCATCATCATGGCCACCGCCGTCATCAGCCTGATCTTCGCCGTCCTGTTCTTCCGGCGCGCCCAGCACGAGAAGGGCAAGTTCGGCGACGCCCGTGACCGCGAGCCGGGTCTGGGCGGCGGCCTGTGGGCCCTCATCGGCCTGGGCGCCCTGGGCAGCCTGGCCCTGCAGCCCTGGAATATCGGCCCCGAGGGTGCGGCGGTGTTCGCCGGTCTGGCCCAGGTGGGCATGTTCGTGGCCAAGGTGGTCTTCTTCGCCTGGCTGTTCATCTGGGTCCGCTGGACCCTGCCCCGTTTCCGCTACGACCAGCTCATGCATCTGGGCTGGAAGGTGATGCTGCCCCTGGGCATCGCCAACCTGGTGGTCACGGCCGTGGTGCTGGTCCTGGTCCAGTAGGGACAGGGCGGCCGACTGTTTCAATGAGTACCCGGCCCCGGCCGGTTGGAACACACTCTCGATTCGAGGAGTGACATGAGTTTCGAAGGATTGCCCAAGGGCTCTTGCGACAAGAAGACATCGTTCGTGGAGTCCCTCTACTTCCCGGAGATCTTCCGGGGCCTGGGTGTGACCATGCGCCACCTGGTGAAGAACATCTTTCACACGGCGGACATGCCCACCATGCAGTATCCCGACGAGAAACGGGTGTACAGCGACCGCTTCCGGGGACGGCACCGGCTGACCCAGCGCGAGGACGGCACTCCCCGCTGCGTGGCCTGCCAGATGTGCAGCACCGTGTGCCCGGCCGATTGCATCACCATCGAGGGGGCCGAGCATCCCGACCCGGCCATCGAGAAGTTCCCCGAGAGCTTCACCATCGATCTGCTGCGTTGCGTCTACTGCGGCCTGTGCGAAGAGGCCTGCCCCTGTGACGCCATCCGCATGGACACCGGGATTTACGAGATCAGCGCGGACAGCCGCGACAAGTTCTTGGTCGACAAGGAATTCCTGCTCAACGACACCGAGCGGGGGACATTTTAGGACGGTCCGGTAAAGGCCGGAGCGACGCCCCTGCGGCGTCCGGAAAAGGGATAGACTGGATATGGAAGGCTTTCTGTTCTGGTTCTGTGGCATCTTGATGTTCCTGGGTGGCCTGATGATGGTGGTCCAGCGCAACGCCGTCGTGTCGGCGGTGTGGCTGGTCTTCTCCTTCATCTGCGCCGCCGGCATCTTCGCCCTGCTGTCGGCGCCGTTTCTGGCGGTCATGCAGGTCCTCGTCTACGCGGGGGCCATCATGGTTCTTTTCCTGTTCGTCATCATGATGCTGCAGGGGCCCGTGCTGGAGGGCGAACGGCAGACCATGCCCGCCATCCTGTGGCCCCTGGTGGCCGTGCCCGCCGTGGCCGTGGTGATCCTGGTGGTGGGCTGGGTCAAGGGCAACGGCCTGCAGTCCTTCGGGACCCCGGTGGGGGACGAGTTCGGCACCGCCCATCACATCGCCGGTCTTTTGCTCGGCAAGTACCTGCTGGCCTTCGAGCTCATTTCCATCGTGCTCCTGGTGGCCATCATCGGCGCCCTGGCCATCGGCAAGGGAGAGAGGAAGCTGCCGTGGAAATAACCCTGACCCATTACCTGGTGCTGGCTGCCGCGGTCTTCGTGACGGGCATGGTGGGCTTCATCGTCCGCCGCAACGCCATCGTCATGATGATGTGCGTGGAGCTCATGCTCTGCTCGACCAACATCGTCTTCGCCGCCTTCGCCCGTGAGCACGGGGACGCCGGCGGGCACGTGTTCGTCCTGATGAATTTCGCCGTCGCGGCCGCCGAGGCGGCCATCGGTCTGGCCATTCTGGTGGAGATCTTCCGCCGTCGCCGCACCGTCAACGTGGATGACCTCAAAGCCCTGATGGAGTAACGCAGTGGAAAGCCACGCCACAGAAATCGTTTCTGAAGTCCTGTTGCGCTGGATCGTGCTGGTGCCCCTTCTGGGCGCCGCGGCCAACGGTCTGCTGAACCGGCGGATCCCCCGCCAGGTGGCGGGCCTGCTGGCCTGCGCCGCGGTGGGCGTCTCGTTCGTGCTGTCCGTGGTGGTGTTCCTGCGCCTGACGGGCATGCCGGCCGACGGCCGCCTGGTCAGCGACACCATGGCCACCTGGATGGGCCTGGGCAATTTCCGGGTGGACCTGGCCTTCGCCATGGACCCCCTGAGCGCCGTCATGGCCCTGGTGGTCACGGGTGTGGGTTTCCTGATCCACATCTACAGCCTGGGCTACATGTCCCACGACGCCGGTTTCCAGCGGTTCTTCACCTACCTGAACCTGTTCATTTTCGCCATGATGACCCTGGTGCTGGGTGAGAACATCCTGATGCTGTTCGTGGGGTGGGAGGGTGTGGGCCTGTGCTCGTACCTGCTCATCAGCTTCTGGTTCAACGAGGAAGCCAACGCTGCCGCCGGCAAGAAGGCCTTCATCGTCAACCGGGTGGGTGATTTCGGCTTCCTGCTGGGCATCTTCCTCATCGGCACGCACCTGCTGCCCCACATGACCGGGGACGAGGGCATCTTCAGCTTCCGCACCATGCAGCATCACGCGGACATCCTGGCCCCGGCGGCCACGGCCATCTGCCTGCTGCTGTTCGTGGGAGCCACCGGCAAGTCGGCCCAGATTCCCCTGTACATCTGGCTGCCCGACGCCATGGCCGGCCCGACCCCCGTCAGCGCCCTCATCCACGCCGCCACCATGGTCACGGCCGGCGTGTACATGGTGGCCCGCATGAACTTCCTGTTCGTGCTGTCGCCCACCGCCCTGGCGGTGGTGGCGGCCATCGGCGTGGCCACGGCCTTCTTCGCCTCGACCATCGCCTTGACCCAGAACGACATCAAGAAGGTGCTGGCCTATTCCACCGTTTCCCAGCTGGGCTACATGTTCCTGGCCTGCGGGGTGGGGGCCTTCGGCGTGGGCATCTTCCACGTCATGACCCACGCCTTCTTCAAGGCCCTGCTCTTCCTGGGCTCGGGCTCGGTCATCCACGCCATGAGCGACGAGCAGGACATGCGGGTCATGGGCGGGTTGCGCAAGAAGCTGCCCATCACCTTCTGGACCTTCATGGCGGGCACCCTGGCCATCGCCGGCGTCTTCCCCCTGGCGGGCTTCTTCAGCAAGGACGAGATCCTGTGGAAGGCATTCAGCAGCGAGGGCGGCGGCTGGATCCCCTGGCTCATCGGCTTCCTCGCCGCGGGCATGACGGCCTTCTACATGATGCGCCTGGTGGTCCTGACCTTCTTCGGTGAGAACCGGGCCACCCCCGAGGTGCAGCACCACATCCACGAATCGCCTGCTACCATGACCATGCCCCTGGTGGTGCTGGCCGTGCTGTCGGTCATCGGCGGCTGGATCGGCTGGCCCCACTTCATGGGGGGCGGCGCCTGGTTCGAGCAGTGGCTGGAGCCGGTCTTCGCCGGGGGAGCCCACGTTGCTGCCGGCGCGCACCAGGTGGCTGCCGCCGCCGGGCACCACGCGGCGGACGCGCATGAAGCGACCCACGCCGCGGGCCACGGAGCCCATGACACCACCATGGAGTGGATCCTGGCCGGCGCCAGCCTGCTGTGGGGGCTGCTGGGCCTTGGCCTGGGCTACCTGGTCTACATGAAAAAGACCGACGTGGCGGAGAGCGTCCGCAACGCCGGGGGCGGCTGGCTGCACCGCGTGCTGCTGAACAAGTACTACGTGGACGAGGCTTACGAGGCCGTGTTCCTGCGTCCGGGTTACGCCCTGAGCAAGAACGTCCTGTGGCGTTTCATCGACGTGGGTGTGATCAACGGTTTCCTGGTGGAAGGCGCCGCCTTCGTGGTGGCCATGACCGGTTATGTCGTGCGGGGATTGCAGAACGGCATGATCCGTTTCTACGCCTGGTCGTTCACCATCGGTGTGACGGTCTTCATTCTTTACCTCAGTTTCTCGGGCTAGCAGCGAGGAGAGTGCGCGTTGTCTTTCATTGATCAACACATTCTGACCCTGGTCACCTTCGTCCCGCTGCTGGGCTCGCTGGCCCTGTGGACCGTGATCCGCAAGGATGGCGCCGCGCGGGTGTTCGCCCTGACGGTGGCCCTGGTGGATTTCGTGCTGTCCCTGCACCTGTGGTTCCACTACGACGGGGCCAGGGGCGGGTTCGAGTTCGTCCAGAAGGTGAACTGGCTGTGGGACGGCAAGGTCACCTACCACCTGGGCATGGACGGCATCAGCCTGGTGCTGGTCATGCTGACCACCTTCCTGGGTCCCATCATCATCCTGAGCACCTGGAACGCGGTGACCGAGCGGGTGAGGGAATTCCTGGGCTTCCTGCTGTTCCTGCAGACGGCCATGCTGGGCACCTTCTTCGCCCGCGACATGCTGCTGTTCTACGTGTTCTGGGAAGCCATGCTCATCCCCATGTACTTCATCATCGGGATCTGGGGCGGTCAGCGGCGCATCTACGCCACGGTGAAGTTCTTCATCTTCACCATGGTGGGCTCGGTCTTCATGCTGGTGGGCATCCTGTACATGTACAGCAAGGCCGGCACCATGGACCTGACGGCCTTCCTGAGCCTGGACCTGACCCGCACCGAGCAGCTTTGGCTGTTCTCCGCCTTCTTCCTGGCCTTCGCCATCAAGGTGCCCGTGTTCCCCCTGCACACCTGGTTGCCGGACGCCCACGTCGAGGCACCCACCGCCGGCTCGGTGGTGCTGGCTGGCGTGCTGCTGAAGATGGGCACCTACGGCATGCTGCGCTTCGCCATGCCCCTGTTCCCCGAGGGGGTGGCCTTCTTCGCCCCGACGGTGAGCATCCTGGCGGTCATCGGCATCATCTACGGCGCCCTGGTGGCCATGGTGCAGCCCGACGTCAAGAAGCTGGTGGCCTACAGCTCGGTCAGCCACCTGGGCTTCGTGGTGCTGGGCCTGTTCAGCCTGACCAAGCTGGGGGTGGCCGGCGGCATCTTCACCATGCTGGCCCACGGCCTCAGCACCGGCGCCCTGTTCCTGCTGGTGGGGGTCATCTACGAGCGGCGCCACACCCGGGAAATCAGTGAATTCGGCGGCCTGGCCCACCAGATGCCCGCCTACGCCACCTTCTTCATGATCGCCACCCTGGCCAGCGTGGGCCTGCCCGGCATGGCCGGCTTCATCGGCGAGTTCATGATCCTGTTCGGCACCTTCAGCAGCGAGACCCTGGCCAGCGGGCGCCTCATGGCCATCCTGGCCGCCACGGGCGTGGTGCTGGGCGCCATCTACATGCTGTGGATGTACCAGCGCGTCTTCCTGGGCAAGCTGAACAACGAGAAGAACAAGGGCCTGAGCGATCTGAGCGTGCGGGAGATCGTCGTCCTGCTGCCCATCGTGGTGTTCATGTTCTGGCTGGGCGTGCGGCCCGGCCTGGTCCTGGACCGGGTGGAAACCAGCATCGAGCAGGTGCTGGCCCCCCTGGCGGTGACGGGGGAGGCCCCCCAGCAGAACACGCCCCATCATGCCTTGATTGACAGCAAAACCGGTGCGCCGCTCACCACCATGCGGCAGGAGATCCAATAATGCAGGATGTGTTCATTCCCCATTTCGGTTCGCAGGTCGGCGCCTTGCTGCCGTATCTCATGGTCGTCGCCGGTGGCCTGCTGATCATGCTGGTGGATTCCTTCGTGCGCACGCTCAAGAAGGATCACCTGTCGTACCTGGCCATGTTCGTACTCATCGCCACGGTGGTGGTGCAGATCATCGGGCGCGACCAGCAGGGTGAAGTGCTGGGCGGGATGATGGTGGTGAACGACTACACCATCTTCTTCAATTTCCTGTTCCTGGGCATCGGCGTCATGACCACCATCTTCGCCACGGGGGTGTACGATCGTGACGGGCAGTACCGCCCCGAGTTCTACCCGCTGATCATGTTCACCGTGCTGGGCATGATGGTGCTGGCCTCGGCCAACGACCTGCTCACCCTGTACCTGGGCCTGGAGACCATGAGCCTGAGCACCTACATCCTGGTGGGTGGCGTGCGCGGGAACATCCGCAGCAGCGAGGGCGGCTTCAAGTACCTGATCCTGGGCGGGTTCAGCTCGGCCTTCCTGCTCATGGGCATGGCCTTCGTGTACGGCTTCGCCGGTGGCACGGGCTTCGCCGACATCCGGGCCGCCCTGGGCGCGGCCCAGCCCGATGTCATGCTGATCAACCTGGGCACGGGCCTGATGCTGGTGGGCTTCGGCTTCAAGGTGGCCATGGTGCCCTTCCACATGTGGACTCCCGATGTTTACGAGGGCGCCCCGGCCTACATCACCGGCTTCATGGCCACGGCCATCAAGGCGGCCGGTTTCGCCATCCTCATCCGCTTCGCCATCCTCATGGACAGCCAGCTGGCCTGGGCCTGGTTCGGGGTGCTGAAGTGGCTGGCCATCCTGACCATGTTCATGGGCAACCTGGTGGCCCTGCCCCAGCACAACATCAAGCGCATGCTGGCCTGGTCCAGCATCGCCCACGCGGGCTATCTGCTGCTGGGCGTGCTGACCCTCATGAGCCCCGCCGACGGCGGCTCGCTGAAGATGCTGCGGGGGAACGAGATCAGCATGACCGCCGGTTCGGCCGTGCTGTTCTACCTGGTGGGTTACAGCCTCATGAATCTGGCCGCCTTCGGGCTGGTCAACGTCCTGGGCAACGGCAAGGGCGAAGAGGGCGAGGACATCAACCGCTACGCCGGGCTGAGCCGGCGCAAGCCCCTGGCCGCGGCCGCCCTGGCGGTGGCCATGCTCTCCCTGGCGGGCATTCCGCCCTTCGTGGGTTTCATGGGCAAGTTCTACCTGTTCGAGGCCGTGGTCAACGCCGGCATGGTGAATCTGGCCATCATCGGCGTCATCAACAGCCTGATCTCGGTGTACTACTACCTGCGCGTCATCGTGGTCATGTACATGAAGCCGGGAGAGGAAGACAGCTACCAGGGCAGCGAGTGGGTGTCCGTGGTGGCCAGCAGCGTGCTCATCCTCCTGGTGATCTACATGGGCGTCCAGCCCCACGCCTTCTACCAGGCCGCGGCCCGGGTTTTCCTGGGGATGGCCTTCTAGGGGGGCGACACCTTCACGTGTCGGCACGCGACTTGGGCCGGGCTCTTCAGGGAGCCCGGCTTTCTTGTCCTCCCCGGCGCGGTTGTGTTCGGGGGAACACGAACCCGGTGTGTCCGATAGTCCACATCCCCCCTTGCGGGCCCCTGGTCCGGCCCATCCCCAGGCCCTGTTGACGGTGCTTTTCGAAACCTGAAATGTTTGGAATTTTCTAAATTTAACCCCCACAGCCTCTTGAGCCCCACCCGCCCAGACGGGAATCCTGGGGCTTCCGGGCCCCTTCCCGGGCTCGTGGTTTGCTCCTGGGCGGCGACACGGAATTTTCCATTTCGGGATGCCGCAAAAGACCCAGGACTCGAGCCCATGGAAGGCCCTTCGATGATCAATAAATGCCGCAAGAGCTGGGGGGTGTGGATCCTCCTATCCTGCCTCACCGCCCATTCCGCCCTGGGAGCTGTCCTCGCCGTTCCAGGGGATTTCGCCACCATCAACGAGGCCCTGAAGAACGCCCAGCCGGGAGACCAGATCCTGCTGGCCCCGGGCCTCTATCCCGAGTCGGGTTTGAAGCTGGTGGCGGGGATTTCCCTGTCGGGAGCCGGCGCTTCACCCGAGGCCACCGTCATCGACGGTCAGGGGAATGGACGCGTCATGTCCGCCCTGGGCCTGGCGCAGTTGTCGGTGCTGGAAAACCTCACCATCGCCAACGGCTGGGCCAGCAGCCCCGAAGGTTACGATGCCTACGGCGGGGGGCTGTACGTCAACGACTCGCCTCTGCTGGTGCGCAACTGCCGCTTCGTGGGCAACCGGGCCGAGGCCAGCGGGGGCGCCGTGAGCCTGATGCTCACCCAGTCGCAGTTCCTGGACTGCTATTTCGTGGGTAATACCGCCACCAAGGGTGGGGGCGGCCTGGACTGCACCCTGTCGGCCTCGCCCACCATCCGCGACACCGAATTCGCGGCCAACCAGGCGGGATACGGCGGAGCCCTCTCCTGTCGCAGCGACAGCGATCCCCTGGTGGAGGGATGCCTGTTCCGCAGCAACAAGACGGGTGGTGAATTCGACATGGGAGGCGCCGTCATGGTCTTCCTGGACAGCGACCCGGCGCTGACCGGCTGCACCTTCACCGCCAACCTGTCCGGGGCGGGGGGGGCCCTGTTCCTGGACAGCGGGGCGCCCACCTCGGTGGTCAATTGCACCTTCCACGAAAACACGGGGGCCGTCGGCGGGGCCGGTATCTTCTGCAACAACGGTGAGCTGGCCCTGACCCGCAGCCTGCTGACCTCCCAGCAAGGGGTGGCGGTGGAATGCATGGCGGGTGTCGTTCCCGCCGTCACGGCCACCAACATCCACGGAAATACGGGAGGAGACTGGACCGGGGTCCTGGCCGCTCAGGCCGAACAGGCGGGAAACCTGTCGGTGAATCCGCTCTTCTGCAAGGGCAGCGGCGTCGCTACCGGCACCTTCTATCTGGAGGAAGGTTCTCCCTGCGCCAGCGAGGGCGGCACCGGTCTGGGGATCGGCGCCTGGCCGGTGGGGTGCGAATCGGGTTCCGGCACTTCCCGCACAGACCAGCTGCCGGACAGCGGGGGCTTCCATCGTGTCAGCGCCTACCCCAACCCCTTCAATCCCCGGACACTGGTCACCTTCGAGCTGCCGGCCAGCCGGCGGGTCCGCATCGCCGTCTTCAACCTGAAGGGGCAACGTGTTGCCGGCCTGGCTGATCGCACCTTCCCGGCCGGGGGGCACGGCGTGCCGTGGGAGGGGCTGGACGATCAGGGCCGGCAGGTGCCTTCGGGAACCTATTTTGTTGTGCTGCAGGACGGCCGCCACACCCGGCGCACCAAGGTCACCCTGTTGAAGTGATGGGCCAGGGGAAAGCCCCGGACCGGAGATCCCTGATCCGGCCGGGGCTTTTGTGGTTCCGGCGGGGAGTATTTCTTTGTAGTCTGGGAGCAAAGATTGACCGGCCCCTGTGAACCGGCGCTCCGGCGCCCTGCCCAACCCGCCCCATGGCGAGAGAATCCGAGGAGAAGGCATGAGCATCACCACCGTCAACCCGGCCACAGGGCAGGAATTGCAGACCTACCAGCTGATGGACCGCGCCCAGGCCATGGCCACGGTGGAGACCTCCCACCAGGCCTTCTTGAGCTGGCGGGAGGTGTCGGTGACGCGCCGCGCCGCCTACATGAAGGACCTGGCGGCGGTGCTGCGCCGGAACACGGAACAGTACGCGCGCCTCATGAGCCTGGAAATGGGCAAGCCCATCGGCGAGGCCCGGGCCGAGGTGGAGAAATGCGCCTGGCTGAGCGACTTCTATGCCGAGAAGGCGCCGGGCTGGCTGCAGGACGAGGAGGTGGTCGCCGACGGCCTGCGCCACCGGGTGGTGTACCAGCCCCTGGGGGTGGTGCTGTCCATCATGCCCTGGAACTATCCCTTCTGGCAGGCCCTGCGCTTCGGCGTGCCCACCCTGGCGGCGGGGAACACCAGCATTCTCAAGCACGCCAGCAACGTCACCGGGTGTTCCCTGGCCATCGAGGAGGCCTTCCGGGAGGCGGGCTTTCCGGAAAACGTGTTCCGCTCCGTGGTGACGGATCACGACACCGTGGCCGGGATCATGGCCCGCCCTGAGGTGCAGGGCGTCAGCCTGACGGGCAGCACCGAGGTGGGCCGGCGCATCGCCGAAATGGCCGGCCGCCAGCTCAAGAAGGTGGTGCTGGAACTGGGGGGTAGCGACCCGTTCATCGTGCTGGAGGACGCCGACATCGAGTTCGCGGCCCGCGGAGCCGTCACCGGCCGCACCCTGTGCACGGGGCAGAGCTGCATCGCCGCCAAGCGCTTCATCGTGGTGGAGGCCGTGGCCGAGGCCTTCAGCAGGCGCTTCGCCCAGCTCATGCAGGAATTGACGGTGGGTGATCCCCTGGACCAGGCCACCAACATCGGGGCCATGGTCAACGAGCAGGAACTGAGCACCCTGCAGGCCCAGCTGGAGGACGCCGTGGACAGGGGAGGCCGGGTGCTGTGCGGGGGCGGCCGTCTGGATCGTCCCGGCTGCTTCTTCCCGCCCACGGTGGTCACCGACACCACCGGGGACATGCGCGTGGTGCGCGAGGAGGTGTTCGGTCCCATCGCGCCCATCATCGTGGTCAAGGACGAGGACGAGGCGGTGCGGGTGGCCAACGACTCGGAATTCGGGCTGGGCGGCAGCGTGTGGACGGCGGATGTCGAGCGCGGCGAGAAGGTGGCCCGGCGCCTGGAGGTGGGCACGGCCTTCGTCAACAGCTTCGTCAAATCGGATCCGCGCATGCCCTTCGGCGGGGTGAAGACCAGCGGCCTGGGGCGGGAGCTGGGTCGCTTCGGGCTGCACGAGTTCGTCAACATCAAGGGCATCAACGTCTACGAGCAGAAGTAGGACCTGGCCGGGGCGTCGGCGGTCCCTAGCGGCGTAGCGCCCGCCGGGCCACGCGGCCCAGGCCCCATTGTTCGGCGAATTCATCCAGTTCCGGCCCCGGCGCCCCCTGGAAGCGCAGATCCTGCATGTCCCGGGGGCAGGGCGCCTGGCGCTCCAGTTCCACCAGGCGGCGGCTCAGCAGGGCGGATTCCTTGCCCTCGGCCAGCTTCTTGCGCAGCCCGGCCGCACCGCGCACGGGCAGTTCCGCCACCTGGTCCAGGTTGGCGAAGATGTCTTCCAGATCCTGGAAATGCTCGAGCAGGGCGCAGGCCGCCTTGGGACCCACCCCGCGCACCCCGGGGATGTTATCGGCGGCATCCCCCTTGAGGGCCAGCAGGTCGGCAACCTGAGCGGGGGGCACGCCCAGCTTCTTCTTCACCTGTTCCTCGTTCCACCAGCTGTCCCGGGCCAGGTCGTACATGCGCACCCGGGGGCCCACCAGCTGGGCCAGGTCCTTGTCCCCCGAGACGATGGCTACCTCGTGTCCGGCGGCCAGCAAGCGCTCGGTGAGGGTGGCCATGAGGTCGTCGGCCTCGTAACCCTTCTCGCACACGGTGGCGATGCCCAGCCTCCGGGACAGCTCGATGCACAGCTCGAACTGGGGAATCAGCTCGGCGGGAGGCTCGCCCCGGTTGGCCTTGTACTGGGGATACATCTCATTGCGAAAGGTTCTGGCGCCGGCATCGAAACAGCAGGCCAGCAGTCCGGGCTGGTGCTGCTGCAGGAACTTCTGCAGGGTCATGCCCAGGCCGAAGACGGCGTTGATGGGGGTTCCGTCGGGGGCCGACATGGGGCGCATGCCGAAGAAGGAGCGGAAGATGTAGGCGGTGCCGTCGATGAGATAGGCGGTTTCGGGCATGGGGCTTCTTTCCTGGCCGGGATCCCGGGGGAGTTCCGGGCCCGGCAGAGATGGCGGATCGGGAATTGCCTTCAGCGGTGTTCTGAAGCTATTCTATGCCGATTCACCGGAAATTCCCAGCAAAGGTGTTGAACACGCATGTTCCTTCCTCGTCCCCTGAGCCTCATCACCCGGGCCTTGCTCCTTGGCGCCCTGCTACTGCTGGCGGCCGCCGTTCCCGCACCGGCCGCGGATCAGCCTGCCCCAGCTACCGACGGCCGGGAAGCCCTCCTGCTCATCGGCATCCAGGATTCCCGTTTTCCCGGGGGAGAGATCGATCCCGCCCGGGCCGCCGCCCGCCAGGCCGGCCGGGTGCTGCAGGAGTTCCGCAAGGCCGGCGAGCTGGTGTTGCATGTGGGGTACACGGGAGCCGCCGAGGACCCCTTCACCCACGAGGTGCAGCCCGAAGGTGGGGAAGCGGTGCTGACGGCCGGCCATCCCAACCCCTTCCTGGAGACCCGGCTGTTGACCCTGCTGCGGGAACAGGGCGTGACCCGGCTGGTGGTGTGCGGCCTGCAGGCCCACCTGGAGGTCGAGGCGGCGGTGCGCGCCGCTGCCGATCTGGGCTTCCAGTGCACCGTCATCAGCGACGCCTGCCACAGCGGCGATCTGCGCTGGCGGGGCCGCACCATGGCGGGGGACGATCTCCTGCTGGGCACCATGCTGACCCTGCGCCGCCACTATGCCCGGGTGCAGAGCATCGATGGGTGGCTGGCCGCCCATTGAGCGGGCCGGGGAAGGCGGGGGCCGTACCGAGGGGCCTCAGTCCAGGAACCCCGCCGCCTGATCCTCCGACAGTTCGTAGCCGAAGTTGCAGATGGGACAGACCAGTTCCCAGCGCCGGCCTGTATGGAAGATGGGGATGAAGAAGAGGGTGAACCAGCTGGTGGTTTCCAGCAGGCGCCAGCGCCGTTCATTGTGGCAATGGGGGCACTGGCGCGTTTCCACGGGGCCGTGGTCGGTGGTGCGGGGCACGCCCCAGCCGAATATGAAGAACATGCCGCTAGATCTGCTCGACCGACTTCACTTCGGGGATGCGGGCCTTCATGCGCGCCTCGATGCCCTGCTTGAGGGTCATCATGCTCATGGGACAGTTGCCGCAGGCGCCCTTCATGCGCACGTGGACGATGCCGTCGTTGTAGTCGATGAATTCCACATCGCCGCCGTCGGCCTGCAGGGTGGGGCGGATCTCGTCCAGGACTTCCTTGATTTTGTCGATCATGGTCATGCCATTCCTTGTTGCCGGCTTGAAGCATCTTCTCCTGCCAGAAAGCTAGCTCAAGGGGATTTCCTGTCAACCCCGAGGTTGTCCCCGGACGCTCCAGCCGTTAGGATGGGCCGCGAACCCCAGATTTCAGCCCGGAAGTGAGCAACTCATGTCAGACGCCTTGGCCAATGATCTCTTTGTCGTGCAGGAACTTGTCACCGCCGCCGGGGCCATGCTGCTGGAAAGCCTGGGCAAGGTGCGCAGCTTCAGCACCAAGCGGGCCACCGAGATCGTCACCGACCTGGACCGCAAGGTGGAGGATTTTCTGCTGGAAGGCCTGACGCACCAGTTTCCCGCCGATCACGTGCTGGCCGAGGAATCGGGCGAGGGCGGCGGTTCCGGCGGGCGCACCTGGTACGTGGATCCCCTGGACGGCACCACTAACTACGCCCACGGCCATCCCTTCTTCTGCGTGTCGGTGGGTTGCGCGGACGAGAAGGAGTTGCTGCTGGGGGCCATCTTCGCGCCCTATCTGGATGAACTGTACCTGGCTCACCAGGGCGGCGGAGCCGTGCTCATGCGCCCCCGCCACGGGCAGAGCCAGCCCCTGGAGCAGCGCACCGACCTGCCCCTGGACAAGGCCCTGCTGGCCACCGGCTTCCCCTACGTGCGGGACGAGGTGGTGGACCGCAACGCGGCCCACGTGGCGGCCTTCCTGAAATCGCCCTGTCACGGGGTGCGGCGCGGCGGCAGCGCGGCGCTGGATCTGGCCCACGTGGCGGCCGGGAAGATGGACGGCTTCTGGGAATACCGGCTGCGGCCCTGGGATGCGGCGGCCGGCACCCTCATCGCTCGTGAAGCGGGGGTGATGGTGACGGACTTCCAGGGGGCCTCCGAGCGTCTGCATTACGAGCAGGTGCTGGCGGCTCCCCCCGGCCTGCACGGCGAGATGCTGGCGGTGCTGAACCGACCGGGCCAGGGCTGACCCATGGATAGCTGGCTTTCCGTTTTGCCCCCCTTGCTGGCCATCAGCCTGGCCCTCGTCACCCGGCAGGTCATCGTGGCCCTGGTGCTGGGGGTGTGGCTGGGTTCGACCATCCTGACGGGAGACCCCGCCGGGGCCTTCCTGCGGGTGGGAGACCGCTACCTGGTGGGGGCCCTGGCCGACGGTTCCCACGCGGCCATCGTCCTGTTCACGGCCATCCTGGGGGGAATGGTGGGGGTGCTGGCCCGCAGCGGCGCTACCGGCGGCATCGTCCACTGGCTGCGGGGCCTGGGCGGCGGGCGGCGCAGCGGCATGGTCTCAACCGCCGTCATGGGCACCCTCATCTTCTTCGACGACTACGCCAACACCCTGCTGGTGGGCAGCACCATGCGCCCCCTGACGGACAGTCTGCGCATCAGCCGCGAGAAGCTGGCCTGGCTGGTGGACAGCACCGCCGCTCCGGTGACCACCGTGGCGGTCATCAGCACCTGGGTGGGGTTCGAGGTGGGGCTGCTGCAGGATGCCATGGCCAAGCTGGGCGGGGACGGGGCCGAGGCCTACACCTTCTTCCTGCGCAGCATCCCCTACAGCTTCTACCCCCTGCTCATGCTGTTTTTCGTGTATCTGGTGGCCGCCAGCGGGCGGGATTTCGGGCCCATGCTGAGGGCCGAGAACCGGGCCCTGGAAACGGGGCAGGTGCTGCGTCCGGGGGCGCGTCCGGCTGGGCAGGACCAGATGGACGAGGCCTTCCAGACCGATGAGGGGCTGCTGGCCACTCCGGCCAATCCCGCCCTGGCCGGGATTCCCATCCTGGCCGTGATCCTGACCACCGCCCTGGGGCTGTACCTGGGCGGGCGCAAGGCGGCTTTGGGCGAGGGTTTGACCCAGCCCAGCCTGCGCGACACCCTGAACCACGCCGACAGCTTTGCGGTGCTGACCTGGGCCGCCCTGGTGGGGGCCACCCTGTCCATCGTCCTGGTGGTGGCGGTCCGGCGCCTGAGCCTGCGGGAAGCCCTGGATGGCTACGTGGACGGCACCAAGAGCATGCTCATCGCCCTGACCATCCTGATCCTGGCCTGGAGTCTGAGCGCCGTGTGCGAGGAACTGCACACCGCCGAGTACCTGGTGCAGATCAGCCAGCAGGTGCTTTCGGTGCGCCTGCTGCCGGCCATCGTCTTCGTGCTGGCCGCGGCGGTGAGCTTCGCCACCGGAACCAGCTGGGGCACCATGGCCATCCTCATGCCCCTGGTCTACCCCATGGGGGTGCAGTTGCCCGCCGCCGCCGGGCTGGAGGGCGCCACCGCCGGCGCCATCCATCTGGCCGCCGTCAGCGCGGTGCTGGCCGGGGCGGTGTGGGGCGACCACTGTTCGCCCATCAGCGACACAACCATCATGAGCAGCCTGGCCTCGGGCTGCGACCACGTGGATCACGTGCGAACCCAGATGCCCTACGCTCTGAGCGTGGCCGGGGTGGCCCTGCTGTGCGGCTACCTGCCGGCGGGGTTCGGTCTGTCGCCCTGGATCTCCCTGCTCCTGGGAACAGGCGGGGTGCTGTTGCTGGTTTTCAGGATCGGAAAGGCGCCGGCCGGTCTGGCCAGGCCGCCGGCCGGTCCCTAGATTGATGCGGCGGGAGGGGGACTTCCCGCCTTGAACCTGATGGATTTGACCGAAGCCCTGGTGAGGATAGGAAAATGACCCGACGTGCTGGAATGGGCCTGGCCCTGTTGCTGGGATTGAGCCTGCTGGTCGGCTGCGGCAGCCGCACCATCTACCTGAACTATCCCGACGAGCAGCTGGATTTCGAGCTGAAGGACATGCGCATGCCCACGGTGTACATGGACCTGGTGACGGACATGCGACCGGCGGTGCAGCGCCAGGGCCGGGGGCATTTCCTGGGCATCGATTATCCCAACGACGCCGCCTGGGAAAAGCCCGTGACCGAGCTGTACGCCGAGGCCCTGGCCCAGGACGTGGAGCAGACCAGCCTGGTGCAACTGGTGCCGCTGCGGGGCCAGGCCGACTACGTGATGTCGGCGGATATCCTGTCCCTGGGCTGCCGCTTCGAGCGCACCTCCACCTCCTTCCTGGTGCCCTTCCTGGTGGGCGGCGCGGCGGGTTTCGCCCTGGGTGAGGACGTGAGCCATGGCGCCAAGCTGGGGGTCGGCCTGGGCACCGTGGCCGTCATGGCCGTTCCCATGTCCAGCACCAACAAGGCCGAGGTGCAGGTGCGCCTGACCCTGGCCAACCGTCAGGGAGATCTGCTGTGGCAGGAGTCCTGCACGGGCGAATTCGAGGACAAGGTGCGCGCCACGGCCACCAGTCGCCAGGACCAGAAGTACGTGAACCAGCATCTGGTCAAGGCGCTGAAGCGGGCCAACGGTTGCCTGCTGGGGCAGCTGCGCCAGTTCCTGGTGGAGAACGGGGTGCCGGCGGACGGTGCCCGCTGAATTCATGAAGAGGGGGATGGGCCGTTCCACCCTCCGCTCCGGGGCAGGGGGAGGGGTGGCCCCTGACCGGGAGGATCCCATGCGCTCTGTTGTGGCGACCTTGCTGTGTTGTGGGCTGTTGTCGCTGTCCGGCTGTGCCGGGGGGGCTCCCGGCAAGCTGGCCGATTGCCGGGGCGATGATGCCTTGCTGGAAGGGGTCCCGGTGGGCTGGACCGGTAGCGGCACCGACCTGAACCTGTTCCAGGTGGGGCTGGATACGGGAGAGGCCCACGGTGGTGAAGCCTCCCTTTCCGTCTTTTCACGCCGGGCCGGACGAGAGAACTGGATGCAACTGAGCCAGATCATCGAGGCCGGGGATTTCGCCGGTCAGCGGGTGCGGTTCCGGGCCTTCGTCACCGCCAGCAACGTGGGCAAGAGCTATGCCCGGAAATACGAGACGCGGCCCAGCCTGCTCAGCTATCCGGCCAATCTGGATTTCGAGGCCAAAGTTCCGGCAAACCAGGTCCCGGTGATTTTGGTCCCGGCGATCCAAAGGCCCCGTGACCCCAAGACCCCGTGACCCCAAGGTCCCGTGACCCCAAGGCCCCGTGACCCCAAGACCCCGCTGGTCGGGGTAATCCAACCAACATCAGGCTGGGGAGCATCACTTGAAGAGATTCATCATCTTCGGCAATTCGGGGTCGGGAAAATCCACCCTGGCCCAGAGCCTGTGTCGGCGGCACGGCTTGGCTCACCTGGACCTGGACACCATCGCCTGGTTGCCCGGGCTGCCCCCCACCCGGGCGCCTCTCGATCAATCCCGCCGGCATATCGTGGACTTCACCACCGGGAACGAGGGCTGGGTCATCGAGGGCTGCTACGCCGACCTGCTGGATCTGGTGACGCCCCTGGCCACCGAGATGCTCTTTCTGGATCTGCCGGTCCCGCTCTGCCAGGAGAACGCGCGCCACCGCCCCTGGGAGTCCCACAAGTATGCCAGCAAGGAAGAACAGGACGCCAACCTGGCCATGCTGCTGGACTGGATCGCCGCCTACGACACCCGCGCCGACGAATTTTCCCGCGCCGCCCATGAGCGGCTTTTCCAGGCTTTTCCCGGACGCAAGGAACGCCTGACGGCCAACCGGGAAATCCCGGACTGAGGTCGTGCTCTTCTGGCCCGTGTCTTGCCTGATGGGGGTGAAGTCAGTCCGGAACCGGCCCGGTTCCGGCGCGTTGTCACGGGGCATCAGGTGAAGGCCCCAGACCCGGAGGAATGAGCATGCGTCGCCCAGTTCCGATACCTGAATCTCCTTTCAAACCCGCTGCCATCGCCCTGGCCCTCGCGGGCCTGATGTTTCTTGGCGGCTGTCACAACCTCACGGTCTGGCAGCCCGTGCGCACGGACCACCCCCTGGCGGCCCGGGGCTCCATCACCATCGAGGGGGTGGAGGTCAAGGTGCGCCGGTTCGGCGTCATGAACACCTGGGCCCTTCCCCAGGTGAGCATCCGCGTGCGCAACCAGGGGCAGGCCACCGTCCACTTCGACCCCGGGGCCGCCCTGCTGGACAAGGACCACATCCTGGTGCCCGTCATCATGGAGAGGGGCCTGGTATCCGGTGGCTACACCCTGGCTCCGGGCGAGCAGGTGCAGGCCACTTTGCGCTTCGACACCCGGCTGAAGCTGGTCAAACGCGATGACCCCTCGCGCAAGGACCTGCGAGTGATGCCCCGCGTGCTTGAGCTGCGCCTGCCGCCCCTGCGCATCGACGGTCGGGAGCATCCCCTGCCGCCCCTGCGTTTCAGCGCCCCTGATTAGCCGGCGGGGGAGGGGTTGCGCACCCGCGGAGGATGGGCAGGCTCCGGCCCGGGTTGAAGACGGCAAGGGCCCGCCCCGGTGATTCCCGGAGCGGGCCCTGTTCCTCGGATGGTGAAGCGACGGCCTACAACAATTCCGCCGCCAGGCTGGCCAGTTCGCTGCGCTCGCTCTTGGCCAGGGTGATGTGCCCGTGGATGGGCTGGTTCTTGAACCGCTCCACCACGAAGCTCAGCCCGTTGCTGGACGCGTCCAGGTACGGGTTGTCGATCTGGTAGGCGTCACCAGTCAGCACCACCTTGGCATCCTCGCCGGCCCGGCTGACCACGGTCTTCACCTCGTGGGGCGTCAGGTTCTGGGCCTCGTCGATGATGATGAACAGCTTGGGCAGGCTGCGGCCGCGGATGTAGGTCACGGCCTCCACCTCGACCATGCCCGTGTCGTACAGGTACTGCACCTTGTCCGCCGAGTGCTCCAGCTTGGGGTCCACCAGGTACTGCAGGTTGTCCGAGACGGGCTGCATCCAGCTGCTCAGCTTCTCGTCCTTGCTGCCGGGCAGGTAGCCGATGTCCTTGCCCAGGGGCATGATGGGACGCGACACCATGATGCGCCGATACTTCTTGTCCTCGGCCACCATTTGCAGGCCCACGGCCAGGGCCAGCAGGGTCTTGCCCGTGCCCGCCTGGCCCAGCATGGTCACCAGGCGGATGTCTTCCCGCAGCAGCAGCTCCAGGGCGAAGTGCTGCTGCAGATTGCGCGCGCTCAGGCCCCAGGGGTGGCTGTCGGCGTGTTGCAACGGTTCGATGAGGTTGGTCTCGGCGCGGAAGATGCCCCGGGCCGTGTGCTTGGGGTTGGCGTTGCTCTTCAGCAGGACGCACTGGTTGGGGAAGAACTCCTCGTCGACGGTGGTCGGGTTGCCCTGGTAGATCCCGTCCACCACTTCCTGGGGCACCTCGTGCTCGCTCCAGCCGGTGAAAAGCTCGTCGAAGTTGACGGTCTGGTTCAGGAAGTCCTCGGCCTTCAGACCCAGGGCGTCGGCCTTGACGCGGGCGTTGATGTCCTTGGTGACGAAGGTGACGTCGGCCCCGGCCTTCATCAGGGCGCAGCCCGCGGCCAGGATCCGGTTGTCGGTGTTGCTGCGGTCCATGCCCTGGGGCAGGTATTCGTTGAAGGATTTGACCAGGATGAAGAGCTTGCCGCCGCCTTCGATCTGGCAGCCCTGGCTCAGGGGTTGGCCGTTGCGCAGGGCGTCGATGGTGCGGATGACCCGCCGGGCGTTGCGTGCCTTCTCGTCGTTGCCCCGCTTGAATCGATCAAGCTCCTCCAGGACGTCCACCGTCAGCACGAGGTTGTTGTCCTCGAAGGCGGTCAGGCTGTTGGCGTCGTGGAGAAGAACGTTGGTGTCGAGGAGAAAGCATTTGCCGGTCGGCACGGGAATGGTGGATTGATCATCGATCCAATGACCTGAATCTGCACCCATGACACCCTCCGGTGGTTGGAAGTAGAAGTGGCGTGGATCCTTCCACGTGGGCTATTGTACAACCTCTTCGAGCGCTGCCTCTACAGTTTAGTCAGGTCGGCGCCCATCGCCATCACCTATCAAGTCGACATCCGGAGCGTACTCTTTACATGTTCTCGGCTCAATTCAGAACTTTTGCCATGATTTTTGCGCTGTTCACAGCCGTCTGGCCGGGGACCGGACCCGCCGCCGGCCAGGAAAACAATGCGAGCGGTAAGGCCGCCGCCGACTCCGTCTTGTGGCCGCTGACCATGCCCACCCGCTACCTGACCAGCAACTTCATGGAATACCGGCCTGGCCGTTTCCACGCCGGCATCGATCTGAAAACCGACTCCCGCGTGGGCTTCGCCGTGCACGCCGCCGAGGACGGCCACCTGGTCCGGGCCCGCATCACACCCACCGCCTACGGCCGGGCCATCTACCTGAAGGGCAACTCCGGGCGCACCTATGTCTATGCCCACCTCATGCGCTTCAACGACCGCATCCGCACCCTGGTCCGGGACAAGCAGGAGGAGAACGGCGGCTACCGGGCCAGCCTGTTCTTCGCGCCGGGGCAGGTCCCCGTGAAAAAGGGTGAGGTTCTGGCCCTGACGGGGCAGGCCGGCACCGGGGGGCCGCACCTGCACCTTGAGGTGCGCGACCAGCAAAGCCGCCCCCTGAATCCCCTGGACCAAGGCTTTCCCGTGGCGGATGACCTGGCGCCGGTGATCTCGGCGGTGTCGGTGTGGCCCGTCGAACCGGCGACCCTCATCAACGGGGAGGCTCGCGAACATCGCCTGCGGGCCGACCAGGGACTCACCGGTGAACTGCCGCCCCTGAACGTGCGCGGTCCCGTGGCCTTCAGTGCCCGCATCGTCGACGCCACCGACGTGGCGGGCCATCGCCTGGAGCCCTGGCTCATCCAGGTGCATCTGGATGGAGAGCTGGTCTATTCCTGCCGCAACGAGCGCTTCTCCTTTGCCGAGGTGTCCCAGCAACGCCTGGAATGGGCCGATCACACGGCCCTGGGCCGGGGGTTCCGGGAGCACTGGCTGCACCGGGCTCCCCAGGTGGACATTTCCGGGCGCCAAGGGGGCCTGTGGTACCTGGGCGCCGAGGGCGGGGGGCTGACCCTGGGGCGCCACACGGTGGAAGTGGTGGCCTGGGATCGCAGCGGGAACCAGGCCGCGGTCACCATCCCCCTGCTGGTTGACGGGGGCCGGGCGCCCGCTCCCGGCGAACCGGAATCGCCCTGGCGGCCGGTGGACCTGAGCCTGACGGCCGAGGGGGGCTTCCGCCTGAGCCCCTTCTTCATCACGGGCCCCGTGCCGGACGGAGCCGAGGTGCTGCGTTTTTCCCCCGCAGCCGACGACCCGGTTCTGGCGCCGCTGCACCTGGTGCGACAGCCCTTCTCGGTGGAGGCGGCCACGGCCCGCAACCAGGGACTGGAGCCCCTGGGCCCTGCGGCCCGGTTCAGCACCAGCCATTGGCCCCTGGATTCGGCCCTGCGTGTCGGCCTGCCTGGGGAGGCTTTGCCGTATGAGGCGGATGATCCCCAGGTGGGGGTGTACCGACTGGATCAGCGGGGAGGCTGGCAGCTGGTAGGGGTCGTCGAAAATGCCGATGATTCCCGCATCTTTTCCCTGTCCGAGCCCGGGCCTCATGCCCTCATGCGGGACAAGGCCCCACCGGTGTGGGACCTGCCCCGGCAGCTGATCATCGGCCCGGGAGGGGAATCGGACCACCCCGGCCTGACCATGCCCTTCTGGCGGGTGTTCGGCGTGGGCCTGGACGATGACGGCTCCGGCCTGGCGGCCGAGACCATCCGGGTGCAGCTGGACGGCGTGCCTCTGCTGGTGGAACCCGATCTGCCCCGGGACCGCATCCTGGTGGAGTTGCCGGACACCGTTGCCGAGGGGGCTCACCTGCTGTTACTTGAGGCCGCCGACAAGGCGGGCAACCGCTCCACCGGCGAGTTGCGCTTCCACTGCCGAAAGGACAATCCGTGAGCCTGCGCCGCATCGTCTCGCTGACCCTGATGCTGAGCATCGTGGGCATGCTGGTCACCAGCATCGTCCTGTTCATCGTACCCCAGGGCCGGGTGGCCAACTGGGCCATCTGGACCCTGCTGGGCCTGACCAAGAGCCAGTGGGGCGCGCTGCACACAAACTTCGGCTTCCTCATGCTGGTGGCCGGCGGCTTCCACGTGTATTTCAACTGGCGGCCCATCACCAGCTACCTCAAGAACAAGGCCCGCCAGGTGAAGGTTTTCACGCCCAACTTCAACGTGGCCCTGGGGCTGTTCGTGGTGTTCGGCGTGCTGACCGTCGCCGAGGTCCCGCCCCTGGTTTGGGTGCAGGATCTGCGGGAAGACCTGGAGGCGGTGGGCGCGGCCCGGCTGGGTGAGCCGCCCTACGGCCACGCCGAGGAGTCCAGCCTGCGCGTCTTTCTGCGTAACACGGGGATCGACCAGGTCCAGGCCCGGGCGAACCTGGAAGAGGCCGGCATCCAGGCGGTGGATCCCGAGGTTTCCGTCATGGACCTGGCCCTGGCCAACGGGCTGTCGCCGCAGCGGCTCTTCGAGATCATCAAGGGACCCCTTGAGCAGCGGCCCACCGAGCCCCTGCCCATCCCCGAGGCCATGCCCAAGGGAGGCGGCCGCCTGACCCTGCGGGACTTTTGCCGGCAGCACAACCGGGACGCCGAGCGGGCCGTGGCCATCCTGCAGGCCGCCGGCTGGACGGTGGATCCGGATCTCTCCCTGAAGGACAACGCCGCCAACAACGACGCCGAGGGCCTGGACCTGCTGGATCTGCTGCGGGAGGGTTTCACTCCCTGATCGGGGACGGCCACAGCCCCGCCTTTTTCGGCATTTACGGGGCCCCGCGCCTGTTTTTTCCCCGGCGGGTTGAGGGCGCCGCCCGGACTTGCTATTGTGGGCCTTGCTGAATGCGGGGAACGTTACCCTGCGCGACAGTCTTCTTGCCGTTGAGCCGGGCTCTGGCCCGGTTGGGGGCATCAAACCTGTGAACCGGGCTTCGGCTCCGGTTCTGGACATCAAACCTGGATTTCACGCTTCCATGCCCTCTGCCGCCTTACCCGACAACTTCGTGCACCTGCACAACCACTCCGACTACAGCTTGCTGGACGGAGCCATGAAGACCGGGGCCATGGCCAAACGGGCCGCCGACCTGGGCCAGCCCGCCCTGGCGCTGACCGATCACGGCAACATGTTCGGCGCGGTGGAGTTCTTCCTGGCCTGCAAGAAGCATGGCATCAAGCCCATCATCGGCACCGAGGCCTACATCACCACCGACCGGCACAACCGCACCGCCGACAAGGTGAACAACAAGAGCTACCACATGGTGCTGCTGGCCAGGAACGCCACCGGCTACAAGAACCTGGTCAAGCTCAGCAGCATCGGCTTCCTGGAAGGCTTCTACTACCGGCCCCGCATCGACCGCGAGGTCCTGAGCCAGTACAGCGAGGGCATCATCGGCCTGTCGGCCTGCATGAGCGGCGAGCCCAATTACCACCTGCGCTCGGGCAACGTGAAGGCGGCCATCGCCGCCGCTTCGGCCTACAAGGAAATCCTGGGGGCCGACAACTACTTCCTCGAGATCCAGAATCACGGGATCGAGGAGGAGGCCCGCATCCGCGAGCTCATGCCCCAGGTGGCCCAGGCCACGGGGTTGCCCTTGATCTGCACCAACGATTGTCACTTCCTGGACCGCGCCCACCACGAGGCCCATGACATCCTCATGGCCATCCAGACCGGCAAGACCCTGAACGACCCCAGCCGCTGGCGCAGCCACAGCCCCGAGATCTACTTCAAGAGCACCGAGGAGATGATCCAGCTTTTCCAGGACTGGCCCGAGGCCCTGGAGAACACCCTGCGCGTGGCCGACATGGTGGATTTCGAGATGGAACTGGGCAAGCTGCTGCTGCCCAGGTTCCCCTTGCCCGAGGGTTTCGAGACGCCGGACCAGTACGTGGAGCACCTGGCCCGGGTGGGGCTGAAGGAACGCTACCCCGAAATCACCCCCGAGCTGGAGGAGCGCCTCGGCTACGAGCTGGGCATCATCAAGCAGACGGGCTACGCCGGCTACTTCCTCATCGTGTGGGATTTCATCGACGCAGCCCGCAAGCGGGACATCCCCGTGGGCCCAGGGCGCGGGTCGGCGGCCGGCAGCCTGGTGTGCTACTGCATGGGCATCACCGACATCGACCCCATCCGGCACCAGCTGCTGTTCGAGCGCTTCCTCAATCCCGAGCGCATCAGCATGCCGGATATCGATGTGGACTTCTGCTACGAGAAGCGCGGCGAGGTCATCGAGTACGTGGCCCAGAAGTACGGCCGCGAGAACGTCTCCCAGATCGTCACCTTCGGCACCATGGCGGCCAAGGCCGTCATCAAGGACGTGGCCCGGGTGCTGGACATGCCCTTCGCCGAGAGCAACCGCATCTCCGGTCTGGTGCCCGAGGAGATCGGCATCACCCTGCAGAAGGCCATCGACGAGGCGCCGGGCCTGAAAGAGGTGGCCAAGGAGTCCGACGATCACGCCATGCTGTTGCGTAACGCCCTGGTCCTGGAGGGGCTGAACCGCAATACTGGCATCCACGCTGCCGGGGTGCTGATCACGCCCTCGCCCCTCATCGAACACGCCCCCGTCTCCCGCAGCACAAAGGGTGACATCACGGTCCAGTTCGACATGAACATGAGCGAGACCCTGGGCCTGCTGAAGATGGACTTCCTGGGGCTGCGCACCCTGACGGTCATCGACAAGGCCCTGCGCCTCATCGAGCAGACCTCGGGCCGCAAGATCCGCGCCGAGGAGATCCCCACCGACGACGAGGAGTGCTTCAAGCTGCTGCAGGAAGGCCGCACCGTGGGCATCTTCCAGCTGGAGAGCAGCGGCATGCAGGAGCTGGTGCGCAAGATGAAGCCCACCTGCTACGACGACATCACGGCCATCTGCGCCCTGTACCGCCCGGGGCCCCTGGGCGCCGACATGGACAAGGTGTACGTTGAGCGCAAGCACGGGCGCCAGCAGGTGACCTACAAGGACCCCTGCCTGGAGCCCATCCTGCAGGACACCTACGGCGTCATCCTGTACCAGGAACAGGTGATGCAGATCGCCTCCAAGATGGGCGGCTTCACCATGGGCCAGGCCGACACCCTGCGCAAGGCCATGGGCAAGAAGAAGCTGGACATCATGGCCAAGATGAAGGTCAACTTCATGGAGGGAGCCGAGGCGGGCGGCTACGACCTGAAGGCCGCCAACGAGATCTTCGAGGAGATGGAATTCTTCGCCCAGTACGGCTTCAACAAGTCGCACTCGGCGGCCTACGCCCTGCTCTCCATCCAGACCGCCTGGCTGAAGGCCCACTATCCCGCCGAGTTCATGGCCGCCACCATGAGCACCGAGATGCGCAAGAGCGAGCGCATCACCCAGCTCATCGACGAGGTCAAGGCGCTGGGCATCAAGATCTGTCCGCCGGACATCAACCACCCCGACAGCGAATTCGGCGTGCGCGACGGCGAGATCATCTTCGGCATGGGAGCCGTCAAGGGCGTGGGAGCGGCGGCCATCGACGTCATCCGCCAATCGTGGCAGGAGCTGGGGCGCGACTTCGCGGACCTGTTCGATCTGGCCGAGCACACCGATCTGCAGAAGGTGAACAAGAAGGTGCTGGAGGGGCTGATCAACGCCGGGGCCATGGACAGCCTGCCGGGCCACCGCCGCCAGCTGCTGCTGAACCTGGAACGCGCCATCGCCTACGGTCAGAAGGCCGCGCGCGACCGGGCCGGGGGCCAGGCCTCGTTGTTCGGGGGAGTGGCCGAAGCGGACACCCTCAAGCCCACCCTGCAGGAATGCGAGCCCTTCGATCCCCTGGTGGAGCTGAGCAAGGAAAAGGCGGCCGTGGGATTTTTCCTGAGCGGCCACCCCTTCAACGAGTACCGCGAGCTCATTCCCGGTCTGCACGCGGGCACCACCGAGGGGGCGCACCGTCGGGGCGAGGGCACCTGGGTGGATCTGGTGGGGGTCATCACCAGCCACACCAAGCACCGGGACCGCCACAAGCGGGTTTACGCCCGTGCCAACTTCGAGGATCGCTCCGGCGTCATCGGGGTGGTGGTGTACAGCCGCCTGTACGAGCAGGCCGTCAAGCTGGTGGAGAGCGACTCCATCCTGGTTCTGGGCGGTCGCGTGCAGGTGCGCAGCGACGGCATGCGCGAGGTGGTGGCCGACCGCATGTTCCGCATCGACGAGGCCCTGGGCTGCTGGGTGCGCGAGGTGTTCCTGGAAATGGACCTGGAGGAGGCCGGCCAGCGCGGCGTGGCCGAACTGGGCCGCCTGTTCGACACCTATGGCGGGCATTGTCCCCTGCATCCCCTGGTCATCGAAGAAGAGGCCGCCGAGGCCGCCGCCGAGACCGCCCGTCAGATGGACGGCGATCCCGACCTGGAAGAACCCTCCGAGGCCATGGCCAAACCCGTGCCCCTCATCGTCGAGGTGCAGCGCGGTGAGACGCGGTGGCTGCTCAAGTCCGGCGGCCGGCGCATCGCCCTGACCCTGGACAGCCTGCGGGAGCTGCGCAAGATTCCCGGGGTCAAGCAACTGCGGCTGGACGCGGGCCTGCCCGCGCCCCCCGAGCGCAAGCAGCGCTTCCACGCCCGGGGCTAGATCCTGCAACCACACCACAGAAACGGAGTTCACGTGGGTTCCCTGCGAGTTGATCGATTCCTTTGCCTGGTCATCCTGGCCATGCTCCTGACCGGCCCCGCGGCCCGGGGCGCCATCCTGAACAGCCTGCGGGGGTTTTCCGACGCCCAGGAGGGCTGGTCCGGCGGTCTTTCCGGTAGTTACTCGGCCAGCGGCGGCAACACCGAGGAAACATCCTTCAAGGCCGCGGCCAGCGTCCAGTGGCAAAGCGGGGCCGAGCAGTTCCGCCTGCTGGGCAATGGCAAGCGCACCAGCACCGCGGGCACCGAGACGGCCCGGGCGCTCACCGGCCACCTGCGTCACAACCACCGGTTCAATGACCACCTCAGCAGCCTGTCCTTCGTGCAGGTGCAGGAGAACCCCTTCCAGCAGCTGAAAAGCCGCACCCTGGTGGGCGTGGGCGGCCGCTGGGATATCCTGAACCGGGATGGCAGCGAACTGGCCCTGGGCGCGGCCCACATGTGGGAGGGCGAGCGGCTGGAGGGCGGAGACGGCCGGGTGGATCAGCAGCGCCTGTCCGCCTTCTTCAGCGTGGTCTGGCCCCTGCGCGAGGGGCTGGAGCTGGACAGCCTGGCCTTCTACCAGCCCGCCTGGTCCGACTTCCAGGACTGGCGTTTGTTCTGGCAGACTTCCCTGGATGTGGAGCTGACGGGCACCCTGAGCCTTTTTACCGGTCTGCAGGTGGAGCACGATTCCCGTCCCGCCGCCGGCGTGGAAAAGACCGACTGGGAAACCAGCACCGGTTTCAGCCTGGGGTTCTGAAGTCGCCCCGGGATGGGGGGAAGCTCGGACCAACCAAAGCTTGACAGGGCTCGCCGCAGATGACTAAATCTGCTTTATTATGACAGAAGTTCCGCCATCCCGGCCCGGGGTCTTGCCGAGACCCCGGACCGGGTCGGCGTTTTATGTCTTGACCCGGCCCTGGCGGCCTGTGGGAAGCGAGCTATGGACTGGAAGAAAAAAGCCCTCTGGCTGGATTTCGAGTTGCCCCTGGTGGAACTGGAAGAGCAGATCCAGAACCTGCAGGATTCTGCCTCTGTCCGGGGCATGGACGTTTCGGACGAGGTGGCCAAGTTGCAGACCAAGGCCAGCAAGCTGGGCAAGGAGATCTTCTCCAAGCTCGAGCCCTGGCAGCGTGTCCAATTGGCCCGCCATCCCCGCCGCCCCACCACGGTGGATTTCATCCAGCACATCTTCAGGGATTTCGTCGAACTGCACGGCGACCGCATGTTCCGGGACGACGAGGCCATCGTGGCCGGCATGGCCACCCTGGAGGAGCGCAAGGTCATGGTGGTGGGCCACCAGAAGGGTCGCGACACCAAGAGCAACATCCGGCGCAACTTCGGCATGGCACACCCCGAGGGGTACCGCAAGGCGCTGCGCCTCATGGAAATGGCCGCGCGCTTCGAGCGCCCCATCATCACCTTCATCGACACCCCGGGGGCCTATCCCGGCCTGGGCGCCGAGGAACGGGGGCAGGCCGAGGCCATCGCCCGCAACCTGCGTGAAATGGCCGACCTGCCCGTTCCCATCGTGGTGGTCGTCACGGGCGAGGGCGGCAGCGGCGGGGCCCTGGCCCTGGGCGTGGGCGACCGGGTCTACATGCTGGAGAACAGCATCTACTCGGTCATCAGCCCCGAAGGGTGCGCGGCCATCCTGTGGCGGGACGGGGCCCGCAGCAAGGAAGCGGCCAAGGCCATGAAGCTCACCAGCGGGGACGCCCTGGGCTTGGGCACCATCGACGGGGTCATTCCCGAACCCATCGGCGGGGCCCACAGGGATCACAAGGCCATGGCCATGTCCATCAAGGGGCAGATCCTGGATGCCCTGGCCGAGCTGGAGGTGCTTGAGCCGGGGACCCTCATGGACCTGCGTCTGCAGAAGTTCCTGGACATGGGGGCCTTCGAGGAAAAAAGTTGATCTCAACCAGATAAATGGAAGGCCCGGGGGGTTGACGCTCCGGGCTTTTCTTTGTATTATCCTCCTGCCAACCTCTTCGAGAATCTGAATCGCTCGCACCCGGCCGACCGGCTGGTATCGCTTCGGTGTACCTGCAGGTCCGGTTTTTTTTCGTCCTGACCCCAGTGCGGTCTTGCAACCCTTCCCGATGGCATTAAAATGCTTTTGTCCGCCTGATTTACTGAGAACCACCCTGGTTTTCTCCCATGATCCCGCCCTGCCCGGCGCAGGGGCCCTGTCCGGCGATGAACCGGAAGGTTTGATGAGGTGAAAATGCTGGATCCCAAGTTGCTGGAAATCCTGGCCTGCCCCAAGTGTCGGCAAGCAGTCCTTCCCGACCAGGAGCACAAGTGGCTGTATTGTCGCCAGTGTTCGGTGCGGTACCGCGTGGAAGATGATATTCCCATCATGCTGCCCGAGGAGGCCGAGGCGGTTTCCCGGGACCAGGCTCCCCAGGAATAAGCGGCATGTGCCTGTTCACTCATTTCGCTGCCGGCGCTCTGGTGGGAGGAGCCACCGGCAATCCCGTGGCCGGTGTGGTCACCGGACTGGCCAGTCATGCCCTGCTTGACGCCATTCCCCATTACGACCATCCGGACTGGCGGCTGGAACTGGCCGGCGGCGTGCTGAGCCTGGTCGTCCTGCTGCTCATGCCCTTCGCCACCCTGCCGGCGGTTCTGGGCGGCCTGGCGGGAATGCTGCCCGATCTCGAAAACCTTTTTCAGAAACTGGGAAAAATGCGACGTGATCAATTCGTCTTTCCGTCTCATACCGGTCTGATTCCTCATGGCCGGACCCTGGGGCCGCGCTCCATCGTCTGGCAGGTGGCCATCTTCGTTTTTTGCTTCGCCCTGCTGGGGGTCGTCACCCCCGGTGATGGCCAGGCGGCCGGCTCGGATCCATCCACCACCGAAACCCCCACCCCCTGGGAGGCCGTCATGGGGCGCCCTCAGGTGCAGGTACTCGGCGCGGACGCGGACCGCACCGTGCTGCGCCTCGAGTATCCCCTTTTGCAGGCCCCGGGTGACTGGGAACAGGTGAACCTGCACAGCATTGACTGGTCCATGCCGGTGCGGGTCAACGATGAGGACCCCGCCCGGCCCGTCATGGAACCCCCGGTGCAAGGCCTGAACCTGGCCGTCCCCACCACCGCCCCGGTCAGCTACACCCTGAGCGGAGTGAGCTGGTGGAAGGAGCCCCGTGTCCCCGTGGCCTCCCACGATCTGGTGCAGCTGGGCCGCCCGGCCATCTTCCGCTCCGTGCCCCTGGTGGGGGGCGAGGTGCAGCTGGGCGCTGGATCGGGCGTGTTGCGCTCGGTGACCATCGCCATTTCCCATCCCGCCCAGGGACGCCCCCGGCAGCAACTGGAGATGGGCGAGGCGGACAAGGGTTTTTCTTTCGATCCCACCCTCGATGAAGATCTGCTGGCCCTGGCTCCGTCCACCCTGCTGAATGGGGATCTGTACCGGACCCTGGCCCGGGGCGGGCGGCTGCTGTCCCGGCAGGAAACGGCGGCCAAGGCCGACCAGCGCGGGCAGTTCAACCACTTCGACCTGACGGACAACTGGGTGCGCCTGGAACTGGACGGCACGGGGATCTACGAGCTGACCGGCCAGCAACTGGCGGCCATGGACGTGACGGCCACCGAGGTCGACCCCCTGAAGTTGCGCCTGTTCCAGGGCGGCGGTCTGGCCCTGGCTCAGGATCCCTCCCTGCCCGATGCCGACCAGGCCCAGCGCGCGGGCTTGACCGAGGTGCCCATCCGCGTGCTGGACGGCGGCGACGGCGAGTGGAATCTGGATGACAGCATTCGCTTCTACGGCCTGGGCGCCGACACCTGGCGCGACCGGCTGGATCCCGACTCGTCCATCTTCCAGCACGAGGAGCACCAGTTCGAAAACGCGGGCGTCTACTGGCTGACCTGGGAGTCCCTGACCGATGCGTCGCCCCTGCCCGGTTCGCCCCTGCGCCTGCAGGATCAGGCCGCCGGGCCTCTGGGCGGCACCACCCTGACCAGTGTCTGGCGCCGGGTGCACCTGGAAGAATCATCCTATGCCAACACCGGCGTGGTGGTGGACAATTTCTCCTGGGAAAGCGGGATCTCCGACACCAGCACCAAGAGCTTTTCCCTGTGGCACCCCGTGGCCGACAGCCTGGCCACCTTCGTGGCTTATGTGCGCGCCAATCCCAATGTCTACAGTGGGTCCCGGGTGGCCCTGGTCAACGCCTGGCTCAACTCCGACTCGGCCAACATGGCCTCCATCGCCTTCACCGTGAGTTCCCAGGCCGACAGCGCCCGGGTGCGACTGGTGGGCAACTCGAACAGCGTGAATCATGGCGTCAACTCCGTCTCGGTGCAGAACGTGGATTCCAGCGATCGCTTCTACATCGCCCTGGACAGCGTGGACCTGCTGTACCGGGGAGAGCTGAACCTGAGTGGGCTTGGGGCCCCTCTGGACTTCTTCCACCCGGGCAACAGGGTGGCGGGAGCCGTGGAAAATGTGGATTTCGTCCTGGCCTGTGACGACCCGGCCCAGGCCCTGTTGTGGAACGTGACCGACGCCCGCAATCCCGTCCCCCTGGTGGGGCAGAGCGGTTCGGGCACCGTGACCGTGGGGATCACCCGCACTCCCGACAGCGACCTGCACATGGTGGCCCAGGATGCCGGCGCGTTGCTGGCCGTGGCCGCCGGCGAGCGCTGGACTCCGCGGGATGTGCGCAGCGATGATGGGGATGTGGATTACCTGGTGATCTACCCCGAGCCCTTCGCCCAGGCCGCCCAGACCCTGGTGGACTTTCACAACCAGGAACTGGTGGGGGTGAGCAACCCCGTGGCCCGGGGGGTGTTGGTGAATGACATCTACGCCGGGTTCAGCGGCGGGCGCAAGGATCCCCTGGCCATCCGCAATTACCTGAAGTTCATCTTCGACCAGGGCAATCGCCTGAAGTACGTGTGCCTGCTGGGCAACACCAGCCGCGATTACCGCAACTATCGCGGGCAGGTGCCTCTGAGCGACCTGGTGGACTGGGTGCCGGCGGAATTGCGCACCTTCTATCCCCGCAACGTGTGGTCCTCATATTCCAACACGCCCTATTCCACCGATGACGGCCTGGCTTCCTTCGATCCGCCTCCGTACAGCACGGATCTGGATGTTCCCGATGTGGCCACCGGGCGCCTGCCCGCCATCACCGTGGCCGAGGCCGAACGCATGGTGCAGATGATGATCGAGTACGCCTCATCGCCCGAGGAGGGGACCTGGCGCAACCACATGACCCTGGTGGCCGATGATTGCTTCCAGCCTGATCTGAGCCTGCCCAAGGCCAGTGAGTTTTCCCACATGTCCGAGGCCAACGATCTGGTGAAGGATTATCTGCCCGGCAGCCTGGATGTGCAGCCCATTTACGCCCAGGAATACGATTTCTCCCCGGGCGGCCTGAACAAGCCCTCGGTCAAGACGGATATCCAGGCCGCCCTGAATGCCGGCACCACCATTTTCCACTACATCGGGCACGGGGCGGACGACAATCTGGCCGACGAGCAGATCTTCCAGTCCCGGGACATTCCCAACCTGACCAACGGCATGAAACGCCCCCTGTTCACGGCTTTCAGCTGTGATGTGGGTGTGTACGACAACCCCACCCACCGGTCCATGGCCGAGGTCTTCGTGGCCGCCGAAAGCGGGGGCGCCATCGGCAGCATCTGCGCCAGCCAGGTCAGCGTGGGGTTCTACAACGATATCCTTTCCGAGGCCTTCTACGAGAACCTCTATCCCGCCGAACAGGTGGTGGACCACCGCACCCCCGGGACCGCCCTCATGATGGCCAAGGCCGACATGCCCTTCCCGGCTCATCGCAAGAACAGCCAGCGGTACAACCTGCTGAGCGATCCCGGCCTGCGGCTGCCCAACCCCGTGGGTGATATCTACTTCCACGGCACCTCCGTGGACACCCTGCGCTCGGGGGCCCGGCAGGTGGCCCGCCTCATCGACAACGGGACCGGTTTGCTGGGGGCTGGGGACACCTACGATCTGCGGGTGGAGGAATCCAGCTACATCCACACCATCACCACCTACACCCCCGTGTGGGACAGCACCCTGGATCCACCGCAGTACCGCTACGATCCCCTGCCCAAGAGCTACACCCGCCTGGGTTCCACGGTCTTCCGGGGCAACGGAATTCTGGACGGGGATGAACTGGCCGTTCCCTTCAAGGTGCCCAGCCAGCTGCGCTACGGCGACGACGCCAGCATGCGCCTGCTGCTGACCTCCGGCGACGAGCAGCACGCGGCCGAGATGCGGCTGCCCGCCGTGCGCAGCAGCACCGGGCCGGTCAACGACATCCTGGGCCCGGCCATCGCCATGAGCTTTGACAACCGCTACCTCGTGCGGCCGGGTGACGAACTGACGGCCAGTCTGACCGACACGAGCGGCATCGCCATGTTGGGCACCAGCCCGGGCAACAGCATCATGCTGGAGTTCGACGCGACGGGCTTCATGACCGAGGTGACGGACTACTTCGCCTACGACGCCAACAGCTACACCACCGGTCGCCTGGTCTTTCCGCTGCCCGCCGATATCGAGGCGGGAGGCCACTCGGTGGCCCTGCACGCCAGCGACGCCCTGGGCAACGTGGGCAGCGACACCCTGTCCTTCACCGTGGCCGAATATGCCGTGACCCAGATCAACGATCTGACGCTTTTCCCTAATCCCACGCCGGGACCCTGCCGATTGGTATTTGATCTGACCGATGGCATGGAACTGCAATGGGAGATCTACACCCTGGCCGGGCGCAAGATCTGGAGCCGCCGAGAGCTCTATCCCGAGCCGGGTCCTGGCATCATGGCCTGGGACGGCCGTGACCAGGAGGGCGACGAAATTGCCAACGGGACCTATCTTTTCGTGGTGCGGGGCAATCCGACGGCGGGAGATGGTCATCAATTGCGCAAGACGGGCAAGCTCGTCATCATGCGCTGATTTTCACTGAGAGAGAAGGGTGCCTGCACCCCACGCAACAATCCCATGCGGAGGTTCGACAGATGAGTAGGAAGCTGACAACCATCACTCTTGGCGTGGCCTTGATCCTGGGTCTGGCCGGGACCGCCCTGGCCGGTTCCGGTGCCGGCGCCATCAACCTGACCTTCCCCGTCGGAGCGCGCTACAACTCCCTGGGAGAGGCGGGCACCGCTCTGGCCCAGGACGTGACCTCCGTGTGGTGGAACCCCGGTGGACTGGCCTTCCTGCCCGACCGCGCCAGGCCGCACGATGCCCACATCATGCAGTCCAGCCTGGCCCAGGGCCTGGCCGACGACATCGGGCTGTACTGGGCCGGCTACGGCACTCCCATGGGCAGCACCGGCGCCCTGGGTTTCGGGGTCAACTTCCTGGACATGGGCGACCAGGAGGGCATGGACGAGAACGGTGATCCCACCGGCATCTTCCACAGCTACATGTTCGCCGTCCACGCCACCTACGGCGTGCGCCTGAGCAGCACCATGGGTGTGGGCCTGGGCGTCAAGTATTTCCGGGACAAGCTGGCTCCCGACGAGGTGACCCAGGACACGGGCACCGGCGGCAGCGGCAGCGGCGACAGCTTCGGCGTAGACCTGGGTATGCTGTGGAAGGTGGCCGCCATCAAGTCCAACATCGGCGTCTCGGTGGCCAACCTGGGCCCCGACATCAAGCACGTGGACGCCGACCAGAGCGACCCCATGCCCCGCAAGCTGACCGTGGGTATCGCCCACAGCCTGTACGCCAGCGAGTTCATGGGCCTGCTGGCCGTGGCCGATTATCAGGTGCCCCTGTACAAGTGGGACGACGATGCCGAGGACTACGGCTTCGGCATGGACTTCGATTACAAGGAATTCGGCGGTGGCCTGGAGTGGAATTATCTGCACTCCCTGTACGTGCGTTTCGGCTACAAGTCGGCCAAGTACGGCGACATCGAGGACACCACTTACGGTTTCGGCGTGGACATGGAGAAGTGGTCGGGCCAGGCCATCACCCTGGACTTTGCTTCCGTGCCCCAGGCCAAGGGTCTGGACCGGGTTAGCCGGTTCTCCCTGGGCTACAAGTTCTAGACTGTTCTGCGGCGAGCAGGATTTCCCGGAACCGGTTGGGTGACCGGTTCCGGGAACAGCGCCCCTTCGGGGCCGGGTTCTTGCGATTCTCAGCCTGTGTGGCTGCCTTCAATCCCCTGGGTAAGGAGAACGGCTTTGCGGCCAACGATACTGCGAGGGTGCCGGTTGAACCGGCAGCTGTGGGGGCATGGCGCCCTGGTGACCATGGCCAATGGACGGCGGGTCCATGTTCTGCGATCCCTGGTCCTGGGGGCCCTGGTCCTGGGGACCATGGGGCTTGTCAATCCGGCCCGGGGTAGTCAGGCCAGTGCCGGCCACGATCATCCCGTCACCCATCAGGCCACGGGGCAGCAGGCCTACGAGAAACTGCCGGTCCTGAGCCGGGACTGGTCCGAACACGCCCGTTCCCTGGGCGACCCTGATATTTCAACCCGTGAGCAGCATCGCCAGGGGGTGTATTTCCAGCGCTGGAAGGAAATCCACGACCTGGTCGGGGGGCAGCACGTGTCCCGCAAGGGGCAGGCCATCCTGAAGCGGCGCGGCCTGGGCCAGGCCCTGCTGGAGGGGGACGAGGGGGCCAAGGGCTACCATGCCTATGATGGCGTGGACACCCTGAAGGTGCTCATCGTGCGCTTCGGCTTCGAGAGCAACCGGGACAGCAACCTGACCACGGTTCAGCCTCACGGCGATTTCGATCTGACCATTCCCCCCGACGACAACCAGCTGCGGGTGGATCCGCCGCCCCACAACCGCACCTTCTACGAGGCCCACCTGCAGGGGCTGTCCGAGTACTACACCTACCAGTCCGGCGGGCGCCTTTTCATCGAGGGGCAGGTACTGCCCGAGGGTCTGGACGACAGTTACAAGCTCTCCGATCCGGCCGATTACGGGCCCGGAGCCGAGGGCGGCTGGACCCTGGAAAGCCTGGAGCGCCTGGTGCGTGACATGATGGTTGCCGCCGACGCGGGCACGGCCGCCGACGGCTCGGCGGTGCTGTCCGACTACGACGATGACAACGACTTCACCTACATCATCTTCGTTCACGCGGGCAGCGACTGGCAGAGCGACATCAACCAGGATTCGCCCAACGACATTCCCACCTTCTTCGTGACCCTGGGCGAGCCCCAGGCCCTGCCCTCGTCCGGGGGCAGCCTCAGCGAATGCTCCATCATTCCCGAGACCACCACCCAGGACGACTACCCCGGCAGCATCGCCGCGGCCTTCTACCACGAGTTCGGCCATGCCCTGGGCCTGGTGGATATCTACAACACCACCACCGGCCTGCCCCAGGTGGGCATCTGGGACCTGATGGATTCGGGCACCAACCTGCCCGTTTGGCTGGGCCAGCAGAACGACGACGGCACCATCACCCAGGTCAGCGCCACGGGCGTGTTGCCGCCCAGCCTGGGCATCTGGAACAAGTGGTTCCTGGGCTGGGTCGAGATTGAGGAGGTGGACGGCCGGGAGGAGGCCTACCGTCTGCCCGCCGTGCAGGTGCCGCGCAGCCAGTACCCGCTGTGGGACGCCACCAGCGGGGATTTCGACCTGGACTATCCCCAGGCCATCAAGGCCGGGCCCTCGCCCCGCGAGTACTTCCTGCTGGAGAACCGCTACGTGCCTGTGCCCGATCCGTTCAGCACCTTCACGCCGTACCAGGATTTCTGGTTCCGCAAGGACCAGGCCACCGGTGTGGTGCTGTACCTGGGAGGGACGCGCAACGGCGTGGACTACAACACCGGAATGTACGACTTCTTCCTGCCCGCCGGCGGCATGCTGGTCTGGCACGTGAACAACGACGTTATCGCCGCCAACCTGGCCGACAACACCATCAACGCCAGCGGGGACGGTCTGCGCATCCTGGAGGCCGACGGCATCCAGGACATCGGGGTGCTGGAAAGCTACGTGCTGGGCTGGTACGGCAGCTACCGCGATCCTTTCGGGCCGGATAACGGCTACCAGAACGTCTTCACCGACGCCTTCCCCAGCAGCCGCATGTACGACCGCTCATGGTCGGGGCTGGCCCTGAACGATATCCGCAACAACAGCGCCCTCTCGGGCAGCGTGATGGCCTTCAACGCGACCATCAGTCCCCTGGCGCCGGGTTTCCCCTGGGAGGCGGCCAACCTGAGCCCAACCGAGGTGGCCATTTACGAGGAACAGGTGGGACCTCGCTCCCTGGATCCGGGCAGCCTGACGCCTCTGTTCGTGGGAGGCGACCCCTTGCTGGTCTTCGCGGACATGCCCTCGCCCCTTTGGAATACCCGGTACTACCCGGCCTGTCTGTACGCCCTGGGGGCTGACGGCCAGCCGGCCTATGACGCCCCGGCCAACCGGCCCGAAGGCGCCTTTCTGGTGCTGGATTCACCCCTGGCCGGCCCCCCGGTGGTCTTGCCGGGGAATTCCGACACCCAGGCCGACCTGTGTTATGTCACCCGGGACGGCCGGTTGGGGCTGCACCGTATGGCTGCGGACAGTCATACCGCCCTGTGGAGCCTGACCATGGCCGACAGCATGGTCACCGGGCCTCTGGCCATGGTCAGCGAGGCCGGCACCCGCCTCGTGGTGGGTGAGTTCACCGCCGAGGTAGACGTTTTCGACGCCGCCGGGTCATTCGCCGTGACTGATCTGAATGCCGAATTGGCCCTGACGGGGGCGACCTTCGTGGGCCCGGGCCTGTTGCATACCCAGCCGGGCTGGACCCAGCTGGTGGCCTTCCTGGACCAGGGCATGGCGGTGCTGGACGTCATGAGTGGGACCCTGTCCGTGGGTTCGCTGGTGGATTATCCTGCCAGCTGGACCGGTGAATTGCGCGTGGCCATGGTTCCGGCCATGGTTCCAGCCATGGTTCCAGGCATGGACGGTGAGGACGCCACGGTGAACATGTGGCTCTTCGCCGACGAGGGCTGCCTGGGCGGCTACGCCATCGATGCCCAGGGGCAGATGAGCCCCTTGACGGGCATCCAGGTGACCGAGCCCCTGGTCTGCGAACCCGCCGTGGCCGATGTGGACGGGGATGGGCAGAACGACATGGTCCTGGCCTCGGCTGCGCGGGTGTACGGCTTCCGCGCCGACGGTGTGGGCCTGCGCGGTTTTTCCACGCCCCTGGTGGACATGTTCCCCCTGGAGGAGGGCACCGGCATCATCGGTCCCCTGGTGGTGGTGGACGCCACTGGTGACGGGGTGAACGAGATCTTCTTCAACACCAGCGGCGGGCACCTGATGGGCCTTTCGGCCACCGGCGGGCTGCTGGACAACACCCCCTTCCTGTGGGGCGACACCCAGGGCGCGGGGCTGGCCGCCGGCACGGTCGATCTGATCACCGGCCAGAGGGCTCTTTTCCTCATGTCCACGGGCGGCTACACCGGCGCCCTCATGGACCGGCTGTTCTACAACGGCCGCATCATGGCCTACGAGCTGGCACCCCCCGCCGAGGGCAGCCGCCAGACCAGCGCCTGGCTGGGGCCCCGCGGCGGCACCGCGCGGGGCGGCGCCGAGGGACTGCCCCAGGAACTGGGGGCCGTGGCGCCCATCCAGGCCGAACTGGCTCGGGTCATGACCTATCCCAACCCCGCCCGCGGCGACCATTTCACCGTGCGTTTCTACAGCGAAACGGAAGGAACGGCCCGCTTCGAGCTTTACAACCTTGAAGGCGAGTTCGTTTCAGGGGAAGATTTCACCGTGGGGGCAGGCACCCTGGTGGAACACGATTTCGATTGCAGCATGGCCGTCAGCGGAATGTACCTTGGACGGCTCATCCATCCCGCCGCCGGCGGAAACCAGATCAATACCATCACCCTGGCGGTGGAAAAATAACGGCCATCGGGCCGCGGAGGACGCCATGAACCGCAAATCGCTCGCTCACATTCTGATGCCCCTTCTGGCCGTCATGGCCCTGACGGTGGCCTTGCCCGCTTTCGCCCAGGTCGGGCAGGCGGGCCATGCCTGGCCCGACCCCGCTTCCGGCCGGGCGGCCTGGTTGCTGGGCCGGGGGGCCCTGGAGGATCTGGCTCTGACCGGGACCTTGAACTCGGCCCAGGGCGAGATCGGCGGCGGCTCCGCCACGCCCTACACCCTGCGCGAACGGGTGAAACGGGAAACCCGTGGTCCCGGAGCGGGCCTGACCATCCTGGCGTCAGCCATCCTGCCCGGTAGCGGCGAGGCCCTCATGGGTTACAAACGGGGCTACATCATGATGGCCGCCGACATCTTTTGCTGGACCCAGGTGTCCAAGTACCACAAGGATGGCAAGGACTACACCGACGCCTATTACGCCTACGCCGACGAACATTACAGCGACGCCAGGCTGGTCGAGGGTTACAACGACGCCAGCACCGATCCCGAGCGCAGCGGAGAGGGCGCCCTGTACTTCCCCGACATCACCGGCGTGGTGGACGAGGCCACCCTGGTCAACCTGGGGCTCTATGTCTCGGTGGAGGACGACCGGCGCGAGTACTACGAGAACCTGGGCAAGTGGGACCAGTTCATCTTCGGCTGGGACGATTACCTGCGGCCCAGTTTCTGGGGCGAGACTTACGGCTACGAGTACACCGGGACCATCAGCGATCTGCGCACTCCCTGGGTGTCCAAGCACCGGGAGATCTACCGCAGCATGCGGGCCGACGCCAACGAGTCCTACAAGGACCGGGATCGCTTCCTGTACGTGAACATCGGCTTGCGGGTGTTCTCGGTGCTGCAGGTGGCCTACTTCAACGGCCTGCTGGGTGGTGGCGAGGATCAGATCAAGGTCGCCGGCCACACCGTGGAAATCATCAGCCAGCCCCGGGGCCTGAATGCGGGCACCGTTGGAGCCAGCGTTTCTTTCTGACGTGTTAGATCACCAGACCCCTGGTTGGAGGCGGATCTTGAAAAACTTTGCGATGAGGACCCCCGGGAACCTGCTGCTGACGGCCCTTTGCCTGCTGGTGGCCGGCCTGTTGAACGTCGAGGGGGCCCGGGCCGACACCGGCGCCAACGAGCAGTCTTTCCTGCGCACCGAGGTCCAGGTTCTGGGCACAGGCCTGTCGGGCTCCTGGCAGGCCCTGGACCTGTTGCCGGGCGTGGCCCGGGGACAGATCGGCGGCGAGGGCCTGAAGCGGCGCACCGAGATCGGCGCCACCAAGGACGAGAATAAGAGCGACGACGGCGGGCCCAGCCACCTGGGTGACAAGATCAAGGCGGGCACCCTGTCTGCGGTGTTGCCCGGCGCGGGCCAGTTCTACAACGGGCAGCGCGAGAAGGCCTACATCATGGGTGGTGTGGAGGTGGCCATCTGGACCTGCTACTTCGTCTTCGACAAGCAGGGCGACAACCGCTTCGAAACCTCCACCGAGTTCGCCGGCATCTTCGCCGGCACCAGCGGCGGCCACACCGACGCCTACTGGCAGAACGTGGGCCGCTACATGGACAGCGACGCCTACTATACGGCCCAGTTGCGTGAAGCCCGCGCCCTGGGTGATCCCACGCCAAGCCCCCTGGCCGCCGCCGACGAGTGGCAGTGGGTGAACAACGATCGGCGCCGAGAATTCGGCAGCCTGCGCGCGGACGCCAACAGCGCCTACGACCGGCGCGACTTCATGCTGCTGTTCGCGGTGGTGAACCGGGCCGTGGCCGTGGTCGACGCGGTCATGGGCGCCGGCGCTCCCGACGGCAAGCTGGAGGCAGAGGTCATGGGCCTGAACCTGCAGATGGAAATGCTTCCCTCGCTGCAGGATCCCGGCGCCCAGTGCGTGGTGACCCGGAGGTTCTGATCCATGGGGGCCGTGAGCAGGGGAAAGTTTGACCGGCGCTGGCCCGGAAACACCACGGGGCTGGTTCTCGCCTCGGTGGTGGTCATCCTGCTGTCTCTGTCCGGCTGTGCCGGTTCCCTGGGAGACGGGGAAGCCGCTGCAGGGGCCGGTGGCCTGTCGGCCGCCGGCGGTTCCCCCGCCAGCGCCCGCCCGGGCACGCGGGTGGCGGGACTGGAATTCCTTGTGGCCCACGAGAACCTCCCTGACCGCTTCTACTACCCCCTGGAGCGGGTGGCCGGGTGCACCTACGCCGAGGACGGCACTCTCATCTTCTGCGACGAGGCGCGGGGCAAGGTCTACGGCCTGGATCCTCACTCCATCCACTGGTTCGAATTCGACACCCCCATGGCCCGGCCCTACCAGCCCAGCAGCGTGCAGGTGGATGGTTTCAAGGTCCTGGTCCTGGACAGCGGCGGGGGCCGCCTGTACCGCTTCGACATGGCCGGCTCATACATGGACCAGCTGCTGGATGTGGCTCGCATCGATCCCGCCGGCATCACCCGGGGCACCTCCTTCGCCGTGGATCGCGACGGGCGCATGGTCATCGCCGACGAGGCCCAGCAGCAGATTCTCCTGCTGGACACGTTCATGGAGTTGCAGATGCGCCTGGGCGAGCCCGGCCAGCTGGACGATCAGTTCGGGCTCCTGCGGGGCGTGACCTTCCTGCCCGACGGGTCCATCCTGGCCTGCGACGCCGACAACAGCCGGCTGTGCCTGTACGGGCGCATGGGCTTCTTCGAGGGGACGGTGGGGGGCATCCTGGATGCGGACAACAAGCTGCTGGCCCCCGCCGGACTTGACAGCGACCGCTTCGGGAATGTCTTCGTGGCCGATCCGGGTGGGGGATTGGTCCTGGCTTACGATTCACGATTCCGCTACCAGCTGGATATCGGCCGCAAATTCGATGACCCGGGCTCGCCCGTCTCTCCGGTGGACGTGGCCGTGGGACCCGGGGATCTGCTGGCCGTCAGCGACCAGGGGCGTTCGGCCATCCTCGTCTACCGCATCATCTACGAGTAATGACCAGAGGGCTGGCGGGCTGGTTTGCCATGGTGGGCCCGTGCCTGGTCATGATTCTGGGTATGGACATGGTCTTGCCCGATTCCGCCCTGGCCCTTTCGTCCGATGAAGGGCTTCCTGCCGCCGAGGCGCCACCGGCCGGGCAGGTCCCCGAGGTTGAATACCGGCTCATATCATCCGGCAGCACTCCCTTGAAACTGGCTCACGGCTTTTGCGATCCGGCCTCGTTCACGGTGACGGTGAACGACCAGGTCTGGGAACGGGGTGAGGATTACCGGGTGCGCGCCCGCTCGGGTGTGGTGGTGCCTCTGCGCCCCTGGCATCAGACCACCACGGCGGCCGACAGCGGGCAAACGACCACCACCGTCCGGAAACGGGCCCTGGTGGTGGTGCGGTACACCTATCTGCCCGTCAGTCTGCCCGCACGGCTGGATCTGCGCCCGGTGGGCAGGCCCCCGGGAAGTTCCCGCAATTCTGGCCGCTCATCCTTGCTGGACCAGGAGGCCGCCGGGGACGGGGCTCCGGCCACCGACACCCCCTGGCGTGACGCCAACCTGCAGGTCAGCGGGTCCAAGACCGTCCAGGTCTCTTCTGGCAATCGCCGAGAGATGACGGTGGACCAGAACCTGCGCCTGAACATCGTGGGGCGGCTGACGGACGAGATCTTCGTGCGGGCTTTCCTGTCGGATGACAACCTGCCTGTGGTTCCCGAGGGCAACACCGAAGAACTGAAGGACATCGACAAGGTCCTGGTGGAGATGTCCGCCCCCAGCTGGAAGGCCACCCTGGGCGATTTCGTGGCCCGTCGGTCCGGCACCAGTTACGGCGACTACCGCCGCAAGCTGCAGGGCTTCAGCCTGCAGGCCACTCCGGGCCGGTCCCAGGTGGAGGTCCTGGCCGGCTCGCCCCGCGGGCGCTACCGGACCCTGCAGATCCGCGGCCAGGAATCCAACCAGGGACCCTATTACCTGGGCTCGGGTTCGTCCGGCGAGAACCTGTTCATCGTGGCGGGCAGCGAAAGGGTCAGCCTGGACGGGGAACGGTTGACCAGGGGGCAGGACCGGGACTACATCATCGACTACGTGCGGGGCACGGTGACCTTCACCTACCGCCGCCTGATCACCGCCGAGTCCACCATCGTGGTGGAATACGAGGAGGGCGAGGGCGCCTACGGCCGCACGGTGGTGGGCGCCGGAGCCGGCACGGGCTTCACGGTGCCCCTCCTGGATGTGGACGGCCGCTTCAGCGCCCGGGTTATCCGCGAAAAGGACGACCCCGGCCGCCTGCGCAGCGGGGAACTGGGCGAGGACGACCAGGCCGTGCTGGCGGCGGCGGGCGACGATCCCCTGCGAGCGGTGGCGGCGGGGGTGGTGCAGCGCGAACCTGGCGAAGGTCTCTACGACCAGGCCCTGGCCGCCGGCGACACCATCTACGTTCACAACCCGGCCGGCGGTCTGTACGACGTGGCCTTCTTCTATGCCGGTTCGGGACAGGGCAACTATGCCCTGGACAGCCTCACCGAGACGGGCACGCGGATCTTCGCCTACCGGGGCGCCGGGCTGGGCAGCTACATCATCGGCCGGCCCCTGAGCTTGCCCGAGCAACACAGCGTGGCCACCCTGGCCCTGGCTCTGGGGGATAGCGTGGGAGATGGGCTGCTGGCCGAGTGGAACGTGAGCGATCGGGATCTGAACCTGCTTTCCGACGCCGATGACGAGGACAACCAGGGCACCGCGGGCAAGGTGCAGGCCCGCATGGCTGACCGGAAACTGGCCCTGGGGGGTCGGGGACTGGGGCAGGCCGCCCTGCAGGCCTATCACCAGTGGCAGGACACGGACTTTCGCGGCTTCATGGTGAACAAGACCATCTTCTCCTACGACGGGTGGGGGTTGGCGGACCGGGCCCGCCGGGACGGTTTCCTGGAACAGGCCGACCGGGAATCGGGCCTGTCCGGCACCTGGAAGGCCGGGGGCGAGAGCCGCAAGCTGACCCTGCAGGGCCGCCTGGGGCGCCTGAAGCATGGGGACAACCTGGAAGCGGACCGAACGGCACTGGACCTGGACTGGCGCCTGGCCGGGGGGCGGGGTACCCACCGCTGGCAGAAGGGCAGCGCCCGGGACACCACCGACCCCCTGGATATCCTCCAGGACCAGCGGCAGAATCGCCTGGAGTGGAGCCTGGGTCCGGTCAAGCCCAGCCTGACCCACCAGTTCCGGCGCTGGCAGGACGGGGCCCTGCGCCAGGCTGCCCGGGCCGCCGGTCATCGTCTGGAAAACCTGGGAGTGGGGCTGGCCTCGGCCTCAGGCCCGGTGGACTGGCGCCTGGAATACACCCGGGGACTGGCCGACTCCTTGATCAACCAGAGCTGGCAACTGCAGCAGGACACCCGCACCTACAACGGGGGCGTCACCACCGGTCAGGTGGCGGGCATGCGCCTGGTGGGTGAGGGCACCATGCGCCGTATCCTGGCGCCGGGCCTGCCCGAGCAGACCACCCGCCTGGCCCGGATCACCCTGTCCGGAGCCTGGCAGAAGACGGCCACCACCTGGTCCCTGGGCTACAAGGTGGAGAACAGCCGCACCGAGGTCCTGGACCGCCAGGTGGTGTTCGTGGGGCAGGGGCAGGGCGATTACAACCAGGATGGCGACTACCTGGGCCAGGGGCAAGGCGACCACAACATGGTGCTGGCCGGCACCGACAGCCTGGTGGCCACCACGGCGGTGCTGGCCGATCTGAACTGGCGGCAGGGTTTCGGCTTCCTGGGCAAGGATCGCTGGTACGGTTCCTGGAGCGTCATGACCCTGGCCGCGGTGGAAGGACGCAGCACCACCGAGGATGTGGGGAGTCTGCTGGCCCTGAACCGCTCGTCCCTGTTCGACGGAGACCACACGGTGCTGGGCGATGTCCACCTCACCGAGGAGTTGCAACTATTGCAGCACATGCAGAGGGTGGATCTGCGCATCAAGTTCGATTACCGCGAGGCCCTGGACCGGCAGTATGCCGATCACCCCGAGGACCGGCTGAATCGTCACTGGCAGGTCAACGGGAACCTGAACCTCACCCGGCGTTCCAGCCTGCGCCTGCGCTGGGCCGTCAACGAGGAAAACCGGCTGACCAGGGAAAGCGCCATCAGCTCGCGCAGCAGTTACCTGAGCATGACCCGTCGCCACGAGGCCAGCTGGAACTTCCGGCCGGGCCAGGATCTGAAGCTGAGCCTGCAGGGAGAATTCATCACCCGTGACGAGGCCATCACCGCCATCGCGCAGAAGGAGTACGCCGTGCGCGGCTCGGGCCGGCAGCGCCTGCACAAGCAGTGGACCGTCCTGAGTGACCTGCGCCTGGCCGAGGTCACCAGCGACGAACCGGACGGCAGCGTGCGGCCCTGGTTCTACAGCTATCCTGGGCGCAACGTGGAGTCCACCCTGCGCCTGGCCTGGGAACCTTCCCGATTCCTTTCCGTTTCGGCCAGCTGGTTCGCCCGCAAGCAGGGAGACAGGAGGTGGCAGCATGATGTACGACTGGAAAGTACGGCCCGTTTCTGAGGCCACGCGCCGGGTCGCCCTGGCCTGGCTGCTGCCGGTCCTCCTGACGGTTGCCGCCCCCGGTTTGACCAGCGGGGCCGAGCCCGCGCCGGATCTGACCCTGGCCCAGGCCGGCGCCGCCGATCCCCGCGTTGCCGACTGGCTGGACCAGGACCGGGCCTGGTTGCGCACCCTGCCCGGCGCCCCTTTCACCGAGGGTGGTTTGCGACAGTGGGTGGCGGCCCGCGGGGCGGCCGGGGACACCTTGATCGTGGCCCGGACCCCGGCCTCCCTGTTGTTGAAACGCTGGCAGGATCGGGGCTATCTGGCCGCCCGGGTCCTGACGGACAGCAGCGCCGCCCGGGAGGCGGGCCTGATCCTGGACCCGGGGCCTCGGTATCACCTGGGCAGCGTGCAGGTGGCCGGCAAGGATTTCCCCGGCCGCCAGGGCCTGCTGGACCTGTGGCTGCCCCGTGCGGGTAGCCCCTTCACGGCCGGGCCCTGGGATGAGGCGGTGGAGAAGATCCTGGTGGGCACGGGCGAGGCCGGCTACCCCTTCGCCCGCTGGATCACCAGCCAGGTGAGTCTGGAACCCGAGAACGCCCTGGTCCACGTGGAGGCCACTCTCTTGCCCGGCGCTGGCGCGGTGGTGGGACCCATCACCAGCGATCTGCCCGCCGGGCGGCCGGCTCGCTTCCTGGCCCGGGCATCGGGGCTGAGACGCGGCCAGCCCTTCCGCCATTCCGAGATGGAAAGGGCCAGGGACCGGCTGCTGGCCCGGGACCTGTACTCCCGGGTTGGCGATCCCCAGGTGTATCCGACAAGCCACGTGGACACGGTGGGCATTCATTTCCCCGTGACCGCCCGCCAGCGGGCCAATCGCCTGCAGGTGGTTCTGGGGCTCAGCCGCAAGCAGGATGACGAGGCCAGCCGCCTGAGCGGCGAGGTGGACCTGCGCCTGCCCAACATGGCCGGCTCGGGCCGCAACCTGGGTTTCAACTGGCGGGACGACGGGGCCAGCAAACGGCACTTCGGGCTGGATTACCTGGAGCCCCTGGCCCTGGGCACGCCTCTTGATATGTCCGTCAGCCTGGACAGCGAAGTGCTGGAGGAATCCTACACCCGCCTGCGCCTGGACAACCGCTGGCAACTGGGGGTGGTGGCCCTGTGGGGTGTTGAGCTTGGCCTGGGCCGGGATCGGTCAACCTATCCCACGGGCGATCTGGAACGCTCGTCCCGCACCCGGGTGCGAGGGGCATTCCTGCACCGGCGGGGCGACCCCAGCGCCAGCGGCTGGTCCGGCGTGTTCGCCATCGAGACCGCCTGGCGCAGCAGCGTGGAGCGACCGGCCGACGACGAAGTGAACACCGCCGCCGCCAGTCTGGGCCAGGACGCCACCCAGCGCATCTACCAGGTGGACGTGGACGGGGAGTGGTGGCTCAGCCGCAGTCTCAGCCTGGCGGGTCGGGCCGCTTTCCGGCAGCTGGACGCAGACGAGGAGGTTGTGCCCCTGGCCGAGCAGTTCAGCTTCGGCGGCGCCTCCACCCTGCGGGGCTACCGGGAGGACGAATTCCACGGCAGCGAGGCGGCTTGGGGCGGTCTGGAAGCGCGAATCGGACGGGCTGGAGGCTCCCGCCTTTACACCTTCTATGACCTGGGGTACTTTGGGTTCGCAACCCAGGAAACCCTTCCCGAGGACCAGACCAGGCTGGCCTGGAAAAGCGACTGGCCCCGGGGATACGGGCTGGGCTTGCTGGCCCGGACCCAGGCCGGAGACATCTCCCTGGCGGTGGGCTTCCCGGGCACGGTGGACTTCGAAGTGGCCAAGCTGCACGTCACCCTCATGGAATCATTCTAGGCCGTGCCGTCCCCCCGGGGCGCACCGCGTGGAGGCCCCTTGCAGAACCAGAACCCGCAGGACATCCTGGCGACCATCCGTCGCCTGCGTGCCGAGATCGACCGGCACAACGACCTCTACTACAAGGACTCGGCCCCCGAGATCAGCGACGTGGAATTCGATGCCCTGCTGCGTCGCCTGCAGGACCTGGAAGCGGCCCATCCCGAACTGGCCGACGAAGCCAGCCCCACCGCCCGCGTGGGCAGCGACAGCGACGAGCGCTTCCCCAGCGCGCCCCACTCCGATCCCATGCTCAGCCTGCAGAACAGCTACGACCTGGCCGAGGTGGAGGCCTTCCACCAGCGGGTGGTAAAGGATCTGGGCCGCTCAGACGTGACCTACACCGTCGAACCCAAGATGGACGGGGTGGCTGTGGCCGTGCGCTACCTGGACGGCAAGCTGCACATGGGGCTGACCCGGGGGGACGGCAGCCAGGGCGATGTCATCACCGCCAACGTGGTCACCTTTACCGAGATCCCCGCGCGCCTGGCCGCGGACTGGGCCCAGCTATTTCCCCTGGACGGGGTTCGCGCCTTCGAGGCCCGGGGCGAGGCCTACCTCAAGCTCAGTCGTTTCGCCCAGCTCAACGAGGAACGGCTGGAAGAGGGCCTGGACCCCCTGGCCAACCCCCGCAACGCCACCGCCGGCACCCTCAAGACCCTGGACAGCCAGGAGGTGGCCCGGCGCGGGCTGTCGGTTTTCTTCTACCAGCTCTTCCTGCTGGATCCGGAAACGGGCAAGCGCCTGGGCCGCCAGGAAGCGGGCAATCTTTTCGACGGCCCCGCCCAGGAACCGGACTTCGCCGATCACCAGCAGGAGATGGCCGTCCTCCGGCAGCTGGGTCTGCCCGTCAACCCCTTCCTGCGCACCGCCGGCGATCTGGACAGTTTGAACGCCCACCTGCGCAACCTGGAAGCCATGCGCCCCGATCTTGACTACCAGATCGACGGCGCCGTCATCAAGGTGGACAGCCGCCTGTGGCAGGAGCGCCTGGGCTTCACCGCCAAGGCCCCCCGCTGGGGACTGGCCTTCAAGTTCGCCGCCGAGGAGGCCGTTTCCCTCCTGCACACCATCACCCTGCAGGTGGGGCGCACCGGTGTCATCACCCCGGTGGCCGAGCTGGAACCCGTCCAATTGGCCGGCACCACCGTTGCCCGGGCCACCCTGCACAACTGGGAAGAGATCGGGCGCAAGGATATCCGTCAGGGCGACCACGTGGTGGTGGTCAAGGGGGGCGACATCATTCCCAAGGTGCTGCGGGTGCTCACCGAACAGCGCACCGGTCAGGAGCAGCAGGTGCTGCCTCCCGAACGCTGTCCCGTGTGCGATCACGCCACGGTGCAGAAGGAGGGGGAGGTGGCCCTGCGCTGCGGCAATCCTCTTTGCCCGGCGGTGACGGCGGGGCGTTTGCGCCACTTCGCTTCGCGCAACGGCTGCGACGTGGACGGGCTGGGGGGCCGCTCCATCGACATGTTCCTGGAGCTGGGTCTCGTCCAGGACGTGCCCGATCTCTTCCAGCTGCGGGCCGACGCCCTGGCCGCCCTTCCCGGCTGGGGCGAGCGCAGCGCCCAGCGCCTGCTGGCCGGCCTGGATCAGGCCCGGCGCCGCCCCTGGCAGAACAAGATCTTCGCCCTGGGCATTCCCCAGGTGGGCATCACCACTGCCCGCACCCTGGCCCGGCACCATCCCCAGATCCATAGCCTGGAAGAAGCCACGGCCGAGGGGCTGGCCGAGCTCGAGGACATCGGTCCCATCGTGGGCCAGGCCGTGGTGGATTTCTTCGCCGGCTCGGCCGGGCGCCGGCTGGTGGAGGACCTGAAGGCCGCAGGGTTCTTCCTGGAGCAGGAAGAGCTGCCCCGAGAAGACGCGGCTGCCGTGGGCGACAACTGGTTCGCGGGCAAGAAATTCGTCATCACCGGCACCCTGAGCGAGATGACCCGGGACGAGGCCAAGGAGCGCGTCATTCGTCTGGGAGGCAAGGTCACCGGAAGTGTCAGCAAGAATACCGACGTGCTCATCGCCGGGGAGAAGGCCGGCAGCAAGCTGGACAAGGCTCGGCAGCTGGAGCTAACCATCCTCGACGAGGCGGCTTTCCTGGAGCACCTGCGTACCGCGGATGGCGAGGCCTGAGATGACCACCGACCGTTCCCTGCTGCTGGCCCGCTGCTGGAATCGCTCCCTGGACCGGCGCTGGCTTGCCATCGATCTGTGCGGAGGCGACGCCATCCTGGAGCTTGATGGGCCCGATCAGGCACCGACCCAGCGCCCTGGTGCCATGGTTTGCGCACCCCTGGACGCCCCCTGCCGCGCCTTGCCCGGCGGCGGGATTTTCCTGCCCGAGGGTGTGCTGTGGTCCCTGGTGGATCCCATGAACGCCCGCCTGCCCTGGCTGCTGGATTCCACCGATCGCCTGGAACTGGAGGAAGAACTGCGGCGCCAGGCGGCCCGCTTCCGCCGCTGCCAGGCCGGGTGGCAACAGCTGCCCCCCGACCTGCGGGAAAGCTGCCGCCAGAAGCTGGCCGGTTTCGATCCCGACCTGGGGTCCCTGTTCCATCAGCTGGACCGCCGCCCGGCCATCCTGGCGGATGACGACATGGAACAGGAGCCCCACGGCGCCGAAGCCCAGGGGGCCGCCGGGTCCCCACCTCTTCAACCCCAGCCGGACCCAGCATCCCAACCCGAACCCCTGCCCGACAATCCCGAGGCCATGTACTCCTGGTTCACCTCGGCGACGGGACTGGGGGGGCTGTACGGCGCCACCTTCCACCCCCGGCAGGAGCAGGCCCAGATGGCCCGCGGCGTGGCCCGGGCTTTGACCACGGACAGCGCCCTGATGGTGGAGGCGGGCACGGGGGTGGGCAAGACCCTGGCCTACCTGGTGCCCCTGGCCGGCCGCCTGCGCAGGGATCCTCGCCTCAGGGCCGTGGTCTCCACCCACACCCGGGCCCTCCAAAACCAGATCGTCGAGCACGACCTGCCCCGGCTGACCCCTCTGCTGGAGGGCCGCAAGTTCGCCCTGCTCATGGGGCGGCGCAACTACCTGTGCCTGCGTCAGCGCCTGGCCTTCGATTCCCGGCCCATCAACGATCTGTCGGAATCCCTGCAGGCCGTGGCCTTCCGGCTGTGGCTGCACGCCACCCGGGAAGGGCTGCGCGAGGAATTGGCCCAGCACCCCCTGCTGTCCCCGCTGGTTCCCGCCCTCTTCGACGCCGCCGATCTGTGCCTGCCCGGCCAGTGTTACGATGGGGGCAAGTGCTTCGTCCAGAAGGCCAGGCAGCGGGCGCGCGAGGCTCATCTGCTGGTGGTGAACCACAGCCTGCTGCTGCACGACATGATGGCCGATCACACCCTGCTGGGCGAGGTCGACCACCTGGTGGTGGACGAGGCCCATCGCCTTCCGGCCGTGGTCCTGGACACCCACGGGGTGGCCGTGGGCAACTGGCGTCTGGAGGAAATCGAGGATCTGCTGGGGGCCCGCCAGGGGGACAGCTTCCAGCGCGTGACCCTGGCCTCCACCCGGCTGGCGGCCGAGGGCCGCGAGGGTGAACGGGCCGCCGGCGCGGCCGCTGATTTCGCCCGGGCCAGCGCCAGGGTTTTCCGCTCCTTCCGCCAGTGGTGGCAGGCCCTGGGCCGGCGGGTGGACCAGGAAGTGCCCGACCGCCGCCACCGCCAGGGCCGGGTCAGGGTGCGGGACAAGGACGAGGCCTTCGGCGCGTTCCGGGGTGACACCATGACCCTGCTGGAAGACCTGGCCACCGCCGGCGAGGCGTACGCCACCTTCGCTCGTCGGGCCTCGGTTCTGGATGAGATGTCCGCCGGCCTGGAGGACGACCTGGCCCAGCTGGGGCAGGCCGGTCAGCTGCTGGGGCAACTGTACCGGGACGTGAAGAACCTGGCCACCAGCCCCGACGAGAACTGGGTCACCTGGCTGGAGCCGGGCTCGGCCAAGGGGGTCAGGCGCCTGGGCGCCACCCTGCTGGAGGCCGGCGCGGTGCTGCGGCGCTACTGGCAGGAACAGGAACGGTCACCCATCGTCACCAGCGCCACCCTGGCCGTTGGCGAGGACTTCACCCACATGATGGGGGAGCTGGGCCTGACCCGGCGGCGCCCGGCCACCGAGACCCTGGCTTGCCCCTCGCCTTTCGACTACGGCAAGCAGGTGCAGGTGCTGGCGCCGGCCCATTTTCCGGCCCCTTCGGCCCCTGATTTCGGCCGGGCCGTTGGTCAGGTCATGGCGGGGCTGGCCCGCTCCATTCCCCGCAAGACCCTGGGCCTGTTCACCAGCTATCGACTGATCGACGAGGTGGAGCGGGAACTGGAACGGGAAGGGATGGCCGTGGGGGGCAGCTCTTTCCAGCCCGGCGCCACCCAGATCCTGGCCCAGCGTCCGGGCACTTCCACGCCCAACCTCCTGGCCGGTTTTCGGCACGCGCCCCGGGCCATGCTACTGGGCACCAGCACCTTCTGGGAAGGGGTGGATTTCCCCGGCGAGGAACTGGAAATCCTGGTGGTCACCAAGCTGCCCTTCCTGGTCCCCAGCGACCCTTGGGTGGAGGCCCGCTGCGAGCGCCTGGCTGCCGCCGGCGAGAATCCCTTCACCTCTTTCATGGTGCGGGACGCGGTGTTGCGCCTGCGCCAGGGCTTCGGCCGCCTCATCCGGCGCATCAGCGACAAGGGCGCCCTCATCATCCTGGATAACCGTTTGCACACAAAAAATTACGGGGTTACGTTTCTCGGTGCCCTGCCGGTGGTTCCCCGGACCTTCGCCGACCCGGACGATCTGCTGGACCAGCTGGATCACTTCTTTCATCGCTCGTGAACCCTTGGCCAGGCCGCCGGGGCGCGGGTGGGGGATGGCCATATGAGCGCTCAAGACCGGTTCACCATCGGTGTGGATCAACCCGATCTGGACAACTTCACCGCCGTTTGTCAGGGCAACCTGGGTGTGGAGCTGGGCCCCGAGGCTCGGGCCCGCATGGATAACTGCGACACCTTCCGCCGGCGCCTGGCCCAATCGGACCGTCGCATCTACGGCGTGAACACGGGCTTCGGCAAGCTGGCCGACACCGTCATTCCTTTCCAGGACCAGGCCCAGTTGCAGCGGAACCTCATACGCAGCCACGCCGTGGGCTCGGGCAGGTCCCTGAGCCTGGCCGAGGCGCGAGGTATGATATTTCTGCGGGCGCTCAGCCTTTCCCATGGCTACTCCGGGGCCCGGGTGGCCGTGGTCGAACAGCTGCTGTGGTTGCTGGAGGTCGGCCTGCACCCCTGGATCCCTTCCCGGGGATCGGTGGGGGCTTCGGGTGACCTGGCCCCGCTGGCCCACCTGACCCTGGTGCTCATGGGCGAGGGCCACGTCATCAGCCCCGATGGCGAGCGTCTGGAGGCCGCCGGCGAGCTGGAAAGGCTGGGCCGCGCACCCCTGGAACTGGAAGCCAAGGAGGGACTGGCCCTCATCAACGGCACCCAGTTCATGAACAGCCTGGGCCTGCTGGCCGCCCAGCGCGGGCGCTGCCTGCTGCGCCAGGCCGTGGCTGCCGCTGCACTCTCCCTGGAGGCCCTGGAGGGCAGCGCCCTGCCCTTCGACCAGACCTACCACACCATTCGCCGGCACCCCGAGATCCAGGACGTGGCCGCCGGTTTCCGCTGCTTGCTGGAGGGCAGCGGCATCCTGGCCGGGCACCACGACTGCGCCCGGGTGCAGGATCCATACTCGGTGCGTTGCGCGCCCCAGGTGCTTGGAGCCAGCCTGGGGGTGGTGCGCCACGCTGGCGAGGTGCTGCTGCGCGAGGCGGGATCGGTCACCGACAACCCCGTCCTGCTGCCCGACCATGACCAGGTCATCACCGGTGGCCATTTCCACGGGCAACCCATCGCCTTCCAGCTGGACTTCCTCTACCAGGCCCTCAGCGAGGTGGCCAACATCGCCGAGCGCCGGGTCAACCTCCTGCTGAGCGGCAACGGCGGCCGCCTGCCCCGCTTCCTGGCGGCCGATCCGGGCCTGGAGTCGGGTCTGATGATCGCCCAGTACCTGGCGGCAGGGCTGGTGACCGAGAACAAGAGCAAGGCCTGGCCGGCGGTGGTGGATTCCATCCCCACCAGCGATGGTCAGGAGGACCACGTCAGCATGGGCAGCGTGGCCGCCCTCAAGCTGGAGGGCATCCTCGAGCGGGTGACCACCGTGGTGGCCCTGGAGATGCTGAGCGCGGCCCGGGCCCTGCAGTTCATCGTACGCGAGGATCTGGCCAGCCGGCGCGGCGCTCCCGCCCTGCAACTCTCCCGGCCCCTGGCCGATCTGGTGGAGGCCCTGGGCGCGCTGGCGGATCTGTCCCCGGGCGACCGCCCCTTGAGCGACGACCTGGACCATGTGGTGCGCTGGCTGTCGGCGGGGAATCTGCCCGAGAGCACCCGTGATTGCCTGCTGAATATCTGAGTTCTTGCTGTCCGAGCGGCCATATTTACATCGGTCCATTGGGCCGGAAAGGAACTGTCCTCATGAGTCTGCGTGTCGATACGTCCGCCCTCGAGCGTGGGGTTGCCCCGGAACTGGTGATCACCAACATCGGCCAGCTGTGCACCCTGGACGCGCCCGGACTGGAGGGGCCTCGCCGGCGCGAGGGCATGTCTGATCTGGGCCTGGTGGAGCAGGCCGCGGTGGCCGTGGCCCGGGGACGCATCCTGGCCACGGGTCCTCAGGCGGAAGTGCTGGCCCACCTGTTTCCCGGTGGGGAACTGCCGCCGGGAATGCCCACTCTGGACGCCGGGGGAATGGCGGTCATTCCCGGGTTCGTGGATCCCCACACCCACACGGTGTTCGGGAAGACCCGCCAGGACGAATACGAACGGCGCATCAAGGGGGAGACCTATCTGCAGATCGCCGCGGCCGGCGGTGGCATCCATTCCTCGGTGGCGGACACGCGCCATCGCAGCGAGGACGAACTGACGGACCTGGCGCGCGGGCGCCTGGCCGAGATGCTGGCGCACGGCACCACCACCGTGGAGATCAAGAGCGGTTACGGTCTCAGCCTGGACGATGAGTTGAAGATGCTGCGCGCCGCCCGCCGGGCCGCCGACGAGGTGGGCATCCGTTCCGTGCGCACCTGCCTGGCCGCCCACGAGATGCCCCGGGAATTCAGGGACAACCGGGCCGAGTACGTGCGCCTGGTGTGCGAGGAGATCCTGCCCCGGGCGGCGGCCGATGGTCTGGCCCAGCGCTGTGATGTGTTCTGCGAACCCACGGTCTTCGATCTGGAGGAGAGCGAGACCATCCTGCGCCGCGCCCGCCAGCTGGGTCTGCGCCTGACCATTCACGCGGACGAACTGGAACCCTTCGGCGGCGCGGTGCTGGCCGCCCGCCTGGGAGCCGACTCGGCCGACCACCTCATCGAGATCGATGACGCCGGCCGCCAGGCCCTGGCCGCCTCGGACACCGTGGCCACCATGCTGCCCGGCACGGTCTTCACCCTGGGGCTGAAGGAATACGCGCCGGCCCGGGGCATGATCGACCAGGGATGCGCCCTGGCCCTGGCCAGCGACTTCAACCCCGGCAGCTGTCCCATCTCCAGCATGCCCCTGATCATGGCCATCGCCTGCACCCAGATGCGCCTGACTCCCGCCGAAGCCCTGGTGGGCGCCACCCTGAACAGCGCTTTTGCCCTGGGCCTTCAGGACGAGGTGGGCTCCCTGGCCCCGGGCAGGAAGGCGGACCTGCTGTTGCTGGACGGCCCCGACTACCGGCTCATTCCCTATCACGCCGGTCACAATCCCGTGACAAAGGTGCTGGTGGGTGGGCGGGAGGTCATCGCCTCTCACTGAAAAAAACCAAACAAATTCCTCAACTGTTATCCCCGTGCGGCGAAACAAACCATGGGAACCCGATGAACTGGGTCACCGGGAATCCCCACCTTGGAAATATTGCACCGGAAGACAGCGGGGGTCTGCCTCTTGTCCAAGCTGAGCCAACTCAAGCAGGATGCCTACCAGGCCGGGAAAAAGAAAGATTGGGACCAGGCGGTCTCCATCTATGAGAAGATCCTGGAGCTGGAGAAAACCAATCCTACCACCATCAACGAGATGGGTGACCTCTGCTTGAAGGCCGGGGAACCGGGCCGTGCCATCAGCCATTTCCTCAAGGCCGCCTCCAAGTACCGCACCACCGGGCTGCTGAACAACGCCGTGGCCATCTACAAGAAGATCCTGCGCCACGACGAGACAACCTGAACGCCCACTGGTACCTGGCCGAGACCCGGGCCAGCCAGGGGCTGACACACGAGGGCGAGACCCACGCCCTGCAGTTCCTGGACAACAGCGAGGAAGTTTCCGGCGACCTGAAGGAGATCTTTCTCAAACGCTGCCGCGAGCTGTTCGAGCTCTATGCCGAGAGCAAGGACATCCTGGACAAGCTGCTCATGGTCTTCCGCACCTGGGACATGGGGCTGGAAGCCGCCCGGACCCAGTGCCTGCTGGCCTGCCGGCAATACGACGAGGGCAACCAGGATCAAGCGAAGGAAGCCATGAGCCAGGTGCTGGAACGCACCCCCGAGATGGCCAACTATCCCGAGTTCAACCGCTGGAACGACCGTGTCAATCCGGTGAATACCAAGACGAACTCCTTCAGCGATTTCGGCAGCGTGAGTTTCGACCAACCGGCGGTCCCTGCCGCCCCTGGGACGGAAAAACCAGACACGGCGCAGGTGACCTCCGGCCCGCAGGACAGTTTGCAGGATCGTGATCCCTTCGGGTTCGGTGGCCTGGCGGATACGACCGCCGCTGACTCGCCGGTCGAAGATGTCATCGAGATTCCGGACAGCCCCCAAGCTCCCGCCGCGGCTGCCGAAACCAGCTTCGGCGACCTTCAGGCCGAAGTGGACAAGCTCAACGGCCAGGAAGACGCCGACCAGCCCGACGAAGAGGGCTGTTTCAGCCTGGACGCCGACGAGGACAGTGGTCTGAGCCTGGACACCGACGACGAGGGATGCTTCAGCCTGGACGACCAGGGCGGCGGAGGCAGTTTCGACGACCTCATCGCCCAGTGCACCAGCAGCATGGAGGATTCGGAAAGCCAGACCGCCAGCGACCCCGAGGCCGAGGTTTCCCTGGACACCGATCCGGGGGATGCTCCTGCCACCGGTACCCCGGCCGCTACCACCGGCCTGGACGTGGACGAGGAGAAGGTGGACCTGCTGGCCGAGATCCTGGCCGAGGACAGCCTGGGCGAAAGTGCTAGCGAGGAGAACCAGCTGGACACCATCAGCAAGGAGATCGGTGCCCAGATTGGCGGCAACCAGGATACCGAGGATGCCAGCCAGCTTTACGAGATGGGCCTGGTGTACCTGGAAATGGGCCTGTTCGACCAGGCTTGCGAGAGCCTGGAAAAGGCCACCGGCGACGACCAGTTCGCTCTGCGCGCCTACGAGATGTGGGGCGTGGCTCTTTCCCGATCCGGTCAGCCCGACCAGGCGGTGGAGGTGCTGGGCGCCGGTTTGCCCCGGGCCGATGAAGGTTCGGCCGAGTTCCTGGGCCTGCTATACCACATGGGGCAGGCCCATCAGCAGGCCGGCCGCGGCGACAAGGCTTCCGAGTGCTACCTCAAGATCCAGGAACAGGACCGCAATTTCCTGGACGTGGGCAAGCGCCTGGCCGAGCTCGACTGCCAGGTCTGACCCCGGATTCTCCCCTGATTCTGTTTTTGTCCACCCCAAGCTGGAACTTGCCTGGCCTGGGGTGTTCAATTACCATGCGGCCATGATGATACCGGGAACAAATCTGGGTTCACGCCACCCGGTCCGGCAGCTCGCGTTGCTGGGCCTTTTTTCTGGACCTTCCCCTCGGCTCCCTGCCGGAGGGTCCAGCTTTTTCCTGTGCCTGCTGATGACGCTCTGCTGGCTGGCCTGGCCCGTGGCCACCCGTTCACAGCCGGCGCCCGCCCGGCCCGATTCCATCCAGGCCGGGGGAGGCCCATCCGCAACCTCCCCGGCCTCCGCCCACGACCCCGCCGCCGCCCCTGCCGACAGCACCCGTGCGCGGGAGCGCCGCACACCGCCCACCTTCACCAGTCACCACTGGTCACGGGACGTCTGGGAACCCTATGCCCCCACCATCATGGATGAGCTGTCCTGGCGCAGCGCCTGGTTGCCCCAGACTGACGGAGGCCTGGGGGCGGCGGCCATGATCCTGGGCGAGGCCTCCACCTCGCCGGTCCCCGAATTCCAGCGGGACGGGGTGCCCCTGGGCACGGGCCACATCCTGGCCGACGACCCCTGGCTGGTGAGCAACGAGCTCAGCTTGTTGGAACGTTCAGAGACGGGCTTCGACCTGGCTTCCGGCGCCGACGGGTTCGTGGTCCTGCGCACCGAGGACCCCAACCCGCGGGCGGCCGTTTCCCGCTATCGCGGCACCAAGGGCAAGCACGAGAGTTTCCAGCGCGGCTTTTCCCTGCGGACGCCTCGGGCGGCCTGGCGGGGGGGATTCTTCTTCGACGAAAGCCTGGACAAGGAAGCCTACAACTTCACGTCCGAAGCGGAGGATTTCTTCCGGCAGGAAGTGGATTTCCCCGGTCATTCCCGGTTGCGCAACGCCCGGGCCCAGTTGACGCGCAACCTGACCTCCGACGCCTTCCTGACCCTGCAGTACACCACCGCCCGCAAGACCAAGGACAGCCTGCCCGCCCTGACGGCCGACCACCAGGAAATCTGGGACGCCGGGACCGCCGCCACCATGGTGAACCGGTCCGGTGACTGGGCCTGGCGGACGGTCCTGTACCGCAACAGCCGGGATGTGCGCTGGGGCGACCGGCCCGGCAGCTCGGGCCCCGCCGCCGATGCCCGCCTGCTGGAAACCACTCGTTCGGGATTGAATCTGAGCCTGGTGCCCCTGAAAACCGTCCGGTCCGATTCGGGCCAGGTGGTCAAGACCGATGCCCCTGATTTCGACGCCCCGGCCGGGACCCGCTTTGATCTGCGCCTGGACCGCTGGGTGGTGAGGGATTCAGGGGCCGAGTGGCTGGACGCGACGCCCTGGGCGGGCGCCGGCACCCAGGGCCGCTTGACCCTGGGGGTTGGGCGAACCCTCTGGCAGGGCTCGTCCCTGAACGCCGCCCTGAACGGAGCCTTTCTTCAGGGGGACGACGGCGGACCTTTCCGGGGCGGGTATGGCGGCGAGCTCTCACTCATGGACAACCGCCGGGGACTGGAGATGCGCCTGACCCGTGGTGGCCGCCTGCCCCGCAGTGACGAGCTGTTGACACCCTTGCGCCGCGATGTGGACGGGCGGCGACTGACGATCCTGCCCAACCCGGACCTGGATCTGGAGCAACTGACGCGCTTGCAGGTGGTTGCCTCCCGCCGGCTGCTGGGCCTGGATCTTGCCCTGGACGGAAGCGCGCGCTGGCTACGGCACGGCATCTGCTGGCGCAATTCGGAGGAACAGCCTTACCAGGGCCAGTGGCGGAATGATCTGGCCATGGCCAGCACCCGCCTGACGGGTTCGGTGGGGCGCCAGGGGCGCTTCCTGGGCTGGGCCCGGGTGCGGCTGGAGGGGACGTGGCAGGACACGGAGGAAACAGAGGGAACAGCGCCCATCCTGCTGCCCGAGCAGATGGTGCGCCTGGCCCTGCTGTGGGAGAATCACTTCTTCCAGGAAGACGGCATCCTGCAGATTGCCCTGTACAGCACGCGCCGCACCGAGATGCCCGACCCCTGGGATCTGACCCGGGCCACGGTGCTGCCGGCGGCGACATGGCACGATCTGCTGGTGGGCTTCCGCCTGGTGGGAGCCGACCTGGGTCTGGCGATTCGCAATCTCACGGACCAGAGAATCAGGCTGAGTTCGGCCGCCTGGAGCCACGGCCGGGAGATCGAGATGCGTCTGCGCTGGACTTTCCTGTACTGAGTTCGCCGCCTTTTTCGGCCCGGTCGTCTTCAAGGCCACCCGCCATGGAATTCCTGCCGCGCCCCCGCCAGGCCGGAGCTCTGCTGATCATCCTCCTGCTCCTGCTGGGTGGCCGCTGGGTGCGCTGGCATCTGCTGCTGGACTCCTCGGGACAGTGGCGCCACGACCTCTGGCTGGACGAACTGGTTCAGCCGGCGGAGGCTTCCTCCGGACCGGCGGCCGAGGCCAAGCCCATCTTGACAACTCCTTTGCCTATAAATAGTTGCAGCGTTGACAGCCTGACCCTGCTGCCCCGGGTGGGCCCCGTGCTGGCCGGCCGCATCGAAGCCGCCCGCCAGGACGGAGTGGTATTTCGCTGTCCCGATGATCTGGAATTGGTCAAGGGAATCGGGCCCGCCCTGGCCACCAGGCTGGCGCCCCTGGTGATGTTCGCCGCCGACTCTCTTCAGGCCGCATCGCTGCAGTCCATACCGGTGGACACCTTACCTCGTGCCGCCCATAAACAACGGTAAAGTCATAACAGGATGAGTCGAAACAGGGGGTGAGGAAAAGGTGTAAGCCGCAGCCGGGTCCATGTGGCCCGGACCGTGCTAGCACCCTGGCAATATGGAGATTGACCGAACGCATGGCCGCCTGGCGGCCGAGCGGGGATTGCAGCATGAACACAGGTATCACAACCAACAGCAGGGACAGGATAACAACCCAGCTGCTGGAAAGCGGTCTGATCGACGAGGCTCAACTGGCCAAGGCCAGGGAGATCCAGAAGAAGGACGGCGGAACCCTGGGGCAGGCCCTGGTTCGCGGCGGCATGCTGGACGAGGCCCGTTATGTCGAGTTCCTCGGTAAGGTCCACAACTTGCCCGTCGTGGATCTGGATTCCTACGATGTGGCCATGGATTGCATCGATCTGATTCCCGGCGAGGTGGCCGGCAAGTTCCAGGTCCTGCCCATCAGCCGCCGCGGTCGCGTGCTGACCGTGGCCATGGCCAACCCGGCCAACATCTTCGCCATCGATGACATCAAGTTCATCACCGGCCTCGATGTTCAACCCGTGGTGGCCGGCGAGGCCAGCATCAAGAAGAACATCGACAAGTTCTACGCCACCACCGATAGCCTCGCTTCCATCATGGAAGGTCTCGAGGACGACATCGAGCTGGTGGAGGACCAGGATGACGACGACATCATCGGCCAGGAGGGGCAGAACGCTCCCGTGGTCAAGCTGGTCAACACCCTGCTGGCCGAGGCCGTCAAGGTCGGCGCCAGCGATATCCACATCGAACCCTACGAGAAGAGCATGCGGGTCCGCTACCGCATCGACGGCGTGCTGGCCGAGGTCATGGAGCCGCCCATCAAGCTCAAGAACGCCATCATCAGTCGCCTGAAGATCATGTCCGAGCTGGACATCGCCGAACGGCGCATCCCCCAGGACGGGCGCATCAAGCTGAAGATCGGCGCCAAGAAGGTGGACCTGCGTGTCTCCACCCTGCCCTGCATCTACGGCGAGAAGGTCGTGATGCGTATCCTGGACAAGGGCAACCTGAACCTGGACCTGGCCGACTTCAACATGGAAGAGAAGGCCATCGAGGACGTGTACCGGGCCATCGCAGCGCCCTTCGGCATGGTGCTGGTCACCGGCCCCACCGGTAGTGGAAAGACCACCACCCTGTACTCGTGCCTGTCCAAGCTGAACAGTCCCAAGACCAACATCATGACCGCCGAAGATCCGGTCGAGTACAACATCGACGGCATCAACCAGGTGCAGGTTCGCGACTCGGTGGGCCTGACCTTCGCCTCGGCCCTGAAGGCCTTCCTGCGCCAGGATCCCAACATCGTCATGGTGGGTGAAATTCGTGACCTGGAGACCGGCGGCATCGCCACCAAGGCCGCCCTCACCGGTCACCTCGTGCTGTCCACCCTGCACACCAACGACGCTCCCAGCACCATCAACCGTATGATCGACATGGGCATCGAACCCTTCCTGGTGGCCAGTTCCACCGTGCTCATCATGGCCCAGCGCCTGGTGCGCCGCATCTGCAAGAACTGCAAGGAAGAGCTGAAGATTTCCGACGAGGCCCGCGCCGATGTGGGCCTGGAGCCCGGCACCGCGGTTTACCACGGCAAGGGCTGCGACAAGTGCACGGGCACGGGCTATTCGGGCCGGCAGGGCCTGTACGAGGTCATGCCCATCACCCCGGCCCTGCGGGAGCTGATCCTGGACCGGGCTTCGACCACCGAAATTCGTCATCAGGCCGTGGAGGAGGGCATGTTGACCCTTCGTGCCGACGGCATGATCAAGGTCCGCAAGGGGATCACCACCATCGAGGAAGTCCTGCGCGAAACCGCCGTGGCGGACTAGTGCAGCCGGCATAAGGGAGTACGGAATTGATCGGAATGCGCGAACTGCTGGAAGACATGGTGGCCAAGGGCGCCAGCGATCTTCACATCACGGCCGGTCTGTCGCCCCAGTACAGGATCGACGGCCAGATCGTGCCCACCAATCTGTCCCCGCTGAACGGGGACGAGACCCGCAGCCTGGCCTACAGCATCCTCAACGATGAGCAGAAGAAACGATTCGAAAACGACCGGGAGCTGGATCTGAGTTTCGGCGTGCAGGGCATCAGCCGTTTCCGCGCCAACGTCTTCCAGCAACGCGGCGTGACCTCCATGGCCATCCGCCAGATCCCCTTCAAGATCCACTCCTTCGAGGAGCTGGGTCTGCCGCCGGTGTGCCGCGAACTCATCGGCCGCACCCAGGGACTGCTTCTGGTGACGGGGCCAACGGGCAGCGGCAAGTCCACGACCCTGGCCACCATGGTGGACACCATCAACAACAACCGCAGCGGGCACATCATCACCATCGAGGATCCCATCGAGTTCGTGCACCAGCACAAGCGCTGCATCGTCAACCAGCGCGAGGTGAACAGCGACACCAAGAGCTTCCCCGATGCCCTCAAGTACGTGCTGCGCCAGGATCCCGACGTCATCCTCATCGGTGAGATGCGTGACAAGGAGACCATCTCGGCGGCCCTGACCATCGCCGAAACGGGCCATCTGGCCCTGGCCACCCTGCACACCAACAGCACCTTCGAATCCATCAACCGTATCGTGGACGTGTTCCCGCCCGAGCAGCAGAACCAGGTGCGCAGCCAGCTGGCCTTCAGCCTGAGCGGCGTCTTCACCCAGCAGCTCATCCCGCGCCTGCGCGGCGGAGGGCGGGTGCTGGCCCTGGAGAGCATGGTCTGCACGCCGGCCATCAAGGCCATGATCCGCGACAACAAGGTGCATCAGATCTACGGTCTGATGCAGGCCGGGCAGAAGCACGGCATGCAGACCATGAACCAGTCCCTGTATCACGCCGTCGTCAACAAGTGGATCAGTGTGGAGGACGCCCTGGGCCGGAGTTCGGACGTCCCCGAACTCGAGCAGATGCTGGGCCAGGTCGGGTCACCCGTCTAAATAGGCAGAACTGGAGGATTTCCGTGAGCGCCACCAAGTTTATCTGGAAGGGCAAGTCGGCCAAGGGCGAGGACCTGTCGGGCGAATACGAGGCCAAAGACAGCCGGGAAGTGGGCGAGTACCTGCGCAAGCGGCGCATCGTCATCACCTCCATCAAGAAGAAGCCCAAGGATATAGAGATCAAGTTCCTTCAGAAGAAGGGCGTGGGGGTGAAGGACCTGGGTGTGTTCACCCGCCAGTTCGCCACCATGGTCAACGCCGGCCTGCCCCTGGTCCAGTGTCTGGACGTGCTGGGCCGCCAGCTGGAGAAGCCCCACTTCAAGAGCGTGGTTCAGACCGTCATGAGCGATGTGGAAGGGGGTTCCACCCTGGCCGAGGCTCTGGGCAAGCACCCCAAGGTCTTCTCCGACCTGTACGTCAACATGATCGCCGCCGGCGAGGCGGGGGGTATCCTGGACGTCATCCTGAGCCGTCTGGCCATCTTCCTGGAGAAGGCCGACGCCCTGCAGCGCAAGGTCAAGGGCGCCATGACCTATCCCACCATCGTGCTGACGGTGGCGGGCGGCGCCTGCATCTTCATGCTCATGTTCGTGATTCCGGTCTTCGCCAAGATGTTCCAGGACTTCGGCGGCGAACTGCCGGCGCCCACCCGCATCGTCATGAACCTGTCCGACTTCCTGCGCAACTACTGGTGGGCCCTGCTGGTGGGCAGCCTGGGTCTGGGCTTCGGCTTCAAGACCTATCGCGCCACCCCCAAGGGGCGCCTGGTCACCGACCGTCTGTCCCTGCGCATGCCCATCCTGGGCAACGTCATCCGCAAGAGCGGCGTGGCCCGTTTCACCCGCACCCTGGGCACCCTCATCGGTTCCGGTGTGCCCATCCTGCAGGGGCTGGAAATCACCAGCCGCACGGCAGGCAACTCGGTGATCCAGAAGGCCATCGAAAGCACCAGCAAGAGCATCAGCCAGGGCGACACCATCGCCGGTCCCCTCAAGGAGAGCGGCGTGTTCCCGCCCATGGTGGTGCAGATGATCGGCATCGGTGAGCAGACCGGTGCCCTGGACGAGATGCTCAGCAAGATCGCCGACTTCTACGATGACGAGGTCGACGCGGCGGTCGAGGCCCTGACGGCGGCCATCGAGCCCATCATGATCGTGGTCATGGGCACCATGGTCGGTGGCATGCTGGTGGCCATGTACCTTCCCATGTTCAAGATGTCCAGCATCGTTGGAGGCTGATCTTGACCACGTCCAGCGTGGCATCCGGAACCGCCCCCGGCCGTGACGGCCGGGGGCAGACCGATCCCAATCTGCGCTTGCTGGTCTGGCGCATGTGGTTGACCGCCTTCCTGGGCGCGGTGGGTGTGATCTCCCACCTGGTGGCACCGGACAAGGTGGTCATCGCCGGGCTGGTCAGCAGCCTGGGACTCATGTTCACCACCCTGGCGGCCAGCTGGGCCGCCATCATGGCCCGGGCGCCCCAGCGGGTGCTGCTGGTGGGGCAACTGGCGGCCGACACGGTCATCATCGCCCTGCTGGTTAACTTCACAGGGGGCCCCTTCTCCCCGCTCCCGCTGGTCTTTTGCATTCCCATCATCCTGGGGGCCTACCACCTGGGACGCACCTGGTCCATGGTGCTGGCCGGGGCGGCCGCCGTCTTCACGGGCGGAGGGCACTTCGGGCTGGCCCTGGGCTGGCTCATGGCCGGTTCACAGAGCGGGGCGGGCTACACCTCGGGCTGGCCGGTCATGGTCACGGCCTCCCACATGGGCATCTTTCTCATCGTGGGCATGGCGGCCGGAGCCCAGGCCCACCTGCTGGACCGGCGTAACCAGTTGCAGATGCGCAACATCCTCCAGGTCCGGCAGGCCCGTTCCGAGGTGCGCAACATCCTGGACAACATCCGCAGCGGTCTGATAACCATCGACAAGAAGGGCGTCATCAGCCGGGTCAACCCCTCCTGCTGCCGCATCCTGAACATGGAGCCCGGCGATCTGCTGGGGCGGCCCATCGACCAGGTGCTGGGCGGGGGCCTGGAGGAGCTGGCCGACATCATCGCGCCGGTGGCCCAGGGCGCCGAGCCCGTCAGCCGGGGCGAGGTCATGGTCAAGCGCCTGGGGCGGGAAATCCCCCTGGGCCTCAACGTCAACCACATGACCACCAGCAAGGGGGCCATCGTGGGGGCCATCGCCATCTTCACGGACCTGACCAGGGAAAAGGAGATGACGGCGCGCATCCGCGAGGCCGACCGCCTGGCCGCCGTGGGGGAGCTGGCCGCCAGCATCGCCCACGAGATCCGCAACCCCCTGGCCAGCCTGCGCGGCAGCGTGGAGATGCTGCAGGATGAATTGCAGCTGGAAGACTACCAGGAACAGCTCTTTGCCCTGGTTCTCAAGGAGAGCGGGCGTGTCAACACCATCATCAACGACTTCCTGTCTTATTCCCGCATGCGTCCGGCCCGGATCAAGCGCTTCAACGCCAGCCTGTTCATGGAGGAATTCCAGCTGCAGATGCGGCAGCACATCACCATCAAGGGCGGCCGGGTGGCCCTGCGCTGCGAGGTGATCTCCGAGGACCAGCTCATCACCGCCGATCCCGAACAGCTGACCCAGATGACCCTGAACCTGGGCATCAACGCCTGCGAGGCCATGAACTACGAGGGGCGCTTGACCATTCGCCTGGGCCTGGTGGACGAGGGCCAGACCATCGAGCTGGTGGTCACGGACAACGGCCCCGGCATCGAGGAAGAGATCCGCGAGCACCTGTTCTCGCCCTTCAAGACCACCAAGGAGAACGGCACCGGACTGGGCCTGTCGGCGGTGGCGCGCATCGCCTCCAGCCACGGGGGCATCGCTCGGGCCGAGGACGCCCCCGGCGGCGGTTCCACCTTCCGCATCCGCTGGCCCCTGCACCTGGATCCCGAACTCCCCTTCACCGACCTCAGCTACCAGCAGCCCGAATTCCGGCCGGAATCGGAAAACGTCCTGGTCTGATCGATACAACAGCCGCTTGAGAGGGCCCGGCCACCATGGGTGGACCGGGTCCTTTGCCTGGGGGACGGGTTTGCAAATCGCAAGATGTGCAGGTGCATGGCCGGTGCGGACTTGCGTTTTCATCACAGGAAAAAGTGGGACTTTTGCGCTTTTGCAGTCAAGTGCCGGGCGGGGCGGCCGATACCTCCCTTGAGCACTGCAAAATGCGAGAGTTTCCCGAGTTTCCTGAGATTTCGAAGGAGCAGGTTATGGACCTGGGCAGGATCCTGGTAGTCGACGACGAAGAGTCCATGTGCAAGTACCTCTCGATCCTCCTGAAGAAGGAAGGGTACGAGGTCATCACGGCCAACAGCGGGCAGGAAGCTCTGCAGATCTTCGAGAGCACCCCCCTGGACCTGGTCATGACGGATATCCAGATGCCCAAGATGGACGGGATCCAGCTGCTCAAGGGTATCAAGGGCATGGATCCCAACCTGCCGGTCATCATCATGACGGCCTACGCCAGCGAACAGTCCGCCATCGAGGCCGTCAACCTGGGGGCCTTCTGTTACCTGCAGAAACACTCCAAGAACGACGAGATCAAGATGTTCGTGCGCAACGCCATGGCCTTGCGCCAGGCGCGCACCGAGAACACCAAGCTGCGCCGTGAACTGGGCCGCAAGCAGGGGCAGAAGAAGGTCATCGGCCAGAGCCCCCGCATGCGCTCGGTCTTCAAGATGGTGGACAAGATCGCCGCCACCGGGGCCACCGTGCTGATCAACGGGGAAAGCGGCACCGGTAAGGAAGTCATCGCCAACAGCATCCACAGCAAGAGCGACCGCGCCGGCGGGCCCTTCGTGGCCATCAACTGCGGGGCCATACCCGAGACCCTGCTGGAAAGCCAGCTATTCGGGCACGTCAAGGGGTCTTTCACCGGGGCGGACAAGGACACCGCCGGTTTCTGCCGGCAGGCCGAGGGCGGCACGATCTTCCTGGACGAGATCGGCGAGACGCCCGCCGCCATCCAGGTCAAACTTCTGCGCATGTTGCAGGAGCGCGAGATCTATCCCGTGGGCAGCAGCAAGCCCGTCAAGGTGGACGTGCGGGTCATCGCCGCCACCAACCGGGACCTGGAAGAGGAAGTGGCCTCCGGCAACTTCCGCATCGATCTGTTCTATCGCCTGAACGTCATTCCCCTGAACCTGCCGCCCCTGAGGGATCGCGCCGAGGACATTCCCCTGCTGGCCGACCACTTCCTGAAGAAGTGCTGCCCCGACGAGTACAAGGGCTCCCTGGGGGGGTTCATGGAGGAATCGGCCCTGCGCGCCCTGCAGAACTACGACTGGCCGGGCAACGTGCGGGAGCTGGAGAACGTCATCGAGCGGGCCAGCATCATCCGTGACGGCGACAAGATCCGCCTGGCCGACCTGCCCGCCGAACTGGGCACCCCCACCAGCAGCGAGGGTGGGGGCACCAACCTGACGGTGGGTGGCCACGTGAGCCTGGAGGACCTGGAAAGGGCCCACATCCTGTCGGTCCTGGAGGCCACGGGAGGCGCCCGCAAGCAAACATCGGAGATCCTGGGCATCAACGCCTCCACACTTTATCGCAAGCTGAAGAAATATGGGGTTCAGGATCCGGACCAACCGGACGATAACCTCGATGAGGATGGAATGTACGAGGACGAAGTCGTCAGCAGCGACGACCTGGTGGAGGCCATGGAATCGGCCATCAGAGAGTCCGGTACCCCCGAACCCTCGCACAGCTGAGACGCAGGGCAAGAAAGCACATCCCGGGGCCCTGAGGCGGTAAAACGCACGAAAAGATTGCCGGGAAGGGTGAAAGAGAATCTGGAGTGGTTTTTGTAAAGTGTTGAAAAACAGCGTTTTACGAAAACTTGAAGGAGGCCGGGCAACTGGCACAACCATTGCTCGGAGATAACTGCCGTAGGCAGGTTCGCAACAGGCCGGGTCGCCCGGCGAGTACCACCAGGTCGCCGAGACGACCAATGCAAGGAGGATGCGTAGTGATTAATCGTAAGGGATTCACTCTGATCGAGCTGATGATCGTCGTGGTCATCATCGGTATTCTGGCCGCCATCGCCATTCCCAACTTCATCAGCATGCAGGACCGGGCCAAGGAAGCCAAGGTGAAGGGCGCCGCCCACACCGTGCAGCTGGCCGCCGAGGACTATGCCGTGCGTAACGATGGCATCTACAGCGATGCTGGTGCCGACCTGCAGCCCCTGCTGCCCGGCGGTAACCTGCTGGACAACGCCTTCACCGGCGCCGCTTCCGAGCCCCAGTTCGGTGCTGCCGCTGCCGCTTCCGGCCAGGTCGGTATCATCGAGGTCGACCCCGACGGTAACGGTGTGCCCGACGGCTACACCATCACCGGTTACGGTAAGGATGCCAACGCTGGCCCCGCCCAGAACGGCATCATCCTGACTCTGACCAGCGGCCAGTAAGCCCTCTCAGAAGCCGGATCATGGGGGCGGTGCCGCAGCGCGGCTCCGCCCCTTTTGTTCGAGACACGACCCAGACGGACACCACACGCAGAATTTTTCTGCGGCACCCCGGGAGAAGTGATGAGAGCCCTGCTGGCCAAGCTGCCATCCCTCAAGAGACCGACCCTGCCGCGGCCCGACTGGTCCACGGTGGTGCTGGGCCTGGGGACGGTCAGCCTGGTGGTGGTGCTGCTTTTCCTGCTGGGTGTGCCGGGTTACCGGCACCTGAAGGGGCGGGCCCAGCTGGCGGCGGTGCGCGGCAACGCGGCCACCGTGCAACTGGCAGCGGAAACCTACGCCGCCTCTCATCAGGGAGAGTATCCCACCGATCCCCTGGACCTCATTCCCCTCTTGCCGGGGGACAGGGCGCCGCTGAATCCCTTCACCGGCAAGCCGGTCCAGTTCAGAGGAGAACCCGGGGGATTGACCTACCGGTCGCCCACCAACGGTGGAGATTACGTCATCCAGGCATTCGGCAAACAAACAGGCCGGCAAACGCCCCTGCTCATGACGCTCAAGGGCACAGCCGACCGTCGCGGAGGGAAGAGTTCATGAAGACTGGCAAAAGTGGATTCACGCTGATCGAGCTGATGGTGGTCATCGTCATCATCGGTCTTCTGGTGGGCATGGCCCTGCCCAACCTCATGAGCATGAAGGACCGCGGACGGGAGTCCGAGGTCCAGAGCAACGCCCACAGCGTGCAGCTGGCCCTGGAAAGTTTCTCGGCCAACAACGAAGGCGTGTACAGCACGGTGGCGGGGGATGTGACGCCGTTCCTACCCGGCGCCGCCCTCATGCGCAACTCCTTCACCGGCCAGATGACCGAACCCCGCTTCGGACAGGCCGCCGCCAATCCCGGCGAGGTGGGCGTGCAGCCCGTGGTCCAGAACGGCATCGTGGTGGGATACACCATCACCGCCTGGGGCAAGGACGGCAAGATCCTGACCCTGCAGACGGGCAATTGATCGGCCGCCGCCGGCCATCAATTATCGAAGATTTCCAGGGCGTCCCTTCACGGGGCGCCCTGCTTCATGACGGGGGCCGGCTTCGTGAAGGGCCCGGCTCTCTTGAAAGGCCCCGGGTTCAGACTGGCACCTGCATTGCAACTCATGGCGGCGAAACAAGATGGTGCCTCCATGGGGGGGGCAGGCCATGCAATCCGACGCGAGGTGGATGGTGAGCATGCACGACATGGTAAGTATCACACCAGGGAAGACGCCCGCCGCCGAGGTCCATCCTCCGGCCGCCGCCACCCTGGCCAGCCCGGCCACGCCACACCGCGAGACCGGCACGCAACGGGAAAACCCGGTTCCGGACACCCCGCTGGCCCGCCAGACGGCGCTGCGCGTGCAGGGACTGGGCAAGACCTTCCGCTCGGGTTTCCTGCGTCGACGCGATGGCGGGGTGCAAGACGTTTCGTTCACCGTGCCCGAGGGCTCGGTGTTCGCCCTGCTGGGCCACAACGGCGCGGGCAAGACCACCACCATCAACAGCATCCTGGATCTCATCCACCCGGACAGCGGGACGGTGGAGATCTTCGGGGTGAATCACCGCCGCCAGGAGGCTCGCCGGCAGGTGGGCTACCTGCCCGAGCGCCCCTACTTCTTCGAACACCTCACCGGCCGGGAATTGCTGGGTCTGTACGCCGACTTGCTGGAAATCCCCGCCGTGGAAAAGAACGAATGCATCGACCAGGTGCTGGAACGCACCCGTATGGCCGAGGCAGCCGGGCGGCGCCTGCGCAAGTACAGCAAGGGCATGCTTCAGCGCATCGGCCTGGCCCAGGCACTGCTGGGCGATCCTCGCCTGCTCATCCTGGACGAGCCCATGTCGGGGCTGGATCCCCTGGGCCGGCGGGAAGTCCGCCATCTGCTGCAGGAACTCAAGGCCCAGGGCAAGACCATCATCCTGTCCTCCCACATCGTGCCCGACGTGGAGATGCTGGCCGATACGGTGGGCATCCTGCGCCAGGGCAGGATGGTCCACGTGGGCACCCTGGCCGAGGCCACCGGCGGCGGCACCTACCAGGTACGCATCGCCGGGGGCACGGATCAAAGTGGCTACCAGGTTCTGACCGCCCACGGGGTTGACGCCCTGCGGGAGGTCCTGGACCGGTGCGGGGCCGAGGGATTGCCGGTCCTGGGCGTCGAGGCCGGGAGCGGCATCCTGGAGGATCTCTTCGTCAAGGCCCATGAAAGCCAGGAGGCCCGCTGATGGCGCAACGCATCCTCGCCCTCACCGTCAGCACCTTCCGCGAAACGGTCCGCGACCGGATCTTCTACCTGGTGGGAGTGTTCGGCTTCGTGATGCTCCTGAGCACGGCGGTCCTGTCACCCCTGACGGTGGGTGCTCAGGGCAAGATCATGACCGACGTGGGGCTGGCAGCCATGAGCATTTTCGGCTTGCTGGTGGTTGTCTTCGTGGGCAGCAGCATGGTGCGCAAGGAGGTGGAGAAGGGCACCATCCTGACCATCATGTCCAAGCCGGTGGGGCGTCGAGAGTACCTGGTGGGCAAGTATCTGGGTCTCAACCTCACCCTGCTCTGCATGCTGGTGGTCATGGGGTTGATGTTCCTGCTCATGACTTTCCTGGCCCCGGGCACCTTCTCCCTGCGCTTCGTGCCCGTCATCTATCTGACCCTGCTGGAACTCATGCTCGTCAACGCGGTGGCGGTGTTCTTCTCCACCTGCGTGTCCCCCATCCTGGCGGCGGTCTTCACCCTGGGAGCCTTCGTGGTTGGACATCTCAGCCAGTCCATCAAGGATTTCGGCACCCTGCAGGGTTCGGTCTTCCAGCAACGGGTTTCCGAGACCGTCTATTACCTGATGCCCAACCTCGAGGTTTTCAACGTGCGGGGCGACGTGGTCCACGGCATGACGGTGGACGCCGGCCATGTGGGTCTGGCCACCCTGTACAGCCTGGGCTGGGTGGGGCTGTTGCTCATCTTCGCCGGGGCCATCTTCGCCCGGAAGGAACTGCGTTGATGATGGCCGTGAACTGGCAACGAGCGGCCCGGTGGATCCTGACGGCCCTGTGCGTCGTGACCACGGTGCACACCCTGATGGTCCTGGATTCTCGCCCGGAAACGGCGGCCCGCAACGAACGGCTGTACTTCCCCTCCGGCAAGTTCCTGGTGGAATCCACCGTGGGCTTCCGCGAGGCGGCGGCCGACTATCTGTGGTTCCGTTTCATCCAGTACTACGGCGCCTTCGCCAAGGACCAGAACGACCTGCGCTACATGGACAAGGTGATCGACGGCATCCTGACCCTGGACCCCCGCTTCGTGGAAGCCTACCACTTTGCGGCCCTGGTCAAGTGGTCCGATTTCGGAGATTTTCCGGCCGCCCTGGACATGCTCAAGCGGGGAGTACTGGCCAATCCCCAGTCGGCCAAGCTGCACTTCCAGGTGGGCTTCATCCACTACGTCTTCTTCCGGGATTTTCCCCGGGCGGCCATGTGGTTCGAGGCCGCGGGCCGCTGTCCGGACGCCACGGACAGGGAGCGTCGCTTTGCGGCCTTCGCCCGCTACCGTTCGGGCGATGACCGTGTTTCCCTGGAGCTGTGGCGCACCCTGCTGGAATCCACGGAAAGTCCCCAGATGCAGGAGCTGGCCCTGAAGATGGTGCAGAAACTCACCCGGCGCCTGGAACTCCAGAAACTCTACGGCCCCGACTTCATCGGGCCCATCCCGGAGAAATGATGGCCACCGTCTGGACCCAATTACTGGCTACCCCCCCGTGGACCCAACCCCTGCCGGCGGCCGTGCCCCTGGCGCTTGCCATGTGGCTGGGGGCCTGCTTCGGCAGCTTCTCCAACGTGCTGATCTACCGCTTGCCCCGCAACCTGAGCGTGGTGGGACCTCGGTCCTTCTGCCCGGGCTGTGAGAAACGGGTGGCCTGGTTCGACAACATCCCCCTGCTGAGCTGGCTGCTGCTGCGCGGCCGTTGTCGGCGCTGCGGAAGCTCCATCCCCGTGCGCTATTTCCTGGTGGAAGCGGCCGGGGCACTGTGCGTTCTGGCGGCCCTGCTGCGCTTGGGCTGGACGGGGCCGGCCCTGCCCGCATCGGTGCTTCTCTTGCTGTTGCTGAACGTGGCCATCATCGACTGGCAGCACATGATCATTCCCCACACCCTGACCATCAGCGGCATGGTGCTGGGATTGCTTTTTGCCCTCTGGACACGGCCGGGACTGCCGGCTGCCCTGCTGGGACTGGCCGTGGGAGGGGGCGTGATCCTCGCCGTTTCCTGGGGTTGGAAATTGTTGCGCGGAGTGGAGGGAATGGGAGGAGGCGACGTCATGCTCATGGGCATGGTGGGGGCCTTCGTAGGAGCGGTCGGCAGTCTCGGGGTCCTCTTCCTGGGGGCTTTCCTGGGCACCGTGTATGCCGTGACTGCAGGGCGGGGGAAGGTCGATGGCTCCTCGAAGTTACCCTTCGGGACCTTTCTTGCCGCGGCGGCGGCGCTGGTCCTGTTCTGGGGGCCGCAGGTTGCCCACTGGTATGTGAGCAGCTTTCTGCAGCCCGGAGTTTCCGGCTGAGCCGCAGAAGGGACCTTTCCGCCGGGCGGAATTTTCCCTGAAAAATAGAGAGATGATAGTTCTCAAGGGCTTCACCGCCCGGCCGAATAGGGTAGTGGCACACATGTTGCGGTTGCTCACTTCGGGTGTTCGGATTGACCGTTCGCCCGGGCCGCAAAACCAAATCAGCAAGGCAGGCTGAAATGTTTGGATTCCTTTCCAGGAAGCAGAAATCGCTCATCGGGATGGATATCGGGTCGCAGGTCATCAAGTGCCTGCGCCTGGATCTGACGGGGGAAAAGCCGGTCATCACGCATTTTGCCATGACCGATCTGCCCCCGGAAGCCATCGTCGATGGGGAGATCATGGACCGCGAGCTGGTCATCCAGGCCATTCGCGACTGCGCAGACCAGGCGGGCATTCCGGACGAACCGGTGGCCAGCGCCGTGGCGGGCCGCGCCGTGATCGTGAAGAAAATCGTCATGGACAAGATGAGCGAGGAGGACGCCCGCGAAGCCATCTTCTGGGAGGCCGAGCAACACGTCCCCTTCGATATCGATGACATCACCCTGGATTTCCAGATCCTGGACGATGACATCGGCGCCAACCAGATGGAGTTGCTGCTGGTGGCGGCCAAGAAGGACATGATCCTTTCCCACGCCGAACTGATCCGCGACGCGGGCTATCGGCCCTACGTCATCGACGTCGCTTCCTTCGCCAACCAGAACTCCTGGGAGTTCTGCGGTCCGGGCGGCGCCGTCAAGGCCGAGGCCCAAGAGGCCGCCGAGGCCGAAGCCGGCCAGGACGATTTCAGCGATGACATCGATGAATTCAACTCGGCCGAGGGCGCGGACGACGAGATGGAGGGTGCCGGGGAGTTCGTGGCCCTGCTGGACGTGGGTGCGGGTGTGACCAACGTGCACATCATCCGCGGCGGGGTTCCCTACTTCACCCGCGACCTGCCCATCGGCGTGTCCCAGTTCACCGAGGAATTCCAGAAGCAGCTGGGTCTGACCTACGAGACGGCCCAGGACGTGGCCCGGGGGCAGATCGACGACGTGGACGAGCAACTGGTCAACGACATCGTCCGGGCCGTGGGCTCGGAGATCTACCAGGGGCTGGAGCCCAGCCTGTCCTACCTCAAGACCGCCGGCGAGGCCGACGGCATCGACCGCATCGTCCTGAGCGGCGGCGGTTCCCATCTGCCCGGCCTGCTGGACTACCTGGCCGAGAGTTACGACGTGCCCAGCGAGGTGGCCGACCCCCTGGCTGCGGTGGACTTCGATCCTTCCCTGTTCCCCGAGGGCAACGCGGCTGAACTGAGCCCGCTGCTGACTGTGGGCATGGGCCTGGCTCTGCGCAAGGAGGTGCGGTCATGATCAGGATCAACCTGCTTCCCCAGGACGAACTGCCCAAGCAGAAAGGCTTGCAGCTGCCGGCGGTGGGCAACTTCGCCCCGCTGGCTCTGGTTGCGGTCGCGGTGGCCATCATCGCCTCGGCTCATTTCGTCCAGTCCCAGAAGATCAGCGATCTGAAGACGACCATCGCCGAGGAAGAGGCCGAGACCAGGCGCCTGGCGCCCGAGATTGCCAAGATCAAGCGGCTGAACAAGCAGCGCAAGGATCTGAACGACCGGCTGGACGTCATCACCGATCTGGACCGGGATCGCTACTTCCGGGTGCATTTGATGGACGAGCTGAACCGCAGCTTGCCCGAGCACATGTGGTTGACCCGCTTCGAGGATACCGGCGGCAGCCGATACGCCGTTGAAGGCGTGACCTTCTCGAACTTCCTGGTCAGCGATTTCCTGCAGAACATGACCAGCAGCCCCTACTTCGCCGGCGTCAACCTGCTGGTGGCCGAGAAGGGCGAGATCAACGACGTGCAGGTCATCAAGTTCAAGGCCACGGCCACGGCTGTGCAAAAACCGGCGGCCACGCCGTTCGAAGGATAGGAAAGGATTGCCATGGACATCGATGTCAAGGATCCGAAATTCCTGAGGTGGGCCATCGCCATCGTGCTGGTTGTGGTATCTCTGCCCATGTATTTCATGTCCGACATGTACCCCTTCACCTATGCCAGCGGGCAGAAGAAGGTGGGCACCCTGGAGCAGAAGCACCAGGACCTGAGCCGGGACCTGGAGAAGGCCCGTCTGCTGGTGCGGAACCTGGAACGGGTGGAGAAGGAATACGCCATCCTGCACGATCAGTGGCAGGTGGCCCAGACCCTGTTGCCGGAGAAGAACGAGATGCCCAATCTGCTGCGCAAGGTCACTGCCGCCGGCCAGCAGTCCGGGATCGAGTTCTCCCTGTTCCGGCCCAAGGCTCCCCTGCCCAAGCAGTTCTACGCGGATAACCCCGTGGAAGTGCGCATCCAGGGCGGGTACCACCAGACCGGCGTGTTCCTGAGCCGTCTGGCCAACCTGAACCGCATCGTCAACGTGTCGGATCTCAAGATCAGCGGAATGGGCGACAAGAACGACACGCCCTACACCATAGACACCCAGTTCACCCTGACGGCCTACACCCTCGACCATGCCAGCGGCGCTCCGGTCACCGCCGAAGCCGACGGCAAGGACGTCAAGGGTCAGGCCAAGGTCGCCCAGGCCGGCGCGGGCCACTAGGAGGTAAACCATGTTCAAGGCAAGGAAAACTGTCTCCTGTGTCTGGCCTCTGCTGGCTGCCGCATTGTTGCTGGTGGCGGGGACGGGCCTGGCCCAGGAAAAGACGGACGTCAACGGAGACACGGCCGGCAAGGACGAGTCCCTGTCTCCTTCGCAGGAGTCGTTGCAGCGAATCAACGCCCTGCGAGCCAACGAATTCTTCTACCAGTCCTACGGGAAGGATGACCCCTTCCGGGTGCTGGTGGACGGCGACTTCGAGCAGACCAGCGCGGCCGAGCTCGTTGACATGAACAGCGCCCAGCTGGTGGGTGTCATGTGGGGCCAGGACGATCGCTTCGCCCTGGTCGAAGATGGAGAAGGTTTCGGTTACATCCTGCGTGTAGGCGATCGGGTCCGTCACGGGCGTGTCGTCAGCATCCGCAAGCAGTCACTCACCGCGCGGGTCACCCTGTACGGGATCACCAGCAAGGTGGTCCTGAAACTGGAAAGTACGGAGGGTAAGTAATGTACGGTAGGATCCGTTTCGTCGCCCTGACGACCCTGGTGATTGTCATGCTGGGCGGCCTGGCCTGGGCTCAGGAAGAGGTTCTTCCCAAGCCCATCATCGCCGGTGCAACCAACGAGCCCGGTCCCGAGTCGACCAGGCCCATTTCCCTTGACGTGCAGGACGCCGAGATGGCCACGGTCCTGCGCTCGCTGGCCAGTTTCTCCGGCGCCAACATCGTGGCCTCGCCCCGTGTCGAGGGCAAGGTCACCGTCAAGCTGGAAGATGTGCCCTGGGAAGAGGCCCTGATGGTCATCCTCAAGGCCCACAGCTTCGACTACGTGAGGGAGAACGGCGTGATCCGCGTGGACACCGCCGAAGAGCTTCGCGAGGAGAAACTGTCCAAGGAGCGCGCGCGCAAGCAGGTAGAAGACCTGGAAGCCCTGGAGCTGGGCCTGGTCAACCTGCGCTACGCCAACGCCGAGGAAGTGCGTGACGCCCTGGAGCTCATGCTCACCGACCGCGGCAACATCGACATCGATGTGCGCACCAACAGCCTGATCATCAACGACGTGCGCCAGCGCGTGGACATGATGTCCGAAATGGCCGTGCGCCTGGACTCGCAGACGCCCCAGGTGGAGATCAACGCCCGCCTGGTGGACATGGACACCCGCGCCACCCGCGAGCTGGGCCTGAACTGGTCCATCACCAACTTCAAGAGCCCCGGCAACAACCTGGCCGGCAGCATGTCCATCGACAACTCCCTGGCCAGTCCCTCGGGCGACCTGCGGGTGGCCACGGTTCAGGACTGGGGTGAGTTGATGATGCGCGTGGAGGCCCTGGAGGACGACAACAAGGCCCACCTGATCAGCAATCCCATCATCACCACCACGGACAACCGTGAGGCCAGCATCCTGGTGGGACAGAAGATTCCCCTCATCGTCAGCGACGAGGCCGGCAACGCCGTCACCCAGCTGACCACCATCGGCATCATGCTGGAGGTGACCCCGCACATCAACAGCGAGAACCGCATCACCCTGGATATCCACAACGAGGTAAGCGATCTCTCCAGCCAGGCCACGGTGCAGGGCGGCGTCATCATCAACACCAGTGAATCCGACACGCGGGTGCTGGTGGAGAACGGCGAGACCGCCATCATCGGCGGCCTGATCCGCAAGGTGGAGAGCAACCTGGAGAGCGGCATTCCCGTGCTCATGGACATCCCGGTGCTGGGCAGCCTGTTCAAGCATTCCAGCAAGACCAAGGACAACCGCGAGCTGGTGGTCTTCGTGACGCCGCGCATCGTCACCGACGAGTACATGAAGCGCGAGCTGATCACCACCGAGAGCCAGGTGACCATCGATCCCGAAGCTCTGAGCAACTTCTAGTTCGCCGGTTTTTCCGGACCCACGGCCCCTCGGGATTGCTTCCCGGGGGGCCTGTGTATTAGCATGTGCCCATGTGGACTTCACTGATCGGCTTCATGGCCAGCGGCAAATCAGCAGTGGGCAGGCACCTGCACGGGGCCACGGGCCGGTCCGTGGTTCATCTGGACGCCCTGGTGGAAGAGCGCGAGGGCCGGACCATCGCCCATATCTTCGCCCGGGAAGGGGAGGCGGCCTTCCGGCAGGCCGAAATGGCGGCCCTGGAAAGTCTGGCCGGGCAGCGGGGCCTGATCCTCGACGCCGGGGGCGGGTTGGTGCAGACCCCGGCGGCGGTTTCCCTGCTGCAACGGCGCGGCGTGGTGATCTGGCTGGATCCGCCCTGGGAGGTGTTGCGGCGGCGCCTGCAGGCGGGACCCGAGGGGCAGCGGCCCCTGGTGGAGTCCCTGGGCTGGGATGGGCTGGAGCAGCTGTTCCATCGCCGCCGTCGGCTTTATGCCCGCGCCGCCGATTTTCGCCTGCCCGTGGCCGACGGGGGTATCCAGGAACTGGCCCGTCTGGCCATGCTGCGCAGCCTCATGTGGCAAAGGCGCGAGGAACCCCGGCGAGCCAGAGCCGCCGCCGGCCAGGATACGGGCCCTGAAGCTGAAGGTAGGCCCTGATGCGGGTCATCGCCGGACAGTGGCGGGGGCGGGTCCTGCTGTCGCCCCGCGGGGACAGGGTGCGGCCCACCACCGACCGGGTCAAGGAGGCCATGTTCTCCATCCTGGGTCCGCAGGTGCGGGACGCCACGGTGCTGGATCTGTGCTGCGGCAGCGGCGGCCTGGCCATCGAGGCCCTCAGCCGGGGAGCCCGGAAGGCGCTGCTGGTGGATGCCTCCAGGCAAAGTCTGGACACGGCGCGCCGGAACCTGGAAACTTGCGGGGCCGATCCCGGCGCTTACGATCTGGTGGCGGCCGAGGTTCTGAAATGGTTGCCGGGCTGGCTGCCTCCGGAGGGCGCCTGCTGCGTGGTGGCCGATCCGCCCTACGCCGGGGAAATGCCCGGGCAACTGCTGGAGCAGATCATGGACCGGGTGGAGCGGGGCCAGGTGCAGGCGGCCATCATGGAGCACCGGGCCGATTTGCCGGTGGGCGCAGACTCTCCGGGTTTGCGGGTGCAGACCCGGCGCTACGGCCAAAGCCATCTGACCATCATCCGTCCTGCGCCCCGGCCCGGGACCCCAACCGAGGAGACCCCATGAGCAAGCGAATGGCCGTCTATCCCGGATCCTTCGATCCGGTCACCATGGGGCACCTGGACATCCTGGAACGGGCCCTGCGCATCTTCGACGAGGTGGTGGTCCTGGTGGCCCCCCACGGCAAGGCCGGGTTGCTGGGGGAATCCGAGCGCGTGCGGCTCTTTCAGGCCTCGGTGGAGCATCTGGACGGCGTGGAGGTGGACAGTTTCCACGGCCTGCTGGTGGACGAGGTGACGCGGCGCCAGGCCGTGGCCGTCATTCGCGGCATCCGCACGGCGGGCGATTACGAGCACGAATGGTCCCTAGCCGGTGTCAACGCCTTGCTTGCCCCGCAGGTTGAATCGGTCTACTTTCTGGCCCGGCCCGATCTCGCGGCCATCAGCAGCACCCTGGTCCGGGATGTCCACCGGCACGGGGGCGATCTTTCCCGCCTGGTGCCCGGCCCCGTGGCCCGGGCCCTGCAGAACCTGGAGTGAGCGTGTTTCTCGATATTGCCCGAATCAATCTGGTCAGCGGCAAGGGCGGCGACGGCTGCGTGTCCACCCGCAAAGAGAAGTTCGTTCCCCGGGGCGGCCCTGACGGCGGCAACGGCGGCCGGGGCGGGTCGGTGTATTTCGAGGCCACCAGCGAGATGTCCACCCTGCTGGACTTCAAGTACAAGCGCCACTACAAGGCCAAGCCCGGGCAGCCGGGCGGCGGCCAGCGGCGCACCGGGGCCGACGGCGAGGATGTCATCCTGAGGGTGCCCCTGGGCACCAGCGTGTATCGCGCCGATGACGACGCGCCCCTGGGCGATCTGCTGGAGGACGGCCAGCGCCTGCTCATCGTCAAGGGCGGCAAGGGCGGCAAGGGCAACTGGGAATTCCGCAATCCCCGCAACCAGACCCCCATGCACGCCCAGCCGGGCCAGGAGGGGAAGGAACTGGAAGTGCGGCTGGAGCTCAAGCTCATCGCCGATATCGGTCTGGTGGGTGAGCCCAATGCCGGCAAGAGCACCCTCCTGTCGGTGGTGACCTCGGCCCGGCCCAAGGTGGCCGACTACCCCTTCACCACCCTGGTGCCCAACCTGGGCATCGTCGATCTGGGGGATTTCACCAGCTGCACCCTGGCCGACATTCCCGGGCTCATCGAGGGCGCCAGCCAGGGCAAGGGGCTGGGCCACGAGTTCCTGCGCCACGTGGAAAGGACGCGGGCCCTGCTCTTGCTTGTGGACCCCACCTTCGAACCCTGTGGACGGGCCTTGACGGTGCTGCGCCGGGAACTGGCCGATCACGGCAACCGGCTGGCCGAGCTGCCCTTCGCCGTGGCGGTGACAAAGAAGGATCTGCAGACTCCCGAAGAGGCCGCCGCCGCCCTGGAAGAGGCCCGGGCCTGGGGCCAGGAGCACGGGGCCCTGGAGGTGATCCAGATCTCGTCGGTGACCAGCCAGGGCCTGGACACCCTGCGGCATCTGCTGCGCAAACTGTATCAGAGCTGACTTCCTCCCGGAATCGACGGCTGTCCATGTCTCAACCTGCGCCCGGCCCGGCGGATGCTCCGCGCACCCTGCTGGGTCCTGATCACCCCCACTGGCCCACCCTGTGGCGCCAGATGCCCGATCCCCCCGGCGAGATCCATGCTTCCGGGAACACCTCCTGCCTGGCGGCTCCGGCGGTGGCCATCGTGGGAACGCGGCGGGCCACCGTTCGCGGCACCTCTTTCGCCCGGGCCCTGGCTGCCGCCCTGGCCAACCATGGCTACACCATCGTCAGCGGACTGGCCCTGGGGGTGGACGCGGCCGCCCATCACGGGGCCCTGGATGTGGAGGGACACAGCGTGGCGGTCATGGGCACGGGGCTGGATATCACCTATCCCCGGGCCCACGCCGGCCTGCGCCGGGAACTGGAAGAGAAGGGCTGCTGCCTGACGGAATTCCCCCCGGGGACCCCGCCCCGTCGCTTTCACTTCCCCCTGCGCAACCGCCTCATGGCCGGTCTGGTGCGGGCGGTGGTGGTGGTCGAGGCTCCCCGACGCAGCGGGGCCCTGGTGACGGCCTACGCCGCCCTGGATTACAACAGGGAGGTGTTCGCCGTGCCGGGACCGGTGGACCTGCAAAGCAGCCGTGGGTGCCACCACCTTTTGCGTGAGGGGGCCCACCTGGTGGAAAGTGCCGACGATGTGCTGCGGGTGCTGGGAGATGGGGATCCGGCGCCTCGCGAGAACGGACGGGCAGCGGGTTCCGGGCCATCCGGCAGGAGCCTGCCCCGGCCCGGCACTCCCGCGCGCTGGATCTTCGACCGCCTGGATTTCGACGGGTGCACGGTGGAGGAACTCTTCAGCCGCTGGCCGGGGCGCCGGGAAACGTGGTCGGCCGGCCTCCTGCAACTGGAACTGGCGGGTCAAATCAAGAGGTTGCCGGGGGGCATCCTGGCCCGTAGTATCTGGTGATCCTGCGTTCACCTCGACGCTCAACTTCGCCCCGGAAGGGTGGGAGGAAACATGGCCTCGGCCGCCCGACAAAGGCTGGACTACTGGCTGCTGTATTGCCTGTTCCTGCTGGCCAGGCCCCTGCCCAGGCCGCTGTTGCTGGCGGTGGGCCGGGGCCTGGGCCGCCTGGTCCATTCCGTTTTTCGCTTCCGGCGCGGCATCGTGGAGGACAATCTGCGGCAAGCCCTGGCCGGCACCGGGGAAGCGGGACACACCGCGGCCATCGCGGCCGCGTTCTACCGTCACCTGGGCATGACCCTCATGGAATTCCTGGCTTTTCCCCGCCTGGACCACCGCCAGGTGGTGGATCTGGTGGACATCCAGGGCCAGGAGAACCTGGACGCGGTGCTGGCCCGGGGGCAGGGCGGCCTCCTGGTCTCCGGTCATTTCGGCAACTGGGAGATGCTGGGAGCGCGCATCGCAGCCTCGGGCAACAAGATCCACTTCGTGGTCAAGAGTCAGGCCAACGCCCAGGTGGACGCCATCCAGAACGATATCCGCCGCCGCGTGGGGGTGGGCATCCTGCGCACCGACAGCGGGGTCAAGGAGATGGTCAAGGCCCTGCGCCGGGGCGAGTTCATCGCCATGCTGGCCGACCAGGACGCGGGCAAGGACGGGCTCTTCCTGGATTTCCTGGGGCGACCGGCATCGGTCTTCCGGGGCCCCGCCTACCTGGCCTGGAAACTGAAGTGCCCCCTCATCACGGGGCACATCCTGCGCCAACCGGGGGGGCGCCACCTGGCCGTCATCGAGGAACCGGTGTTTCCCGAGGCCGACTGGGACGAGGAAACAGCCGTGCTCCGGCTCAGCGAAATTCACGTGAAACGTTTGGCGGCGGCGGTCCGTAAGACCCCCGACCATTACTACTGGCTGCATCGCCGCTGGAAAACCCGTCCACCGGAGGAATTCTCGTGATACAGGTGAAGGACCTGGTGAAGAAGTACGGCTCGTTCCGGGCCGTCGATGGCGTGAGCTTCGCGGTGGGAAGAGGTGAACTCTTCGGGCTGCTGGGCCCCAACGGCGCCGGCAAGACCACCACCATCAGCGTCCTGGCCACCCTGCTGCCCGCCAACGGGGGACAGGTGAGCATCGGAGGGCACGATCTGGCGGCCGCCCCGGATCAGGTGCGGCGACTCATCGGCATCGTGCCCCAGGAGATCGCGCTGTATACCGACCTCTCGGCCCGCGACAACCTCGAATTCTGGGGTCGCCTGTACGGCCTGGGGGGGGAGGCCCTATCCCGTCGGGTCAGTGAACTGCTGGAAATGGCCGATCTGGTGGAGCAGGGCAAGCAGCCGGTGGCCGATTTCTCCGGCGGCATGAAGCGCCGCCTGAACCTGGTGGTGGGGTTGGTCCATTCCCCCGAGGTCCTCTTCCTGGACGAGCCCACCGTGGGTATCGACGCCCAGGCCCGCAGCCGCATCCTGGAACTCATCAAGGAACTCAGCGGCGGCGGATTGACCGTCATCTACACCACCCACTACCTGGAAGAGGCCGAGCAGCTGTGCGACCGCATCGGCGTCATCGACAAGGGCCGCATGGTGGCCGTGGGGGACAAGGAAGAACTCATCCGGCAGATCGGTGACGAGGATCAGGTGCGCTTCCGCCTGCCGGCCGAACTGCTGCCCGAACTGACCCAGGCCGCCGCCGGCTGGCCCGGTTTCCAGGGGGGCAGGCACGAGCGTGGCAAGGCCGTGCTCCTGGCCGGCGACGGCGCGGGATTGCTGCCCCATGTTCAGCAATGGCTGGAGGGAAGAGGCCTGGCTCTGGACCAGCTGGAGGTCGAGCGGCCCAACCTGGAAACCCTGTACCTGAATCTCACCGGCCGCGGGCTCAGGGAGTAGGGGGGCACCATGCAGATCCTGGTCATGATCGCCAAGGATTTTCGACGGGCTCTGGCCGACCGGCGGGCCTTCGTCGTCAATCTGGCCCTGCCCCTGCTGCTGACCTTCATCATGGGGCTGTCCTTCGGCGGGGGCTTCTTCGGCAATTCCGCCGGCATCAGCGCCATCCCCGTGGCCCTGGTGGGGCAGGATCTGCCCCTCATGCTGCGGGAACAGCTGGCCCAGGGCCTGACCGAGTCCGGCTTCTTCACCGTCACCTGGACCGACTCCCTCGAGGCCGACGCCATGGTGCGCCGGGGAGACGCCGCGGCGGCGGTTGTCTTTCCCCCCGACATCCTGGAGAAATTCTTCACCCTGGAAGAGGTGGAATTGCAGATCTGGAAGGATCCCGGCAGTTCCCTGAAGGCCGGCATCGTGGAACAGATCATCACCCGGGGCGTGGCCCAGTACCAGGCGGGCGAGGCCGTGTACCTGACCTTGTGGCCCGAGGACCGTGCCCGGGAAGGGGAGGCCAGCGCCCGGGAGTTCTGGGAGTCCGAAGCCTTCGCCGGCAGCTTCGCCGATGTGTGGCAGCGGTTCCGCCGGGACAGCGAAGATCCGGCTTTCCGCGAGGCCCGGCAGCGCCTGCTGCAGGGCATGGATCGCCAGACGGCCCTGACCCAGGCCCTGCAGGTCAGCCCCATCACCCTGTCGGTGCAGGACAAGTCGCCCCTGGGCGAGTTCGAGAAGAAGCAGGAAATCAACCTGTTCAACTTCTTCCTGCCGGGATTCAGTGTCTTCTTCCTCATGTTCTCGGTGGCGGCCGGTTGTCGGGATCTTCACCGCGAACGCAAGGCCGGCACCCTGCAGCGGCAGATGCTGTCGCCCGTCCGGCGGGTGGACATCATCGTGGCGCGCTGGCTGTCCATCTCCCTGCAGGGTGGCTTCATGCTGGCCGTGCTCTTCCTGGTGGGCTGGGTTCTTTTCCGCATCAACCTGGGCCCCGATCCCCTGTCCCTGTTCCTGGCCGTGACGGCGTGTTGCCTGGCGGCCACCGCCGTGTTCCTGGCCCTGGCCCTCATCAGCCCCACCGAGAAGATCATGGACAACCTGACCACGGTGCTCATCCTGGTCTGGTCCATGGTGGGCGGGAATTTCATTCCCCTGGAACAGATGCCCGGCTGGGTGGTGGCCGTGGGCCGTTTCGGGTTCAACTACTGGGCCAACATCAGCTTCCAGAACGTCATGCTGGAGAACCGGAGCGTCCTGGAGGCTCCCGGGCCGCTGCTGGTGATGGCGGGGGTGGCCGCGGTGTTGATGATCATCAATATCCTGGTCTTCAGGACCAGGGCCGGCCGCGGAGGTCTGGCATGAACCCGTCCGTCATCATGGCCCTGGTGCGACTGCGCATGCTGCGTGTCCTGCGGGACCGCTCCAACCTGGTCTGGTTATTCGTCATGCCCATGGCCTTCAGCTTCCTCATGGGGCAGATGCTGGGGGACTGGGATCCCGCCGGCCGGGACATGCGCCCCCTGTGTCTGGTTTACGACCTGGACGGTCAGGCGGCGGCCGACGCCCTGGTGGCCCCCCTGCTGGACAACGATAAATTCCGCATCGTCCGCCGGGATACCGCCGTCAGCGAGGATCGGGCCCTGGAACTCATCGAGGAACAGCGCATCACCGCGGCCCTTTTCATTCCTGCCGATTACACCACCCGGGTGGCCCGCAACGAGCCCGTGACCCTGCGCCTGCTGTACGATTCCGACCGCCTCAGCAGCCAGACCGTGCGCACCCTCCTGGACGAGGGACTGCTCAAGCTCAACGCCAAGCAGGCCGCCCTCCAGATATCGCGCCAGCCCGACAACCACGGGGCCCTGCCCTTCGAGTCCACCCGCTTCGACCAGCGCTGGAACAACCCCCGGGTGCGCCTGAGCAGCCAGACCCTGGGCCGCCTGCCCGACACGGGGCTGAAGCTCACCAGTTCGGCCCAGCACGTGGGGCCGGCCTACACCATCTTCTTCGTCATGATGTTCCTCATGATGTCGGCCAAGGAACTGGTGGCCGAGCGCGAGGACCGCACCCTGTCCCGGCTCATGGTCAGCCGGGCCACCAGCCTGGATATCGTCCTGGGCTTCTTCCTGGGCGGGATGCTCATCGGGCTGGTGCAGGCCGCCGTCCTGCTGGGACTGAACAGCTTGCCCATTTTCGGGGTGGATTATGGCGATTCTCCGGCGGCTCTGATCCTGACCGTGGTGCTCTTCGCGGGCGCCTGCTCGGCCGGCAGCATCCTGCTGGGAACCACCGCCCGCAGCGGGGCCCAGGCCGACGGGCTGGGCCTGGCCGTGACCCTGACCATGGCGGCGGTGGGGGGACTGTGGTGGCCCCTGGAGATCGTGCCGCCCTTCATGCAGACCATCGGCCACAGCCTGCCCACGGGGCAGGCCATCACCATCTTTCACGACATGATCGGCCGGGGGTACGGCGTGGCCCAGCTGAGCGGGTTGCTGCTGGGCCTGGCCGTCTGGTTCGTGGGGGCGCTGGTGCTGGGCACCTGGCGCCTGCGGGGGCTGGTGTCGCGCTGATCAGTCGGTGTGGAAGCCGATGCCCGGACCGGGGTCAGGCTGGCCGGCCAGCTTGATCTCCCCGTTCTTTTCCTCGAAGCGTTCCACGTTGGACAGCAGGTTCTTGGCGAAGGCCTTGGCCGCCTGGGGGGTCATGACCACCCGGGCGTGCACCTTGGCCTTGGGGGTGCCGGGCAGCATGCGGGCGAAATCCAGGATGAATTCCGCGGGACTCACCGAGATCAGGGTCAGGTTGCTGTAGATCCCCTCGGCTTCCTTCTCGCCCAGGTCCAGGGTCAGGCGCTGCTGGGGCTGGTTCTTGTTCATTGGCTGTTCCTTTCGGGGACAGACCCGCCCGGGTGGCGTTGACACCCCCGCATACGGGTGATAGCTTCGTGCGCGATCGGCCCTCGGGGCCCTCCTCTGCCGATTCAACTGAAAGAATGCGTCAATGACCGACAAATACAAGGATATCATGAAGGATACCATGAGCGAGCCCACCCGTGAGATCCTGAGGGGATTTGCCGGGCGGCGCCTCGCCGTCATCGGGGACAGCATGCTGGACCGTTTCCTGTGGGGCAGCGTGGACCGCATCAGCCCCGAGGCCCCCGTGCCGGTGGTGCGCCTGGAGAAGGAGACCGTAAAGCTGGGCGGCGCCGCCAACGTGGCCGCCAATATCCGCGCCCTGGGGGCCGAGGTCACCCTGTGCGGTATCTGGGGTCAGGACGAGGCCCGCACCCAGATGGAGACGATCCTTTCCGAGCGGGGCATCGCCGCCTCGGGCATGGTCGAGACGCCCGGACGCCCCACCACCATCAAGACGCGCATCATCGCCCACAGCCAGCAGGTGGTGCGCACCGACCGGGAAGACTCGGGGCCCGTGGGAGAGGACATCACCTCCCGCCTGCTGGAGGCCCTGAAGGCCGCCGGCCCCATGGACGGTTACATTCTCAGCGACTACGGCAAGGGCGTCCTGACGGGAACGGCCCTGGGTGAATTCATCGGCCTGGCCCGGCAGCAGGGCAAGGTGGTGGTGGTGGACCCCAAGAAGGGGGACTACAGCCAGTATCACGGCGTGACCAGCCTGACGCCCAACCAGAAAGAGGCCGAGCAGGCCTGCGCCACCTCCATCACCGACGAGGCCAGCCTGCAAGCCGCCGGACGCACCCTGCTGGAGCGCACCGCAGCCAAGGCCGTTCTCATCACCCGGGGCGAACACGGCATGGCCCTGTTCGAGGCCTCCGGCAAGGCTCACCACCTGCCCACCGAGGCCACCATGGTCTACGACGTCACCGGAGCGGGGGACACCGTCATCGCGGTCTACACCACCGCCCTGGCCGGTGGGGCCGATTTCGCCCAGGCGGCCTACATGGCCAACCACGCCGCCGGCATCGCCGTCCGGGAACTGGGCACCGCCGCCGTCACCGCCGAACAGTTGCGGGCCGTCCTGGGTCCCGGGGAGAAATGACATGGATGAACTGGTGCGCGGTATGGTGCTGGCGCGGGACGAGTTGCGGGCCTGGTCAGAGAAAATACATGAAGCCGGCCAGACCATCGGATTCACCAACGGCTGCTTCGATCTGGTGCACAGCGGCCATCTGGCCAGCCTGAACCAGGCGGCCGAAGTGGTGGATCACCTGGTGGTGGCCCTCAACAGCGACGACTCGGTGCGAGCCCTCAAGGGGCCCGGCCGGCCCATTCTGCCCCAAGCTGAACGGGCAGTGCTCATTGCCGCCTTGCGGCCTGTTTCCGCGGTCACTATTTTTGGCGAGCCTACACCACTGGAGTGTATTCTCCAGCTCCGGCCCGACGTGCTCGTCAAGGGGTCCGAGTACAAAGAAGAGGACATCGTGGGCGCCCCCGAAGTCAAGAGCTGGGGCGGTCGCATCGTTCGTGTGCCGATGGTGCCAGGCTGGTCGACCTCCCGAATAATCGCCGACATCCGTCATTCCTGACGTTTCCTGATGACGGCGTGCCTATCCTGACCCGATCCCCGGGTCTCAAGGAGCAAAACAATGAGCAGGACCAAGGTTATCATTCTCGGTGCGGCCGGGCGCGACTTCCACAACTTCAACTGCGTCTACCGCGGCAACGAGGCCTACGAGGTGGTGGCTTTCACCGCCACCCAGATTCCTGACATCGACGGCCGCAAGTACCCCGCCGAGCTGGCCGGCGACCTTTACCCCAACGGTATTCCCATCGAGGACGAAGGCAACATCGTCGAGCTCATCGCCAAGTACGAGGCCGACATGTGCGTCATGGCCTACAGCGATCGCAGCTACGAGCAGGTCATGAGCCTGGGCTCCATCGTCAACGCCGCCGGCGCCGACTTCACCATGCTGGGCGAGCGCCACACCCAGATCAAGAGCACCAAGCCCGTCATCAGCGTGGGCGCCGTGCGCACTGGTTGCGGCAAGAGCCAGACCAGCCGCCGCATCTGCGAGATCCTGCGCGCCGCCGGCAAGAAGGTCGTGGCCATCCGCCACCCCATGCCTTACGGCGACCTGGTGGCCCAGAAGGTCCAGCGCTTCGCCGAGATCGGCGACCTGGCCAAGCACAAGTGCACCATCGAGGAGATGGAGGAGTACGAGCCTCACATCGTGGCCGGTGGCGTCATCTACGCCGGCGTGGATTACGAGGCCATCCTGCGCGAAGCCGAGAAGGAAGCCGACATCATCCTCTGGGACGGCGGCAACAACGACACCAACTTCTACAAGAGTGACTGCCACATCGTGGTGGCCGACCCCCATCGTCCCGGCCACGAGAGCAGCTACTTCCCCAGCGAGACCAACGTGCGCCTGGCCGATGCGGTCATCATCAACAAGGTGGTGGAGGCCGAGTTCGAGAACATCGAGGCCGTGCGCGACAACGTTCGCGACATCAACCCCGACGCCGTGATCATCGACGCCGCCAGCCCCCTGACCATGGAAGGCGACATCGACCTGCGCGGCAAGAAGGTTCTGGTGGTCGAGGACGGCCCGACCCTGACCCACGGCCAGATGGCCTACGGGGCCGGCGTGGTGGCCGCCATGCGCATGGGTGCCGAGGAATTGGTTGACCCGCGCCCCTGGGCCACGGGTAAACTGGCCGAGACCTTCGAGATCTATCCCGAGATCGGCACCCTGCTGCCGGCCATGGGGTATGGTGACGAGCAGGTGGCCGACCTGGAAAAGACCATCAACGCCGTGGAATGCGACGCCGTTGTCATCGGGACGCCCATCGACCTGAATCGGATCGTCAAGATCCAGAAACCCACCGTGCGGGTCAAGTACGAGCTCCAGGAAATCGGCGAGCCGAATCTGGAGCAGCTGCTGGCCAGGTTCATGGACTGACGCGACCCTGTGCTCGCCAGATTTCATGACTGAATCAGCTATGCCAAGGGGCCGCCGCTTCCTCAGCCGGTGGCGGCGGCCCGAAACACTTCCGGGGAGGAACCAGTGAATATCCACGAATATCAGGCGAAGGAGATCTTCACCAGCCACGGTCTGCCCGTGCCCGGTGGCAAGGTCGCCACGACCGTCGACGAGGCGGTTACCCTGGCCGAGGGCTACGGCCTGCCGGTCATGGTCAAGTCCCAGGTGCTGACGGGCGGCCGCGGCAAGGCCGGCGGCGTCAAGTTCTGCGCCACCATGGAGGATGTGAAGACCAACGCCGAGAAGATTCTCGGCCTGGACATCAAGGGCCACATCGTGCGCAAGGTCCTGATCACTCCCGCGGTGGACATCGCCAGCGAGTACTACCTGGGCATGCTCATCGACCGCAACACCCAGCGCGTGCTGATCATGGCCAGCGCCGAGGGCGGCGTGGAGATCGAGCAGGTGGCCAAGGACACCCCTGAGCTCATCTTCAAGATGACCGTGGATCCCCGCTTCGGCCTCCTGGACCACGAGGCCATGGACATGGGCATGCGCCTGTGCCCCGACGACATCAAGAAGGCCCGCCAGCTGGGCGCGGCGTTGCAGAAGCTGTACAAGGCCTTCATGGCGGCCGACGCCAGCCTGGCCGAGATCAATCCCTTCATCTTCACTCCCGCGGGCGAGGGCCTGGCCATCGACGCCAAGGTGAACCTGGACGACAACGCCATGTTCCGCCACCCCGACTACGAGGCCATGCGGGATCTGGACGAGGAAGACCCCAGCGAGCGCGCCGCCCGCGAGGCCGGTCTGAGCTTCGTCAAGCTGGAGGGCAACGTGGGCTGCCTGGTCAACGGCGCCGGCCTGGCCATGGCCACCATGGACCTGGTCAAGTACTATGGCGGCAAGCCCGCCAACTTCCTGGACATCGGCGGCAGCTCCAACCCGGAGAAGGTGGTCAACGCGCTGACCATCATCCTGAGCGATCCCGAAGTCAAAGCCATCCTCTTCAATATTTTCGGTGGGATCACCCGTTGCGACGACGTGGCCAAGGGCATCATCAAGGCCACCGAGAGCATGGACATCAACGTTCCCATCGTCGTCCGTCTGACCGGCACCAACGAGGACGAGGCCCGCGAACTGCTGGCCAAGACCGATCTGGTGCCCGCCACGACCATGGATGAAGCCGTGCAGAAGGCCAACGAGCTGGCCGGCGCTTCTTCCTGACGCAAGCATTAATCATGACGCCCGCCTCAGGGCCGGAGCGTCGGAAGAGGAGATAAGAGACATGGCTATTTTCGTCGACGAACAGACCAAGGTCGTCGTCCAGGGCATCACCGGACGTGACGGCGGTTTCCACAGCAGCCAGATGCTGGCTTACGGCACCAAGATCGTGGCGGGCGTGACTCCCGGCCGCGGCGGCCAGAAGTTCGAGGACAAGGTCCCCGTTTACAACACCGTCAAGGAAGCGGTGGAGCAGCAGGGCGCCAACACCTCGGTCATCTTCGTGCCGCCCTTCGGGGCCGCCGGAGCCATCTACGAGGCCGCCGACGCGGGGTGCAAGCTCATCGTGTGCATCACCGAGGGCGTGCCCACCGTGGACATGGTCAAGGTCATGCCCTACCTGCAGGAGCGCGGCGTGCGGCTGATCGGCCCCAACTGCCCCGGCCTGCTGGCCCCGGGCATCGCCAAGCTGGGCATCCTGCCCACCAGCATCGTCAAGGAGGGCCCCGTGGGCCTGGTGTCCCGCAGCGGCACCCTGACCTACGAGGTCGTGTTCCAGCTGACGGCCGCCGGCCTGGGGCAGACCACCTGTCTGGGCATCGGTGGCGATCCCGTCATCGGCACCAACTTCCTGGACGCCATCAAGGCCTTCAACGAGGACCCCAAGACCGAGGCCTTCGTGATGATCGGCGAGATCGGTGGTGACGCCGAGGAGCAGGCGGCCGAGTACATCAAGGCCAACGTCAAGAAGCCCGTGGTCAGCTTCATCGCCGGCCAGACCGCGCCTCCGGGCAAGCGGATGGGACACGCCGGTGCTATCGTGAGCGGTGGCAGCGGCACGGCGGCCGAGAAGATGAAGGCCCTCGAGGCGGCCGGTATCCCCGTGGCCAAGCGCCCCATGGATATCGTGCCTGCTCTGCAGGAGATCTGGAAGCCCTGACCTGGGCCGACAGCACAGCGGCGGGCGCTTCCCGGTGGAGCGCCCGCCGATAACCATGATGAAGAACTTGAACGAGAAAGTGGAAAAGCAAGCAATGGAACAGACTTACTCCATGATCAAGCCCGAGATCGTCGCTGCCGGTGAGCAGAAGATCGGCGCCATCCTGGACATCATCAACAAGGCCGGATTCCGCATCACCGCCATGGAAATGCGGCAGCTGGACCGGCCCCTGGTGGAAGACTTCTACGGTGAGCATCGGGAGCGCCCCTTCTACGGCGAGCTGTGCGACTACATCACCAGCGGCCCCGTGGTGACCCTGCGCCTGGAGCGGGAGAATGCCGTGGCCGCCCTGCGCGAGCTCATCGGGGCCACCAACCCCGCCGAGGCCGCCATCGGCACCATTCGCCACCTGTATGGCGAGTCCCTGTCCAACAACGCCATCCACGCCTCGGCCAACCTGGGCGACGCGGAGCGCGAGCTGGGCCTGATTTTCGGCTAACTTGACAGGGGCAGACGCACTTATTAAAGTGGGGCGCTTGCATGAAACTGGATCTGGACAGAACCGCCTCCGGGCAATCGGAACTCGACCTTTCCGGGGAAATCACCCTGGACTGGGTCGAAGACCGTCCCGAACGGGCTTCCCTGGCCGGCACGCTGCGGGTCGATAACCTGGATCAGCGTTTCCTGCTGGGAGGAGAGCTCGAGGCCGTGGGGCGTTGCACCTGCGTGCGTTGCCTCGAGGAATTCGATCTGCGCTGGGATGTCCCGGTGGAGATCATGGTTCTGCGCAACGTGGACACGGATGAGGGCGAGGGGGACAGCATGGTCCTGCGCCAGGCTTCCGGTGAGGTCGATCTGACCGAAGCCCTGCGGGAAAGCCTGGTCCTGGCCTATCCCGCTGCCACCATTTGCCGGGACGACTGCAAGGGTATCTGTTCCCAGTGCGGGGCCGACCTCAACAAGGGCGCCTGCAACTGTGAAGAGGACGACGTGGATCCTCGCTGGGCCGGCCTCGACGCCATCCAGCACGACGAGGAATAAAGACGAAAGAGAAGGAAAATGGCTGTTCCCAAGAGTAAAACCTCCCAGTCCAAGAAGGGCCTGCGCCGGGCCAACTGGCACCTGACCAAGCCCGACCCCAACAAGTGCCCTCATTGCGGTGCGGCCCGTCTGCCCCATCGCGTGTGCCGTGAGTGCGGCCACTACGGGGACCGCGAGGTCATCGTCGTCGAGTCCTAGAGGACTCTGGCTCTCCGGCCGCCCTCTCCGGTGGCCGGAGGCGTAATCCCCAGGGTGGCTCCCGTTCGGCAAGGAGGTCGGCGCATGAGTGAAAGCACAAAACCCGTTATCGCCATCGACGCCATGGGCGGGGACCACGGTCCCTCGGTCGTGGTGCCGGGGGCGCTTTCCGCCTTGCGGCCGGATTCCTCCTTCGCCCTGGCGCTCTACGGGGATGAATCCGCCATCCAGGCCGAGCTGGACAAGCTGGACACCGCCGGGCTAGCCCTGTCGGTGGTGCATTGCAGCCAGGACATCGACATGGGGGAGTCTCCCGCCTCGGCCATCAAGAACCGGCAGGACAGCCCCATCGTGAGGGCCATGGCCGACCAGAAGGCCGGCAAGGTCTCGGCCGTGGTGTCGGCCGGCAGCACGGGGGCCATGGTCGCCGGCAGTCTGATCCTGCTGGGGCGCCTGCCCGGGGTGGACCGCCCTGCCATCGCGACCCTCATTCCCACCGTCAAGGGTGAATTGCTGCTGCTGGACGCCGGGGCCAACACCCAGTGCAAGCCCGAGCATCTGGTCAGCTTCGCGCGCATGGGCGTGGTCTTCGCGCGGGAGGTGTTGAAGGTGGAGAACCCCAGCGTGGGGCAGCTAAACATCGGCGGTGAGCCCAAGAAGGGCAACGACCTGGCCGTGGCCACCTACCCCCTGCTGGAGGAATCAGGCCTGAATTTCATCGGTAACGTGGAGGGCAACCACTTCATGCTGGGGCCCTGCGACGTGGTGGTCGCCGATGGTTTCACGGGCAACAACACCCTGAAGCTGGTTGAAGGCTTCGCCCGTTTCCTGCACGCTCTGGCCCAGAAGCCCGACCTGGCTCCCGAAGAGCGGCAGGCCATGGGCCCCGTCCTGAAGCTGCTCATGCGGGATTTCAGTTACGAGGTCTACGGCGGGGCCATGTTGCTGGGGGTCAAGGGCATCAGCATCATCGCCCACGGGCGAAGTTCCAGTCGGGCCATCGCCAACGCCGTCAAGGTGGCCTGGCGCCAGGTGGAAATCGATCTGCCCGCCCAGCTGGCCGCCGCGCACAGTGAGTGACCACGCGGTCAAGACACGCTGAGCCAAGACATACGGAGCTATTCGTGACCGAAAACGTGAAATTCCAGCTGCCCATGCTCTTCCCCGGCCAGGCCTCCCAGGCCGTGGGCATGGCCCAGGATCTGGCGGCCCGACCGGGTCCCGCCGCCGACTTCCTCGGCCAGGTGGACGAGATCCTGGGAGAGAACCTCACCGGCACCATGTTCGAAGGCCCCGGCGAGGTCTTGACCGAGACCCGCAACGCCCAGCCCGCCATCCTGGCCCACTCCGTGGCCGTGGCCCTGGCTCTGCGTTCCCGCGGCATCGTTCCCTCGGTGGTGGCCGGCCACTCCCTGGGCGAGTTCAGCGCCGCGGTGGCTGCCGGCGCCCTGGAACCCGCCGACGGGCTGCGCATCGTGCGCAAGAGGGGTGAGCTGATGTTCTCCGCCGGGCTGGAAATCCCCGGCACCATGGCTGCGGTCATGGGGCTGGACGGTGACCGTGTCCGGGACGTGTGCGCCCAGGTCAGTTCCCGGGGCGGGGTGGTGGTTCTGGCCAACCATAATTCCTCCGCCCAGGTGGTCATCTCCGGTGAGGTGGAGGCCGTGGCTGCTGCCGGTGAGGCCCTCAAGGAGGCCGGGGCCAAGCGTGTCATGCCCCTCAACGTCAGCGGGGCTTTCCATTCGCCCCTGCTGGAGGGTGCGGCCGCCTCGTTTTCCCTTTTCCTCGAGGGCATCGAGGTGCGGGACAGCCAGGTGCCCCTGGTGGCCAACGTCAACGCCCAGGCCGTGCAGGCGGGTGATGAATTGAAGACCGGTTTCGCCAGGCAGCTCATTTCGCCGGTGCTGTGGCACGAGACCATGGAACAACTGGCCGGTGGGGACAAGGCCCCGGCCGTGGTGCTGGAGGTGGGCCCCGGCAAGGTCCTGAGCAACATGGCTCGCCGGGCTTATCCTGGCACCCGGTTCATTCCCGTGGGTACGTGGGAGGAACTCGAGGGGCTGGAAGAGGTACTGAGCGAACTGCTGGGCTGATTGGTCCGGAAGATTGGTCCGGAAGATCGGTCCGGAAGATCGGTCCGGAAGATCGGTCCGGAAGATCGGTCCGGAAAATCGGTCCTGGATTTGATCCGGCTGATTATGTTGAAACAACCGGCCCCGGGGCCGGAAGGGGAGATTTCGCATGAGCCTGGGAACCGTCATCATCACCGGCGCCAGCCGCGGTATCGGGCTGGCCATCGCCACGGAACTGGCCGCGGCCAGGTACGATCTGGCCCTGGTGGCCCGCAGCGCCGAGACCCTGGAGAAGATCGCCGCCGACCTGAACGCCGGCGATGCCCAGGTGCGGGCCTACCCCGGCGACATCTCCGTCTGGGAGGATGCCGAGCGCATCGTCAACCAGGTGGCCGAGGATTTCGGCAGCGTCTGGGGCCTGGTCAACAACGCCGGCGTGACCCAGGACGGTCTGTTCATGCGCATGACCCCGGAAAACTGGCAGAAGCCCATTGACATCAACCTGGGGGGGACGTTCTACTTTACAAGGGCTGTAGCCCCCCTTATGATGCGCCAGCGTGAAGGGCGCATCATCAACATTTCTTCCGTGATCGGTGTGACCGGCAATGCCGGCCAGGCCAACTATGCCGCCAGCAAGGCCGGCATCATCGCCCTGACCAAGTCGGTGGCCAAGGAACTGGGCGGCCGGAACGTGACGGCCAACGCCGTTGCGCCTGGCTTTATCACCACCGACATGACCGCGGATCTTCCTGAAAAGGTCCGCACCCAGATGCTGAGCCAGATCCCTCTCAAACGCTTCGGCGAGGGGAAGGATGTGGCAGGCGTGGTCAAGTTCCTTCTGTCACCCGAAGCCGCATACATCACCGGGCAAACCCTTGTGGTCGATGGCGGCATGATTGCTTGACGCCGATTGCATCCATGCATTGGCCCATTCACGTTACCCAGGAGGGTTACTGAAAATGTCCTCGAACGAAATCCGCGAGAAGGTGTACGAAATCATCCAGAGCAAGCTGTCGGTCAACGCCGAGCAGATCACCCCCGAGGCCTCCTTCACCGAGGACCTGGGCGCTGATTCCCTCGATACCGTCGAGCTGGTCATGGATCTGGAAGAGCAGTTCAACATCACCATTCCCGAAGAGGATCAGGAAAAGCTGCGCACGGTCCAGGATGCCATCGATTACATCGAGGCCAACCGGGACTGATCTCGGGGCAACCCGACACGCATTTCCCCACTGAGTTTCCGGTCCCATCCCTGGTGATGGGACCGGTCCGGTATTTACAAGGAGGATGGTCTTGTCAGCGAGGAAAGTCGTCATCACGGGCCTGGGCACCATCAACGCCGTGGGCAAGGACAGGGAGAGCACCTGGTCCGGTCTGATCGAGGGCCGCAACGGCATCACCACCCTGGAAAACATGGACACCGAGGGTTTCAAGGTCACCTTCGGCGGCGAGATCAAGGATTTCGACCCCACGGTGGCCATGGACCCCAAGGAAGCCCGCAAGGCTGACCGTTACTGTCAGCTGGCCATGGTGGCCGCCCAGGAAGCCATGGAACAGGCCGGTCTGGACGCTCCGACGGACGATCCATACCGGGCCGGTGTCATCATCGGGTCCGGCATCGGGGGCATGCTCACCTTCGAGGAGCAGCACTCCAAGTTGATTTCTCGTGGGGCCCGCGGGGTGTCGCCCATGTTCATTCCCATGATGATCAGCGACATGGCCGCCGGCCTGGTGTCCATTCGTTACGGATTCAAGGGCGCCAATTTCTGCACCGTCAGCGCCTGTGCCTCCGGGGGCCACGCCATCATGGCCGCCTTCGATCAGATCAAGCTGGGACACGCCGACGTCATGATCACTGGGGGGGCCGAGGCCGCCATCTGTCCCATGGCCCTGGCCGGCTTCGCCAACATGAAAGCCCTGTCCACCCGGAACGACGACCCCGCCACGGCCAGCCGTCCTTTCGACGTGGATCGTGACGGCTTCGTCCTGGGTGAGGGGGCAGGCATCCTGGTCCTGGAGAGTGAAGAGCATGCCCTGGCCCGCGGCGCCACCATCTACGGGGAAATCCTGGGCTACGGCGCCACCGGTGACGCCTACCACATGACCCAGCCCGACCAGGAAGGCCTGGGGGCCATCGGCAGCATGCAGCAGGCCCTGCGCACCAGTGGGCTGCAGCCCCAGGATGTGGGCTACATCAACGCTCACGGCACCTCCACCTATTTCAACGACAAGGGTGAGACCAAGGCCATCAAGGCGGTCTTCGGGGATCATGCGGCGGCCCTGAAGGTCAGCTCGACCAAGAGCATGGTGGGCCACCTGCTGGGCGCGGCCGGCGCGGTGGAGGCTGTCTTCACCACACTGGCTCTCAACCGCGGAATTTTGCCGCCGACAATGAATTTGATGACCCCGGACCCCGATTGTGACCTGGACTATTGCGCCAACCAGGCCGTGGAAATGTCCGTGGAGCACGCCTTCTCCAATTCCTTCGGATTCGGCGGGCACAACCTGACTCTATGTTTCAAGGCGCGACGCCAGTAAATCCTGGTATCCGCGGATGGAGCCCGCGTCATGGGAATCAAGGATCGTCTACAAACGGCCATCGCGAGGATCGCCGGCAGCCCTGCCGGCGAATCCTCGGGAGATTCCCCTTCCACCCAGCAGCCTGATCCCACCGGCCTGACCAGCGCCCAGAACATCGGCCTCCTCGAGGCCAAGCTGGGCTACATCTTCCGGGATCGCTCCCTGCTGTCCAATGCCCTGCTCCATCGGTCCCACATCCATGTGACGGGACAGGAACGGGAGCAAAGCAACGAACGTCTGGAATTCCTGGGGGACGCCGTTCTGGGACTGGTGGCCAACGAACATCTTTACAAGGAATTTCCCGAGCGTAGCGAAGGTGACCTGACCAAGATGAAGTCGTTGCTGGTGTGCGGCGCGCGCCTCAGCGAAGTTGCCACCGAGTTCGATTTGGGTATTCATGTCCGTATGAGCCGCAGCGAGGCCGCCACCGGTGGACGGCAAAGGCCCACCATCCTGGCCGACACAACCGAGGCTCTCATCGGGGCTGTATATCTTGATGGAGGCCTGTCGGCGGCTCGTGATGTGGTGCACCGGGTGGTTCTCAAGGGCAGCGAGCAGGTGCTGGCCCGGCGATCCCTGCGCAACTTCAAGAGCAGGCTTCAGGAACTGGTCCAGTCCCGTTTCAAGAGCCCGCCCCGTTACCGCATCATGGAGGTGACCGGGCCCGATCACGATCGGGTCTTCAAGGTGGCCGTTTCCTTCGAAGGGAAAGTGCTGGGCACGGGAGAGGGCCGCAGCAAGAAGAAGGCGGAGCAGGTGGCTGCTCAGATGGCCCTGGCGGAACTCGAAAAAGATCCCGGCCTTTTGCCTGAACAGGAAGAATGAACCCCGGCCCGCTGGTGAGACGAACCAGCGACGGGCCGACTCCATGGTGGAAAGGGAATTCCATTGTATAAACTGGCCCGGCCAATCACTGGAACAAGCTGGATCCTGGCCTGGGGCCTGTCCCTCGTGGTGGGAACGGCCCTGGGGCGGGGAAGCATCTCGCCCGCCGACCAGGTGCCCTACGGGGTGGCCTCCGATTACCTGGTAGGCCACCACCTGCTCAAGGAAGGGCAGTTCCAGGAGGCGCTGCAATTCCTGCACCCTGCCTACCGCTCGCACCCCGATGTCCCCACCATCGCCCTCGATTTCCAGGAAGCCCTGGTGGCCGAGGGGTACCTGAACGATGCCCTCGAGGTCATGGACCGGTTGGTGGGTGACTTCCCCGATTCCACGGCATTTCTGTTGCAGCGCAGCCGGCTCAACATCCAGCTTGGCAACACCCGCGCCGCCCTGGAGGACCTGCGCACAGTGCGCAACAAGGGTGACTTCAGCCCGGAAATGACCCACGCCGAGGCCCGGTTGCTGGCCGCCGAGGGCGACCTGAGCCAGGCTCTGGACGTGTACCGGGACGGCCTGGACCGCTTTCCCGACCGTGGTGAGGACTTTTACCTGGGCATGGTTCGCCTGCTGCAGGGAGAGGGCAAGACCAAGGAAATCCTCAAGCTGGTGGATGAGGCCCTGGTGAAGTTGCCCGACGCTCCCGGCCTCTGGTTGGCGGCCTTGCATTTCCAGGTCCTGGACGGCCAGCACGAACGGGCCCTGGCAACGGCCCTCCAGGCAGATCGCCACTTCTCCGATCTGGAGGCGGCCGGCCGTTACCATGCTGTGGATGGCGATGAAGGTTCCCTGCCGCCTCCCTCTCTGGGGGATTCCTACCTGGTGGAACTGGCCGATTTCTACGTCCAGCGGGGTGAGGTCGAGCGGGCTGTGGGAGTTCTCGAGCCCGCCGCCGAAAAGGGCGAGCTCAAGCTGAACGCCTCCCTCTGGCTGGCCCGGATCTTCCTGGGCACAGGGCAGCTGGAAAAGGCCGAACCCCTGGTGGATGACATCCTGCGCCGCTGGCCCGACGCCGCCCGGGGCTGGTTCCTGCTGGGCAAGCTCCAGGAAGGGCGCGACCAGTGGGACAAGGCCATTCCCCACTACGCCCAGGCGGCCAGGCGGGCTCCGGCCGATCCTGAAATCCGGCTGGCCTATGTGCGGGCCATGCTGGTGGCGTGGGAAAAGGATCTGGCGGTCAAGAGCCCCACCAAGGAGCAGGGCCTGTTACGCGCCCAGCTGGAAGAGCAGGCCGTGGTCGCCCTGACCCTGGCGCCTCCCGGTGACTCCCAGGGGCAGCTGGTGCTGGGCTATGCTTTCCGCACCCTGAACGATCCCTGGCGCGCCGAGGGTTGTTTCGAGAGGGCCGCAGCCGACCCCGAACTCAAGATCGCGGCCCTGACTCAGCGCAGCCTTTGTTTCGATGAGATGGGGGATCTGGGCCGGGCCCGGCGGGTCCTGGAAGACCTGCTCAAGGATTTTCCCGATCATCCCGAAGTGGCCAACAGCCTGGGCTATTTCCTGGCCGAGAAGGGCCTGGATCTGGACAGGGCCCGGGAACTGGTGGGAGGGGCCCTTAAACTTCAACCTGGCAACGGGGCTTTCCTGGACAGCATGGGCTGGATCCTGTACCGGCAAGGTGAACTGGAGGCCGCCTTCGACTATCTCATCCAGGCCGTCAATGTACTGCCCGACGATCCTGTCATCCTGGAGCACCTGGGCGTTGTCATGGTGGACATGGGGCAAAAGGCCGAAGGGGAAACCATGTTGCGCCGGGCCCTGAAGATGGGGGGTGACAGGGACCGCATCCAGTCTGCCCTGGATCGCCTGGCGGTGGTTGATTCCGCCGGCACCAACCCGGGACCATGATAACACGCCAGGCATTCCCCGGTTCCTTCCCCGGCATTGTTTCACTGCCGGGGCTCTTCTTTGTGACCTACTCTCTGTCGGTCCTCCTCCTGGCGACCCTTGTGCCCGGGCCTATACTGGCCCAGTCCGCACCAACTTCCCATGGGGCCAAACCTGTTCCCGGCGATTCCCTTTTCGTCATGACCTGGCGGGGGGCAGCGGCCGGCTGGCAAGGCGCAGGGGCGGCCTGCTGGGTGCGGGGAAGGGACAACGCGCTACGCATGGAGGTGTGCCGGGACGGGAAATCTGCCGACCTTCTGACCTCACTTCTGGAACAGAGGGGGGCAGGAGCTACCCTGGTGCAGTCCGGAAATCTCAGCGGAACCAGGAACGCCTGGGCCGAGGCCTGGCAGCCCCTGGCCTACGCCGAGGGGCTTTGGACCCGGTTGCTGGCCGATCTCCTGGAATCCGGCCGGCCTTCGGCCTTGGTCAGGGCCGCCGGTGTGCGGCCTCTGAGTTCGCCGGCGAGCATCGCCATCCCTCGTCCCCGTTTCCTGGCCGGCGGGGCCGGGGCCAGGCTGTCCCGGCGCTTTCAATTGCCCGATTTGCTGAAGCCCTCCACTGGTCCCCGGGAAACATCCCTGCGAGACGAACTGGGGAGTCGCGGGGCGGGTCGTGGGGGCCAGGACGATATCCTGACCCTGGTGGTTCGGCCAGACCTGCAGGGACGTTCCTGGCGTGTAACCACCTCCCGTCTGCCTGGCTGGGTCGAGTTCAGGGACCGACGCGGCCTGGCCGTGGCCTCGCCCCGGGCCGAGGTTTTCGTGCCCTTGTGGCCTCTGTCCCAGCTTCTGGAATTTTCTCCCTAAATTTTCGGGAACCGGCCTTTCCCCGGAACGTTAGAAGACGAGCGGTTCCGTCCGTCAGGACAATGAAGGAGAACACGGTGAATCTTTCGCGAGACGACCACTTCAACGTCAGCCCGGCAGCAGCCCGGGTGGATTTGTGTGATGTCCGGGACGAGGATCTCATCGTTCAGGTGCAGAACGGCCAGCGCAAGGCCTACGACGAACTGGTGTCCCGCTACAAGGGACGCCTCTTCAGTTTCATCCTGCGCATGGTCAAGGATGCCGATCTGGCCGAGGAATTGACCCAGGAAACACTCATCCGGGTCTACATTCACGCCGCCAAGTACCGGGAAATCGCCAAGTTCTCGACCTGGATCTTCACCATCGCCACCAATCTGGTGCGGAACAAGATGCGGCAGAAGAGCCGGCGACCCTGGACCATTTCCCTGAACCCCGCTCCCGACGATGACGAGGTGCCCGTGGACCCGGCCGACACCCGGGCCGACACCTCCGCCGAGGTCGAGCGGGAGGAACTGGCTGCCCTCATCAACGAGGCCACGTCCCGCATTCCCGAGAAATACAGGATCCCGTTCCTGTTGAGGGAAGTGGACCAGCTCAGTTACGAGGAAATCCAGCAGGTCACGGGGCTCAAGCTGGGCACGGTGCGCTCGCGCATCAACCGGGCCCGAAATCGCTTCAGGCTGCTGATCAAGCCGCTTCTCAAGAACGAGTCGTTGCTGGCCGAGCTCGAACAGATCGAGGCCCGCGCCGCCGAAGACGATGACAACGACCGGCACTGAGCCGGGGAGGATGACCATGCGTTGCAGCAAGGCACAGGAGTACTTGAATCTGGATCTGGATGGCATGTTGCCACCCGCCGCCACAGGCGACCTGCTGGAGCACGTGGACAAGTGCCCCACCTGTCGCGAGTATCGCCAGGATCTGGAGCTCTCCCAACGCTTGCTGGGAGCCACCGCTCCCACCCTGCCTGACAACTTCGACTGGAAGCTTCAACTCAAGCTGAACCAGACCCTCAAGGAAACCACCGGGGGTGCGGCCTATCCCTGGATAGAGTCCGGTCTGGATCGGGGTGCCTGGCTGCGGAACTTCGGGACCGCCGCCGCCATGGGCATGGCCGCCGTTCTGGCCTTCGCCCTGTTCCTGGGGCCCATGGACCAGAGCCCTTCCAGCGCTCCCATGGCTTCCGCCAGCCTGTCCACCCTGGGCAGCGACCGCCTGCCCCTGAGCAGTAATTTTGCCCGCGGTGGAACCTTCGGCCGCCAGGTGCGGGGGGGATCGCCCTTCACGCAGCCCGTCAGCGGCGGAGCGGTTCTGGACCGGGGCTGGTCCGGTTCCACCTTCGAGGACCTGCAACTTATCCGGCGCTTGCGGTCCGAGAACCAGAATCTGAGCACCCGGCTGGCCCAGGCCCAGCTGCAGATCCGGCTCATGAGAGCCAAGCTTGACAGCACCCGGGAGAATGCTCTAGATCTACCTGTGGACGAGCCCTGAGCGGGTTCCTCTTCCAGGCTTCGTGGTCGGTGCCGAGCCCCGAATCCGGAGGCCGGCCCGACCATTTTCTTTCTCCGCAAGAGGTTCCATCTTGTCACGTTCCGCCCCGACCCGCTTGATCCTGCTGGCTCTCTTGCCAGTCCTTTTGCTTGCTTCCGGCTGTGGCTATGATGAGAACAAGGGATTGTTCATGGCCCCCGGGGCCTACACCGACATGGCCCTGGTGGTCTCCAGTCAGGGACTGACGCCCCTGAGCGCCCGCTTCCTGGGCCAGTTCAACACCACCAAGACCTTCGTCATCAAGGAAGAGCCCCTGTACCTGGTGGACACCTATCAGGCCGATCGCTGGGACCTGGCCAAGGGGTACAAGAACAGCATCTTCCTGCTGCGCATCGGGGACGGGGGACCGGTGGAAAAGGAGATCCGTCGGCGGGTGGACAAGGAGACCTGGGAGCAGCTGAACCAGGGGGGCGGAGGGTTGGTCAAGCTGAACGATCCCTGGGCCTCCTACCAGCTGGTGGTGGTGGTGGCCTCTCGGGACCGGAACAACCTGGGCAGCCTGCTGACCAAGAACCAGGACAAGATCAGGGAGATCTTCACCCAGTCCAACGCCAGCCGCATTCAGCGCCGCAACCGGTATGAAGGCCTGGCTACCGCCATCATGGATGACAACTGGCAGCGTTTCGGGTTCTTCATGGAAGTGCCCGCCGATTTCGAGCGCATCCAGTTCCTGCCCGATGGTTTTCCGGCCGTGGAGATGATGAAGAAAAGCCCCTCCCGGGGAATCACCGTCTCCTGGCAGGGCTATGAGGGGGACTGGAGCAATCCCTTGCAGGAAGCCTCCCAGTTCCTTGAGATGCGCCGGAAAATGGGCCTCGAGGTTCACAACGAGGAGATTCACCTGGAATCATTGACCTGGAGCGAGGAGACCCTGAACAAGCAGAAGGTTCTGAAGCTGGAGGGGGCCTGGACCAGCAACAAGTTCAGCGGGGGAGGGGCTTTCTGGAGCTACTTCATTCCTGACCTGCAAAACCAAAAGGTGTACTGTGTCGATCTGCTGGTTTACGCCCCAGGCATGGACAAGATGAATTTCTTTGTTCACCTGGACGCGGTGGCCGCCACATTCACGACCCAGCGGCCTCGAGGCTGAAGTTGGGGATGACTGGAATGATAATCATTAATTTTGACACAAAATGAGTTGTGACTGCCATTTTATGTCCTCCTTAGTGGACGAAAATGGCTGAAATAGGCTTTTTACTTCCCATTTTCCCTTATCCAAACTATATTGGCACGTTGGTGTTACACGCTTTCCCGCCCAATTAACTGCAGGGGATAATCTCAATGAGCAATGTGATTGCTGTCGTCAACCACAAAGGCGGCACCGGCAAAACCACGACGGCCATCAATCTGGCCGCCGGACTGACCCGTTACAGTGATGTCACCAGCAGCTGTCTGGTGGTGGATATGGATCCCCACGGTAGTGCCACCAGCACCTTGCTGGGCAAGCTGGACGGAGAGCCGCCCGCCCGCAGCATTTTCGATGTCATGAGGCGCGCCATCACGCCCCAGGACGGTATCACCTCCACCATCTACGATGAGAACATCGACATCCTGCCGGCGAATCCGTCACTGGAAAGCATGGCCAAGACCCAGATCAACGATCGCCTGGCCAAGATCGTGCAGACCCTGTCCACCTCTTACGGCTGGATCATCATCGACACGCCGCCCAACCTGGGTGTCCTCACCCAGAACGCCCTGGTGGCCGCCGATTACGTCATCATTCCCACCCAGTGCAGCGGCCTGGCCGTTCCCACCCTGCACCAGGTGAAGAACCTCATCGAGCGAATCCAGGAACGTCAGAACACCTGGCTCCAGCTGTTGGGGGTGCTCATGACCCAGAAGGACGGCCGCACTCCGCTGCAGAAGGGGGTGCGCAGAGAAATGGGTAGACTTTTCTCCGCCAACGATATCTTCAAGACAGTCATCACCAACAACATCAAGATCGAGGAGGCTCCGGCCAACTTCCAGAGCATCTACGCCTACGATTCCGGCTGCCTGGGGGCTTCCCTGTACAGGGACTGGATCAAGAAGGAATTCCTCAAGAAGCATGTGAAGCTGGAAAAGAAAAAGGTGGAGATGCGGGAGGCCTTGGAGGCCGAGCGCGACTTGCCCGCCGAAGAAGACGAATAGGAACAGGCTCAGGGAGGTGGTTAGCCCCGCACGTAGGGGTTGCTGGCCTTCTCTCGGCCCACGGTGGTGTCGGGTCCGTGTCCACAGACGACGATGGTTTCATCCGCGAGAGTATAGATGCTCTCGCGGATGCTTTTTTCCAGGGTGGCAAAATCGCCGCCAGGCAGATCCGTGCGCCCCACCGAGCCCGCGAACAGGCAATCGCCCACCAGGGCGTGGTCGCCCAGGGTGAACATGAGCTGGCCGGGGCTGTGGCCGGGCACATGGGTCACGAAGATGTCCTGCCCGGGAAAGGGCAGCCTCATGCCGTCCTCGAGGTCGGCCAGCGCCTCGGGCACCGGGGTGGTGGGGAAACCGTAGGCGGTCTGAATGGCCGGCATCTGCCGGATCAGTTCCAGGTCGTCGGCATGGCAGCGCAATTCCAGGCCGAAATGCTCCGCCACGGCGGCCGCGGCGCCCACGTGATCGAAATGGCCATGGGTGGCCAGCAGGTGCTGCAGCCGACATCCCGAACGTTCCACCAGGGAAATGAGCTTTTCGGGTTCGTCTCCCGGATCGATCAGGGCGGCCACCGGATCCTCGGGGAACGACCGGTTCAGGATGAGGACCGAATTCATCTGCAGGGGACCCACGGGGGTGACCTTGATCTCGTAATCCAGCATGGTGCAACCTTTCCTGAACGGTCTCTCATCTGAAGAAACCGGCCCCGATCAGACGGGGCCGGTCCTTGTCATGGCAGGTCCGAATGATCTTCGGCCTAGTCCTCGTAGTACTCGCGCCCCAGGTGGGTGATGACCTCTTCGCCCATCATCCAGCGCAGGGTATTCTTCAGCTTGGTCTGCTGGATGAAGATGTCGTGCTCGGGGTTCAGACCCTCAAGGTGAACGGGGCTCTTGAAGTAGAAGCTCAGCCACTCCTGGATACCGCCGGGCAGGTCGGCCCGCTTGGCCAGGTCCAGCAGCAGGGCCAGATCCAGGACCAGGGGAGCGGCCAGGATGGAGTCGCGGCACAGGAAGTCGACCTTGATCTGCATGCGGCGCCCGCACCAGCCGAAGATGTCGATGTTGTCCCAGCCTTCCTTGTTGTCACCCCGGGGCGGGTAGTAGTTGATGCGCACCTTGTGGTACAGCTCGCCGTAAAGGTCGGGGTAAAGCTCGGGCTGCAGGATGGTGTCCAGCACGCTCAGCTTGGACTCTTCCTTGGTCTTGAAGGACTCGGGATCGTCCAGCACTTCGCCGTCCCGGTTGCCCAGGATATTGGTGCTGAACCAGCCGTGCAGACCCAGCTGGCGGGCCTTGAAACCGGGGGCCAGGATGGTCTTCATGAGGGTCTGGCCCGTCTTGAAGTCCTTGCCGCAGATGCCCACGCGGTTATCCTTGGCCAGCTGCTCCAGGGCGGGCACATCGCCGCTCAGGTTGGGAGCGCCGTTGGCGTAGGGCACGCCCATCTTGATGGCGGCGTAGGCGTAGATCATGCTGGGGGGGATATCCTTGTGGTTGTCCCGCAGGCCCTGCTCGAAGCTGGCCAGGTCCTTGTGGACCTCGGAGCGCTTCATGAAGATCTCGGTGGAGCCGCACCACACCATGACCAGGCGGTCGCAGCCGTTCTCCTTCTTGAAGTTCTCCATGTCCTGCATGAGGGCTTCGGCCATTTCCATCTTGGTGCCGGTCTTGACGTGGGTGCCCTCGAGCTTCTTGACGTAGTACTGGTCGAACACGGCCTTCATGGGCTTGATGTTGTCCAGATCACCCTTCAACTGGTCCAGCAGCTCCTTCTCCAGAACGCCGGCGTTGACGGCCGCTTCGTAAACGCTGTCTTCGAAAATATCCCAGCCGCCGAACACGATGTCATTCAGGTCGGTCAGGGGTACGAAGTTCTTGACCAGGGGCTGGCGGTCCTCGGTGCGCTTGCCGAGGCGAATGTGACCCATCTGGGTGAAGCTGCCGATGGGCAGACGCAGGCCGGCGCGAATGGCGTGAACGCCGGCGATGAAAGTCGAGGCGACCGCACCCATGCCGGGGGTGAGGATACCCAGTTTACCGGCCGCGGGTTTGATCTGCAGCTTTTCTGACATTTTTAAGCTCCTCTTTCTCGTGAGAATTGCCTTCTTGGCCAAATCTGGATCCGGGCTGCACGCCCATCCATCCTCCTGGATCGAATCTTCGGAAAAACAGATAGCCGGGATACTGACGATATCCAGGCCCGGTAGATGGAAACAGGATAGGATTCCACGGGCAGGAAGGCAAAAGAAATGTTCATCCTTGTGGTTCGTGTCCACAGGTCAAAGATCCAAGCAAAAAGGTGGGGCACAAACCCCCAGCAACCGGGCTCTTTCCCTCATACAATGTTTTAACAAAAAAAGCCACAAGAGGGGTAGACTGGCCCGGGGAGGTGTGTTATAATCCTTCAAATCCTGGTTGAGAGAGGGAGCCGGGTAACCCGCCGGCCCTCTGCGCCCAGGAACTCCAAAATCGCCCAATACCTGCCATCCCAAGGGGATACATGACCTCAAGCTAACGCGTTCGTTGCTCTTCAGCCCCAAAAACATCAACTTTTGCTTTGCAAAGGGAGAATGTGCACCATGAAGGAAGACGCGGCAGCTTATGCGGTCGGTGGGGATCTTTTACTGGATCAACCTCGACTGTACATACCCGCTGACACCACGCGCTACTACAGCTCGGCCAGTCATCTCAAGAGGGTTTTCGATTTCCTCCTGAGCATGCTTGCCCTGCTTGTTGTGTCGCCTCTGATGATTCTCATCGCCCTGATCATCAAGCGGACCGATCCCGGTCCGGTGCTCTTCGTGCAGGAACGCCTGGGACGCGACGGTCGCCCCTTCAAGTTCTTCAAGTTCCGCAGCATGAAGCACAACAGTGATGATGCCATTCATCGCCAGTTCGCCGCCATGTTCATCAACGGCGACGAGGAAGGCTGCTCGGCCTCCAATGACGGCGAGAAGGTCTTCAAGATGAAGACGGATCCGCGTATCACGCCCATCGGCGCCTGGCTGCGCAAGACCTCTCTGGACGAATTGCCCCAGCTGTTCAACATCATTCGTGGCGACATGTCCCTGGTGGGGCCCCGTCCTCCCATCGCCTACGAGATCGAGAACTACCAGCCCTGGCACATGGAAAGGCTCAAGGCCGTTCCCGGGCTGACCGGGCTGTGGCAGGTCAGTGGTCGCAGCAACGTCAGTTTCGACGACATGGTCCGCATGGATGTGGACTACATCAATCAGTGGTCGTTCACCCGCGACATCGCCATCATTCTCAAGACCATCCCCGTGGTCCTCAAGGGCACGGGCGGCTACTAGGCGAGGATTTTCAGGCGGGCGATTCTCCGAGAATCGCCCGCTTTTTACTTCCCGTCATGGCTGGAATCTGTGTTCGAGGGTATGATAAAAATTTGACAGGTAAATCCGCTGTTTACCTTTTCTCTCCCGGGTCGATAAGATGACCCTGCCCTGGGAGGCTAGGGTGCTACTTTCATTGTCGCAAAGAAAAGGAGCCAGAGATGATCAACGTAGGTGTAATCGGGTGCGGATACTGGGGACCCAACCTCATCCGTAACTTCCACGGTCAGCCGGGCGCGAACCTGGCCATGATTTCCGACCTGGACGAGACCCGCCTTCATCATGTGGGCTTGCAGTATCCCGCCACGGTGAAGACCACCGACTACAAGGAGATCCTGGCCAACCCCGATATCGACGCGGTGGTGGTGGCCACGCCCATGACCACCCATTTCCCCCTGGGCTCGGCGGTCCTGGAGGCGGGCAAGCATCTGTTCCTGGAAAAGCCCATGGCCACCAGCAGCGAGGATTGCCGCAAGCTCAACGCCATCGGCAAGGAAAAGGGCCTGCAGGTCATGGTGGGGCACACCTTCCTGTTCACCCCGGCCGTGCGCAAGATCAAATCCCTCATGCAGGCCGGTGAGCTGGGTGAGGTGTATTACGTCAACATTGAACGGGTGAACCTGGGCATCTTCCAGAAGGACGCCAATGTGGTCTGGGACCTGGCCCCTCACGATGTGGCCATGCTCAACTATCTGTTCGATGCCGATCCCATCCGCGTCAGCTGCAAGGGCAAATGCTATGTGCAGAAGGATCTGGGCATCGAGGATGTGGCCTTCCTGTGCCTGGAATATCCCGGCGGCCGCATGGTGAACCTGCACGTCAGCTGGCTGGATCCCAACAAGATCCGCAAGGTGACCTTCGTCGGCAGCCGCAAGATGCTGGTTTATGACGATGTCCACCCCAGCGAGAAGATCCGGGTCTACGACAAGGGCGTGGATGTCCAGCCCCATTACGACAACTTCGGCGAGTTCCAGTTGTTGTATCGCTCGGGTGATATCTTCGTGCCCCGGCTGGACACGGTTGAGCCCCTGAAGGCGGAGATCACGCACTTCCTGGAGATCATCGAGGGTAAGGCCCAACCCATCAGCAACGGAGAGCATGGCTACAAGGTCGTCCGCGTGCTGGAGGAGGCCTGCGAGTCAATGAAGAACGATGGCATTCCCCGTGATCTGAAGCTGGACTAGGTTCAGGGGATCACGTGACCCGGAGCCCCATCCGTGTGGCCATGATCGGCCAGAAAGGTTTTCCGCCCATTCATGGCGGGATCGAGAAGCATGTGGCTGAACTGGCTACACGGCTGGGCTCGGACGGATTCACCATCGACATCTACAGTCGGCCCCACTACAGCGAGGCCAGCGGTCCCACCGACCTGCCGGGGGTGGCCGTGAGGCGGCTGCCCAGCGTTCCCACCAAGCATCTGGACGCCATCAGCCACACTTTCCTGGCCACCGCTCATTCCCTTTTCCAGCGTTACGATATCGTTCACTATCACGCCCTGGGTCCCGGATTGCTTTCCGGAGTGCCCCGCTGGCTGGGTGGTGCCCGCACCGTGGTGACGGTTCACGGCCTGGACTGGCAAAGAGACAAGTGGGGCGGCTTCGCCCGCGCGGTCCTGAAGATGGGGGAGGCCGCCAGCGTCACCTTTCCCCAGCGCACCATCGTGGTTTCGCGGGCCCTGCGGGATTACTATCGGGACCAGCACAAGCGGGCCACCACCTACATCCCCAACGGCATCGTGCCGCCCACCTACCGGGCCAGGGACCTGCTGTACGCCCATGACGTGGACAAACCCTTCGTTCTCTTCGTGGGGCGTCTGGTGCCGGAAAAAGGCTGCCACTTCCTGCTGGAGGCCTGGGGCCGTCTGCCGGCCGAGCTGCGCGCTTCCCACCAGCTGGTCATTGCCGGGGATGCGGGTTTCACCCCTGGGTACGTCGAAGGTTTGAAGAACTCGGCGCCCCCCGGAGTGTGCTTCCTGGGCTACGTGCACGGCCCGGTGCTGGAAGAGTTATTCAGCGAGGCCGAGGTCATGGTCCTGCCCTCGACCCTGGAGGGCCTTAGCATCACCTTGCTGGAAGGAATGAGCTACGCGCGCTGCTGTCTGGTCAGTGATATCCCCCCAAACCTGGAGGCCGCGGCGGGCCATGCCGAGGTCTTCGAAAATGGGAATGTAGCCCAGTTGCGGGACAAGCTGGCGGCGCTGATGACCGACCCGGAGCGGCGGGAGCAACTGGGCAGAGAGGGCCAGCTGCACGCCATCGAGAACTACTCCTGGGACCGTGTGGCCGGGATGACCGGGGATCTGTACCGGGAAATCATGGGGGATTGAGGCCAGGCCAAAAAATCCTGCAAAATGAATTTGACAATTCCCGGGTTATTAATTATCTCTGCGTAACCTTCGGAGCGGGCATAGCTCAGCTGGTAGAGCACTACCTTGCCAAGGTAGCTGTCGCGAGTTCGAGTCTCGTTGCCCGCTCCATTTTTTTTGCCCATCAGCGAGGGTGAATTCCGCGGCGTGGCCTTCTTACCCCTTCGGGTAGTTGACAATACGCAGGTTGGAGTTCATACTTGTGGGTACGGAGGCGGCATAGCCAAGTGGCTAAGGCGACGGTCTGCAAAATCGTTATCCCCAGTTCGACTCTGGGTGCCGCCTCCAGCCTTTACACCGACCTCTGGTCGGTTTTTTTGTTGGTGGGGTTTTGCTGGTTCAGGGGCGATTTCTGATGCCTTCCGGCCGCCGGGGGTAGTAGAATTCGTCCCCGTGGTCGGGCCCGCCTCTGTCTCCCGTGCCGGGATGGCGAAATTGGTAGACGCAAGGGACTTAAAATCCCTCGGAGCGTTGCTCCGTGCCGGTTCGATCCCGGCTCCCGGCACCACCATCCAGTTTATGAACCGTCTTGCGGGAGGACTCCGTGCGGCTCGCCTTCCTTTCCATCGGCCGGCACATTCACACCGAGCGCTGGGTGCGCTGGTTCGCCCGGCAGGGGCACGAGTGCCACCTGCTGACGGTGCAACCGGGCCCCATCCCCGACGTCACCGTTCATGACATCACCAGCACCGGGGGGCCCAAGCCCTGGCGTTACCGGAAAAGCCTGGCCAGGGTCAAGGGCGTCCTGGCGGACATCCGGCCCGATCTGTTGAACACCCATTTCCTGACGGGCTACGGTTACTGGGGACATTTCTCGGGCTTCCAGCCCAATGTCCTGACCGTGTGGGGCGACGATGTCTACGTGACGCCTCATGAGAACGCCTTGAAGAAGTGGCTGGCAAGGCAGGCCCTGAAAAGCTGTGCGGCCCTGACGGGGGATTCAGCGGATATCCTGGAGGAAAGCGTCCGGCTGGGGGCCGAACCGGCCACCAGTTACCGGGTCCTGTGGGGCGTGGATTTCGAACAGTTCGCTCCCTTCGATGCCTCGCACTGGCGCCGACAGCTGGGATTCAGCGACGAGGAGATCCTTTACTTCTCCCCGCGCAGCTACACCCAGCCCTATTACAACATCGACACCGTCATCGCGGCGGCGTCCCGGGTCATGAAGGAAGAACCACGGGCCCGCTTCCTGTTCTCGGGCTACGAGGGTGACCCCGAGCCTTTTCGGCTCAAGGCGCGTGAGGCGGGCATCGAGCCGGTCATGTCCATGCTGGGCAGGTTGCCCCACGAAGAATTCGCCACCGCCCTGAACGCCTGTGACGTGTTCATCAGCGTACCCTCGGTGGACGCCACGGCGGTCAGCCTGCTGGAGGCCATGTCCTGCGGTTGCGGCATCATCATCAGCAGCCTGGCCAGCAGCATGGAGTGGGTCACCGACGGCCGTAGCGGCCTGGTGGTTCAGCCCCGCAATGTGGATGAGTTGACCAGGGCCATGCTGCGTTTCGCCAGGGATGAGGCCTTCCGTATGAGCGCGGGACGGGCGGCCCTGGCCACGGCTCGGGAGCATGCCGGTTTCGAGACCAACATGCGCTACGTGGACAGTATTTTCCGGCAGCTCGTTCGGGGTGAGGGGGAGGGCCCCGGGGAGGTCCGGCTGACCCGTCTGTCTTCTCTGGGCGGAGGGAAATGGCGATGAACGCCCGGACGGGGCATACTCTGGACCTGTCGGTGGTCATTCCCACCATGAACAAGGTGGATCTCCTGCGCTGCACCCTGGAGGCCCTGGCCCGGCAAGAAGCCGGCCCCGGTGTGCGCTGGGAGGTGGTGGTGGTCAACGATGGATCCAGCGACGGCACCGCGGCCTATCTGGAAATGGCACCCCGCGAATTCGAAGAACGTGGCCTGACCCTGACGGTTGTTTCCCCTGCGGCCAACGTGGGCCGGGCCAGGGCCCGGAACCTGGGTGCTCGTTCTGCACGAGGTCGCTGGATCCTTTTCCTGGACGATGACATCGTGGCGCCGCCCGGCCTCTTGAGGGCCCATCTGGAGCTGCTGCAAACCGGGGCGCAGGTGGGGACCATCGGCCACGCAGTCACCGATCCCGGCCTCATCGATGGGGCCCATTTCCATTATCTGGATTCCCGGGGCGTGTCCAAGTTGCCGCCCGGTCCCGCCCCCGGCCGGTACTTCGTGACCCAGAACGCCGCCGTTCCTCGCGAGGCCTTTCTGGCAGTGGGGGGCTTCGACGAGGACTTTTCCGGATACGGTTTCGAGGACATGGAGGTGGCTTTCCGCCTGGAGGATGAGGCCGGCGTCAGCTTCCAGGTCCTGCCTGATCCCGTGCCCTTTCACGTCCACCATCACACCCTGCCCCAGTACCTGGCCAAGAAGGTGGAGTGCGGGCGCCAGAGCGTGGGCCACCTGGCCCGCCGGCATCCGGGACGCCTGGCCGAGATGAGCCTGGACCTGGTGGTCGATGCCCCGCAAGAGGCCGCCGGCTCCGGTTCCGCCGAGGGGATGATGAGCCGGATGATGCGCCGGCTGGTGCGCGGGCTCGCGTCTTCCAGTCTGGGCAGGGATCTTCCCCGGATTCTCGGGCAGTGGCCCACCACGGGTGAGCACCGCCCCTTGCTGCCAGGATTGTACTTCCAGGTCATGAACTTGACCGTTCTGGTTTGCTTCCGGCAGGGATATCTGGAGACCCTGGGTCCTGACGCCCCGTCTTGAAACCTGCCAAAAGGCTGTCAAGGTGACATGACAGTCTAATTCCGGAACCGCTAGATTCCCCCGTTCATTTTGGGAAATAATCGTAACATTAAGTTAATAAATACATTAGCGCGTCCAGGGTGCGCTGGCACAGGTCTTGTATTTATGCTGCCGAGCAATTTTACCTGAACCTCAACTCACTGGAGAGTGAATCATGGGCAAGATCATCGGTATCGACCTGGGAACCACCAACAGCGTCGTCTCGGTCATGGAGGGCGGCGAGGCCAAGGTCATTCAGAATAAAGAAGGAAACCGGACCACCCCCTCGGTGGTGGCCTGGAACAAGAACGGGGAGCGCCTGGTGGGTCTGCTGGCCAAGCGCCAGGCCGTGACCAACCCCTCCGACACCGTTTACAGCATCAAGCGTTTCATGGGGCGCCAGTTCGACGAGGTGGCCACCGAGATCAGCGAGGTGCCATACAAGGTGGAGAAGGGTAGCCATGGCGAAGTGCGCATCAAGACCGGCCACGGCGAGTTCACCCCGCCCGAGATCTCGGCCCAGGTGCTGCGCACCCTCAAGGAAACCGCCGAGGAGTACCTGGGCGAGAGCGTGACCGAGGCCGTCATCACCGTGCCGGCCTACTTCAACGACAGCCAGCGGCAGGCCACCAAGGATGCCGGCAAGATCGCCGGCCTGGAGGTCAAGCGCATCATCAACGAGCCCACCGCCGCGGCCCTGGCCTATGGGCTGGAGAAGAAGGGCGAGGAGACCATCGCCGTGTTCGACCTGGGCGGCGGCACCTTCGACATCTCCATCCTGGAGATCCAGGACGGGGTGTTCTCGGTGCTGGCCACCAACGGCGACACCCACCTGGGCGGCGACGACTTCGACCAGCGGGTCATCGACCACCTGGTGGACGTGTTCCTGAAGCAGGAGGGCATCGACCTGAGCCAGGACCCCATGGCCCTGCAGCGCCTCAAGGAGGCCGCCGAGCTGGCCAAGCGGGAACTGAGCTCCAGCAGCCAGACCGAGATCAACCTGCCCTTCATCACCGCCGACCAGAACGGCCCCAAGCACCTGACCCTGACCCTGACCCGGGCCAAGTTCGAGAGCCTGGTGGAGGATCTGGTGGAGCGCACCGCCGCGCCCTGCCTGAACTGCATCAAGGATGCCGGGCTGAAGCCCGCCGACATCGACGAGGTCCTGCTGGTGGGTGGCAGCACCCGCATTCCCGCGGTGCAGGCCAAGGTGCAGGAACTCTTCCAGAAGGAACCCAACCGCACCGTCAACCCCGACGAGGTGGTGGGCATGGGCGCCGCCATCCAGGGTGGGGTCCTGGGCGGCGAGGACATGGACATCGTCCTGCTGGACGTGACTCCTCTGAGCCTGGGCATCGAGACCCTGGGGCAGGTCATGACCCGCCTCATCGACAGGAACACCACCATCCCCACCAAGAAGAGCCAGGTGTTCTCGACGGCCGCCGATAACCAGCCCACCGTGGACATCCACGTGTTGCAGGGTGAGCGGCAGATGGCCATCGACAACAAGACCATCGGGCGCTTCCAGCTGACGGGCATCGCCCCGGCTCCCCGGGGGATTCCCCAGATCGAGGTGACCTTCGATATCGACGCCAACGGCATCCTGTCCGTCAGCGCGGTGGACAAAGCCACGGGCAAGGAACAGAGCATCAAGATCCAGGCCAGCAGCGGCCTGACCGACGAAGAGATCGACAAGATGGTCAACGACGCCGAGGCCCATGCCGACGAGGACAAGAAGAAGCGTGAACTCATCGATGTCCGCAACGAGGCCGAAGCCCGTGTCCACCAGGCCCGCAAGAGCATGGAGGATCTGGGTGAGAACCTGGACACCGCCCTCAAGGAGGACGTGGAGACCAAGATCAAGGCCCTGGAGGAGGTCATGACCAGCGACGACGCGGACATGATCCGCACCGCCAGCGATGCCCTGATGAAGTCGGTCCAGGAACTGGCCAGCAAGGCCTACGAGCAGGCTGCGGCCCAGGAAGGGGCGGGCCAGGCCCAGCAGGAAGCCGCGGCTGGTGCGTCCGGCGCCAGCGAATCCGGCGGCAGTGACGACCAGGGCCCCGTGGATGCCGATTACGAGGTCGTGGACGACGACGACAAGAAGTAACCCTCGACTCGTCAAGAAGATGGTTGACTGATTTCATTTGTGTGTTATGGTCGGATGCCGGGTGAGAACCGACATCCGACCAGACACCTTCCCGGTGGCCGAGAACCCCCCAATGCTTGATCAGGGCCCTCTTGTGAGAGGTTAGAATAAAAAATGAAAAGAGGACCAAAATAGTCTTTGACGGGAATGGGGCCACTTGCTATTATAGTCAGGAACCATTCTTGAATAGGTCTTCAGCCTGGAGCAAGGGCAAACCCTGATATTGTTCTAGCTAAAGTTTTTGCACTCGCGGCCGATACTCCTGGATTACGCGGAACAACCAAAGACCGGGTACCAGAAAACAAGGAATGGGAAAAATTTTCCCGGAACTTGTTGGCCGCAGGGGAGTTCAAGGACTCGGTTTCAGCGGTAAAAAGTTGACTGTTAAAGTCAAGTAAAAATTGGATAGATATGAATAGATCGGCGGCCCAACCGCGCCACGGGGAAAGATTTCCCGGGCCAGACCAGCGGAACGGGCCCAGACAAGGAGGATGCGGAGTGTACGAAGTTGAACTCAGCAGTGACCGTCGGGAAGATCCCAGCCTCCAGCACTACTTGCAGACCATCGGCAAGCACCGGCTCCTGACCCGCGAAGAGGAGTTCGAGCTGGCCCGCCGTATCCGCGAGGGCGACAAGGCCGCCCTGGATCGCCTGGTCAACTCCAACCTGCGCTTCGTGGTCTCGGTGGCCAAGAAGTTCCTGAACCAGGGACTCAGCTACATGGACCTCATTGCCGAGGGCAATATCGGCCTCATCACCGCGGCCAAGCGTTTCGATGAGCGGCGGGAGTTCCGCTTCATCAGCTACGCCGTGTGGTGGATCCGTCAGGCCATCCAGAAGGCCATCGCCGAGCAGACCAATACCGTGCGGCTGCCCATCAACCGCTCCCAGCAGGCCCAGCGCATGAAGCGGGTCAGCCAGGAGCTGGAGCAGAAGCTGCACCGGAACGTGGCCGAGGACGAGATCGCCGAGAAGATGGAGCTGGATCCCCGCAAGATGAGCCAGATCCGCGCCGCCAGCAAGCCGCTGGTGAGCCTTGACAAGCCCATCTACGAGGACGACGTGACCCTGGCCGACACCATCAGCGACGAGGATCACCTGAACCCGGACGAGGACTACGTGGCCGGTGAGCTCATGGAAGAGCTGGCCGACGCCATGAGCCTGCTCTCGCCGCGGGAGAAGGACATCGTCACCCGTTACTATGGGCTGGGCTCGGCCGAGACCGCCAGCCTGGAGACCATCGGGCAGGACATCAACCTGTCCCGGGAGCGGGTGCGGCAGATCCGGAACCAGGCCCTGAGCAAGATGCGCCAGCACGGGCATGGTGAACGACTGGTGGATTACCTCACCTGATCGGCAAGGATATGGGCCCCGGACAAACAGGCGGATTTTCCGTTGACTTTGTCCGGGGCTTTGTTTTTATTTCTGCGTCTCGGTCGGGCGATTAGCTCAGTTTTGGTTAGAGCGCTTGTTTGACAGACAAGAGGTCACTGGTTCGAATCCAGTATCGCCCACCAGCAAAATTCCAGGAACCCGCCATTGATGGCGGGTTTTCTTTTTGTTCCGACACGTATTTGATACCATCATGGGGAATGCTCGGAGGGAGATTGATGTGCGACGAAAATTATCTGTTGGTGCATGGGGGAGGGCGGCCGCCTTTTTGCTGGTTCTTGCCCTGGGGAGTTTGAGCGGGTGTGACGACAAGCGTGGCTGTCCCGTGCCGCCGGTGCCTACCTACCCTGACGCGATCACCCCTGATGATCTGATGATCATTCTGGCCGATGTGTACGAGAATTTGGATGCCGGAGAGTATACCGGGCTTTTGCATGAGGATTTCCGGTCCTTGATTCTGCTTGGGACCAGGCAGGTCTGGGAAGACGGGGGTAACCCCTTGGTTGATAACGTGTTCTACCGGGACACCGAAATTCGCATCCACGAGAACCTCTTTTCAGGGAACACCGGGATCTATCCCGATGGCAATGACGTGCCCCCTGTGGAGAGCATCGAGATCGGATACATGACGAGGGGTGAGGCCTGGATTCAGGTGGCCGAGGACGATCACCTTTTCGGTGGATTGGGAGGTTACTGGGCCCCCTACCATTTTCTCATCTACTTCAATCTGGCGGATGAGACCTCCCTCAAGGTTCAGCAAACCGTGGATGCCTTTGTTTGTCCAGTGGTGGAAAATGGGAAGGAAATCTGGAAGCTGCTGGGGTTGGAGCCGAAAGTGCCGTCCACTCCGGGTATAAAGGCCGGTGGGGGCTACCTGGAAGTGTCCCTGGATTTTCTGAAGACCCTGTACCGCTAAAAACACGCCCTGCCTCCTTGCCGTTCGGGGATGCAGGGTGTTTTTTATTAGCTCCGGAAATTGTCCTTGCCCAACCCATTTCCCAAGGATGGATGTGCCGCCATGGCCAACCTGAGTCTGAAACTTCCCGATGGCAACGTGCTGGAACTCGAAGAGGGCCGCCCTTACGGTGACGCCGTCAAGCAGATCGGTGAGGGGCTGTTCCGTAACGCCCTGGCCGTGAAGGTGGACGGCACCAACCACCCCCTGGACGAGGCCGCCACCCACGGGGGCGACCTGCACGTCATCACCAAGAACAGTGACGAGGGCCTGCAGACCCTGCGCCACACCGTGGCCCATCTCATGGCCTGGGCGGTGCAGGATCTGTATCCCGGCGTCAAGTTCGCCTTCGGGCCGTCCATCGACTCGGGCTTCTACTATGACTTCGACCGGGCCGAGCCCTTCAGCGAGGAAGAGCTGACCACCATCGAGAACCGCATGCGCGAACTGGCGGCCCAGAAGGTGCCCGTCACCCGCGAGGTGGTCACCCCGGCCCAGGCCCGCGAGATGTTCGCCGACCAGCCCTACAAGCTGGCCCAGATAGAGGACCTGGAGAAGCTGGGCGAGGAGTTCTCCATCTACCGCCTGGGCGATTTCACCGACTTCTGCGAGGGCCCGCACGTGCCCGACAGCAAGGACCTGAAGGCCTTCAAGCTGCTGAGCGTCTCGGCCGCCCACTGGGTCAAGGACCACAACGCACCCATGCTGCAGCGCATCTACGGCACCGCCTTCTTCAAGAAGAAGGATCTGGACGAGCACCTGGAGATGCTGGAGGAGGCCAAGAAACGGGACCACCGCAAGCTGGGCCGCGAGCTGGACCTGTTCGGCATCCAGGAAGAGGCCGGCGCCGGCCTGAGCTTCTGGTATCCCCGCGGCGATCTGCTGCGCGAGCAGATCATGGACTTCTGGAAGGATATCCACCGCAAGAACGGCTACCACACCGTGACCACGCCGCACATCTACCAGGCGGGTCTGTGGGAGACCAGCGGCCACATGCAGTTCTACCGGGACGACATGTATGTCTTCGAGCAGGACGGCAAGCCCATGGTGGTCAAGCCCATGAACTGCCCGGCCCACATTCTCATCTACAAGCGCAAGACGCGAGGTTGGCGGAGTCTTCCGGTGCGCCTGGCCGAGCTGGGCACCGTCTACCGGGCCGAGGACCAGGGCGCCCTGCACGGCCTGATGCGCGTGCGCGGCTTCACCCAGGACGACGCCCACCATTTCTGCACCCCCGAGCAGCTGGACGACGAGGTCAGCCTGTGCATCGACCTGGTCAAGGAGATCCTGGGCACCTTCGGGTTCCACGACTTCAAGGTGGAGCTGTCGGTGCGCGACAGCCAGGACACCAGCAAGTACGCGGGCAGCGACGAGGAGTGGGAGGCCGCCGAGGCCAGCCTGGTCAAGGCCATCGAGAAGCACGGCCTGGATTATACCCGGGAAGAGGGCGAGGCCGTGTTCTACGGCCCCAAGATCGACGTGGGTCTCATCGACGCCCTGGGGCGCAAGTGGCAGGCCAGCACCATCCAGTTCGACTTCAACCTGCCCCGGCGCTTCGGCGTGACCTACACCGACAGCAACGGGGAAGAGAAGTACGTCTACATGGTCCATCGGGCCATCATGGGCTCCCTGGAGCGCTTCATCGGCATTCTGACCGAGCACTTCGCCGGGGATTTCCCCATGTGGCTGGCCCCCGAGCAGGTCCGGGTGCTTTCGGTGAGCCGGGATCAGCACGATTACGCCGCCAAGGTGGCCGATCAGCTGCGCCGGGCCGGTATCCGGGCCGAAAGCGACGTGCGGGACGAGAAGATCGGCTTCAAGATCCGCGAGGCCGAGGTGCTGCACGTGCCCTGGATGCTGGTGGTCGGCGGTCGGGAGATGGAGAACAACGAGGTGGCCCTGCGGATCCGCCACGAGGGGGATCAGGGCTCCAGGAGCGTGGAATCGGTGATCAAGGATCTCCTTGACGCCGTGGCCAGCAAAAGCTAGATTATCGGCAAACAAGTCTCTGCCGGGAGAGGGGTTCTCCCGGCAGAATGCTTAAGAAGAGGTCCGCCCTCTCACCGCATCTGGCCGTAATTCACGGACCGGAGCGGTTACTCAACCCTGGGGCGGGCCATTGTGTCCGCTTTTTTCGTGCCCGGATCCGGCTGACCGGCCGGGCGGCGGACCGGCAACCATAACCTGGAGGTGGTCTTATCAAGAGTACCAAGGTGACCCGGGTCAACCGGATGATCAGGATTCCCAAGGTCCTGGTCGTTGATGAAGAAGGCGAGCAGCTGGGGATTCTGGATACCACGGAAGCCCTGCGTCTGGCCGAGGAGCGTGGACTCGATCTGGTCGAGGTCGCGCCCGGTGCCAGGCCCCCGGTTTGCCGTATCATGGATTACGGCAAGTTCAAGTACGAACAGAGCAAGAAGGCCCGGAAGGCCCGTCAGGCTTCGCACACGGTGAAGGTCAAGACGGTGCAGTTCCGGCCCAAGACCGATGACCATGACTACCAGTTCAAGAAGAAGCACATCATCAGCTTCCTCGAGGCCGGTAACAAGGTGAAGGTCGTCATGCGGTTCCGGGGGCGGGAAATCACCCACCTGGACCTGGCCCTCGAGTTCCTGAACAACCTCAACGAGGAGATCAAGGAATACGGGACGCCCGAGTCCAGACCCCAGCGGGAAGGCCGGCAGATCAGCTTCGTCGTTGCGCCCATCAAGGCACGCTAGCCAGGTACGACAGGTAATCCACCGCCGTGTCCGGGCGCGGCCCGGCAGGTATTCCCGGTCGCGGGCCGGGAAAAAATAGGACGTGATCGGCCCGTCGGGGCGGGAAACTGCGTTCGCAAATAGTCAGAGAGGCAACAGAACATGGGTAACAAGATGAAAACCAACCGTGCCGCTGCCAAGCGTTTCAAGCTCACCGGCAGCGGACGGGTCAAGCGCAACAAGGCCTATCATGGGCACCTCTTCACCGCCAAGAGCCCCAAGCGCCTGCGCAACCTGCGCAAGTCGAGCCTGCTGGCTCCTTGCGACGAGGCTCGCGCCAAGAAGATGCTGGGCAAGTAGCACCGGAATCAGGGACGCCCCACAGGTCGGGCCGTTCCGCAAGATTGACTGATTCCGGTTGCGCCAGCGCTGGAATGGAAACACAGGAGAACCGAAATGCCGAGAGCAACAAACAATCCTGCCGCCAAGCAACGGCGGAAGAAGTATCTCAAGCGGGCCAAAGGCTTCGTGGGAGGCAAGGGTGGACAGTATCGCCAGGCACGGGAAACCGTCGACCGCGCGTTGGCCTTCGCTTACCGGGATCGCCGCAACAAGAAGCGCGAATTCCGTCGGCTGTGGATCACCCGCATCAACGCTGCCGCTCGCCTGAACGGCCTGAGCTACAGCCACTTCATGAACGGTCTGAAGAAGGCCGAGATCGAGGTGGACCGCAAGGTGCTGGCCGATCTGGCCGTCACCGACGCCGCTGCTTTCAGCAAGCTGGCCGACGCCGCCAAGGCCGCTCTGTAATACAGAGCGGCCTTGCCGCACCCGCTCGCAACGACTTTCCAACCCGGATGCGCCGGTCCCTCGGCCGGCGGAGGTGATCCCGATATGAAGGAGACCATCGACAAGCTGCGCAGCGAAGGGTCGGGGCGGATCGCCGCGGCCACCTCCGTTGCCGAGCTGGAAGATGTCCGCGTGGCCCTGCTGGGCCGCAAGGGCGAAGTCACCGGCTTGCTGCGCAACCTGAAGGATGTGGAACCCGCCCAGCGCCCCGCCATGGGGGCCGAGCTGAACAAGCTCAAGGTGGAGCTGACCGAGAAACTGGACGCCCGCCAGCAGGAACTGCAAGGAGCCGCAGCGGGGCAGGACGTCCCGCGCTGGGATCTGACCCTGCCGGGCACTCCGCCCACCGCCGTGGGCACGGTCCACCCCCTGGTCAGCGTGCTGGAATCGGTCTGCGACATCTTCTACGGGATGGGCTTTTCCCGGGGCGATGGGCCCGAGGTGGAACTGGATTACTACAACTTCACCGCGCTCAATTTCCCTGACGACCACCCGGCCCGGGACATCCAGGACACCTTCTACATCAACGACAAGGTGTGCCTGCGCACCCAGACCTCGCCGGTGCAGGTGCGCAACATGGAGCGGGTCCAGCCCCCGCTGGCCTATATCTTCCCCGGCCGCGTGTACCGCAACGAGAACGCCGACGCTTCCCACAGCAGCGAATTCTACCAGATCGAGGGCCTGGTGGTGGACAAGGCCATCAGCCTGGGGGATCTGAAAGACACGGTGGACACCTTCGTGCGCAACTTCTTCGGCGCCGACCAGCCCACCCGTTTCCGGCCCCACTACTTCCCCTTCACCGAGCCCTCGGTGGAGGTGGACATGCAGTGCGTCAAGTGCCGCGGCGCCGGGTGCGGCGTGTGCCAGCAGACGGGCTGGTTGGAGATCATGGGGGCGGGAATGGTGCACCCCAACGTGTTCAAGGCCGCCGGCTACCCCGAGGACGCCTACACCGGCTTCGCCTTCGGCATGGGCATCGACCGCATCGCCATGCTCAAGTACGGCATCGGTGACATCCGCCTGCTCTACGAGAACGACCTGCGTTTCCTGAACCAGTTCCGAGGTGTGCTGTGAAGATCAGTTTGGATTGGCTGAAAGAACTCGTCAACTGGGACGACACCCCCGAGAACCTGGCCGTCAAGCTGACGGCGGCGGGCCTCAACGTGGAAGGCTTGGAGGAATACAAGCAGACATTCCCCAAGGTGGTCATCGCCAAGGTGGTGCACCGCGAGCAGCACCCCGACGCCGACCGCCTGAGCCTGTGCCGGGTGGATGACGGCAGCGACGAACCCGTGCAGGTGGTGTGCGGTGCTCCCAACGTGCGCGAGGGCATCACTGTGCTGTTCGCCCAGGTGGGCGCCGTTTTGCCCGGCGACTTCAAGATCAAGAAAAGCAAGATCCGCGGGGTGGAAAGCTTCGGCATGATCTGCTCGGCCAGCGAGTTGCAGCTGACGGCGGATGCCGAGGGCATCATGGAGCTGGACACGGATCTGGCGCCGGGTACTCCGGCCGACGAGCTGTATGGCTTCCACGACACGGTGCTGGACATCGAGGTCACGCCCAACCGGCCCGACTGGCTGAGCCATTTCGGGGTGGCCCGGGAAGTGGCCGCCATCTACGGCACCAAGGCCAGCCTGCCCCGGGTGTGGGGCAGCCAGCAGACGGGGGAGAGCCTGGGTGTCAAGGTGCGCATCGCCGATTACGCGGATTGCCCGCGGTATACCGCCTTCGGGGCCAAGAACGTCAAGGTTGGGCCTTCCCCCGATTGGATGCAGAACCGCCTGCGGGCCGTGGGGGCCCGCCCCATCAGCAACGTGGTGGACATCACCAACTACGTGATGTTCGAGCTGGGCCAGCCAATGCACGCCTTCGATCAGTCCAAGCTGTCGGGCACCACCATCACCGTCGAGCGCAGCAAGCCCGGCGCCACGGTGGTGACCCTGGACGACCAGGAGCGGAAGCTGGAAGAGGGGACCCTGCTGGTCTGCGACGAGAAGGGCCCGGTGGCCCTGGCCGGCGTCATGGGTCTGGCCAACAGCGAGGTGGACGACGCCACCAAGGACATCATCCTGGAAAGTGCATTCTTCAACCAGCAACTGGTCCGCACCGCGAGCCGTGGGCTGAACCTGATCAGCGAGAGCAGCTACCGCTTCGAGCGGGGAGCGGACTGGGACATGGTGCAGAAGGCCGCCCACCGGGCTCTCTACCTGTTCCAGGAACTGGCCGAGGCCCACATCGTCACCGACTGGGCCGATCGCTTCGATCCCGACTACAAGCCCGCCGCGGCGGTGCCCCTGCGCATCTGGCAGGTGAACCGCCTGCTGGGCACCGAGATCAGCACCGACGAGGCGGCCCAGATGCTGCAGAACCTGGGCCTCAAGGTGCAGCCCATGGGCAATCCCGGGTCCAGCAACAGCAGCGCGGTGAACATGATGGTTCAGGTGCCCTCGTTCCGGCGGGATCTGTTCCAGGAAGTGGACCTCATCGAGGAGATCGCCCGCAGCTACGGCTTCGATCGCATGAGCGGCGGGGGCGGCTTCACGGGCAGCCGGGGTTCCGTGCGCCGGCCCCTGGACCGGGTTCTGGCCAATCTGCGCGGCTGGTTCGCCAGTTGCGGCTACCACGAGATGGTCACCAGCAGCTTCCTGGCCGCGGGCGAACTGGAAAAACTGGGCCTGCCCGAGGGGGATGTGCGCCTGCAGACCCTTTCGGTCATCAATCCCAACCACGGGGGCAATACCCAGTTGCGCACCAGCCTGGTGCCCAGCCTGCTGGAAGTGGCCCGGCGTAACCTGAACAGCGGGGCCGAGATGCCCGTGCGCCTGTTCCAGATCAACCGGGCATTCCTGCCCGGCGGGGCCAAGGTGTCCGATCCGCGGCACGAGGACGAGAAGCTGCTGCCCGAGGAACCCCTGTTCCTGCAGTGTGCCGTGGCCGGATCACGCGAAAAGGGCATGGACGGCGTGCCGGCTGACCTGCTGGAGATCAAGGGCGTGGTGGAGTCCCTGGCCACCTTCCTGCGGATTCCCCTGACCCTGGAGGTGGGGGATGCCGAGCCCTATCTGGAGGCCGGCGTGCAGATGCGCATCCTGGACGCGGAGGGCGCCCTGGTGGGCGGCCTGGGTCGGGTCAAGGGCGGGGTGGCCAAGGCCTGGGATCTGGACCATCCCGTTTCCCTGGCCGAGATCCGTCTTAGCAACTTGAACCTGGAGCCGCAACCCGTTCTGTACAAGGATTTTGGCCGCTATCCCGCCGTGAAGCGTGACCTTTCCCTGCTGGTGCCCCCCGCGGTGGCCTTCGGGGATCTGGAAGCGGTGGTCAAGGACAGCGGCGGACCCCTGCTGGAATCGGTGGAACTCTTTGATATTTACCGCGGAAAGGGCCTTCCCGAGGGCGTCGGTGCCTTTGGAATTCGCTTGAAGTTCCGCTCGGCAAAAGGTAATTTGAAGGGTAAGACGGTGGACTTTGCCATCGAAGGGATCCTGAAGGCCCTGTCCGACCGCTTGAAGATAGAACAGAGAAGCTAGGGCAAAAAGCAGTAACGCCATGGAAAATGGCAGCTTGAAGGCCCGCCAGATGAAGGCAACTTGACCGCGGCCGCGCGCCGTGGTCCCGGGATCAAGGAAGTGAGCGGACTGCCATGGAAAGCAATCTCAACATTCTGGAAGCCAAGGTTCTCGAAGCCGTGGGCCTGATCAAGGAACTGCGGGCCGAGAACACTCGTCTTGACGGCCGCTGCCAGGAACTGGAAACGCGTGTCCTGGAACTCGAGGACCGCAACACACGATTAAATCAAGAACTCGACGAGGCCCGGCGCACTGCGGCCGACGTCGAGGTTTATGAGGAAAAACGGAAGGAAATCGAGGACAAGGTCGGGGGCCTGCTTAGCAAGCTGGAGGCCCTGGGCTAGACTGGTCTCGGGAAAAAGTCCATGCCAGATTCCGAAAGCGTCAAAGTCGATATTTTCGGCAAGACATACACCCTGAAGGGGAGTGCTGACCCTGAATACGTTCAGGAGATCGCGGCATTCGTCGACGAACGCATGCGTGAGGTGGCCGGGAACGCCCCGACCATTCCCACCTCGAAGGTGGCGATCCTGGCGGCGGTGAACATCGCCGACGAACTGTTCCGGGAGCAGCAGAAACGCCTCGAGGCCATGGCGACGCTTGAAGATAAATCGACCCAGATCAGCCATTTGCTGGCCCGAGAACTGGGTCTGGACCGTTCTCCCGATTCCGAGGGTGATTCCCTGCCCGGCACGTGATGTGTCGTACAAGTGAGCCAACACTTCATCAAGGGGATTCCGGCAGTTCGTTGTTGAAGATCGCGCCTCCCGCGGGAGGATGATCTGATTCAGCGACAGGAAACCCACCTGAAGCAACTCGGTTCAGTTGCTTCCGACTCACACGACCGGGCGGGGTACTTGATCCTTCTCTTTTCTTTCCCGACATCCGAATAAACCAGGAAGGAGCGGCAATGCCGCAGGTACCGTGGTACGTGTACCCCATCGCTTCCGCCGTCGTATTTTTCCTGCTGGGTTGGTTTGTCTTCAAGTTCCGCTATGTCCGCAAGCACGGACAGGCGGAACTTACTTGTGATCGCCTGCTCCAGGACGCACGGAAAGAAGCCGGTGATATCCGCAAGAGCGCGGAACTGGAGGCCAAGGAGGAATTCTTCAAGGCCCGTCAGCAATTCGAGAAGGAAACCGAGACCGCCCGCCGGGAAGCCCGCCTGCGCCAGGAGAGCCTGGACAAGCGCGAGAACAACCTGGACAAGAAGGTGGCCTTCATCGACGGTAAGGAAAACCGCCTGGACAAGTCCGAGGAGGAACTGCGCCAGCGGCAGCAGGAGTTGCTGAAGCGGGAGGCCGAACTCGATGATCTGCGCCAGGAGGCCAGCCTGAAGCTGGAAGAAGTGGCCGGACTGAGCGAGGACAAGGCCCGCCAGATCCTCATGGAGAAAATGGTCAGCGATGCCCGGCACGCGGCGGCCAAGAGCATCCAGGAAGTGCGCCAGGAAACCGAGCGTTCCGCCCGCCGCGAGGCCATCAAGATCCTGAGCCTTGCCGTGCAGCGCTATGCCTCCGAACACGTGGCCGAGTCCACCGTGTCGGTGGTGGATCTGCCCAACGACGAGATGAAGGGCCGCATCATCGGCCGCGAGGGCCGCAACATCCGCGCCTTCGAGATGGCCACCGGCATCGACGTGATCATCGACGACACCCCGGGTGCCGTGGTGGTTTCAGGCTTCGACCCGGTGCGCCGCGAGGTGGCCCGGCAGGCCCTTGAGATCCTGGTCCGCGACGGCCGCATCCACCCGGCCCGCATCGAGGAAGTGGTCCAGAAGGTGGATCGCGAGATGCAGGAGAAGATCCGGGAGATCGGCGAGCAGGCCTGCCTGGACATGGGGCTGCAGAAGGTGCATGCCGACATGTACTACTACATCGGGCGCCTGAACTACCGCACCAGTTACGGCCAGAACCTGCTGAAGCACAGCAGCGAGGTGGCCGCGGTGGCCTCAACCATCGCTGCCGAACTAGGGCTGGATTCCAAGCTGGCCCGGCGCTGCGGTTTCCTGCATGACATCGGCAAGGCCGCCGATCACGAGATCGAGGGTCCCCATGCCGTCATCGGGGCCAGGCTTTGCAAGAAGTTCGGCGAGAACGACACGGTGATCAACGCCGTGGGTGGTCACCACCAGGACGTGGAACCCCGCACTCCCTACACCTTCATCACCGCCGCCGCCGACGCGGTTTCGGCTTCCCGGCCCGGAGCCCGGCGGGAAAGCATCCAGACCTACGTCGAGCGCCTGGAGAACCTGGAGAGCATCGCCGAGAGCTTCGACGGCGTGGAGAAGAGCTTCGCCATCCAGGCCGGCCGCGAGGTGCGTGTCCTGGTCAATCACACCAAGGTTTCGGATGCCGATGCCGCCGTCCTGGCCGAGGAAGTGAGCCGCCGCATCGAGGGCGAGCTGGAATACCCCGGCCAGATCAAGGTCATGGTCATCCGGGAGACCCGGGCCACCAGCGTGGCCCACTGATCCCTGGGCGCCAGGGACTGACGAAGGAGTCAAGCCGTGGATACACTCATGCTCAAGGGCGGCCCCGTCAGGGACCAGGTCTTCGCCGAGCTGAAGGAGAAGGTGGCCGCCGCGCCGCGTCGCCCCGGCCTGGCCGTGGTTCTGGTGGGAGACGACGCGGCTTCTGCCGTTTACGTCAGCCACAAGGAGAAGGGTTGCGAGGAGGTGGGCTTTCATCACGTGACCTACCGTATGCCCGCCGATTCCACCCAGGAGCAGGTACTGGCGCGGGTGCAGGAACTGAACGCCGACGGCGCCATCGACGGGATCCTGGTGCAACTTCCCTTGCCCGGACACCTGGACCAGGAACAGATCCTGCTGGCCGTTGACCCGGCCAAGGATGTGGACGGCTTCCACCCCGAGAACCTGGGCCGGTTGACGGCCGGTCATCCGCGCTTCGTGCCCTGCACGCCCAAGGGCGTGCTGCGTCTGCTGGCCCACCACGACATCTCCCTGGCCGGTAAGCACGTGGCCATCGTGGGTCGCAGCGTCATCGTGGGGCGTCCCCTGGCCATGCTCATGTCCCTGAAGCGCGACGACGCCAACGCCACCGTGAGCCTGTGCCACAGCGGCACCCGGGATCTGGCGGCCATCACCCGCAGCGCCGACGTGGTGGTGGCGGCCATCGGCGTGCCCCGCTTCCTGGGGCGCGATGAGATCGCCGAGGGCGCCGTCGTGGTGGACGTGGGAATCAACCGCATCGACGCGCCCGAGCGCAAGAGCGGCACCCGTCTGGTGGGGGATGTGGACCAGGAGGCCCTGAAGGGGCACGTGGCCGCCCTGACTCCCGTGCCGGGTGGTGTAGGGCCCATGACCATCGCCATGTTGCTGGAGAACACCTGGGAGGCCATGTGCCGCGCGGAGGGCCTGGATGCCAGCTGAGAAGACCAGCCCGCAGGCTCTGGGGCTGTCGGTGGCCCAGTTGAAGAAAGCTCTGACCACCGAGCAGAAGGGGGTGGACCGCGAATTGCGGCGCCTCATGGGGCAGCGCAAGGGCGTTCCGCTGCGCCTGCTGGAGGCCATGCGCCACAGCTTGCTGGGCGGGGGCAAGAGATTGCGCCCCATCCTGGCCCTGTGGGTCTGGGATGCGTTGCAAGCCCACCGCGGGGCGAGTGGGTCGGCTGCCTCGCGGGAAAGGGTTCTGCTGGCCGGCGCCGGTCTGGAGATGATTCACACCTATTCCCTCATCCATGACGACCTGCCGGCCATGGATGATGACATCCTGCGGCGGGGCCGACCCACCTGCCACGTGGCTTTTGACGAGGCCACCGCCATCCTGGCCGGGGACGCCCTGCAGGCCCTGGGTTTCCAGCATCTGGCTCTGGCCGGGCAGGAGCAGGCGGCCGAACTTGTGGCCCTGGTGGCTCGCTGCGTGGGGCCGGCCGGCATGGTGGGGGGACAGCAGGAGGACCTGGACGCCGAGGATCTGGATCGGCCCACCGCCCGCCTCATCCGCAGCATCCACCTGAAGAAGACGGCGGCCCTGCTGGCCGCGGCTTGCGGGGTGGGGGCCCTGCTGGGGGGGGCTTCGCCCACGTCGGTGGACCGGCTCTTCCTGGCCGGCCAGGAACTGGGGCTGGCATTTCAGGGGGCCGACGACCTGCTGGATGTCACCGCCAGCACCGAACAGCTGGGCAAGAGCGCGGGCAAGGACGCCGCCGCGGGAAAGGCCACCTGGGTCGAACTGGAGGGCCTGGAGGCCGCGGCTCGGCGGACGGGGCGCCATGGCCAGAAGGGGCTGCGTCTGCTGCGGGAGGAATTGCCAACCGGCGCCGCCACCGACCGCATGCTGGCCCTGGGAGCGTTTCTATGGAACCGGCAGCAGTGACAGGTTTTTTACCCGGCATCTGGCCGGTGTGGGCCATCGTCGGGCTTTGCGGTGTGACCAACCAGCTCATCAAGCTGGTGGCCTACAGCTGGCCCGGTAAGCGATTCGCCTTTGCGGCCCTGGCCCAGGGACACGGCCTGCCCAGTGCCCAGGCCTCGGTGCTGAGTTGCTTGCTGGTCATGGTCATCCTGCGCCATGGCTGGCACTCCTCGGCGGCGGGGTTCGCCCTGGTTTTTGCCGTGATCATCATCCATGACACGGTCAAGTTGCGGGTGGCCGCCAGCCGCCACCGGGAGGCCGCGCTGCGGCTCGTGGAAAACCTTCACAATCCCGGCCCTTTTCAGGCGCGGGTGGCGGGCTACCTGGACCCTCGCACCCATCATCCCGCCCACGTGGTGGTGGGGGTGCTTTTCGGAGCGCTTTTCGCTCTGGCGTTCGGATTGCCTTGGGGTTAACCTAAATCGATGAAATCGGTTGAAACGTGTCCTCGTTCTCCGGTTTGACCTTTTCACCGGTGGGTTTCGTTTTCCCACCAGACCCAGCCGAGGATGAAATGGCCTCCCTGCTTGACAAGATCGAGGGCCCCGCGGACCTGAAACTGCTGGACCCGGTCCTGCTGGACCAGCTGTGCGCCGAGTTGCGCAGCGAGATCATTTCCACCGTCAGCAAGACCGGTGGGCATCTGGGCGCCAGTCTGGGTGTGGTGGAATTGACGGTGGCTCTGCATCGGGTGTTCAGCACCCCCACGGACAAGATCGTGTGGGACGTGGGCCATCAAGCCTATGGTCACAAGCTGCTGACGGGACGGCGGGACCATTTCCACACCCTGCGCACCCGCGATGGGGTGGCCGGTTTTCCCAAGCAGAGCGAATCCGAACACGACATGTTCGGAGTGGGGCACGCCAGCACCTCCATCAGCGCTGCCGTGGGGTTCGCCGCGGCTCGGGATGCCCGGCACGAGGACCATTCAGTCATCGCCGTGGTGGGTGACGGCGCCCTGACCGGCGGGCTGGCCTTCGAGGGGCTGAACAACGCCGGCCAGCTGCAGACCGACATGATCGTCATCCTCAACGACAACAACATGAGCATCTCGCCCAACGTGGGCGCCATCTCCCGTTACCTGACTCGCATTACCAGCGGCAAGCACTACAACCGGCTGGAGGCCGACCTGTGGGATCTGCTGGGCAAGATTCCCCACGGCAGCAAGGCCCAGGTCCTGGCCGGGCGCATCAAGGAGAGCCTGAAGCAGCTGGTGGTGCCCACCATCCTCTTCGAGGAGCTGGGTTTCAAGTACTTCGGGCCCCTGGATGGGCACGACCTGCCCCTGATGATCGAGACCCTCAAGGCCATGCGCAAACTGAAGGGGCCCATCCTCATGCATGTGCTGACCACCAAGGGCAAGGGGTACCGCTTCGCCGAGGAGGACGGGCAGCGCTACCACGGGGTGGGCAAGTTCGACCAGGACAAGGGTGTCAAGGTCGTCAAGCCCGAGATTCCCACCTACACCGGCGTGTTCGGCGAGACCCTGGCCCGGATGGCCGCCAAGGACAGCCGCATTCACGGGATCACCGCCGCCATGCCCTCGGGCACCGGCATGGGCAAGCTGAAGGATATCTGCCCCGCCCGTTTCCATGACGTGGGCATTGCCGAGGGGCACGCCGTGACCTTTGCCGGCGGCCTGGCCAGCGCCGGACAGCGGCCGGTGGTGGCCCTGTACAGCACCTTCCTGCAGAGGGCGGTGGACATGGTGATCCACGACGTGGCCCTGCAGAAGCTGCCGGTGGTCTTCGCCGTGGATCGGGGCGGCCTGGTGGGTGAGGACGGCCCCACACATCACGGTGTTTTCGATTTCACTTATCTGCGCATGGTGCCGGAGATGGTGGTGATGGCGCCGCGCGACGAGGATCAGCTGCGGCACATGCTGGCCACCGGCCTGGCTCGCGAGGAGGGGCCCAGCGCCCTGCGTTATCCTCGCGGCAGCGGACTGGGTGTGCCCATGGAAGGGGATCCATGCCCCATTCCCCTGGGCAAATCTGAAACCCTTCGCGAGGGCAAGGATGTGGCCATCCTGGCCGTGGGATCCATGGTGCAGCCCGCGCTGGCGGCGGCCGAGCAGCTGGAAGCCCAGGGCACGTCCTGCAAGGTGGTGGACATGCGCTTCATCAAGCCCCTGGACCAAGAGTTGCTGGACAATGTCTGGCGTGAGCACAGCGCCGTGGTGACGGTGGAAGAAAATGCCCTGGCGGGTGGTTTCGGATCGGCGGTGCTGGAATGGGCCGCGGCCCAGGACAAGGATCATGGTCCCCGGGTGTTGAACATGGGCATCCCGGACCGTTTCCAGCAGCACGGAACCCGGGCCGAGTTGCTGGGCGCCCTGGAGCTGGATGCTGAGGGCCTGAGCCGCCGGGTGCGCCGTTTCCTGGACGAGGCCGATGCTTCTTCGGCCGCCCAGGACGCGTCATGAGCGGGCCCGAGAAGAGCCGGTCCGGGCCTCCGGTCAAGCGTGTGGGGTTGTTCGGCAACCCGGTCAAACCCGAATTGCCCCCGGCCATGGAAACCATCGCGAATATCTGTCGCAAGGGGGACGCCCAGGTGGTTGCCTCCTCGGACCTGGACCCCATCCTGCCTCCGGACCTGTATTCCCTGCCCAATGACCAGCTGGTGGATGCCGTGGACACCGTCATCGCCATGGGTGGTGACGGGACCATGTTGCGGGCGGCCCGGGTGCTGGGCCTTTCCGGAGTGCCCCTGCTGGGTGTGAACATGGGAAGCCTGGGTTACCTGACGGATGTGCCCCTGAGCGAGCTGGGTCAGGCGGTGGAGAATCTTCTGGCAGGGAACTACCACCTGGAGAACCGCTCCCGTGTCTACGTCTCGGTGTGGCGTGGGGGGCAACGGGTGGCCGGAGCCAACGCCTTCAACGACCTGGTGGTTAACATGGGCCCCCTGCCCAGGGCCCTGCACATGGAATTGATCCTGAACGGTGACTCGCTGGGAACCTTCCTGGGTGATGGCATCATCGTTTCCACTCCCACCGGCAGCACCGCCTACAACCTTTCCGCCGGGGGGCCTATCTGCCACTCGGCCGTGCCCTGCCTGCTGGTCTCGCCCATCTGTCCTCACAGCCTGGGCATGCGGCCGCTCATCATCAGTGAAGATACCAACATAGAGGTGATCCTTCATGAGACAGGTGAGGGTGCGGTGCTGACCGCCGACGGGCAGAAGACCCACACCCTGGAGGATGGTGACCGCCTATCCTTCCGGCAGGCCAACAACGAGGTGGCCCTCATCAAATTCCCCCACAGCACCTTCTACCGGGTCATGCGCCACAAGCTGAACTGGGGCGGACCCAACCGACGCCGCGGCAAGGGTCTGTAGCATGTTACGCGAGCTGCGCGTGGGCAACCTGGCCCTGGTGGACGATCTGGTCCTGCCCCTGGGCCGGGGTCTGACCATCATCACCGGCGAAACCGGGGCCGGCAAGAGCCTGGTGGCCGGCGCCCTGGGCTTGCTGGCCGGTGGCAAGGGGGAGCGTGAGAACATCCGCCTGGGCGAGGATCTGGCCTACGTGGAGGGTGTTTTTGACCTGTCCGGGCAAGACCTGCTGGCGACCCATGTGCGTGAGCAGGGCATCCGCCTGGCCGATGATCTGCTGCTGGTGCTGCGACGGGAATTGCGGCGGGAGGGTCGCGGGCGGGTGCTGATCAACGGTCTGGTCTCGTCGCTGGCCCTGTTGCAGGAGCTGGGCCCGCGTTTGCTGGCCGTGCAAAGCCAGGATCAGCAAAGGGAACTGTCCCGGAGCGGTTTCGCCCGGGATTTTCTGGACCAGGTGCTGGGCCTGGGCCGGGAAAAGGCCCGACTCGCCTCGATCCTCGAGGAATATCGCAACCTGCGCGAGGAACTGGAAAGCCGGCGCCGGGAAGAGGATTTCGCCCGGCAGCAGCTGGAAATGTGGGAATACCAGTTGCGGGAGCTGGAGGAAGCCGGCCTGGATCCCGCGGAGGAATCCGCCCTGAGGGAAAAGATCGCCCTGGCCCGCAACTCCCGGGCCCTGCTGGAGTCGGCGGGCAGGGCCCGTGACCTGGTGGCCGAGGGAGAGGTCAGCGCGGAGACCCTGCTGTCCCAGGCCGTGGGTGCCCTGGGGGATCTGGCCGAGGCCAGCCCCCGGCTGAAGGATGTTCTTTCCCGTCTGCTGGATGCCCAGGCCCTGTGCCAGGATGCGGGCCACGATCTGGAACGCTTTCTGGACGCTGTGGAGGTTGATCCTTCACAGCTGGATGAACTTGAAGAGCGCCTGCAACTCTATGCCGATCTGACCCGGAAATACCGCCTGGATGTGGCTGGGCTGCTGGCCTTGCAGGAAGACCTGGCCCGGCGTGTCGGACGACAGAGGTCGGCGGCGGCCCACATCACGGACCTGGAGGAGAAGGTCGCCGCCGTGCGGACCCAGGTGGCCGAGGCTGCCCTGGTCTTGCGGCGCAAGAGGGTGGCGGGGGCCGGTCCCCTGGCCGTCCGCGCGCAGGAGATGGTGGCCCCTCTGGCCTTGCAGGAAATCGATGTGGCCCTGACCGTGGAACCCAACCTGGACCCGGAGGGCCTGGTGGAGGTGGACGGCCGGCGTTGCGCGGTGACCGCCCACGGGGCGGACCGGGTGGAATTGCTGGTGCGCACCAACCGCGGCGAGCCTTACGGTCCTGTGGGCAAGATCGCCTCCGGTGGCGAGAAGAGCCGGATCTTCCTGGGGCTGTCGGTGCTGGCGGAACAGGAGCAAACGGCCGCCCTGCAGCTGTATGACGAGATTGACGCCGGCCTGGGCATGGACAACGCCGTGCCCGTGGCCCGTCTGCTGGGGCAGCTGTCACGCCAGATCCAGGTTCTGTGCATCACCCATCTGCCCACCGTGGCCGCCCACGGACGCAGGCACCTGAAGGTGGCCAAGGAAGTGAACGGGGACCGCACCCGGGTCACCGTCCGTGAGATCCACGACGAGGAGAGGGTCCAGGAAATCCGCCGATTGCTCGGGGGCGAATTGCCGGGCGAGAGCGCCGGCGAGAGCCAGGATGATTACGCCCGGCAACTGCTGGCGGCCCACGGGGCCCAGGCCGGCGGCCTGGCCTGAGGGGACCAAAACAAATTTGACGAGGCGGGGATCATGTCCCATAATTCGCCTCCACACAAGGGTGCGCCCGTAGCTCAGCTGGATAGAGCGTCTGCCTCCGGAGCAGAAGGTCGTGGGTTCGAATCCCGCCGGGCGTACCAACCTTTCCCGGTGTAGTATCAGATCATGATCAAGTACCTCGTCATCATTTTTCTTCTGTGGTTGCTGGTCCGCCGGGTGATGCGGTCCCTTCTGTCGCCACCCCCGGGAGCCCGGCGCCGGGCTCGGCCTCCATATCCCGGACCCCAGGACGACAAGCCGTCCGGTCACGACATCAGCGACTTCACCCAGCAGAGCATCTCCGACGCGGAATTCGAGGATCTCCAGGACGATCGCGATCGGGAGGTCTGAGGGTGTTCGCCAAGCGCAGCCGACGCCGCAGCGATCTCTTCGACTCCCGTTTCCGGGATGGTCGCGGCGGGGATTTCCCCTTGCGACAGTATCTGCGCTGCAAGGAAGAGTTCACCGGGGGCGTGGTTCATCTGCTGGTTCAGGCCCTGTTTGCGGCCATGCTGGTCCTGTTCGGGCGCACCCTCAACAACCTCTTCCTGCGTCATGGGGCCGATCTGAATCCCGCCTATCGCTGGTTAGCGCTGGCCCTGCTGGGCATTTTTATCCTTTCGGTTCTTCGCAGGTTGTATTACAAAGTGAAGGAATTGAGGGACCTGCGGCGGGAGATGGCGCTTCTCGACAGGGAAATGCGCGGATCCTCCTGAGGGCTTCCTGAGGACCTCTTGAAGCCGGATCCCCTCCCCGGGAGCCCGGCGGAACACCGTCGATTTCTCCAGGGTGGGCCTCTCGGGCCGCCAGGGCAGCGGGGTGCTGCCGATTTTCAATAAAATTCACAATTAAGTTGTTCAGTCCAGGGAGTTTGCGGCCGATCATCCAGATTGTGTCCTGTCACGCTCAAGGTCTCAAACTGAAGCAAAAGGGCCAGGCATGGCCCGAGGAGAATCATGGAACAGATCATCCAGAAACTGGAAAGCAAGAACGCCACCCTCGGCGTTCTGGGGCTGGGCTATGTGGGGCTTCCCCTGGCCGTTTCCTACGCCCAGGCCGGATTCAAGGTCATCGGTTTCGACCTTTCCGAGGAAAAGGTGGCCGCGCTGGGCCGTGGGGATAGCTACATCATCGACGTCACCAGTGACGAGTTGAAAACCGTGGTGGACTCGGGCCACCTGGTGGCCACCACCGACATGAGCCACCTGGCCGAGGTCGACAGCGTGAATATCTGCGTCCCCACCCCTCTGGGCAAGACGGGTGATCCGGATATCAGCTACATCCAGAGCGCCGTGGACGCCATCGCGCCCTCCCTGCATGACGGCATGCTCATCATCCTGGAAAGCACCACCTATCCCGGCACCACCGAGGAAGTCATCCTGCCTCGCATGGCCGAGAACGGCAAGGAAGTGGGGAAAGATTTCTTCCTGGCCTTCTCGCCCGAGCGCGTGGATCCCGGTAACCCCACCTACCACACCAAGAATATTCCCAAGGTCGTGGGTGGCGTCACCCCGACCTGCACCGAGGTGGCCAAGGCTCTTTACAGCCAGGTCATGGACACGGTGGTGCCCGTTTCCTCGGTGCGCGTGGCCGAGACGGTGAAGCTGCTGGAGAACACCTTCCGCAGCGTGAACATCGGCCTGGTCAACGAGATCGCCCTGATGTGCAGCGACATGGATATCGATGTGTGGGAAGTGATCGAAGGCGCGGCCACCAAGCCCTTCGGCTTCATGCCCTTCTATCCGGGGCCCGGCCTGGGCGGACACTGCATCCCCATCGATCCCTTCTACCTGTCCTGGAAGGCCAAGCAGCACGGCAGCGAGACTCGCTTCATCGATCTGGCGGGCCAGGTCAACGGCGGCATGCCCAAGCACGTGCTCAAGCTTGTCACCGATGGTCTGAACAACATCAAGAAGGCCGTCAACGGGTCCAGGGTTCTGGTGGTCGGCGTGGCCTACAAGGCCGCCATCGACGACATGCGGGAATCTCCGGCCCTGGATATCCTGAACCTGCTGGAGGGCCGCGGTGCCGAGGTGCACTGGTACGACCCCCACGTGCCTGCCCTTCCCGTGGGTGTGGCCGGGCAGAAGCTGGCGGAATTCACTCCCGCCACGGTGAAGGATTTCGACGTGGCGGTCATCGTCACCAACCACCCCATGGTGGATCACGCCATGCTGCTGGAGACCGAAGTCCTGGTGGTGGACACGCGCAACGCCTTGAAGGGCAAGAGCGCCCCGAACCTGATCAAGCTGTAGGGAGATTTAGCAATGGCCAAGTATCTTGTTACGGGGGGAGCCGGTTTCATCGGCTCCCACCTGACGCGCGAATTGGTGGCCCGGGATCACGAAGTGGTGGTCCTGGACAACCTGTCCACCGGCAAGCTCGCGAATATCGATGACGTCCAGGACAAGGTGCGCTTCGTCGAAGGCAGCATCACCGACCTGGACACCGTGCTGGATTGCTGCCAGGGTGTGGACTGCGTGTTCCACCAGGCGGCCCTGCCCAGCGTCCCCCGCAGCGTCAAGGACCCTCTCATGAGCGACGAGCACAACGTGGGGGGAACCCTGCGCGTGTTCTGGGGTGCTCACCAGAGCGGCGTGCGGCGCGTGGTTTACGCGGCCAGCAGCAGCGTGTACGGAGACACCGAGGAACTGCCCAAACATGAGGGCATGCAGCCCAAACCCATGTCGCCTTACGCGGTGAACAAGCGGGTCGGCGAACTGTACGGTGCGGTTTTCAACAACCTGTACGGCCTGAACACCATCGGCCTGCGCTACTTCAACGTGTTCGGCCCCCGGCAGGATCCCGAGAGCCAGTACGCCGCGGTGGTGCCCAAGTTCATCACCCGCTTCCTGGCCGGCGAGGTGCCCATCATCCATGGTGATGGGCAGCAGTCCCGGGATTTCACCTTCGTGCAGAACGTGGTCGAGGCCAACATCGCCGCCTGCGATTCCCGCCCCGAGGCCGGCGGTCGCAGCTACAACGTGGCCCTGGGGGGGCGCATCACCGTCGAGGACCTGTGCCTGCGCATCAGGGATCTGGTGGGATGCGACATCGAACCCAGTTTCGACGAATCCCGGCCCGGGGATGTTCGCCACTCCCAGGCCAGCATCGAGCTGGCCCGCGAGTTCCTGGACTACAAGGGACGGGTCAGCCTGGACGAAGGTCTGGCCCGCACGGTGGCCTGGTACAAGGAAAACTTTTGACCCGTCAGCCGGTAAAGGATGGAGCCATGTCCAAGAGGACTCGTCGTTTCCTTCAGGATCAGCAAAGGGTGCGGGGAATCATCCTGCTCCTGGCCGCCCTGCTCATGCCCCTGCAGTCGCTGGCTCAGGCCACCGCCGGCGGGGAAGCCCAGGGCCGCCTGGCCAACGGCGACCAGGTTCAGCTGGCGGTGCCGGGGCGCCCTGACCTGAACCTGCTGCTCACCGTGGACGGCAAGGGCCGGGTTCCCATTCCCCAGGTGGGAGAGATCGGGCTGGCCGGCCTGACCATCGATGAGGCCGAGCTGGTGATCAGGCAGCGCCTGCGGCTGTTCGACCCCACCATCGATTCGGTGCAACTGAATCTGGCGGACCAGGGGACGGGCGTGCGGATCTATGTCATCGGTGAGGTCAACGACAGCGGCATGTACAGCTTCAACACGCCTCCCACCCTGTGGGACGTGGTGCGTGCGGCCGGAGGTCCTGCCGAGCAGGCCAACCTGAGCCGGGCCAGGGTCGTGCGGGAAACGGCTCAGGGGTCAGAAGCCCATGAGATGGATCTTTCCCGGATCATGGTCGGGGGAGACATTCCCCGCTTCGAGCTCAAGGATGGCGACACCCTGGTGGTGCCGGCGACCGGGGATGTGGCCGGGGCTTCCAGTCTGGCCGGAAACGGCGTGCAGGTCTTCGGAGGCGTGGTTCACCCCAGCCTTGTGCCCATCAACGAGCCCACGCCCCTGCTGGACGTGATCATGATGGCCGGTTCGCCTTCGGACGTGGCCACCCTGAACGATGTCTGGTGGGTGCACAGGTCTGGGGAGGATCTCAACAGCCGGAAGGTCAACCTGGAGAGTTTCATCAAGCAGGGCAACCCTCTGGGGAACCCCCTCATCTACCCCGGGGACGCCGTGCACGTGCAATTCCAGCGGCCCAACTGGTTGCAGCGGAACCTGCCCCTCATCCTTTCGACCCTCACGGCCACGGCCACCTTCTACATCGCCTACGACCGGGCCAGCGAATAAGCTGGCCCGGCCTCCGGCCCAATCTGACCCTTCAGGAGGGGCTGTCCCCTCCGGAATCCTGTTCGGGGGTGGCGCCGAAAAGACTGCGACGGTAAACCAGGAAGAACACCAGCCCCAGCACCACGGCCAGCCACAGGGTGAAGATGCGCACCAGCAGGGCGGCGGCCGCCGCCTGCGCTCCATCCACCGACAGATTCTTCAGCAGGATGATGATGACCGCCTCGGTTCCGCCCAGCCCTCCGGGCAGGAAGCTGAGGCTGCCCACCAGGGTGCCCGCGGCATAGACGAAGATGCTCTCGCCCACCGAAACAGCGCTTTGCAATCCCCGGCAGGCGATCCACAGACCCAGACATTCGGCCAGCCAGGCCACGGTGGTCAGGATCATGGAAATGAGCACAAGGCGCAGGGAGAGCAGGCGGTCCAGGGAGGTCATGGACGAATCCAGGCTGACCGTGTGGTCCTTGAGCAGCGGGGCCTTGCCCAGCTTGTTCAGCAAGCGCGTGCGCACCCCGGGATGACGGAAAAGGGCAAGGGCCACGGGGAGGAAGGCCGCGGCCACCAGGCCCGTGGTCAAGCCGGCAAAGGATTCGGGCCAAATGAACAGGCCAAGGATGGCCAATACCAGCACCGCCAGGAAATCGTAGATGCGCTCGGCCAGCACCACGGGAATTCCCAGGGCCAGGGGGACGCCGCATTTTTCCCGCATGACGGCGGCCTTGAAAACTTCCCCGATCTTGCCGGGGGTGATGACCATGACATAGGCGGAGAAATAGAGGCCCAGGGAGGTCCGCCAGGGTAGGGGGCGGCCCAGCTGGCGCAGATACAATTCCCAGCGAAAAAATCTCAGGACATAGTTGAACAGGCTGAGCCCGGCCATGAACAGCAGGGCCTGGCCCGGGAAATGACTGATCCTGTCCCGGATTTCATCCCAGCCTAGCCAGAGAGCCCCTGCCACGTATATGACGGCAACCAGGGCGATGATAAGGAATGATTTCCCAACGAAATGCCGGGGCAGCTTCATGCTTTGATTTCACTTTCAAGTCCAGGAGAAAAGTGCCGAACATTAATAAGAACTGATTGATAATCAAAAGTAAAATAAAGATTACTTTATTAACGAAGGGGTAATCTTCAGTGGTTGGTGAGGTTAACCAAAATGTTGTCACGTAAAGATTTGATGAAATAATGGACTCAATGGGGTTAAAAAAAAATCAAATCCCAAAAACTCAAAAATAGGGGTTGCGAAGTGTCACAGGTTGGGGTAGAATTGAGATCTAGTTGGTCGAGAAATTCGGGGGAAGATCACGGCCAAGGAACTATAGCCCACGCATCAAGAGTCCAAAGGGATTTGCTGTTTGTGCATCCAGCAGGTGGGGATGGTATATGCGTAGCAACACGTTTATAAAGAAACTCGGTCCCCGGAAGGGCCAATCCCAGCGACACTGGGTGCCGGCCATGAACCGGGTCGACGTCATGGGTGAGTCGGAGGGGTCCGCCGCTCTGGCCGATCCTGCCATCCAACTCCGCAGCAAGGAATCCCACGCGCAGGGTCCCAATCTGGTGCCGGCCGATATGCGGCTGCCCAGTGGTGTGTATCTGCGTCTGAAAAGGGTTTTCGATATCATCGTCAGTCTGGGCGCTCTGCTGGTCTTCGGACTGGTGTTGCCTCTGCTGGCCCTCATCATCAAGCTGGACAGTCCCGGCCCGGTGTTCTACAGCCAGGAAAGGGTGGGGCTGAATCGCCGCCAGCGCATCCGCCGCACTCTCGAGCGGCCTGGCACCAACGACCGGCGTAAGGTTCTGCGCCCCGGCAAGCCCTTCAAGGTGCACAAGCTGCGCAGCATGCGCACCGATGCCGAGGCCAAGGGCGCCCAGTGGGCCACCAAGAACGACTCGCGCATCACCCGGGTGGGGCGCTTCCTGCGCAAGACCCGCCTGGACGAGGTGCCTCAGTTCATGAACGTGCTCAAGGGTGAGATGAGTCTCATCGGTCCCCGCCCCGAGCGCCTGGTCTTCGTGCATCAGTTGGAGAAGGACATTCCCGATTTCCGGGACCGTCTGCTGGTCAAGCCCGGGATCACCGGCCTGGCCCAGGTCATCAACGGCTACGATGATGGTGTCGAGTCCGCCCGTCGCAAGATCGAGTTGGACAAGCACTACATCAACCACTCGGGCTGGCGGCAGGATGCCAAGATCCTGGCCTCCACCGTGGGCGTCGTGCTCAAGGGGGAGGGGGCTCACTAGGGCTCACCCTCTTCCCGCCTGAAAAATGAATGCCGGAGGAAGCCTTTCCTCCGGCATTTTTCATGTCCAGGCCAGAATAATGGGGGGGCCGCTTAATCATCCTTGCCCGTCACTCTCTCAAATAGCATAATCGCCGCCATGAAACCCGTTATCTATGTCATCGACGACGAACTGGCCATCCGTCTGTTCTTGCAGGCCACCCTGGAGGATGGGGACTACAATGTCCTGACCTTCGGCAACGGCAGCGATGCGGTGGATGCCCTGGCCGACGACCCGCCTGATCTGGTCCTGCTGGATTTGATGCTCCCGGACATGAGCGGCATCCAGGTCCTGGAGAAGATCAAGGATCACCTGCCTCACGTGTGCGTGGTCATGGTCACCGCCTATGATCGCACCGACTCGGCCGTGCAGGCCATGAAGCTGGACGCCTTCGACTACGTCAGCAAACCCATCCAGGTGGACAAGCTTCTGGAGGTGGTGGCCAAGGGACTGGACGCCACCGCCGACGCGCGCGCCCTGTTCCGGGCCAGCAACCACTCCGACCTCTTCGGCGGCATCGAGAATCACGTGGCCAGCGCCTCGCCGGCCATGGCCGAGATCTACGACGTGGTGCGCAAGATTTCCGGGGGCGATTCCACCACCATCCTGCTGGAGGGGGAATCGGGTGTGGGCAAGGATGTGGTGGCCAACCTGATTCATCGTACCTCGCCCCGGGGCGATTTTCCCTTCCTGGACATCAACTGCGCGGCCTTGCCCGACACCCTGCTGGAAAGCGAGCTGTTCGGCCACGAGAAGGGGGCCTTCACCGACGCCTCCTCCCAGAAGCTGGGTTTGCTGGAACTGGCCCACTCGGGGACGCTCTTCCTGGACGAGATCGGCGAGATGGCCCTGACCGTCCAGGCCAAGCTGTTGCGCGTCATGGAGAAGATGACCTTCCGGCGGCTGGGCGGGGTGGTGGACATCGACGTCAACGTCCGCATCATCGCCGCCACCAACCGCAACCTGGCCGCCCAGGTGCGGGCCGGCACCTTCCGGGAAGATCTGTATTACCGGCTGAAGGTGGTGGATCTGCGGGTGCCTCCCTTGCGCGCCCGGGAAGAGGACATCATTCCCCTGGCCCTGCATTTCATGGAGATGTACAGCCGGCGTTTCGGGCGGAATTTCAAGGAGATCAGCGAGGAAGCCCGCGAGGCCCTGCTGCGCCACCGCTGGCCGGGCAACATCCGGGAATTGCGGAACATCATGGAAAGGACGGTGTTGCTGGAAAGCGGACCCGTTCTTACACTTGAGCACCTGAAGCACATGGAGCAGGACGCGTGGCAACATGACCTGCCGGTGCGCCTGCAGGAGGCCCTTGAAAATCCCCTGCCCCGCGAAGGACTGGACATGGAGGGGATGGTGCAGGACCTGGAAAAGGCCCTGGTGAGCAAGGCCCTGGCCAGGGCCGACGGTAACCAGACCCGGGCCGCCGCCCTGCTGGGGCTGAATCGGGACAAGTTCCGCTACCGCTTGAAGCAATTCGGTCTGAAGGAGAACTGATGAATGGCTGGAAAGGCCAGGGCTGGCCGGGAGGTCCGGTGCTCCTGGTTGTTATGCTGCTCGTGTGCACCCTCGGCCTGGTGGGCTGCGGTGTTTATTCGGCCAACACCGGGCGGGTGGACGAGTCCCTCAAGCATCTTGCCGTGCGCTACCTGGAGAACATGACGGCCCAGCCCAGCATAGGGGTCGACCTGACGGAGTCCATCATCCAGGCGGTGCAGACCGACAACACCTTGAAGATCGTTCCCGAGGGTGACGCCGACACCATCCTGAGCGGACGTGTGGTGCGTTACCACCTACGCGAGGTCATGACCTCGGACAACCTGACGGTTAACGAGTATCAGGTGCAGATTTCCGTGGTCCTGGATCTGGTTCGCCGGGACACGGGCGAGGCCATCTTCAAGCAGAAGCGATTCAACGGCACCGGAAACTATCTGCTGGACGACCCCAACGGGTCCAGCGAGGACACCGCCCGCCAGGAAGCCGCCGAGGAGATCGTGAAGGACATCCTGGCCATGGTGGTGCAGGGCTGGTAAAGCGGCGTTTGCGTACCGCAACGCCACCCGGATCACAACAACCGAAAGTGAACTCACCGAACATGGCTGCAGGCAGAAAAGGTTCCAGCGAACCCACCTTTCAGGATCTGGTCAACCAGGACCTGAAAACCGGAAACTTCCGGCCCGTGTACGTGCTGGCCGGCGAGGATTCGCTGCGCAGCGAGGGTGTGGTGCAGAAGATCCGCAACGATGCCCTGGGCGAAGCCGGTGCGGCTTTCAATTTCCACGTGATGCAAGGGGACCAGGTGGAGGTGGGCCGTGTGCTGCAGCAGGCTCTGGCCTTGCCCATGCTCAGCGGAATGCAGGTCATCTGGGTCAAACACGCCGACCGTCTGATGGGGCTGGCCGAGAGCCAGGAGCCCATGGAGAAATACCTGTCCAAGCCCGTGCCGGAGACCATTCTCATTCTGAGCGCCGACAAGGTGGACAAGCGCAAGAAATGGGTGAAGATCTGCCAGAGCTCGGGCTTCCTCTTCGATTTCAGTCCGCCCACCGGTGAGGCCCTGGTGCGTTGGGTTCAGAAGGCGGCCGAGCGGGCCGAACTGGCCCTGGGCCACGAAGAGGCCGCGGTGCTGTGCGACCTGGTTGGCAACGACCTCATGAGCCTGAAGAGCGAGATCGACAAGCTGGCTCTGTTGCAGGAAGACCGCGGGACGGCCTTGACCAGCGAGGAACTGCGCAAGGTGATCATGGATCAGGCCGCCCTGGAGGGTTACGAGATCACCGCCCAGTTGCAGCCGGGCATGGCCCGCGAGGTGCTGAAGACCTGGTTCCGGCTGGCGGAATGGGGCAAGACGGCTTTCGAGATCAGTCCCTTGCTCATCAGCCGGGTGCGCAAGGGCAGCATCCTGGCCAGCGGACGGCAGGCCGGGCTGGCGGACCGGGAAATCGGGGCCTTGAGCGGCCAGAATCCCTGGAGTTTCCGCTATCTGGAGCCCATGATCCGGGGCTGGAGCAAGGACGACCAGGCCCGGGCTCTGCGCACGGTTTTGGATTGTGACCGGAAGCTCAAGAGCAGTCCATTGAAACCGAATATCATTATTGAAAAAACCATCATGGAATTGTGTCGCAAGGGTTGATGGGCTGGCCAGGCGCCGGGTCATCTCCTGGAAATTAACCGCTCGAGGAGAAAGGATTGGTCATGTCCGACCACTTGCTGGATTTCGTGGATGCCGATTTCGATACCCAGGTCAAGGGCAACGCCTTGCCGGTGCTCGTGGATTTCTGGGCGCCGTGGTGTGGCCCCTGCAAGGCCTTGACGCCGACCATGGAAAAACTGGCGGCAGAGTTCGATGGGAAAATGGTCATGGGGAAGATGGATATTCAGAGCAATCCCGGCACCGCAGGCGCCATGGGGATTCGCAGCATCCCGGCTTTGATGTTCTTCAAGAACGGCGATGTGGTGGAAACCATCATGGGCGCGGCCAACGAGGACAAGATCCGGGAGACCATCGAAAAGGTCATCGGTTAGAGGGGGTTGAGGATCATTGACCCGGAAGGATTGAGGAATTGATCCGGTGCCGGGTTGATCATCGCGGATAGATAGATCGAGGAAAAAAGAAAGGGCCGTCGTTGGGCGGCCCCTTCTTGGGTGCCCTACTTAACATAATATACATTATGCGCAAAACAGGAAGTGGATCTGTTGGGACCCCCATCCCGCGCGATTTCAGTCGATGGGCACCTTTTCCGCCAGTTCATCCAGGTATGGGATGCGCCATGATTCCCCGAAGAGCGCCCGCACGAAACCCATGATGGTCAGGCCCAGGAAGAGCAGCACCACCAGCAGGTTGAGGACCAGCACCACCAGGAAGCCCAGGATGGGAATCATGCCCACCGTGGACCCGATGAGGTGCAGGAACAGCCAGCCCACGATCTCGGCAAACAGCAACGCAAAACCCTGGCGGCAGTGGCGCACCAGGAATTCGCTCTTCTGCTTGGTGAAGATGGGCACGATCACCAGGATGGGAACGTAGCAGATGGCGGCGAGCCAGCGTTCTCTGGCCGGGATCGGGTTTTCCATGGCGAAGGACCCCTCCATTTCAGGTTAAATGGTATGACGGCAATATACTACAAGGGCCGAGGTCGTGCTTTGGTAATTTTCGGCTCGAGGAAGAGGAACCAAAACGAAAATAAAAGAGGACGAAAAAGCTCTTTCAGGGTACGGTAAGTTTATCTCATACCTTAAAGGAGGGTTTTCATGAAGTTCACACTATTCTTGATCCTGATTGTTGCGCAGACCTGCCTCGCCGAAGAAATCTCCTTCGATTACAAGAACACCTCCCAGACTGCGACCATCCTTTTCACAGATGACCTGGTGGTCCGGGTCAGCAACGTCAACACCGTGGATTACAAGTACACCATCAAGATTGAGGGTGTTGAGGGAGAGAAAACCGCCACTAGCCCGGGAGGTTTTCCCCTTCCTGCGGGATTCAATAGCCAGATGGGGTGGCCTGATGTGATAAACGGGCCGGACGGTGGTCAAGGATTTATCGATCCTGGGGAGGATGATCCGGGCAATGAGGGTAAGCAACAACCCACGCTGGATCCCGAAGAAATTGCCCAGGAAGTCAATCGCCTTTTCCTGGAAAGAATGGAAACCTTTTCCAGAGAAGAGTGGGTGGCCATCAATCAGAAATTGCTGGTCCAGTTAGAAAAGTGGAGCACCCAAGGAACGGTAAAATTCAAAGATGAGACCGGCAAGCCGACCTTGCCGAGCCAGGATTTCTCCACTCTGCAGCTGTCTCCAGCCGATCTCATGAAAGCCGCACGGAAAGCCGGAAAGGGGGGCACGGTTTTCATCGAAATTTCCGCCTCCCCCATTTTTAAAATTGCGAATGTTTCCGAGGACAAGACAACCATCACCATTGAAGAAACCAAGAACCTGGTGGTCGAAAAAGAGAAGATCAAGGGCCACCTTAAAGCCAGGATTTACCGGATTAACCTGACTATTCCTCGTCGAATCGAGTTTGCACTGGGCCCGTTCGTGGCCAATATCAATCAGACCCGATATGGAAAGGTCCTGGCCTATTCGGAAGAGGCGGATCCCCAGTTCCAGGTGGGTGAGACCGATTCCGGGAAATGGCTCTGGGGCCTTGCCGGGACCTGGAATGCTCGGGCCAACAGCATGGATGCCAAGGTTGGGGTGGGTTTCCAGATGGGTTTTGCCTTGGCGGGAGAGCGTGAGTTGGACAAGTCTGTCCTGGGTTTGGTGGGTTGTTTTATCAGTCCCGGGCGCCAGGGTAGTATCTTCATCTCAGCGGGGATAGCTGGAGGCATCGAGGAACAAATCGGAGGAAACTGGAAAACCGGGTTGGCCATCGATTCGGATCAGGACTTGCCGGTTGTCAACCAATATGTCCTGAAAGGTTATGGCGCCGTGACCATGGCCTTTTAACAAATATGTAGGCTGGGAAAAGGCACCAGGTGCCCCAAACATATACGAGGTGTCAAAGAAGCAGAAAGGTGGTACCCCCGGCGGGACTCGAACCCACGGCCCCCGGATTAGGAATCCGATGCTCTATCCAACTGAGCTACGGGGGCACCAAGACCTTGATCGCCTGGGGTTTCAGCCGCCTGGCGACGAGGGCAAAAGATGCCCTCATTGACTCGCGATGTCAAGACCAAGGGCCGGTGCACGCGCGCCGGCCCTTTTGCCTCAGCCCGGGCAGGCCTGGTGTCAATAACAGACCAGGCTGTACACCGGCGCCTTCTCGGCCAGCAGGGCCCGTCCCTCCAGGAACTCCAGCTCCACCAGGAAGAGGAACCCCGCCACCTGGGCGCCTGCCTTCTCCACCAGCTGGGCCGCCGCCAGTGCGCTGCCTCCGGTGGCCAGCAGATCATCCACGATGATGACCCGCTGCCCCGGCTGGAAGGCGTCGGTGTGGACTTCCAGGGTGGCCTCGCCGTATTCCAGGCTGTAGGTGACGCTGTGCACCTGGGCGGGCAGCTTGCCGGCCTTGCGCAGCAAAACCAGGGGCCGGTCCATGTTCAGCCCCAGGGGCGCCCCGAAAAGGAATCCCCGGCTCTCGATGGCGGCGAAGGCGTCGAAGGGGGCGTCACCCAGCAATGCCTGCAGCCCCCCCACGGCGGCCCGGAAAGCCGCCAGATCGGTCATCACGGGGGTGATATCCTTGAACAGGATGCCCGGCTTGGGGAAATCAGGCACGTCCCTGATGGCGGCGGACACCTGGGCCTGACACTGCTTGAGATCCATGAATTCCTCCTCTTTCCAGCAAGACGCCCGCGGCTACTTGAGCAGGCGGGACGGTTCGACGGATTTCTCGTTGGCGCGCAGTTCCACGTGCAGGAAGGGTTCCTGGGGCAGGTCGTCGGGCCGCCCGCTCTTGCCCAGCAACTGGCCGCGGTTGACGGCCTGGTTCAACTGCACGGTGATGGATTCGGGGTCGAAGGGCGACAGGACCGTGGCGTAGCCTCCCCCGTGCTCAAGGATCATGAGGGTGCCCATGCCCTCCATGTGCCCGATGTGCCGCACCACGGCGTTGGCCGGGCTGCTTATCCGGGTGCCCCAGGGACAGGCCACGTCGGTGCCGGTGCGGGGCATGATGACCCCCTTGACCTTGTATGGGCCGAAGGGTCGCAGCACCGGGCCCACCCGGCTGAGGGGCCTGGCCCAGCGCACATCCCGGGCGCGGGTCTGGGCGAAGGGCTGGGGAATGACCAGTTTCTGATTCACCCGGATGAGATCAGAGGACAGGTTGTTGGCCCGGCGCAGATCGGCCAGGCGCACCCCGAAACGGGCGGCGATGACGCTGAGGTTGTCCCCGGAACTCACGTGGTAGGTGGCATCGGCGCCGGCCAGGACGGCGGCCGGCAGCAGGGATGCCAGACATAAAGAAAAAAGCCAAGCCGCAAGGCTTAACTTTTTGCAAAATAATCTTTTATATGGTCCGCAAAAAAGAGAAGTGGTCGGGGCGGGGAGATTTGAACTCCCGGCCTCCTGCTCCCGAAGCAGGCGCGCTAACCGGGCTGCGCTACGCCCCGACTCTGAAATCCCCTCGCCGATGCCGTTTCCCGTCAGTGCCACAAGGAGATAACTCCCTGCGAAACAAGTGAAACCACCACACCGGCAATGAGGATGCCAAGAATGATACATGGCACGGCCATGCGCAAGGGAAGTTTGAACAGGTAGGCCGCGATGGCGCCGGTCCAGGCCCCGGTCATGGGAGCGGGAATGGCCACGAACAGGATGAGCCCCAGACTCTCGTATTTTTTGATGACTTCGCTGCGGCTGACGGTGCGCTTGAACAGCCAGTTGAAGAAGCGGTCGAAGAAGCGGAAGCGCCGCAGATTGCGCTCGGCCGGCCCCAGCAGCAGCAAGATGGGCAGGACGGGCACGAAGTTCCCCAGCACCGACAGCAGGTAGATGAGCCAGGCGTTGCCCATGCCCATGGCGTACCCCAGGGGGATGGCCCCCCTCAGCTCGAAGACGGGCAGGGTGGCCACCAGGAAAACGGCCAGCGGGGCGGGCAGCTGTTCGAAATAGTGCAGCAGTTGTTCACGCAAATTGATCTCCAGGCCCATGGCTGGCCGGTTTTTCAGGGCTGTCATCCTCGGGCACCGGAGCGGCGGCGGCCTCCTCGCCTGCGTTCACTCCGCCCAGCAGGGGAACGAAACGGCAGCTCACCGATTGCTCCACCAGCACCTCATGGCCCTGGCGCTGGTAGCGGTACAGGACCTGCTCGTCTCCCCTGGTCACGGGTATCAGAAGATAGCCCTGATCCTTGAGCTGCGAAAGCAGCAGAGGCGGCAGATGTGGCGCGCAGGCCGTGACGATGATGGCGTCGAAGGGCGCGTGATCCAGGTAGCCGGTGGTGCCGTCGTGGGCCACGACTGTGACGTTGTCGAAACCCAGTTCGCGCAGGGTCTGCCGCGAGCGTTCGGCCAGGGGAATGACCCGCTCCACGCTGATCACCGACCGGGCCAGCCGGGCCAGCACCGCCGCCTGGTAACCTGACCCTGTGCCCACTTCCAGAACATGCTCGTGGCCCTGGAGTTCCAGCAGGGCGGTCATGAGCCCCACCGTGAAAGGCTTGCTGATGGTTTGCCCGAATCCGATGGGCAGGGCGCTGGCCTGCTGGGCCCGGGCCGCCAGCAAGCGCGGCACGAACAGGTGCCGGGGCACCTCCTCCATGGCCTGCAGCACGCGGCGGTCGGTCACGCCGGCGGCGGCGATCTGTTCTCGCACCATGCGCCGGCGCGCCACGGCGTATTCCCGGGCGGCGGGGATCATTCCACCCCATCCTGCTCGAGGGTCTTGAGCTCCTGGTGCAGCCCGTAATGGGTCAGATCGACCATGAGGGGCGTGATGCTGACGTAGCCGTCCAGGGTGGCGTTGTAGTCCGAACCTTCGTTGTGGGACCAGGTGGGACCCTGGCCGCCGATCCAGAAGTAGGGTTTGCCGTGGGGATCGACCTGATCGGTGATGACGTTCTGGTACACCCGGCTGCCCAGCTTGGTGACGCGAATGCCGTGGATGGCGTCCAGGGGCCCTTCGGGAAGATTGATGTTCAGCAGGGTGCCCTTGCGCAGGGGGAAGGCCAGGATCTTCTCCAGGTTCAGGCGCAGGAACTCGGCCGCCCCGCTGAAATCGGTGGGATGCCACTTGGCCAGGGACAGAGCGTAGCTGGGGATGCCGAACATGGTGCCCTCCATGGCCGCGGCCACGGTGCCCGAGTAGATGACATCCTCGCCCATGTTGGGTCCGTGGTTGATGCCGCTCAGCACGTAGTCCGGCTTGTCGTCGGCCAGGATCTTTTCCATGGCCACCAGGACGCTGTCGGTGGGCGTGCCGGTGACGGCGTAGCGGCCTGGTCCGGCATCCAGGATGCGCAGGGGCGAGGTCAGGGTCAGTGCATGGCTGCTGGCGCTCTGTTGGTCGTGGGGGGCCACCACCGTCACCCGGAACTGGGGCATGCGGGCCAGGGTCTCCTCCAGGATCTTCAGGCCGGGGGCGTCGATACCGTCATCGTTGCTGATCAGGATATGTTTCTGGTCTGCCATGATCTCTTTCTCTTTCTTGCCGGTCAGGAGTCTCCCCCGAACAGGAGCATGAAGACGAGGCGGAAGAACCGGCCCGTGTCCACGAAGGGGTTGATGCTGCTTTCCTCGTCGCCGTAGACGGCGGTGATGGGCGCGCTGCCGATGCGGGCGCCGCGGCGGCTCAGGCGCACCAGGATTTCCGATTCCGAGTCGTAACGCCGGGTCTTGAGGCGCAGCCCCTCCAGGAAGGACACACGGTAAAGGCGGAACCCGTTCTGGCTGTCCGGTATGTTCTGTCCGGCCAGGCTGCTGACCACACGGCTGGTGAAGCGATTGGTCATGAGGCGGATCCAGGGCATGTCCCCCACGTCGGCCATGCGCGAACCCACCACGGCGTCAACCCGGCCGCCGGCGGCCACATCCAGAAAGCCCTGCATTTCTTCGGGCAGATGCTGGCCGTCGCTGTCCATGGTGAACACCCAGTCCAGCCCCTCCTCGGTGGCCCAGCGGTAACCGGTCTTCAGGGCCTCGCCCTTGCCCTTGTTCGGGGAATGTACGATGACCTCGGCCCCGGCCTGTCGGGCCACCGCGGCCGAGTCGTCGGAACTCCCGTCATCCACCACCAGAATTCGCAGGCCGGGGTGCAACTTCTGGATCCGGGTGATGACCTCGTCCAGGAAGCGGGCGGCGTTATATGCGGGCAAAATGGCGCCGAGGGAACCCAGGCCCTGAGTGCTCATGGTGGTGGCCTTTGCGGAGTTGAGAGTGACCGACAACGGTGCAGTCCAAGATACTGCCGGCAGGGGGAATTGGGCAACGGAAAAGGGGAAGGATCCCGGCCGCAGAGGGTGGCCGGGATCGTTCTCCCCCGAGGGGGATCAGTTGTTGGCGCCGAAGGTCATGACCATCTGCAACCAGGTCATGTCGCCAAGGGAGGCGCCCCCCAGTTGTTGCTCCAGGCGCACTTCCAGACCGTCCCGCACGACGTAGCCGGCGCCCAGTTCCCAGCGCTGCAGATCGGGGGAATCCTTGCTCTCGTGAACAAGGAAATCGTGGCGGGCGAAGACGAAAGTGCGGCCCAGTTCCCGCAACACCTGCAGATAGGCCCCGTCGTTGGTGGCTTCGGCCACGGTGTTCTGGTCGGCAATCTGCTGCAGGTATTCACCCTTGACCAGCCAGGGCCCCTGCCGCCATTGCCCGTCGGCCCCCCACAGGGTCATGACGGTGGTGCCGTCCAGATCGTGGAAGAGCGCCCCGGAAAAGCCCAGCTCCAGGCCCTCCAGGGGGGCGCAGCCCAGCCTGGCCCCGAATGAGCGCACCACCTCCTCCCGGTTGATCTTGCAAGTCCCCTGGCCTCGCCCACAGGAACTGCCGTTGACCAGGAAGGCGTCCAGGGCAAGGGGGCCCCGCTCCAGGTGCAGGGTGGCCCCCAGATCGTTCCACCCTTCATGGGTGGCGTCCACCATGAGGGGGACCGTCACCATGCGGCGGTCCACCGAGGCATAAGAGCGCCAGTCGATCCCGAAAGGAATGTCGAACTGGCCGGCCTTGACGGAGATGTCCCAGCCGTCTTGCTGGTGTATGGCGAAGTCCACGGCCAGGACAGCCAGTCCAAACCCTCCCGATTCCGGATCATAGGGAAGGGCCATGTCGGCGGTGGCTCCGGGACCCACTTCCGCCGTGAGGTCCAGTTCCGCCTGGTTCACCTGGAACTGGTCACCGTTGCTTTCGGAGGAGCCGAAGGGCAGGACGAGGTCGCCGAAGGCGGATATTTCCATGGGCGTCTGGCCGGAAGCCGTTCCCACGACCAGGCAGAGCAAAAGGATGGCCCAGGGTTCCATGAGGCGCAGGATGTTCATGTCTTCACCTCCGGTTTCTACAGCGAGAGGGTTTCCAGGTCGCGGACCTCTCCGGAGGTAGCGCCGTACTGGGTGGAATCCGTGAGGTGTTGCACGGCCATACGATCCGAGAGAGAGGGCGAGCCCGGATCTCGTCCCGAAAGCTGGCCGTCGCCGCCCCGGGCCACCTGGACCAGGGTGGCCACCATGGCCTTCAGTTCCCCCGCCTGGGCCGAGAGTTCCTCGCTGGCCGAGGCCGCTTCTTCGCTGGTGGCTGCGTTGCGTTGGGTCAGGCCATCGACCTGGGTCATGGCCTTGTTGATCTCCTCGATGCCTTGCCCCTGGTTGCGGTTGGCGCAGGCCACTTCGTCGGCCAGTTCGCTGACCTCGTTGATTCCGGCCACCACCATTTCCAGGATCTGGGTGACCGCCTCGCACTCCTGCACCCCCTGGTCGGCATGGGCCACCCCGGCCGAGATCAGATCGGAAGTGTCCTTGGCTGCTTCGGCACTGCGCTGAGCCAGGTTGCGCACTTCCTCGGCCACCACGGCGAAACCCTTGCCGGCATCGCCGGCCCGGGCGGCCTCCACGGCGGCGTTCAAGGCCAGCAGGTTGGTCTGGAAAGCGATCTCGTCGATGGTCCGGATGATGCGGGCGGTGGCATCGCTGGAGTCCTTGATGTTGCGAATGGCCCCGGCCATGCGGTTCATGGCCTGGTTCCCGTTCTGGGCTTGCTCCAGCACCTGGGAAGAGAGCTGGCGGGACCGGTCCGAGTTCTCCACGTTGCTGTTGACACTGGCGGACATCTCCTGAAGGGCGGCCGCCGTCTCCTCCAGGCTGGATGCCTGGCTGTTGGAACTGCTGGCCAGTTCCTGGCTGGCGGTTGAAACCTGGCCTGCCGCCGAGGCGATTTGCTCCCCACCCAGGCGCAGCCCCTCGATGGCCTGGTTCAGGGGCAGGGTGACGGAACGGGTGATGAGAATCCCGATGGCCGCCCCCAGCAACACCGCCAGGATGACAACGGCACCCAGGGTGGTGCGGGAGGCCACCACGGCGGCTTGACCCTGCTGCCGGGCCTCGTTCATCTCACCCGAGGCCTGTTCCACCACCTGGGCCAGGAGCTCTTCGGCCTGGACCTGGCTCTCGTCGAAGGCCCGCATGGCGGCGTCCATTTTGCGGGCGCCATCCACCAGGGACTGCTGGGCGGCCATGAGCTGCCGGGCCGCCTCCTGGAATTCCTCGTGATCCCGATCCATCTCCTCCACCCGGGCTCTCATTTCCGGGTCGGTGCAGGCCGGGACCTCCACCCCGCCCGCTTCTCCTCCATCCAAAAAAGAAGAGACACAGGCGTCGAACTGGTTGATCCGGCCAGCGAATTCCCGGTCCAGATCAGGGAAGTCCGCTCCGTCCAGGGACTGGACGTATTCTTCCAGGACCAACTGGGTTCCGGTGATGGAAACCTTGATGTCCTGCGCCATGTCCAGCAGGGGCAACTGGGTCCAAAAAATTTCCTGAAGGTCGGCCTCGGCGGTGGCGCGGGTCCGGATCCCGGTGGCCAGATGTTCTTCCAGTTCCATGGCATCGGCCAGGATTTCCTGGTTCAGGACCTCCAGCTTAGCCATGGCCCCGTCCCGGTCGTCGCGCAATTCAAGGAGGTGGCGGCCCTGGATCATCAGGTCCGTGGCCCGGGGCTGGAACCGGGTGTTGTGGATGGTGTCGACCTGCTGGACAAGGTCGGCCAGCTGGGGGTTGTCGGTCTTGAGTACCTGCAGGCCGCCCACCTGTCCCCCGGCCAGGATGGCCTCCACCAGGACGTCGAAATCCTCAACGGTGGCGGTGAACTGTTCATTCAGACCGGCCAGAGCCGTGGGGTCGGCCTGGGAAATCACCGTAGTGGCGGCTTGAAAACCATCCATGGCGGTGCAGGCATCCCGCAGATTGAGCTTCATTTCCCCGGCAACCTCCACCAGGGGGGCTTCTTCCTGGCTGACCACGTGGAGCGAGTCTCCCACGCGGGAGATTCCCAGCCAGCCGGTCCCGCCGCTGGCCATGGTCAGAAGGACCAGGACACCAAACCCCAGGGCGATCTTCTTGCCCACACCTGCTTTTCTGAACATGACCTCAACCTTTCTTCCCGCAACAGATTCCAGAGTGCCCGGTCCCCACGCCGCCCAGGGTTAACGGTAGGCATCATGCATACCCGACAATTTTGGTTTCGATGAACAGACAGGTTCTGAACTGAGGATGGGGTGCTGTAAACCCATTGACGACAGTGGCCTGAAGATCTCTTTAGGGAAATCCTGGTTTTTTTGTGGGAGTCGAGGAAGGGGGGCAGAATATGTAAGACCCACTCTTTTGAGTGGAATTTGCAAGGCACGAGAGGGAACAACCGGGCTTGATTGAGGATTTTGCAATCCCCCTTGGCTTATGTGTCCCCCAAAACACGAAATCTCCGGGCCAAGCGGCCATGATGTTGGCTGGTGGTTTTTAACTGCCTGCAAAAAAAGCGGTTGTGGTCTCCAAAATTTGAATCAGGACTTGCAAGTTCACGGGCATCGCCAGCAAAGGAGGACGTGATGATTTCAATCAAGACAACGGCCAGAATCTTGACCATCCTGGTTCTCATGCCGGGGATTTCGGCCGGGGGATTGCCGGCCAAACAAGAGGTTCTGAAACGCTTTGCCGCCCTGGCGGGCGGTCCGGAAGCGCAGGTAACCAATGCCCCACAGGGCTATTTCGGTTTCAGCGTGGACCACCTTTCCTGGGACGAAAAGGGACCCTCACTTGAAGCTTTTCTGGCCCTGGCCACGGCGGATGGGAGATTGCGGATGATCCAGGGTGACCGGGTGGTGAATCGACCTGGAGGCCCTGGATTCCAGGGGGGGGATCGCCTCCTGTCCTGGTGGTTGAACCCGGCCTTCGCCCGGGAAGTGGAAACCTACTTCCCCGGGTTGCGGGTGCGCGAAAGAGTCCGGTGGCAAGGCCGGTGGAAGGTGTTGCTTGTTCCCCAGGGTTTGCCCGTGGATACTTGCGGCCTGTACTTCGACGAGGAATCCGGCCTGCTGACCCATGTGGGGTTTCACGCGGAGTTGATGGACTGGCAGGAGAAAGATGGTATTCTCCGTCCGCGGACCTTGAGGATCAACCGCAAGGGTGGGCACACCGACTTCCAGATCGTCGAGGAATTTTCCGGTTCCTTACCTCATGACCCCTAGGGTGATGTCCACGAGGTGCGGGAAGCAATTGTTTCAGTCCGGGCCGAGGTGGCCGAAACTCCCTGGGTATATTGGCCACCCGGCCTGCCGGGCCTGGCACCCCGTGACCTTTCTCGTCAGCAGAAGTGAGATTCCCATGTTGCGTTGTCGGCGTTGCTCCCTGGCTCCTTCGGAAAACGGCCCCACCTTGAACCCGGAGACCTCTCTTTGCAGCATCTGCTCGATCCTGGAAGAGCACAAGGAAACGGTCGCCGGCCTGGGAACCAGCGATGCCCTGTTGCGGGAGCGCTTCCGGAACATCCGCGGCCAGGGGCGATACGACTGTCTGGCGGGGCTGAGCGGCGGCAAGGACAGCAGCTACGTGGTGTACCGCCTCAAGGCTCATTACGGGGTTCGCGTCCTGGCCTACACCTGGGATAACGGCTTCCTGACGGATTTCGCCCGGGCCAACATCGAACGCATCGTCGAGGAGTTCCAGGTGGATCATGTGTGGGTCAAACCCGACCGTCAGGTGGTCCAGGCGGCCTACAAGCGCAGCATGGCTGACGAGGGCTGGCCCTGTTCAGCCTGCTTCCACTTCGCCGAGGCCACGGCCTGGCGTCTTGCCTACGAGGAACGCATTCCCTTCATCGTGGGAGGCCGCACGCCCGACCAGATCCTGCGCGCACCGGCCTCGGCCGACATCTTCCGGGACGGGGAGTTCATCGCGGCCAGCCTGTCACCCTATGATCCGGACACGGTGAAACGGTTGGCCGCCAAGAACCTGTCCCGTTTCCAGGATCTGCGGAACTGGCTGGTGCCCGATGCCGGCCTGTGGCCCCTGGCCGAGAAGGATGTCTACCTGCCGGCCGATCATCCCGGGCCTGACGACTTCGCCCCCGAGATGATCAATCTTTTCCTGTACGAACCCTACGAGGAAAAGAAGGTCATCGAGTTCCTGGAAAAGGAAACCAACTGGAAGGCGGCCAAGCAGGTGGAGCCCCTGGGGCATGACGACTGCTCGGCCCATGACGCCGCCGGCTATCTGTACTACCGCCGCTTCGGCACGCCTTTCGTTTCCTTCGAGGTGGCTTCGCAGGTGAGGTTGGGCAAGTTGGACCGGGCCGAGGGCGAGAAGATGATCGAGGACGCGGCCGCGGAGTGCCGGAAATATCCCCACGAGTCCATGCAATCCCTGGGCGAGATGGTGGACATGTCCCCCCTGGCCCTGCGTCTGTTGCCTGCGCGGCAGAAGGCCCGGGGCTGGGCGGTTGGGCTGGTGAAAGGGATTCTGGGACGTTCCTGAGCGGGGACGAATCCAGGTTGGGCGAGTGAAGCGTTTGTTCGCCGCGGCGCCGGCTGGAAAATTTCCAGGAGGATGGCCACCGGGCACGAAAAAACCGCCCCTAGCGGAACGGCTAACTTCTTCGGCGACGATGATTAAAGTGGTCGGGACGAGAGGATTTGAACCTCCGACCCCTTGCCCCCCATGCAAGTGCGCTACCGGACTGCGCCACGTCCCGACCGTATCGTCTCTGGATCTTCTTGCTGGCTTGAAAAACCAGCCGGGGGAAATCCGAGGGCACAATGTAATACGCGTTCTGCCCCTGGACAAGAAGCAATTGCTACAATTTAGCCCTCGGCCTCCATCTTTTTTCCGTGGTCACGGGCCTCCCCTTCAGGGGCCTCCATCCGCTTCAAACGAGCCAGCAGACCCTGGATTTCCCGCAACTCGTTCATGATGTACTCCAGCCGGGCCTTGTCGTCCATGGCCTCGAAGCCCAGGGTCATCTGGGCGGGAGCCTCCTGGGCGGGATGGGCCGCCTGGTGACGGGCTTCCTTCCGCACCTTGCGCGCCCCGGCGATCTTGAACCCCTCATCGTAAAGCAGGGCCTTGATGGCCAGGATTTCTTCGATATCGCCCTGCCGGTAGCGGCGGCTGCCGCTGCGGGTCTTCTTGGGCCGCAGGGTGGGAAACTCGGACTCCCAGTAGCGCAGGACGTGGGCCTTGACGCCCGCGATGTCCGCCACCTCGCTGATGCTGTAGTAAAGCTTGCTGGGGTAAGTCTTGTTCATCGCCAATCCTGATCGTCCGAACCGTTCGTGTCATACAAATCATCCGGGTCATCCAGATCAACCGTGTCATCCAGATCAACCGGATGCATCCGGGTGGTTCGAAGCGTCGGCTTGAAGTCCGCCATGACCGCGTGAGGCGCCCATCCTGGGACCGCCTATTCCAGTTCCGCCCTCAGGGCGCGCTCCATGAGTTCACGCATGGCCTGGCGCGGGGGCTTGTTGGAGAATAGCACATCATGAACCTGTTTGGTAATAGGAAGTTCCACTTCCAGCTTCTCGCTCAACTTCAAGGCTGCCCGGGCCATGTGGACGCCCTCCACCACCTGGATGGACTGCTCCAGCAATTCCTGCGGGGTGACGTCGCTGCGGGTGACGGCCTCCCCGAAATTGCGGTTCCGGGAATGGCGGCTGATGCAGGTGGTGATCATGTCGCCGATGCCGGCAAGCCCGAAGAATGTCTCCTTCTGCCCGCCCAGCGCCTCGCCTAGCCGGGCCAGTTCACTCATGCCGCGGGTCATGAGGGTGCCGCGGGTGTTGTCCCCAGCCCCCAGCCCATCGGCCATGCCCACGGCCAGGGCGATGATGTTCTTGAAACCGCTGGCGATTTCCACGCCGGGCATGTCCGGGTTGGTGTAGACCCGGAAAAAAGGGCCGCTGATCCAGGTCTGCCAGAAGGCCCAGTCGGCCCCCTCCTGCCCGGAAAGAACCACGGCGGTGGGTTGCTCCAGGGCCACTTCTTCGGCGTGGCTGGGGCCCAGCAGCACGGCCACGGGATGGGCTGGTTCGGTGGGCATCACGTCGGTCACCACCTGACTGATGCGCAGCAGGGAGCTGACCTCGAACCCCTTGGCCAGGTTCACCATGGGAATGCCGGCGGGCAGGACGGCGCTGGCGGCCACCTTGGTCATGACGCTGCGGACGGCCTGGCTGGGCACCACGATGAACAGGATGTCGGCGTCCTTCAGACAGTCGTCCAGGTCCAGGGTGGCGCGCAGGTTGGGAGGCAAGGCAATATCCCCCAGATAGTCGGGGTTGGTCCCGGTCTGGTTGATGCTGCGGACCTGCCCCTCCTCGATACCCCACAGCACCACGCGCTCCCACTTGTGGGCCAGGTGCTTGCCGAAGGAGGAAGCCCAGCTGCCCGTGCCCAGGATGGCGGCCTTGCGGGGGGCGCTCAGATTATTGGGACTCATGACTCATACCTCGGGGGGTGGCGCGGGGGGCTCGTTTTTCCCTTCCCCCAGCTTTTTCTCGGTGCCCTCGCGGATGCGGGTGATGTTGCTGCGGTGCTTGAAGATGACCCAGCCGCAAATGAGGAAGGTGAAAACGATGAGGGTCTTGCTGGTCTGGGGACTGCGCAGCTCGAAGAAGACCACGGAAAAGGGCAGCACGCTGGCGGCGGCGATGCTGGCCACCGAGACGATGCGGGTGGTCAGGAAGACGGCCAGGAAGCAGACCAGGGTGACCACCAGGCCCAGGGGCTCCAGCACCGCGAAGGAACCGCCCGTGGTGGCCACGCCCTTGCCCCCGTGGAAATTGACGAAGGGGCTGAAGGTGTGGCCCAGACTGGCCACCACCCCGGCAAAGATACGGAACAGATCGGGGGTGATGTGAAAGGGCGTGGCCTGCCCTTCCGGCCAGGCGTTGACCAGCAGGGTCATGAGCAGAACGGCGGCCGCCCCCTTGGCCATGTCCAGGAACAGGCAGAGGGCCCCCCACCAGGGGCCCAGGGTGCGGAAGACGTTGGTGGCGCCAAGATTGCCGCTGCCGTGCTGCCGCAGATCGATGCCCTTGACGTTCTTGCCGATGAGGAAACTGAAGGGAATGGATCCCAGGCAGAAAGCGATGACAAGAAAGAGGATCAACAGCATGGATACCTCGACCTCGGGGTTCGGGACAGGGATCAGTGTTTCTTCAGTTTCACAAAAATGCGGCTGCCGGTAAAGCCGTATTCCTTGCGGATCTGGTTGTTCAGATACCGCAAGTAGTTACGGGCGAAGAACCTGGGCTCGTTAACCGAGAGCAGAAAAACCGGCGGAGCGGATTCGATCTGGGAGCCGTAGTAGATCTTGCCCAGGCCACCCCCATGGGCCCGGGGAGCCTGATAGCGGATGATCTTTTCCAGGAAGTCGTTCAGTTCGCTGGTGGGCACCCGCTGCTGCCGGGCCTCGTGCACCTCCCACACCTTTTCCATGATCTTGCCCGTGCGTTGCCGGGACTCGGCGCTCACGGTGAACCAGGGGGCGTAGGGCATGAAGGGAATCTCGTCGCAGAAGGCCTGCCAGTGCTCGGCGTGGGTGTTGGTTTCCTTATCGCCGATGAGGTCCCACTTGTTGAAGGCCACCACCACGCCCTTGCCCGCGTCGTGGATGAGCCCGGCGATCTTGCTGTCCTGGGTCACCACTCCGGATGAAGCGTCGATGACGAACACGGCGATGTCACACTGTTCCAGGGCCCGGTGGGTGCGCATGTTGCTGAACACCTCCACCGCCTCGCTGACCCTGCTCTTGCGGCGCAGGCCGGCGGTGTCGATGAGGCGGATGGTCTTGCCGTGCCACTTCAGGTCGGTGTGCACCGAATCGCGGGTGGTGCCGGGAATATCGCTGACCAGGGCCTCTTGGCGGCCGGTCAGCACGTTCAGCAGACTGGACTTGCCCACGTTGGGCCGCCCCAGGATGGCCACCCGGCAGTCGCAGGGCTGCTCGACCTCGTGCTCTGGGAAACCGGCCACCACGTGGTCCAGCAGATCCCCCACGCCGAAACCGTGCAGGCCGCTGATGACCTGGGGCTCGCCCAGACCCAGGCCGTAGAACTCGGTGTAGGCCAGCTTCTCGCTCTCTTTTTCCACCTTGTTGACGGCCAGCACCACGGGCACATCCTTCTTGCGCAACTCGCGGGCGATGCTCTCGTCCCAGGCCATGGGACCCACCTTGCCGTCCACCAGGAAAAGCACCAGGTCGGCCTCGTCGATGGCGGCGCGGGCGATCTCGGTGACCACGCCGTCGAAATCGGAAACCGTCTCCCCGAAGGGAATGATGCCCCCGGTATCCAGCAGCATGAAGGGATGGCCGGCCCAGTCGGTGAGCTCGGCGATGCGGTCACGGGTGACCCCGGCCGTTTCGTGCACGACGCTGCGCTTCTCCCCGATGATGCGGTTGAAAAGCGTGCTCTTGCCCACGTTGGGGCGGCCTATGATGGCCACGGTGCGCAGTGCCAAGACAATTACCTGCCGTCAGTTAGCGGGAAAGGTTAAAGGAACTGGCCTGAAACTAGTCCAATTCCACCCAGAAATCAACAAAGCCCTCTTCCTGGGCCACCAGCACAGTGTGGGGCTGGTCGGCGGCGATCTGTTCCAGGGTCATGCCGTCCAGGGTCAGGTCGTCGCTGTTGAAGACCCGTGGCGAGAGGGCCACCGTGCGGACGGGTTCGGGCGGCAGTTGCAGCAGGGCCCGCCGCAGGTCACCCCCGGTGAGCAGGCCGGCCACGGTGACGCTGTTGCCGTAGAAGCGGTTGTCCACCCCCCGCACCTCCACCTCAGGGGCCCCCACTTCCTCCAGGATTGGCGTGAACTCCCGCCGCCAGGCCTGGCCAGCCAGATGGCTGGTCAGCACCGTCAAAGGGCGCGTGGGCAGGGCTTCTTCGTCCCGGGCCCACTCCAGGTCATCGCGCCAACCCTCGCGCAGGCGCGGCGTCAGGCCGATGGCGTTGTCCACCTGCCAGAAACCGTCGTAATGGCTGGTGGCTGGGAAGGGCTGGTCGGCCTTCAGGTAAAATTCGTCGCTCAGGTAGACGAAGCGATAGCCCAGTGCGGCCAGGGCCTCCTCCTGCCAGGCGTGGACCTGGGCGATGGCCCGGCGGGCGTCGTCCCCGTCCACAGACTGCAATTCGGTCAGGCCCTTGCGGTGGGCGCTCAGCCCCACGGGCACGATGGCCAGGCTGCGCACGCCGCCGGTGCGGCCAGGGGCCACCTCGTTCATGGCTTCGGGGTCGAAGATGTCGTCATCCTCGCCGGCCGGGGCGCCCAGGGTGAGCAGGTCGCGGAAGGTCTTCTCCAGGATGGGCCCGTCGTTCCAGCCGGGGCACAGCACCACCTGGGTGTGGACCTCGATGCCGGCGGCGGTGAGTTCCCCCAGCATCTGCATGATGTCTATGCGGCGCCTGATGCCCAGCATGCGGGTGCGCACGTCGATGTCGGTGGCGTGGACCGACACGTAAAGGGGCGACATCTTCTGCTCGATGATGCGGGCCAGCCCCCTCTTGCCCAGGCTGGTCATGGTGATGTAGTTGCCGTACAGGAAGCTGAAGCGGTAGTCCTCGTCCTTGACGTAGATCTGGTCGCGCATGCCCGCGGGGTTCTGGTCGATGAAGCAGAAGACGCAGTCGCAGGCGCAGGTCTTGAACTCCATGGGCGCAAAGCAACCGGTCACCGCCCCGATGTCCTCGGGATCCATGACCACCCGCACCGTCTCCCCCTCGCGGCGCTTGATGGTCAGCACCGTCTCGTCGGTCTCGGGGGTGTAGTAGTAAAGGTCGATGATGTCCTCGACGGGACGCCCGTCCAGGTGCGTGATGTGGTCGCCCGGCTGCCAGGGGTACAACCTGTCCAGGGGCGCGGGGAATGCGCGGATGAGGATGATCATGGGACCAAGAAACCACAGCCCGCGGTGGGGCGCAAGAGAGTTCCGGGGAGTTCGGCCCGTGAAGGGCGAAAGAAGAGATGGAGCGGGCTACGAGGCTCGAACTCGCGACCCTCAGCTTGGGAAGCTGATGCTCTACCAACTGAGCTAAGCCCGCTCCGTGCAGGGAAATTAAATCCCTGCACGAAGCAAGTCAACCATCAGAAACGCCTCAGCGGTAAATGGCCTTCACCCGGTCCCAGGTCTGAGCCTCGGTCTCGGTGACCCCCAGCCCGTTCAGGGTCATGCAGGGCCGGCCCCAGCCGTTGTACTGGCTGGTCAGGCTGTGGCAGGGAACGAACTGGCCCGACCCGTCGAAGTAACCGGGGTTCAACTGGGCGGCGTCGCCGGCCGGGGCCAGGAAGAACTCCACCAGGGCGTGTTCGTACCAGTAGGGGTTGCCACCTTCGGCCAGCAGAAGATCGGCCATCAACAAGGGGGTGTGGGCTCCGGCCAGGGGCAGCGGTTCGTTGAACTGGACATGCCAGGTGTCGCCGGTGTGGGAGTAGCTGGCGATGGCCGTCCCACCCTGAGCAGCAAAGCCCTGGATGGCCACATCCCCCTCCATGCGCAGATCAAACTGCCAGCCCGTGATGGCGTCGGCGGTGGGATTGGTCAGGACGATCCAGGCGCTCACCTGGGTGCTGGTTGACTGGCACCCGATGAAGGGATCCATGAGGATGCCGCCGCACTCGCAATAGGTGGCCTCGTCGAAGTAGAGGTTCAGGCGGTCCGGGTAGTTCAGGAGACCGCAATAATCCAGGTTCTGGTAGGACTGGGCCAGGCCCAGCACCGGGACCAGGAGGGCCAGGGTGATGATGATTGTCCGGATGAGCTGTGTTTTCATTGTTCCCTCCAGTTGTTCAATCAGTTCTGATGCACGATCAACGCAATACCCTCAACGCAATACCCCTAACGAAATACCCTCAACGCAAGAGGGTCAGGCGCCGGGTGAGTCCGGGGCCCTCACCCTCCCGCAGGTGGGCGAAATACACTCCCGAGGGCACCAGGCGCCCCTGGCTGTCCAGGCCCTGCCACAGGATGCGGTAGCTTCCCGCCGGCCGTCTTTCCCGGACCAGGGTGCGCACCAGGCGCCCCCTTGAATCGAAGATGGACAGGTTCACCTCCGTGTCCGTGCCCAGTTCCAGGGGGATGACCGTGCGGGGATTGAACGGATTGGGATAGGGCTGCCCCAGGCGGACGGCGCCCAGGGGCGCCGGCCCTCCCTCCCCGGGCACAGGCACCACTGGTTGATTGTAAGGCTCCAGGAGAAATTGCTCGAGCAAAACTTCAACATTCTTCTGCAATGCCAAGCTGTCCATGCGATAGGGGCGCCCACAGAGCACGGCAAAGCGCCCCCCGTCGGGCCGCTGAGTCCCGCCCTCCAGGGGTGTGGCCACGGCTCCGGTGATGCGGGGCTCGGCGAAGGAGACGGTGTCCTTGAAGAGCACCGTCAGGTCCGGCTGGTCGTTGCCGTCGAAGACGTCGATGTCGGATTGCACCCCGGTGAAGGGAATGTCCTGCAGGCCGCCCGCCTGGGCCACGCAGTTGTTGAGGGTGACCTGGTCGTAGGATCGATCCAGCCCCAGATAACGGAAAAGGTCGACTCCCAGGAAGTAGTAGGGCAGGCGGGTCATGAGCAGCACCTGTCCCCCGCTTTCCAGGTAGGACAGGATGGGTGTGTCCTTCCAGTGTTCCAGATCGCCGGCGTGGTTGTTGCCCACCCAGATGACCGTGCTGAAGCGTCCCAGCACCGAGGCCGGCACCGCCCCGTGCCCCAGGGGTGCGGGCAGGATCCCTGGATAGCCGCCCTCGGGCTCCTGGAATACATCCCAGAATCGGATGGGGGTGTCGCCCCAGAAGGCTTGCCCCTCGTAAGCGTTGGAAATCTCGGTGCCGTAGGTCCCCCAGTGGACGCCGTTGACCAGCAGCACGCCGTGATCCAGGGAGGGCTCGGTCACCTGGTCCGCCACCTGGCGCAGGATCCAGTGGTCGGGATCCAGCGCCACGCCCAGCACCGGGCCCGGCACCTCCACCACGAAAGCCTGGCTGGCCTGGTTGTTCTCCACCGTCACGTCCACCGGCCCGTGCTCGGTGACGATGTGCAGGGGCACGGGCATGGTGAAGATCGGGCCGTTGTCCTGGACCTGATTGATGGTGATGGTGATCTCCCCCATCCCCGGTCCCGGGGCCCAGTCCAGGGCATAGACGGGGAAGTACTCGCCGTAAATCCACTGCTGGAAAAAGGCCTCCAGGTCACGCCCGCTGACGCTTTCCAGCGCGGCCTGCAGATCCTCGGTGGTGGCCGAACCGTACAGATGGTTGGCGCGATAGAGGGCCAGCCCCGCGAAGAAATCCTCGTCACCCAGGACCCCCCGCAGCATGTGGACCACCCAGCTGCCCTTGTCGTAGCTCAGCCCCCCGTCGAAGATGGGCTGGGTCAGGGGGTCCTCCACGAAGATGGTTCCGGGCCCGAAGTACGACGCCACATCCATGTACTCCAGGTAAGCATCCCGGCCGTATTGCTGTTCGGCCCAGTAGGCTTCGCTCCAGGTGGCGAAACCCTCGTTCAGCCAGATGTGGCCGAAATCGGCGCAGGTGACCATGTCCCCCCACCACTGGTGGGCCAGCTCGTGGCTGATGAGATCCTCGAAGTCGAAGCCGATGCTGGTGAGGGTCTGGTGTTCCATGCCCCCGCCGATCTGACAGTCGGCGTGGCCGTACTTCTCGTCCAAGAAGGGATACTCGCCGAAGGCCAGGGCGAAGGTGCCCAGCATGGGCACGGTCAGGGAGTAGCTGGGGATGTAATCCGGCAAGTGGGACGGGTAGTTGAAGAACTGGACCGGCATGGGGTCTCCCCCGTCCAGGGGTGTGTACCAGTCGGACCACTGCACGTAGGGGTGAATGGCCAGGCTCACCAGGTAAGTGGCGATGGGATAATCGCTGTGCCAGTGGAAGGTGCGGGTGTCCCCGTTATCCGTCAGGGAACGCAGGAGCCCCTGGCTGGCCACCGTCAGTTCGGCGGGCACCGTGACCACCACATCCAGGCTGTCGGCCTTGTCGGTGTTCAGGTCCTTGCAGGGCCACCAGGAACGGGCGCCGTAGGGCTCGCTCAGGGTCCAGATCATGGGCTGGCCGTCGGCCCTGGACCAGAAAAAGGACAGGCCACCCGGGTCGCCGGCATAGTCCACGCTCACTGCCAGGTCTTCGTCCTGGGTGTAGGCGCGGTCCAGGGTCACGGTCAGGATGCCGCCCTGGTGGGTGAACAGGCAGGGGGTGTTGCCGACCCGAACGGCGGAGACCGTCAGGTCAGTGTCCAGATGGAGCTCCACGGTGTCCAGGGAGGGCGAGAGCACCCGCGCGCCGGTCAGGACGGTGCCGGTCAGCCACTCGGCCGTGGGGTCCAGGTCCAGCTCCAGCCGGTAGTGGTGGACATCGTAAAGGTCCTGTTTGGCGGTTTTCCCGGCAGGTTCCAGCAGGAATCTCTTGGCGGCCCTTTCCTTGGAGGCGGCCTCGTCCCGGCGGTGCTGGTGCAGCCTGGCGGCCAGGGCGCCGGGCTGGTCGGCGGGCAGCTGACCTTGCGCCTCGGACCACGCCATTCCTGTCTGCCCGCTCAGGGCACCAAGCAACACCAACAGCGGCCACCGTGTGAAGAGACGGCGCAGGAGCATCAGGAGCCTTTCGGGAACGAGCGAGGGCCCAGCGATGGGAAGGGCCTACTCCAAGGATACAGGGTAATCGGAGTTCAGATCAAGGATCCCGGTTTCACTGGAGGACAAAAAACCCCCGGCCTTGCGGCCGGGGGTTCAACGTGGCAGGCGAGTAATCGGTAAAATTACCGGTACAGGCTCTTGATGCTGCCGAAGCTGGTGTTCTCGGTGGCCACGGTGGGATCACAGTAGAAGCCGCCCAGGGGGAAGGGCACGGCAGCGGTGTCGTTGGTGTTCTCAGCCTCGCCGTCCCAGACGTTGATGCCGCTGTAGGTCCAGTTCTCCAGGACGAAGGTGTCGCCATCAGGGCCGGTGCCGGCGATGCGCTTGGCCCAGCCGTCCAGGTGGTCCCAGGGCTGGCCGGTGCCGTCCATGTCGCGGTCGCCGAAGACGTCCACGCACACGGGCTCGGCGCCGCCCAGGAGGAACAGCTCCACGGCGTCGTCGCCGTTGATGGACAGGGCATAACCTTCGGCGATGAACTCGGGGGTAAAGCCGAACCAGGCGGTGAAGCCGATGTCATCGGTGGCGCTGACGTAGAAGGTGGTGCCGGCAGTCATGCTGACGGCAGGGAAGGTCCACTCGACGCCGTCGGTGCCGCCGCCGTTGTTGGCGGAGCCCAGGCCGTAGATGGACAGGTCGGCGATGTCGTCGCAGGCGAACATCTCGACGCCCTTGGGCAGGCCGCCGGACAGGGGGCCATCGAAGACGCCGGTGATGATGAGCTGGGCCGCGGCCGGGCTGGCCAGGGCGATGACGGCCAGAATCATGAGCACTTTCTTCATCGTATTCTCCCGAGTTGTGGGTGCAGAGGCGGGTTGCAGTAACCCCATTTCGTCACCCATCAATTCCCCTGATGGGTGCTCAATTGCTTCCAGGATTTTATCATATTTTGGCCATATAGCCAAAGAAATTCCCTGGTTTACGCAAAATTTACGAATTTAAGGAAAAGGCTAACCTCAGGAAGGCTGGAATAATTGCCGGATGGTGGGCACAAGCTCCGGATCATCAGGGTGTGATCGGGAAGCATGCGGAACATGGCGGAACCATGTGCGCTGACGCTTGGCGTACTGGCGGGTCACCAGGACGATGGCCGCCTCCAGGCGGTTCCGGGGCAGACGACCCTGCAAATGGTCCACGATTTCCCGGTAGCCGATGCTCTTCAGGCCCGGGCAGCGGGCCGGGAAGCGCCCCAGGGCCTCTTCCGTCTCCTCCAGCCACCCCGTGGCCAGCATCTCTTCCGTGCGGCGGGCTATGCGGGCGTCCAGCTCGGGAACGGGGCGCTCCAGCACCACGGTGGGGAACCGGAGCCCCAGGCAGGGATCGGGCTTCTGGCGGGCCTTCAGGGTGGACATGGGAATGCCACTGATCTGGTGGATTTCCAGGGCCCGCTGGCTGCGGTAGCGATCGTTGGGGTGGATGGCGGCAAAGCTCTCCGGGTCTACCGCTTCCAGCTGCTGCCGGATTTCAGGGTCGGCCAGGAGGTTCAGCCGGGCACGCACCGCGGCCAGGTTCTGGGGGGAAGTGCCCGGCACGTCCAGGAAACCGTCCCGCAGGGCCGTCAGGTACATTCCCGCCCCGCCGGCCAGCAGGGGCCTGATGCCCCGACCACGCAGGTCCCGGTACACTCGCGCAAAATCCTCCCGGAACCGCATGGCCGAGTATTTTTCCAGCGGGGAAACAAAATCGATGAGGTGATGGGGACAGGCCTGCTGTTCCTGGGCCGTGGGCTGGGCCGTGCCGATGCGCAATCCCTGGTAGATCTGCCGGCTGTCCAGGCTGATGACCTGGACGGGCAGTTGCGCCGCCAGAGCCGCCACCAGACCGGTCTTGCCCACCGCCGTGGGCCCCACCACCACGGGGCAGCATTCCCCGCGGAAGTTGCCGTCAGCTGCGCCCAAAACGCTTTTCCAGCTCGGCCAGGCTGAACTGGATCAGGGTGGGCCGTCCATGAGGGCAGCTCAGGGGGGTGTCGGTGGCGAAGAGCTGGTCCACCAGGTTCTGCATCTCGGGCAGGGTCAGGGGTTCGCCGGCGCGCACAGCGGCATGGCAGGCGTAGCTGGCCAGCAGATCCACCTGATTCTCCTGGCTGGGCTTGTCGTCCCAGGCCAGGTCGTCCAGGATGTCCAGCAGCAGGCGCCCCTCGTTCCAGTTCTTCAGGCTGGCGGGAATGCCCTGGACCAGGATGCTCTGCCCGCCGAAGGGCTCGATGGTGAAGCCCATGGTCTCCAGCTGGTCGGAGTGTGTCTGCCAGGCCTGCACCTGCCCCGGGGAAAGCTCCAGGTGGGCGGGAAAGAGCAGCTGCTGGGTGGGCACGGCCCCCACCTTGCCGCCCTTCTCCAGGGCCTGCTTGGCCTCGTTGTACAGGATGCGCTCGTGGCTGTTGTGCTGGTCGATGAGCACAAGTCCGCCCCTGATCTGGGTGACGATGTAGGTGCGGTGCAGTTGCCAGAAGGGGGCCGAATGCAGGGGCGATTCCCCGCGTCCGGGCAGCCCGGGGGTCTGGCCGTCGGAATCGGCCTCGGCGGTCGCATCGGTGGGGTCCGGCCGCAGGGCCGCGGCGCCGAAGAGTTCACCTTGCCCCTCGGGCACACCCTTGTGCTCGTAACCGGCGCTGCCGCCCCGCTGGAAATGCCGGCGCAGGTAATCGTCCTGGGCCTGGGCCAGGCGCTCGGTGCCCTCGGCAGGGGCGCTGCTGAAGGACGAGGCTCCGCTCCAGGGCCGCATGTCCTGGGCGGTCTTCAGGCTCAGACCCTCCTGCAGGGCCGTCTTGAGCATGACGAAGATCTCCCGCTCCAGCAGCAGGCGGACCTCGGTCTTGGCCGGGTGCACGTTGACGTCAACCTCGCCCCCGGGCACCTGCAGGAAGGCGATGACCACGGGGAACTTCCCGGGGGGGACCACCTCCTTGTAGGCCTGGGCGATGGCGGCGCCGAGGGCGCGGTTCTCCACGGGGCGGCGGTTGATGAAGATGAACTGCTGCTCGCGATTGCCCCGGGTCCAGGTGGGCCGCGAAGCCAGGCCACCGATGCTGAAGCCCCCCTTCTCGTGCTCGAAGCGGGCCATGTGCTTCATCACCGACACGCCCAGCAGGTCCTGGGCCCGGTCGGTCAGGCTGGCGGCCGGCCGCAGATCCAGGGCGATGTCCCCATCGGATTTGACCAGCCAGCGCACATCCTGGTGGGCCAGGGCCAGCTGGGTCATGAGCTTCATGATGGCCCGCTTCTCGGCCTGGGAGGTCTTCATGAACTTGCGACGGGCGGGGGTGTTGAAGAAGAGATCGCTGATGGTGATGGTGGTGCCCTGGTTGCGCGGGGCCGGTTCGCGGCGCAGGATCTCGCCGCCCTCCATCTCGATGAGGCCCCCGCTGGCCTCGTCCGCCGTGCGGCTGGTGCAGCGCACCCGGCTGACCGAGGCGATGCTGGCCAGGGCCTCGCCCCGGAAGCCGAAGCTGCCCACGCGCATGATGTCCGCGGCGGTGGTGATCTTGCTGGTGGCGTGGCGCTCGAAGGCCAGGGGCAGCTGGTCGAAGGGAATGCCGTGGCCGTCATCCTCGATGGACAGGGAGGCCAGCCCGCCGTCCACCATGGTGATGGTGATCTTGGCGGCTCCGGCGTCCAGGCTGTTCTCCACCAGCTCCTTGACGATGGAGGACGGCCGTTCGATGACCTCGCCGGCGGCGATGCGGTCGATGGTGGCGTTGTCCAGAACCCTGATCTTGTGCGCCATGCTGCCCTTCATTCCCTGTCATCCTTGACCAGTGGCCGGATACCGCGCCGACCGATGCCCGGGCGGCTGGCGCCCGGTTTTTCCGTGGCCCGCCAGGCGGCCGCGCAGAGCGGCCCTTCAGGCGGGAAGCAAAGATTCAGGTAGGGTATACAGCGGGATTGTGTCCGTCAAGACATGCCCTGAAGGGTGCCTTGAATCAGGTCCTGGGGGGTGTTCCCTCCCCCGGGATAAACCCTGCTGGCGGTGGCCACCAGCAGATCGGACTGGCCGGTATGCTCCTGCAGGATGCTGGTCACCCGGGCCTGCAGGCGGGTCAGGGACTGGATATCCTCGGGCACCACCACCATGATGGTGCCGTCATCCAGGGCGCCCACCTTGTCCGAGCTGCGCAGCTTGTGGTTCAGCACCTTCAGGGCCTTGTCCACGCTGGGTACGGGCCCGGACGGGGGACTCATGCGGAATGCCACCAGGCCTAGCCGGGTGTGGTAGCGGTCGCAGCGGTCCATCTCTCGCCGCAGATGATCCTGCAGCTCACCGTTCTTCAGCACCGCGTGGGAGTCGGGCTGGGTTTCCTCGTACTTCCGGACCATCTCGGGAGACAGGATCTCGGCCTTCTCCACCGGCGGTGATTCCTTTTCAGTCACCAGCATGGGCGCCAGCCGCCGGGCGAAGATGGCGTCGAAGTCGGTGAAGGACAGCCCGTCCAGGGCGTGCAGGCGTTCCTTGTCCAGCAGCACCAGCCCCGGATAGGGCGCTTTCCCATCCAGGGAAACCACCAGCATGCTGCGCCGGGAAGGGGCCACGTCTTGCCGGCCTTCCATGGTCAGGATGCTGCTGCTCCAGCCCCTGGTCCCCGCCAGTTCCAGCAAGCGGTCGGCCTCGGCCAGCAGGAGTTCGCCCTCGGCGCCCTGGGCCAGGATTTCGGGCTGTTCCGGGCCTTCCAGGATGACGGCGAGTCGGGCCCCGGTCAGGCTGCAGGCGGCGCTCAGCAGGGAGTCCTTGCGCTCTTCCCTGCGCATGTTGCCCGCCTTGACCATGTCCGACAGCACGGCCGAAAGGGTGGTCAGGCGGTCCAGCTGGTCGTTGCTGGCCACCTTGTCCAGATAGGCGGTGAGATGGCGGGTGATCAGGTAAAGCATCTCGCTGCTGATGATGTGGAAATGATGAGCCCGCGAGGCGCTGCGGAAACACACGGACACCATGGCCCTGCAGGGCGCGGGGCCCACGGGCAGCAGGAAAACCGTCTCGTCGCCCTGGGCGCCCTCTCCCGGGCGCAGCACCTGGGGATGGCCGGAGGACAGCACCTCGGCCCAGCGAGGGTCGGGGGGCGACTGGTAGGTGACCTGGTCGGCATCGGCCACCAGGAGGTCGCTGTCGGCGGTGAGCAGGCCCAGGGAGACGCTCTGGGCGCCCGCCAGCTTGGCCAGATCCTCGGCCCAGAATACCAGGGTGGATTTGAGGTTCTCGGGCCGGCCGGTGTCCTTGGTGAACTCCTCTTCCAGGCGGCGAAACTGGTCGTTATCCTGGACCGATTGCATGCGCAGGAAGCGGTGCAGAATCAGGCCGAAACGATGGGTCAGGCTGTTGACCATCTCCATGGCGTTGGGGACGAAGTCGTCCTCGCCACGGGGGGTGGAAAGGTTCAGCACGCCCAGCAGGCGCCCCTCCCACTGGATGGGGGCGCAGATGGCCGACTTGACCTCGTGGCGGTCCCGTTTCTGGCCGGGATGCTGGTTGCCGCTCAGGAACACGGCCTTGCCGGTGCGGGCCACCTTGCCGGCGATGCCCTCGCCCATGCGCACGCGGGTGGCGTGCAGGGTGGACTCGCTCAGGCCCTGGGCGTAGGCCACATAGAGTTCGCCTGCCACCTCGTCGTGCAGCATGATGCTGCCGCTGCCGGCGCGCACGGCCCGGGTGGCCAGACCCAGCAGCCAGCGCAGCAGGGATTCGCGATCCATGGCCTCTTCCAGGCGGCTCAGATTGCGGTGGATGGCGTTGGTCTCGGTTTCCAGGAAATCGTGGCGGGGGCCCGGCTTTTCGCCCCGGGGCGGGGTGGGCTGGGCCAGCACCTGCTGCAGCATGCGCCCCGAAAAGGAGCGGGCCGTCAGGGGTTGCAGGCCAAAATCCCGGGCGGCGTCCACGAAGGGCGCCACCTGGTCGTTCATGCGGGGATGGATCAGGAATTGCGCCTGGCCCTCGGGCAGGGATTCCAGGTCCTTGAACAAGGGCAGGCCCAGAACCTCGGCCAGGCCGGCGCCCACGCTGTTCCCTTCGGGATCCAGCAAGCCCACCACCCGGGTGTCGTCACGGGTGGAAAGCTCGGCCAGGAGGGCCATTTCCTCCTCGCCGGGACACAGCAAGACCACGGACCATTTGATTTCGTCGGACATCGTTCCCCGCTTGAGATTGGGCGCCTGACGGGCTGACAAGGTCATATTCGTCAGGGATTAACAGCCCCTTGAGCAGGAATTGGCTGTCATTCCTCGAGTTGCTTCTTGATGCGGGCCAGCCACATGAAGCTGTCCATGGGGCTGATGTGATCCAGATCCAGCTGCCGCAGGGCGTCCAGGGCGTCGCGCTCGGACTCGCGGAACAGGCTGAGCTGGGCCCGGGCCGCGCCGCTGTCCTGCTGGGCCCCCTGGGTGGCGCCGCTGCGCCGGGCCGGCAGATCCCGCCGGTCGGCCAGGGTCAGGCTGTCCAGGATCTCCCGCGCCCGGTCCAGCACGTTGCCGGGCAACCCTGCCAGCTCGGCCACGTGAATGCCGTAGCTCTGGTCGCTGCGCCCGGGGGCCACGCTGTGCATGAAGATGATCTTACCCTCCCACTCCTTCACTTCCAGGCGCAGGTTCACCAGGCCGGGGATATCCTCCTCCAGTTCGGTCAGCTCGTGGTAATGGGTGGCGAAGATGCTGCGGGGCCGCGGCCCGGCCGGATCGGCCAGGAATTCGGTGATGGCCCAGGCCAGGCTCAGGCCGTCGTAGGTGCTGGTGCCCCGGCCGATCTCGTCCAGGATGACCAGGCTGCGCCGGCTCATCTGGTGCAGGATGTGGGCCGTCTCGCTCATCTCCATGTAGAAGGTGCTCTCGCCCCGGGCCAGGTTGTCGCTGGCGCCCACCCGGGTGAAGATGCGATCGGTCACGCCGATGCGCGCCGCCCGCGCGGGCACGAAGCCGCCGGCCTGGGCCATGAGGGTGATGAGGGCCACCTGGCGCAGGTAGGTGGATTTACCCCCCATGTTGGGACCGGTCAGCAGCAGCACCTGGGGATCGTCGCCGCACACCTGGGTGTCGTTGGGAATGAAATCCCCGGACAGCAACTGCTCCACCACCGGGTGCCGGCCCTGGGTGATCTCCAGTTCCAGGGTGTCGTCACACAGGGGGCGACAGTAGCCCTGCTCCTCGGCCAGCTCGGCGTAGGCCAGCATCAGGTCCACGCGGGCCACCAGATCGGCCGCCTCGTGGATGGGGCCCAGATCCTGGCGAATGCGCTCCAGGATGGCGTTGAAGATCTCCAGCTCAAGGGCCTCGGCGCGCTCCTCGGCCTCCAGGATGGTGGTCTCGGCTTCCTTCAGCTCGGCGGTGTGGAAGCGGCAGGAGTTGACCAGGGTCTGCTTCTGCTCGAAGCGTTCGGGAACCTTGTCCAGGTGCTTCTTGGTGACGTCGAAGTAGTACCCGAAGACGCGGTTGAAGCCCACCTTCAGGGTGGGGATGCCGGTGGCTTCCCGTTCCCGGTTCTGCAGGCCGGCCAGGAAACCCTTGCTGTCGGCGGCGATGGTGCGGCAGCGGTCCAGTTCGTCGTTCACGCCCCGGGCGATGAAGTCGGGCTTGCGGGTGGTGGCGGGAGCCTCGGCATCGATGGCAGTGGTGATGTGGCGGGCCAGTTCGTCGAAATCGGCCAGCCGGGCGGCCCACTGCCCCACGGGATGGTCGGAACTGCCTTCGGGGTGATTTTCGGCCCCGGCCAGCCGGCGCAGTTCCATGAGGGCTTCCAGGGTCAGGCCCAGCTGGCGCAGGGCTGAAGGACCGATGCGCCCGGCCACGGCCCTGGCCGCCAGCCTTTCCAGATCCCCCACGCCGCGCAGGACGTGGCGCAGTTCCTGCCGCCAGCCGCGCTGCTCCAGGGCGCCGGCCACCCCGTGGTGCCAGCGAGCCAGCTGCTCGGTGTCGGTGAGGGCCTCGGCCAGGCGCCGCTCCAGGAAGCGGCGCCCCATGGGCGTCAGGGTTCGGTCCAGGTGGTGGACCAGGGTGCCCTCGCCGCGCTCGCCCCGGAAGGTACGGAAGATCTCCAGGTTGTTGATGGTCTCCTCGTCCAGGACCAGGCGCCCGCTACGCTGGCTGTAGCGCAGGGTGGTGACCTGCCCGGGACGGTTCAGGGTCAGCGAACCCAGGTAACGCAGCACGCTGCCGGCGGCGATGGTGGCCGGGGTGCGGCGCTCCTCTTCCAGCCCGAAGGCCGTCAGGTTGGCCACGGCGAAGTGATCCAGCAAGGTCTGGCGTGCGAAGTTGGGGTGGAACCAGGCGTCGTTGACCGGATTGATGACCACCTCGGGCAGGGCGGCCCGCCAGCCGTGCAACCGGTCGGCCGGAGTGCTCTCTGGAACGATGACCTCACGCACGGGATGGCGTCGGCACAGGCTTTCCAGTGTGCCGTGCTCCTGGCCGCAGCGGAATTCTCCGGTGGAGGCGTCCAGCAGGGCCCAGCCCGCTTCCTGCTGATCGGCTGCGTGCCAGGCCAGGCAGAAGTGCCCCGCGTTGTTCTGCAGCAACTCGGGCGAGGTGGCTGTGCCCGGGCTGATGATCTCCACCACAGCCCGCTTGACCAGCCCCTTGGCCAGAGCCGGATCCTCGGTCTGCTCGCAGATGGCCACGGTTAACCCGGCGCTCAGCAGGCGGGTCAGGTAGGTTTCCAGGGCGTGGTAGGGCACCCCCGCCAGGGGCACGGGATGGTCGCTCTTGGCGTCCCGGCTGGTCAGCGTCACGCCGGCCACCCGGGCCAGGGTCTGGGCATCCTCGAAGAAGGTCTCGTAGAAATCCCCCATGCGGAACAGCAGCAAGGCCCCGGGATGCTGGCTCTTGATCTCCAGATACTGGGCCAGCATGGGTGTGACCTTGGGCTTGCTGGTTTTCTGCGGGGATTGCTCAGTCATGGTGCGGTTCAATCACGCCCGTAAAGGGTCGAGGAGGCGTCGGTGACAATGACGTCGATGCCCATTTCACGCTTCAGGCGGGCGGCTTCGGAGCGGGCGATGGCCGGGTTCACGTAGGAACCTGTGCGCACCTTGTAGAGGAACTGCCCTCGCTCGTCCTGCACCTGGTCCACGCGCAGGTCCGGCAGGTCGGCCTTGTGACGATTCATGTATTCCAGGGCCAGGGCGCGATCGCTGAAAGCGCCGATCTGCAGGCTGAAGCGGCCGCCGGCCGGGGTGGGCTGGCTGGTCACCACGGAATCCAGCGGAGCCTGATCCAGGGCGGCCTGGGCCAGATCGTCAGCCTCTTCCCGCAGGATGCGGTTGATCTCCAGCAGGGCCAGGCTGCCGGGGTGGTCCTGATTCAGGGATTGCTGCAGGCCGCGGGCGTCCGCCGCCTGGCCGGCCAGACGCAGGGCTTGCCACTGCCCACCCAGCAGGTCGGGCTGGGTGCGGTCCCGGTCCCCCTGGGCCCCGGACTGGAAGTAGCGCAGGGCCAGGGCGTGATCCCCCTGCTGCAGGCCGATGGTGCCCAGGTAGTAGCGGGCCCGGACGAAGGCCGGGTCCCCGGGTCTCACAGAGGCCAGCATTTCCCGGGCCGACTGCACCTGACCCAGCAGGCGATAGGTCATGCCGGCCAGGAGGTAGGCTTCCCCGGGCAGGTCCTGCTCTTCCTGGGACATGGCGCCCTTCAGGACCTTCAGGCAATCCTGGTAATTTCCCCGGGCGAACTGGAGCTCGGCCAGTTCCAGAACCATGCGCTGGCGGGTGGGGCCGGGCAGTCGGCTGTCGTTGACGGCCGCCCCCAGCAGGTCACAGGCTTCTTCGGGACTGGCCGCCAGGCGGCTGCGCCAGAGGATGTCCTCTCCCAGCCGGGCGCCCTCTTCGCCGGTGTGCAGGTTTTGCCGTGCCCCCTCGTAGTCGCCCGCGTTGAACAGGTCCCTGATGGCCACCATGGTGCCCAGGGAGGGCACGGCGAACACCGCCAGCAAGGACAGGCAAAGCAGGACACCGGTGAGCAGGCGGCCATTCACAGGGAACCCTCCTGCCGGGTGAAGTTCTGCTGGAAGGAATCGAAGGCGCCGCAGGCCGGGCAGAACCAGCGGATGCCGTTTTCCAGCCGGCCGCAGCGGCGGCAAGTCCAGCCCCGGGCAGGAGCCGGCATGTCCAGCAGGTGCCACACATCCAGGAAATCACCGGGTGGTGCATCCTGGGCCAGCAGGCGCAGGAAGGGCGCCGCGTGGTTTGGGGTGAAGTTCCCTCGCCCCGTCTTGCTTTCCAGGAAGCGCAACGCCTTGTCCCTCTGACCCAGCTTCTCGTACAGCAGGGCCAGGTTCACCCACAGGCTGGGCGGGGCGTTTTCGGCCTGGCAGGCCCGCTCCAGAATGGGCACGGTGCGGGCGTATTGACCCGAATGCAGCAGCACCTCCTGCAAGGTGGGCAGGAAGACGGCCAGCTCCTCGGGGCTGTCCAGCAATCCCTCGGCGGTGAGGGTCAGGGCCTCGGTGGGATCCTCGTCACGGGCGGCCAGCATGGCGCGCACCAGGGTGGCCCGGGGATGGGCCTGGGGCATGCGTTCCACGTCCCGCAGGCGGGGCCGGGCGGCGGACAGCTCACCCAGGCGCACGTGTTCCAGGGCACGGTCCAACTGGTAGCTCACGTAGGCGTTCTGGAACCAGCCCTTGTCCTTTTCGGCCACGAAACGGGGCGCCTTCTTCAGGGCCCGGGCCGCGTCGGGCAGGTTGCCGGCGCCGTGGAATTGCCGGAACCGGGCCCGCCAGTAACGCGCACGGTTCTGGGCGGGTCGCATGATGGTGTCCAGGACGGCGCCCGCGTCGGCCCACTTCTCCAGGGCCAAAAGGTCCTCGGCCAGGGCCAGTCCGATGGCGATTTTCCGGGCCTGGTTCAGGCCCGGGCGCACGGTCAGACTGCGGTGCAGGACGGCTGCCCGGGAGGCGTCCCCCTGTTCACGCATAAGGGTGCCCAGATGCAGGAAGGGTTCGATGTGTTCGGGATTGTCCTGGACCACCATACGCAGCAGGCGGATGGCCTCGTCGGCCTCGCCCTGCACCCAGGCTTCCAGGGCCTGCTGGTATGCTTCATCGCCGCCGACGGCGGGCTGAGGCCGACGCAGGCTCCACCACACGCCGACGGTCGCGGCCAGCACCACCACGCAGGCAAAAAACCAGGGCAGGTACTCAGTCAACGGCCTTGTCCTCTCCCGGAGCGGGTGTCACCTCGGTGCCCGCGGGTTCCCGCAGGGGCAGGGTGCGCAGATCCCCGATTTCCCGGTCCCGGGCCGAGAGATCCTTCTTCAGGCGACCGATCTCCCGGTGAAAGCGGAACTCGCGCAGGGCGGCCAGCACGAAACTGGTGGCGAAACCCAGCAGGTAGCTGACCACCACCACCCAGTAGATGGAAATGCCCAGGAAATCGCGGCCGAAGAAATCGATATCCACAACCTGGTCACTGTTGGTGATGAAGAAATAGACCAGGGTGAAAAGCAGGGCCAGAAAAAGAAGACCTCGGACTACCCACACGGCGTTTCTCCGTTCCATCCGGCCAGCCGGATCAGATGAAAGGCTTGAGGGGCCACCGGCCCCGGAATTCGATTCCCGGAATGCTGTTCCTTTTCAGGACACCACTTCGCCCAGGAAGGTGGTGTTCTTGAACCCGGTGATGCGGGCCTGCAGGGGTTGCCCCACGGTGAAGGGCCCTCCGCTCACCACCACCTTGCGGTTGTTGGCGGTGCGCATCTGCCAGGCCCCCGCCGGGCGCCGGGCTTCGCTTTCCACCGCGCCCTGCCAGAGCTCTCCTACCTGCTGGTCGGCCTCGGCGTTCCAGATTTCTTCCTGCACGGCGATGAGCCGGGCCAGGCGCTCCTTCTTCACTGCCTGGGGCACGTCATCGGACAGTTTGGCCGCGGGCACACCAGGGCGCTCGGAATACTTGAAGGAGAAGATCTGGTCATACTTTACAAGGCGGACGGCCTCAAGGGTAGCAAGAAAATCGTCCTCGGTTTCCCCGGGGAAACCCACGATGAAATCGCTGCTGAAAGTGACCTGGGGAATGGCGCGGCGGGCGTATTCGATCATGTCCAGATACTCGCGGCCGGTATAAAGGCGCTTCATCCGCCGCAGCACCCGGTCGCTTCCGCTCTGCATGGGGATGTGCAACCAGGGACACACCTTGTCCAGCTCGCCGATGGCGTCCATGGTGTGAGGATGCATGTCCCGGGGATGGCCCGTCAGGAAGCGGATGCGCTCCAGGCCGTCGATGGCCGCAACCTGATGCAGCAGGGCGGCGAAATCCAGGTTTCCCTGCCAGTTGTAGGCCGTGACGTTCTGCCCCAGCAGGGTCACTTCCTGGCCCCCGGCCTCCACGATGGTGCGGATCTCGTCCAGGATGGCCTGGGGTGATTTCTCGCTCTGGGGGCCCCTCGTGTAAGGGACGATGCAGTAGGTGCACTTGTAATCGCAGCCCTTGTGGATGGTCACCAGGTGGCTGTTGTTCACCGGATACAGGGACGGCGGGGCCACGTAGTGGGCGTCGGTGCGGTGACCCGTGGCGATGCGGTGCACCTGGGCCCGGGTCGCCATGAGTCCGTCCAGGATGCCGGGCAGCTGGTCGTAGTTGTCCACCCCCACCACCAGGTCGAAGGGGTTCTGCCCCTTGCGCAGCTCCCCGCCCAGGCGCTCGGCCATGCACCCGCAGATGCCGATGACGGGCTGGGGCAGATCCTCCTGCTGCCGGCGGCGGCGCAGCTCGCCCACCCGGCTGTGGATCTTGTGTTCCGCCAGGTCGCGCACGCTGCAGGTGTTGAGCAGTATCACGTCGGCGTCCAGATCGGCCTGGGTGGTCTGGTACCCCCCCTGCTGCAGGATGTTCTCGATGGCCTGGCTGTCGTACACGTTCATCTGGCAGCCGTAGGTCTCCACGTAGACAGCTCGCCCGTTGGCGGGAACGTCGGAAGAGGCGGCCAGGGGGCCCAGGTTCGCCTGGAAATTATTCATGAATGACTTCCTCGATGCTGCCGTGCAATTCCTCGTCACGGTAATCGTCAATGGCCACCCTGACCAGGGCGCCGGGTTCCGGTCAGACCGTCGGGAACATGCACGGTCAGGTAGTTGTCGGTGGTCGTCTGCCGCCACCCGGGGCGGGGGCTTTCGGCCTCCACCACGGCCTCCCGGATCTTGCCCACCTGGGAAAGACCGAAATCCCGCAGCTTGGCTGCCGCCAGTTCACGCAGGATGGCGCTGCGCCGGGTGATGGTCTCAGGATGGACCTGGTCGGCCATGGTGGCCGCCGGGGTGCCGGGCCGCGGCGAGAAACGAAACACGTGCAGGTAGCTGAAGGGGTTCTCGGCCACCAGACGGCGGGTGTCCTCGAATTCCTCGTCGGTCTCTCCGGGAAAGCCCACGATGATGTCCGCCCCGATGCCCAGGTCGGGCCGGGCGGCGGCCATCTGCTCCATGGCCTGCCAGGCCCGCTCGCCCCGGTAGGGCCGCTTCATCCGCTTCAAAACCGGGCTGCTGCCGCTTTGCAGGCTCACATGGATGTGGGGCCGCAGACGCGGTTGCCGGGTGAACAGGTCCAGCAGTTCCGGTGTCACCTCGTTGGGGTGGATGCTGCTCAGGCGCAAACGCAGCAGGGGATAGGTTTCCAGGCAGCGTTCCAGCAGCTCCGTCAGGGGCACGCGGGGAACCAGGTCGCGCCCGTAGCCACCCAGGTGGATGCCGGCCAGGATGGTTTCCTTGTAGCCGGCCTTGACCAGCAAGTCCAGCTGCTTCAGCACGTCGGCCGGGGTGCGGCTGCGGCCGGGCCCGCGGGCCTGCCAGATCAGGCAGTAGGTGCAGCGCAGGTTGCAGCCGTCCTGGATCTTGACGAAGGCCCGGCTGCGGCCGCTGAACTCGTCGATGAGGGGAGAGTCGAAAACGGGATGGTCATCGAAATCCTCGACCTTCAGGGTCAGCTGATCCTCGCCCAGGATGGCGGGCAGCCAGGACTCGACGTGGTCCTTGGCCGTGTTGCCCACCACGCCGTCGATTTCCTCAACGGCGGCCAGAGCCTCGGGCTGGGTCTGGGCATAGCAGCCGACCACCACCACCTTGGCGCCCGGGTTACGGCGCTTGACCTGGCGGGCCAGCCGGCGGCACTCCTGGTCGGCCTTGCTGGTGACGGTGCAACTGTTCAGGATGTACAGGTCGGCCGGGTCGGTCCAGCCCACCACATCCATGCGGTAGCGGCGGGACATGGCGCTGCGGATTCCCTCGGTGTCGTACTGGTTCAGGCGGCAGCCCAGGGTCCAGAAGGCCACCCGCAGGGGACTGCCGGGGCGGGTCCTGCCCGAGCGCAACACCAGGGGGGCCAGGTCCTGCAGGCTCTGATTGCTGTTCGGTTCACTCATTGGAACATGATCTCCGTCCGGGCGCGGCAGGCCGCAACCCCAAAAAAGAGGGACGGGGTTTGACCCCCGCCCCTCTCACAGGCGGATTGGATGGAAAGTCCGTCTCCGGTCAGCCGGAGGGTCAGTCTTCCTTCTTTTCCTCTTCCTCGACGTCTTCCGTGGGAGCCTCGGGGGCAGCCTCGGCTTCGGCTTCAACCTCAGCTTCGGCTTCCACCTCGGCAGGCGCCTCGGGAGCCGCCTCTTCGGTTTCCACCTCGGCGGGATAGGCCTCGTCGACTTCCTCGGGATAATCCGCGGGAGACATCTCGCCGGAACCCTCGCCACCCTCGGCCTCGGCGGCGGCCTCGGCGGCCACCACGTCTTCCAGACGCGGGTGGTTGTTGATGAATTCCTCGGTGGCGTCCTCGTCGTACTCCTTCAGACGCTCGGCGATGCTCAGGACGATGCGGCGGTTCTCCACATCCATCTTGATGACCTTGAGCTCCAGGTCCTCGCCCTCACGGAAGTAGTACTGGGGCTTGTCCACCTTGGGGATGGCCAAGTGGCCCAGGGGCACGAAGCCCTCCAGGTCGTCGCCCATCTCCACGATGATGCCGTGGTCCAGCATGCGGCTGACCTTGCCCTCGAGGTTGTGACCCACGGGGTACTCGTCGGCCAGGGTGGGCCAGGGGTTGTCGAACATCTGCTTGATGCCCAGGCTGATGCGCCGCTTGTTGGTGTCGATGTCCAGGATCTGCACCTTCACGCTGTCGCCGCGCTTGAGCATCTCCTTGGGATGGCGCACGCGCCGGGTCCAGCTCATGTCGCTGATGTGGACCAGGCCGTCGATGCCCTCTTCCACCTCGACGAAGGCGCCGAAGTCGGTCAGGTTGCGCACCTTGCCTTCGATGATGCTGCCCACGGGGTAGCGCTCGATGAGGGTCAGCCAGGGGTCGCTCTCGCACTGCTTGAGGCCCAGGCTGATCTTCTCGTTCTGCTTGTCGATCTTCAGCACCATGACGTCCACCTCGTCGCCGATGCTGACGACCTTGGACGGGTGCTTGATGTGACGGGTCCAGCTCATCTCGCTGATGTGGATCAGACCCTCGATGCCCTTCTCCAGCTCCACGAAGGCGCCGTAGTTGGTGATGCTGACCACGCGGCCGCGGACGATGCTCTCCTCGGGATACTTGTTCTCCACGTCATCCCAGGGGTAGCTCTGCAGCTGCTTCAGACCGAGGCTGATGCGCTCGCGCTCTTCCTCGAAGTCCAGCACCTTGACCTCGATCTCCTGACCGATGGCCACCACTTCGCTGGGGTGGTTGACGCGGCCCCAGCTCAGGTCGGTGATGTGCAGCAGACCATCGATACCGCCCAGGTCGACGAAGGCGCCGAAGTCGGTGATGTTCTTGACCACACCCATGCGAACCTGACCCTTCTCCAGTTCGGAGATGAGGTCGCGCTTCTTGCTCTCGCGCTCCTGCTCGAGGACGATGCGGCGGCTGACCACCACGTTCCGGCGCCGTTTGTTCTTCTTGATGATCCGGCACTGGATCTCCTCGTTGATCATGTCTTCCAGGTTGGGAACCTGGCGCAGGGCAACCTGGCTGCCGGGCAGGAAGGTGTCCACGCCCCACAGCTTGACCACCAGACCGCCCTTGATGCGGCGATCCACGGTACCCGTGACAATGTCGCCGTTCTCGTGGGCGACCTTGATCTTGTCCCAGACCTTCAGGAAGTCGGCGCGCTCCTTGGAGAGCACGACCAGGCCGTCCTGGTTCTCCAGCTTCTCGAGGAAGACATCGAAGGTGTCTCCTTCGGTGACGGCGGAAGCGCCGAATTCATCCAGATTGATGACGCCTTCGCTCTTGAAGCCGATGTTCAGCAGCACTTCGTTTTCGCGGACCTCGATGACGGTGCCCTGGAGGATCTGCCCCTCCTGGATGTCGGTCAGGGTCTCTTCGTACTGGTTGATCAGGGCCAGCATGGCGTCGTGACCCAGATCCATATCCTCATCATCTTCTTCCTCGATGAAGTCGAGGTTGACGATGCTATTGGGATCGTACTCGCTGCTGATCTTGGGAGCTGCAGGCGTGGGCAGGACCTCGGCGGCGGCGCCGCGGGGGTCGTCGTCGTCATCGTCGTCGAAACGGCGACGGGGCTTCTCGCTTGCAGGTTCAGGGGTCTGGTTGGTGTTCTCGGCGGGCACGGGAGCCTGAGCTTCCTCGCGCTGCTCGTCGGAACCGGGATTGGGGTTGGTGGTCATGAAAGGTTGCCTCCTAGTGACAGAAAAATACACCGGGACCCTATGGTCCCCGGCAAGTGTGGAAAACTACACTGTTCCGGCCCGGATGGCAAGGCGGGCGGGGGAAAAAATGATGAACCCGGGAAAGGGGCGGCGTGGCCGATTTCAGCTCTTGAAAACCTTGGCCTGGCGGCGGGCAAACTGGCCTAGCTGCTTCTGCCCCAGCTCTTTCTCAAAAAGGCTCTGGGGAATGCGGCGGAAGGAACGAGCCTGCATCTCGCGGTAGGCCATCTCGCAGGTCTGGGCGATCTTGCGGCTGATGTCCTTCTTGTCCATGGTTTCCAGCAGGTAAGGCAGGGCGTGCCACCGGATATAGGGCCCGTAGGTCACTTCGAGGGGTGAAAGGGTGGATCCCCCGGGCTGGCGACCGTAGCTGCCCCGGATGAAAATGGGAATCATGGGCGCGCCCGTGGCCTGGACCACGATGCCCAGACCGTTGCGCACGGGACCGGGGTGGCCGATGGCCCGGCGGGTGCCCTCGGGGAAGATCACCAGGTTGTGGCCGTTCTCCAGGGCTTCGCCGGCCTGGCGGAAGGCTTCCTTGTCGAAGCCCTTGCGCCGGATGGGGATGCTGTCCAGCAGGCGGAATAGCTTGCCCAGGGGGAACTCGGGCTTGAAGAGCTCGGCCTTGGCCAGGGTGTGCACCCGGAAGCGGTGGAAGGTGCTGCCCACCAGGGGCGGATCCCACAGGCTGATGTGGTTGACGGCCACCACGAATCCCCGCGGCAGGGCCCCTCCCCCGTAGTTGCCCACCACCTTCAGGCCGTAAAAGCGGGCGGCGGCGCGCATGAAACCGTAGGCGAAGCGATAATGCCAGGGCAGTTCGGGGGTGGCGGCGCGGCGGTCGCTGTCCACGTGGCGGTCCAGGGCCGGGTTCACCAGGCAGGCCTGGGCGCAGGCGCGGTTCTGTTCCCGCAGATTCATGTGGCTACTGTCGATGACGAAGGCGTCGGGGCTGACCGTCAGGGGAGCGGTTTCCCGCCGGCTGTCCAGCTCGTCCCGGGCGGCCAGGTCCCGCTTGATCTCTTCCCGGTCCGTCTGATGGCCCCGCTGCTTGTTCTGCTGAAAACGGCGCTCGGTGCGCGCCTCCAGGCTGGCATGCAGGAAGATCTTGACCGTGGCCAGGGGAAAAACCACGCTGCCGATGTCCCGTCCTTCCATGACCACGCCGCCCTGGCGCCCCATCTCCTGCTGGCGGGCCACCATGTCGGCCCTCACGCCGGGGTGGGCGGCCACCACCGAGACGTTCTGATCCACCTCGGGGGTGCGGATGTCCCGGCTGATGTCCTTGCCGTTCCAGGAAACGGCCACCTCACCCTGGCCGGGGCGCAGGCCGAGCTCGGCGCCATGGCACAGTTCCAGGAGCGCAGCCTCGTCATCCAGATCGGCGCCGGCCACCAGGGCCACGGCCGTCAGGGCCCGGTACATGGCCCCGCTGTCGATGTACAGCAGGTCGAATTTCTCGGCCAAAGCCTTGGCCGTGGTGCTCTTGCCCGAACCGGCGGGGCCGTCGATGGCGATGACCGCGTCTCGGGGCAGGACGGAGGCGTCCATCTCCCCCAGGAGGGAACGATCGCCGGCGATGTGAAAGGGAAAAGCCTGTCCGGCGCCCATATCAGAGGTCCCGTCCCACGGCCTGGGCCACCAGGCGGCACCCCTCGGCCAGCTCCCGGAAGCGGCCCGGGGTGAGGCTCTGGTCGCCGTCGCTCAGGGCGTCGTCGGGATGGAAGTGCGTCTCCACCAGCAGGCCGTCGGCTCCGGCGGCCACGGCGGCGCGGGCCAGGGCGGCCACGAAGCGGGAATCGCCGGCGGCGTGGCTGGGGTCGACGATGACGGGCAGATGGGTGAGGGCCTTGAGCACCACCACCGAACCCACATCCAGGGTGTTGCGCAGGGCCGGCTCGAAGGTGCGGATTCCCCGCTCGCAGAAAATCAGCTGGCTGCCTCCGCCGGCCAGGACGTACTCGGCGGCGCTGAGCCACTCCTGCACGGTGGTCATCATCCCCCGCTTCAGCAGCACGGGCTTGCCGGAGGCGCCGGCCTCCCGCAGCAAGGGGAAGTTCTGGACGCTGCGGCTACCGATCTGCAGCATGTCCGCCACCTCGGCCACGGTCTCCACGTCACGGGGGTCCAGGACCTCGGTGACGAAGGGCAGGCCGGTTTCCCGGCGGGCGGCCTTGAGCAATTCCAGCCCCTCCCGACCGAGTCCCTGGAAGTCGTAGGGATTGGTGCGGGGCTTCCACGCGCCTCCGCGCAGCATGGTCCCCCCGGCCTCGACCACGGCACGGGCGGTGGCCACGGTCTGTTCGGGAGATTCCACGGCGCAGGGCCCGCCGATGAGCACCACGCGCCGGCCACCGAACTCCACGTCGCCCACCCGCACGATGGTGTCGGGCTGGCCGCTTTGTCGGGCCGCCAGGGGCGTGTGCTTGTGGGGCTGGGGACTGGCCATTATTTCCTCTTGCTGGTTGATGCTGACGCGCTCACGGGTTGAAATTTTACTCAAACGCCACCGATTGACAAGATTTTCCCTGATAATTCTGGGCTGTTGCGCAACTGGAGAACCGACGGTCAGCCCTGGCCCACGACCCGGCGCAGTTCCATTTCCTCGGTGGCGGTGAGCCGGCGAAAATCGCCGGGGCGTAATTTGCCCAGAGCCACGGGCCCCACCTGGGTGCGATGCAGTTTGAGGACCTTGATGCCCACCTTCTTGAACATGCGCCTGATCTGCCGGCGGCGACCCTCGTGGATCTCCATGATCCAGTGCCGGGTGGTGCGGTCGGGGGCCATGTGCAGGCGGCAGGGGCGGCAGGGCCGGCCGTCGATGTGCAGCTTGCCCTGGGTCAGGGTGGGCAGGTGGACCTCGGCCAGAGGCTCGGAAAGTTCCACCTCGTAAACCTTCCACACGCCGCTGCTGGGCCGCGCCAGCATCTGGTTCAGCCGGCCGTCATCCGTCCACAGCAACAGACCGGTTGATTCGGCGTCCAGCCGTCCCACCGGCACGAAGCGCTCGGGGATGTCCGATTGCAGGCGATAGGCTTCAAGAGAGGGTTGACCCTTCTGGGATTTGAGGGTGGAGACCACGTCCAGGGGCTTGTGGAAGGCGTAAACACGGAAGTCCCGGGGCAGTTCGGCCGGAACACCGTCCACCGCGACCGCGTCCCGTTCAGGGTCCACCTGGCGCCCCAGGTCGGTGACCCGCTCACCGGCGATGCTCACCCGGCCCTGGCGGATCAGGTCCTCCACGGCCCGCCGCGAGCCCAAGCCGGCCCGGGCCAGGAAGCGGTTGAGGCGCATGGTTCCGGCAGCCTCGTGCGGGCCTTTCTCGTCAGACCTGGTCATGGCGTTCCGGTTCCTCGTCCTCGGGGTTCTCCATGGCCGCAGGATCCCCCTCGGGGTTTTCCACCTCGGGTTCGTCGGGTTCGGGATCGCCGATCTCCTCATCCCCGGGTTCAGCGGGATCCTGAGGATCGTCCTGCTCTACCGGGTCGTCCGGGCCGTCCTTGATTTCCGGCTCTTCCGGATCAACCTGTTCCGCCAGGGCCTCCGCTTCCCCACCTTCGCCTTCTGAACCCTCTTCATCTTCCTCGACGCGCTCGGGCACCTCGGGTGCGGTGAAGTAGTCCTCCAGTTCCTCATCGGAAACTTCACGCCCCACCTGGCTGGCGAATTCCTTCAACTGGTCGCGGTCTTCCAGAACCTGCTCCAGGTCGGGCAGGTCGGGCAACTGCCCCAGGCCCTTGAGGCCCAGGTGGCTCAGGAATTCGCGGGTGGTTCCGTACAGCAGGGGATTGCCCACCGAGGCGCTGCGCCCCACCACGGTGATGAGGTTGCGCTCGGTCAGGGTGCTGATGGAGCCGCTGCTGTTGACGCCGCGGATCTCGTCCACCTCCAGCCGGGTGATGGGCTGGCGGTAGGCGATGATGGCCAGGACTTCCAGTCCGGCCTTGGACAGGCGGGTGAAGCGGCGGCCCTTGAGCATCTTCTCCACCGTGGGCGAGTATTCCGGCCGGGTGGCGATCTGCCACCCCCCCCCGAATTCCACCACCGTGAAGGCGTGCTCCTGATCGTTGTATTCCTTTTCCAGCTCGGCCACGGCCTCGCGGATTTCCTTGTTCTCCGCACCCGGCAGGATCTTCTTGATGCGAGCCACGGTCAGCGGACTGTCGGCGGCGAAAAGCAGGGCTTCCAGTTCCCTTTTCAAGATTCGCTCTCCCATTTTTCCTTTTCGTTCTCTTCTTCAGGGAAGTCATCGGTGGCGTCACCGGCATCCCCGTCCTCTTCCTCGTATTCCTCTTCGTCCCGATCCTGGTCCTGGAACTCGTCTTCCTCGTCCATTTCCAGGTCCTCGGTCTCGTCCTCGTCCTTGATGCCGGGACGCTGGATCCAGATGGGGCCGCGGGCCTCGGTCTGCATGAACTCCAATCGCCCGCGCTTGACCAGTTCCAGGATGGCGATGAAGGTGACGATCACCTCCATCTTGATGGTGATGTCCTCGAAGAGTTCCTCGAAGTTGACCATGTGCCCGCCGCCGATGCGCTCCTCGATGAGGGACATCTTCTCCTCGACGGTGTAGGGCTCGCGCTCCACCTCGTGGATGGGCTTGGCCTGGATGCGGTCGTAAATACCGGCCAGGGCCGACAGCAGATCGAACATCTCGATACGCAGCTGGGGCTCCAGGTTCAGTTCCTGGGTGAAGGGGAACTTGGTGGTGCGCAGGTGGTACTGGCGCCGGTCCGACTCGGCCTTGGCCAAGGCGGCAGCGGCCTCCTTGAAGCGCTTGTACTCCAGCAGCTTGCGCACAAGCTCGGCCCGCGGATCCTCCTCGTCCTCGTCGTCATCGTCCCGGTGCGAGGGCATCAGCATCTTCATCTTGATGACCATGAGGGTGGCCGCCATGGCGATGAACTCGCCGGCGGTGTCCAGGCTGATGGCCTGGATCACCTGCATGTGGTGGATGAACTGCTCGGTGATGTGGGCAATGGGGATATCGTAGATATCCACCTGCTCCTTGTTGATCAGATACAGCAGCAGATCCATGGGACCCTGGAAGCCCGTCAACTCGACCTGGTAGGCCTCGCTGTTACGGAAGTAGTCCAGCTCGGGGGGCAGGTTCTCCAGGTTCCAGCTCTCGGGGCCGCCGTCAGTTTCGGAGGTTACCTCAGGGCCGTTGGGGGTCTGGTCGGCCACTTCCGGGTCCGGGGATTCCCCGGGCGCGGGGCCGGCCTCCTGCGGGGTTTCCTGGTCGTTCTCCTGATCCTCGGGGGGCACGGAGTTCTCGTTCACGCTCATTCCCTACCCGATTCCCATGATTTCATGCACCTGCTCCATGGTGCCGGCGGCCACCTTGCGGGCCCGCTCGCAACCATCGGCGATGATGTCGTCCAGCAGCTGGGGGTTGTTCTCGTACCGGGCCCGCCGTTCGCGCAGGGGCGCGAAGTGCTCCACCACGCCCTGGACCAGCTTCTTCTTGCAGTCCACGCAGCCCCGGGCCGCGCTGCGGCACTCGGCGGCGGTGGCCTCCACCTCGTCGGGCAGGAATTTCTGGTACCAGGTGTAGACGGCGCACACCTCGGGGTCGCCGGGATCGTTGCGCCGCACCCGCTGGGGATCGGTGACGCAGGGCATGATCTTCTTCTGGATCTCCTCCGGGCTGGCCGAGATCTCGATGGTGTTGCCCAGGCTCTTGCTCATGCGCTTGCCGTCGGTGCCGGGGAAGCGGGCGAAGCGGGTGACCAGGGGTTCAGGCTCGGGAAAGAGCTCGCCGAAGATGCGATTGAACTTGCGGGCCATCTCGCGGGTCAGTTCCAGGTGGGGCAGCTGGTCCTCGCCCACGGGCACGGCGTGGGCCTGGTACACCAGGATGTCGGCGGCCTGCAGCACGGGATAGCCCAGGTGGCCGAAGCTGATTTCGCCCTGCATGTTCAGATCGCGGATCTGCTCCTTGAAGGTGGGGTTCCGTTCCAGGCGCCCCATGCTGATCATCATGCCCATGATCAGGTTCAGCTCGGCATGCTCCTTGACCTGGGACTGGACGAAGAGGATGGATTTCTCGGGGTCCAGGCCGGCCCCCAGCCAGTCCAGGTACATCTCGCGGCTGTTGTGGCCGATCTCGGTGGCCTTGTCCAGAGCGGTGGTCAGCACGTGCCAGTCGGCCACCATGAAATGGCAGGTGTATTCGTCCTGCAGGCGGCTCCAGTTCTCCAGGGCGCCGGTGTAGTTGCCCCAGTGCAGGCGGCCGGTGGGACGCATGCCGCTCAGAATGATCTTTTTGGTGTTCTTCTGCTCGCTCAAGACAGGCCTTTCCGGACAAAAACGCAATTCTGGCGATAAAAACCGCCCTTGGCCGTGTAAACCGCCCAGGACGGGTCTCCAATCGGGGAACAGTACCACCGGTGAGGATGGTTGTCAAAAGCTGGGAACAGCAGAACGGAGGTAGTCGGGGCGGGGTTGAGGTGGAACACTGGAGGGACACGAGGAGGGATGATGGCGGAAAACCGGAGCAATCAAGGTCGAGAGCCTTCGGGGGAATCATCTCTCTCCGCTGCTACCTCTGCGGCTGGTCCCATGAATACAGCATCAAGGAAAAGACCGAGTACGCCCAGCCCGCCAGCTGATCCTGAGGTCAACCCCGGGCGCGGGGATGGGCCTCCAGCCAGGCCTCCGTCAGCCAGGTGCGGTCGATGTGGGTGTAGATCTCCGTTGTGCTGATGTCGGCATGGCCCAGCAACTCCTGCACCACCCGCAGGTCGGCCCCTCCCTCCAGCAGGTGGGTGGCGTAGCTGTGCCGCAGGGTGTGGGGCGAAAGATCGGCGGGCAGACCGGCCTCCCGTCCGCATCTCTTGAGGAGGCTCCACACCGAGACCCGGGAAAGCCGCCCGCCGCGCCGGTTCAGGAAAAGAGCCGCGTTCTGCCTGTCGCCCAGCAATTGCGCCCGCGCCCCGGTCAGGTACCGGCCCACCGCCTCCAGGGCCGGTTCCCCCACGGGCACCAGGCGCTGCTTGCTCCCCTTGCCCCGCAACAGCAGCATGGCCTCGGTCTCGTCCAGATCCGTCAGGTCCAGCCCGCACAGCTCGCTCACCCGGCAGCCGCACCCGTACAGCACCTCCAGGATGGCGCGATCGCGTTGATCCTGCGGCGCGTTTCCCCCCACCGACTCCAGCAGGCGCACCACCTGATCCACGGTCAGAACCGCGGGCAGATGCCGCCCCCGGCGCGGGGCCACCAGGGTCTCGGTGGGGTTCTCGGCCGCCAGATTTTCGGCCACCAGGAACTTGAAGAAGGAGCGCAGGGTGCTCAGCAACCGCGCCCGGCTGGAGGCCTGCAATTCCTCGGCGCTGTCCACCAGAAAGGCTCTCAGGTGGGAATCGCTCAGGCCTCCGGGCCGGGCCAGCCCCTCCCGTCGGGCCCATGCCGTCAACCGTTTCAGATCCTGCTGGGCGGCGGCCAGGCTGGCGGCAGCCAGCCCCTTGTCCGCGCTGCAGTGGGCCAGGAAGGTGTCCAGGGCCAGATCCCAGGCCTTCATGTCCATGGCGCGGCCTCGCGTGCTACCTCCGGCCCGGCCGGGCCCAACATTCCCTGCCTGCCGGGTTCAATCCTCATTTTCGAAGAAACTCCTGATGGCCAGCACGTCGTGCCGGTTGATGAGCCGCACCTGGGCCAGTTCCTCGGGGCCGGCCCGGCGGATCTGCTCCACCGAACCGAAATGATGCAGCAGGCTCAGCTTCTTGGTCTGCCCGATGCCGGGAATCAGATCCAGCTCGCTGCTCAGGGTGCTCCGGTCCCGCAACAGCCGGTGGTAGGTGATGGCGAAACGATGGGCCTCGTCCCGCAGGCGTTGCAGCAGCTTAAGGGCCTCGCTGTGCCGGGGCAGCTTGATCTCCCCCGTCTCCCGGACGATGGTCTCCTCCCGCTTGGCCAGGCCGATGAGCTGCACCTCGTGCAGGCCGAATCCCGTCAACACGGCCCGCGCGGCACCCAGCTGGCCGATGCCGCCATCCACCACCACCAGGTCGGCGGGCTTCTCGTCGTTCTTCAGCAGGCGCCCGTAGTATCGGGTCAGCACCTCGGCCATGCTGGCGAAATCGTCGATGCCCTCCACGGTCTTGATGCGGAAGCGCCGATAGCGGCTCTTGAGGGGCTTGCCGCCCTTGAAATACACCAGGGAGGCCACCGTCTCCTTGCCCTGGAAGTTGCTGATGTCAAAGCATTCGATTGTCTCGGGGGTTGTATGCAGCCCCAGGGCTTCCTGCAGCTGGATATCCGCCGGCGTCACCTTGCGCCCGCGTTGCAGGGCCTTGTCCCGCATGACTTCGCGCAGCTTGAAGGCGGCGTTGGTGTGGGCCAGCTCCACGGCTTCCTTCTTGACCCCGCGCCGTGGGTGTTTCAGTTGCACGGGGCCCTCCCGCAGGCGGGCCAGCCACTCCTGCCAGGCCGCCATGTCCTCCAGCTCCTGGGACAGCAGGATCTCCCGGGGAATGTCCCCCGCCCTGGGATAGTACTCCCGCAGCAGCTGCCCCAGAAAGTCAGGCAGGCCCCGGTCCAGCTTGTCGGCCAGCCAGAAATGATGGGTGGTGAGGATCTTTCCCCCTCGCACCCGGAACACCACACCGCTGGCGTCCTCGCCTTCCCGGGCCACCGCCACCATGTCGCAGTCCCCGCTCACCCCGCTCACCGGCCGGCCCCGGGTCACCGTCTTTTCCAGGCGGGCCGTCAGATCCCGGATCCGCGCGGCGTCCTCGAACTGCAGAGCCGCCGCCTTCTCGCCCATCTCCCCCCGCAGATCCTCCAGCACCTCCTGGGCGCCGCCTTCCAGGAAGCGGACCAGGCGCTTGACCTTCCGGATGTACCCTTCCTGGGAATCGTAGTCCACGCAGGGCGCGCTGCAGCGGCCGATCTGGTAGTCCAGGCAGGGGCGGTCCACCGTTTCCTCGGGCAGATCCAGGTGGCAGGTGCGCACCTGGAAGGCGCCGGCGGAGAAATTCAGCGTTTCCCGCATGGCCCCCACGTCGGTGAAGGGACCGAAGTAGCGATCCTTGCCGGCCTCGATCTTCCGCACCACCGTGACCCGCGGATAGGCCTCGCCCATGCTTATCTTGATGTAGGGATACTGTTTGTCGTCCTTGAGGCGGATGTTGTAGAGGGGCCGGTATTCCTTGATGAGCTGGTTCTCCAGCACCAGGGCGTCGGCGTCCGATTCGGTGACGATGTAGTCGAAATCCTCGATGCGCTTGACCAGTTGTCGGGTCTTGGTGTCCTTGTCCCCGCCCTCCTGGAAGTAGCTGCGCACGCGCTGGCTCAGGCGTTTGGCCTTGCCCACGTAGATGACCTTGCCCTGCTTGTTCTTGTGCAGGTACACGCCGGGGGCATCGGGCAACAGGCTCAGCTTGTGCCTGATGTTATCATCCCCGAAAGGGTTTTCCGGGTTCCGATTTTCTGGGTTCCTTGACATCGTCCCATCATCCTGTTAAATTGCCGCGCCTGTAAATCCCTAACGGAGGTTTTTGACGTGCCCCATGCAAAGAGTTGCAAGAAGCGCCTGATCACCAACGCCAAGCGTAACGAACGGAACAGCCAGAATCGTTCCGAGTTGCGCACGGCCATGAAGGCTTTCCGCGCCACCATCGGCGAGGCCAGCAGTGAAGACAAGATCGCCGGCATCAACAAGATGTACAGCCTCATCGACACTCACGCCCGCAAGGGTCTGATGCCCCGCCAGCGCGCTGCCCGTCTCAAGAGCCGGGTCGCCGCCGCCGCCAAGTAAGCAGGCCGCACGATAATAGTCCTGGTTGCGGACCCCCGCCCCGGACTCATCGCGGTTGGATACAGCAAGAGGGTCACCTGCACAGGTTGACCCTCTTCCTTGTGCCTTTATGTCCCTGTGAGCCATCCCGGCCCTTTCAGGCCCCCGCCAGACCACGCAGCACATCTGTCAGGGCGAAATATCCCGCCTCCCCCGCATTCTGCTTTTCGGCCACGAAGCGCACGCTGGGCAGGATGCCCCGCAGGAAGGCGTTGCGGGAATGGGCCCGGTGGGTCAGGACCAGGGTCTCCTCGGCGTCGCTGAAGGTCCAGGTGTGCTCGCCGATGACCCCGCCCAGGCGCTGGCTGTGGGTGGGCACCTCGTCCCCGCCCCGGATCTGCCGGTACTCCCGGCGCAGGTTCTCGGCGGTGCCGCTGGGCCTGTCCTTCTTGGTTATGTGATGGGTTTCCACCTGCTCGGCGTCGAAGCCGGCGGGCAGGGTGCGCGCCAGCAGTTGCAACAGCATCTGCAGGGCGGGAATGCCCACGCTGAAGTTGGGGGCGAAGACCACGGGATAATTCCGGGCATGGGCCTCCAGCCTCTCCTGCTGGCCCGCCGTGAAACCCGTGGTGCCGGAGACAATGCCGGCCCCCAGGTTTCCGGCCTGTTCCAGCAGCCCGTCAATGGCCGGCGCCAGGCTGAAATCGATGATCACGCAGTACTGGGGCAGCTTCCCCATCTGGTCCTGGCCCAGCAGGGGCAGATGGGGGTGGAATTCCCCCGCCGGCCGTCCGCAACCGGGCTCGCTCACCAGCCCTGCCAGTTCCATGTCCTGGGCGGCCTCCACCAGGGCCGTGATGAGGCGGCCCATGCGGCCCTCGGCCCCGTGCACCACCACGGGAATCAAGACCCACCCTCCAGGTCCTTCTTCATGAGTTCGGACAGGGTGCTCTCGTAGAATTGCACCAGGAAGGTGAGGCTGGCCTCGGTGACGGGCATCAGAGGCAGGCGCGGGTCGCGCTGGCAGAGCCCGGCCAGGCTGAGCAGTTCCTTCACGGGCACGGGATTGCTCTCCACGAAGCAGGCGTTGGTGATGGGGTCGAAGGCCCGGGCCATGGGCCAGGCCTGGTTGATGTCCCCCTGGGCCCAGGCGTTCCAGAAGCGCACCATGGAGCCGGGCAGCAGGTTGCTGACCACGCTGATGGCCCCGCGGCCCCCCAGTCCGAAGATGTTGAAGTTCAGCCCGTCATCTCCGGAAAAGACCTTCAGATCGCACAGGGCGATGGCCGACTCGATCTGCGCCAGGTTGCCGCTGGCTTCCTTGAGGGCCACGATGTTGGGCTCGGCCGACAGCTGGGCCGCCGTCTCGGGCAGGATGTTCACGGCCGTGCGACCTGGCACGTTGTACAGGACGATGGGAATATCCACCGCCCGGGCCACGCTCTGGTAATGGGCCACCAGGCCGTGCTGCTGGGGCTTGTTGTAATAGGGGGAAATGAGCATGGCCGCATCGGCACCCCACTCCTTGACCCTGGCCGTCAGCTCGATGGTCGACGCGGTGCCGTTGGTCCCGGACCCCGCCACCACGGCGCACTTGCCCCGGCACATCTCCACGGCCCGACGGACCAGCCATTCCTTCTCGGCCAGGGTCAACACGCCCGCCTCGCCCGTGCAGCCCACGGGGACGATACCAGCCACCCGGGCTTCGATCTGCCGGTTGACCAGGACTTCCCAGGACTTGCGGTCCACCTTGCCGTCCCGGAAAGGGGTCACCAGGGCGGTGTAGACCCCGTCGGGCATCTCCCAGGTCTTGTTGCCGGAATTCTCAGCCATCGATCATCACCTCTCCACGAAAACTGGTCACGGCCGGGCCGCGCAGGCGCAGGCCATTGGTCGCGAGGTCCACCGTGACGGTGAGGGTGTCGCCCCCCCTGGTGTACAGCGTCACGGGACTGCTGGTCACTTCAAGTGCGCACAGTACCACCGCCACCGCCGAGGCGCCAGTCCCACATGCCAGGGTTTCCGCTTCCACGCCCCGCTCGTAGGTCCGCAGGGGGAATCCCACACCGTCCGTGCTGGGGCCCACCCAGTTGACGTTGGTCCCGGCCGGGGCGAAGGCCTCGTGGTACCGGAAATGCGGGCCGAACTTGGCCGGATCCACCTGCTCCACGTCATCCACCTGCACCACCACGTGGGGCACCCCCGTGTTGCAGCTGGCCTGACGCGGCCAGGGGGAGCCGCCCAGGGCGTGGTCCGTGACCAGATCCCGGAAGGGCGGCAGGGAGACTTCCACCAGCTCGGGACCCAGGACCCGGCCCTGCAAGGGGCCCTCGAAGGTGTCGAAGACGCATTCCTCGGGTCCCAGCCCCTCGGCGTGGGCCAGGGCCACGGTGCAACGGGCCCCGTTGCCGCACATCTCGGCCTCGCCCCCGTCGCTGTTGAAGTAGATCATGCGGAAATGGGCGCCCTCGCTCACGGGCTCGGCCACGATGATCAGACCGTCGGCCCCGATGCCCGTGCGCCGGTCACACAGGGCGGCGATGGTTTCGCGGTCCAGGGCGGCGCCACCCAGATCCTGGCCCAGGATCATGATGAAGTCGTTGCCGGCTCCGTGCATCTTGCGGAAGGGAAGGCTGCGGGGCATGCTCACTCCGTGGGTTGCTGGGTGGTGTCGGGAATATCGACGGCCAGGGTGTCGCCCGTGGCGGCGGGTCCCTGCCCCACCAGGACCGCGGGGCCCGGGGTGAGGGTGTCGGGCCAGCCGGGCATGGTGATGGCGGTGGGCAGGCCGGGCAGCACGTCGATGCCCTCCTGCAGGGCCCAGGGCTCCATGTACCAGGTGAGGGTGTCGGTCAGGGCGGCCACCTCGGCCCCCAGCAGGGTGTCGGGCACCGAGGAGAACATGGAGTCGGCGTTCACGTCCACGAAGGCCACCAGCCGGTTGCGGCCGGGCTTGACGTCCTGCACCGTCCCGCCGCTGTCGGGCAGCAGGGTGCTGAACACCACGCCCCCGCCCCCCCGGGGCGCCGCGATGTAGCCCGTGTCGGCCTCGGTGATCTCCATGGTGAAGGCCATGACGGGACCGGCGAAACGGGGATGGGGCGCGAAGGGCCCCGCCTCCAGCCTTCCGGCGGTGGTGGGTCTGTAGACGATGACGGTGGCCACGGTGGTGTCGGGGTGCTCGCTGCTGACTGCCAGGGTGTCGGGCAACATGCGCTGGGGAGAGTTCTCCTGGGGCCGCAGGCTGCCTTCCTTGGCCTGGAAGGCCCGGGCCACCCAGGGTCCGCCGGGCACGGGCAACCAATGGAAATGGTAGACGCCCCGGGCATCGGTGTGGGTGCGGCGGGCCAGGGGGCGCTGGAAATACTCCAGGCTGTCCGGCTGCATGGGGTACAGTTCGACGATGCCGTTCTTGAGGGCTTCATCCTCCAGCATGAGCTTGCCGCTGAGGGAACCTGAGGCCAGCTCGGGCCCCGTGGCCAGGGGATAGCGCCGCATCTTCTCGTTCTTGACCCGGTGGGCGTCGCGCATGCCGCCGGCGATCTCGATGACCAGGGTGGTGTCGGCCGGCAGGGGCTCCTCCAGTTCCACCTCGGCCACGGTGGCTCCCTTCCAGCTGGTCTTGCGGATGCGCTGGTCGGGGAAGAAGTACAGCCAGCTGGTGGCCGGCTGCCTGTCCATCTTCTCGGAGAAGGCGATGGTCAGTTTCTGGATGGGGCCCACGTCCACGGCCCCCGAGTCGGGGTAGACGAAGGTCACGAAGGGCGGCTCCTCGTCCACCGGCCCCCCGGGGGGAGCTTCCATGATGGCGCAGGAGGAAAGCAGAGTGCTCAGACCGATGACCCCGGCCGCCGCCAGCAAGGCGACGGCCAGGGTGGTGCGCAGCACGGAGGGACCCGGGCGGGTGTTCTGGTTCCGTTGGGGTGCCTCTGGGCGCATGGTCTCCTACTTCAACAGGGTGGCGATGATGGCCCGCTGGGCGTGCATCCGGTTCTCGGCCTCGTCGAACACCACCGAGTGCTTGCTGTCGATGACCTCGTCGGTGATCTCCTCCCCGCGATGGGCGGGCAGACAGTGCATGACGATGTGGTCCTTGTCCGCCGCGGCGCACAGTTCGCTGGTGATCTGGAAGGGGGCGAAGTCCTTGCGGCGCTTGATGGCCTCTTCCTCCTGTCCCATGCTGTAGAAGGCGTCGCTGTAGATGACGTGGGCGTTCTCCACGGCTTCCCGGGGGTCATGGGTGATCATGAAGGAGGCGCCGGCGGCCTCGGCCTTGCGCAGGACACCCTCGTCGGGAGTGTAGCCCTCGGGGCAGGCCAGGATGAAGTTGAAGGGGAACTTGATGGCGGCGTTCAGCCAGCTGACGGCCAGGTTGTTGCCGTCGCCCACCATGACAACGTTCTTGCCCTCGATGGTGCCCAGATGCTCCTCCACGGTCATGATGTCGGCCATGACCTGGCAGGGGTGGTTCAGGTCGGTCAGACCGTTGATGACGGGCACGTCGGCGTGCTTGGCCAGGTCCACCACTTCCTGGTGATCGAACCAGCGGATCATGATGCCGTCGCAGAAGCGGCTCATGACCTTGGCCACGTCGTACACCGACTCGCGGGTGCCCATGCCGATTTCCTTGTCCGTGATGAACAGGCTCTCGCCGCCCAGCTGGCGCATGGCCACCTCGAAGCTGATGCGCGTCCGAAGGCTGGGCTTGGCGAAGACGCAGGCCAGCACGCGGTTGGGATGGCTGTGGGGCAACTCGTGGTTGCGGGCCAGGGGCTTCTGCTCCTTGGCCAGGTCCAGGATGGCGCGCAGGTCCTCGTAACTGTGATCGTCGATGGCCAGGAAATCCTTCAGCATGACGTCAATCCTCCGGGTCCGGGAGTGGGCCGGGCTGCCGCCCGGGTGATTTGTTAGCCCCGCAAAAATAGCCCATTTGGCGGGCCAGTCCACCTCTCAACCCCACCCTCGCCAAAATTTTCCGCCTACAGGATGTAGCGCGAAAGGTCCTCGTCCTGGATGATGCCCACCAGCCTCTCCTTGACGAATTCCCGGTCCACCAGCTTCTGGTGCACCGGAGTGTCGGGAACCTCGTACAGCAGATCGTCCAGCAGCTGGGCCAGGATGGTCTGCAGGCGCCGCGCCCCGATATTCTCCATGCGCTTGTTCAGCTCTGCCGCCAGATCGGCCAGTTCCTCCAGGGCCTCGGGAGTGAATTCCAGCTGGCAGCCGTCCACTTCCAGGAGGGCCTGGTACTGCTGGATCAAGCTGCCCTCGGTGTCGCGCAGGATGCGCACGAAATCCTCGGCCGTCAGGCTGCTCAGCTCCACCCGGATGGGGAAACGCCCCTGCAACTCGGGAATGAGATCGCTGGGCTTGCTCATGTGGAAGGCCCCGGCGGCGATGAACAAAACGTGGTCGGTCTTCACGGGGCCGTGCTTGGTGCTGACGGCGCTGCCCTCCACGATGGGCAGCAGGTCACGCTGCACGCCCTCCCGGCTCACGTCGGGGCCCGAACCGCCACCCCGCCCGCCGGCGATCTTGTCGATCTCGTCCAGGAAGATGATGCCGCCGTTCTCCACCAGGGTGATGGCCTCGGCGGTGATCTGTTCCATGTCCAGGCGCGCCTCGGATTCCTGGTCGTGCAGCAGGCGCCGGGCCTTGGCCACGGGCACCTTCTTGGTGGTGGTCTTCTTGGGGAACAGCCCCTTCAGGCTCTCGCCGAAGGAGGCGTCGAACTCCTCGCCGGCCGAGGTGAAGATGTTGGCGATGGGGACGCTGCTCTTCTGGGCCTCGATGGCCACTTCCTTGTCGTCCAGCACCCCGTCGTGCAACTGGGTGCGGATCTTCTCGCGGCTGCGCTCCCAGCGCGCCCGGCGGTCCGGGTCCTCGTCCATGCCGGCCACGGGCGGGAACAGGATGTCCACCAGCCGCTCCTCCACGGCGCTGTCGATATCCTGCGCGTGTCGGGCTTCGGCCTTGCGGCGAACCAGGGCGATGGCGTTCTCCACCAGGTCGCGCACCATGCTGTCCACGTCCCGTCCCACGTAACCCTTCTCGGTGAACTTGGTGGCCTCCACCTTCAGGAAGGGCAGGTCGGCCAGCTGGGAAAGGCGCCGGGCGATCTCGGTCTTGCCCACGCCGGTGGGTCCGATGAGGATGATGTTGTTGGGCACCACTTCCTTACGCATCTGCTCCGGCAGCTGCATGCGCCGCCAGCGGTTGCGCAGGGCGATGGCCACGACCTTCTTGGCCTCTCCCTGCCCGATGATGTAGCGGTCCAGCAGGGCCACGATTTCCGGGCAGGTCCACATGCGCTGGGTCTCTATCTGCTTGATTCTCATGATTCAGCTCTCGTTGCCTGACCCGGTCTCGTCCAGGGTCAGGATGGTGATGTGCGTGTTGGTGTAGATGCAGATCTCGCCGGCCAGTTGCAGGCTCTTGCGGCAGATCTCGTCGGCGCCCAGGTCGGTGTTCTCCATGAGGGCGCGGCCGGCTGCGAAGGCGTAGGGACCGCCGCTGCCGATGGCGGCTACCGAATCATCACTCTCGATGATGTCGCCGTTGCCCGACACGGTGAAGATGTCGTCCTTGTCCATGACGATCATCATGGCCTCCAGGCGGCGCAGGAACTTGTCGCTGCGCCACTCCCGGGCCATCTCCACCGTGGCCCGTTTCAGGTGGCCCCGGTAGCGTTCCAGATGCCCCTCGAATTTTTCGAAGAGGGAAAAGGCGTCGGCGGCCCCGCCGGCGAAACCCGCCAGCACCTTGCCGCCGAAGAGGGTGCGCACCTTGACGGCGCCGTGCTTGGCCACCGTGTTGCCCAGGGTCACCTGTCCGTCACTGCCGATGGCGCCGTGGCCGTTGCGCAGGACGGCCAGCACCGTGGTGGATCTCACGTCCATGTCCTTGCTCCTTGTATGATCCGGGCCTCGAGGGCCGTGGTTATTTCTTTCTGGCCCGCGGATGGGCGGCCAGGAAACTATCCCTCAGCCGGCTGCGGCCGAGGTGGGTGTAGATCTGGGTGGTGGCCAGGTTGCGGTGTCCCAGCAGCTCCTGCACCACGCGGATGCCGGCTCCCCCCTCCAGCAGATGAGTGGCGAAGCTGTGGCGCAGGGTGTGGGGTGAAACGCCGGATATCCCCGCCAGTTCCCCGGCATAATGGGCCACCCGGTTCTGCACCGTCCGCCGCGAGATACGCCCCTGTCCCCGGCCCAGGAAAACCGGCGCCGAGGCCAGGTCCGATGGGAAGCGCCCATCCTGCAGATCCTGCCACTGGGCCGGATCCAGGCGCGCGGCCAGATAGGCCGCCAGGTGCCGCCGGGCCTGCCCGGCCAGGGGCATGATGCGCTGGCGGTTGCCCTTGCCGGTAACCTTCACCCGGCCGCCCTGCCAGTCCAGGTGCCCCAGGTCCAGCCCCACCAGCTCGGCAAGGCGAAGGCCCAGCCCGTAGACCAGTTCCAGCATGGCGCGGTCCCGCAAGCCCTTGGCGGTGCCGGTATCGGGCATCTCCAGCAGCCTCAGGGTGAGATCCACCGTCAGATCCCGCGGCAGGCGTTTCTCGCGTCCTCCACGCCCGGCGGTGAGGTTCTCGGGCAGACCAGACACCCGGCCGGTGAGGACCAGGAAGCGATAGAAGGCCCTGATCCCTGCCAGGTGGCGATCCAGTGAGGTCAGCCGCATCTCCCGTTTGCGCAACTGGGCCAGATGAGCCCGAACCAGGCCCCGCTGCCCTTCCAGGCGGGACCACTCATCCTCCCGGAATGGGTGGTCCAGCACCCCCAGATCTCCGGCGGTGGCCAGGAAGGCCCGCACATCCCGGTCATAAGCCTCCACCGTCCTGGGGCTCATACCCTTTTCCACCGCGAGATATTCGAGGAAGGATTTCATGCCGGCATCATAGATCAATCAGGTGGGAATGTCACCGAGGGGTCTGTCCGCCAGCCAGCGGGAAAGGGTCTGGACCGCCTGGCGATGCTTGGCCAGCTTGCGCTCCTGCTTACCCCGGGTGCGTTCGGCGGGCTGGGGCAACAGGCCGAAGTTGGCGTTCATGGGCGAGAAGGGCCGGGCCGTGTCGTCGAACAGGAACCCCTGCAAGAGGGCGCCCAGCAGGGTCTCGGCTGGCAGCCCAGGCAGGGTGGTTCCGCCCAGGCGAGCGGCCGCCGCCCAGGCCGTCAACAGCCCCGAGGCCATGCTTTCCACGTAGCCCTCCACCCCGGTGATCTGGCCGGCCAGGAAAACGTCGGGGCGCTCCTTCAGGCTGAAATCGGTGGCCAGGACCCGGGGTGAGTCGCAGAAGAAGTTGCGGTGCAGCTGGCCCAGACGCACGAACTCGGCCTTCTGCAAGCCGGGAATGGTGCGGAAGATGCGCTTCTGTTCGCCGTGCTTGAGCTGGGTCTGGAAACCCACCAGGCCGTACAGGGTGCCCGCCTGGTTTTCCTGCCGGAGCTGGATGACGGCGTGGGGACGACGGCCGGTCCTGGGATCCCGCAATCCCACCGGCCGCAGGGGGCCGAAGGCCATGCTGCGGGGGCCGCTGGCGGCGATCTCCTCGATGGGCTGGCAGCCGTCGAAGAGCTCGCTGCGGTCGAAATCGTGCAGAGCAGCCTTCTCCGCGGTGACCAGGGCCTGGTGCAAGGCCAGGTATTGCTCCTCGTCCAGCGGCGCATTCAGGTAATCGGCCTCGCCCCGGTCGTAGCGGGCGGCACGGAACAGCACGTCCAGGTCCAGGCTTTCCAGGGTCACGGTGGGAGCGATGGCGTCGTAGAAATGCAGGCCGGGAGTGCCGGTGATCTCGCCCAGGGCGGCCACCAGGTCCGGGTCGGTGAGAGGACCCGTGGCCACCACCCACAAGTGATTCTCCCTTCGGGGCAAGCCGGTCACGCATTCGGTGCGCCTGGTCACCAGGGGCTCGACGGCCAGCCGTTCTTCCACGGCCAGGCTGAAGGCCTCGCGATCCACGGCCAGGGCGCTGCCCGCCGGCACGCTGGTGCTGCGGGCACACCCCAGCAGGCGACAGCCCAGCAGGTCCAGCTCGGCTTTCAGCAGGCCCGAGGCGGTGCTTTCCGCGGTGCTCTTGAGGGAATTGCTGCAGACGATCTCGGCCAGATGGTCGCTGCTGTGGGCGGCGGTCTTCTTGAGCGGCCGCATCTCCACCAGATCAACGCGATGGCCCAGACGGGCCAGTTGCAGCGCCGCCTCGCATCCGGCCAATCCCCCGCCCACCACGGTCACGGCAGGCCGCGTGGTGGTCATGAAGCATCCTCGCCGGTCTTTTCAGCGGCCGCCTTCTTGGTGGTCTTCTTCTTCGTGGTTGTCTTCTTCGTTGTTTTCTTGGCCGCTTTCTTCTTCGTCGTCTTCTTCTTGGTGGTCTTCTTCTTGGCGACCTTCTTGCGAGCCGGCTTCTTCTTGGTGGCCGCGGTGGCAAGCAGGGCCAGGGCGTCCTCCAGGGTCACGTCCTCCGGATCCCGATCCTTGCCGATGGTGGCGTTGACCTTCTTGTGGGTCACGTAGGGCCCGTAGCGCCCCTTCAGCACCTGCATGGGCTCACCGGTCTCGGGATGGGGTCCCAGTTCCTTCAGCACCGTTTTCTTGTTCTTGTTGACGATCTTCTCGATGGCCTCTTCCAGGGTGATGGTGAACAGGGTGTCCACCTTCTCCACGCTGGCGAAGACCCGGGCCCGCTCCACGTAGGGCCCGAAGCGGCCCAACCCGGCGCGCACGGGCTTGCCCGTTTCGGGACAGGTGCCGATCTCCCGCGGAAGGCTCAGCAGACGCAAGGCGTAATCCAGGTCGATGCTGCCCGGGTCGGTGCCCTTGCCCAGGCTGATGCGCTTGGGCTTCTTGTCGCCCTCCTGCTCACCCATTTGCAGGTAGGGACCGTAGGGTCCCACCAGGGCGTAGATGTTCTGGCCGGTCTCGGGATGCTGGCCGATGGGCTCCTTGGCCTTGTCCGTGGCGGCGATGAGTTCCAGGGCCTTCTCGGGGGTCAGTTCGTCGATGAACAGATCCACCGGAAGCGTGGCCCGGCGTTCCTCGTCCCCCTCTACCTGGACGAAGGTGTAGGTGCGCCCGATGCGCAGGATGATGGGCTGCCCCGTCCTGGGATCGGTCCCCACGGGAATGCGTGGGAACTCGATCTCGGGCAGCTCTTCCTCAATGGCCTTTTCCAGCCCGCGCTTGTTCCGCTCGGACCCGTGGTAGAAGTCGTCCAGGAACTGCACCCAGTCCATCTCGCCGGTGGCGATGAGGTCCAGTTCCGCCTCCATGAAGGCCGTGAATTCCAGGTTCACGTAGGTCTTGAAATGGGTGCGCAGCAGGTGGGTCACGGCCATGCCGATGTAGGAGGGAATCAGGGCTCCACCCTTCTTCACCACGTACTCGCGGCTCTGGATGGTGGCGATGACCGAGGCGTAGGTGGAAGGCCGCCCGATGCCCTCTTCCTCCAGCTTCTTGATCAGCGAGGCCTCGGTGTAACGCGCCGGCGGCTGGGTCTCGTGCCGCAGGGCCTCCACTTCCTGCACATCCACGGGGCTGTCGGACCCTCCGATGGTCATTCCTTCCTGCAGGTCCGGCAGCAGGGCGTCCTTGCCGCGATCCCCGTACACGCTGAGGAAACCCGGGAACTTGACGATGCTGCCGTTGGCCCGGAACACCAGGTCCTGCTCGCCCACCTTCACGGACAGGTCGACGGCGGTCTTGTCCAGCTTGGCCGGAGTCATCTGGGAGGCGATGGCCCGGTTCCAGATGAGGCGGTACACCGCAAGTTCGTCGCTGTCCAGATAGGCCGCCACCGCATCCGGGGTCCGGCTCATGACGGTGGGCCGGATGGCCTCGTGGGCTTCCTGGGCGCCCTTGGCTTTGGTCTTGTAACGCCGGGGCCCGTCGGTGTAATCGGGCCCGTAGTTCTGGCCGATGAAGTGCTCGGCCTCGGCCAGGGCCTTCTCGCTGAGAGTCAGCGAATCGGTTCGCATGTAGGTGATGAGACCTTCCTGCATGCCGCCGCCCAGGGCCACACCTTCGTACAGGCGTTGGGCCACCCGCATGACCCTCTGAGGCGTCATGCGCAGTCGACTGCTGGCGGCCTGCTGCAGGGTGCTGGTGGTGAAGGGCGGCGAGGGCCGTTGGGTGGTTTCCTTGCGCGTGACGGCGGCAACCTGCCAGGGCAGGGTGGTCCGGGCGCCGCCGGCCAGTTCCAGGGCCTTCTGTTCCAGCAGGTGGTAGCGCTTGTCGTCGTTCTTCAGCAGGCCGGTGTCAGGGTCGAAGTCCTTGCCGCCGGCCAGCCGAGTGCCGTCCACGTCGGTCAGGCGCGCCGTGAAATGCAGGTCGCCGCTGGTCAGCAGGGCCTCGATGTCGAAATACTCGGCGGTGCGGAAAGCCTGCCGCTCTTCTTCCTTTTCCACCACCAGGCGCACCGCCACGCTCTGCACCCGGCCTGCGCTCAACTTGGTGCGCACCTTCTTCCACAGAACGGGCGACAGGGAATAGCCGTACAGACGGTCCAGGATGCGGCGCCCCTCCTGGGCCCGCACCAGCTGCATGTCCACCTCGCGTGGGTTGGCCAGGGCTTCCTCGATGGCCCCCTTGGTGATCTCGTGGAAGGTGATTCGCTTGACCGGCACCTTGGGCTGCAGCACCTCCAGCAGGTGCCAGCTGATGGCCTCTCCCTCGCGGTCTTCATCAGTGGCCAGCAGGACCTCGTCCGCGTCCTTGAGCAGCTTCTTCAGCTCGGCCACCTGTTTCTTGCTGTCCCGGGCCACCACGTAGATGGGGCTGTAGTTGTCGGCGGGGTTCACGCCCAGGCGCGCCCAGGATTCCTTCTTGTAGCGGGCGGGGATCTCGCTGGCCGTGGCGGGCAGGTCGCGAATATGACCGTAGCTGCTGGTGACCTTGTATTCCTTGCCCAGGAACCTGTTGATGGTCCTGGCCTTGGCCGGCGACTCGACGATGATGAGTTTCAAACCCCAATCCTTCCCAGACAAACTATCTTCAATGTTCTCTTCGACTCCCTGTCCCGATCTCGATCAACCCCGAAGTGCAAGGGCCCCGGGCGCGGCCACCATGAAAAAACCGGGTCGCCCCGGTTCGAGCAAGGGGGCGGGCACGGAATCAGTGCAGACTCTCGAACCCCTCCGAAGCCCCGCCCGTCAGATCGGGGCGCCGGCGCCGGAACAGGACCTGCTCGATGACCGTTTCCAGGTCGAAGCGGTCCAGAGGGGCCATGGCCATGTAAGAGCAGTAATGCAGCAGGGCCTCCATCTGGACCATGCTGATCTGCTTCTGGTGGACCAGTTCGAGCAGGAAACCGATGCCGTCCTGGGAGATGTATTCCCGGTCCAGTTCCCCGAAATGACGCCAGGTGCGGGGCGAGGGGTCGTCCATGTCTTCCTCGCTCTGGGAATAACGGCCCAGATCCTGGTTCCAGTTGCTCTCGATCCAGTCCAGCAGGCCGTGCACGTCGGCCTCGTCCAGCCCGGCGTCGGCCACTTTTTCCTGGATCCGGTTTCGGCTCACGCCACCATCGGAAGTGCTCACCGAGAGCGCTTCCAGGAGTATTATCAAGAGGTGTTTAAGGCGATCCCGTTCCTGCTCCATCGTCCTCGTCTTTCTGGCCGCCAGCGGTGGTAATGCGGCCGACCCAGATGGTCCGCGCGGCGAAAACCTAGCAAACTGTCGCCGCCTCGGCAAGCCCTCGGCTGCGGAGGCATTCCTCTCAACCCAGCTTTCCGCAACATTTCTTGTACTTCTGACCGCTCCCGCAAGGGCAGGGATCGTTGCGCCCCACCTTGGGTTCGTCCCGGGTGATGGGCGCCGGGCCCGTGGTCTTGCCCGCGTTCACCGCCGGGTCGGCGGCGGCATCGCCATGACCGGCAGGCCCGCCCGCCGCGGAGGCCTGCTCGTAAGCCGAGACCTCCTGGTGCTGGGTCTGCATCTGGTCCACCGCAGGGGCCTGGGGACGCTCCACCGGAGCGATCTCGGCCCGGAAATACAGGTTCAGGGACTTGCGGCTGATGGTCTCCATCAGGGCCTGGAACATCTGGAAGGCTTCCTTCTTGTATTCCACCAGGGGGTCCCGCTGGCCGTAGGACCGCAGCCCGATGCCGCTGCGCAGCAGGATCAGTTCGTTAAGGTGGTCCCGCCAGGTCTCGTCCAGGATCTGCAGCAGCACCAGCTTTTCCAGCTGGTTGGTCAGATCGTCCCCCAGGCGCGACCGCTTGGCCGTGTACCGCTCGCGGGCGTTCTCCAGCAGGGTCTGCTCCAGGGCGCTGAAGCCGATGCCCAGGTGCTCCCCTTCATTGAGGGGCAGGGGCGCCAGGAAGGTGCCCTGGTACTGCAGGGCCAGCTCGTCCATGTTCCAGAAGTCCGGGGCGTCATTTTCGTTGCAGGTGGAGGCCACCAGGCTTTCCACCGAGTCGGCCACGAAATCGTCGAACTGGTCGGCCAGGCTTTCCTCGGTCAGGGCCTGCCGGCGCAGTCCGTAAACCACCTCGCGCTGCTTGTTCACCACGTCGTCGTATTCCAGCAGGCGCTTGCGGATCTCGTAGTTCTGGGCTTCCACCCGCACCTGGGCCTTCTCGATGGCCTTGGTCACCATGCTGTGGGTGATGACCTCACCCTCCTCCACGCCCAGCCGGTCCATGACCTTGATGATGCGGTCAGGGCTGAACAGGCGCATGAGGTCGTCTTCAAGGCTCAGGAAGAAGCGGGCCGAACCGGGGTCCCCCTGGCGGCCGCTCCGCCCGCGCAGCTGGCGGTCGATGCGCCGGCTCTCGTGGCGTTCGGTGCCGATGATCTGTAAACCGGTGGACTGGGCCTCGTACAGGGCCGCCTCAAGGGTGCTGTCCTGGGTCCACTGCTGGGGCAGGTCCCGCACCTCGGGGGCCAGCTTGATGTCCGTGCCACGGCCGGCCATGTTGGTGGCGATGGTCACGGCGCCCTTGCGCCCCGCCTCGGCCACGATCTCGGCCTCGGCCTTGTGCTTCTTGGCGTTCAGGACGTTGTGGTTGATGCCGGCCCGGGTGAACAGCCGGCTCAGCAGCTCGCTCACCTCCACGGTGGTGGTGCCCACCAGCACGGGCAGGCCCAGCTTGTGCAGCCGCACCACTTCCTGCACGATGGCGTTGTATTTCTCCTTCTTGGTCTTGTAGATGACGTCGTCCAGATCCTCGCGGGCGATGGGCCGGTGGGTGGGAATGACCACCACGTCCAGATCGTAGATGCCGCTGAACTCGGCCTCCTCGGTCTCGGCGGTGCCCGTCATGCCGGACAGCTTGTCGTACATGCGGAAGAAGTTCTGCACCGTCACCGTGGCCAGGGTCTGGGTCTCTTTCTGGACCTGCACCCCCTCCTTGGCCTCCAGGGCCTGGTGCAGACCCTCGCTGAAACGCCGGCCGGGCTGCAGACGCCCCGTGAAGGTGTCCACGATGACGATCTTGCCCTCCTGCAGGACATATTCATTGTCCTTCTCGTACAGGGAGTAGGCCCGCAGCAGCTGGTCCACGTTGCTGATGCGCTCGTTCTTCAGGGCGTAGGCCGTTTCCACCTCGCCCAAGGCCTTGCTGCGCGCCTCGGGACTCATGTCCTCATCGCCCTGGATGCGCCCGGCTTCCTCGGCCAGGTCGGGCAGCACGAAGAAATCGGCCTCGTCCGAGGCGAACACCTCCCGCCCCTTCTCGGTCATGTCCACGTGGTTGTTCTTCTCTTCCACCACGTACAGCAGATCGGCGTCGGCTTCCCACATGGCCTTGTCGCGCATGAAGCGCTCCTCGGTGCGCTGGATGGTCTCCAGCACCCCCGGCACCTGGCAGATCTTGCGGAAGCGGGGATTCTTGGGCGCGCCGCGGCTGATGCGCAGCAGTTTCAGGGCCGTCTCGGCGTCGATGTCAACGTTTTCGCCGTCACGAATGGCGGGCCGCAGGGTTCGCTCGGCCTCGGCGATCCAGTCGTTGACCATGCGCATCTGCTGGCGCACGACCTTCTCCACCCGTGGCTGCAGTTCCACGAACTGATGGGTGCTCTTGTCCACGGCGCCGCTGATGATCAGAGGGGTGCGGGCCTCGTCGATGAGCACCGAGTCAACCTCATCCACGATGGCGAAGTGGAAGTTGCGATGGACCAGATTGTCCGGGTGCACCACCATGTTGTCACGCAGGTAGTCGAAACCGAACTCGTTGTTGGTGCCGTAGGTCACGTCGCAGGCGTAGGCTTCCCTGCGCTCCTCGGGGGTCATGGGGCCCAGGATGTAGCCCACGCTGCACCCCAGGAATTCCAGGACGCCGCCCATCCACTGGGCGTCGCGCTGGGCAAGGTAGTCGTTGACCGTGACCAGGTGGGCCCCCTTGCCGGGGATGCTGTTCAGATACAGGGGCATGATGGCCACCAGGGTCTTGCCCTCGCCGGTGGCCATCTCGGCGATCTTCCCCTGGTGCAGGACGATGCCGCCCATGAGCTGCACGTCGTAGGGAATCATGTCCCAGACCTGCTCCTGTCCCCACACGGGCCAGGCAGCCTTGCGCTCGGTCAGACGGCGGCAGGCCTCCCAGACCACGCCGAAGGCCTCGGGCAACATATCGTCCAGGCTTTCCCCGCCGTCGAAGCGCTCCCTGAACTCAACCCGCTTGGCGCGCAGTTCGTCGTCGCTCAGATCCTGGTATCCGGCCCGCACCGCGATGATCTGGTCCACGACGGGACGCAGCTTGGCGATGTCCTTCTTCTTCTTGCCGAACACGTTCTCGATGAAGCCCATGAGGCCCTTGGCCATGGCTGGTTCTCCTTGCTGACGGGTTGCTTAACTCGACGGTGTCTGATCAGGGGCGGGAGCGCTCCTGCAGAAGCCAATCGTAAATCTCGCGGTCGATCAAGACCTTTTCCACGTAGTTCCGGGTCTCGGTGTAGCCGATCCAGGCCAGGAAGATGTCCCGGTCGGGCACGCCGCCCAGTTGCTTGTTCCAGCGATCGGTGGCCCCCGGCCCGGCGTTGTAGGCGGCCAGCTGGCGGTACGGATCGTTGCCGTAGCGGCGTCGGGCGTCCTCCAGCAGGCGGTCGCCCTTGTCGATGGAGACGGCCGGAATGCCCCAGTGTTTCAGTCCCGGAACCGCACCCCGGTCCCGGAAATGGAAGGGCATGATCTGCATGTAACCCAGGGCTCCGGCCCGGGAGCGCACCGCGGGCTCGAAGAGGCTCTCGTTGCGGGCCACGGCCAGGATCAGGGCAGGGTCGCTATCGGCGGCCAGCAGGGCCTGGCGGATGGGGCCCTCGGGCGGCAAGGGGTAAAGAAAATACCGTTTCTCGTCCCTGGTCAACCCGGCTGCTGGCAATTCGTAGGACAGACCCAGCATCCCGCGCATGTCCCCGGTGGCCAGGGCCAGGCCCAGGGCGGCGTGCATGTCCAGCTGGCTGCCCCGCAAGCGGGGCAACAGGGCGGGCACTGGAGAAGGCTCGGGCACGAATCCCCACCCGCTCAGGCGCCCCACATCACGGTCGACCATCTTGCCCAGAAAGGCGGCCAGGAGGGAGGGCTCGTCGGAAAAACGCCGGGCGATAGCGGCCAGGGCCGTCTTTTCTCCCGGACCATCGGGATCCTTCTGCCCCGCCTTCAGGAGGTCCGCGTACTGGCCGGCGCGCACAGCCACCTCAGGGCTCAGGCCGTCCGCCTGACTCAGGGAAATGCCCCACTTGAACCACAGGGGCCACAGACTGCGGTCGGCCGCCCTGACCATTTGTTTCTTGCGGGCGTGATCGGGCCCAGGGGTGCTGCGGGCATCGGAAGCCATGCCACGGGCCACGACCTGCCGGGATCGGGCCAGGATTTCCTTCTCCTTGACCTTTCCCTGGCGCTTCCTGGTCCTCCAGTTGGCCGTCTCTTCGGCGAAGGAATCTCGCTCCTCACCCTCGAAAGCCCGGTCACCCCGGGCCAGCAATTCCCGGGCGGTTTCATCCTTGCCCTGGGCCAGAGCCAGGACAGTTGCTTGCTCGACCCAGTGGCGCAGCAGGCGGCGCAGGCCGGTGGTTCCCTCCCCCGCGGCGGCCAGGTCCAGGGCGCGATCCAGGGCCTGCAGGCCGGCTTCCCAGCGGCCGGCCAGCAGATGGATTTCCGAGGTGCGTCGCCAGATATCCAGGCGCCAGTCCCCGCGCAGATCTCCCCTGGCGGCCAGCTGACTGTAGTGTCTGGTCTGGCCCCGTTTGAGGAAGCGTTGCCCCTTGGCCCACCAGCCCTGGGCAGACAGACCGGCCGGCGGATCAGGGTACCGCCGTAGATGCTCAGCCAGAGCTTCGCCACTGAACCAGGTGGCCCCCAGGCCGGCCTTCTCGTCGGGGCTGAAAGCCGAGGCCTCCAGTTCGACCGGGGTGATGTCGGGATCCCGCAGGCCGGCCAGCCGGACGGCCTCCCGAGGTCCGTGGAAATCGGGCGGGAGAACCGGCAGATCCGCGGCCCGGCGGTGGGCCGTCCACAGGGCCCAGACGCAGGAGCGGTCGTAGGGCCCCAGGTCCGCGTCCTCGGCCCAGGGACGTTCAAGAGGCCGGACCCCCAGCCCCGCCATCTGCGCCAGGTTGCCCCGGCGCATTTCCCAGATGAATCGTTCCCTGTCCCGCAGACCCAGGTCCGGCCGGGCCAGGCCCCAGACCACCAGATCATGGGCCCGTCGCGGCTGACCGTTTTCCAGCAGCAGGAACACGGCCTGTGTCCAGCGTTCCTTCAGCAGATAACCGGGTTCCACTCCATTTCCCGGTGAGACCTCCAAAGGCCTTTGCAGGGAAAGGACAGCCCGGGCCATGGCCGGCGCCCCACCGAGGGGCGCGTCGGAGACCTGGGCCAGGAAACGGTGGGTCAAGGCCTGGGAGAAGCCCTCGGGATCACCGAGCAACCGGACCGCCTGGGCTGTCCAGGCCGTGTCCACCTTCACCGGCGTTAGCAAGCCGGCGGGCCACACGCCCACCATGTCCAGTTCAGCGGTGTCCAGGTAAGCGCCCACCTGGAAGCTTTCCATGAAGGGATCGAACAGGGGCGAGCCCAGGGCGGGGACCGCCAGCAGTCCCAGCAGAATGATCAGCGTGATTTTGCTCAATGGAAAAGCACCACCTTGCGCGTCAAAGCCGGGCCGGATCCGTCCAGCCGGATGAAATAAACGCCGGAAGCCATGCGGCCACCATCTTGATTCTTGCCATCCCAGTGGGTCAGATAATCGCCCCCGGAGAAGGGCAAGCTGCGGATGAGGCGACCACGAATATCGAAAATCTGAACTCTGACCGATTTATCCGCGGGAACACGAACCTGAAAATTGACCTGTCCACGGGCGGGGTTGGGCCCCAGCAAATGCAGGGCGTCTACGGACTGATCGGCGCCACCGTCAGGATAAACCACCACGGGGCGGCTGGCCACACCCCCCAGGCTGGTGAAGCCAACCAGGCGCACCAGGTACCGGGTGGAAGGAGCCAGGTCCAGATCCTCCACAACCCGGAAAGGGCCGCCCTCGTTGCCGTCCACCAGGTACTGCCGGACCTCCACCCATTGCCCTGAAGCGGGATCCCAGCGCTCCAGGCCCACGGCATTCAGCATGAGGTCGGAAACACGCCATGCATAGCTCATTCCCAGTTCCGGGTCCCAGCTCACCTGGAAGGGTGTTTTCTGCCCGGTCGAGGCCTGCGGGTAGAGGCCGGCCACGAACCAGCCGTGGCGCCGCCACAGGGAATTGCTCCCGAAACCCAGGACCAAACGCCACGGACCGGGGCCTTCGGGCACGGGGACCTCGTCCACCCGCCAGGTGGCTCCCGTTTCAGTGAATGACAGGGAGGAATCAGCAAAGGCCGCCCGCCCCGCCAGGAAGCAACTGGAACCGGGATGAACCCGCCCAGGGTATCCGCCCAGCACCGTCGCGGGGACCAGCTCCCCACGGGGGGCTTCCCAGAAGATAGCCCCGCCGTCCATGGCCTCACCGCTTGCCAGAACCTCGACCTCCATGGCATGGACGATCTGCACCGAGGCCACATCAGGGCCCAGCAGGCCGGACCTCAGCAGGGTGTGGGCCGAGTTCTCGTAGTGCACTTCCTCCCAGGAATCAGGTCGCGAGAACTGGGCCCCGGTAGCCGCCAGGACCGCGGTGGGTCCCAGGGTCAGGCCGGCGCCTTCACTCCATTGGTGCCAGGTGGTGGACTCGTCCCCCCCCCCGAAGGTGATGGTCCACTCGCCGGGCCAATGGGTCTGGAAATCGAGAATCCCTGAGGCGGTCGACCACACCCAGACCAGATCCTGCTGGGTGGACCAGGTGCCGTCACTCAGGGTCAAGCGGAAAAGGGTCTCATGGCCAGGCGCAAGGCCCGCCTCGGGAATGAAAGTGGGAGGTTCGCCGGGAACCCAGCGCCCGTCTCCCTCATCCTCGAGAGCGAAGGTTGCGTGAATGGACCAGCTGTCGAACATCCCGTCGCCAATGGAAAGCAGGCTCAGCTGGGCTGAAAGCTGATCCACCGGCTCCCCCAGGGATGTGGCGTTAAACTGGACAACCCCCTCGCTGTCGAAGCCCAGACTGGCCTCGAAAAGAGGTCCGGTGACGGCGCTGGCCGCCACTTCCACCCCCGCGGCGCTGCCGACAATGCCGGTGAGGGCCACCCCGCTGTTGCCCGTGTAACCCCAGGAAGAGGGTTGGCTGGCCGGGGTGAGCTGGGTCACGCCCAGGGACCCGGGGAAAAGATCGGCCAGGCTGCCGTCGTCCTGGCCATCGGCCAGGCTGGTGTTGCCGTCGGCTTCCACCAGGCGCGCGCGAAGATGCCACTGACCGCCACCTTCCAGCTTGTAGCCCCCTTCGGGCACGGTCTCGTCCACGTGATAGACCAGCAGATTGCCGGCCGGCACCTGGGCGTCGTAAGGGTTGTCCACTTGAGGGGCGCGCACCTCCAGCATGAAGTACTCGGATCCGATCTGCCCGCCCTGCCAGATGCGGTAAGCCCTGCCGGGCAACAGGTCATGGGGATCGCCCGAATAGGCCGGCAAATCCTCCACAGGATACCACCCCAGCTGGGAACAGGTGTAGGCGTCGGGCAGGGCGGGGTCCAGGCCGTCGCCCCCACCCCAGGCCCCCGAGGCCATGAGACTGAAGCGACCCAGTCCCCCCAGCGACCGGACGTCCGCGGCCCCCGAGTCGGGATGCAGCAGAAAATCGTAGCGGTCTTCCATCCCCAGCAGATGCCCCGTCTCGTGGGCCCAGATGCCGTGGCCGCTGTGCAGGCTGGCCACGGCGTAGAAAGAGGCGGTCACTCCCTCGTCAACCACCGGTTCGTCCAGGTAGAACTGGAGAGGCTGAATCAGGCCGTCGCTGGCATCGTTTTCCTGGCCGGGCGCCCCGTGAAGAATCAGCACTCCGTCCACCTGCCCATCGTCGTCCGCGGTGCCGGGCAACCCGTCGGGGCCATCGTTGTCCAGGCGGCGGAATTCCAGCCCCTGGTCCCGCACGGCGGTGAGAGCCTCGGTGGCCAGGGCCCGGGTGCGGGAGTAGCCGTTGTAGCCGATGTCGCTGTAGGAGCGGCGGTCCCCGGGCAAGTGAACCAGGGGAGCCAGGGTGATGCGTAGATCCAGCTTTCCGGCCGAGGCCACGGCGAAGTAACGGGCCAGGGACGGATTATCCTCGGCGAAGAGCTGGGGAGCCAGATCGGTGGTCGGGTTCCAGCCGGCCGACAGGCGGGCGTCGCTGAAATCAACCGGAATGACCAGCAGGCCGAAGGTGACGGGCGAGCCGGACTTGTCCGCCTGGGCCTGCAGCGCCTGCTGGGCCGCCCGTCTCTGGGCGCGCAACTGGTGCAGGCGGTCCCCGGTTGCCGGGGTCTGCCCCAGGACGGACCCGACCGCCAGCAGGGACAAGCACAACATGAGAACAGGGAGAATGCCCGGTCTGGATTTCATGAGTCCTGCAAACACGGCCGATGGGAAGGGAGTTCCCACCGGCCGCCGTTCTGCCAGTGATGACTGGTCAATGGTTGAAATGGCGACGGCCCGTCAACACCAGGGTCACGCCCAGTTCGTCGGCCCGCGCGGCCACCTCGTCGTCGCGAATGGATCCCCCGGGAGCGATGATGGCCCGGGCCCCGGCTTCCACCAGTTTCTCGACCCCGTCAGGGAAGGGAAAGAAGCCGTCGGAAGCGGCCACACATCCCTGCAGGTCCAGCCCCTGGTTCCTGGCCTTGAGCACCGCCAGTTCCGTGGAATCGACCCGGCTCATCTGTCCGAAGCCCATGCCCAGGGTGGCGTTCAGATCACCCAGAACGATGCCGTTGCTCTTGCCGTGCTTGCACACCTTCCACAGCATGGTCAGGGCGCGCCGGGTGCCCTCGTCGGGCTGCGGGCCGGCCACCACGTTCCACTCCTCCAGCTCGGGGAAGCCTTCGTCCTCGCTCTGGGTCAGGCGCAGGCTGCCCCAGCTACGGGTTTTGCCTCGGGTGGCGGCCAGGAACGCAGCCATGTCCACGGAAAGCACCCGCACGTTCTTCTTCTTTGTCAGCCGGGCCAGGGCCTCAGCGGTGTAGGACGGCGCCACGATGATTTCCAGGAAACGTTTGGCCAGGATCTCGGACGTTTCCCGATCCAGCTGGGCGTTGAAAGCGAAGACCCCCCCGAAAGCGGAAACCGGATCGCAAAGCAGGGCTCGTTCCAGGCCTTCGACTCCCGGTCCCAGACCGAAGCCGCAGGGGTTGGTGTGCTTCAGGATCCCGCAGCAGGGTTCGCTGAAATCGCCCACCAGCTTCAAGCCGGCCACCAGGTCCACCAGGTTGTTGTAGCTCAGCTCTTTGCCACCGTGCTGGGTCAGCCCCACCGAGGCCAGGTCATCCCCTGGCAGGAACAGGCTGGCGCTCTGGTGGGGATTCTCTCCGTAACGCAGGGGCACGCCGCCCCCGCCGCTTTCACCCTCCAGCCAGGTGGCGATGGCCTCGTCGTACTGTTCCACCCGGCGGAAGGTCTGGGCGGCCATGCGCCGCCGGAACCGGGGGCTGGTCTGGCCTCCCCCGGCCTCCAGTTCCCGCAGGAACTCGCCATAGCGCGCCGGGCTGCTCAGAACCGTCACCCGGCCGTGGTTCTTGGCGGCGGCCCGCAACAGGGTGGGCCCCCCGATGTCGATCTTCTCGATGGTCTGATCGAAGGAAGCCCCCTGGGCCACCGCCTCCTCGAAGCGGTACAGGTTGACGACCACAACATCGATGGGGCCGATGCCCAGGTCCTCCACCTCGGTGAAGCTGTCGTGGTCAGGCCCCAGGATGCCCCCGTGGATGACCGGATGCAGGGTCTTGACCCGGCCCCCGAAGATCTCGGGGTAGCCGGTCATGTCCTCGACGCGGCTGACTTCAAGCCCCAGTTCGTCCAGGCGCGAGGCGGTGCCCCCCGAGGCAACCAGCCCGTAGCCATGTTCCAGAAGGCCCCGGGCCACCTCTTCCAGCCCCGTCTTGTCCGTGACGCTGAGCAGGGCTAGGGGTCTGCCGTCTACAGGTACTTGCGCCATTTCTCGGCCTCCGCGGGAAAGAGGATTTCCAGCACTTCCAGATAGCGCTGGGCAGTGCGCTCGAGGATCTCAGCCGGCAGGGGCGGCGGGGGCGGTTCGTGGTTCCAGTCCAGGGACTCCAGGTGGTTGCGCAGGATCTGCTTGTCCCAGCTGCTGGGCTCCTGGCCGGGCTGATGCTCGTCCGCGGGCCAGAAACGGCTGGAATCGGGAGTCAGTACCTCGTCGATGAGGGTGATCTTCCCGTCGATGAGGCCGAACTCGAACTTGGTGTCGGCCAGGATCACCCCGTGGGGCTCGGCGTAGGCGCGGCCCTCGGTGTAGAGCTTGAGGGAAAGGTCCCGCAGGGCCTCGGCCTGCTCCTGCCCGATCATCTCCACCACCGTTTCGAAGGGGATGTTCTCATCATGCCCCTCGTCTTCCTTGGTGCTGGGTGTGAAGAGAGCCTGCTCCAGTTTCTCGGCGCGGCGCAGCCCATCGGGCAGCTGATGGCCGCAGATGGTGCCGTCGGCCAGGTAGCTTTTCCACCCCGACCCGGCGATGTAGCCGCGCACCACGCATTCCACGGGGAAGCGTTCGGCCTTGTGCACCAGCACCGAACGACCGGCCAGGGCCTCGGCATGTTCGTTGAAGGGCGCGGGAAATTCCTGGGCCACGGCCGTGACCAGGTGGTTGGGCACCACCGAGGCGAAATGGGAGAACCAGGCCAGGCTCATGACGTTCAGCACGATGCCCCGGCCGGGGACCACGTCATTCATGACGACGTCGAAGGCGGAAATGCGGTCGGTTGTGACGATGAGAAGACGATCGCCCAGGTCGAACATGTCGCGGACCTTGCCCTCGTAATCGGGGACAAGACCCAGGTCCCTGGTGCTGCGCAAAGCGGCCATGAGAAGCTCCCGGGTTGGGCCGGAAAACGGCGGGGAATGGGTTGGCGTGATCGGAAGGCGGGAGTGTAGATCCGTCTCTGGCCACTGTCAAGGCAGGGGGTCGAAGGAGCCCTGAAATCGGCGATTTCGCCAGGAAAGTCCCCCTTTCCGGTCCCACGACAAACGCACCGAGCCACCCAGGTCCGTGCGCAGGAAAGCCAGGGTGTCTCCCTGAACAACGTAGGGCCCATGGCTAGGATGCCGGTAACGGTTTCCCACCCCGCAACTGATGATGACCAGGGAAGGCTGAAGGTGATCCAGCCAGGGCTGGCTGCCGCTGGTGTCGCTGCCGTGGTGCCCGGCTTTCCAGGCCTGGACGGGACCCGGCGGAAAACCGGCATCCAGGAGAACCCGCTCCCCTCGCTTTTCCAGGTCTCCGCTCCAGACCATGACCGGGCGATCCCCTCGAAAGAGCACCATCACCAGGGAGCGATCGTTTTCCTCCAAATGCTCGGATGTGTGAGGGAAAGGATCCCAGATTTGCAGGGACCAGTCCCGCCAGCGGTGCAGGAGGGTTCCTCCTCCCGGCAACAGAAATCGGGCGCCGGGCTGGTCTGGAGGGACTGATTCCATGGCCCTACCTCCACCATACCAGTGATTTACGGGAAGCGCCTCCAGCAAATTGTCAACCCCACCGGTGTGGTCGGCATGGCCGTGGGTCAGGACCACCGCATCCAGCCGGGAAAGGCCCAGACGTCTCAGGAAGGGCAAGGTGTGGCGTTCCAGCAAACTGGTGTTGCCGGCCCGGCAGGGGCCCCGGCAGCCCCCCGTGTCCACCAGGCAGCGCCAGCCATCGGGAAAGGCCACCAGGCCGGCATCACCCTGCCCCACCTGGAATTGCCAGACCTGGGGGCTCCGTCCCGCCCCCGGGACCTTGCTTGGCAGAGAAAACCCCAGATGGCTCAGGACCACGCACAACAGGAACAGCCCCATGGCCACTCTGGCTTTCCCTGGACGGTCCTTACCCCAGGAAAGGATTCCCAGCATCAGCACCGTCCCCAGAGCCCAACCCGAGACCAGAAATGGACCCGGTGCCTGAAAGGGCAAGCTGCGTTGCCAGGAGGACTCGCCCAGCAAGGTGGCTGCGCCGGCCAGGCCCCGCCACAGGACCCACACCCAGGCGGCCAGGGCGCCGGAAACCGGGGCCAGAATGGGCATGCAAACCAGCGCCGGCACCAGCAACCACACACCCAGGCCAAACAGGGGAACCGCCAGAAGATTGGCCACAGGGGCCAGCACCGATACGCGCCCGAAGGAACTGGCCACCTGGGGCAGAGTAAACCACTGGGCGGCCAGGGAAACCAGCAATCCCTGGAATAGCACTCCCAGCCGGGCATAGCGTCCTGACCCGCGCCCCACCAGCCCCATGACCTGGACAATACCCAGGGCGGCCAGATAGCTGAGCCTGCCCCCCACATCCAGGATCTGGCGGGGTTCCCAGAACACCGTCAGCAGGAAAAGCAGACCAAGAAGGTGCTGGGGCGAAGCCTGCCGCCCCAATGGCCGCCCCGCCGAAACAAGGACAGCCAGCCCGGCCGCCCTCACCACGCTGCCCGGCGCTCCCGTCAAGACCATGTAAAGGGGCAGCAAGCTCAACAGGACCAGGAAGCGGACCCGGGGCGAGGAGCTCAGCCACTGCAAGGGCAAAAGAAAAACCCCCAGCAGGACTCCCACGTGCAAACCACTCACGGCAAAAAGGTGGGCCAGGCCCAGGTCGGCGAAAGGCTCGCTCAGTTCCCGGCTGGCCTGGCTGCGAGCGCCCAGCAAAACGGCAGCGGCCAGCTGCGCCTCGCCGGGGGGCAAGAGCATGGACAGCCTGTCCAGTATCCAGGTCCGGGTGGCGGCCACCCACCCAAGGATCGGGCCCGGGACACCCTGGGCGGAATACCCCGGCTGATAGATCCCCTCCAGGGTCAAATGGCGTCCATGCAGGTAGCGCTTCATGCTGAAGGACCCGGGCCAGTCGCCGTCCAGGGGAATGCGCAGTCCCATGATGCCCGTCAGAAGCTGGCCTGCCGGCGGAGAGGCGCCTCGTCCCCGGACCATGAGCCCCGTTCCCGGAACGGGCCTGATGGCCTGGGCCGAGGGGCCGTCCGTCCAGGCCACCAGCACGGCAGGCGCTTTCCAGCCATCGTCTTTTCCCCGGGTGGCCCACCCCGTGGTGCGCAGGGTGGCCACTCCCGTGGCTTGCACCCGGATGGAGGGAGCCAGGGGAGCGGGCGCCACCACCGCCGGCCTACGCTCCAGGGTTGCCTCCATGGCCGACCCGGCCTGGAAGGAAAAATAACCGGCCAGTAGGAGGCACGCGCCTTTGCCGGCCCGGACGGGCACAAGCGGAGAGAGCAGGAAGAAGGCCAGGCTCAGCCGGGATAGCCACACCTGGTCCAGCCCCCACCCAACCACGGCCGTTTCACCCGCCTGCTGGCCCAGAAGGTGACAGGCCACATGCGCCAGGGACCAGGCCAGGGCCCAGCCGGCCACCCGGGATCCGCCGATGAGAAAGAGGTGGTGGTTCAGTCGCCGTCGGACTCTGGCTGCAATTGCCGGTGATTGCCGTCGCTGCTCCAGAAATGGCACTGATTGCGTCCCCGGTCCTTGGAAAGGAACAGCAAGGTGTCAGCCTTGCGGTACAGTTCGAAGGCGTCGCTCCCGGACTGGGGAAAGGTCACGGCGCCATAGCTGAAAGTGACCCGCAAATCGAGGTCCTTGCCGCCGAAGCTCACGGGTTCGACGAAGGGAGAATTCAGCAGGCGTTGCAGGACTTCCTGCGCCGCCCCCTCCCCCGTATCGGGCAGGACCAGGGCGAACTCTTCACCCCCCAGGCGGCAGATATGATCGATGCGGCGCAGCTCTTCTTGCAAGCGGCGAGCCACCATGCGCAGAACCTGATCCCCGATGACGTGATCGTAGGTGTCGTTGACATCCTTGAAGTGGTCGATGTCGGCCACCACCAGGGTCAGGGGAGCGTTGTTGCGCTTGGCCCTTTCCAGCAGGATTTCCAGCTGGCCCTCGAAATAGGCCCGATTGTACAGGCCCGTCAGGGCATCGATGTGGATGCGCTTGGTCACCTCGGTGTGCTGTTGCCAACGGGTGGTGACAAAGCGGCTGAGGCGGGTGGCCAGGCGCAGCATGGTGTCCCGGGACCAGGTGTCGGCGGCCAGAACGAAGAGCAGCCCCGCTTCCGGCCGGCTGGTCCAGGTCATGCCCGCTCCCCCCTGGGGCGCGAAAAGGGGAACGGCCACTCCCGAGGCCACCTTCTCGATGCTTTCCTGTCCAGCCACGGTGCGCGTGGCCCCGGCGGGCAACTCCCGCAGGCTGGGGATCCAGACCGAGTGGGCCTTCTCCCGCAGATCAACCCAGGAAGGCATTTCGGGGTCGTCGACCTGCAGAAAGACCCGGCCCGCAGGATCGTGATACTCCCGCCCTTCGAAGAGCATGATCCGCAGGTGGAACTGGGGCGTGAATTTTTCCAGCAAACGCAGGATGGAATCCAGAATGACACCCGTTTCGCCGCTGCGGGGATCACTGAGGTCCAGCTTCTGGGCATCCTCCATGGCCACCAGCATGGAGCTCAGATCCCTGAGGGAGGGCTGATCTTGCTGAACCAGGGCATCATCCCCCGAGGCCTCCCCGAAGTTCTCCTGGACCTGACCCTCCAGAACAGGCCGGAATTCCGGCCCCAGAGCGGACAGATCCAGTAACTTGTGGGTTCCGCGGATAAGAACGAAGGTGGAAACCCGGTCTTCCTGCCCAGCCACAGCAACCCGGATCAAGTCCCCCCGGCGCAGAAGTTCGGACACGATGACCCGCGCGACGATGAGCATACGCCGGGTTTCCCCCGAACGCATGGCTCGACGCGCTGCATGGCGCAAATGCGGCCCCACCTTGTCCAGGGGGAGGCCGTTTCCCAGCAATGTCACCAAGTCCACTATGTTACCACCTGCCAATTGGGGCGCTGGACAGAAGGGTCCGGCAATCAGGTCATTATTATGACATTTCGTGTGCATTTTTTCAAGACTCTAATAGCCAGGGGGAGATTTTCTCCGGTTTCTGTCAGGGGTCTTTTTCTTGCATACATGGAGGTTGCCAACATTGTGGGAACGCATCATAGTGTCGAGCGTAATACCCGGACTCGCCCACTTGGGTTCCCAGGAAAGCCCGTTCTCAGAAGGATCTGCCGGATGCATTCAGCTGAAGTTAATGGATTGGCGCCCAAAGACCTATCCACACTGAAATTTCTCCCGTTCCTCAAGGTCCTCCCCGGGGTGGTCCTGTTGCTGGCCGTGTCGGGCTGTTCCCTCCTGAGCACCGAGAGCGGTTCCTTGAGCCCCGATCCGGCGGTGGAGGTTTCTCCACCTCCGGTCGAACAGTCCCCGCAGGCCGGGGCCCCGGTGGACAGTTTGACCCAGGCGGATATCGCCAAAATTCAAAAATCTCCCGTGACCAGCCTTCCCGTAGGGCCCGAAGGCTATCCCCGCCTGAAGGACATGGATCGCCTGCACGCCGACGCCATGAACCTGGCCGGAGCCGGCAGCCTGGCCCTGGCCCGTGACCACCTGTTCGTCCTGCAGGACCATCTGGATGGTCCCCAGCCCGAAGATGCGGATTCTCTTTACCTGGCCCACTGCGCCAGTCTGCGGCGGCGGACCTATCTCCTGGCTGGTATCCTGGCCGAACAGGAGGCATTCCTGGGCGACCCCCTGCAAACGGACAGCTTGTTGGCCACCGGTTACGGACGCCTGGCCAACATGGCCTTCCCCGATTCCCTGGTTCCGGCCACGGGCATCACCCTGGACCAGATCACCGCCGACCTGTTGACCGAGGACAACCAGGCGGTGCGGCGCTGGCTTGACTACTTCACCGGATCGGGGCACCGGCAATTCCAGCACTGGCTGGATCGCAAGGCCGCCTTCGAGCCCGTCATGGGGCCCATCCTGGACGAGGCGGAGCTCCCCCGGGAGTTGCTGTACCTGAGCCTGATCGAGAGTGGAATGAGCCCCCAGGCCGTGTCCAGCGTGGGCGCGGTGGGCCCCTGGCAGTTCATGCCCGGCACCGCCCGCTCCTACAATCTGCGCCAGAGCTGGTGGGTGGATGAGCGGCGGGATCCGGAGATGTCCACCCGGGCGGCGGTCAAGCACATCCAGATGCTGCACGATCAGTTCGGGGACTGGGCCCTGGTCCTGGCGGCCTACAACGGCGGGCACGGACGTTTGGCGCGCAAGATCCGTCAGCACGGCCACGACAACTTCTGGGAGATGCGCCTGCCCAGCCAGACCACGGCCTATGTTCCCAAGTTCATCGCCGCGGCCCTCATCGGGGAGAACCCCGAGAAGTACGGCTTCACGCCCGGACAGGGACAGCCCCTGGCCTATGATGTGGTTCCCGTGGATGACGCCACCGACCTGGAACTCATCGCCCAGTGTGCCGGCGTGCCGGCATCCCAGGTCAAGCAGCTGAACCCCGCCCTGTTGCGCGGGGCCAGCCCTCCCGGTATCAAGGGATATCCGGTGAAGGTCCCTCCCGGCACCGGGGACAAGGCCCGGCGGGCCTTGCGCAAGATACCCGCCGATCGGCGCCTGACCTGGCGGCAACATCGTGTTTCCCGGGGCGAGACCCTGGGGCAGATCGCCCGCAATTTCGGCACCACCGTCAACGACCTGGCCCGGTTGAACAAGTTGAAGGACGTGCATCTGATCCGGCCGGGTGACCAGTTGCTCATTCCCATGCCGGCCGAACTGGCGGACCAGGCCCGCAAGCGCGCCGCCGAGAAGGGCCACTACGTGCCGCCCGAGGGATACAAGCGGGTGAGTTACAAGGTCAAGTCCGGGGACACCCTGGGCAAGATCGCCCGCAAGCTGGGCGTGACCGTCAACCACCTGCGGAAGGTCAACGGCATCTACAAGTCCAACCTCATCTTCCCCGGCCAGAAGCTGTACGCCTACCGCCCCGGCCAGGGTTGAGGCGGTTCTTCAAGCGCATGAAAAAGGGCCCGGCACTGCCGGGCCCTTCTCGTTTCCTGACACCATCGATCAGAAGCGGAAGGACATGCTGATGCGGTGGGTCACCTCGTCGATATCCAGGCTGTCCCCGGCGTACGCATAATCCACCGTCAAGGGATCAACCACGAAACCGGCCCCGGCGGTCATGTTCTCGGTGTTCCAGCCGCTGTCGAACCCGCCCCGCAGGAACACGCGGCCGCTGAACCCCACTTCCACTCCCAGGTGAGCGTTGGCGCTCATGCTGCCGCTGTTGTACTGGTCGGCGGTTTGCCGGTTATCGAAACGGGTTTCCAGGGAACCGGCCACCGTCAGGTCCATGTTCCAGCTCTCCATGGGCTGGCGCCAGGCCAAGCCGGGCACGATGGCCGGGGTGATGACCTCGTTGGTGCCGTTGCGGTCGTTCCAGCTCAGATAGGTGGTGGTGATGTCCTGGAACTTGACGCCGAAATCCAGGCGACGCCAGATGGCGGGCCGCAGAAGGCCCAGGTCCATGCCCACGCCCATGCTGCTGTATTCGCCCACACTCTGGCGCACGAACTTGAGGTTGGCTCCTACCCGCCAGCTTCCCAGATCCTCGGCGTAGGAAAGCAGCAGGGCCAGCTCCTGATCGCTCTTGTAGCGGATCTGGTCCTGCAGGTTGAACAGCCCCATGATCTCGTCGTCGTCCACAGTGCCGTCACCGTTTGTGTCCAGCTGCTCGGTGAGGTGGTCGGTGAAGGGGATGTCGTCCACGCCCAGGCGGATGAGGGAGATGCCGATGCCCGCACCCTCCCCCCCCAGCAAGGACCACTCCACGGGCTGGGTGAAGGCCGCGAAGTCGCGGTCGATGAGGTCACCGAAGCGCTCGCTGTGCATGATCAGCACCTCGGCCCGGTCCAGGTTGGCCAGGCCGGCAGGGTTCCAGAAAGTGGCCGAAGGGTCGTCGGCCACGGCGGTGAAGGAACCAGCCATGCCCAAGGCCCGGGCGCCCCCACCGTTCTCCATGAAGGCCCCGGCATACTTGGTGGCCCGGGCTGAACCCGTCATCAGAAGCAGGGACGAGAAAAAGATGAACAGCGCGAACACAGGAACGCCCTGAAGCGGTAGAACCCGTTTCGATACCATTGATTGCCTCGCTAACCAGGGGTTGGTCGTAAGGAGCACCGGCCCATCGTTGGCAGCAACGGGCCTGACGCCGGTGTTGTCTTTCCCACAGTATAGGGCAATGCCTATCCCCTGAAAAGTGGGGATATGGTCAGTCCCCCAGCTCGTACAACTTGATCTTGCGGTACAAGGTCCGCTCGGATATCCCCAGTCTTTCCGCCGCCTGCCGGCGATTTCCGCCGGTTGCCTTGAGGGCCGACTGGATCAGGGTGCGCTCGGCGGTCTGCAGATCGCCCGCGTCATGGTCACCAAGAGGGCTGAAACCGGACCCCGTGGAAAAAGTTTCCTCCACCCTACCGCGGGGATCCAGCCGTCCCGCACGGCCCAGTCCGCCGGTGGGCAGGTCCAACCCGCCCCCCGCCAGATCCAGCAGCAGATTCTTGATCTCCAGCACATCCCGCCGCAATTCCAGGATGCTGGTGGCCAGCACCCCCATATCCAGGTTGGGCCCGGAATCCCGGCCCAGGGGCACGGGCAGGTACCCGCCACCGCTGCTGGAGGGATACTGGAACTCCACGGGCAGGTCCTGGACATCGATCATGCCCCGCTGCTTGATGACCACCAGGGAGCTGATGGTGTTGCGCAGTTCGCGCACATTCCCCGGCCAGTCGTGGCTCATGAGAACCTGCTCGGCGGCGCGGGTCAGGCCGCGCACGTGCAGCCCGTGCTTCTGGTTCTCCATGGCCAGGAAGGCGGCGGTCAGGACGGGGATATCTTCCCGGCGTTCCCGCAGGGGAGGAGTGCTGATGACCACCACCCGAAGGCGGTAATAGAGGTCTTGCCGGAATTCTCCCCGGGCCACGAATTCCTGCAGATCCCGATGGGTGGCCGCCACCAGCCGGATGTCGCTCTTCAGGGTGTTTCGCCCACCCACGGGAGTGAACTCGCCGGTCTCCAGGGCCCGCAGGAAACGGGTCTGCATGCCCAGGGGCATCTCGGCCACCTCGTCCAGGAACAGGGTGCCGCCGTCGGCCCGCTGGAAAACGCCGGGATGGTCGGCCACCGCCCCGGTGAAGGCGCCGCGCACGTGCCCGAACAGCTCGCTTTCCAGGACGCCCTCGCTCATGGCCCCGCAGTTCAGGCTGATGAAGGGTCCGTCGGCCCGGGCCGAGTTGTCGTGAATGGCCCGCGCCACCAGTTCCTTGCCCGTGCCGCTTTCGCCCAGGATGAGGATGTTCACATCCATGGGGGCTGCGTGGGCCACCATGGACAGCATCTCGCCCACGGCCCTGCTGCGCCCCACGATGCCGCTGCGCTCCCGCACCCGGCGCAACCTGAGCAGGCGCAGGATCAGTTCGTGCAATTCCTCGGCGGGGGTGTCGGCCGGCAGGGAATGCACGGCCACGTCGGGACCTTCGTCATCGGAGGCCTCGCCCAGGGAATCGCCGGGGTCTTCCTGCCCCACCAGGATCAGGTCGGCATCGGTTTTCAAGGAGTGGAACTTGCGCAGGACGTGTTTGAAACGGGGATAATCCCGGGTGTCGAACAGGAACACCGCGGTGTGGCCCACGCTCAGCTTGGCCAGAGCCTCGGAAGGAGAATCGTACAGGTACAGCTCGATGTCGGGAATATCCCAGGCGGCGGCGGCCCCGTACAGACGCTGGCGCCGGCTGAGCAGGACGATGGATTGCATGATCGGGCCTCGGGGAAGAGGGGGAACAACTCCTGTCAATTTGACAGAATACTCCCCCGGGCCATTAAAACAAGAGGCGTGTGAAAATTTTCCACAAATTCAGCTAAGTTCAAGGTATGCCATGGACAGGGCGATCTCATCCCTCAGGGCAGGCAACTGCTCCTGGACCTGACTGACGGTCAAACCGGCGGCCTCGTGCAGACCGGCCACCGAAACCAGCCGGGGATCGAAACCCAGGTCGCTGCGCGGGGGCTCCATGGTATTGGCCAGGTAGTCGGCCAGGGCCACGATGGCCACCGCCAGCTGTTCGCTATCCTGGGCCGCCCCCACGGTCTCTTCCCGAGGATGATGTCCCTCGAAAACAGGAATCATGCGCGCGGGCAGGTGCCAGCTTCGAGCAAATGCCCCGGCCATTTCGGGATGGCTGAAGCCGAAGGCCTCTTTTTCCACCTGCCAGAGAGGACGGTTGGCCGCTCCCCGGTCGGCCACCACCTTGTCGTAGGCTTCAGGTGCGTATATCAGCAGGACGAACTTGCCCAGATCGTGCAGCAGCCCCATGGTGAAGGCCTCTTCCGGGTCCTCGTAGCCCACTTGTTTGGCCAGATGCTTGGCAACAGCCCCCGTCACCACCGAATGCTTCCACAGTTCCCGGTAATCCAGGCGCCCCTTGCTCTTGGAAACGGCCGCCACCAGGTTGGTTGCCACGGACACGCAGATGGCCACCTGGCGCACCGTCCGGTAGCCCAGCACGGCCACGCAGCGGTTGATGTCACCGATGTCGCCACGCGATGAATAGTACGGAGAGTTGGCCAGCCGCAGGATCTTGGACATGAGAGGGGCATCCAGACGCACCACCTGGGCCAGGTCGCTGGGTCCGCTGTCTGGGTCGTCCAGGACCTTGAGGATCTCGATGAGAGTCTCCGGAATGGTGGGCAGCTCGTCGATGGACTGCAGAACCTGGTTCAGGTCCAGGCCACTTCCCTGAGTTGTGCTGGTTGCGGCGGTCATTCCCATTTCCCCTCTTAAATGAAGATTTCCATCTCGGTTTCCAGGGTTTCCTGAAGCGTGTGGATGATCTGGTCGAAGAATTCGGGCGGAAAGCCCAGGATCTGATTGGCCTGGCAGTTCTGGATATCCAGATCGGGATCATGGATGAATCCGATGCCGAGCTTGTGGCAAAGCTTGTTCCCCAGGTCCAGGTAGCTGAGCAAGGGGGTTTCCGGGGACAGGGCCGCCTGGTTGTGGTGGTTCTTGATGACCTCTTCCAGCACGGGCGAAAGCTTCCACTTGTTGGCCAGCAAGGCCCCCACTTCCGTGTGATCGAAGCCGAAGATTTCCCGCTCGGAATCGACGAAGGGCTGGTTCTCGTTATAGACCACCTGCACGATCTGGTCGAACATCTCCGGAGTCTGGATATTCAGGACCAGCTTGCCGATATCGTGCATGAGGCCGGCCAGGAAGGCTTCCTCGGTGAAGCTGGGCCGGGTTTCGGCGGCCATCAGGCGGCAGGCGAAGGCGCAGCCGATGGAGTGCTCCCAGAGCAGCCTCTCTTTCAGGCCCGTCTGGCTGGTTCTGGTGTTGTAGAGGTTGCGCGCGGCGCTGGTCACCACCAGGCTGCGAATGCTGTTGAAGCCCAGCATGACGATGGCTTCGGTCAGGGTCTTGATCTTGCGGCTGCAGGAATAGAGAGCGCTGTTGGCGATCTTGAGGATGCGGGCGGTCATGGCCTGATCGTCCGAAATGACCTGCTGCAACTGGGAGGCGCTGGTGTTGGGATCAGACGAAAGCTCGAGGACCTTGCTGGCCACCTGAGGCATGGCCGGCAAATCCCGGGTTGTCATGATGATGTTGTTGAGCTTCTGCTTTTCCTCGGCCGGATTCTGACCCGTTCCCGGAGGAGAAGCGGTTGCTGTGGTGCTCATTCTAACTCCGTGCCTTGCGGCCAGTCCTTGCCGCCACCTGATCTCCTGATCGTAACTCGCCGAATCAACCGATTCCGGCTCTGAACACATATTCGACTTCCGGCTTGCCCCCCTTTAGGCCGGAAAAGCCAAAGGCCTGATCCTGGGTCCGCATGGCCTGCTGAATGCCTGCCAGGGTTCTGGCCGCCTCCTGCAACCTCTGGTGCAGCTGGGCCAGCTCAGCTTCCCCGGCAGTGGCCGTCACGGGGGTCTGGCCCAGGGCTGCCATCCCTCGGGCCCGGTACCCGGTTTCGGTCTTTTCCACCTGCTCTGACGCACCGGGATTCACGGCCCGGCGGTACCCCGAAGCAGGACGCCGCAGCCGCGGGCCCGCCCACATCCGGCCGGTTAGCCCCTTGCGGGCGGCGATCAGTCCGGAAACCACCAGCAGCGTCGCCCCGGCGGCAATGCTCAGAGCGGCAACCCAGAAAATGGATCCCTGGCCCTGGAATTGTTGAAGTACTTGGCTCCAGCTCAATACTCAGTCTCCCGTGTTCCTCAGGCCCTCAGGTCAAGCAAGGTGCCGACCTTTTCACCGTCAGGCTGATCGCCCTCCTCCTCCTGCAGGGCTTCCAGCATGTCCTCCGCTTCCTGGGTGGCGAATTTCTTTTCCTTGCGCTTCTCCCGCCGCCGCTGGCGGTGGTCCTTCTCCTCGTCCGGGTTGATCTTCTGCTGATCGGTCTTCTGGGTCTGCTTGACCCGCTTGACCTTGATGTCGTCCTTCTTGTCCAGTTGGTCGGCAAATGGATGGGCTTGCTGGGCCCCCTGCTGACCCCGGGCCTGTGTCTTGGCCACACTGCCCATCTGGGCAATGGTCGTGGGAAGGGAAACTCCGTCTCCAGCCATCAGGACTCCTTCATCCCCGGCAAGGGATCAACCGGTCACCCCGGGCCAACCCCCGCCGCCGGTGCCCAGCCAGGCCAGGTACGCGGTGATCTGGCACAGGGTCAGGGCGGCCATGATGTTGACCGGGTCGAACTTCTTGTCGTTGCTCAGGTTGCACACCGTGCTGGGGGAATCGGACTTCTGCCGATCCTGCTCGGTCTTGATTTCCCGGGTGATCTGGCCGATGGAGGTCTTGCCCTCGTGGCGCTGGATCTTGCCCTTGAGCCGCAGGATGGCCTTGGTATGGATCTGACAGACACGGCTCTCGGTCACGTCCAGGATCTCGCCGATCTCCTTGAGGGTCAGCTCTTCGTAGTAGTAGAGCACCAGGACCAGCTGCTCCTTTTCGGGAAGCTCGGCCATGCGCTTGCCGATGAGATCCTTCATCTCCTGCTTGGCCAGCACCTGTTCGATATCGTCGGTCTTGGGGTCGGCCAGGAACTCGCCCAGGCTGCTGGACTGTTCGCTGTCATCCCCGGAGGTGTCGGCGTCCAGGCTCATGATGGTGGCGATGGAGACCTCGCCCACCATGCTGTCCAGCTCTTCCAGGTTGATGCTGAGCTCGCTGGCCACCTCGGCGTCGGTGGCGGGACGGCCAAGCTTAACTTCCAGGGTGCTGTAGGCTTCTTCCAGTTGCTTGGCCTTGCGCCGCAGGCTGCGCGGGAACCAGTCCTGACTGCGCAGCTCGTCCAGGATGGAACCCCGGATGCGGGGAATGGCATAGGTCTCGAACTTGATGCCCCGGTTGTGGTCGAAGTTGTCGATGGCCTGGATCAGCCCCAGCAAACCGGCACTGATCAGATCATTGAATTCCACGTAGTGAGGCAAGCCGATGGCCATGCGCCCGGCCACGTATTTGACGATGCGGGCATAGATATTGACCAGTTCCCGGCGGGACTCCTGACACTGGGGGCCTGAAATCCCCTCCCAGATGTCGTGATGTGCAATCTGGACGTTATCGGACATTACGCTGCCTTTCTGGAGTGACGTTCAGGGTCACGAATGCAGTTTCCATGCCATGGGTTGACCGCCCACCGGCGGGCAACCTTGTTGTTCTCGAAATCATGAGGCCACCTTTTCCGGCCTGGCCTTGGCGCTGCTGGCCTTCACGCTGCCAGCCTTGGCGCCACCATCCTTCTCACCGACGGATTGTTCCTGATCCTGTTTCTTTTCCGACCCATTCGCGGGTTTTTCCAGCATCCCGGCCATCTTGACCAGCAGCCCGCCCATGGCCACCAGGACGAAGAAACCCAGGTAGGCGATGAGCATGCGTTTGACGGTGGTCAGCAGGCTCCACTCCTGCCACAGCCCGGCTGCCAGCACCGCCACGCAGGCCAGGCTAGTCACGGTGTTGATCAGTCTTTGCATGGTTCAGCTCTCCGGTCCGCAGGACTCATGCCCGGGCCTCTTCCTTCTTTTCCGTGCCCAGCATGCTGTCCACCAGTTTCTCGCTGCTAGCGATCTCGATGTTCAACCCGTCGGGGCCCCGGCGGCTAACCAGGGAATACGGCAAGGGCAAGGCGTCCTGGAATTCCAGGTACTTCCCCGTCAGCTGGCTCAGGTCGGTGCGACTGGGCGCCAGCCAGTCCATGTGCCAGTCCCGGATGGCGTCGGCCAGGCCGGACATTTCCATGGGATCGCTTTCCAGGGGCAGCACCAGGTGCCGGTGGAAGCCGGGGTTGCTGGCCAGCCAGGTGTGCAACACCCCACCGGGAGCCATGGCCGGGTGCCCCAGGGAGGGCATGTCCACCAGAACGGCTTCGTAGCGTCCCAGGTGTTCATCGCTGCGGGAAAGCTGGTTGGGTTGCTGGATGACGGCCCCGTCAAAACCCATTTCCGAGGCTGCGGTCTGCAGGCGTCGCACATCGGCCTTGTTCTCGGGCATGACCAGGAGCACAAGGGTGCGGCGTCCCAGCTTGCGCAGCCTGCCCGCGGCTTCCAGGACCAGGGACGTGCGGCCGCTGCCGGGGCGTCCCAGGAAGGCGTGGCAACCGTAGAAACCGTCCCAGTCACAGTTGCTGGCCCGCAGGCTGTCCGTGAGCCAGCCCAGGGCGGCCACCCTGTCCCGGGCGGACTTGCCCGTCTCGCTGGTGAACCGGGTCAGCAGCTTTTCCATGGTGGTTGGCCGGACTCCGGCCTCAATCAGGGTTTCGGCCAGGGGGTTGCCCTGCACCAGGCCGGCGCGTTCCTGGCGGGCCTGAAAGTCTTCCTCTATGGCCTTGACCAGGCTTTCGATGTGCTCCACATCCTTGACCAGCTGGGCCGGCATACCACCGGGCGTCACGGTCTCCTGCCTTGTGCTCCGCGGTTCGGCAACATCCGACCAGCGGGGACGATCCATGCGGGTTCCCGCCGGACCGGCCATGACCTCGACGATCTGTTCCTGGCCCAGTCCCAGGGCCTGGCGCTGTGTGACCTTTCGGCTGCCCAGGATGACCGCGTCATCCCCCAGGACATGTTTAACCCTGCGATAGGCTTCCTTGAGGGTCGCTGCCCGGAAAACACCGGGGCGTTCATCAACCGACGGCATGCTTCTCGTTCGGGTTACCATTGGTCACCACCGTTCCTGCCGACTGGACTCGGGCCGAGGAGTTGACCTCGGTGTAGCCCATGACGGCCAAGTTGGGATATGTGGGCTCGATGAGCCGCTTGACGAAGATGCGGATGGGTGTGGGCACCAGCAGCACGGGCGGCGTGCCCGTGGCATAGGCCGTGCGCAACACGGGTTCCAGCTTGCCCAGGAAGTCCTGGGCGAAGACGGGGTCCAGGACCACCCCGCCGGCCTTGTCCGATTCCCGGGCGGCCAGCATGAGATGGTGTTCGGTCTCGGGATGCAGGGAGACCACGGGCAGGGTCCCCTGGCTGTTGGTGTACAGGGCGGTGATGGACCTTCCCAGGGACTCGCGGACCTTGCCCAGCAGATAGTCGTCGCTCAACCCGCTGCCCGTGAAATTGGCCAGGGTTTCCAGGATGGTGACGATGTCCTTGACCGGCACCCGCTCGTGCAGCAGGGCGCACAGCACGTTGTGCAGGGTGTTGACGGGCACCTTGTCGGGAATGAGGTCCTCGATGAGGGCCGGGGCAAAATCGCGCACGGACTCGCACATGTCCTTGATGTCCTGGCGGCTGACCAGTTCGTCGGCGTGGCCACGCACCAGTTCGGCCAGATGGGTGGCCAGGACGCCCGGCGCCTCCACCACGGTGTAGCCTTCCATCTCGGCGTTGGCCTTGCGGTCCTTCTCGATCCACACCGCGGGCAGATTGAAGGCCGGTTCGGTGGTGTGGCTGCCCTCGATGGGTCCGGCATCGGGGCGGGTGCTCATGGCCAGCAGACGATCGGGCATGAGCTTGGCCCGGGCGATTTCCACGCCCTTGAGCTTGATGACGTACTCGTGGGCCCCCAGTTGCAGGTTGTCCCGCACCCGGATGGGATGGATGAAGATGCCCAGCTCGCTGCCCACCTGCTTGCGGATGTTGCTGATGCGGGTCAGCAGGTCGCCGCCCCGGGAATCGTCCACCAGGGGAATGAGCCCGTAGCCGATCTCCAGTTCCAGGCGATCCAGGACGAACAGCTCCTCGCCGCGGATGCCCTCGGGCTCGTCCTCGGCCTCGGCGGTGGACACCAGGTCGGCTTCCTTGCGGCGTTCCTCTTCGTCGTCGTAATCCTTGACCTTGCGGCCCATGACGCTGCCCACCAGGCCGGTCATGATGGCGAAGAACATGAAGGGGCCCGTGGGCAGACCCGGGATCAGGGCGAAGACCACCATGGCCGCCGAGGCCAGGTACAGGGCCTTGGTCTGGCGAAACACCTGCAGGGTGATGGTCTGGCCCAGGTTCAGGCTGCTGCTGCTGCGGGTGACCACCAGACCGGCGCTGGTACTGACCAGCAGGGCCGGGATCTGGCTGACCAGGCCGTCACCGACGGTCAGGATGGTGAAGCGGCTGAGGCTCTCCCCCGCCGACAGGCCAAGTTGCAGCATGCCGATGATGAATCCGGCGGCCAGGTTCACCACGGTGATGATGATGCCGGCAACGGCGTCACCCTTGACGAACTTGCTGGCACCGTCCATGGCGCCGAAGAACTCGGCTTCCTGGGCGATGGCCTCGCGGCGGGCCACGGCCTGCTTCTCGTTGATGAGGCCGGCGTTCAGGTCGGCGTCGATGGCCATCTGCTTGCCGGGCATGGCGTCCAGGGTGAAGCGGGCCGCCACCTCGGCGATACGCCCGGAACCCTTGGTGATGACCATGAAGTTGATGATCACCAGGATGATGAAGACGATCACCCCGATGACGTAGTTGCCCCCGACCACGAAGTCGCCGAAGCTCTGGATGACCTGCCCGGCCTCACCCCGGGACAGGATCAGACGGGTGGAAGCCACGTTCAGGGACAGCCGCATCAGGGTCAGGATGAGCAGCAGGGAGGGGAAGCTGTTGAAGTGCAGGGGTTCCTTGAGATACAGGCTGACCAGCAGCACCGTCACCGAGAAGGAGATGCTGAAGGTTAGCATGAGGTCCAGCGCGATGGGCGGGACGGGAATCACCATGAGGCCCAGGATGACCAGCACGGCCGCCGCGCTCAGCACGTTGCTGTTGGCCAGCACCAGATCCCGGTTGATGACTTGTTCCTGCTGCACTTCCGTTCCTCGCTGTTTCGATGGTTCCGTTTAAACTCAGGCCCGCTTGAGCCGGTACACGTAGGCCAGAACTTCGGCCACGGCTTGGTACAGGCTCTCGGGAATGGCCTTCCCGATCTCCACCTGGGCGTACAGGGCCCGCGCCAGGGGTTTGTTTTCGATGACCGGCACCCTGGCCTTGCGGGCGATCTTCTTGATGGTCTGGGCGATGTGATCCTGCCCCTTGGCCACCACGATGGGCGCCGCACTGCCCTGCACGTACTTCAACGCCACGGCGAAATGCGTGGGGTTGGTGACCACCACATCGGCGGTGGGCACGTCGGCCAGCATGCGCTTGCGCGCCATCTCGAACTGCATGCCCTTGATCCTGGCCTTGATCTGCGGGTCACCCTCGATGTCCTTGTTCTCTTCCTTGACTTCCTGCTTGGACATCTTCAGCGAATCCTCGTACTGGTATTTCTGCCAGAACCAGTCGACCACGGCCAGGACGCCCATGAAGAACAGCAGCACCGCCATGAGCTTCATGAATCCCAGCTTGCCCAGCCCGACGATGTCCGCCAGTGACATGAGGGGCATGGCGTAGAACCGGGGAGCCAGGCTGCGAATGACCATCACCGCCAGCAGGGTGATGATGGTGATCTTCACGAGATTCTTGCCCAGCTCGAAGAAGGCCTGCTTGCGAAAGAACTTCTTCATTCCCGTGATGGGATTCAGGGTGTCCATCTTGAACTTCATGGCTTCCGGATTGATCTGGAAGCCGAACTGCATGACGTTGGCTCCAACCCCCGTCACCAGAACTCCCAGGAAAATGGGCGCGAGACTCATGAAGAACACCTGGATGTTCTTGGACAGCAATTCCTGGGCCCCGAAAGGGTTGTCGGCCCGCAGAAGGTGGGCCTGCCCAAGGAGATAGCTGGTGTTGCGGCCCAGATTGGAGGAGAAGTGGCCGGCGCTGGCCAGCAGCAGGGTCATTCCCACCAGCAGAAGCAAGGCTCCGCTGACTTCCTGGCTCTTCGCTACTTGTCCCTCTTTGCGCGCGTCTTCCCGTCTTTTTCCTGTCGCTTTTTCTGTTTTCTCGCCCGCCGAGTCGTCAGCCATTTCCTCACCTCCTTGCCGAACAGGCCTTATGGGCCCTTAGGGTGTAATAAATCTGATCACTTGATGGCCAGCAGGAGGCTCTCCAGCTGCCCGTTCATGCCCACGAAGAGCTGCACCATGATCTGCCGGAAAAACACCAGGGAAAGCCCCAGGGTGATGAGCCCCACGGCGATCTTGATGGGAAAGCCCACCACCAGCACGTTGATCTGGGGCACGGTCTTGACGATGACGCCCATGCTGGCGCTCACCAGCAGCAGGACCACCACCACCGGGGCGGCGATGCGCAGTCCCAGGCTGAAGATGGTCCCGAACTCCTTCAGGAGGTGCCAGGCTCCCCCGGCCACGGCCACGTCGCCGAAGGGCGGCACCACCAGGCAGGACTGGAACATGGCCCCCACCAGGATCTGATGGGCCCCGGTGACGAAGAACAACAGCACCGCCAGCAGGTAATACAGCTGGGAGATGACCGAGATCTGGCTGTTGCTCATGGGGTCGAAGCTGTTCACGATGGCGAAACCCACCTGCATGCCGGCCACCGAACCGGCGTAGCGCACGGCGGTGAAGACCAGGTTCACCGTGAAGCCCAGCATGGCCCCCACCAGCAGGGAGCGGACGGCCTCCATGAGGAAAGCCTGCCAGCTGAGATCAACGCTGCCCGTCGGCAGGCCCGCAGCGATGCCCGGAGCCAGGGCGGCGGCGAAACACCCCGCCATGCCCAGGCGCCACAGGGGCGGAACGCTGCGCAGGTCCAGCAGGGGCATGGTGGCCGCCAGCACGCCGAAGCGCAGGGCCAGGGCCCCGGTCACGGCCAGCAGGGTGATGTCCAGTTCGAATCCCATGGGCTCACATGTTGGCTATGCGGGTGAACATCTCGGTGGCGAACCCCGTCAGCTGGGCGATGGCCCAGGGCAGGGAAAGGATCAGCACCACGAAAACGGTGAGGATCTTGGGCACGAAGGTCATGGTCATCTCGTTGATCTGGGTGGCGGCCTGGAAGATGCTGATGGTCAGACCCACGATCATGCCCGCGATGAGCATGGGCCCGGCCACGAAGATGACCGTGCGCATGGCCTGCTGTCCGATCTCGATGACGGCTTCGGGTGTCATTTTCGGCGTACCTCTTTCTGAAGCCTACTGGAAGGCCTGAACCAGTGAGCGGACCACCAGGAACCAGCCGTCCACCATGACGAAGAGAAGCAGCTTGAAGGGCAAGCTGATGAGAACCGGGGGCAACATCATCATACCCATGGACATGAGGACCGAGGCCACTACCATGTCGATGATGAGGAAGGGAATGAAGAGGATGAAACCCATGGTGAAGGCGGTCTTCAGTTCGCTGAGAACGAAGGCCGGCACCACCACCAGCATGGGCAGTTCCTCTGGGGTGTCCGGGGTGACGGTGCTGGTCAGATCCAGGAACAGGGCGATGTCCTTCTCGCGCACCTGGCTGAGCATGAATCCCTTCAGGGGGCCCTGAACGGCGGTCAGGGCCTCGTCCTGGGTGATCTCGTCGTTCAGGAAGGGCTGCAAACCATTCTGGTTCATCTCGTTGAGCACCGGGGACATGACCACCAGGGTCAGGAACAGGGCCAGCCCGATGATGATCTGGTTGTTGGGGGCCTGGTTGGCCCCGATGGCCTGGCGCAGGAACCCCAGCACGATGACGATGCGGGTGAAACTGGTCAGCAGCACCAGGAAGGCCGGGGCCAGGCTGAGAACCGTCATCAGCAGGACGATCTTCAGGGCGCTGTCCATGCCGGCGGCGCCTTCGGGGCCGTCCAGGCGCAGGGTCAGCACGGGAGAGTCGGCCTTGTCCATGGGCACGCCCGGGATGGCCTGGATGACCTGGCCGGGGACGCCGGCTTCCTGGGCCTGCAAGGGAATGGCGCCCAGAAGCAGGAAAATTGCCACCAGGAGGGACATGACCCGGCAGGCGGATAACTGGATGCGGGGCAGCTGGATGGTTCGTGGCATGGTCAAAGGGCTTTTCCCGGTCAAGAGGTCCATGAAAGGTTCACCGTTTCACCGGAAAAGAAGGCAATGCCTGTGCCAGTTCACCACTCGATCCCAGCCCTCCCCGAGCGACCTTATTTGGCTGTTTTATAATGATTTAAAACAAAAAACACCTCCCCGGGCGGGGAGGTGCGTTCTCGAACAGCGGTCAGGAATTTACCAGCCTCAGGGGCGCAGCGCCTGCAAGAGGTTGCCCATGCGGGCGGGCATGGCCCGGTCCTCGGGATCCCGGGCCCGGGCCGCTTCCCACTGCTGCAGGGTCTCTTCCTTGAGCAGCACCATGGCGCCGTCATGGCGGTAGATGTAGTGGACCATGTTGGCCAGACGGACCACCTGCACCTCGCGCTTGGGGCCCAGGGGCCACACGGCCAGCACCCCGGCCTGTCCCTGGTTGTGGCGCCGGTTGAGGCGTCCCAGCAGTTTCAAACACACCAGCAGCAGCCCGAAAACCAGGGCCATGCCCCCCAGGCTCTGCCAGATGTTGAACCCGCCGCCACCGGCCAGGGCCTCGCTCAGAGGCGTGCTGTTCTGGGCCAGGAATTGCATCACAGAACCCTTTTCAGCCGTTCGACCCGGTTCAGCAGCTTGGTGATGCGCACGGCGAAATGATCATCCACCACCACCACCTCCCCCGTGGCCAGCAGGGCCCCGTTGACCATGATATCCACCGGTTCACTGGTCTGACGGCCCAGCTCGATGACCGAACCGTTGGCCAGATTCAATACGTCCCGGAACTTGAGCTGGGTGCGGCCCAGCTCCACCGTCACCTTCAGGTTCACATCCAGAAGCAGATCCAGATTGGCGCTGTCCCCGTTTTCGCCGGTCAGATCGTCCAGCAGAGCCGAGGATTCCGCATCCAGCTGAGAGGAATCCTCCACGGCGTTGCCCATGATGGTCTTGGTGTCTTCGCTGGTCATTCCGGTAACTCCTTGTTCAACTGTCGGATCAACTTGATGGCCCGGTTCTGGCCGATACGTCCCGCTTCACCCAGCCAGGCGTTCTGGCCCTGGATCTTCACCTGCAAGGGGCTGTCGACCCCCTGGGGAAGGTGCAGGATATCGCCCACCTTCAGGTTGAGAATCTCTTCGAGAGTGGTGTTGTAACCGCCCAGTTCGGCGGTCAATTCGGTGCCCGTGCCCTGGATCATCTCCATGACCTTGCGCCGATCCTGGCGCAGCTCGTCGGGCGTGCGCAGCTCGGTGTCCTCCACGGGATCGAAGATGTCCCGCACCGGCGTGAAGGCGGGCAAGGGCAGGCCCAGTTCCACGGGCCCCTCCACCGTGTCCACCTTGACCCGGAACTTGAGGATGATCATGGCCTCGCCGTTGGCGATGCCGCTCAGGTAATTGGGGTTGTTTTCCAGGTTCACGAAGTGGGGTTCCAGGTTGACCAGCTTGCTGGCCGCCTTGCGGAAAATCTCGGTGAAACGGCCCACCAGCCCGGCATTGATGCCGCGCTCGATCTCGGTGAACTCCCGGACGGTGTCCTCCATGTCGGGAGTCCCGCCCATGAGCTTCTTCAGGAAGACGAAACAAAGCCCCAGGTCGATGTGAACCATGGACTGGCCCTTCAGGGGAGCAAGGGTGACCATGGCGGCGCAGGTGGGGTTGGGCAGTTCTTCCAGGTACTCGGCGAAGGTCATCTGCTTGAGGCCGGTGAACTCCACCGAGGTGGTCATGCGCATGAGGCTGGTGAAGTCGATGGTGCCCGTCTTGGCGAAGGATTCGGCCACCGACTGCAGGTTCTGCTCGAAGGTGCGCGAGATGTTGGTGGGCCGGTTGAAGTCGTAACGGCGCGGCCCGGTGCCCAGCGCATCCTCGCTGGAACCGGCGTTCAGCACATCTTCCAGATCCACGCCCATGCCGTCGTCCACGCTGCCGGCCAGATCCTCGGCGGCACCGATGGCGGCGTCCAGGTCCAGATCGTCGAAGGTTTCGTTGTCCATGTTGTCGGCCACGTTTTCCCTCTGCTTTGCCCGTCGGGTTCGGTTTGCGCTACTGGACGACCAGGTCGGAGAAATAGATGTTCATCAGGGTGCCCTCGGGCATCTTCTCGTCGATCTTGCGGAAGATCTCGTCCCGCAGGCCCTTCTTGCCCTCCGGGGTTGTCAGATCCTCGGGGGATTTGCCCGAGCAGGCCATGATCACCATGTCCCGCAGCTGGGGCAGACGGGAGGTGACCACCTGGGCCACCATGGCGTCCTTGACCTCCAGGTTGATGTTCACCCGCAGGTAACGAGTCCGCGGACCGGGAGAATCCAGGCTGACGATGATATCCTCCAGCCCCACCAGAACGCCCATTTCAGGCATTTCAACGGGTTCATCGCTGGTGGCCTGCTGGCCGGCCACATCGGCGCCCTGCACCCCCAGCTTGGGGACGATGAGGAACTGGGTCAAACCGATGGCGATCAGGGCCTGCATCACCACGATGACGCCCAGCAGAACAGCCTTGTTTTCCAGAAGCGCCAGGGGGCCCTTCTTGCCGCCCTCTTCCACTTCGTTTTTTTCGTCGGCCATGGATTTTCTCCTCGCTTATTTCTTTCTATTCGGGACTAGCGTTCCCAGTTCACCGGTGACGGGGTTGATAATTGGCCGCACCGACTCCTTTTCTGCCTTTTCCTGCTCCGCCTGCTCCTTGGCGGTGGGCAGTTTCTCCACCGCGCTGTCGAAGGGCAGTTTCCCGTCCGCGGGCAGGTCCTGCTTGTCCAGCTTCAGGAAAACCTCCACCCGGCGGTTCTTGGCGCGCCCCTCGGCCGTGGCGTTGTCGGCGATGGGGTGGTACTCGCCCAGCCCCGTGGCCGAAATCCGCTCAGGCGGCAAGCCCATCCCTTGAAAGTATCGTGCCACGCTGACGGCTCGTGCGGCAGACAACTCCCAGTTGGAGGGGAATTTGGCGGAATTGATGGGGATGTTGTCCGTGTGGCCGTCGATGCGGATCTTGTAGGGGAATTTCTGGAAGAAGGAGGACATCTTGTCCAGGACGGCCTTGGATTCCTCTTTCAGCTCGGCCCCGCCGGAAACGAAGGCAAATTCGCTGTTCAGGCGAAAAAGCACCCCGTCCTCGGTGATCTTCACTTCAACTTCCTTGTCAAGGCCCTCTTCCAGGATCAGGCGTTCCACCGAGCGCACCTCGAAGAGCATCTCGGCCTCCTCTTCCTGGGGCTCGTGGTTGGGCACCACGGGCTGCTCCAGGACGATGACCGATTCAGCCTTTTCCAGCACGCCGAAGGCCTCGTGCAGGGACGAGACGGCCTGCTCGAATTTGGTTTCCTGCATGGAGGAGAAGGACACGATGAGCACGAAGAAGGTGAGCAGCAGACTCATCATGTCGCCGTAGGTCATGACCCAGTCGTCAAGACCCTGCTTGATGGTGATGTTCTTGCATTTCTTGGCCAAGGGGGGCCTCCCGGTTAACAGCCTGCCAGCCGTCTGATCGGCACGCTTTTATACCGATCAGGCAGCCTTCTCCTTGGCCTTCTCCACCTTGAGGCGTTCGGTGGGAGACAGGAAGGATTTCAGTTTCTCTTCGACGATGCGCGGGGAATCGCCGCTCTGGATGGCCATGATGCCCTCGATGATCATGTTCTTGATTACCATCTCTTCCTTGCTGCGGGTCTCCAGCTTGCCCGCCAGGGGCAGGAAGACGGCGTTGGCCAGGACGGCCCCGTAGAAGGTCGTGATCAGGGCGGTGGCCATACCGGCGCCGATCTGGGTGGGGTCCTCCAGGCTGGAAAGCATGTTCACCAGACCGATGAGGGTACCGATCATCCCGAAGGCCGGAGCGAAGGTGCCGCCGGCCGAGAGGAGCTTGGAACCCTCGCCGTGGCGGCTCTCGATTTGTTCAACATCGGTTTCCAGGATCTTTTCCAGCAGCTGGGGATCGGTGCCGTCCACGGCCAGGCGCAACCCCTTGCGCAGGAATTCGTCGGTTTCGTTCTCGGAATCCTCTTCCAGGGCCAGCATGCCCTCACGGCGGGCCCGCTCGGCGTACCCCACCATCTTGCTGATGACCACGTCGGGCTCTTCCAGGCTGAACAGGAAGGTCTTCTTGAAGAGGTTGACCATGCTCAGGAACTTGGGCAGCGGGAAGTTGATCAGCAGGGCGCCGACGGTGCCACCCAGCACCACAGCCACCGAGGGCATGTCGATGAAACCGGACAGACTGCCACCCAGCAGGATGGACCAGACGATCAATCCGAAAGCAACGACAATACCTACGACTGTTGCAATATCCAAGGCACTTCCCTCGGCTGCTGTTCCCCCCGCAGGGGAATCTTGTCCCTAGCGCGACCGTTTGCCGGTTTCGCCCTCGAAAACCGACCCGGAACCCCCGGTGGGCACGGGGTATATCCTCGCCTTGGCGCGGTACCCCATGGCCTTTCTGATCACGTCGTCCATCTCCTCCAGAACCATGATCTTGCGGCCCGTGGTCAGGCTGATCAGGGTGTCGGGTGTGGACTCGATGAACTCGATCAGATCGGCGTTCACCACCAGTTCGTTCCCATTTAGTTTCGTTACTTTAATCACGGACTTTAGCTCCAAGCATGGCCGTCAAACAGGTTCTCCGACCTACCTGACGAGGTTCACCAGTTCCTGCATGACCTGGTCGCTGGTGGTGATCACCCGGCTGTTGGCCTGGAAAGCCCTCTGGGCCACCACCAGGTTGGTGAATTCGGCCGCCAGATCGACGTTGCTGGTTTCCAGCGCCCCGGGAACCAGGTTGATGCCGCTGGTGCCGGCGAAGGTCTCCACCGCCTGGCCGCTGTTGCCGCTGCGCCGGTAGGTGTTGTTGGCTTCGCGGGTCAAACCGTCGGGGTTGCTGAAGGTGGCCATGCCGATCTGGGCGATGGCCCGCATGGTGTCGTTGCTGAAGATGCCCGTGATGGTGCCGCTCTGGTCGATGTTGAAGTCCACCAGGGTGCCGGTGCCGAAGCCGTCGGCGATGGACTGAAGGTTGCCGCTGCCCTCGAACTGGGTCAGGCCGGTGAGGGCGCCGATCTCGCCGTAATCGATGTCCAGGGTCACGGTGGCCGCGCCCACGGTGCCGTTGGTGTTGGGGTCGAAGGACAGGCTGGTGGCCGTTCCGTCGAAGGTGAAGTTGCTGATGGCGCCGGACTCGGAGAAACTGATGCGGCCGCTGCCACCGGAAAGGATGTCCTCTCCGCCTTCCATCTCGGCGGTCCAGATCCACTCGTTCTGGCCGGGCACCTTCTCGAACTCGAAGGACACGGTGTGCTCGCCGCCCAGGCTGTCGTAGACCGTGGTGGACATGCTGTAGGTGGATTTGTCGGTTGCTTCCTGGATCTGGTTGAAGCCGAAGGCGTTCTGCAGGGTGGTGTTCTCGACGCCGGATTCGCTCAGGCTGATGGTGCCGATGGCCGCCTCGGTGCCCACCTCGCCGGTGACCACGATCTGGCCGTCCACGATCTCCACCGGGTTGCTGTTGATGCCCAGGGCGAACTGGAATTCCTGCATGAGGTCACCCAGGGTGCTGGCCGCGGTCACGGCCACATCCCGCTCGACCACGCTCTCGCCACCCACGTCGCCGTTGACCTGCAGGGTGGGGCTGGCGGCGGCAAAATCGATCCCCAGGGGGTCGCCGCTGCTGTCGAACAGGTCGGCCAGCAGGTCGGTTTCATCGGCGAAGGCGCGCAGCTGGTTGGTGGACTCGCTGGTCCCCGAGGCGATGTTGCTGGGGAAGGTGAAGTTGGTGTTGAAAGCCGTCTTGCCGGTGCTGGACAGGCTGAAGGCCTCGATGTCGGCGTCGTTGTTGGTCATGGTGATCGCACCGTCGGTGCCCACCGCGAAGGTGATGGCCCGGCCGGCGGTGGTCATCTCGTTGTTCAGCCAGCTCACCAGGTCGTTCAGGGTGTCGCCGTCGGTGCCCACGGTGAAGGTGCTGGTGATCAGGTCCGAAGCCACCCCGGCCTCGTGGCCGTTGACATGGATGACGTCCCCGGCCCGCAGGTCCAGGTCGGCGCCGTTCTCGCCGCTCATATCGGTCAGCAGGTCGTCACCCGAGGCCGCCGCCAGCAGGATCGGGCTTTCCATGATGGTGCTGGTGGCGTCACTGCTGCTGTCCAGGTTGCCCATCAGGGACACGTTGGTGCTGGCCTGGGCCGGAACCACCAGGGACGGATCGATGATGATATCGGTCAGGGGACCGGTGCCCAGCACCCCGTCCGCGTTGGCCATCACGCCCTGCACCCTCATGCCCGTGGCCGGGTTGACCAGGGTGTTTTCGCTGTCCAGGCCGAAGATGCCCGCGCGGGTGTAGACATTGCTGGAGCCGTCGTTCAGGATGAAGAAACCGGCCCCCTGGATGGCCAGGTCGGTCTTCTTGCCCGTGGTGCGGAAGTTACCCTGGTTGAAGTTGGTGTCGATGCTGCCCACCTGGGTGCCCAGACCCACCTGCTGGGGGTTGGTTCCGCCCAGTCCGCCGCTGATGGGGCGGCTGGCCGACTTGATGGTCTGCGTCAGCATTTCGTTGAAGGTCACGCGGCCCGTCTTGAAACCGACGGTGTTGCTGTTGGCGATGTTGTTGCCGATGACATCCAGGTTGGTGAGGTTGGCACCCAGACCGGAAACGCCGGAATACAGAGACTTGAACATGCGATCCTCCCTAGCAGGGTTTTGACCGGCCCGCAGGCGGGTCGGACTTCTCTCAGCTCACTTCGTAAATCTCGGAGACGTAGTATTCCTGGCCGTTGACCGTGACCACGGCTACCCCGTCCTCGTATCGCAGGCTGTCCACGCTGCCGGTGGACATCATTCCAAATGACACATCCACATCTCCGTTGGTGACGGAGGCTTCCAGGGAATAGGAACCGTCGGGAAGGGCTTCCCCGTCCTCGTCCAGTCCATCCCAGCTGATATCGTTGGCTCCCGTGCTGACCACCTTGCTGAAGGTGGCAACCACGTTGCCGCTCTCGTCCAGCACGTTGACCTCGGCGGTGCCCGGGCCCTCGCAGCTGATGATGTTCTTGCTGACCTCGCCGTCACTGACGGTCAGGTAATTCCCGTCCACCGTGACGTCCCGCCCCACCAGCCCCAGCATGGCGGTGTTGTTCAGGGACTGGGACATGAGGATGTTGGCATCCATCTTGGAGTTCAGGGTCTCCAGTTCCTCGAGCATGGTGAACTGGGTCATCTGGGCGGTGAACTCCGAGTTGTCCATGGGGCTCATGGGATCCTGGTTCTGGATCTGGGCCACCAGCAGGGTCATGAAGTCAAGCTTGCTGACCTCGCTGTAGTCCCGCTCTGCCGCTCCCATGACGGCGCCGGTCGCGTTGGTGATGCCATCGATGTAGGTCATGGCTTATCCTTCCTGCCTGAGGGCAGTCCAGTCGGGCCCGGAGCCCCTTTGCTGCCGGCGCCCTTGCTGATCCTGGGGGTTCTGCTGGCCCTGATCGTCCCGTCGGGACTGGTCCCGCTTCTGATCCTGGCGATTGTCGTTGCGGTCCGTTTCCTGGCCCCGGTTCTCGATGCGGATATCCACGTGCTGGAAACGGGCGGATTTGTCGGCGATGGCCTCGGACAGTTCCTTCACGCCGTCTCGCAGGGCCTGCTCGGCTTCACGTCCGGAAGCGCTGACCACCACTTCCAGCTGATTGCCCCGGGCCAGGAACTGCACATCCACGGTGCCAAGTTTCTCCGGGTTCAGGCGGATGGTCAGCTTTTCCAGCCCCCGGGAGGTGTCCATGCTGTCGGCGATGCCACGCATCACCTGGTGGCGCACATCCTGGGCCTGCTGGTGGCTATCGGGACCGCTCAGGTTGTCCACTTGAGGTGCCACGAAGCGGGCCGAGGCGCGGGAGGCGTTCACCTGGGCGGCCAGGGCGGCGTCCGGACGCGCATCCGCCGGCGCATCCTGGTCCTTCTTCTGGTTCTCGTTCCCGGCCGCGGCTTCCCCGCCCGTCATGATCTCGGGCGTGGTCTGGGCGTCGACCGGTTTGGCTGTGTCCGCTTCCTTGGCAACTTCCTGGTCCCCTTCGGGTTTGACCGCCGCCGGGACAGGTTCCGCGGTCTGGGCCTCTTCCTTCACCATCTCCATTCCCTGCGGCAGCTTCACCGCGCCCTGACCATTGGGCATGGTGGCGGTGGGCTGGGGCGCTGTCTGGGGCCCGTCGGGGCTCACGGCGGCGGCCTTGCCCTGGACCAGGGACCCGGCGGCGCTTCCGGCCGAGCTTCCGGTGGTGGGGACGGGCTCGGGTGTCTGGGACTGCTGAGGTCCGACCTCGCCTGTGGCCGGAGTTCCCCCGGCCGCAGTCTGGACAGCGGCTTGTGTGTGGGGCCGAGCCAGGGCCTCGGCCAGCTTGTTCCCGCCTTCCCCGGTCTGCCCGGTGGCCTGGATGTCCTGCATGGCTGCCAGCTTCAACCCGCCGCCGGGCCCGGTGTCCGCCTGGGCCGGCAACTGTACAGGCAACAGAGTCTCCGCGGCGGCCTTCCCGCTGTTGACGGGGATTTCCAGGGCTGTTGAGGGCTGGCCGGCAGTCGACTGGGCCGTGGCGTCCAGGGTCCCGGGCGTTGAGCCGGGCCACTGGATCTTTCCCCCCAGCAGGGACAGGGCCTTGTTGCCAGCCATGTTCACCCCTGCCTGGTCGGTCATCTGAATTGCGGCTGCAGGATTCCGGGCCACCGTGTTTTTCGACCCCGAACCCGCACCCTGGGTGGTCTCCGGGTTCTTCTCTTCCCCGAGGGCACCGGGCCGGTCCTTGGCGGCCCGGTGATCGTCCGCTCCACCCTGACCCCGGTCGTGCCCGGTTTCCCGGGCCTGGCTGCGCTCCAGGATCCCGGGGAAGGAAATCCCCCCGGTCTCGCCGGCGCTGCCGTCCTGGCGACCCGCAGTTTCCCGCTTGCGGGCCGCAGGCTCCAGGTCGCGGGGTGCGGATTTCACGGGCAGGGGAATGCTGGAAGAAAGGTTCATCTACAGTCCGCCCTTCATGCTCATGCGGGTTGAGACCTGGGCGGCCAGGCCGGCATCCATGTTGGCCATGATCTTGGCCGCCTGGCGTTCTTTCATGCGGCTCATGATGTCCAGGATGATTTCCAGATCCAGGGCGCTCAGGATGGGCGCCGCCTGCTGGGGCTTCATGGCCTCGTACATCTTGGCCAGCTTGGTGGCGCTGTTCTCACGCTCCTCGATGTATTCCTGCTGCTTGGCTTCCAGCTTCTGGATCACAACTTCCAGGTTCTCACGGCCCTGCTGAAGCACCTGCTCCTGCACGGCCACGGTCTGCTTGAGAGCCAGCAGCTCTTCCTTTTCCTGCTGGATGCGGTCCCGCTCACGGGCCATGTCCTGGAACACGCGCTCGGCCGCCTCGTAATCCTCGGCCGCCATGTTGGGCCGCCCACCGCCGTTGGCCGCATCGTTCAGGTGGTTGCTCATGAGCAACACTCCCCCGAAGATGAGGACGAAGGTGATCACCGAAATGATGACGACGCTTTTCATGCCATTTTCTCCTCAAGCCTGCTTGGCTGCGGCCGATACACGGTGTGGGTCAGAACAGCCCTCGCAACGCCGATGCCAAACCGCCAAATTTTCCCACTCCAGGCCCCTGTGCCCTATCCTGTTGCCAAGATGTCGATTACAAAGACGGACGACCTTCAGACACCTGGTTGATTATTGACCGATCCGGCAGCTTCTGCCTGTTGCCCTGCAAGGATTGCCCGTTGCTGGCGGTCGGCCCTGATCTGCCCGACCTCGTCCAGTTCCTGGTTCTCCCGACGCCGATCCTCGGCCAGCCATTCCTCTTTTTTCTTTTCCCGGAGCTTCTTGATCACTTCCAGATCCCGCCACAGGCGGGTCAACTCGGCCCTTTGCCGGGCCAGTTCTTCCTCGGCCCGGGCGACCTGACCCGACAGGCCGGCCCGCCGCTTCTCCAGGTGATCCAGCCACAGCCGGCGCTGGGTCATGCCCCGCACGTCCACTTCAGCGGCGGCCGCCCCCCCCGCCAGCAAGGCGGCCATCTGTTCATCCACCAGGCCCACTTCCTGCCGGGCCCGGGCCACGGCCGCGGCGGCTTCTCCCACCCTGCTGCTCTGCTGGTCCACCAGGCGTTGCCGGTGGTCCTGCACCTTCTGCAAGCGAAAGCGGAAAGCCATATCAGGCCACCCCGGTCAGGGCGCGCAGGCCCGCCAGGGAAGCCTCCAGATTGGTGGGCTCCTCGATTCCCTGCTGCAGAAAGGTCTTTATCTCGTTCTCCTTGGCCAGCGCCTGATCCAGCAAGGGATCTGAACCGGGCACGTAGGCGCCGATGTTCACCAGATCCCGGTTGTCTTCCAGGGATTTCAGCCAGCGCATGAGCTGGGCGCCGGCCTGCTTGTCCGCAGGGCTGACGATGTCGTTGCGCAGCCGGCTGACGCTGCCCAGCACATCCACCGCGGGGTAGTGGTGCTGGCGGGCCAGATCGCGGCTGAGCATGACATGACCGTCCAGGATGGAGCGCATGCTGTCTCCCACGGGATCGTGGATGTCGTCGCCCTCGATGAGGACGGTGAAGAAGGCGGTCATGGAATTGACGGCCGACCAACCGGCCCGTTCGCACAGACGGGGCAAGGCGGCGAAGACGCTGGGCGGATAGCCCTTGGTGGTGGGCGGTTCACCCGCGGCCAGACCGATTTCCCGCAAGGCCATGGCGTAGCGAGTGGCCGAGTCCATGAGGAAAAGCACCTCGTTGTCGTTGTCCCGGAAATTCTCGGCGATGGACATGGCGGTCTCGGCGCCCTTGGCGCGCATGACGGCGCTCTCGTCCGAGGTGACCACCACCACCACGCTGCGGGCCAATCCCTCCGGGCCCAGATCCCTTTCGATGAACTCGCGCACCTCGCGGCCACGCTCGCCGATGAGGGCCAGGACGTTGATATCCACGGATGCCTGGCGAGCCATCATGCCCATGAGCACGGATTTGCCCACACCGCTGCCGGCGAAGATGCCCAGCCGCTGGCCGCGACCGGCGGTGATCATGCTATCCAGGGAACGGATGCCGGTGCTCACCGTCTCGGTGGTGCGCCGCCGGGCCATGGCGCTGGGGGCCGTGCCCCCCAGGCGGATCTGGGGACCGTTTTTCAGGCACGGCCCGCCGTCCAGGGGCCGCCCCAGACCATCGATGACCCGCCCCAGCAGGTGGGGTCCGGCCGGAACGGTCAACTGCCGCGAAAGCTGCGTCACCTTGCACCCGGGTGCTATGCCCCTGGCCTCCTGGTAGGGCATGACCAGCAGGGTTTCCTGGCGGAAGCCCACCACTTCGCAAAGGACCGGTTCGTCGTGGCGCCCCACATCGATGCGGCACAGCGAGCCCACGGGAGCCGCCAGGCCGCCCACCTCGATGATCATCCCCACCAGGTTGGTCACCCGGCCCACGGCCCGGATGGTGTCACAGCGGGAAATGCCTTCGCTCAGATCATTCCAGGCCAGGGTCACGGGGTTCCTCTTCGCGGGCTTGGGGGTCGGGTGTGGTTTCCTGCATGGGCGGGATGGGCAACGGGGATTCCTGCCCCGTGGCCATGGCTTCTTCCACCATTTCAGCCAGTGTTTCCAGTTGCTTGGCGATGGTGGCGTCCCACTCTTCCTTGCCGGCTCTCACCAGGCAGCCGCCGCGTTCCACCCGGCGGTCCTGCTGGATGTCATGAATGCGCAGGGCTTCCAGGAACTCGGAATTGCCCTGCAACAGGGCCGCGTCCTCCGGATTCACAACCAGTTGCAACGGCCCGGCATCCAGCAATTTGAACTGGATGGTGTGCAGAGCCCGGTCCAGCACCGCGGGGTCCAGCTCGATGGTCTTGCGGACCACCTTTTCGGCCACCTGAACCGCCAGGCCGGCGCAGGCCGCGGACACGTCCTTGAGCTGGGCGCCCATGGCCTGCTGCAACTGGGCCGCGAGGATTTGCAGGCTGTTCTGGAATACTTTTTCCTGGTCCTGAAGCTTGGCCTCGAACTCCTTGCGCAGGGCGTCCTCCCGCTCCTGGTACTCGGTGGCCACATCCTGTTCGACCAGGTCGAAGAGTTGCGCGCGCTCTTTCCGCGTCAGATGATTCAGCAGGGATTGGGTGTCGGAAAAGCCGGCTTCGCTGCGAAACCTGGCCCGGACATCATCCTCCTGCCCTTCAGCGCCGGTCTGGGCATCGGGCTCGAAAGCCGCCTGATGATCCAGCACCACGGCCCCCACCAGCGTCTCGGTGGAAAAGGCATCAGGTAACCATTTCTGCATCCTTGCCACCCTTTCCGAGACTGATGGTGCCGGCTTCCTCCAGGCTGCGGATCACCTCGACGATGCGTTGCTGGGCTTCCTCGACCTCGGACAGGCGCACGGGCCCCATGTATTCCATATCCTCGGCAATACCCTCGGCGGCCCGCTTGGACATGTTGCCGAAGATCTTGTCCGTGATCTCGTCGGTGGCGCCCTTCAGGGCCATGGTCAGTTCCTTGCCGTCGATCTCCTTCAGGATCTCCTGGATGTTGGGATCGCTCAGCAGGACGATATCCTCGAAGACGAACATGAGGTTGTTGACGTCGTTGGCCACCTCGTCGTCGATCTCGCGCATCTCGTCCAGGATTTCCTGCCAGGTCTCGCGCTCGATCTCGTTGAGGATCTCCGCCACCTGCTTCTTGCCGCCGTACTTGGTGTCCTTGGCCGAGACCTCGCTTTGCAGCTGGTTGGCCAGGACCTCTTCCACCACCCGCAGGGTCTCGTTGTTGGGAGCCTCCAGCACGGCCATGCGGTGGGCCACGTTGCCCTGCAGCTCGGCGGGCAGCAGTTCCAGGATGGGCCCGCTGTTGCGGGGATCCATGTGGGCCAGCACCACGGCGATGGTCTGGGGATGCTCGTTCTTGATGTAGTTGGCCACCGTCAGAGGATCGACGCTCTTCAGGCTCTCGAAGCTCTTGATCTCGCTGTAGCTGGTCACCCGGGTCAGCAGGCTGTTGGCCATGCGGGTGCCGAATCCGGCTTCCAGGATCTGCTTGGCGGTCTCCTTGCCGCCGAAGGCGATGCCCGAAATGCGCGAGCTGATGGTGATGAATTCGCTCAGGACTTCCCGCTTTTCCTCGTAGGTCACGTGGCCGATGGACGAGATGGTTTGGGTCAGAACCTCGACCACTTCCTCGGGCAGGCGGGACATGACCTTGCCGCCCGTCTCGGAACCCAGGGCCATGAGGAAAACAGCAGCCTTGCGGACAGAAGTGTCTTTCATCCTAATCTCCCACCGCCTGCTTGGCCTTGGGGCCGCCCAGGTCGATGTCGTGGATCCAGGACTGGATCACCTCGGCCACCCGCTCGGGGTTCTCCGTGGCGTATTCCTGGATGTCGTGAATCACGGTGTCGTCCATCTCCGGAATCCCGTCGAAATGCTCGGGAACGTTTTCGGAGGCCGCGGCCGCCGATGCCTGCCGGGCAGAGGCCGGCTGGAAGGCGTCGGAGACCACCTGGCCGATGTTCTTGCGCAGGGCCATGACCATGACGCCCAGGATGATGACCAGCACCACCCGCCCGCCGTAACGCGTGGCCAGCCCCACCCAGTCCGGAGTGAAGGTGCCGCCGGGGGCCTCGTACTGGTTCTGGAACTGCATGTTGGAGATCTCGATCTGGTCGCCGCGCACGTTGCTGAAACCCACGGCGCTCTGGACGTTGCGCTTCAGCATGTTCAGTTCGTCGTCGCTCAAGGGCGTGTAAACCGGGTCGCCGCCCTCTTCCCCGTTCTCGTAGTGGCCATCCACCACCACGGAAACGGACAGGCTCTTGATGTTGCCCACCTCGCCAACGATGTGGGCCACCTCGCGATTCAGCTCGTAGTTGGTGATGCTCTTTTCCTGGGTGCCGCCGGTGGGGCCGTCGTTGGTCTCGTCCCGTTCTTCGCTGCGCACCACGGTCTTGGGGTCGAAGGTCTCGCGCTCGGTCTTGATCTTCTCGAAATTCAGGGTGGCGTCCACCCGCACGATGCTCTTGCCGGGGCCCAGCACCCGGTCCAGCATGGACTGGGCCTTCTGGGCCAGGTGGCCTTCCACTTCCTTGCGCATGTCCAGCTGGGATTCGGCCTGGCCGGCCTCGTCGTTCTGCACGGACGAGGACAGCACCGTCCCGTTCTGGTCGATGACCGTGACCTGGTCCACATCCAGGTTCTCCACGCTGCCGGCCACCAGGCTCTGGATGCCCGCCACCTGGTTGGGGGCCAGGCGATGACCACGCCCCAGGCGCACAACCACGCTGGCGGTGGCGCCCTTCTCGGCCTTGCTCCAGATGCTGGGCTTGGGCAACACCAGGTGCACCCGGGCTGACTGAATAATTGGCATACCCTCAATGGTTCTGGTCAGTTCACCTTCCATGGCGCGCTTGAATTTCACGTTCTGGGTGAACTCGGTCAGGCCGTACTGGTTCTCCTCGAAGCTCTCCAGGCCCACCACGCCGCCCGACATGATGCCGGCGGTCTTCAGGGCCATGCGCAGTTCGTCCACCTTGTTCTCGGGCACCATGATGGTGGTGCCGCCGTTGGCCAGCTCGGCCTTGACGTCCTGCTTGCTGATCTCTTCCAGGGCCGTGGAAACGTCCTCAGGGCTCAAATTCGTGAACAAAACGGACATTTCCTCTTTCTGTAACCACAGGGAAAACACCGCCACGCTGATGATGCTGGTGACCGCCACCGCCCCGAGCAGGACCTTCTGGTTGAAGCTCAGGCCGCCCAGGCGTTTCTGAATGTCATCGATGATCTGCTTGAAACCGTCCACGTTTTACCTCGGCTCCTTATGACTCGGCTGGCTCAGACCTGCAGGCGCATGATTTCCTGGTACGATTCCAGGAGCTTGTTTCTCACTTCCAGAAGCAACTCGAAGGCCATCTGGGATTCCTTGGCCGCGATCATGACGTCATGGACCTCCGAGACCTCGCCCGAGACCATGCCGTCCACCATCTCCTCGCGGGTTTTCTGCATGCCGTCCACCTGCCCGATGGCCTGCTGCAGCTGGTTGGCGAAACTGGCCTTGCCGGCGCCGCCGTCTCCGATGCCGCCCACGCCATAGGCCTGGCGGGGGTCGATGGAGCCCAGGGATTTGATGTTTCCCACTGCCATTGCTTTACCTCTTCTAGATCTTCAGCGCGTCGGCGAACATTTCCTTGGCCGACTGCACCGCGCTGATGTTGGCTTCGTAGGCCCTGCTGGCCGCGATCATGTCCACCATCTCGGTGATGGGATTGACGTTGGGCAGCAGCAGGTAGCCCTCCTCGTCGGCGTCGGGATGCCCGGGGTCGTACACCACCCGGAAATCGCTGGCATCGGGGGCCACGCCCACATCGCTGCTGATGGAGCCTGCGTCACGGCCGTCCTCGCCGTTAAGCCCCGACATGTGGCCACGGTGGGTGGTGGTCAACCGGCCGTCGGTGCGGCCCATGCTGCCGGCATGGCTCTTCACCTTGTCGCCCAGCACCTGCTCGAAGATGGCCCGCTGCCGGCGATAGGGTGTCCCATCCTCGGTGCGAGTGGTCTCGGCATTGGCCAGGTTGCGGGCCACCACGTCCATCTTGGTGCGCTGGCCGCGCAATCCCGAGGCGCTGGTCTTGATGGCTCCGAACAATCCGCTACTCATGGCTGACACTCACCTTCCTTGACGCCGGCCGCCTAGGCCATGCGTCCCTTGATGGCCCCCCGCAACACCTGGTAACGCATGCTCAGCAGCCGGGTGGCCAGGCGGTAGCTCAGGTCGTTGGTGGCCAGGGTGGTCATTTCCTTGTCGATATCCACGTTGTTGACCCCGTTGTCGAAGAAGCTCTCCGCGTCGTGGGTCTCGCCCTCGGTGCCGGCCAGGTCGCGCCGCCCCAGGGACAGATGGCCCTCGTGGGTCTTGAAGCCCTGCAGACGCCGGCCGGCGCCCTCCAGGTACTCCTCGAACTTGTATTCCTGGGCCCGGTAACCCTGGGTCTCCACGTTGGCGATGTTCTCCGCCGTCACCTGATGCCGCCGGGCGTATACGCCCACGGCCTTCTTCAGGGTGCTCAGGTGGTTCTGGTCGAATAGTCCTGTCTTGATCATGGCTTAACTCGGAATCTCCACACCCTGGTCGGTGTAGATGTTCAGCTTGTTGCGCAGGGTGCGGACGCTGATGCCCAGCTCCTGGGCCGCCATGGTCCGGTTGCCCCGCGTGTTCTCCAGCTTGCGCAGAATCAGTTCCCGCTCCATGTCCCGCAGGGTCATGTCCGGATTCACCACGGCGGCCTTTTCCTGGCCGTCCATCTCGTCGGACAGGCCGAAGAAGTCCTCGTCCACGTACTCGCCGGTGGACAGGATCACCGCCCGCTCGATGACGTTCTGCAGCTGGCGCACGTTGCCGGGCCAGTCCATTGCCATGAGCCGTCGCATGGCGCTTTCCCCGATGTTCAGCAGGGGCTTGCCGTTCTCGGCGGCGAAGTTGCGGCAGAAGAAGTTGGCCAGCAGCGGGATATCGTCCTTGCGGGCCCGCAGGGGCGCGATGCTCATGGGAATGACGTTCAAACGGAAGTACAGGTCCTCGCGGAAGCGCTTGGCCTTGATCTCTTCCTGCAGGTTCCGGTTGGTGGTGGCGATGATGCGCACATCGGCCTTGCTGGAATACTTGGCCCCCAGCCGCATGAACTCGCGCTCCTGCAGCACCCGCAGCAACTTGGCCTGCATGGCGAAGGGCATCTCGCTGATCTCGTCCAGCAGCAGGGTCCCCCCGTCCGCAAGTTCGAATTTGCCCTTGCGGGCCTGAACGGCTCCGGTGAAGGCCCCCTTCTCGTAGCCGAACAGTTCCGACTCCAGCAGGGTCTCGGGAATGGCGGCGCAGTTGATGCGGATGAAAGGGCCCTCGGCCCGGTTGCCGCTCAGATGGATGGAGCGCGCCACCACTTCCTTGCCGGTGCCGCTTTCGCCCTGCAACAGGACCGTGCCCCGGGAATCGGCCACCATCTGGATCTTCTCCCGCAGGCGGATCATGGCCGGGTTGTTGCCCAGCAGGCCGTGCTTCTCCTGGCGATCGGCGATGGTGGAGCGCAGGGTGCGGTTCTCGTTCTTGAGGGTGTTGAACTCGAAAGCCCGGTTCAGGACGTGGTCCAGCTGGTCCAGGCCGAAGGGCTTGGTCAGGTAGTCCAGGGCTCCCCGGCGCGTGGCGGCCACGGCGCCCTCGATGGTGCCGAAGGCGGTCATCATGATGACCAGGGGCTTGTAGTCCAGCTGGTCCTGGATGTCGGCCAGCAGATCCAGACCGCTGCGCCCGGGCATCTGCACGTCCGAAAGGACCAGATCCACCCGCTCGGCCTTGAGAATGGCCAGGGCCTGGAGAGGATCGGAGGCAGTGAAAACCTGGAACCGTCCCGTCAGGCTGGCTTCCAGGAAATCGCGCATGCTGTGTTCGTCATCTACTACCAGGATTTTGCGTTTGGGTGTCATTGTCTGGCCTATCTCCTATTTCAGACGATGGGGCGGCCCTGCCCGGCAGGCGCCGCGACTTCCAGGGTCACACGGGTTCCCCGGCCCGGCACGCTGTGCAGGGACCAGGACAGGTCGTACATTTCCATGAGGGTTTCCACCCGGGTCAGGCCCATGCCCAGGTGACCCGGCTTGGTGGTCAGGAAGGGGTCGATGGCCTGGGCCTCCAGTTCGGGAACCATGCCCGGGCCGTCGTCTTCCAGGGTCAGGGCCAGGCGGCCTTCCTCGCTCAGGTGGGTGCCCAGATGCACGTTCACCGTTAATTCTTTGTTTTCAGTGGATTCCGCGCTGTTCTTGATAATCTCTTGCAACACCAGAGCCAGGTCGGCGGCCGGCAACAGGATCTCGCCCTCGTCCAGTTGCCCGGCCCTGAGGGCCAGGTTGTCGAAGGTGCGCTCACAGAGCCGGGCCACCTCGCTCAGAACCGCGTGCAGGCTGGTCTCCAGGTTGGGAATGCGCCGCCCGCCCGTCAGATCGCCCACCGAATGGAAGATGGCCTCCATGCGCTCCACCTCGGCGATGATCTTGCGGGCCCAGTCGGCCGCGTTCTCGGGCCCCACCGTCTCATCGGCGATGAGGGAGGCATATCCCTTGATGCCACACAGGGAGTTGCTGGTCTTGTGCAGATAGCCCCGCAGCAAACGGCCCTGGGCCGTGTTTCCCCGTGAGGAAACATCCGGTCCGTTGGCTTGCTTGGCTTTCTTCTGCGTCACCAGGGTCATAGAGCCGCTCGCGATTGTTGGATGAACTGGGCGTCGTTGGCTTCTTCGCAGACCAGGATCTGCTCGATCAGTTGCCCCACCTGGGCCAGCACGTCGTGGACGGCGCTGCGGGAGGCGGTGCTCCACTGGTGCTTACCTTGCTCCCATTCCCGTTTGGCGGCCTTTTCCGTGGCTTCCAGCCGGGAGATGATGTCCAGGCACTTCTTCTTCTGTTCCAGGAGGCCCCGGATCTCGTTCAGAGGTCGTCCCTGCCCGATGAGCTGCCCCTGCCGGCGGCTCAGGTTAAGGATCTGGCCGTAAACCTGGATCTCCTCGTGGTAAAGATCCGTCAGCCGTTGAACCAGCATGGTTTCCCTCTGACGCCCTTCAGGGCTGGTAAAACTGGTCAGTGCCATAGGGCTCACCTTGCGTCTTGATGCGTTGGAGTTCACGAGCCAGTTCAGCCATGCTGCAGGCCTGGTCCTGCCAGGATCCCTGCCGGGGGGCATCGCAGGCCAGGCCGAAACTGTTGGCGGCGGTCTCGAAGCCGTGTTCCAGGAAGGCCAGGTTGGCCAGCTGATAGTGGGCCCAGGCTTGAACCCGGATCAGGGTGCTGCCCGAAAGGGCCTGGTAAAGAGGGCGCGCCTCGACTCCTTGACCCTTCAGGAACATGAGGTCGGGAATGGCCACCAGAACCCAGGCCCGCTGACCCTCGGTCAGGCCCTGGGACAGCCCTCCACCCTTGATGAGGGTGCGCAGGTGGCCCAGAGCCGCCTCCCGCTTGCCCAGCCAGGACTCGGCGTAGGCGTGCCAGAAGAGAATCTCGTCCTTCAGCAGCGCGGGCTGGCCTTCCAGCTTCTTGATCAAGAGCTCCAGGCCGTCCTGGTCCCGGTTGGTCACCAACCAGCGGTAGACCAGGATGATCTGCCTTTCCCGGCCTTCCAGATCACCCTCGCCCAGGGTGTTGGTGACCAGCTGGGCCACTCCCGTGCTGTCGCCGGCGGCGATGGTGGTGGCCAGGCGTTCCTGGCCGATTTCCACGGTGAAAAGCTGCATGGTGTCCAGCTGGGCCGCCGCGGCGTACCAGACCATGGCGCTGTCGTATTCGCTCAGGTGGGTGTAGTTGCGGGCGTGGGCCAGGGCCACCAGGGCTGATTCTTCCTTCTTGCCCCCCCGCAACAGCCACTGGGCTTCCAGTTCCATGATGGCCTTGCTGATGGCTAGGTGGCGGTACGGCTTGTGTTCGGTTTCATCCCAGCCCGGCTGGTCGAAGGGAAACAGCAGGTGTCCCGGAGCCGCGCCGGTGGCTTCGCGGCCCGCCACGGTCTGTTCCAGGGAGTGCAGCCACTGCAGATACCCGTCCGACTCTTCATTGCTCAGGGGGGTGCCCAATGCTGCGAAAGTGGAGGCCACCACCGCCAGGACCAGGCAGGTCAGCAGCAGCGTGGGCCGTGTGAGTTTGTTTTCGATCCAGCGAAATTTGGTGCCCATGGCGGTATTTTCCTTCGGGAGGAATAAACGACCGTTTTTTCCCGGCAACGCAAAGCCCATGCCTCCCATGGCATTGTCTGCCCACCGGGGGTAAAGCTGCCGCCAGGGTCAATCATGACACACCGAAAACAACACAAGCTGTTTTTCTACAACAGATTAAACAGCCATCCCGGATCAATCCTGGGGAAAAAACGGGATGACGAAGAAGAAGGGGCAGGCAAAACATGCCGGAGCGGGACAATGTTCCGGGCACAACTGGCCAATTTGTGGGCAGGGACTACAAGGCAGGGCGGCAATAAATGACCGGGGCCCCCCAGGACCCCGGTCGGACAGGAAGGGCAGGTCAGCAGAAGCTAGCCCTCGGCCTCGTCGGCCTTCAATTCCAGAGAATCACCATCATCTTCGCTGTACAGGCGCAGTTTCTCGCGCAGGGTCTGCCGGCTGATACCCAGGATGCGGGCCGCCTTGGACTTGTTGTTCTCGGTCTGCTCCAGGGTGTACAGGATCTGCAGCTTCTCCACGTCGGCCAGGGGCATCAAACCCGTGGCCTGCCCGAAGGAGACGTGCTTGCCCGCCGTCCGGGGGTTCCGTCCAGCCAGGATGTGCTGGGGGAAGTGCTCCGCTTCCAGGCGGCCGGGCTCCTCCAGGATCATGATCCTCTTAAGGACGTTACGGAGTTCGCGCACGTTTCCGGGCCAGGGATACTTCTGTAGCATTTCCAGCAGGGCCGCGTCGATGGGCTCGGTTTCCAGGCCCATCTCCATGTTGAAGGTGCGCAGGAAATGGTTGATCAGCACTTCCAGATCCTTGGGGCGTTCCCGCAAGGGAGGCACTTCCAGTTCCACCACCTGCAGGCGATAATAAAGGTCGTTGCGGAAGGCGCCGTTCTCGATGGCCTCGCTCAGGTTGCGGTTGGTGGCCGCCACCACGCGGGCCCCCACTTCCAGGTCGTCCTTGCCACCCACCCGGCGGAAACGGCGGCTTTCCAGCACCCGCAGCAGGCGGCTTTGAAGCAGGATGCCCATCTCGCCGATCTCGTCCAGGAAGATGGTGCCCTCCCCCGCCAGGGTGAACAGGCCCTCCTTGCGGGTCTTGGCGTCGGTGAAGGCCCCCTTCTCGTGGCCGAACAGTTCGCTCTCCAGCAGGGTCTCGGGCAGGGCACTGCAGTTGATCTCCATGAAGCGGTCCCGGCTGCCCTGGCTGACCTCGTGCACCGCGCGGGCGATGATCTCCTTGCCGCTGCCCGACTCGCCGTGAATGAGGATGGAGGTGTCGTTGCCACTGCGGCTGTTGCCCACCTTGTCCAGCACGCGGGCGATCTTCTCCAGCCCGGGACAGGCCTGGATCATGGCCATGTATTGCCCGGGATTGTCCTGGCCGGCACCGCCGGTGGCGGACCCGACCTTGGCCCCGGCCTTGGCGCCGCCGTTCTCGGCGCCGCTTTCCACGGCAACCTCCACCGGGCGCTCGGCCGTGGCCCGCAGGGCGGCCTTCACCTGTTTCTTGATGACGCTCAGCTTGAAGGGCTTGGGGATGAAGTCGTAGGCGCCGCCGCGCATGGCCGCCAAGGCGGTGTCCATGTCCCCGTAGGCCGTCATCATGATGACCGGGGTCTGGTTGCCCTGGTTGCGCAGGGCCTGCAGGATGTCCAGGCCAGAAATGCCGGGCAGGTTCAGATCCGTCACAACCAGATCGTAACCATGGGTATGGCACAGGGCCAGGGCGGCCTCCCCCGCTTCCGCGGCATCCACGTTGTAACCGTCCAGGGTCAGGGCTTCCTGCAGGGAAGACCGGATGGTGGACTCATCATCGACAATCAGGATCCTCGCGCTCATCAACTTTCCTCCTGTTTGCTCTGCTGGTGCCCGGACCGGGCTCCGGCTTGCGGCAGCATGACTCTGAAAACGGTACGTTTATGGTGACGTGACACCACGATTTCGCCCTCATGGGCCCCGACGATCTTCCGGCAAATGCTCAGCCCCAGCCCGGTGCCGGTGTTCTTGGTGGTGAAGAAGGGGCGGAAAATTCTTTCCAGGTCCTCGGGGGGAATGCCGGGCCCGTTGTCCGTGACCGAGATGACGAAACCACCGGTTTCACGCCGGACGCCCCGCACCTGGTCCTGGATGACCATGCCGTCCTGCCAGCGCAGCCCCAGCTCGACAAGCCCCTCGCGCGGCACGGCGTCCACTGCGTTGAAGACCAGGTTCAGCACCACCTGCTTGATCTGATCTCCATCCAGATGCCCCAGGGCCTGCTCGGCCGTTGCCAGATTCAGTTCCAGGGCCACGCCCTTGGCGTCGGCCCGGGGTTCGGCCAGGGTCAGCACGTCCTCGCACATTCCCACCAGATCCGTCAAATCCTGCCGGGGTTCGTAGGGGCGCACGAAGTTCAGCATCCTGGTGATGGTGGAGTTGATGCGTTCCACCTCGCCGGTGATGACCTGGATGTAACGGGACTTGGGATCCCCCTCGCCCAGCTGCTCGGCCAGCAATTCGGCCTGGGCGCTCAGCCCCATCAGGGGGTTACGGATCTCGTGGGCCAGGGTGGCCGACATCTCCACCAGACTTTCCAGCTGCTCGCTGCGCAGCCGCTCGGCCTCCAGCTTGCGGGTCTCGCGCAGGTCCTCGGCCACCACCACCAGCCAGGATTCCTCGCGCAGGCGGCCGGGCATCAGGGCGGTCTGCACCAGCACAGGCACGCCCTCGCCCGCGGCGTTGAACACCTGTCCCTCTCCGCGGAAGTCCCCCTGGTGCTCGTGCAGGAGACTGCTCAGGACCAGGCCCTCGATATCATCCAGCCGCAGGCAAGCATCCAGGAAGAGCTCGGGCAGTTCCTCGTAGTGTTCGGCCTGGTCCTGAAGGCGCCCCCGCCCGATACGGAAGCTGAACTCATCGGGCACGGCGATGTTGCTGGGCTGGCCGGTGAGCATCTCCTGGCCCGAGCGATTGCAGAAGACGGTCTTGCCCTGTTCGTCCACCACCCAGATGGCCGAGCTGATGGTCTCCAGCACACGGCTGTTGAAGGCGCCGATGTCGCGGATCCGGTCCAGCATCTGGGCGCCGGCGATCTCTTCGGCCAGCACCACCTGAACCGTTTGCAAGAAGGGTAGATAGCGGGCCTGCACCTGCTCGCGGGCCTCGGCCGTGGGGAAGAGCAAGAGAAGGTAGCCCAGGCGCACGTCCTGAAATTCCAGGGGCAAGGCGATGATGCGGCGTCCCGAATGGGCAGCGTCGGATCTGCCGTCAGGGGCGCTCACGCTGAAAACACCGGGGCCCAGGATGCTCTCGGCCACCGCGGCATCCACCTGGTCGTGAAGGTTGACCAGCACCTTGTCCCAGGATGACTCTTCCCAGTGCCAGGTCTTGCGCGGAGTGAAACCCGCCCCGGGGGCCGACCGCAACACAAGAGCGGCCCCCCCGGCCCCCACGAAACGGGAGAGGCTTTCCAGAAGATCCCGCAACACACCGTCCCAGTTGGAGGCCTGCCCCAACTCGCGACCGAATTTGTACAGCAGACTCAGCTCTTCCATGGCGGCGGTGAGCTGGGCATTGGCCGCTTCCAGGCTCTCCTGGGCGCGCAGAAGTTCTCCGGTGTCCTGGCGGGCCTGGTCCTCGATTTCCCTGTGCAGGTTCCGCAGCACCGCCTGGGTTTGCTCGGTCTCGGTCAACAGGAGACGGCTTTGCTGGCGCAGTTCCAGCCGCTTCTCGGCCCTGACGAGCATGTTCACCCAGTCAGGCTTGCCGATGGGCACCGACAGGGCATCGAAGAGACCGGCGCGGAAAAAGGCCACAAGCTTGGGCGCCGCCACATTGCCGTGACAGAGGACGGGCAGGAAGGGACCGCGCCGTTCACCCAGTTCCCGCAACCAATCCACCAGGCGATCGGTGCCATGCTCACCGGCAAAAGCATCCTGGTGAATGAACACCAGGCGGGCGGGGGGATTGGCCGAGCGCAAGCCGGCCAAGAGCCATTTCAATCCCAAGTCCGGATCACTGAAATGCTGATTTTCCCGGTCATGGCGCAGAACGGCCTCGGGCCAGTTCTCCGGTCCGATGAAGACGGCGCCGGCGGGCAACGGTGCGGGAAGATGAAAGAGATCACGGGCCATGATGAACTCTGGTCACTCTGGATTTTGGTCCTTGGGGCTGGGTTCGGCGAACCCGGGAATCGAACTGGGGCGAGTGTAAATTTATTTACCACCCGATGCAACTCAAATATTGGGGAGATGTGATAAGTTTCTGGCCAAATATTCCTGTACAGAAAGAAATACTTTTTAAATGTTTATGCGACAAATGTTTATTGATGCAAAAAACCCTGCACTTCTCAAAAGAAAAATACAGGGTTCTTTACAGTCTGTCCCCAAGTGGACTTTTTCAGAGATCCTCCATCCCCTTGACCACCTGGCTCAGGCGACCGGCCACCTTGTCCTGCACCTCGGGGCTGTTGTAGTACCCCTGGTCCAGGCGCTTGCGGGCCTCTGCCACCTTGTCTTCCCTCACCTCGGGTGTGGCCTCCAGGGCAGCGCGCCCCACATCGACGGCAGCCCGCAAGTCCACCAGCTTCCTGGCGGCGTCGGAAATCTGCACGCTGTCAGCCGGCGCGGAACTTCGGGCGCTACCCTTATCCAGCCCCTGCTGATCCAGAGCCGCTCTGTCCGAAGCAGACGTCTTGTCGGAGCCGGACGAGCGCTGGGCACCCTTGTATTTGTCAACCAGACCGGGGCGCACCAGGTTGTGGCTGTTGATTCTGTCCATGGCCATGGCTTTCACCTCGAAAATAGGAATGCTGTCATCCATTGCTGGGCAAGTTTAGCAAGCTTGGTGCCCCGACACAACGGCCGGAATTCCCCTCACCCTGTTTTTCGGATTTTCCCGGGGAATCCCTCCCCTGAGGCGCTATGACGGCGTTGGCGCGGCCACCTGGCTTCTTCCAGAAGCTCTCTTTCAGGCCTCACCGGATCCTTCCTCGCCTCGCGCCGCAAGATTAACGGCCACTGCCCCCTGATTATCGTCCAACAGGCCAAAAACTTGAGCCTGGAAAGCTTCCCATCCCCCGTGCAAGGGGAAGAGTTTTCGCGCTTCTTCCAGGTAGCGAAGAGCCACCGTTCCCTGGCCCATTTTCAGATGGACCGAAACCACCGCTTCCCAGGGAGCCAGCCACTGGGGACGCTGGCGCAGAGCTGCCTCGTAGCTGCGGGCTGCCCGCTGGACCTCTCCCCGGCGGCAATGAATATCCCCCAGCAACAGCAGGGCGCGGTTGCTGGTTCCCCAGACCCCGAAGCGGGACAGGGTGTTCTTAAGCAGTGAGGCTGCCAGTTCATCCTGACCGGTGCCGGCCAGGTGAACGGCCATCTCGTAACGGGTGTAGGGATCGTCCGGTTGGCGGCGCAGCTTTTTTCTGAGCAGGCGGCCATAGAATTCGGTGCGTCCCTCGGGGCGGTCATAGGGAAGCATGTGCCCCTGATGATGAATATTTATGGAGTGCCGTACGGGGTTCAGGCCGGCCCGCCGGCCCGTCTTTTCCATGGTCTCATGGACCGCTCCCTGGTAGCGGATACCAGGGTCACGGGGAAAAAGCCGGGGGGTCCAGACCGCGTGAAATCCCGGGGCCCCCAGGGCATAGGGCCGATGTTCAGGCCCCACCGCTTCCCAGCCATGCCCGCGCCGGGCCGGAAAGTAGTTGAGCTGGGGGAAATAATGGCAGGAGCGCGGCTGATCCCGGGCCACCCGGCGCAACTGGACAAAATCAGCAGGATCAATGCGCTCATCGCAATCCAGGACCAGGATCTGTTCGCCCCTGGCCAGTTCCAGACCGCGGTTGCGCGCCTCGGCGAAATCATCCTGCCAGTCATGATGGTGAAGGCGAACCTTTGGCAGCCCCTCCAGGCCTGTTTCCTGACCACCGGGGCCGGTGTCGACAACGACCGCGTCGTCATACAAGTCCCTGTGGTGGAACAACATACGACCCAGAAGGTCATGCTGTTGACCGACGATGACACAGAGGCTGATGAGTGGCGAAGAGGCCAAAGGGACAGCTCCACGGGGTTGACCGGTTCACTTTCAACACGGTTGACCTCGGGAACTTTGCACAAACCTTGCCAGCCCCGCAGAGCACGAACTGGGCGGGCGCGGGACTCAGACGCTGTCGAAACCCCAGACGGCCAGGGTCAGCGGGCCCACCAGCGGTTGGCCGTCCGCGCTCACGGTTCCCAGCCAGGCCTCGGGTCCAGCCCCGACAGGGGGGGCATGTTGGCCGGCAGAGGCGACCTGGGCCGCGAGCCCCTCGGGATCCAGGATTTTCCACAACCCGGAAGGAAAAGTCACCCAGCCGGCCCCCTGGTCCACCAGGAGGTTCACCAGTTCTTCTTCACCAGCAGGAATGAGGACCCGGTTGGCCCAGCCCCGCCGGGCCGCTTCTCCCAGCAGGGTCAGCACCGGATCCGGGGCTCCGTTCCACTCGGTGACATAGTCGGGAAAGTCGGCGCCCTTGCCGCAGAAAAGGGCGGCTTCGACTCGGCCGGCCTCGGAACATAGCACCAGCCCTCGGGTCCCGGGCATGTTATAGAGGGCGGCACTATCCCCGTCCAGGCGGTGGGTGCGCAGGGGGTGGGCTGCGTACAGGGCCTGGACGGCAGCCACGTCCCCGGGTTGGAATTCCCGGCAGGTGAAACGGGAGGCTTCCAGGTCACCGGTGAATGATTTCTTTATCTCGGCGTGAATTTCCCAACCAGCGGCCACAAACCCCCGACCGGCATAAATTTCCGGTTGGTCGCTCCAGAGTACCGCCAGGGGAATGTTTTTCCCTCTCAGCAACTCCAGCATTTCATTTTGCAACGCCGAGCTGAGTCCTTTTCCCCGAAAATCGGGGTGAGTGACCACGGAACCGATCCCGGCCACCTCCATATCTCCGCAAGTCGTTGAAAAAGAACGAACAAGGGCGGCAATGCATCCTGCCAGCCGCCCGTCATCGTCGCGGCAAACCAGCTGGAATTCCCGGTTTTCGGGGGCCAGGATGAGGGGAAAATCGTCCCAGGCCGTGGTTTTTGCACGATCTGGCCTGATCTCTGCATTGACGAGTTGAAGGAAATCGGCGTGCTCACACTCGTCGACCGGCGAAATCTTCATGAGGGCTCCTGAACAGGGACATGGAGTGACACCCGGACCAGACTATGAGCAGGCCGGCAACACAAGCAAGCTGCAAATTAGGACGGGACGGCCAGAGGGACTTCAAGGAAATCGAGAAGTCCGGGCCCCCCGCCAGCACACGGAGGATCAGTAATGGGATTGCGAGTTAACACTAACGTCGGTTCGTTGAACGCTCAACGCCATTTGTACAACACCACCATGGGCTTCCAGAAATCCATGGAGCGCCTGAGTTCGGGTATGCGCATCAACCGTTCGGGTGATGACGCCGCCGGCCTGGCCATCAGCGAGAGCTTGAAGAGCGACATCCGCGCCCTGCAGCAGGCCAGCCGCAACGCTGCCGACGGTATTTCCCTGGTGCAGACGGCTGAAGGCTCCCTGGACGAGGTGAACACCATTCTCCTACGTCTGCGCGAACTGGCCGAGCAGGCCGCCACCGAAACCCTGGGCGAGGAAGAGCGCACCTACCTGGACGCCGAGTTCCAGGAGCTGCTGGACGAGATCGACCGCATCAGCGAAACCGCCGAGTTCAACGGCATCATGCTGCTGGACGGCAGCGCGGGCAGCCTGAACGTACAGGTGGGCATCGGTTCCGACCCCACCTCCAGCGCCGTGCCCATTGACCTGACGTTGACGCTGAACGCCTCGGACCTGGACCTCACTCCCGCCACCATTGCCATCGGCGGCACCAACGGTTCCAACGCCCGCAACGCCATCGACCTGATCACGGCGGCCACCGGCACGGTCAGCAGCGTGCGCGCCGGCTTCGGTGCGGCCCAGAACCGTCTGGAGACCAGTATCCGGAACATCGGCATGACGGCCGAGAACCTGTCCGCCGCCAACAGCCGGATCCGCGACGTGGACGTGGCCCTGGAAACCTCGAACATGACCAGCCTGCAGATCCTGCAGCAGGCCGGCGTGTCCATCCTCTCCCAGGCCAACATGACGTCGCAGCTGGCCCTGAACCTGTTGCAGGGTTAGCCCGCCCTGATCTGATATTGCAGCTTGTTGACCCGGTCCCGGCAGTGATGCCGGGTCCGGGTCTTTTTTTTGAACTTTTCCTCTAAAGCCCGCTCCCTCCTCGACGAAAGAACTGGCGTCGGTGCTGAAGCCCCTCCTGGGAAAAGGATTTTCCAGACCCGGGGAACGAGCCGGCGGACATACTACCCGGCCCCGATCGTGGGGCCTCCACTCCCAAAGTTTTCAAGGAGGAAAACCCATGGGAATCCGCATCAATACGAACGTAGCCTCTATCAACACCCGTCGTCACCTGTACAACTCGACCCAGGCCTTCGGAAAGAGCATGGAAAAGCTCAGTTCCGGTCTGCGGATCAACCGTGCCGGCGATGATGCGGCGGGGCTGGCCATCAGCGAGAACCTGAAGGCCGACATCCGTTCCCTCAACCAGGCCAGCCGCAACGCTGCCGACGGCATCAGCCTCGTGCAGACCGCGGAAGGCGCCCTGGACGAGGTCTCCAACATCCTGCTGCGCATGAAGGAGCTGGCGGAGCAGTCCCTGAACGGCACCCTGACCGACACGGACCGTGGTTACCTGGACAGCGAGTTCACTGCCTTGACCAACGAGATCGACCGCATCGCGGCCGGTACCCAGTTCAACGGCGTGAACGTGCTGGACGGATCCCTGGCCGTGGACATCCAGGTGGGCATCGGCACCACCACCAACGACAGCGTGGATGTCACCCTGAGCGACAACATGAACGCCGCGGGCATCGGCCTGAGCGGCTCCGGTGGAATCGATTCCGTCACGGCGGCCACCACGGCCATGACCGAGATCGACGACTCCATCGCCAACGTGGTTGAAGCTCGTGGGGACTTCGGTGCCATCCAGAACCGTCTGGAGACTTCCATCAGGAACATCAACATGACCTCGGAGAACCTCTCCGCCGCCAACAGCCGGATCCGGGACGTGGACGTCGCGAGCGAGACCTCGATGATGACCAGTCACCAGATTCTGCAGCAGGCGGGTGTGTCCATGCTGGCCCAGGCCAACATGACCACGGGCCTGGCGATGAACCTGCTCGGCTAGTCCAGATCACGGCCAAGGGCCAGAATCTCCGGGGGCGGTAGTGTCTCCAGAGGCCAATGATCCCGGGCAGGCACAGCCCTGCTCAAGATGACCACGGGGCTGGTATGCCCGTCCAAACTGTTCAAGGAGGAACAGCATGGGAATCCGCATTAATACCAACGTTTCGTCCATCAACACACGCCGCCATCTGTACAACTCGACCCAGGCCTTCGGAAAGAGCATGGAAAAGCTCAGTTCCGGTCTGCGGATCAACCGTGCCGGCGACGATGCTGCTGGACTGGCCATCAGCGAGAACCTGAAGGCCGACATCCGTTCCCTCAACCAGGCCGCCCGCAACGCTGCCGACGGCATCAGCCTCGTGCAGACGGCTGAAGGTGCCCTGGACGAGGTGTCGAGCATTCTGCTGCGCATGAAGGAACTGGCGGAGCAGTCGCTGAACGGCACCCTGACCGACACCGACCGCGGCTATCTGGACAGCGAGTACACCGCCCTCAGTTCGGAGATCGACCGCATCGCGGCCGGCACCGAGTTCAACGGTGTGGCCCTGCTGGGCGGCTCCCTGGACGTGGACATCCAGGTTGGCATCGGCACCACGTCCAACGACAGCGTCGGCGTGGCCCTGAACACCAACATGAACGCTTCGACCATCGGCATTTCTTCAGCCATCGACGGCGTGTCGGCGGCCAGCTCGGCCATGGGCGAGATCGACGCGGCCATCACCGAAGTGGTGACGGCTCGCGGTGACTTCGGTGCCATCCAGAACCGTCTGGAGACTAGCATCCGGAACATCAACATGACCTCGGAGAACCTCTCCGCCGCCAACAGCCGGATCCGGGACGTGGACGTCGCGAGCGAGACCTCGAAGATGACCAGTCACCAGATTCTGCAGCAGGCGGGTGTGTCCATGCTGGCCCAGGCCAACATGACCACGGGCCTGGCGATGAACCTGCTCGGCTAGTGATGATTGGGTGGGCGGGGTCTTCCAGGCCCAGCCCGCCGTAACCCGAGAAGGAATTCCGGGAGAATCGTCGGTGCGGTAACCCCCGTTGTTTCAAGGAGGAAACACATGGGTATCCGGATTAACACCAACGTATCCTCCATCAATTCCCGTCGGCACCTCGAGAACAGCACCAATGCTTACGGGAAATCGATGGAGAAGCTCAGCTCCGGTTTACGGATAAACCGAGCCGGGGATGATGCCGCCGGGCTGGCGGTGAGCGAAGGCCTGAAGGCGGACATACGCGCCCTGGGCCAGGCCTCCCGCAATGCCGCGGACGGCGTGTCCCTGGTGCAAACCGCCGAGGGAGCTCTGGACGAGGTTTCGACCATCCTGCTGCGCATGAAGGAACTGGCCCAGCAGGCCCGGAACGGCACCCTGTCCGACACCGATCGCGGCTACCTGGACAGCGAATATTCAGCTCTGACCTCGGAGATAGACCGCATTGCTGCCGGCACCGAATTCAACGGTGTCAGCCTTCTGGATGGAAACCTCGACGTGGACATCCAGCTGGGCATCGGCACGGCCTCCACCGACAGCGTGGACATCGTCCTGGGCGACAATCTGAACGCCTCGGGCATCGGCATATCTACCCAGATCGACTCGGCCACCGGGGCCGGGACCGCCATGGGCGAGATCGACAGCGCCATTTCCAACGTCCTGGAAGCCCGAGGAGACTTCGGCGCGCTCCAGAACCGACTCGAATCCAGTATCCGGAATATCAACATGGCGGCGGAGAACCTCTCCGACGCCAACAGTCGCATCAGGGATGTGGACGTGGCCAGGGAGACGGCTCTCATGACCTCGCACCAGATCCTCCAGCAAGCAGGGACCACCATGCTGGCAGCGGCCAACATGACCCCCACCCTGGCCTACGCCATCTTGCGGCCAGGCTAGGTGGGCGACTCGAGAAAACCGGTTAGCAGCCACTCTCCGGAGTACTGCTAACCGGTTGTGAAAAAAGGTTTTTCAGAAAAGTTTGAAAAACCTGAAAAAATCCCTCAAGGCCTGCGTCAGCGCGGTCGATGCCTCTGTTTGTGCGGGGCGAGAAAACCCCAAGACAATCCAGATGGGAAAGATTCCAGGCGGAATTTTTTCCAGTGCGGAAGCCGGTTCCCAGGGGCAAGGACGCCTGACGGGAGTTTTCAAGGAGGAAAACCATGGGCTTGCGGATCAATACCAATGTTGCGTCTCTGAACGCGCGTCGTCACCTTTACAACTCCACCATCAATTTCGGCAAGAGCATGGAGAAGCTCAGCTCCGGTATGCGGATCAACCGCGCCGGGGACGATGCCGCCGGCCTGGCCATCAGTGAAAGCCTGAAATCCGAGATCAGGGCCCTGAACCAGGCCTCCCGCAACGCCGCCGACGGCATTTCCATGGTCCAGACCGCGGAAGGTTCCCTGGATGAGGTCAGCAACATCCTGCTGCGCATGAAGGAACTGACCGAGCAATCCCTCAACGGCACCCTGACGGACACCGACCGCAGCTACCTGGACGCCGAGTACGACGCCCTGGTCAACGAGGTCAACCGCATCAGCGACAGCAGCGAGTTCAACGGGGTGCAGCTGCTGAACGGCCTGGGCGGCAGCGTGTCCATCCAGGTGGGGACCGGGACCACCACCAACGACCGGGTGGACGTGGACCTGTCCGATGACATGGACGCCACGGCACTCACGCTGGCCTCCGGGATCGACAACGTGACCAACGCCACCGCCAGCATGGACGAGATCGATGCCGCCATCACCTCGGTGGTGGCCAAGCGCGGCGCCTTCGGTGCCATCCAGAACCGTCTGGAAACCAGTATCCGGAACATCAACATGACTTCCGAGAACCTGAGCGCCGCCAACAGCCGTATCCGTGACGTGGACGTGGCCAGCGAGACCTCCAAGATGACCAGCTTCCAGATCCTGCAGCAGGCCGGCGTGGCCATGCTGTCCCAGGCCAACATGACCACTGGTCTGGCCATGAATCTGCTGGGCGGTTAATTGGGTCAATCACACCGGTTTCCCGCACAAAACGCCCCGGAGTTTTCCCCGGGGCGTTTTTGCGCCCCTACACCTTTTTTGATTTACTAAATGTTTTTTTATTTTTTCTGCTAAAGTTTTCGAACCATATGCCGAAAACCTCTTCATCGGACCACAAAAACCCAGGTTCGGTATCAAGAAAGGAGCCACTCAGACAATTCCATCGGAATCCGGGCATGAGGCCCGGCTGAGGGCAAGGACGTCCTGATATGCATTTCAAGGAGGAATGTCATGGGAATCCGCATCAACACCAACGTTAGCTCCCTGAACACCCAGCGCCACCTGGCTCGCAACTCTTCCGCCTTCCAGACCAGCATGGAAAAGCTCAGCTCCGGTCTGCGCATCAACCGCGCCGGTGACGACGCTGCCGGTCTGGCCATCAGCGAAGGCTTGAAGGCCGACATCCGGGCTCTGGACCAGGCCTCCCGCAACGCCGCCGACGGCATCTCCCTGGTGCAAACCGGTGAAGGCGCCCTGGACGAGGTCTCCAACATCCTGCTGCGGATGAAGGAACTGGCCGAGCAGTCCATGAACGGCACCCTGAGTGACACCGACCGTGGCTACCTGGACAGCGAGTACACCGCTCTGAGCTCGGAAATCGACCGTATCTCGGCCGGTACCGAGTTCAACGGCGTCGCCCTGCTGGGCGGCAGCCTCGACGTGGACATCCAGGTGGGTATCGGCACTGCCAACAGCGATTCCGTGAACGTGGCCCTGTCCACCAACATGAACGCTGCGGGCATCGGCATCTCCTCGGCCATCGACGGCGCCTCCGCCGCCGGCACGGCCCTGGGCGAGATCGATGACGCCATTGCCACGGTGACCGACGCCCGCGCCGACTTCGGTGCGGTCCAGAACCGCCTGGAAAGCTCCATCCGGAACATCTCCATGACCTCGGAGAACCTCTCCGCCGCCAACAGCCGTATCCGTGACGTGGACATCGCGGCCGAAACGTCCAAGATGACCAGTTCGCAGATTCTGCAGCAGGCGGGTGTGTCCATGCTGGCCCAGGCCAACATGAGCACCAGTCTGGCCATGGCCCTGATGGGCTAAGTTCAACCGGGGGCCCTGCCGCAGGGTAGGGCCCCCATCACCATGGAGTGATGTCATGGCCACCATCAGCAGCATTACCGGAACGTCGGAAGTCTCGGGGCCCCTGGGCACCAGGGCGACCGAGCGCGTCTCGCGGGCTGATGCTGGACCCCAGCAGGATGTTCGTCCTGCGGAGCCCCCCAAGCCCAGCGGAGTCAAGACAGTCCTCAAAGAGCAGCAGGAAAACAAGTTAGCTACAAAGCTACCTTCGCCCGAGGAAATGCAAGAGCTGGTCAACGACCTCCAGGAAACCATTGCCAAAGCTTCGAAGGATCAATACAACGTCGGTTTCCGTGAGGATGAACGCACCGCTTCCTATGTCATCGAGATCAAGGACAAGGATGGAAAAGTGGTGCGGCAATTTCCCCCGGAAAAAGTCCTAAACTCCCAGGAGAAACTGGACGAAATGTCAGGCATGGTCATCGATGAGATGACGTGATGGAGCTCGGCAGCGTCGAAGGATCGACTGACTGACTGAACCGGGGAGAATTGAAATGAGCGGTGTGAGTTTTGGCGGTCTGGCCACCGGCCTGGAAACGGGTAAGATCATATCCCAGCTGGTCGAGTTGAAGCGTCTGCCCATCTATCGTCTCGAAGAGAAGAAGAAGGGCTACCAGAGCCAGATCAGCGCTCTCAGCACACTGAAGACCAAGCTGACGGCCTTCCAGGACAAGGCCAAGGAACTGGACACCGCCAACGAGTTCAGCTCCCTCAAGAGCGTCAGCAGCGACGAAGACTATCTGACCGTGGACGCGGACAGCGATGCCGCTCCCGGTTCCTACGATATCAAGGTCCACAGTCTGGCCACCACCCAGAAGGAAATGAGCCAGGGATACGACAGCACCTCCGACTCGGTGGGCTCCGGTATCCTGTCCTTCAACGTGGGCGGCGAGAACATCGACCTGAACCTGGTCGGTTTCACCAGCCTGGAAGGCCTGGCCCAGATCATCAACGACGATGTGGACGGCGTCAGCGCCTCCATCATCAACGACGGTGGTGAGACCGGGGCCTATCACCTGGTCCTGAGCAGCGACGAGGCCGGCAGCGACGGCGCCTTCACCATGGACGCCAGCGGCATCTCGGGGGGCGTCACCCCCATCTTCACCAACACCCAGGCGGCCAACAATGCCAGCATCGAGGTGGATGGCCTGATGGTCTCGGCCAGCAGCAACAAAAGCTCCGATATCATCAGCGGGCTGACCATCAACCTGAACGACATCTCGGTCAACGCCGGCGAAGGCCTGGACAAGACCATCCACATCGACGTGGAAGTGGATTCCGAGGGTGTGGCCGAGAAGGTGAAGGGCTTCGTCGATGCCTACAACGACCTGTTCAGCTACATCGAGGACCAGGGCGGCGCCGAGGGCGATCTGCGGGACAACCCCACCCTGCGCGCCGTCTCCAGCCGCATCGAGAACATCTTCGTGACCAGCCTGGACGGCGGGCTGGGCGACATCAGCCACTTCAGCCAGGTGGGCATCACCCGCTCCACCGGCAGCCGCACCCTGACCTGGAACGAATCGGATTTCACCGAGGCTCTGGAGGACGACTTCAGCAGTGTCCGGGACCTTTTCATCGAGCGTGAGGGCAACCTGGGCAAGACCTATCTCATCGACCAGGCCATCGAGAACATGACCGACAGCGTGGACGGGTTGTTCAAGATCTCCACCGAGGCCCTGAACAACAAGATCGACTACACGGACCAGAACATCGAGCGCTACGAGCGCAGCGTGGAGTCGTATCAGACCACCCTGGAGCGCAAGTTCACCGCCATGGAACTGATGGTCAGCCAGCTGCAGGCCCAGGGCAATTACCTGAGTGGAATCCAGTACTAACCCCCGGCAACGGAAGGCAGGGACAGCACATGTACAGCAACCTCGGCGTGCAACGCTATCGGGAAACCGACATCAACTCCATGAGCAGCGAGAAGATGATCGTTCTGCTCTACGAGCGCATCGCCACCGATCTGCAGGCGGCCGGCAAGGCCATCGATGGCGGCGACCGCATCGAGATGGCCAAGCAGGTGAACCACGCCCAGCGCATCATCTCGGAACTGCGCAGCGCCCTGGATCACTCCATCGGCGGCGAGATCAGCCAGAACCTGGATTCCCTGTACGACTACATGTTCCACCAGACCCTGGAAGTCCTGGTGGACCAGGATCCCAAACATCTCCAGAACTGCTTGCAGGTGCTGGATCCCCTGCTGGACGCCTGGCGCCAGATTCCCTGCGGCACCGGCGAGAAGGCGGCCCAGGACAGGGCCCGCAACGCCATGAACGCCCAGAATGGCCCGGAAAATGCTTCTGAATCGGCGAACGGCGAGGATGGCGGCTCGACCAAGCAGGGCATTGCCCCCGACCCCTCCTTGCGCAAATCCAGTCTTCTTTCCGTCTCGGCCTGAACATGAATCTGGAACAAAGCATTCTCAACGCCCTGGATTTTACCAGACGGCTCCAGGCCGCCCTCAAGCTGGGCGACATGGAACTGTGCGCGGAGATCCTGGCCCTGCGGGGCGAGGCCATGGCCCTGTTCGAGCACCTGCACAGGCACGCTTCGGAACAGGATCGCCAGGTCGTCCAGCCCCTGGTCCAGGAACTGGCCCAGGCGGACAGGCAGTTGCAAGAGGAATCGTCGGCCCAGCTGACAGCCACGGCCTCGGAATTCCGCTCCAACCTCAATTCCGGCCCGGCGCGCAGCAACCAGACCTACAGCACCGGTCCCACCCAGGCCTGCGTGGACATCAAGGCCTGATTCACGGCCGCCCGTCCGGAATTAACAAAAACAACCTCTCCCGTCCAGGAGAGGTTGTTTTTCATTGACGAGAGAGGTGGCCGGGTTCAGGACCCTTTCTTGCCCCCGCCTTCCTTCATCTTCTTGCGCAGAGCGTCCATGTCCACGGCATCGGAGGCCGCGGCCCCCAGGGTGGTGCTCTTTATTTCCTCGTAAATCTCGTGCCGGTGGACGGGAATGGACCGGGGCGCGTCAATGCCGATCTGCACCTGGTCCCCTCTGATATCCACGATCATGATGGAGATCTCGTCCCCGATCATGATTTTCTCGTTTCTTTTCCGACTGAGTATGAGCACGGGACCTCCCTGTCCAGCGGCCGAGCCAGAGGCGCGAGCCCCCGGGCCGTTTCGTTAAACCCCTACGGTATCAGGGGCTTCCGCTCCCGCTTGCACGTTTGCTTCCTCATCCTGGGCAGCGCCGTCCTGCTGGACGGACTCCTCCCCGGATCCCTCTTGGGGAGCTTCATTGTCCGGGACTTCGTTCTGTACGGCAAGACCAAATTTGAAGTAATTGATTTCCTGCCGGATGCTGTACTTGGCGTCATCCAGGGCCAGCTGGACCCCCTTGCGGGTCACGGCGTCGATGACCAGGGGAGCCAGCAGGTTCCCCGTCACCTGGCTGCCGCCGGCGTGGACCGTGGTGATGATCAGGACCGTCAGGTCCTCCTCGTTGCTGTTTTCCATGGTCTGACGCGCGCCCTTGGGCACGTTGAACTCGTACTCGTCATGGAACAGGTACGGCTGGGTGATGGGGAAACCGAAGTCCCCCCGGTCCAGAGACTGGAAGAATTTCATGGGGAGGTCGTCCCCCATATCCAGGATGATCCAACGTTTCAGGTTGGACATTCCCACCAGCCCCTCGGGCAGCAGGATCTCATCCTTGGGGTCGTATTCCAGTTCCCCGAATCGAACTGTCCTGAACTTCGGCATTACAGGCTCCTTGCTGGCGTCGCCGGTCGGCTCCTTACCCGGCCGGCGTCGTGTTATCGCAGATACTGCATCAGGTTGGTGCTGTACAGCTTGCTGGCAACCAGCAGGCTGGACTGATAGCTGGTTTCGGCCCTGCTCAACGCCGTGGCCACGGCCGCCGTGTCGGCGTCCAGTTCCAGGGCCAGATTCGAGCGCAACCTTTCATCCCTCTGCCTCAGCACCTGGTCGGCCCAGTCCAAATCCGTCTGGCGGCCGCCGTTTCTCATCATCATCTGGTACACGGTGTTCTCGATGGCCTCGAGCTCCGTCAGGGTGGCACGGATGCCCACCTTGTCTCCGGAAGAAAGATCCGCTTTCAGATCTTCCAGCATGCCGAAAAGGCGGGAAGGCGTGCCCTGTCCGGCCAGACCCAGCAGGCTGGCCGTATCCGAGGGATCCCCGTTGGAAATCTCGAACTGATCGGGCGTGTTGCCGATGAGTTGCAGCGAGGAATCCAGGATATTCAGTTCCATCCCGGGAACCGTGCCCTCGAAAATGGTCTTCAGGTCGTTCAATGTGGTGGCGGCACTGAAGTCCACGTTGTACGTGTTGCCCTGCCACTGCACGTTGATCATGCCCAGAGGCAGGTGCCCCATCAGGGTGTTGATGTCAGCCAGAAGGGTGGTGCCGCTGGCGGCGGGCCGGATATCCGTGCCCGTCAGGACGTTGCCCCCGCTGACGTTGTTGATGCCCAGGCTGCTGGCGGTGGTGCCGTCCCCCACCTCGTCCACCTCCAGGGGGCCGGTGCCGGTGAAGGCCAGGCCCGTGGAGTCGCTGTTGATGGAGGCGGTGATGGTGCCGCCGGTGGCGGTGTTGATGGTGGTGATCACATCGCCGATGGTGGAGGCCGATGAGAGATCGATCTCGTAGTTGTTGCCCAGGGCGTCGCTCACCGAGACGAGGCCGGGAACCCACCCCTCGCCCATGCGCAGGTCGCTCAGGTTCGTGGCCAGACTGACCTGGGGCGCCGTGTCCTCTCCCCCGTTCAGGAAGGAACTGGTGGTCCCCATGAACTCGCTGCCGGGGATATTCACCGGCATGGTGCTGTTGGGCCCGGTGCGGGTATAGATGACGTTGTCGTCCCCCTGGTACACCACCGAACCGCCGCTGCGCACGAAGGAGGCCTTGTCCGTCTGGTAGCCCGAGAAGATGTAGGTCCCCTCGATGCTGGTGTTCAGCACATCCATGAGACGATTGATGTAGTTGTCCACCTCGATGACGGAGGTGCTCATGCTCTGGTTGGTGGCGATGGCCGACGACTCGCGCAGGGCCAGCACCCGGATATCCGTCAACACGCTGTTGATATCCTGCAAGGCCACGTCGGACCCGTCGACGATGAGCTTGCTGCGGGTCACGTTGGTGATGTACTCGTTGTTGCTGGAGATCAGCTGGTTGTAACGCTGGATGTTGGACACGGCCCGGGGATCATCCGAGTAGGTGTTCACCCTGCGCTGACTGCTTGCCGAGCGCTCGGCCTCCAGCAGCTGGCGAAGACTGTTGTTCAGATCACCGATGAGGATGGACGACATGTAGCTGTCCGTCACGCGCATGGTCATGTCTCATCCTCCTTTCAGGCTAGGCGTTAAACCATGTTCAGGAGCGTGTCGTACATGTCCTGAACCGTGCTGATGACCTTGGCGGCCGCGTTGTAACTGTTCTGATAACGCACCAGGTTGGCGCCTTCCTCGTCCAGGCTGACGCCGCTGACGCTGGCCATCTTGGCCTCCAGGGCAGCCACCACGTTGTCCTGGTTCTCCACCAGGAACTCGTAGCTGCTGCGCTGGCTGGCCACGGTGGTCAGCAGGCTGCGGTACCGGTCGCCGATGGTCTCGCCGCTGGTTCCGCTGGCGCTCTGGTTCTGCAGATTTGCGATGGCCAGGGCGATGGTGTTGTCGCCATCGGCGGTGGTGCTGCCCGTGGCCACCAGCAGGTTGTTGCTGCGGATGGCCTCGTTGACGCTGATGGTGTGCATGCTGTCGCCGGAAAAGAAGGCCAGACCGCTGCTGGAGTCGGTGCGCCCCTGGCGGTGCAGGTCGTTCACCTCGTCGATGAGCTGCCTGGCCACCTTGTCCAGGCCCTCGCGGACCTGGGTGATCTGGGCGTCACGGCTGCTCATGAGTCCTTCCAGCCTGCCGGGTGAGAGATTCACCTCGGAGTGCCGGCCACCGGTGACCACGGCCATCTTGTAGCCCTGGCCGGTGTTGATGTAGGTGCTCTCGAATTCCGTCACCGAATCGCGGGCCACCAGGGTGCGCCCGGCCAGGATCACATCCTTGGTGCCGTCTTCCCGTTCCAGGACCGACACCTCGGCGATCTCGCTGATCTGGTTGATCAGCAGATCGCGCTGGTCGCGCAGGTCGTTGGCCGGCTCCCCGTTGCTCTCGGCGGCCATGATCTGCTCGTTCATCCCCGCCACGCTGTGCAACAGGTTGTTCAGGTTGGAGATCTCCAGCTGGATGTTGTCATCGATGTTGGCTTCCAGGTCATCCAGGGAATCGTTGATGGCGTGGAAGTCCCGCACCAGGGATTCGGCCTTGGCCACCACGTTGTACTTGTTGCTCTCGGACACGGGAGGCGTGGCCAGGGTGTTCCAGGCGTTGAAGAATTCGTTCATGGCGTCGCCCAGGTGATCGTTGTCCACCGAACCCAGGATGGCCTCGATCTCGTAAAGGGTGCTGTCGGTGGCGCTGTAGGAGGCCAGCCGGCTGCTCTGGATGCGCATGTTGTTCATCAGGAACTCGTCCTGGATGCGGCGGATGCCCGTGATCTCCACACCGCGCCCCAGCGCGCCGTACGGCAGGATGTCCGGCCGCCGGGCGGCGAAGGTCACATCCTGGCGGCTGTAGCCCTGGGTGTTGACGTTGGCGATGTTGTGGCTGCTGGTGGACATGCCCGCCTGGGCCGCATAAAGGGCCGACAAGCTGGTGTCCATGATGGAGTTCAGACCGGGCATGGAGACTCCTTAAGCCTGCTTCACCAGAACCCCGCCGGGGCCCAGGTTGGTGTTGTTGGCCTTGCCGTCGTAGCAACCGGACGGGTCCTTCAGGACGGCGTCCTTGAAGATGCGGGCCTCTTCCTCGGCCAGGTCCAGGCAGAAGCGCGCCAGTTCACGGTTCAAATCGTTCTGGCGGCTCAGCCGCACGGCGGTTGCCTTCAGATCGTTAAGCTTTTCCAGGACATTGTCCCGGGTGCCGGATTCGGCCGTTTCCAGGATGTCCATGAGCTTCCCGGGCGGAATGGTGATGCCGAAATGGGTGGCCAGGGCGTGCACGAACTTTTCCCGGGCGATGCGCGATTCGTTGGCCGCCGGCAGGTACCGTGCCCATTCCCGGGCGTTGTTTTCCAGGCGGTCGACATCTTGTCGCTTCATGTAAGAATTCTGCCGCCAGGCCAGGCGCAACAACCGCTTGTAGTTGATGGTCTCCACTTCCAGCAGGGAAGCCAGAAGTCGATAATCCGCCTCCAGGGGGAGATTTCGGGGCCTTTCAGGAATCATGGCGTCAACTCCGCTTGATTTGAATGACTGGGCTCACGGGTTCACTTTATCCATTTCCGTGCCATCCTGGAGAGCCTGATAACGGGCCTTCACGGCGGCCACATAGCGCTGCGTTTCGGGGAAGTCGGGGACCGCGCCCCCGGCCTTCTCCACGTTGCCGGGGCCGGCGTTGTAGGCCGCCAGGGCCAGGTCCAGGTCCTGATCGAATTTATCCAGCATGCGGGCCAGGTACCGGGCTCCGCCCCGCAGGTTCTGCTCAGGATCATGGGAATCCTGCACGCCCAGCTCCCGGGCGGTGGCCGGCATGAGCTGCATGAGCCCCTGGGCTCCCTTGGGCGAACGGGCCCGGGGATCTCCCGACGATTCCTCCATGACCACGGCCAGCACCAGGGCCGGCTTGACCCCGGCCTCGCTGGCCGCCGAGGTGATCTCCTGCTCGAAGCGGTCCAGGGTGTCGGCCACGGCCTGCCCCTGGCGTCCGGCCTGCAGCCGGAGCAACTGGCGCTGGGCGATCTCATCCCCCACCGGGGACATGGTCCGGTAGCGGGAAAGGGCGTCTGCCCGGGCGTTCGCCCCCACCGGCGGAGCCGCGGGCAGGGTGCCGGGCCGCGTGGTCGCGTCCACACCCTCGGCGCCCTCGGCTTCCTCGTCGGGCAGGGTGTGCTGGAACTGGCCCACGATGAGGTCGGCAATGCCCAGGCCGCCCTGTCCCGAGGCCATGGCCTTGGCCACCTCGGCGTCGTGCATCTGCTGGTAGAACTTGGTGGGGCCGCCGGAATTGAAGAGCTCGTTTTCGGGCACGGTCTTGCGCATGGCCTTGAGCAGGTTGTTCAGGAACACCCCTTCGAATTCCTTGGCCGCCCGTTCCAGGCCCTCCCGGTTTTCCTGACCCTGGGCCTGGTGGCGGGCCAGCTGGCGCATGCGCTCGCCCTGGGCCGAGCCGTTGGCCCCGTCCAGAAGCATTCCCGTCTGGCTGTTGATTCCCGGCAAATCCATGATTTCCTGGTGTTCCCGCTTTCGGACTTACATGAGCACCAGTTCGGCTTGCAGCGAACCGGCGCGCTGGAGGGCTTCCAGAATGGCGATGATGTCGCGGGGGCTGGCCCCGATGTCGTTCAGCACACCCACCACGTCGCTGACGGTGCTGGTGTCGGGCACCCGCAGCACCCGGGCTTCCTTGTCGGACACGTCGGTGTTCACATCGGGCGTGACCACCGTGTTGCCCGTGCGGGCGAAGGAGCTGGGCTGGCTCACGTCATAGAAGGTGCTGACCACCACTTTCAGGGTGCCGTGGGCCACGGCGGCCTCGGTCAGCTTGACGTTCTTGCCCATGACGATGGTCCCGGTGCGCTCGTTCATGACCACCCGGGCCGGGGCGTCGCTGCGCGACTCCAGCTCGCCCATCTGGGCCACGAAGAGCACCGGATCGTTCTTGAAGTCCGCCGGAACGGTCACTTCCACCATGCCGGCCGAGGTGGCGCGGGCCGAGCCATCACCGAAGTTGCCGTTGATGACCTTGGCCATCTCGCTGGCGGTGGCGAAGTCGGCGTGCCGCAGCAGCCAGTTGATCTTTCCATTCTGCCCCAGGTCCACGGAGGGTTCGCGGACAACGGTTCCCCCGCTGGGGACGGTGCCCACCTGGCTGTGGTTCTTGCGGAAACTGTTGCCGGAACCGCTCTTGATGTTGAAACCACCGATGGAAACGCTCCCGGCGGCCATGGCCGGCAACGAACCGTCCACTGCGCGCAGCGGGGTCATGATGAGGATGCCGCCCTCCAGGCTGCTGGCGCTGAGCATGCTGGCCACCGTCACGTCGAACATGCTGCCCTTGGGGGCGTGAGGATCCAGGCGCGCGGTCACGGTGACGGCGGCCACGTTGTCCGACTTCATGTTCTTGGGCACGGTGGTGCCCAGGGCCTCCAGCATGCTGGTGATGGAGTTGTGGGTCAGCTCGGCGCTGCCCCCGTCGCCGGTGCCGTTCAGGCCGATGACCAGGCCGTAGCCAACCAGATCCTGGGGAGTGGTGCCCTGGACGAAAGCCAGGTCCTTGATGCGGTTGGACACGGCCCCTGCGGGCTGGGTGGCCAGGACCAGGGCCAGGGCCGCAAAGACCAGCATCATTCCCATTTTTTGCTTCTTGCTCAGCATTTCACCACTTCCTAGAAAAGCCAGTTGATGACCTTGGTCAGGACCCCCGGCTGGGCGGTGTCGTTCACCACACCGGAACCGTTGTAGGCGATCTGGGCGTCCGAGATGTACGTGCTCATGATGGTGTTGTCGGGGGCGATGTCTGCCCCGCGGCACACGCCGGTCAGTTCGATCAAGGTCTTCTCACCGTTGACGTTGACCATGCGGGTGCCCTCCAGACGGAAGTCCCCGTTGTGCAGCACCTCGACGATGCGAGCCGTCATTTCGGCCCGGAAGGACCCGGAGCGGGCGGTGCTGCCGTCGCCCTTGTACTTGTTCTCCACCGCCATATCCCAGGGCTTGACGAAGTCCAGAACCCCCAGGCCCGGCCCTCCGCTGTGCTCGGACTTGTTGTTGGTGGTCACGTCGCTGCTGGCGTCGGCCGAACTGCTCTCGGTGATGATGATGGTGATCAGATCACCCACCTTGTGGGCCTTGAGGTTGGTCACCAGGGAAGAGCCGGTCTCGAAATCGATGAGGGGCCGGCTGGCCCGGGCCGCCCCGCCGACCAGCATGAGCGCCGCCACCATGAGGGTGGCCGTCACCACGTTCATCAGCAGCTGTTGTTCCTTGTCGGTCCACATGGTTATCTTCTCCATTCAACCGTGCCGGGATTCAACACCCGGGCATTGACCAGTCGGCCGTTGAGCTGATTCTTGACGGGGATGGTCTGTCCCTGGCATCCGTCCTGACGGGCCTGGGCCTTGACCGTGACCAGCAGGCCGCCCCGCTGGATCTGCAGATCCACCAGATCACCGGCGTGCACCACCGGGATGGTTTTCAGGTCGTTGGGACGCAGGTTGTCACCCGCGGCCAGGGTCCGGGCAGCGCAGCAGCCGGCCAGGGCGGCGCGATCGACGACCAGGCGGCCCGTCATTTCGGCCATGTCCAGCCATTGCCAGTCGAAGAGATCCGCCGCCAGGGGCCTGTCCTTGTCGATCTTCAGGCGAGCGGTGGGAACCTCGCCGTAAAGGTGCAGGGTCACCGTCACGGGAACCGTCTGGCGCTGGCGTCCCGAGCCGACTTCCACCCGCACCTGAGTGCGCCCTGCCGGCAGGGGATTGTTCCGCTTCACCGATATTTCCGGTGTGCCTCTGGCCAGCAATTCCAGGTCGGGAAACTCCAGTTCGAACCAGGCCGCGGGGGCCCCTTCCTGGGAGGCCGGCACCAGGGACTGCAGCCGCAGGCGGACAGCCTGGCGCAGATCTTCGGGAGAAATGCTGCGGCCCTGGAATTCCACCTCGACGGAAGAAGCCCCACGAAAGACCACGCCCCCGGCGCACCCCGCTTCCACCAGCTTGCGCAGGATGAGGCTGCGCTGGACCGTCAGCAGACTGCCGGCCGGGCCTTGCCCCACCACGACAACCTGGCCGGCCACGGCAGGTACCGGTCCGGTGGCCAGGTCGGCCACCGTGACGCTGCTGCCCTGGCACACCAGTCGTGGGGGCAACTCCAGAACCCAGGCCGCGCCGGCCGATCCGGCCGCGCAGACTGTCAAGACAAAAAGGATTAACAAAACTCTTCTACTCATTGCCTTTCAGCCCTTTAGCGCTTCAACGCGTTGACTGTCTGAAGCATTTCATCGGCCATGGTGATGGTCTTGCTGTTCAGCTCGTAGGCCCGCTGGGCCGAGATCATGCTGACCAGTTCATCCACCGTTTCAACGTTGCTCATCTCCAGGAATCCGGCCGAGGTCTCCCCCATGCCCTCCTGCCCGGGGTTGGCCAGGATGGGTGTGCCGCTGGCAGGAGATTCGGCGAAGATGTTGCCACCCCGCGCCGCCAGGCCCGCCGCGTTGGGGAAGCGAGCCAGTTCGATCTGTCCGATCTCCTGGACGTTGGAATCGTCCCCCGCCACCATGACGCTGACGATGCCGTCCCGGGACACGGACAGCTCGGTGGCGTCCTCGGGAATGATGATCTCGGGCTCCAGCCGGTAACCCTGGCTGGTCACCACGTTGCGTTCGGCGTCCATCTTGAAGCTGCCGTCGCGGGTGTACTTGATGGTGCCGTCGGGCATGCGCAGCTGGAAGAAGCCGTCGCCCTCAACCATCAGATCCAGGGGATTGCCCGTGTTCACCACGGTGCCCTGGGTAAAGTTCTTGTTGGTGGCCACCAGCTTGACGCCGTGCCCCACCTCCACGCGGGTGGGCAGGGCCCGGCCCTCGGCATCCACCAGGCCGCCGGGCATGACCTTCTCGTACAAAAGATCCTGGAATTCGGCGTGGCTGCGCTTGTAGCCGGTGGTGTTCACGTTGGCCAGATTGTTGGAAATGGTGTCGATATTCAGCTGCTGGGCTTTCATCCCCGAAGCGGCGGTTCCCATGGCTCTCAACATTGTTCGCTACCTTTCAACTAGGCTGTGGGTCGCGCCAGGTCGTTCACGGACTTGGCCAGCATCTGGTCCTCGGTGGTCATGACACGGCTTTGCACCTCGAAGGCCCGTTGGGCGGCGATCATGGCCACCAGGGTGTCGATGGCGTTGACGTTGCTGCCCTCCAGGTGGCCCTGGGCCACCTCGATCTCGCCCGCGGGCACGGCCTGGGGTTCCAGATTGGCCGGGGCCCGCAGCAGGTTGCTGCCCTCGTGCTCCAGAAGGCTGGGGTCCCCGAAATCCACCACCTTGAACTGGGCCACCTGGGCGCCATCCACCATCACCCGACCGTCGTTTTCGATGGTGAAGTCTTCACCCTGCAGGAAAATGGGGCCACCCGTGCCCAGCACCGGCAAACCATCGGGAGTGGTCAATTCACGCTGCTCATTGATGGTGAAGGCGCCGCCCCGGGTATAGCGCTCGCCGGCGGGGGTTTCGATGGCAAAAAATCCCCGGCTGAGCAGGGCCACATCCGTATCCCGGCCGGTGGCCGTGACCGCGCCGCCGCGGGTGTCGGTGGCGTGGTACAGTTCCAGCGGCTGAACCGGCAACCAGTTGCCCTTGGTCAGGGTATTGTCGTTGTTCAGGGCGTTGGGCTGCTGGGCGTCCTGCGCCTCGGCCAGCCCGCCTTCCATGTTCTTGGCCACGTTTTCCTGGGCGCCCTCCTCGGCCACCCTGGTCATGACGGCCCGGAAACCGGTGGAATTGACGTTGGCCAGGTTGTTGGCCAGAGCGTCGATGCGCACCTGTTGCCTTTGCATGGCCTGTTCCGCGGTATTCAGACTTCTCAGCACGCTCACACCTCGCAGCGGGTCACGGTGGATACAAATCGCACCGGATTAACCGCAAACCGCGTGCCCGGCAATCCAGGGTCATGGCCGGGGCGGGATGGCAATAATTGCCCGAGGGCTTGAACCCGGCAACGGTCCGGGACCGTGGTTTTCGGGCGCCAAAGGGTGTATTCAAGCATGCAGGGGAAAAACTTGCCGTATCGGCAAAGGATGCCAGAAAAACGGGAGCAGCCCGAGGGCCACTCCCGTCTGTACGGAACCGGAACACGTGGTGGGTGATTACTGTTCAGATGGTCAGCTCTTGACCGTCACCTCTTCCTGGGCCGGAATTTCCTCGGCCTGGGCCTCTGGCTGCACCACCATGGGGATGGTGAAGGTGAAGCTGGAACCCGATCCGGGCTGGCTGGAAACGGTGACCTGGCCTCCATGGGCCTCCACCAGTTTCTTGACGATGACCACACCCAGACCCACGCCCTTGATCTTCCGTTCTGAACTGCCGCGGGTGTAGGGCTCGAACAGGACTTCCAGTTCACCGGGCGACATGCCGATGCCCCCGTCGGTGATGGTGACCCGGGCCCAGTCGTTCTCACGATGGGTTTCCACCTTGATCCAGCCGTTTTCCACGTTGTACTTGATGGCGTTGGACATGAGGTTGCGCAGGATCTGGGTCAGGCGCAGGGAATCGGCGTGGACCAGGACCTGATCCTCGGGGCCCTCCATCGACACCTTGATGTTCCGGCTGTCGGCCATGGGACCCAGGTCGCTGATGACTTCCTGGATCAACTCGCCCAGCCCGAAATTGCTGAACTTCAGGTTCACGAAGCCCGCGTCCATCTTGCTCATGTCCAGGAAATCGTTGAGCAGACTGGTCATCTCGGTGATCTTCTGCACCACGCTGCCCAGGAAATCCTTCTGGGTGTCGGTGATGGGACCCGTCTTGCCGCTGGCCATGAGGGACACGTAGCCCTGGATCACGCTCATGGGCGAGCGCAGATCGTGGGCGATCATGCTGTGGAAGTCGGATTTCATCTTCTCGGCCTCCACTTCGCGGGTCACGTCCCGGAAGATGTAGGCCATGGCGTGCTCGTCCTCGGAAAGCTGGATTGGCGCCGTGCGCCCCTTGAGGTGGGTGGTCTTGTCGTCCAGGAACACGCGCAGGGTGATCTCTTCCCGCGCGCCCTTGCGCAGGTTCTCGATGAGCCCTTCGTCCACGTCCAGGGTGCGCAGGATCTCGGTCATGGTCTTGAACTGGGCCACCTCGCGGGGCATGCGCAGCAGGCTCAGGAAGACCTGGCTGGCCAGCACGATGCGGTCCTGCTTGTTGCAGATGGCCACGGGTTCGTGCAGGTAACGGAAGATCTGGTTCAGCTTGTCGCTCTCGCTCTGCAGCTTGTCCTGCAGTTCCTTGATGCGCAGGAAGGCCCGGATCTTGGAGTACAGCTCTTCACCGCTGATTTCCTTGCTGATGAAATCGTCCGCCCCCATTTCCAGGCCGCGGATCTTCTCGCTGGTCTCATCCTCTGAACTGATCATGAGGATGGGAATGCCGCTGGTGTCGTTGTGCCGGCGCAGGATCTTGCTCACGTCGAAGCCGTGCATGCCCGGCATTTCCTTGTCCAGCAGGATCAGGTCGGGCAGGACCTCCATGGCCAGGCGGGCGCCCACGGCCCCGTCGTTGGCCGTCATGACCTTGTAGCCCTTCTTTTCCAGCAAGCGCCGCAGATACAGGCAAATGGGCGGTGAATCGTCAACGACGAGGATGGTGCGGTCCCGGGGGTCTCCCATTGTCCTTACAGCTCCCTGGAGTCAAGTGCTCTTCAAAATTGCAGAATGGCGGAAAGGCGCCCTTATCCATCACCCCTCTTTTCGTCAGCGGGGGGACCTGTTTTACAAAAATCTGCAGGGGGAAGAAAGAAAACCCCCGGCCGGAAAGGCACGGGGGTTGAAAGGGGACCGCAAGGGCAAGGCGACCGCACACCGGAAAAGGGCTCAGTCCATCTCCTCGATGATCATGGCGATATGGCGTTCCAGGTTGGCCATACCCTCGGGCTCGATGTGGGTGAAGAATACCGCCACCTCGTAGCTGTCGCAGCCCGGGGTATCTTCCTCGGGGCTGGTGCGCACCACGAGCCCCTCGCAGGGAACCAGGGCGGTGCCTTCCTCTTCCTCGGCGACAGGGACCTTGACTTCCATCTCCATGGCCAGCTTGGTCATGGGCTCGATGAAGTGGTCGGATTTGAAATACACGCCCGACGAGCTGAGGTTGATGGTCTCCAGGTTGGCCACGGCCTGGGTGCCGTCAGACCGGGGAAACTTGACCTCGAGATTCAAGCTGGCGTTGACCCGCTTGGCTTTCCGTCTTTCGAGCGCCTTGTCGGACATGGGTTTCTCCAATCCTGGAAAATCTGAATCCGGACCGTTTGAATATTATTCGTAACAAAGAACAGGGCAATAATCTACAGGTTTTTCGCCCCGCCGCCCACCTGGATTGTTCCCCCGGCCGCCGAAGCCCGGTACCGAACAAAAAAAACCGGCCAGGGGCCGGGGCCCGGGCCGGACAGCAAGCCGGCCGGCGCTCGACCCCACAACAAGGGGGAGCGCCGGCCGCTCTGGCTCACTACTTCTTCTTGTGACGATTCTTGCGCAACCGCTTCTTGCGCTTGTGCGTCGCAATCTTCTTGCGCTTACGTTTACGCCCGTTAGGCATAGCTGCAATCCTTTCCCTTGAAATGACCCGTCCCGTCCCAGCGGGACCTCCCAGCCAGACCGACGGACATGATAATACGCGAGGGAGCCAGAGGTCCCCGCGATCAAAGAGCGAACGGACAAGATAATTAACCGGAAGTCAACAAACAACCAGTAAGTGATGTTCGCTCAATCTTTTTTGTTGAGGTTGGCCTTCAACTCGTTGGAGGCCTTGAAAAACGGGACGCGCTTGGCCGGCACTTCCACGGACTCCCCCGTGCGGGGATTCCGGGCCGCGCGGGCGCGCCGGGTCTTGACCTTGAAACTCCCGAAGCCTCTCAGCTCGACCTTGTCGCCTTGGACCAGAGCCTGGCCGATATTCTCCATGATCAGGTTGACGATGATGCCGGTATCTCTCTTGTTGACGCCTGTCTCTTCAGAGATCATCTCGACCAGTTCGGCTTTGGTCATAATCGCTCCTTTATCCAGTGCTCGCCGCTCGAGGCAAGGCCACGGTGAAGGCCGTTTACCTCTTTGTTTATGGTCGGTTACAAGAGTCAATTAGTATCACAACAGCGGGATAATGGCCAGAAAAAAATGTTCCCCGCTTTCTGCCGCGTGATCGCTGAAGGAACTTACAACACGGAGAGCGTAAGTAGGTCAGCGGTCAAGCACGAGCAGCGCAGAGAACATTGTTACTGTCCTCCAAGCAGATCTCGTGCCTCGGGATCGGAATTCCGGACAAGATTTAATTAACTGCCAGGCAATAGGTTACGCGAATCCCCGAACAGCCTTGTTACACCCCGTCATCGGCGGACCGGGAATTTTGCCCGCCCCGGGAAGCCCCGGGGCAGTACGAGAAAGCAAATTGCCCGACCGGGACTTACGCGGAATCCCGCGCCAGCAGACGGAACAGATTCTCATGAGCTTCCGTGAGGGTGCACCCCCGCCTGGACATGACGATGCGGGCGGTTTCCAGGGCCCGGTCCACGCCGTACAGGGGGCAACCGGCCTGGCCGCCCCACTGGAAATTCCCCACACACTTGGGGGGCATGCCCCCGCCGAAGATGTTGGTGGCGAAGCCCACACTGGTGCCCGTGTTGAACAGGGTCCCGATGGCTGTCTTGGCGTGATCGCCCATGAGCAGTCCCACGAACTGCCGGCCCGAGTCCACCGCCCCCGCCCCCAGGTCCACCCGGATGGGACCGTAGTTGTTCTTGAGGTCGCTGCAGGTGGTCATGGCCCCCAGGTTGATCCAGGAACCCAGGACGGCATGGCCGATGAAGCCGTCATGCTGCTTGTTGGCGAAATCGCCGAAGGTGGACTCCCCGATCTCCCCGGAAATCTTGTTCACCACCCCGAAGGACGATTCGCCGTAAATGGTGGCGCCGGCCTTGACGGTGCTGCCTGCCCCGATGCACAACGGCCCCTCGAGGGTGCAACTGGGGGCGACCTTGACCCCGGACTCCAGGATGATGTCTCCGTGGGTGACGTCCAGGGCGGTGCCCGGGCCCAGACTCACCCCCTCCCCGACCAGGACCCGGCAACCCGAAGCCTCGCCCAGCAGGTGGACCCCCGACCCCGGCTCCGTCAGGGGCTGGAGCTTCGTTTCCCTCTGGAAAACCTGGTTAGTTAACGTGAATACACCGAAGGGACGGCGCTGGAAGGCCAGCCCCGCACCCTGGGTGGCAAAACGACTGTCCCGGGCGAGGGCCTCCGGCGTGCCGGGAACCACATCCCAGATCCACTGGACGGCCGGGCAGGTTCCACCTGCGGATTCTTCCGGGGAAAGGGCGGTCCACGGCCCGGACAGACATTCGGGCTCCCACACAGGAACCGGCGCTTCGGGCGTATTCAGGGCTCCGGCGGCGGCGAGCCCTTCCTCCCAGAGGCGCCAGTGGGCGAGCAGGTCGCGGGATTCGTCGGGTTTCACGGACATGACCAGAGGCCCGCTCTCATCGCGAAGGAAGAAACTCTCTTCCCGGGCGGCCCGGCGGCCGAGTTCTTCCAGTTCCAGATGGCCGGCCACCACCCGGCCGCTGATCCACAGGAAGCGCATCTCTCCAGCGCCCGGTGCCGCCGGGGGCAAGACCCAATCCGGATCGGTCTGCAGGGGGGCCAGAACGCTCCGGCAAAGATACTGGCCCTTCTCGGAAAAAGTGCTGCCGAGAAGGTGGCCCACCCTCTCACGCAGGCAGAACATCCCCACCCGGATCTCCTGGGCAGGAAGACTCCAGGACACGGGGCGAAACCGGGACAGGGTGTGATCCTCGAAAAGGACGGGCACGACTTTCATGGTGGTCAGGGCTCCAGGGTCAGGGGCGGCAAACGGGCCGGCCAGGGTGAAATCGGCTCTCGGGGGAATCATTGTAACGGCGGGAGGCGAGGAATCAAGCCCTTCCGGTCAGGGAACAGGCCATCCAGGGAACACCAGGACCCTGGGCTCAGGCAAAAGTGTCCAGCAGGGTGCCCATCATGTCATCGGCGGCCCGGACCACCTGAAGATTCGCTTCGTACCCACGGCGGGAAGTCATGAGGTTGACCATGTCCCCCTCGGGGCCGGGGCCGGCGGCGGCGGAACTCTCCAGGCCTGTGCCGTAGCGGCTGATGCGCTGTGCTGATTCCAGGAAACTGCGCTGGGCGGTCTGAATGCCCCCCAGGGCGGTGTTGATTGCACTGAACATGTTGTCTCCTTCATGGCCTGCCTTCCCCCTGCTGTATCGGCAAGCTTGCTGCCGAACTTGAGTGAAAAGTGGGCCCCGGAAAGAGGCCCCTTTCCAGAAAAGCCGGGCTGTTATTTTTTTCCCAAGAAAATGGGGTTGGTCCCCTCTTTCACAAGACCACCCCCTTTCCCCATGGCCACATGAACCGCTCCCAGTAAAACCTTGGAACTTGCCCTTTTACGTCCAAAGAGGTTGCCGGAGATATTGAGAACAGCAATCAAAATACACCAGAACAAGGGTTTATGAGGTTTTGAAAATGCATTTCTTCCTTGACCATCACTAATCCTACCCGATAGCTTAGGTTTGCACGGTCAATGGATCAATGGATTATTGATTTTGAATTCTTAGGACCACCCGGTCATTCTCGCACAGTCATTTAACAACCGGAGGAACGGAGATGAAAAGAATCCTGATCACCCTGAGCGCCATCCTGCTCCTGTCCCTGGTGGCCGGCCTGGCCCTGGCCGAGGACAATGCCGAAGCCAAGGCCGAGAAAGCCAAGGACATCAAGGAGATGGACGGCAAGGAACTGTTCAAGGCCACCTGCAAGGCTTGCCACAACGCCGACGCCGATGCCGGCGAGTACACCCCCATGACCTACATCATGGAACAGTGGGAAGAATTCTTCGATGACCTGTGGGGCGAGACCCACGGCGAGGTGCCCTGCCTCAAGGATAAGACCAAGAAGGTCACCGACGGCTTCGATGAGGACATGCTCAAGAAGATCAAGAAGTTCTGCGTGGATCATGCGGCCGACAGCGAACAGCCCATGACCTGCGGTTAGACCTGAATCTGTCCGACGCGTTGGGCCCGCGCCCTGCGGGCCCGAACCCCAGCAACTGGAATCCCACAGGAGAGGATCAATGAAGAAAACCTTGACCATCGTTCTGGCCGTGGTGGCCCTGCTGGCCCTGGCCGGCGGCGCCTGGGCCGATGACTCCGCCAAGATCAAGCGTCTGGAAAAACGCCTGCAGAAGCTGGAACTGAAGTCCAACAAGAGCAAGATCCTCTGGAGCGGCGACCTGCGGGTCGAGGCTCACAACATCACCGGCGAGATGGCCGACTCCTATGACGGCATGGCCCTGCAGAACGTCATGGTCAACTCCATGTTCTACCACCAGTTCACCGGCAATCTGCCCATGAACATGGACGGCAGCTTCAACTATGACGGCGCGGGCGGCGTGCTCGAGACCATCGGCAATCCCGACAACTACGGCGCCTACATGCTGTTCATGAACGGCCTGGACTTCAACACCACCTTCCCCCAGTACATGAACGAGATGCTGTATGACATGGGCTACGCCATGTTCATGATGGGTGGCGGCACCCAGGAGATGTGGGACGGCATGTTGCAGGACGAGGCGGCCTTCGCCGCCTTCATGGGCCAGGTCCAATCCGGCGCCATGGACATGATGAAGATGGTGGACGGCCTGCGCGAGAGTTACAAGGTGGACAACGACCTGCTGTACACCACCCGCCTGCGCCTGAACATGCAGGCCCAGGTGGCCAAGAACGTGAACTTTGCCGGCCGCATGAGCGTGTACAAGCCCTGGGGCGCCAGCACCTCCATCCCCGCCTTCAACGGCCAGTCCAACACCATGGCCATGGACGCCTCGGAGCCCGGGGTGCCCGGTTCCTCCACCGTTCACCTGGAGCGGGCCTACTTCGACTGGAACCACATCAACGATCTGCCCATCTACATGAGCCTGGGCCGTCGCCCCAGCACCCAGGGCCCTCCGCTGCACTACCGCAACGATGAGCCCCGCGCGGGAACCCCCATGGGCACGATCATCGACTTCCAGTTCGACGGCGCCACCTTCGGCTGGCACGTGAGCGACAAGACCACGGTTCGCGCCTGCTACGGCCTGGGCTACGAGAGCCAGTTCGGCAACGGCAGCATTCTGCAGCGCCCGGCCGACCGTCTGAAGGACGCCAGCTTCTTCGGCTTCAACATCGACGCCTGGAACACTCCCGAGCTGCAGGTGCAGACCACCGTGGCCCGCGCCTTCAACATCACCGACGGGTTCAACGGCTACGTCATCATGCCCAACGATCCGGTCACCGGCAACCCCATGCCCGGCCCCATCGTCACCCGCTACAGCCCCTCGGCCAACCTGGGCGACTTCGACCTGGCCAGCATCCTGGTGAGCGGCGTGAACGGTCCCTTCGACTGGTTCGTCACCGGCAGCTGGAGCAAGAGCAAGCCCCTGGACGAATTCGTGACCACGCCCTTCGGCGGCCTGCTGTGCGACCCCTTCGAGATGCCCGAGGAGCAGACGGGCAGCATGTACTACCTGGGCGCCCGCTACAGCTTCGACAACAACAAGACCAAGGTCGGATTCGAGTGGAACAAGGGCAGCCAGTACTGGTTCAACTTCGCCCCCGCCCAGGACGACATCATCGCTCCCAAGACCAGCACCCGCGGCACCGTCATCGAGGCCTACGTGACGCACCGCATCAACCCCAAGTTCGTGATGAAGCTGGGCTACATCAATTACGACTACGACTACTCCGGTTCGGGCTGGCACCTGGGTGCGCCCAAGGAGCTGAAGGAAGGCGCGGACGCCCCCATCCTGGGCTTCCCCACCTACAAGAACGCCAGCAAGTTGAGCCTGGGTTTCAGCGCCCGTTTCTAGAATGGAGTAGCGCATGAAGAAGACGGCAATTCTCCTGCTGTCGCTGCTGCTGATCACCTTCCTGGCCGGGACCGCCTCGGCCGGGAAGGTGAAGTACAGCCACCAGGAGTACTTCGAGCATTACGAGGGCACCGCCACCTGTCTGGAGTGCCACGAGGAAGAGGCCACCACCTTCTTCCATTCCCAGCATTACCAGTGGCAAGGCGAGGCTCCGGCCATCGTTAACGCCAAGGGCCAGAAGCTGGGCAAGATGAACACCATCAACGACTTCTGCACCAACCCCCTGGCCAGCTGGATCGGAAACGCCGTCAACAGCGACGGCAAGATCATCGCCCAGGGTTGTTCCAAGTGCCACGCCGGCCTGGGCAAGAAGCCCAGCACCCAGATCAGCCGGGAGCAGCTGGAGAACATCGACTGCCTCATCTGCCACGCCAGCGGCTATCGCCGTGACGCCTACCAGGACGAGGCCGGCAACTGGGAGTGGAAGCCCATCCTGTGGAAGAACCAGCGCGGCATGGACAGCGTGGCCGGGCGCATCACCCTGCCCAAGCGCAAGATGTGCCTGCGTTGCCACAGCGGCGCCGGGGGCGGCCCCAACTTCAAGCGGGGCGACATCGAGTACCACCTGGCCGAGTGCGACGCCGGCTACGATGTGCACATGGGCACCGACGGCCAGGACATGGCCTGCATGGATTGCCACGGCGACGAGGACCACAGGGTGGTGGGGCGCGGCAGCGATCTGTCGGCCACCGACAACCCGGCCAAGCAGTTGCTGTGCACCAATTGCCACGACGCCAGGCCCCACAACGTGGTGGCCCTGGACAAGCACACCGAGAAGGTGTACTGCACCGTGTGCCACATTCCCACCTTCGCCAAGACCGACCAGACGGACATGGTGCGGGACTGGAGCACCCCCAAGTACCACGAGGAGGCCAACAAATACTCGGCCACCATCACCTTCGGCAAGGACGTGGTGCCCGTGTACCGCTGGTTCAACGGCGAGACCGAGATCGCCCTCATGGGCGAGAAGCTGAAACCCGGCAAGGACGGGGTCATCACCATCATGAACCCGCAGGGCAGCCGCAAGGACAAGAAGGCCCAGATCCACGCCTTCAAGTGGCACCAGGCCAAGCTGCCCTACCTGAAGGACAAGCAGTTCATCAGCCCCCTGGCGGTGGACGAGTTCTTCGTGGACGGGGACATCGAGAAGGCCGTACGCGAGGGCGCCGCCGTGGCTTACGGCGACCACCACCCGGACTACGAGTGGGTGGATGTGCAGCGCTTCATGGGCATCTACCACGGGGTGGTTCCCGCGGCGCAGGCCCTGCAGTGCCTGGATTGCCACCGCGAGGGTGGCCGCATGGACTGGCAGGCCCTGGGTTACAAGAAGGACCCTCTGCTGGACGCCATGGACTGATCCCCCGCCCCGGGGATAAGAAGGGAGCAGGCCGGCAGGTCTGCTCCCTTTCTTTTGCGGGTCTAGAAGATCAACGAGGGAAGGTCTCCGTCCCCGGCCCATCATCCCGCAGGGGTTGGCGCCACCAGGTCATCCAGCGCCAGAGCATGGCCAGGAAGGCCTTGCCGGGCTCGATGGTGCTGTACATGACGGGCACCACCACCAGGGTCAGGAAGGTGGCCACGGCCAGTCCCCAGATGACCGCCACGCCCATGGGCCCCCACCACTGGCTGGACTCGCCGCCCATCAGCAGCACCTCGGCCCAGCGCCCCTGGAAGATGGCCGAGAAATCCACGCTGAACCCGGTGGTCAGGGGAATGAGCCCCAGGATGGTGGTGATGGCCGTGAGAATCACCGGGCGGAAACGGGTCATGCCGGCCTGGATGATGGCCTCGGCCTTGTCCATTCCCCGCTGGCGCAACTGGATGATGTAGTCCAGCAGCACGATGGCGTTGTTCACCACGATGCCCGCCAGGGAGATCACCCCCACGCCGGTCATGATGATGCCGAAGGGCGTGTGGGTCACCATGAGCCCCGCCAGCACACCCATCAGCGACAGGAACACGCTGAAGATGATGACGAAGGGCGTGGTGATGGACGAGAACTGGCTGATCAGAACGATGAGAATGAGCATGACCGCGATGAGGAAGGCCTCGCTCAGGAAGGCCTGGGATTCCTCCTGGTCCTCGTTCTCACCGGTGTAGTCGATGGCGTAGCCGGGCGGCAGGGGCAGGTCGGCCAGGGCCGACTGCACCTGCTTCAGCAGGGCCGCGCTGTTGTAGCCGTCGCCCGCGTCGGCCATGACCGTCACCACGCGGCGGGCGTCGATGCGGTGCACGGCGGCCAGGCCGGTACCGAACTCGGTCTCGGCGAAGGCGCCGATGGGGATGGTCTTCCCCTCGAAGAACACCGTGGCGTTCTCCAGGTCCTCCACCTTGCCGCGGAACTGCTCCTGGTAACGCACCATGATGTCGTACTCGTCCTCGCCCACCCGGTACTTGGCTGTCTCGCTGCCGTGCAGCGCCGTGCGCACCGTGCCGGCGATGTCGAAGGTGCGCAGGCCATAGCGCCCGGCCTTCTCCACGTCGGGAATGACCCGCAGTTCGGGCAGTTCGTTGTCGTAGTTGTCGGTGATGTCCACCAGGCCGGGAATATCACGGATGATCTCGGTGACCTTGCCGGCCAGGATGCCCAGCTCCTTGAAGTCGAAACCGGAGATCTCGATGTTCACCGGGGCCCCGGTGGGCGGCCCTTCCTCCATCTTCTCCACGGTGATGCGCGCACCGGTCAGGTCCTGCAGATCCTTGCGCAGGTTTTCCAGGCTGACGAAGGAACTCTGGCTGCGGTCCTCCATGTCCACGAATTCCATGGTCACCACCGACTGATGCACCGGAGGCTCCATGCCCCCCAGCTCGTTGCCGTGGGTGGCGGCCACCACCGCGTTGTAGGCGATGAGGTCGGGCACCTCGGCCACGCGCCGCTCCACCTGCCGGGTGTACTCGTCCGTCACCTCGATGCGGGTCCCGCTGGGGGCCTTGATGTTGACCATGGCCAGCTTGGGCTCCACGTCTGGGAATAGTTCCACCCCGGCGTTGAAGCGGGCGAACAGGCCCATGACCACGAAGAAGAGAACGAACATCACCGGCAGCACCACCCAGGGATACTTCAGGGACCAGCGCAGGGTGGGCTCGTAGGTGCGCAAGCCGAAGTCGATGAACCGGTCACCCAGCAGGGCGCTCTCGGTGCCCACCTTGGGGACGGGCATGAAGCGCGCGCACAGCACGGGGTTGAAGACCAGGGCCACCAGCAGGGACGACAGCAGGGTGATGATCACGGTGATGGGCAGATAGCTCATGAACTCGCCCATGATGCCGGGCCAGAAGATCATGGGCCCGAAAGCGCACACCGTGGTCAGGGTCGAGGCGATGACCGCCCCGGCCACCTGGTTGGTGCCGAAGCTGGCGGCCTCGTCGGCATCCATGCCCTTGCCGCGGTGCCGGTAAACGTTTTCCACGATGACGATGGCGTTGTCCACCAGCATGCCCAGGGCGAGGATCAGGCTGAACAGCACCACCATGTTCAAGGTGATGTCCATGAGGCGAAGCACGATGAAGGTGATGAGCATGCTGAAGGGAATGGCCACGCCCACGAAGATGGCGTTGCGCAGGCCGAAGAACGCCAGCAGAACCACCACCACCAGAACCAGGCCGCTGAGGATGTTGTTCTCCAGCTCCCTAACCATGGCCTTGATCTGAACCGACTGGTCGGCCACCACGCTGTACTGCATTCCCTCGGGGAAGGTGGGCTCCAGCTCGGCCACCATGGCCTTGACGTCCTCGGCGATACGGATGAGGTTCTCGCCGCTGCGCTTCTTGACCACCAGGGTCACCGAATCCTTCCCGTCAACCCGGGAAATGGACTTGGCGTCGGCCACGCCGAACTTGACGGTGGCCACGTCGCGCAGGTAAACCGGAGGCTCCACCCCGGGGTTCAGGACGAAGTCCAGGATCTCGGCCGGGTCCTCCACCTCGCCCGGCACGCGCACCTGGTAGTCGTAAACGCCCATGTGCAGCTTGCCCCCGGGGATGGTCATGTTCTGCAGAGCCACGGCGTCCTGCACGTCCACGATGGACAGGTCGTAATAGACCAGCTTCTCCGGGTCCACATCCACCTGCACCTCGTTCTCGATGCCGCCCACCAGGGTGACTTCCAGGATGCCCGGGATCTGCTCCAGGGCTTCCTGCAGATCCTCACCGGTCTTCTTCAGGACGAACAGGTCGATATCGCCGAAGAGATTCACCTGCATGACGGGGAAGATATCCGCCGCGCTGATCTCCTGGATGAGCAGGTCGTTGCGCGGGTCGTCGGGCAGGTCGGGCTTGGCCACCTCCACCCGGTCGCGCACCCGCTGCAGGGCGTCACTCACATCCACCCGGCTCTCGAATTCCAGGCTGATGATGGAGATGCCGTAGCTGGAAACGCTGCGCATCTCCTTGAGATCCTTGAGACCCTTGAGCTGCTTTTCCAGCTTGCGGGTCACCAGGTTCTCCATATCCTCGCTGCTGGTTCCCGCGTAGGGCGCCACCACCGAGACGTAGGGGATCTTCACGTCGGGAGACGATTCCCGCGGCAGTTCCACGTAGGACTTCACGCCCAGCAGGACGATGAAGAACATGAAGGCGAAGATCATGGGATAGCGCCGGATGGCGCCGTTGGTCAACTTCATCGGGCATCCCCCGTTTCCACCTGGGAAGCATTGCGCACCACGGCCGGATCGTTGGCGGTGGTCCCGTCGGGGGCGGTGGCCTTCTGGGTGATCTTCACCAGGCAACCTTCCACCAGTTCACGATGGCCGCGCACCACCAGCTGATCGCCGGCCTTGAGGCCCTCGGTCACCACCACCAGGGGACCCTGGTCCGGGCCGGTGCTGATGCCGCGGCGGTAGGCGCGTCCGTCCTCGATCACGAAGACTTCCAGCCCGTGGCGCCCCTCCATGAGGGCCTCGCGGGGCACGCTGACCACATCCCGGCTGATGTTCTTGCTGATGCGTGCGCGCCCGATGACCCCGCTGCGCAGGCGCAGGTCGGGGTTGGGAACCTCCACCTCCACCTTGAATTTGCCGGTCATGACATCGGCCTCAAGGCCCACCCAGCTGATGGTGCCCTGGGCCTGGGTGTCGCCGTCTCCCAGGCGGATGACCGCGGGGCTGCCCACCTGGGCGTAGGCCACCTGGTCAGCCGTCAGGTGGCTTTCCAGCTTCAGGGTGTAGGGATCGATGACGCGGGCCACCGGCTGGCCGGGCATGACCAGTTCGCCCAGTTCCACGAAGCGGTCGGTCAGAACGCCGGCAAAGGGGGAGCTGATCAGGGCCCGCCGGTAGCGATCGGCGGAAACCTGGGCCTGGGCCCGGGCCGCGTCGTGGGCGGCCTGGATCTCCAGCAGCTCGAACTTGCTGACCTTGCCGGCCTCGAAAAGCTTCCGGGTCTTGTCCAGGTTGTAGGCCTGGGTGGCCAGGTTGCTGGCGGCCGCGTCCTTCTCGGCCTTCAGGATGGCCCGGTCCTGCTCCACCAGGGCCTGTCCCGCTTCCACGGCCTGGCCCTTGGCGGCGGGCAAGGCCACCACCGTGCCCGTTTCCTGGGCGCTGATATCGGCCCCGCGCACCGGCGCCATGGGGCCGGCGATCTCGATGAATTCCTCCAGGCTGTCGCGCTGCAGTTCCAGCACGCGCACGTTACGCGCCGTCTCGGCCGGCCCGTCCTGGCCGGTGGTGGCGGCCTGGCCCTCCTCCTGATCCGGGCGCGCGCACCCGCCGGCCACCAGGGCCGCCAGGCCCAGCACCATAAGCATCATGAACAACAGGCGCGCCTTGGCGGCGGGCAGGGAAATACGATTTTGCAACATCATTGAACCTCCGCAACAAGACCTTCAATGGCCACCAGGGGAACAAGGGGCGACACTCCGATGGCCCGCTTGAGAGTCGAGGTCAGGGTCAGAACCTGGTAGCGGGCATCGATGAGGTTGTTGCGCGCTTCCGCCCGGTTGGCCTCGGCAACCAGGACGTCCAGATAACTCGTCTTGCCCAGCTCCAGCATGAGCAGGCTCTCCTCCAGCACGTCTTCGCTCTGTTGCAGGTTCAGGCGAACGGCCAGCAACACCTCCCGCGCCATGCGCAGGTTGGCCAGCAGTTCCAGGACCTCCACCTGCACCTGGCGGCGCTGGCCCGTCAGCTCGGCCTCGGTGCGCCGGATCTGGGCTTCGGTCTCCTGCACCAGACCCTTGGTCAGCAGACCATCGAAGAGGGACCAGTTAAGGGCCACCGAGGCGCGCCAGCTGTCGTGGCCGTCGTCGAAGAGGGTGTCGAATTCCTTGCCCACGTAGCCGTAGGCCCCGTTGACCGTCAGATAGGGGTAGCGCTCGGAACCCTGGGCCTGGCGATTGCGCCGCAGGATGTCCGCCAGCAGATCGCCGGCCACCAGTTCGGGCCGCTCCTGGGCCCGGGTCAGAGCCACCTGGTCCACCAGGGGATCCAGTTCCAGCACCTGGCTGTTGGCGATGCTCAGGGGGGTGCCGGGAGCCTGCCCCATGAGGGCGTTGAGCCGGGCGCCCTCGTTGACCAGGGCGGCCCGGGCGATGCTCAGCTGGGGCCGCAGGTTGGCCAGGCCCACCGCGGCCTGCAAGGTATCCAGCCGGGTGGCCATGCCCAGTTCGTAGCGCATCTTCATGATGTCCAGCAGTTCGCGCTGGTTTGCCAGCTGGGCCTCGACGGCGGTGATGCTGTCGGCGGCCCGGATGATGCTGTGATAGGCGGCCACGGTGCTTTCCACGGTGCTGTTGCGCACCGAGGCGATGGCCAGGTCCTGCCGGTCGATTCCCAGGTTGGCCGCCCCAACGGCCCCCATGATCTTGACCGGATTGATGGTCCAGTTCAGGTTCAGGGTGGTGCGCAGGAAGCTCTGGGCGGGAATGGCGTCGGCCGCGGGAATGATGCTGCCGAAGCCCATGAGCCACTCGTTGAACCAGTCGGGCGAGCCGTCGGGAATGCCGAAGCCCCCGCCGCTGCCGAAGGTGCTGTCCAGGGCGAAGCTGGGGTCCCGGGAACGGGTCCAGTCCCCCACCAGATCCAGGGTGGGCAGTCCCGTGGCAAGGGCCTGGTTCATCTGTCCGTCCAGTTCCTTGCGGCGCAGACGCTCGGCCTGCAGGGCGTCGTTGGCCTGCAGGGCCCTTTCCACGCATTGCTCCAGGTCCAGGACGTCCAGGGCGCCGGGACGGGCGGTGATGATGGGACCGGCCCCATGGTCCTTCTGCAGTTCCAGCCCGGGGTCGGCGGGCTTGTCCTGGGCCCAGACCGGCCGCGCACCGCCACCGGCCAGGAGCAGAACGCCCAGCAGGGCCACCAGAATCGTTTTTCTAGTCATGGTTTCCATCTTTCCGTGTTTCATCTTGCCGCATGTTCAGTTTCTGTCCGGGGGCACAGTGGTGCAGGAACTCGAAATATTCGGCTAGTTCGGCGTATTCTTCGTCGCTGCGCACGGGGCGCTCCAGGGCGCACCGGGTCAGGGATGCACCCACCTCGTCCAGCAGCTTGACGATTCCCTCCATCTCCTTGTCACTGATCTCTCTCACGCACAGATCCCAGGCCAGCCCGTGGGTGAAGGTGCCCATCTTGTGGAGCAAAAGCCGCCGCTCCCGCGGGTCCAGTTCCCGCAGGTAATCCACCTGATCCAGGACCTCCAGCAGGGAATCCATCACGTTCTGCATGCTGTGCTGGCACACATTCTCGTGGGTGCTCATGGCGTGGTACCAGTGGGGACACTCGCGGGCGAAATGCAGGACCCCGATGCCCATGTTCAAGAAGGGGTTGTCGGTGTATTCGCCCCGGGCATATTCCAGGAACTTGAGTCCAGCCTCCTGGAAAACGGCGGCCTCCAGGTCCTCCATGCTGGCGAAATTGCTGTATACCGGGGCCGTGGAGGCGCCCATTTCCTGGGCCACCTTGCGGGCCGTCAGATGCAGCACACCGGTCTTGCGCACAACGCTAAACGCAGCGTTGATAACATCTTCCCGGCTAAACTGGGCTTTTCTGACCATGACTCCCTTTCTGGAACAAATGACATTACGGCTGTTATATAACAGTCGTTTCAAGAAATGCCAGTAAAATCCGGGTTAAAATCAGGGTATTGCCGCGGACTCAGAAAACGCCGATGACCAGAAGCACCCCGGCCACGGCCAGAACAGCGGCCACGGCCTTGCGCAGGGTGAAGCTTTCCTTGAGCAGCAGAGTGGCCAGCAGCAGGATGAAGATGGTGCTCATCTGGTTGAGGATGGCCGCCTTGCCGGCGGGCAGGAACTTCATGCCCGCTATCCACAGCATGAGGGAGACGTAACTGCCCAGCACCGTGCCCCCCAGGGTGAAGCCCCAGCCCCGGTGCCACCGGAAAACGGCCAGGCTTTCCCGCCGCCGCCGGCCGCTCAGGGCAAAGGGCGCCAGGCTGATGAGGGCCCCAAACTGCCGCACGGCGGTGGCCCAGACCACGTGGGAGTATTCCAGAACGGGCTTGGCCAGAACGATGCCGAAGGCCAGGAAGCCCATGGCCCCCACGCCAAGAAACACGCCCACCACCAGGGTGCGGCGGGATGCCCCGGCGGGAACCTTGATCCGGGTGCTGACAAGCACGGCGGCCATGATGAGCACCATGCCCAGGATCTGCAGGCCACCCAGGGTCTCGCCCAGCATGAGGAAGGCGAAAAGCAGGGTGAAAGGACTGTAGAAGGTGTCGACGATGGCGTTGATGCCGGCGCCCACGCGATTCAGACTGGCGTGAAAAAGGGTGTCGGCCAAGGAGATGGCGATGACCCCGCTGCCCATGAGGATGAGATAGTCGCTGCGGGCGGCCTGCCGCCAGGGCTCGGCCCCCATGAACAGCAAGGTGATGAGGAAGAAACCGCTGCTGACAGCGATACGATAGAAGTTGAGGGCCAGGGGATTGACCGTTTCACCGGCTTTCTTGAAGCAGATGACAGCGAAGGCCCAGGCCAGCCCGCAAGCAAGCGCGAAGAACTCACCCATTTCGGTCCCGTCTTGCCCGCGGCTACAACTGACGCGGAATGGAAATGAAGATGCGGCTGCCGTGCCCCGGTCGCGAGTCCACCAGCATGCGGCCACCCAGCGAACGCAGACGCTCCCTGATGCTGAAGAGGCCGAACCCGGACGCCTCGTCCATGAGCTCGGGCTGGATGCGGGAAATTTCGAAGCCCACCCCGTTGTCGTCAACCAAAAGTGTGACGAAATCCTGAACGTAGTTGATGGAGATGGTGACCTCGGTGGCCTCGGCGTGCTTGTAGACGTTGTTCAGGAGTTCCCGCACGGCCTGGTAGGCCATGGCGCGCAGATCCTCGGGAAGTTCTTCTCCCTCGCCGTCCACCATGACGCTGCAGGACACCCCGGTCTTGGTGTTGAAGTTGTGGGCCAGCCAGGTCAGGGCCGCCTCCAGCCCCACCTCGTGCAGCACCGGCGGGAAAAGCTCGAAGGACAGGGTACGGGCCTCTTTCATGGTGTCGTCGATGATGCCGAGGATCTCGGCGATGGCGTCCTGGTAGTCGGTCAGGGCCTCGGGATACTTGAGCAAGGTGACCTGGGCGCGCACACCGAACAGCTGCTGGGCCAGGCCGTCGTGGATGGCGTTGGCCAGTTGCTGGCGCTGGCGCTCTTCCACCAGGGCCAGCTGGTTGTTCAGGCTGCGCAGGCGGTCCTGGTATTCCAGCACCTTGGTCTCGGCTTCCTTCTGCTCGGTGACGTCGCGCACCACGGAGAAGATGAGCTCGTGCTCCGGGTAGGGAAAGGACGACCAGCTGAGCCAGCGATAGGAGCCGTCGCGGCAACGGAAGCGGCACTCCTCGCCGCGCACCGTCTCGCCGGATTGCAGTTCCTCCAGGGCTGCTTCCATGAAGGGCCGGTCCTCGGGGTGGACGAAATGCATGAGTTTCTCACCCAGGATGTCGTCCCGCGACCAGCCCAGCACCCGCACCCAGGCGGGGTTCAGTTGGTGGAACGAGCCGTCGAAACCGCCCACGGCCAGCATGTCCACCGAGAGGTTGAACAGGCGGTCGCGCTCCTCCTCGGCCAGCACCTTCTCGCTGATGTCGGAGATGGAGCCCACGATGCGCAGCGGGTCGCCATCGGCGTTGCGGTTGACCATGGCCCGGGCCTGCACCCAGTGGTACTCGCCGTCGCCGAAGAGCATGCGCGTCTCGAAGGCGCAGCGATCGATGCGCTTGTTCATGTAGTCGCGGAAGATGGCCACCACACCGGAGATGTCGTCGGCGTGGATGAAGCGGGTGAGACGGGCCATGTTGCGGGGGAACTGGTCACGGCTGTACCCGGCGATTTCCAGGAAGTGGTCGGAAACGTTGAGTTCGCGGGTTTGCAGATCCCAGTCCCAGATGGCCGCCCCCAGGCCATCGATGCCCGCCCGCAACTGGTCGGTGCTGACCATGAGGGCCTCGACCAGGGCTTCGGCCTTGGTCAGGGATAGACGCAGGCGGTTGGCGTTTTCCAGGCTCTTGTCCAGGGTGCCGCGCAGGCGGCGATGCCTGGACATGAGCAGGAGCAGGGCCACGCCAAGGGCGATGGCGGCCACGGCCAGCAGGACGAGGAGGCTAGTCATCACCAAAGGATCGTCTCCAGCGGGCGCGCGGATCATCGAAGATCACCGCTTGGGGATCGAAGGGAGCGCCACCGCCAAGGGCGGGAAAGCGCAGGGCCCAGCCGGGGGGGCCTCCGCAGTCCTCCTCGGGGCAGCGTCCTGAACCGCCGGTGCAGCGGGGCAGCGCAGCCAGGTCCTGACCGCTCAGGGTCTCCACCACCTGGACCTCGTGCTGCCAGTCATCGCCGAAATCGTAGGTGTAGAGCACCGGGGGCATGTCCCGCCGCAGGAAATCGCCGATGAGGTGGTTCCAGCCCACCAGGATTTCCCGGGTGCCGTGGAAGCCGCTGTCGTCGGGGATGCCCATGCGAAGGGGCTCGCCGGTGACCATGTCGTCCAGGTGGAACACGTGCAGGTGGCAGTCCAGCCAGCCGAAGGCGTCCTGCAGGGCCACGTGCAGATCCCAGAAGGTGAAGTTGGCCGGCACCAGCAACTCGCGCCAGACGGGCTCGGGCATGAGCACCAGGTCGGCCCGCAGCCGCAGGGCCTGGCCGGGATGGGGCACGCCGGGGAAGTTGATGATGTTGTCGGACTGCATGATGGGGCCTCTTCGTTGGTGGACTGGAACCCTGATTTTAATCCCGGCCGGGGGGTGGCGGCAAGGAAGGATCTACGCTGCCGTCCGGGAGATCTTCAGGGGCGGGGCTCGCCGCCTCGGCAGCGCCCTCCATGGCTCCCTCCTCCCAGGCCTGGCGCACCAGGCGTCCCACCTGCCAGGTCAGGACCACGAAAAAAAGCAATCCCAGGGCCAGAAGGCCCCATTCCAAGGGGTCCCGCCCCTGGCCCGAGCGCAGGGAATCGCCGGCCGAGGCGGCCAGGTGCCCCACCCAGACCTGGGTGCCCATGCTGGGCAGGATGGCCACCAGGCCCAGCAGGTACTGGCGGAAGTTGCTGCGCCCCGCGGCCAGGGTGTAACAGACCACCCCGTAGTTGATGGGCGACAGGCGGGCCAGCAGGTTGATGCGCACGGCCTTGTGGGCCGAAAGGCGTTCGAAGGCCCGCAGGCGCGGGTTGCGGTGGATCCAGCTCTGGATGGTGCCGCGCAGGGCGAAGCGCCCCAGGAAGAACATGACGGTGCCGCTGGCGTAGCCGCCCACCACCATGAGCAGCAGGCCCACCCAGGGGCCGTACAGCAGGCCGGCGCTGAAGCCGAAGGCCGACACGGGGAAGCAGAAGGAGGTCAGGGCCACCATGGCGGCCAGGAACACGCCCATGCCGGCGGTGCCGGACTGGCGGATCCACTCGAAGGTGCGCCCCCACCACTCGCTGCCGGTCCAGGCGGCCAAGATGATGCCCGCCAGGATGAGGGCGGGCAGCAGGAAGCGGCGCAGCAGGCTTTGCGGCGCGGGGTTGGGCGGCTGGGGAGTGCTGGGCCGGGGTGTTTCCATGGGGCAATAGTAGCAGGTGGAGGGGGTGCTGGGTACCGGGAAGGCGTCGGGGAGGTGAAGCCGGATCCGAAGGGGCGAAAATGGAAAAAAAAACACAGGACGCGAGGTCCTGTGAATTTTAGGTGGTGGAGCCAAGGGGGATCGAACCCCTGACCTCATGACTGCCAGTCATGCGCTCTCCCAGCTGAGCTATGGCCCCACCAGAATTGGTCGAGGGCCAAATATAGTCACGATCTCCCCCTTGTCAAACTTTTCTGTGCCTTGACTTTCACCTTTTTGGGCACTAACATCTGCTCTCCAACCGGTTGCCGTTGCGCCCTTTGCAGCGGTCCACCGCTGGCTCCGGTGCCGGAGTGATGGAATTGGTAGACGTGACGGACTCAAAATCCGTTGTCCTTTTCGGACGTGTGGGTTCGAGTCCCACCTCCGGCACCACCACAACCCCCGCCCCCGTTTCGCACCGCCACTCCGGCGGTTTTTTTATGCCCCTCAGGTCCTGAAACACCTCCCCATCCCAAACCGGCCACCAGGTCCTGGCCACGGGGATGAAAGCGTCGCGAGGCTCAGTTTGGGGCCCCAAGGCCCGGGATTGGACCTGGCACCCGTCTCGCTCCCTTTCCAGGTCAAGTAGGCCCTGGCCCCGGGGATGAAAGCGTAGCGAGGTCGAGAAAAATGGCCCCGGGCAGCGATGCACGGAAGGTTTTGCGAGGAAGGCGTAGCCAAAGCTACGTCGATCGAGCAAAACCGAGTACATCGCAGCCCGGGGCCATTTGGCCGACCGCAGCAGCTTTCATCCCCGGGGCCAGGGCCGCAAAGGAGGAGGGGTGACACCATGCCACCCCTCGCCTCGCTCGCCCATCCGTCAGGCTGGCACCGGTCTGCGTTTGGTGCCGGTGTCGCCACCTCGCCTAACGAGTGGACATATATGGGTACAGATAATCCCTAGGCGGGTCAAATGTTTCCTTTACAGTCCGCGGACTGGTCCAGCGGATCAGGTTCAGGTAACTGCCGGCCTTGTCGTTGGTTCCGCTGGCGCGGCTGCCACCGAAGGGCTGCTGCCCCACCACCGCTCCGGTGGGCTTGTCGTTGATGTAGAAGTTGCCCGCGGTACCCTCCAGCTCGTCCTTCATCTTGATGAGGGCGGCCCGGTCCTGGCCGAAGATGGCCCCGGTCAGGGCGTAGGCGCTGCTGCTGTCGCACAGCCGCAGGGTCTTGAGCAGGTCCTTCTCCTCGTACACGAAGATGGTCAGCACGGGGCCGAAGATCTCCTCCACCATGGTCTCGTAGTGGGGGTCGCTGGCCTCGATGACGGTGGGCTCCACGAAGTAGCCCTTGCTGTCGTCGCACTTGCCGCCGGCGATGATCCTGGCCTGGCCCTTGGCCTTGCGGGCCCGGTCGATGAAGCCCTTGATGCTGTCGAAGGCACCCTGGTCGATGACCGCGCCCATGAAGGTGCGGAAATCGGTGACGTCGCCCATCTGGATGGTGGCCACCATGTCCAGCAGCTTCTTCTTCACGTCCTTCCACAGGTTGGCCGGGATGTAGGCGCGGCTGGCGGCCGAGCACTTCTGTCCCTGGTACTCGAAGGCACCGCGCACCAGGGCCACCACCAGGGCGTCCACATCGGCGCTGGGGTGGGCGAAGACGAAGTCCTTGCCCCCGGTCTCGCCCACGATGCGGGGATAGCAGCCGTAGTTGTGGATGTTGGTGCCGATCTGCTTCCACATGTTCTGGAACACGGCGGTGCTGCCGGTGAAGTGCACACCGGCCAGGTCCTTGCTGGCCATGACGGGGTTGCCGATGGCGCCGCCGCTGCCGGGCACGAAGTTGATCACGCCGTCGGGCATGCCCGCTTCCTTGAGGATCTGCATGACGTAATGGCCCGAGAACACGCTGCTGCTGGCGGGCTTCCAAACCACGGTGTTGCCCATGAGGGCGGGCGCGGTGGGCAGATTGCCGGCGATGCTGGTGAAGTTGAAGGGCGTCACGGCGAAGACGAAACCGTCCAGGGGCCGCTGCTCCAGCATGTTCCACATGCCGGGGGCGCTGTCGGGCTGCTCGGCCATGATCTGCTGGGCGTAGTAGGGGTTGTAGCGCCAGAAGTCGATGAGCTCGCAGGCGCTGTCGATCTCGGCCTGGAAGGGGTTCTTGCTCTGGCCCAGCATGGTGGCCGAGTTCAGCACCATGCGGTAACGGCCGGCCAGCAGTTCGGCGGCCTTCAGCAGGATGGCGGCCCGGTGCTCGAAGGGGGTGGCGGCCCATTCCTTCTTGGCCCTCTGGGCGGCCTTGATGGCGGCCTTCACTTCCTTCTCGCCGCCCTTGTGGTACTGGCCCAGCTTGTGGCTGTGCTTGTGGGGCATGACGCAATCGGCCAGGTCACCCGTGCGCACTTCCTCGCCGCCGATGACCATGGGAATCTCGATCTGCTCGGAGGCCATCTTCTTGAGGGCGTCCTTCAGTTCCTTCTTCTCAGGCGACCCCTGGGCGTACCCCTTGATGGGTTCGTTCTGGGGATAAGGCACGTCGTACATGGCGTTGGGCATGATTCCTCCTCCGGACGGCGAAAGGGGCTGGCCGGGGCCAGTTCAGGGCGGATCCAGGGCAATCCGTGCTCTCGTTACGGGGACGATGGCAAACAAAGATGCCGAAGGCAAGAAGATCTATCGCCTTCGCCGCAATCCTGTTAGTATTGGAACCGTTAAACTGAAATGTAGACCTTCGGCGGGCCCAGCGCCCCCCCAAACCGAGGAAGAACCATGACCCAGACCCCGAAAAACCTGCAAACCATCGAGTCCCATATCCTGGACCTGCAGGCCATGCATCCGTCGGCCAGCGGCGATTTCACCGGCCTGCTCAACGACATCACCTTCGCGGCCAAGGTCATCAGCCGCGAGGTCACCAAGGCCGGCCTGGTCGAGGATATCCTGGGCTCAACCGGCGAGAAGAACGTCCAGGGCGAGGTGGTCCAGAAGCTGGACGAATACAGCAACGACATGTTCCTGAAATGCCTGGGCACCCGGGGCCAGGTCTGCATCATGGGCAGCGAGGAGATGGCCGACCCGGTGTTCGTGGAATCCAAGGCCGGCACCGGCAACTACATCGTGGTCTTCGATCCCCTGGACGGCAGTTCCAACATCGACGCCAACGTGTCGGTGGGCACCATCTTCGGCATCTGGAAGCGCAAGCATCGCCGCAACAGCGTGGACCTGGAAGACCTGCTGCAGCCCGGCAGCGAGCAGGTGGCCGCCGGCTACGTCATCTACGGCAGCAGCACCATGTTCGTCTACTCGGCCGGCCACGGTGTGCACGGTTTCACCCTGGACCCCAGCATCGGCGAGTTCCTGCTCAGTCACGAGCACATCACCACCCCCTTCGAGGGCAAGATCTACTCGGTCAACGAAGCCTACGAGCCCAAGTGGTCTCCCGGCGTGCGCGAGGCCGTGCGACGCCTGAAGTACGGCAGCTCCTCCCGCGCGACCAGCCGCAAGGACGCTCCCACCAAGGGCTCGGGCAAGACCAGCCGCTACATCGGCTCGCTGGTGGCCGACTTCCACCGCAACCTGCTGTACGGCGGCGTCTACCTGTATCCGCCCACCATGGACAAGCCCGAGGGCAAGCTGCGCCTCATGTGCGAGGCCGCCCCCCTGGCCTTCATCGTCGAGCAGGCCGGCGGCTACGCCAGCGACGGCCATGGCAGCATCATGGATGTCATGCCCGAGACCCTGCACCACCGGGTGCCCCTGTACATCGGCAGCCGGGGTGATGTCATGGAAATCGAGCAGCTGCTCAGCAGCGGCGAAGAGGGCATCTGAGCCCTCTCCGCCAGGCATGAAAAAAAGGGCCGGCGCGCTGCCGGCCCTTTTTTCTCTGTCTCTACCCCGGAAGGATCAGACCTGGGGATCCATCTGCTTCTGCAGGCCCCGGGTCTCGATGATCATTCCCAGGGCCATGTTCTTGCAGCGGGGACGATGGGGCGTTCCGGCGGGGACCAGATAGGCCTCGCCCTGCTGAACCTTCTCCTCCACGCCGTCGATCTCGATGACCAGTTCCCCTTCCAGGATGTAGACGAATTCATCCCGGTCGTGGCTGTGGGTGATGTAATCCCCGCTGTAGCGCACGATGAAGGCATGGTAGCTGTCATCGATCCCGGTCACCTCGACCGGCTGGAAGACCTGGTTCAGGCCCCGGGCATTCCTGAGAACGGAAAACTTGGGCACGGTGATCAACTCCTTGCTGGTTACCGTCGGTTCACGACCCTGCTCAGTGCTCGGCGGTTTCTTCCCTGAGCAAGGCGGCCTCGGCGCTGTTGGGATAGTCCTGCAAGAGGCGCCCCCCCAGCTCCCACGCTTCGTCCTTGCGGTCCAGCCGCAACAGGCAGGTCCGCCCCTTGTACAGGCAGGCGGGCACCCGCTCGCTTCCGGGGAAGGTCGTCAGCACTTCCTGGAAGTACCCCAGCGCCCCGGCGAAATCGCCATCGCCGTAGGCCAGATCCCCCAGCCAGTAGGTGGCGTCGTCGGCCTCCTCGCTGGTGGGAAACTTCTCCAGGAACTCCTGGAAAGCGCTGCGGGCCAGGTCGATGTTGCCGCGGCTGCGGTCCAGCTCGGCCTGGGTGAAGATGCTGCGCCCTTCCTCGGTGAGCAGGCTGGACTGGTCGGCCTGGCCGGATTTCTGGCCGCCGCCGTCCTTGTACTGCCCCAGGGTGGGCACGCCGCTGCGGGTGGCCAGCAGATCCACGCGGGCCGAGAGATCGCGCATGTACTCCGCGTTGTCATCCAGCTTCAGCAGCAACTGATCCAGCCGCTCGCTCAGCTGGCGCAACGTGGCGAAGCGCATGGCCTTGGTCTCGCTGCCGGCGTCCTGCTCCAGGCGCAGCAACTGGCCGATGGACTGGACTTCCTGCATCAGGCGCTTGTTCTCCGCTTGCAGGCGAGCCAGTTCGTCCTGGTTCTCCTGCACGGAAACCTCGATGCGGTCCAGCTGCGGGGCGCAACCGGCCAGCCACAGAACCGCGACCCCCGCCAGGAGGGTCACGGTTCCGGAACCACGCAAGAAATCGCAGGCCTTCATCATGGCTATCATGGGCCGATCCGCCTTACGGGCGCTCGAAGTGCGCGCGACGGTTCAGGGCCCAGGCGTTCTCGTCATGACCCTTGGCGAAGGGAGCGCTCTCGCCGTAGGAGGTCACGCGCAGGTTGCGGCTGGGCACGCCCAGGCTCACCAGGTAGTCGCGCACGGCGTTGGCGCGCTTCTCGCCCAGGGCCAGGTTGTACTCCACCGTGCCCCGCTCGTCGCAGTGCCCGGAGACCAGCACCAGCACGTCGGCTTCGCGCAGGATGCGGGCGTTGCGGGACAGGATGCTCATGGCCTCGCCGTCCAGGTCGTACTTGTCGAAGGCGAAGAACACGTCTTCCACGCCGAACTCCTGGGGATCCATGCTCGAGTAGTCGGGCTTGGGGTCTTCCTTGGGAGGCTCGGGGGTCACCGGGGTGTTGTCCACGGGGGTGACGGGGGTCTCCTCGACGGGCAAGGGTTCATCGGTCTCCACGGGAGCCTTCTTGCCACAGCCGGCGAAGAGCACACCCAGACCCAGCACGATCACCATGGCCACGGAGGCATTCCGGAAGAATCCGGGGGAAGTCCAACGGAAGTTCATTTCTGCGTTCTCCTTGCGGTTTTGCCCTTGCCGACACATCCGGCGAGCAGGCATGAAATTAACGAGACCAGTCAGGGGTGATGTCCGGGTCGGACCCGAACGTCAACTGTCGAAAACTATCCTCCACGACGTCGTACACGTACAGCTTGAAGACGCCGGTCCGGTCCGAGGCGAACACGATGTGACGCCCATCGGGCGCCCAGCTCGGATCCTCGCAATTCCGCCAGCTCAGGTCGGTCAGGACCCTGCGGTCCTCACCGGTGGCCTTCATCAGCACGACCTGGGTGAAGTCCCCCTCGCGGGTGGCGTAAACGATCTTCTCGCCATTGGGCGACCAGCGGGCCGATTCGTTGTACCGGCCGTAAAACGTCAGGCGGCGCCACCCGGCACCATCACTGTCGATGATATATAACTGAGGCGTACCCGTTCTGTCACTGGTAAAAACCACATCCCGGCCCGCGGGGGACCAGCTGGGGCTGCATTCGATGGACGGGGACACCGTCAGCCGCTTGATCTGGGTGCCGTCCGGGCGGATGCGGTACAGCTCGGGGTTGCCCACGTGGGACAGGGACAAAAGTAGCTCCTTGCCCGAGGGATGCCAGTCGGCGCCGTAATTAAGGCCCTCCAGGGCGATGATCAGCCGCACCTGCCCCGTGGCCGTGTCCAGGCCGTACAGCCCCTGCTGCCCGTCGCGATAGCTGGTGAAGGCCACTTCCTGGCCGTCGGGGGACCAGCTGGGGCACAGATTCAGCCGACGGTTGGCCGTCAGGCGCAGCAGGTTGGCTCCGTCGTAGTCCACCGCATACAGGTCGCGCCGCTTGTCGCTGCCCCGGGAGAAGACGATGCGGGTCATGGTCAGGCCCGGTTCGCCCGTGAGCATCTCGATGACCTGGGACGCGAAGTGATGGGCGGTGGCGCGCATCTGGTCCGGCAGGGGGCGGTAGCGCTTGTTCAGGATGAGCTGGCGCTCGGGGTAGGTCAGCAGATTCAGGCTGACGGTGGTGGGCTGGGCCTCCCCCGTCAGGCGCTGGTCCCGCAGGGGGCCTTCCACGGTGCCCTCGATGGTGTACTGCAAGGCCGCCTCGCCGGGCACCTCGTCGTCGCTCCAGAAGGTGCTGAACAGGCCGCTGAAGCGCAGGTCCCGGTCCATGACCGCCTGCAGGCTGTCGGCGTCGGTGACGGCGGCCAAGCCGCCGGACAGCACGTCCAGGGGATCCATGAGCATGTCGATCTTCTCGAAGGCGGTCTTGGTGACGCTCAGCCCCACCTCGGGCTGCTGGGCCAGGCTCGGGCCCGAGGCCCCGGCCTGGGACAGGGTCAGCCCCACCACCAGGGCGGTGATCATCCTTGTCTTCAGGATCAACTTCATCAGATTCCCGACTCCAGATTGAATTCCATGCTGATGCCCAGGCTGGACGCGCTGAAGCCCGAGGGCAAGGGCAAGGCCCGCAGGCCTTGCACCACCCGCAGGGCCTCACGATCGAATACTCCCACCCCGCTGGGGCGGGTCAGGGTGACCTGCGAAACGGTGCCGTTCTTGTTGATGGTGAAGTGCACCAGGCACGACACCACCGAGCGCGAGCGGAATCCCAGCTGCTTGGGCTTCCAGTTGCGGGCCACCTGCCCCTGCACCCGGGCCAGATACCAGGCGAAAGGGAAATCCACGTCCGTGCCGGCCACCGCGGGCCCGCTGACCAGGGGCGTCTCGGCCGTGGCCGGGTCATCGTCGGGGAGATCGGCCGGCGCCGGATCCGGCTGCTCCTGCACGGGCGGCTCTTCCCGGGGCGGCTCGGGCTTCTTCTCCACCGGCTTGGGCTTGGGCTGTTCCTTCTTCTCGGGCAGGGCCTTGGGCGGCAGCTCGGGCGCCTTCTCCTGCACCGGGGGCGGCGTGCTTTCCACCGGCTGGGGCGGAGCCTCTTCTTGCTGGACGGGCCGGGCCTGGGTGGGCAGCTGCACCATGCGAACCTTGATGCTGCGTGGCGGCTTGATCACCTGGCGCTGCACGGCGTTGCCGTAGAAAATGGCCAGGGCCAGCACCAGCACGTGCACCAGGATGCTGTAGGGCAGCCCCCGGATCATCTCACTCACCGCCGCCGGGGCCGTGGTTCTGGGGCTGGTCGGCCACCAGGCTCAGGTTCACGTAGCCCTCCCGCTCCACCGCCGCCATGACCTTCAGCACGAAGCCGTAGGGCACCTCCTCGTCGCTGCGCAGATACACCGGCACCGATTCCTTGTCCTCCACCATGCCGGCCAGCAGGCGGGGCAGGTCATCCAGTTCCACGGCCTGCTCCTGCAGGAACACCTGCCGGTTGCTGGTGATGCTGATGACCGGCCCTTCCTTGACCACGGTGGTGCGGGTGGCGGCCTCGGGCAGGTTCACGTCCACCCCACCCTGGATGTAGGGCGCCGTAAGCATGAAGATGATGAGCAACGTCAGCGTCACATCCACCAGGGAGGTGATGTTGATGTCGGCCATGCTGCGAAACGACGTCCGGCGCTTCATCAGATGCGCTCCGAGGGATGCTGGTCAGGGCGGCGGGCCATGTCCCGGCCGGCCGGGCCTGTGACGTGGTTGCCCCCGGCGGCCTCCTCCAGGATGGTGCGCAGGCGGTCCAGCTCGTTGCCCACCAGGTCGATCTTGCGCACCGTCATGTTGTAGAAGATGACGGCGGGGATGGCCGTGGCCAGACCCGCGATGGTGGTGATCAGGGCCTCGGCGATGCCGGGGGCCACCACCGTGAGGTTGGCGCTCTGCATGCTGCTCATGTCCCAGAAGCTGCTCATGATGCCCCACACCGTGCCCAGCAGTCCCAGGAAGGGGCTGATGGTCACCGCCGTGGACAGCAGGATGAGGTAGCGCTCCAGGGTCTCGGTCTCCAGGAAAAGCACCCGCTCGCTGCTGCGGCGGATGGTGGGCACGTGGCCCAGGTCGCTGGTTTCCAGGATCAGGTTGGCCAGGGGCAGATCGGTGTTCTCGCGGCACCAGCCTTCCAGCTGGGGCAGGCGGATCTCACCGTCCAGCCAGCGGTCCAGCTGGCCCCAGAACTTGAAATGTCCGGAGCGGATGCGGCTCAGGGTGCGCGCCTTGTCGATGAAGACCGACCAGGACATGATGGACATGGCCAGCAGCACCAGCAGGATGCCCTTGCCGAAGAAGGTGGTGTCCTTGATCAACCCCAGCAGCTCGCCGGGCCCGAGAGTCGCCAGAAAAGGGCAAGCGGTCATGAGCACTCCTCAAAGGCCCGCGCGCCGGCCGGAGGCGCGGGTGTGTTTTCACGCAGTGGGAAGTGGGCCGCGCTCCATCGGGCCCTCATCCGTGCGGACCCTCCGTGGTCCGTCCGGGTTCTCCCAGCGAGACTGGTGAACCCGAGCAAGGTAGGTTTTCGTCAAGGGAACCGCTGCCCTCTCCTACGTTTCCACACGTCAGGAGTTCCCGGCAGGTCCCTTGTTTGATGAAAAAAGCGGGTGGGAAGGAAAGATCAAGGGCTTTTCATGAATGCCCTCGAGGTTGTCACTCCAATGCTGTGGTCACCCTTTGCCTTCGTGAACCTTCAGGGCGAACTCTTCGTGGAAGTCGAACTTGTCCAGAAAGTCGGCCAGGGTGTCCTCGTCCCGCTTGCGCAGCAGGTCTTCATCCACCAGGTGGAAGACGATGCGCCCGAAGTCCAGGGTGCTGCGCACCCCCCAGCTGTTGAAAACATCGCCGGCCATGGGCCCGTAGCGCCGCTTGCCCAGATCCCGGATCTGCAGCAGCAAGTTGTCCCCCGACACATGGCGCTGTTTTTCCTGGTCCGCCATGGCGGCCTCCAGGGCTTCCAGCACGAACATGTAAGCCTCGGGCCGGAAGACGCCCTTGCGCCTGGCGATGCCCTCTATGGTGTGCATGAGATCCAGGGTGGGACCCACGATCTGCTCCTCTGCTGCGTCGTTTCTCAACAAGGGTGAGATCATTGTAAAGGGAAACCGCGAGGTGTCAACCGTCAACCGTGGTTCACAGAAGTCTCTCGTACAGATCCAGGTATCTCTTCATGATACACTGAGCCCCGAAATCGGTCGCCGCGTCCCGAACCCCTTCTTCCACCATGAGTTGCCGGGCCGGTTCATCCACCAGGACACGCAGGACAGCCTCGGTCCAACCCGGGGCATCCTCCGGATCCCTCAAAAAACCGTTCACGCCGTCCTGGATAAACTCTCCCGCCCCGCCGCGACTGGTCAGGATGGGCACCACCCCGCAGGCCATGGCCTCCAGCCCCACCAGGCCGAAGGATTCGTGCAAGGAGGGCAGCAGGAGGGCGTGGGCAACGGGCAGGATCTCCTCCAGGTTGTCGGCGTGGCCCAGGAAATGGACCCGCGACTCCAGGTCCCGGCGCCGCAGTTCCTCCCGCACCAGTGGCATCTCGGGGCCGTCCCCCACCAGGACCAGACGGCAGGGAATTTGCGCGGCCACCCGCTGGAAGACCTCCACCACCATGGGCAGGTTCTTCACCTTGCGGAAGTTGGAGGCATGGATGAGCAGCTTCTCCCCATCGGGGGCCAGGCGTTGTCGCAGTTCGTCGGCGGGGCGGGGCTTGAAAACCCGCGAGTCCACGAAGTTGGGAATGACCTCGATGTCGTCGCCGCAGGAGAACACGCGCCGGGTCTCTTCCTTCAGGAAGGACGAAACCGCGGTGACGGCGTCGCTGCGCTCGATGAGAAAGCGGGTGATGGGAAAGAAGCTGGGTTCCTGCCCCACCAGGGTGATGTCGGTGCCGTGCAGGGTGGTCACCACCTTCAGCCGGTCCGGCCCCAGCATCTGCTGGGCCAGGAAGGCGCTGGCCGCGTGGGGAATGGCGTAGTGAACGTGCAGGATGTCCAGGTTGCAGCGCTCGGCCACCTCGCTCATGGCCGTGGCCAGGCTGAGGGTGTAGGGCGTGTGCTGGAACACCGGGTAGTGGGGCATCTCCACCTGGTGGTAGGCGATGTTCTGCTGGTAGCCCCGCAACCGGAAGGGCAGGCTGCTGGAGATGAAGTGCACCTCGCAGCCGCTGCGGGCCAGGTGCAACCCCAGTTCGGTGGCCACCACGCCGCTGCCTCCCTGGGAGGGATAGCAGGTGATGCCCACGGCGGGCATGCGCACGCCCAGCTCGGCGAAGGTCGGCGTCCCGTCGGCTTTCATCACACACCCCGCCAGGGTTCGCCGGGAAGGTCGTCCAGCACCGGGGCGGACCCGGTGCGCAGGGCCTCGGCCAGATCGCAGCCCGCCCGGTGGCCCCACATGCGGGCCCGCCGTTCCACCCGTTCCAGGAAATTGCCGCTGTTGATCATGGTGGCCTGGCGCCCCGCGGTGGCGGCGAACTGGCTGCCGTAGCATTGCAGGGCGGCCACCTTGCGCTCCCAGTGTTCGCCCACATCGAAGTAGATGTCGGCCCGTTCCTGTTCGGCGCACACACCGGCGCGGGTCTGCACCTCCCAGCGAGCCACCGGGGCGGGCAGATCCCCTCCGCCGGACCAGCAGCGCACCACGGGAGCAGCCGGCTGCAGGCTGGACAGCCGGGCCAGGAAGCAGGCCTTCTCCACCAGTCCGGGAGTGGCCAGATGGTCGGGATGCCGCCAGGCGTCCGGGGCCGTCACCACCCAGCGCGGAGCCAGGCAGCGAATGATGTGAGCCACCGCCTCGGCCTGGTCGCGGTCATGACCCGAGATGAACCCGTCGGGCAGGGCCAGCTGGGCCCGGCCGCTCAGTCCCAGCACAGCCGAGGCCCGTCCGGCCTCGTCCCAGCGCTCGTCGCCCCGGTCGTTGGTGCCGATCTCCCCCCGGGTCAGATCGACGCACCATACCCGCCGGCCCTTGTGGGCCAGCATGGCCAAGGTGGCGCCCAGACCGATCTCGGCGTCGTCGGTGTGGGGAGATATGACCAGCAGGTCGGTGCGGGGTTCCTGGGCGTTGATCACGGTGTCTCTCCGGGGTCGGGGTTGGGCGAAGCGGTTTCGGTCAGGGCCCAGGGACCCTCGGCCACGAATTCGTGCCAGCGGCCTTGCTCACCTTCTTGTAAGTGGGCCTGCGCGGCGTCCAGCACAGCGTCCAGCAGAGGCTGGCCCAGCAGGGCGGCCAGGCACAAAGACCCGAGGGTTCTTTCCTGCCGCTGGCCCTGGGGCCAGACCAGGGCGGGCAGGGCCGCCGTTGCCGCCTGTTGTTGCTGGCGGGCCACCGTGCGCAGAAGTCCGGCCACGCCCCGTTGCCAGCGCCGGCTGCGCCCCGCCGCCAGGTGCCGGGCCGCCTCCGGGGGCAGCTCCAGCTCCCGGGCCAGGAGGCTCACCAGACCGTCTTCGGCCACCTGACCCGCCTCCCGGGCCAGCTGTTGAAGCCGCTCGGCGGAGGGGATCGAGGATCCCGGTCTCACTGGCAGCCCATGAGCCGCGAACCCCCGGGGCACGATCCAGCCGAACAACCGCGGCACCAGGGGGCTGCGGGGTATGCCCAGGGCCGCAAAGACCGGGTCCAGTTGACGAAGATAAGCCAGTTCTCCCGGGCCCACCACCACCGCCGCCGGCCGGAACAGCCAGTCCTGCACACAGCTGCGCAGCAGCACACCGGGCCGCAGGTGGGCCACATCGTCCGGCACGTCATGCATCCCCAGGAAAACCCGGCCTTCGCCACGGGACTGGAAAAGGTGGCGGTGCAGGGATCGCTCACTGATGGGATGGGAAAAGCCTCCCCTGGCCAGGTGCCGCCCCTGCTCCTGGGCCAGGCTGACCAGTTCCGGACGGCCCTCGAGGATCCGACGGTACAGTGGCTCGGCGGTCCTGTGCAGGAAGGGGTCGTTCCCCGAGACAACCAGCAGCCCCTGGTCAGCGAATAGCCGCAGGATGTAGCGCCGGGACAGGCGGGACCAGGACCAGTTCTCGTCCACTGCCTGGCGCCACAGCCGAGCCAGTTCACACCCCAGCGGGGAAAGATGGTTATTCTGTTCCATGGCTTTCAGCCATTGCCGGGCCCGCACACTCCAATTTCCCGCCGGCAACTGCCCCACACAGGGACGGGCGCCCGCAGCCAGGCTTCGGGCTTGACGAAAGCGGGGAACGGGAAAGAGCTCCTCCCCGTTTCCCGAATATTCCCTGGGCTGCCACCCCAGGGGCGCCAGGGCCTCGTCCAGGTCGTCGTCATCATCACCGGACCAGAAAACGGGCACGGTGGGGCGCCCCAGATCACTCAGGCGGTGAGCCAAGGCCACGGTGGTGGCCACCTTGTACAGGGTGTAGAGAGGCCCGCCCAGGGCTCCCGGCTGCTGGCCGGTGATGACCGCCCGGGCCTGCCCCGAAGCCAGCCTGGCCACGCTGTCCGGCAGCAGGGCCTGGTCCCGGGAACTGCTCATGTCCTCCTGCATGGTCCGCCACCAGGTTCCCCCGCTCCCCTGCTGTTGAACCGCGGCAAACAACGGTGCCGCGGAACCGGGCTGGTCCTCAGCCAGCAGGGCCTGGATCTCCGACGAGGCCGATCCTCCACCCAGCACTCCCGATTCCAGCCAGGCACCGAACAGGCCCTCGGCCCCGTATGACCTTCCCAGGGCGACACCGGGGCGGAAGATCAGGCTCATGATTGTCTTCCTTCCTTGCGGAAGACCATGATCCAGCGGTTGCCCCGGCCCAGAGGGGCGCCCTCATAGGAGCCCGCCCCCACCACGAAATCCAGTCCCCGGGTCCGGGCCAGGTCCACCATTTCCTGGCGGGAGAACAGGGCGACCTGTTCCTCGTATTGCAACCCGGCGGCGGTGATTCCCAGGGCGGCCGCATCGCCTTCAGCCCCCGGCCACGGCCGGATATCCACGGCCTTGATGACCATGTTTCCTTCCGGTCCCAGGCGTCTGGTCTCGGTGATGCCCAGGCAGCCGGACTGGCGCTTTCGGCTCAGGAAAGGCCGGCCAGCCAGTTCCTCGCACACCTTCTCGCAATCCAGATAGTCCAGGTACCAGAAGCCCCCCTCCTGCAGGCAGGATGCCACCTGCTCCACCACACCGGCATTATCGGCCAGAGGGCCGAAGTATCCGAAGGCGGTGAACAGGGAAAGCACGGCGCCGAAAGACCCGGGACGCCAGGGCAAGGCCCGCATATCCCCGCGCACGAGAGGCATGGGCGGCCCGGGGCGCCGCGCCGCCTGGCGCAGAAGATCCATCGAAAGGTCCAGACCCAGAGCAGGCACCCCGGCCTCTCGCAACCAGGCCAGATGGCGGGCCTGCCCGCAGCCCAGATCCAGCACCGGCCGGCTCGCCGGCCAGGGCTGCAGCTCCTGCAAAAGAGCCAGGCAGGAACGGGCCTCGGTCTCGTCCCGGTGCCCGTACAGCAGGGGATAGTGGGCGGCGAAGGCGGCCTCGAACCAGGGCTTCATCAGTCGCTCGTTCCGTCGGGTTCGCTGCAGGTTTCCCCAGCCAGTTCCACACCCCGCTGAACCGAGGTGTCATGGGGCTCGTCCAGACGGCCGGGATAGTCCGGGGTGAAATGCAGCCCCCGGCTTTCCTGACGGGAGCGCGCGCAAAGGATGATCAACTCGCCCAGCAGGGCGATATTCCTCAGCTCGACGATGGCCGGCGTCAGGACGGTGCTGCGGTAGAAACGCTCCACCGTGCTGCGGATGGCCCGCACCCGTTCCAGGGCGATCTGCAGGCGTTCGTTCTCACGCACGATGCCCACGTAGTCCCACATGACCTTGCGCACCAGGTCCCAGTCGTGTTCCAGCACCATGGCCTCGGCCTCCTTGGGCGTGCCCGAACCGAAACGCAGGGGGCGGCTGAAGATGGTGCGCGGCGCCTTGCCGAAAACCGCCGGCTCGTCGGCCACGGCCCGGCTGGCGGTGTCGGCAAAGAACACGGCTTCCAGCAGGCTGTTGCTGGCCAGGCGGTTGGCGCCGTGAACGCCGGTGCAGCCGACTTCCCCGATGGCGAACAGGCCCGGCAAGCTGGTGCGGCCGTTACCGTCGGTGGCCACACCTCCACACATGTAGTGGGCAGCGGGCACCACGGGCACGGGCTGGCCGGCCATATCGATGCCGAAGCGGGCACAGGTGGCCATGAGGTTGGGGAAGCGTTTTTCCACCGACTGCCGGGGCAGGTGACGCAGATCCAGGTAGGCGCAAGGGTCCCCGCTGGTCTTCATTTCCCGGTCGATGCTGCGGGCCACCACGTCACGGGGCGCCAGGTCGGCCAGGGGGTGGTAACGCTGCATGAACTTCTCGCCGCGCTCGTTGATGAGCACGGCCCCCTCTCCGCGCACGGCTTCACTGATGAGAAAGCTCTTGGCCTCGGGGTGGAAAAGACACGTGGGATGGAACTGGACGAATTCCAGATTGGCCAACCGGGCCCCCACGCGGAAGGCCATGCCCAGGCCGTCTCCCGTGGCGATGTCGGGATTGCTGGTGTAGCTGTAGACCTTGCCGCAACCGCCGGTGGCCAGGACCACAGCGTCGGCCAGGAAGCTGTGCAGCTTGTGGGTCTCCCTTTCCAGGACCAGGCAGCCCACAACGCGCTGGGCGTGTTCACCCTCGAGGCCCACGTCCCGGCCCAGCAGCAAGTCCACCCCCATGTGGTTCTCTCGCACTTGGATGTTGGGATGAGCCAGGCAGGCCTGCAGGAGCTGCTTCTCGATCTCCCGCCCGGTCAGGTCGCTGCAGTGAAGAACCCGGCGGCGGGTGTGGCCGCCCTCGCGTCCCAGGGCGAAGGTCTCGGCTGGATCGTCGGCGGCCCGGCTGAACTCCACCCCGTGCTGCATGAGGCGGTCCACCAGGCGCGGCCCCGCCTCCACCATACGGCGCACCATGTCCTCGTGGCACAGCCCGTCCCCGGCCTCCAGGGTATCGGCCACGTGGGTGTCGAAATCGTCCGCCGGGGACACCGCAGCGGCGATGCCCCCCTGGGCGTAATTGGTGTTGCTTTCCCGACTTTCCTTCTTCGTGACGATCCAGACTGACCCCTTTTCGGCGGCCAGAAGGGCAAATTGCAAGCCGGCGATTCCCGACCCCACCACCAGCACCCTGCTAAAGGCTGGTTCCTCAACCAGTTGCGAGCTCATCGTACCGTCCTGTTCGAGAGGGCAACCCCGGTCCGCTTCTTGCTGCGCCGTCCGGGGAAGGGATTGAAAAAGTTGAGCTAAAGCCCCGCGGGGCCGCGCCGAAAACTCCAGTGACACTGGCAATGTAACCAAGCCACAGGAAATCTGTCCACCGAGAGGATATTGCTGTGAAGACCCGTCTGATTTATACGACCCTGCTGTCGGCTCTCCTGTTGATCGTGGTCACCGGTTGTTCCAACCATGACGACAACGAATGGGAGCGCCTGGTTTGTGAGGTCGAATCCGTCAACGCAGGAACGCCCCTGTTCTCGTCCTACGCCATGGTGAAGAACGACGACGCCATCCTCACCGTTGACTGGGTTCCCGTGGTCTTCCGGGCCCGCCCCTACAGCTCTGCGATCTACATGCCCGAAGACGGAACCTATAGCTGGTTCCACATCACCAGCTACGATCTGACCTGGCACCCCATCGACAACGACACCTCCGACGCCGTCGATTTCGCCGAGCTGTCGGATTTCAACATCACCGGCGGCTTCTGTGACGCCCGGATTCCCGTGAACGAAGACGGTGTGGTGAGCGTGCTCATCGCCGACCGCGTCATGAAGGAGCAGACCTGGTTCCGCGACTTCCTGGTGTCCACGGTCCTGGTTGACGGCGAGCCCACCCTGGTTTCCACCGGGAACAGCTTCACCGCCAACTGCGAACTGACCTTCTACGGCCACGAGAGCGGCAGCTCCCGAGAGGTCTCAATTCCCGCCGGCTTCATGGTCACCTTCTTCGGCCTGGTGGAAGAGGAGTAAAACCTCCACGCCAGGTCCGAATAGACGACCGGGAGAACGTTCATTCTCCCGGTCGTTTTCTCATTCTCCCCGCCCGGCCCCATCCATCGTTGATGGCAGGGATTCCAGCACCAACCGCGGCAAGGGATATTCGGGCCCCCACCGCAGATCCAGGCGCGCCAACCATACGGGCCTGGCGGCCGGCCACAGCCCGGCCAGCTTGACCCAGTCCTTCTCGGTGGTCACCAGATGGGAGGTTCCGGCCCGGTCCATGGCCTCCAGGATGCGGCCGCACCAGCGGGGGTCGTACTGCTGATGGTCACGCAAGCGCAAGGCCAGTCCCGGCTGTTCACCCAGCTGCCGGATCACCCCTTCCTCGAATACGGCGGGACGGGCAATGCCCGACAGCACGGCGCAATCCCCGGCCCGGGGCTGCTCTTCTCTCTGGTTGCCGGATGCCGGAATCAGGGACAGGGAACGGGTGAATGTGCTGATCCTTTGCCCCTGGGGCCCGCTGACCGGAACCGGCTGGGAAGTTTCCAGCAACCAGATGCCGGCACGGCGGGCTCCGGCCGCGGTCTCCCGGTAGGGACCGAAGGGGAAGGCGGGGCCTGTCACAGGGATCACCTGGGCTTCATCTTCACCCCCGGCCACCTCCCAGGCATCCAGCAGGAGCACGTCCAGATGCCGGCCCACGGCCCTGGTCTGGTGCCCGTCCTCCAGCAGGATGACACGGGGCAGAGGGGACAAAGTGGACGCCAGTTCCAGTCCCCTTTCCCGCCTACGGGACTGGATGACAGGCCAACCCACTTCTCGCAGCCGCCCGGCCATGAGGCGCGCCTCATCCCCGGCCCCAGGGTCGGCAGGATCCACCAACAGCGGCCCCGAGAGGCTGCTCCGGAATCCCCGGGTCAGCACCGCGCCCTCCACGCCCAGGCCGGCCAGGTCCACGGCCAGCTGCATGATAACGGGGGTCTTGCCCGTACCCCCCAGGGCCAGGTTTCCCACCGAAACCACCAGGGGGCGGTCCCCCACGCCCGCGCGGGCCGCCACCCGCCGGGCCAGGGCCACGTCCACGCGGCGAGACCACCAGGCGGCCACAGGCCCCGGGGCTGAGTGGTTCTGCCGAGCCCCTTTTTTCTCGAAGTAGCGCTCGTACCAGGGCCGCCAGTCCAGGATCTTCATGACAGCGGCCCTCCCTGGAGAAAAAATCCGGCCAGCTGACGTCTCGCCGCGTCCAGGTCGCCGGTGGTGGCCTGACGAGGGATGGTCAGGGCAGGCCCCTGCTCCATCCGGACCCGGCTGAATGGGCAGGGAACCACCGTGCGGTCCCAGGTGCCCAGCACCCGGGACCGGCCGGCCCTGGCCACCAGGGGCAGGATGGGGGCGCCGGTCAACCGGGCCAGTTGCAGCACCCCGTCATTGATATGCCCGTAAGGCCCCTTGGGGCCGTCCACCGCCAGGCCCACGCTGTGGCCCGAATCCAGCTGCCTGACAAGATCCCGGAAGGCCGCCCGGCCACCGTCCCCGGTCCCTCCCCGCACGAAGCGGAAATGCCGCCGCCCCAGGGTGTGGATGAGGATATCCCCGTCGGGACTGGTGCTGACCAGCAAGGCCGGCCGCAGGGGTTTGACGTGCATGATGGCCGGTAGGATGTCGCGGTGCAGACAGGAGAGAATATAGGGACCGGCCGGGCGAGTGGGATCATCGATGACAAAGGGGTCCAGCCTGGTGGCGGCGGACATGAATTTCCAGACCGGAGGCGCCAGGAGCATCTTCAGGCCGTGCAGGCGGCTCACCGCCCGGACCTCCCGCTGGGGGCATCCCTCCCCGCCAGGAAGTTCAGGACATCGCGGGCGGCCCGATCCCACACCCCTGTGCTGCCACACATCTGGCGTAAACGGCGCACGCTGGCGTAAAAGGTCTGGCGTTCGGCCGGGCGGGCCATCCAGCGCATGAGATTCCGGGCCAGGGGCAACGGTGCAGCCTGCTCCTGCAGGTTCTCCCGCACGATCTCCTTGCCCATGATCAGGTTGCTCAGGCCGATGAATTCGGTACGCAGCAGGCGCTTTGCCAGGAAGTAGTTGAAGCTGCCGGTGCGGTACACCAGTTCATGGGGCACGCCGGCCAGGGCCGCCTCCAGGCTGGCGGTGCCGCTGCAAACCAGGGCCAGATCGGCCCGGGGCAGCAACTCGGGCAGGGGGATCTGGCTGATCTCGCATCCCTTGTCGAACACCTCGGCCAGCTGGCGCGGGTCCACCCCGGGTGCGCAACTGACCAGCAGCCTGACATCACGCTGTTCCAGGCTGCCGATCATGGCCTGCCCCGTGACCTTGAGGATGGCCAGCAATTCGCGCAGCTCCTGCTGGCGGCTGCCCGGAATCACCGCCACCGTCAAGGGCTCGTTACGGCTGTTCAGCACCTTTTCCCGCCGGTTCAGGGATTCGCTGAAGGGGAAATCGCCCGCATAGTCCTCCATGAGGGGGTGCCCCATGGGATAGACATCGAAACCATGCCGGGTGAAGAAGTCTTCCTCGAAGGGCAGGATGGTGGCCAGACGGTCGATCTTGCGCCGGTAGCCTCCGATGCGCCACCCGCCCCAGGCCCAGACCTGCGGGGCGATGATCCAGTAGACGGGAATGCCCAGCCGGCCCGCCCGGCCCGCCAGCCCGCCGTTGAAACCCGGAAAATCGATGGGAATGACCAGATCCGGTCGCTGGGAATCCAGGTGGTCGAAGATGGCCCCCCGAGCCCGCCGGATGCGGGGCAGCGCCCGCACCACCTCGGTGATGCCCATGACGGCCAGTTCCTCCGAGTCGCCGACGATCTGTGCCCCCGCAGCGGCCATGGCCTGCCCACCCAGGGCGGTGATGCGGACTCCGGGCTCCAAAGACCGCAGAGCGGCCGTCAGGGCCGCTCCGTACCGGTCTCCACTGGCTTCACCGCAGGCGATGAAGATGTGTCTTTGAGGCGAGTTCGCCAAGGTTCGTCAGCCTTTCAGCGCACGATGCCCCGGTCGGACCGCCGGATGAAGGCCATCAACTCCTCGATGGTCGGCGTCAGCTTGCAATCACCGGCGATGCGCTCCAGGGCCTGGGTCACGTTCAGACCCGAACGGTACAGGAAGCGATAGGCCTTGCGCAGGTTCATGATCTCGGCGTCGGAGAAGCCGTTGCGTTTCAGACCGATGCTGTTGATCCCGGCCACCTCCACGGGGTTGCCCGCCACCTTGATGAAGGGGGGCACATCCTGGGGCAGGCGGCTGCCGCCGCCCACGAAGGCAAAGGCGCCCACGCGACAGAACTGGTGCACCGGGGTCATGCCGCCGATGGTGGCGTTGCTCTCCACTTCCACGTGCCCGGCCAGGTTAACGGCGTTGGCGATGACGCAGTTGTCGTGGATATGGCAGTTGTGCGCGATGTGCACGTAGGCCATGAGCAGGTTGTTGCTGCCCACCCGGGTCATGTCCCCCTCGCCGGTGGCCATGTGGATGGTGCAGTATTCCCGGATGTCGTTGTTGTCACCGATTTCCAGGTAGGTGGCCTCGCCCCCGAACTTCTTGTCCTGGGGTTCGCAGCCGATGGCGGCGCCGTGGAAGAAGCGGTTCCCGCGCCCGACGGTGGTATTGCCCTCGATGAGCACGGACGAGCCCACCACGCAATCGGGTCCCAGCACCACGTTGGGGCCGATGACCGAGTGGGGTCCGATCTTCACGTTATGCCCCAGCTTGGCGCCGGGATCGACCACGGCCGTGGGGTGGATTTCAGCGTCCCGCAAGGGCCGCGGGCCGACATTCTTCTTTGCTCCGATGGGATCCAAGACAGTCCTCCTTCTGGGCGGCTGATCAGCTATCAACCACTGATGACATCAGATTGGCTTCAGCAACCTTGGCGTCGCCGACCCAGGCAGTGCCTTTCATCTTGCAGATAGGCCCGCGCAATTTGATGAGTTCGAGTTCGAAGCGCAGCTGGTCGCCGGGGGTCACCGGCTGCCGGAAACGCGCCTCGTCGATTCCACTGAAATAAACGAGCTTGCCCCGCGGGTCATCCACGCTGCTCAGCAGCAGCACCCCGCCCACCTGGGCCATGGCTTCTATGATCAACACCGCGGGCATGATGGGATGCCCGGGAAAATGTCCCTGAAAAAAGGGCTCGTTGATGGTCACGTTCTTGATGCCCGTCACGGTCTTTCCCGGCTGCAGGTCGATGATGCGATCCACCAGCAGGAAGGGATAACGATGGGGCATGATCTCCATGATGGAGGCGATGTCCCAGGACTCGGGCTTGCGGGCCGGATAGATGCGGGGCATCTTGCGCTCGTGCCGGGCCAGGATCCGGGTGAAGGCCACGTTGGAGGCGTGGCCGGAAAGGCGGGCCTTGATGTGTCCCTGCACGGGCATGCCCAGCAGGGCCAGATCGCCCATGAGATCCAGGATCTTGTGGCGCACCACCTCGTCGCGGAAGCGCAGTTCCAGGTCGCCATGGATGCGGCCGTTGTCGAAGACCAGGGCGTTCTCGATGCTGCCCCCCAGAGCCAGCCCCATCTCGCGCATCTTGTCCACGTCCCGCATCATGGCGAAGGTGCGGGCCGGGGCGATTTCCCGGCGGTACACCCAGGGGCGCATCTCGAAGGTGGCGTCCTGGCTGCCGATGGAGGGGTCGTCGTATTCCACGTGAAAGCTCACCAGGAAGTCGTCGGCCGGTTCGGCGGTGATCTCCACGTCCCCTTCCAGATACTTCACGGGCTGGTTGATCTTGTAGTAGACCGAGGGCAGACCCTGATCCCGGATGCCCGCCTCGTCGATCATCTCCACGTAGGACAGGGCGCTGCCGCAGGCGGGAACCGGCGGTTCGCCGCCTTCCAGCTTGATGCGGCAATTGGTGATGCCCAGGCCGTACAGGGCGGATAGCACGTGCTCCACCGTGTGGATCTTGAGCCCGCCCTTGACCAGGGTGGTGGCCCGCACCAGATCAGCCTCGGGGGCCACGTTCTCCACCACGGCGGGGATCTCCACCGGCCCGTCGGGGCAGGGGACCTCGAACACCAGGCCGGTGTTGGGCTCGGCGGGAGCGAAGGTCATGCGGGCGGGCTGGCCGGAATGCAGGCCGATGCCCTGGCAGCTCACTTCCTTGTCCACGGTTTTCTGAAGCCAGATCACGGCCTGCTACTCCTCGTTAACGTTCTTCTCGCCGTCGCCGGCCAGGCGCTTTTCCAGACGCGCTACCCGTTTCAGAAGCCCGGGCAGCTTGCGCATGGCCCCCACGATGCGGAAGGCCTCGGTGAAATCCAGGGCGGGGTAGCCGAAAACGACCCCCTTGGGGGGCACGTCCCGGATGAGTCCGCTCATCCCGGCCACCTGGGCTCCCTGCCCCACCCGCAGATGGTCGGCGATGCCCACCTTGCCGCCCAGGGTCACCCCGTCCTCCAGGGTGCAGCTGCCGGAAATCCCGGTCTGGGCGCTCATGGCGCAGGCCCGGCCCACCTTGACGTTGTGGCCGATCTGCACCTGGTTGTCGATCTTCGTCCCGGCCCCGACGAGGGTCTGGCCGGTGGTGGCCCGGTCGATGCAGGTGCCGGCGCCGATTTCCACGTCGTCTTCCAGGACCACGATGCCCACCTGGGGCACCTTGCGCGGCCCCGTCTCGGTGGGGACGTACCCGAAACCATCGGTGCCCACGGCACAGCCGGCATGCAGGATGACCCGGTCCCCCAGGACGCACCCTTCCCGGATTGTCACCTGGGCGTATATCAGGCAATCCCGGCCGATAGTCACGTCCGGGCCCACGCACACATGGGGGCCCAGCCTGGTCCCGGCTCCCAGGCGACAACCCGCTCCCACCACACAATAGGGCCCCAGGGCCACGGTGGGATCGAGGTCGGCCGTGGAATCGACCACGGCGGAGGGATGAACCCCGGGCGGAAACACGCGATCCCGCGCGACCTGAAGCCCCTCCAGGAAACGGGCGAAGGCGTGATAGGGCTTGTCCACCACGATGGCCGGGATGGTGGTCTCCACCCCGGGGCCGATGATGACACCACCGGCCCGGCAGCCTTGCAGGCGGTCCTGTTGCTTGGCGCTGGCCAGGAAGGCCAGATCCGTGGGACCGGCTTCTTCCAGACTGGCGGCCCCGTCGATGAGCGGATCCTCCGCTCCGACGAACCGGCCTTCCAGCTGGTCGGCTATGAGGCTCAAATTCAGGGCGCGCATGGGAACTTCCCCGGTTATGCAACTGCCCCCCATCGTCTCCTTGATGGGGGGCTAAAACGCGATCGCTGAATCAATTGTAAATTTCACCCGTGCCCGGCAGCGTGTCAACGGAAAAAAACACAACTGTTATCCAGAAAACAGGGGCCAAATTCAGTCATCACCCCGGGCCAGGGCGCTCAGCACATCGTTGGTCAGGTCGTAGTCGTCATCCTTGAACATGACCGACAGGGTCGAGGAATCGACGATCAGGCCGTAGCCCTTCTCCTTGCCGATGCGCTCGACGATGATCTTCACCTGGTCCAGGATGGGCGTGATCTTGGCCTTGTACTCGTTCTCGGCCTTCTGATCGATGCCCTCGCGGAACTGGAAGTACTCGGCCCGCTGCTGCTCGAAATTCTGGATCTTGGCCGCCAGGGCGTCCTCCCCCAGCAACAGCTTCTGGCTCTCGATCTCCTCCATCAGGGCCGTCAGAGCCTTTTCCCGGTCGGCAACCTCGAGTTCAAGCTCCTGCAGGAACTTCTGGTACTGCTCGTAGGCGTCCCGGGCGGCCTCGTATTCCTCCATGATGCGCTGGCCGTCCACCAGACCCAGGGGGCGGTCGGCGGACAGGGCCGAACCGGCCAGGCCCAGGGTCAGCACCAGGGTCAGCAGCATCAGGATAAATTTGCTCGTTTTCATCATTTCCTCCGGCTTTTCAGCCTTCTTGCATGGGCAAGCCGCAGCTCGCCAGTTGGGGGCATCATCGTCCGGCACGGCAGGCCGGACTAGAAGAAACTGCCCATGGTGAAGTGGGGCTCCCAGGAGGGCCCGCCAACACGATCGAAACCGTAACCGTAGTCGAAACCGATGGTGCCCATCATGGGGACCTCCACCCGCAGGCCGAAGCCCGCGCCCTTGCGCAGGTGGGCCAGGTCGGCCTCGGTGAAGCTGTTCCAGACGTCACCCATGTCCAGGAAGGAAAGCAGCTGGATGGAATTGGTCAAGGGATACAGCAACTCGGTGTTGATGATGGTGAAGAAACGCCCGCCGATGAAGCTGGGGTTGCCGCGGGGCACCACTTCCAGATCCTTGTAGCCGCGCAGGGGGAAACGCCGGTTGCCGCCCAGGCGGTAGCGCTCCCAGTCGGGCACGTCGTCGGCGGAATTCAGCCCGTGCAACATGCCGAAGAAGCCGCGCACGTGCATGGCGAAGCCCCTGGGCAGGCGCTGGTAGTAGCTGTGGGACAGCAGGTGCTCCTGGAACTCGATTTCCCCGCCCAGGGGACCGCCGGCCCACTCCAGGCTGTAGCTGGTCTTGCTGCCGCTGGTGGGGAAGAAGGGATTGTCGGTGCTGTTGCGGTTCAAGCTCAGGCGCAGACTGCTCTTGGTCTGGGGCCACTCGATGCGGTCCAGGCGCTGGAAGGGCACGTCGCTGCTGCCCAGGCTGTTCTCCAGGTCTTCCAGGTAGGCCACGTAGCCGGCGCTGAAGTCGGAAAGCTTGGTCTCGGAGAGCTCGTAGCGCAGGCCCACCCGGCTGTAGCGGGTGCCGGGAATGCGCCGGCCCAGGCGCAGGCTGAAGCCCCGCACCCGGCTCTCGTAGAAGTCGTCGTAGTTGTACTGGTAGCGGTCGAAAAGGTCGGCTCCCACCAGGGTGGGCGTGCCACGGAACCAGGGCTCGGTGAAGCTCAGGTCCACGTAGCGCCGCCGCGAGCCGAACTGCCAGGTGACACCCACGTTCTGGCCCTTGCCCCGGAAGTTGGTCTCCTGGACCTGGATGAAGCCGCTGGCCGAGGTCTCGGCGCTGTAGGCCATGCCGAACATGAACTGGCCGGTCTGCTTCTCCTTCACCTTCAGGATCATGTCCACGTCGCCGCCCTCCACGGGGCGGATATCGGGCTGCACGTCCTCGAAGAAGCCGGTCTGGAAGATATCCCGCATGGTGGCCTGGATGCGGGTGTTGGAGAACTTCTCGCCGGGGAAGATGCGCATCTCCCGCAGGATCACGTTGTCGTAGGTCTTGACGTTGCCGGAGATCTGCACGTCGTGCAGATGGGCGGGCTGGCCTTCGATGAAGGTGAAATCGACGTTGACGGTGGTGTCCTCGATTTCCCGGGTGGGCTCCACGGTGATGTAGATGTAGCCCCGGTCGGCGTAGATCTGCTGCAGGTTGTCCAGGGTTTCAAGATACTCGTCTTCCTTGAAGACCCGACCCTTCATCAGCCAGATGTTGTCGGCGATGGCGATGTCATCGAACACCGTGTTGCCCTGCCAGTTGATGTTGCCCACCTGGTACTGCCGGCCCTCGTCCACGGTGATGACGATGTCCATCTTCTCGGGATCGTCCTCGTGGAAGACCAGCTCGGTGTCCAGGATGGCGGCATCCAGGTAGCCCTCGTTGCGGCACTTGGTGATGATGCGCTCCTTGTCCTCCTCGAACTGGTTCTTCTTGAAGGTGCCGCTGCGCAGGAAGCCGGTGGTACCCTGCTTCATGGGGTCCCGCAGATCGTCGTCGGAAAGGTGCTCGTTGCCCTCGAAGGTGATGTTCTCGACCTTGACCTTCTTGCCCTCGGTGATGGTGACCACCAGGTCTTCCATGTTGTTGGCGTCGACCTCGGTGCCCTCGGTGTCCATGGCCACGTTGTAATAGCCCTTGTCGTAGTAAAGCTCGCGCAGGGGCTGCAGGTCGCGATTGATGACCGCAGGATTGGCGAACTGCCCAACATGGACGGGGAAGGCGTCACGCAGGTCGCTTTCCTTGACCTTGTCGTTGCCCTGGAACTTGATGCTGCGGATGCGGGGGAACTCGGACAGGTTGATGGTCAGCCGCACGCCGCCGTCCACCGGGGTCTCGTACACGAAGACGTCGGAAAACTTCTTGGTGGCGAAGAGATTGCGGATACCGCTGGACACCAGGTCCCTGGTCAGGACCTTGCCCTCCTCGAAACCGCTCCAGGCCCGGACCTGGCGGGCCCCGACGGTGAGGGCTCCCACCACCTCGATCTGCTGAATGGTGGCCGAGGTCGCGGGGACCTCGGCGGGGGCCGGTTGCTGCGCCAGGGACACAGCGGCGCCCCCGAGCAGGCAGACCAGCAGGCTGATTAGCACAATCCTATGCATGGGTAGAAACGGACTCCCGTCAGCTAGCGAAAATCGAAGAAACCGCGGCATCCTTGTCCGCGGCACAGTGTTCAAACCGAGGAGAAAAGGGGAAGTTCCCGGCAATCTGCACCGTAAAATAGGATAATTGCCCCGCAATGGGAAGCGTAACTTCATATCAGGAGGGAATCCCTGTTCAATCACGGGACGGCAAACAAAAAGCCCCCCGGCGGATGCCGGGGGGCGCAGGGTCGCACAAACCCGGGATCAGTTGCCGCTGGGCAGGCTCTTGACCTCTTCCTTGGGCTTGGACGCGAAGGTCAGCTTGCCGGCATCCAGCCCGATGACAACCTCGCTGCGGCTCTTGACCTCGCCCCGCAGGATCTTCTCGCTGAGGGGATCCTCCAGATGCTTCTGGATGGCCCGCCGCAAGGGCCGGGCTCCCATCTTGGGGTCGTAACCCACATCGCAGAGGAAGTCCTTGCACTCGGAGGTGAACTGGAAGTCGATCTCCAGGTTCTTCAGACGACCACTCACGTCCCGCAGCAGGATCTCCACGATCTGGGTGATGTCGGCCTTGTCCAGGGACTTGAAGGTGATGATCTCGTCGATGCGGTTCAGGAACTCCGGACTGAAGGTCTTGCGCAGGTCGGCGTCGATATTGGCCTGCACCCGCTGCTTGTTGTGGTCTTCCTCGTCGCTGCCGAAGCCGACGCCGCGCACGGCGTGGGTCTTGCGGCTGCCCACGTTGCTGGTCATGATCAGCACCGAATTGCGGAAGTCCACCGTGCGGCCGAAGCTGTCGGTGAGCTGGCCGTCGTCCAGCACCTGCAGCAGGATGTTCCACACGTCGGGATGGGCCTTCTCGATCTCGTCCAGCAGGATCACGCTGTAGGGCTTGCGGCGCACCTTCTCGGTGAGCATGCCGCCCTCGTCGTAACCCACGTAGCCCGGGGGCGCTCCCACCAGCCGGCTGACGCTGTGCTTCTCCATGTACTCGGACATGTCCACCCGGATCAGGGCCGACTGGTCGCCGAACAGGAACTCGGTCAGCTGCCGGGCCACCTCGGTCTTGCCCACGCCGCTGGGGCCCATGAACACGAAGGAGCCGATGGGCCGCTTGGGATCGCGCAGGCCGGCCCGGTTGCGCCGGATGGCCTTGGAAACGGCCCGCAGGGCCTCGTCCTGGCCGATGACCCACTTGCGCAGCTCGTCCTCCATGCGCAGCAGCTTCTCGGTCTCTTCTTCCTCCACCTCGGACACGGGAATGCCCGTGATGTCGGCGATGACGTGGCACACCAGCTTCTCGTCCACCACCGCGTGGGGGTCGGTGGAGCCGCTGTTCCAGTTCTTCTTGAGGTCCTGCAGCTCCTTCTTGAGGGACTTCTCCTCGTCCCGGAAAGAGGCTGCCTTCTCGAACTCCTGGCTCTGGATGGCCGATTCCTTCTCGGTGATGACCTCGCCGATGCGCTTTTCCAGGTCGCGCAGATCGGGGGGCACCACGGTCATGCTGAGGCGGGCGCGGCTGCCGGCCTCGTCGATGATGTCGATGGCCTTGTCGGGCAGGGCCCGGCCCGAGATGTAGCGGTTGCTCAGGAAGACGGCGGCCTTGACGGCGTCGTCGTCGAACTTGACCCGGTGATGGGCCTCGTACTTGTCCCGCAGACCGAAGATGATGTCCACCGTCTCCTCTTCCGAGGGCGGGTTCACCATGACGGGCTGGAAGCGGCGTTCCAGGGCCCCGTCCTTCTCGATGAACTTGCGGTACTCGTCCATGGTGGTGGCGCCCACGCACTGGATCTCGCCCCGGCTGAGGGCGGGCTTCAGCATGTTGGAAGCGTCGATGGCCCCCTCGGCCCCGCCGGCGCCCACGATGGTGTGCAGCTCGTCGATGAACAGGATCACGTCGGGATTCTCACGGATCTCGGCCATGATCTGCTTCAGGCGCTCCTCGAACTGGCCGCGGTACTTAGTGCCGGCCACCACGCTGGCCAGGTCCAGGGTGACGATCTCCTTGTCCCGCAGCAGGGCGGGCACGTTGCCCTCGACGATCTTGGTGGCGAAGCCCTCCACGATGGCGGTCTTGCCCACGCCGGGCTCACCGATGAGCACGGGGTTGTTCTTCTTGCGCCGGCTGAGAATCTGGATGCAGCGATCGATCTCCTTGCTGCGCCCGATGGTGGGGTCCAGCTTGCCCTCGCGGGCCATGTCGGTCATGTTGCGGCCGAACTGCTCCAGGACCGAGTTTTCCTTCTTCTGCTTGCGCTGCTTGCGGCCGGCCGCCTTGGGCGCGTCCTCGTTGCTGCCCAGTTCCTTCATGACCTCGCGCTTGACCCGCTCGTGGTCGGTGCCCATTTCCTGCAGCACCCGGGCGGCCACGCCTTCACCCTCGCGGATGAGGGCCAGCAGCAGGTGCTCGGTGCCCACGTAGTTGTGGTTGTGCAGGCGCGCCTCGTCGATGGACAGTTCCAGGACCTTCTTGGCCCGCGGCGTGAAGGGGATCTCGCCGATGCTGACCGGGCCCATGGGCGCGGTGACCGAGTCTTCCACAGCCTTCTGGATCCGGTCGAATTCGATGTTCAGGCGGCGCAGGACGTTGGCCGCCACCCCCTCGCCTTCGCGGATGATTCCCAGCAGCAGATGCTCGGTGCCGATGTAGTCGTGTTGCAGGCGACCAGCCTCGTCACGGGCCAGGAACAGGACTTTGCGGACTCTTTGGGTAAATCGGTCATTCATGCTGACGCGCCTCCAATGCGGTCTTCCAGAGCCGGAAAGGGAAGGTCTCCTGGGACCCCGGACCACCCCGCCCGGCCAGGGGCGGATGGCGGTCTTCCTGGGGGTTCCCAGAATATACTGGACCAGCCGGGAGCCCGCTACCGTCCCCTGAGGGACGTTTTTGCGGCTCCGCAACTATTCTTATCGCCTGATAATGGGTGGACTTTACCGCGACCCGAGTAATTCTCGCAAGAAAGAGGCCCGCAAAGCCTGAATCTGGGTGGGGGAGGGAAAATTCCCGTGGACCAGGCCCAGATGGGCGGATTGTTGCCACAGAAGAAGCCTGTTCAACTGGGGAACGGTCAGGTGAGGCAGCAGTTCCAGCCCCACCCCCAGCCGCAGGTGGCTGAGCCGGTCAAAACATTCCTGGCTGGTGATCAATCTTGCCGCCTGCAAGGTGGCCAGGCTGCGGTGCACGGCGTCTTCCATAGCCAGGGGATCCTGCTCGAAAAGCTGCTGACGCGCGCTCTTCTCGTGAAGCAGGACCTTGCCCACGTGGAAGGAGAAATCCTCCTGGATCTCACTCTCATCCCGTCCCAGGGTGACCTGGCTGGTGACCCGGAACAGGGCCCCCCGCACGGTGGTCCCGGCCCCGCGCAGCCCCGAAACCCGGAAACGCAGCTGGTGCAGGGCGTTGACGATCTTGTCCACCTCGTCGGCCATGACCAGCCCCGGCAAGTGCAGGAAGGCCGTGAACACCAGGCCGGTGCCCACCCGGGTGGGTTCGCTGGTCAGGTAGCCCAGGGCCTCCTGATAGGCGAAGCCCAGCCGGGTCTCCAGGGCCCCTTCCAGTTCCAGAACACGCGCCCCGGCGGCCGCGGGGTCGAAGCCCGAGGCAAAGCCCGCCAGGCGCAGATGGTCCCGGTCGTTGATGGTCAGGCTGCGGGAAAGGTCCGAGGATCCCAGCAAGACGCTCTTTTCCGGATCATTGGCCACCTGGCGGCTGATGATGAGCTTTTCCAGCAGGCTGTGGCGCTGATCCTGGGCCAGTTCGGCCAGCCGGTGGCGGCTCCACCCGGCGCAAAGGTCCGTGGCCTGGATGGCCCCCTCCACCTCCTGGCGCACGGCCTCCAGCTCGCCGGCGGCGGCGTGCCCGGGGAATTGCACGCCGGCCAGGTTGCGCACCAGCACAGCCCGGGTGCCCAGGACCAGATCGGCCGCGGGGCCCGAACCATCCAGGTAGCCCGGCAAGGGAAAATCACCGGTGGCGAAAAGCTCACTCATGGCTTTCCCCTCCATCCGGTGAGCCGGGACCTTCCGGTCCGGGCAGGGCCTTGAGCTGATCCCGCAGGCGGGCGGCCTCCTCGAAATCCTCCCGGGCCACGGCCCTTTCCAGGGCCACCCGCACCCGGGTGCGGTCGGCCAGCAGGTTGGGCCGGGAGGCGTCGGAACGGGGCACCTTGCCCAGGTGGATGGTACGCCCATGGTGGCGGGCCAGCAGGGGGCGGATGTTGGGCTCGAAAGCCCGGTAGCAACCGGCGCAGCCCAGGCGCTCGGTGCGGAAGAAACTCTCGATGGTGTAACCGCACACCGGACAGGTATGCACCCCGTCGGGATCCACGTTGCGGTGCAGCAGGCCGTCTTCACCCAGGAAATCGGCAAGGCTCTGATCCGGGCCGCGGCCCCGTTCACGACGGGGAGGCAAGGCGAAAGGATCACCGTTTTCCGGCAGACCGCCGTCCGACGGGCCACCGACTCCCCGGGCGGCCCGCTGGTTCTTGTGCTCACGGGCGCAGGCCGGGCACAGCCAGAGGCTCTGCACCTGTCCGTCGTTGATCTCGGTCAGGTGGATGAGGGCGTCGTTGCGGCCGCAGTGCTGGCACATCATGGGATCAAGCCTCCTCCTCGGGTCGGTGCTCGACCAGCTGACGGTCACGCAGTTCCAGGATGCGGTCGGCACGCGCGGCCAGAGTGGGATCATGGGTCACCAGGACCAGGCTGGCGCCTTCCTCTTGCAGGAGCCGGAAAAGCAGGTCCCCCAGCTCGTCGCCCCGCTCCCGGTCCAGATTGCCGAAGGGCTCGTCGGCCAGGATGATGGCGGGCCGGTTCATGAAGGCCCTGGCCACGGCCACCCGCTGCTGCTCGCCCCCCGACAGTTCACCAGGCAGGTGCTCGGCCCGGTCCTCCAGCCCCATCAGCGCCAGGAAATGCCGGGCCCGGGCACGGTCGTCATCTTCCACGGGCCGGTGGGCCCGCACGGGCAGCAAGAGGTTTTCCAGGGCCGTGAAATCCGGCAGCAGGAAGTGGAACTGGAAGACGAAGCCCACGCCCCGACTGCGCCACAAGGTCATGCCCCCGGCGTCGTGGAAATTCAGGGGCTCGCCCTCGAAGCTGACCTGCCCGAAGGTGGGCTTGTCCAGTCCACCCAGCATGTTCAGCAGGGTGCTCTTGCCGGAGCCGCTGGGGCCCATGACGGCCACGGCCTCACCCTTCTGCAGGACGAAGTCGCACTCTTCCAGCACCTTGACCCTGCCCCCCTTGCGGGGGAAGAACTTGCTGATACGCCGGGCTGCCAGGAACTCGCTCATGTGTACCGGATGATTTCCATGGGTTTGAGGTTGGAGGCTTCCCAGGCCGGCCACAGGGCCGCCAACAGGGCGATGACCAGGGTGATGCCCGTGACCAGGAACACGTCACCGGCCTGGACCAGCACGGGCAGGGACTCGACGAAGTACACATCACCGGGCAACTTGAAACCGTGGTAATACAGGAAGGCGTTGACCCCCAGACCCAGCACTGTGCCCAGGCCCACGCCCACCAGGCCCAGGTGCAGACCGTTGATGACGAAGACCCCCATGATCTGCCCCCGGGGCACGCCCATGGCCAGCATGATGCCGATCTCCCGGCGACGCTCGCCGACCATCATGGTCAGGATGCCGATGATATTGAACCCGGCGATGAGGATGATCATGCTGAGCAGGATGGCCATGATGATCTTTTCCATCTTGATCCACTTGAACAGGTTGGCGTTCAGGGCCATCCAGTCGGTGGCGTAATAGTCGGGGCCCAGGGCCGTTTCCAGGCGGTCGGCCGCGGCCGAGGCCCGCATCAGCTCGCGCACCTTCACCCCCAGCATGGAGGCCGATCCGGGGGCGTAGCCCAGGAAGTCGGCGGCCACGTCGCGCTGGATGTAGACGAAACGGCTGTCGAACTCGTACATGCCCGTCTCGAAGAAGCCCACCACCACGAACTTGCGGCTCTCGGCGCGGATGTCGTCCAGTTCCAGCTCGCCCGTGGGGGCCGTCAGCACCACCGTGTCGCCGATGGCCGTGTACAGGTTGTTGGCCAGGTCCGACCCCATGATGATGCGGGGGGTGCGCCCGGGGTCGGCGGGGTTCTCGGCCAGGGAGGCCAGGATCTCCGGCTGCGGCAGCAGGTACTTGCCCATGGGCTGCACCGACTCCACCAGGTCGGGTTCGACGCCCCAGATGAGCACGCCCTGGGGCCGTGGCGGGCCGTAGCTGCGGGCCACGGTGAGGATGGCCTCCTGCTTGATGAAGGGCGCCACCCCCACCACCTCCTCGTCCTGGCCGATGCGGTCCATGAGAGCGCCCAGGTCCTTCAACCCCTCGGGGTCGCTGGTGATGATGGTGATCATGGGCATGTTCTCGACGAAGGTGCGCCGCATCTCGGTGTGGAAACCGTTCATCACCGCCAGGGTGATGTTCAGCACCATCACCCCGATGGTGATGCCGATGATGGCGGTGACGCTGCCGCGACTGAGGAATCGGCTGTGGCGCCGGCTCCTCATGTAGCGGCGGGCGATGTACAGGGCGAAATCCATGCCTGAGCGCATGCCGATCAATCGCCTTCCGGCCGCATGTGCGGAAACAGCAGCACGTCACGGATGTTGTTGCTGTCGGTCAGCAGCATGATCAGGCGATCGATACCCATGCCCATGCCGCCTGTGGGGGGCATGCCAGCCTCCATGGCCTGCAGGAATTCCTCGTCGATGGGCTGGGCCTCGTCGTCGCCGGCGTCCATGAGCTCCTTCTGCGCCAGGAAGCGGCGGCGCTGCTCGCGCGGATCGTTGAGCTCGCTGAAGCTGTTGGCCAGCTCGAAGCCGGCCACGAAGAGCTCGAAGCGCTCCACCAGGCCGGGGGTCTCGCGGTGGTCCTTGGCCAGGGGCGACAGCTCCTTGGGATGGTCCATGACGAAGGTGGGCTGGATGAGCTCGGGCTCCACCAGCTCGCTGAACAGCTCGTCCAGGATCTTGTCGCGGCCCATGCCCTTCTTAAGCTGTACGCCGTGCTGCTTGGCCAGCTCGGCCACCGCCGCGTCGTCCAGCTGCATCAGGTCCTGGCCGGTCTTCTCGGCCAGGGCGTCCATGAATCGGATGCGGCGGAAGGGCTTGTCGAACTCCATCTCCAGTTCGCCGTAGGTCAGCTTGCCGTCGGTGCCGAAGCGCTGGGCCAGGCGGCGGATGAGGCGCTCCGTCAGGTCCATCATGTCCTGGTAGTCCCAGTAGGCGGCGTAGCACTCCAGCATGGTGAACTCGGGGTTGTGGGTGCGGTCCATGCCCTCGTTGCGGAAGTCCTTGGCGATCTCGTAAACCCGCTCCAGCCCGCCCACGATGAGACGCTTCAGGTACAGCTCGTCGGCGATGCGCATGTACAGCGTCATGTCCAGGGCGTTGTGGTGGGTGGTGAAGGGCCGGGCCGTGGCGCCACCATACAGGGGCTGCAGCACCGGCGTTTCCACCTCCAGGTACTCCTCGTCGGCGAAGAAGCCGCGGATCTCGCTGATGATGGCGCTGCGCTTCTTGAAACGCTCCCGGCTCTCCACGTTCATGGCCAGGTCCAGGTGCCGGCGGCGGCTCTTGTTCTCCAGGCTCATGTCGTGGTACTTCTCGGGCAGGGGCCGGATGGCCTTGGCCAGGAAGGTGAAGTCCTCCACGTGGATGGTCAGCTCGTCGGTGCGGGTGCGGAACAGCTTGCCCTGCACGCCCACCCAGTCGCCGATGTCGATGAGCTTCTTCACCAGCTCGAAGCGCTCCTCGCCCAGGTCGTCCTTCTTGAAGTAGGCCTGGATGGTGCCCCACTCGTCCTGGATGGGCACGAACATGGTCTTGCCGGCGCCGCGCTTGGCCATGATGCGACCGGGAAAGCGCACCGAGGTCTCCGCGGCAGTCAGGGCTTCTTCCTGGTCGCGCAGCTGCTCGCTGGTGTGGCTGCGGTCGTAGCTGAAAGGATACAGGGGAACCTGTTTACCCAGCTCCTCCATCTTCTGCAGCCGCATCTCGATGAGGCGGTGGGGGCTTTCCTGGGTCTGGTCCTGCTGGTTCTGATCCTTGTTGCTCACGGTATCGACCTCGAGGTTGTGCGGCCGCGGCCGCGTTCACGGCTAGCGGGAACGAGCTCCCAGCCAGCGCAGGTAGGCATCGATGAAGGGATCCAGGTCACCGTCCAGCACGCCGATGGCGTTGCCGGTCTCGTGCTCGGTGCGATGGTCCTTGACCTTTGTGTAGGGCTGCAACACGTAGCTGCGGATCTGGCTGCCCCAGGCGATCTCCATCTTCTCGGCTTCCACGGCGTCGCGTTCCTTCTGGCGCTCTTCCAGCACCCGCTGGTACAGCTTGGCCCGCAGCATGGTCATGGCGGCCTCCCGGTTGCGCAGCTGGCTGCGCTCGTTCTGGCACTGCACCACGATGCCCGTGGGATTGTGGGTGATGCGGATGGCGCTGTCGGTCTTGTTGACGTGCTGGCCGCCGGCGCCCTGGGCCCGGTAGGTGTCGATGCGCAGATCGTTGGGATCGATCTCCACCTCGACGTCGTCGTTCACCAGGGGGTAGACGAATACCGAGGTGAAGGTGGTGTGCCGCCGGCTCTGGGCGTCGAAGGGCGAGATGCGCACCAGCCGGTGCACGCCGGACTCGCTCTTGAGGTAGCCGTAGCTGAAGGGCGTGTCGATCTCCAGGGTGACGCTCTTGATGCCCGCCGTGTCTCCCGCCTGCAGATCCAGGGTCTTGAACTTCCAGCCCTGATCCTCGAAGTAGCGGGTGTACATGCGCAGGAGCATCTGCCCCCAGTCCTGGCTCTCGGTGCCGCCGGCGCCGGGATGAATCTCCAGCACGGCGCCGCGCTCGTCGTCCTCGCCGCTCAGCAGGAACTGGAAATCCAGCTTCTCCACGGCCTTTACCAGGCGATCGGCGCCCTCTTCAACCTCGCGGGCGGCGTCGGCGTCGTCCTCTTCCTGGGCCATCTCGGCCATCAGGCCCAGTTCCTCGGCCAGTTCCATGGCCTCGCTCATGGGCACCGTCCACTGCTTCAGGGACTGGGCCTTGCGCAGCACGCGGTTGGCCTCGTCCTGGTCGTTCCAGAATTCAGGAGAGGCTTGCTGCGCTTCCAGCTTGGTCAGTTGTTCCTGCAGGGCGGAAAAGTCAAAGACCCTCCTTGAGGGCTTCGAGTCGGGCCACCGCGGCCTGGATGCGATCGAGTGTCTCTTTCACGGCGTGTCTCCCTGTGGTTTCCGTATTCCCAGTTCCTTCTGCACCAGCAGCCGGACCGATTCCTGAAGCTCGTCGGCGGTTCCCTCGTTAACCAGGATGACGTCGGCCCGGGACCAGAGAGGTTCCAGGTGGTTCTGGGCCGCGATGCGGGCCCGGGCGTCTTCCAGGGAAAGTTGCCGGGATTCCGCCAGCCGGCGGGCCCTGTGGGCGGCCGAAGCTGTCACCGCCAGCACCAGGTCGGCGCGGGGCGGGGACGGAAAGAGAAAATACACGGCCGCCTCCAGGACGGCAAGGGCATGTTCCCCGCACTTTTCCGCCTCCTGCAGCCGTTCCTCCGCCAGGCGGCTGATATGGCCGTGGGTCAGGGCGTTGAGCATTTCCAGGGCGCCGGGGTCGCCGAAGACCAGGCGGCCCAGGGCGGCCCGATCCACCACTCCCTCGCTGACCATGGTGGGACCGAAATGTGCGGCGATAGCTTCCTGCACCGCCGGCATGGCCAGCACCTCGTGGCCCAGGGCATCGCCGTTCACGACGGGCGCACCCGATAGCCGGGCCAGTTGCCGGCTGACCAGGCTCTTGCCCGCGGCGATGGGCCCGGTCACCACCCAGCGTTGCATGGGCAGGGGCCGGATCATCCGTGGGCCTCGGCCCAGTTGGCCCCGCTGTGGGCGTCCACCACCAGGGGCACCTCCAGCTCCAGGGCCGACTCCATGCCCGTGACCACCAGGTCGCGGGCGGCCTGCAGATGCTGCTCGGGCACCTCCAGCACCAGTTCATCGTGCACCTGCAGCAACATGAGGGCCGGCACGTCCCCGGCATCCAGTTGCTCCTGGATGCGCAGCATGGCCAGCTTGATGAGGTCGGCGGCCGTCCCCTGGATGGGCGTGTTCACGGCCACCCGCTCGGCAAAACTGCGAATGCGGTTGTTGCTGCTGGTGATGTCCGGCAGCAGGCGGCGGCGTCCCAGCAGGGTTTCCACCCAGCCCTGCTCGCGGGCCATCTCCACCGTCTGGTCGATGAAGGTGCGCACCCCGGGATAGGTCTCGAAGTAGGTGGCGATGAAGGCCGAGGCCTCCTTGACCTGCACGTCGATTTGACGGGCCAGGGCCCGGGCGCCCATGCCGTAGATGACCCCGAAGTTGATGGCCTTGGCGCGGTAGCGCATCTCGCTGGTCACCTCTTCCTCATCCACCCCGGCGATGAGGGCGGCTGTGCGGCGGTGCACGTCGGCCCCTTCGCGGAAGGCCGCCCGCAGGTTGGGGTCCCCCGACAGATGGGCCAGCAGGCGCAGTTCCACCTGGCTGTAATCGGCCGACAGGAACACGCTGCCCTTTTGCCGGGGCACGAAGGCCTGGCGGATGAGCTTGCCCAGCTCGGTGCGGATGGGAATGTTCTGCAGGTTGGGATCGCTGCTGGACAGGCGCCCCGTGGCCGCCACCGCCTGGTTGTAGGAGGTGTGGATGAGCCCGGTCTCCCTGTTGGCCAGCTCGGGCAGGGTCTCGACGTAGGTGTTCAGCAGCTTGGCCACCTGGCGGTACTCCAGGATCAGGGCGGGCAGGTCGTGCTCTTCGGCCAATGTGGTCAGCACCGAGACGTCGGTGCTCCAGCCGGTGGCCGTCTTCTTGATGGGCTTCAGCCCCAGCTTCTCGAAAAGGATCACGGCCAGCTGCTTGGGGCTCTGGATGTTGAACTCCTCCCCCGCCAGCTGGTGGATCTTCTGCTCCATCTCCTGCAGCTCGGCCTCGAAGCGGGTGCGCAACCCCTTCAGGAAGTCCCGGTCGATGAGGATGCCGTGGCGCTCCATGCGCAACAGCACCTGGGACACGGGCATTTCCAGATCCCGGAACAACCCGTCCAGCCCCTCATCCTCCAGGCGGGGCGCCAGGATGCGCTGCAACTGCAGGGTGTAGTGGGCGTCCTCGGCTGCGTACAGGCCCAGCCGGTCGGGATCCACCGCCAGGATGTCCTTGTGGCGGTCACCCTTATCGAAGAGCTGGTCGTAGCTCATCATGCGGTGATCCAGATGATCCAGAACCAGGTCGTCCAGGCCGTGGCTGCGCCGCCCCGGGTCCAGGACGTAGCTGGCCAGCATGGTGTCGAACAGGGGCCCGCCCAGGGGCAGGCCCGCCCGCAGCAGGATCCACTGGTCGAACTTCAGGTTCTGCCCCACCTTCAGGCTCTGCGGGCCGGCCAGGACCGGCGCCAGCAGGGTCTTCACCTCGTCCAGGCGGTCCCGCACCGGCTCCACGGGGAACAGGGTGTCGCCCCCATCGCCCCCGTCGTTGGGCTTGTCCCGCCAGCGCACGGGAATGTAGGCCGCCGGCAGATCCCGGCCCTCGCGGTCCGTGCCCGCCAGGCAAACGCCCACCAGGTCGGCCTCGTCCCGGCGCAGGCCGGTGGTCTCGGTGTCCACGGCCAGGGGCGCGGCGGGGTCCAGCCGCTCCAGCCAGGCCGCCAGGGAAGCCTTGTCGGGCAGGATCACGAAGCCCGCTTGCTCGCGGCGGGCGGCCCAGCTATCGGGGGCCACTTCCGAGGATTCAGCGGCCCTGTCCGGCGCTTCGTCCGCGGGCGCCGGGACGGTCTCGGCCGCGCCCGGGGGCACCCAATCAGGATGGGAAACCGCCAGTTCGGCCGCCAGGGAGTCCACCCGCCGCAGCCCCAGCTCCTGAAGCTTCTCGCGGATTCCCGACCCCAGGGGCAGATGCACATCCATGGCCCCCCAGTCCAGATCAAGTTCCACATCCTTGCGGATGATGAAAAGGTCCCGCGACAGAAAAACCTGGTCACGATTGTCGGCCAGCACCCGCTTCTGGCGGGGGCTCAGCTTGCTGCCCTCCAGCCTGGCGTACAGCTGCTCCAGATCGCCGAATTCCTGGATGATCTTCAGGGCGGTCTTGTCACCGATGCCCGGCGCGCCGGGAATGTTGTCGGCCTTGTCGCCGGACAGGGCGAACACCTGGATCAACCCCTCCGGTTCCAGCTTGTACTGCTTGCGCACATCGTCATCGGTCAGGGTGGTGATCTCGTCCCCGCGGCGCCCCGGCTTCAACATGCCCGTGCGGCCGTCCAGCAGCTGCATGAAATCCTTGTCCCCGGTGAAGAACCAGGCCCGGTCCACCTGCCCCTCGGAGCGGGCGGCCACCGTGGCCATGACATCGTCGGCCTCCACGTCGTCCACCCGCAGCACGGGCAGCCCCCACAGCTTCAGCAGCTCGTCCAGGCGCGGCAACTGTTCGGCCAGTTCCGGGGGCATGGGCTTGCGGTGGGCCTTGTAGTCGGGATACATGCGGTGCCGGAAGTTCTTGCCCTTGGCGTCGAAGACCACCAGCATCTTCTCGGGCTCGTACTTCTCCAGCAGGCGCAGCAGCCCCATGAGGAAACCATAGGCCACGCTGGTCAGCTCGCCGCTGGGCGCGGTCAGAGGCCGGTTGGCGAAGGCGTAGTGGGACCGGTAGCACAAGGCCGATCCATCGATGAGGATCAGGGACACGAGGTTTCCTTTCGGAACTGGGCCGGATTATTTCCGGTAGAGTTGATGCCGGTCGATGTAGGCGAGAACGGACGGGGGCAGCAGGCCCTGCAGGCCCGCGCGGGCCTCCCCGCCACCATCCAGAATAGCACGGATACCCGTGGATGACACGGGGTGGTCGAAATCCGAAACCCGGGTGATGTTGAGCCTGGGATCCAGCCCCTCCGGCAAGACGCTGGGCGCCCCGCCGGTGAAGTCCCGGGCCAGGACCAGGACGCGGGCCAGCCGGGCCAGCCGGGGCAGATCCTTCCAGCGGGGCAACGAGGCCAGGGAGTCGTCCCCCATGATCAGGACCAGCTCGTCGCCGGGATAACGTTGCTTCAACTGTTCCAGGGTGTCGACGGTGAACGAAGGGCCCGGGCGGCTCAATTCCAGTTCGTCGATGATGACGTGGTCCTGGAAGACATCAACCATGGCCTCGTCCCCCGCCGGGGCGAAGGCCAGGCGGACCATGGCCAGACGGTGGGCTTCCGGGGCGCCGCAACTGTCCTTGTGGGGAGAGAGGCGGGCGGGGATGACATGCACCCTCTGGACCAGCCCCCGCTCCAGCACGTGCCGCGCCATGGCCACGTGGCCCCCATGGACCGGGTCGAAGGAGCCGCCCAGGATTCCGCGAATCATCCCTCGTCTTCTTCCTCCACCACCTTGCCGTCCAGGCGATCCATGGCTCCCCGGGCCTTACCGGCCAGTGGGCTATCCGGGTATTCATCCAGCAGGCGCTGGTACATGAGCCGGGCGGTGTCCGGCCGGTCCAGTTTCTCGTTGGCCCGCCCCCGCTCCCACATGACCTTGTCCAGCAGCTTGCTGCCGGGTTCATCCTCCAGGGCGGTTTCCAGGGTGTTGTCGATGGCCGAGTAGCGCTTCAACTGCCAGAAGACCTTGGCCTGCTGCAGGCGCTTGGCCACCATGATGTCGCTGATCTGCTGCATGATGGACACCACCTCGGGCATGTGCTTGCTCTGGGGGTAGTCCTGGCTGAACTTCAGGAAATGCAGGCGCGCCTCGTGACCGCCCGTGACATCCCGCTCCACCTTGCCCACCTGCCGGAAGTAGGCCACTCCTTCCTGGAAGAAGGAATCCTCGATGCGGTCGCAGGTGGGGTAGTCCTTGCGCAGGATCTGGAACTCCACGGCGGCCAGGGGATATTCCTTCATCTCCATGTAGGTCAGGGCCTTGAGATACTGGGCCTCGTAGGCCAGGCTGTCGGTGGGGTTGCGCCGCACGAAGCTTTCCAGGGCGGTGACGGCCTCCAGGTTCTTGCCCTTTTCGGCGTAGAAGGCCGCCCGCTGGAAGCTGTCCTTGGGGTAGGGATTGGACATGCCACAGCCCGCCAGGGAGCTCAGGAGAGTCAGGCACAGGACAGCGGTCAGCACCAGGGCCAGCCAGGCGGCCAGCCCCAGACGGCGGCCGTTCGCGGGCTGATTGAAGGGACGAGTATTCAAGAATTCCTCCGGCCACCCCCGTGGTGGCATGGGGTTACAGTCGATCAGTCGGTGGTGTTGGCGAAGTAGACGGCCACCAGGCCGGCCAGGGTGCCCAGGACCACCATCTCCTCCAGGCGTTTCTTCCAGCCGCTCTCGCCCACCTCGGCGGTGGAGAATTCGTAGATGGGGGAATCCACGTGTTCCAGATCCCCGTCAGGGACGCGATCGCTGAAGCTGCGGGTGATGCGGTCGGAAAGCAGGACACGGCCCGAGTCGGCTTCCAGCACTTCTACCTGGGCAGTGACGCTCAGTTCCCGGGCGATCCACTGACGCCAGATTCCCAGGGTGCGGCCCACATCGGGATATTCCAGATCGACGCTGACCACCTGGTACTGGATGAGGTAATCCACCGCGGCCTGACGGAAATCGTCCTCGCCCGCCATGAAGAGGGTATAACCCAGTCCCCCCAGAACACGCACCATGGCCTCGTTGAACATGAGCTGCTCGTCGGCGTCACCCGAGCCGGAAGAGGCGGTGTTGATCAGGCGCAGGGCCGCCGGGGTCGGCGGCAGAACCCGAGCGGTGCGGCTGACGATCTCGGCCAGCAAGGCCTCGGTCAGCCACACATTGGTGCGCACGGTATCGACAGCGCCCTCGGCCGGCAGGGACCGGGCCTTGGATTCCAGGAAGGAGACCGTGGGCTCTTCGTCGTAACCGGCATCGTCTCCCTGCCCCAGGGCCACGGGAACGGTGGCCGTCAACGCGGCCAGCAGAACCAGCGCACCCAGAGCGCCCCGGCCGGCCCATCCAACCCTGGTGATTCCCTTGAAATTGACCACAATCAACCCTTTCCGCTGGTTATTCAGTCAGGTTCAGGTCCGGGGCACGGCCCAGACGTCGTAGGACGTGGCCCCTTCGAATCGCGCGGACAACCGCTGGCCCGGGCTGAGCCCCCGGCCGGGCAACAATACCACACCATCCAGGTCGTAACCGAAGTGGTGGCTGCGGGCCCAGGCCACCGGACCCCGTTCGGCGCCGGGCAGCCCCAGCAGGGCGTCCGGGCCGCAAAGGCTCTCGTCTCCGTGCCAGGCCCCCTCGGCGAAGGAAGCCAGGATGTCCTCGGTGCCGTCGTTCTCCAGGTCGTCCCCGCTCACCACCTGATCCACCACCACCTCGAACTCCCGTCCCAGGCGCCGTTGCTGGCGGCGCAGGGAAATCTCGGCCTGGAGGTCCATGATCAGGGCCTCCCGGTCCAGGATGACCTCGTCCGAGACACGATCCGCCTCCAGCCGTTCCGCCGAGGTCCCGGCTTCCGGAGAATAACGGTAGGTTCCCAGGTGGTCAAATTCCACTTCGGCCAGAAAATCGGCCAGCATGGCCACGTCTTCCTCCTCCTCGCCGGGGAAACCCAGCAGGGCGGTTGAACGCAGGACCAGGTCGGGATGTTCCCGGCGCAGTTCACCGAAGAAGCGGGCGTGGGCCTCGGGCCCGCCCGGCCTTTTCATGGCCTTCAGCAACCGGGGCGAGGCGTGCTGGATGGGGATGTCCAGGTAAGGCGCCACCGTGGGGAATTCCAGCAGCCGCAGCAGGTCGTCCACCGTCACCAGCCCCGCGTACAGGTACAGCAGGCGCAGGCTGTGCAGGCCGTCGATGCCGTCCAGGGCCGCCACCAGCTGGTGCAGGTTTTCCCCGGTGTCGCGGCCGAAGTCGCTGGTGTTCTGTGAAACGATCTGGATCTCGCTGACGCCGCGTTCCACCAGGCGCCGCACCTCGGTGGTGATGTCGGAGATGGAGCGGCTGCGCTGCTTGCCACGGATCAGGGGGATGCGGCAGAAAGCGCAGTTGAAGTTGCACCCCTCCCCGATCTTGACGAAGGCCAGATGGCCCGGCGTCAGCAGGGGGCGGTCCACCATGCCGGTGTAGTGGACGGCCTCGGGCTCATCCACGATGGGAGCGTCCGCCAGGGGGAACACGGCCTCGGCGGTGGAGCGCTTGGCCTGACCGGTGCAGGCCTCCACCACCTTGTCGAACTGTCCCACGCCGGCCACCAGGTCCACGCCGGGAAAGCGCTCCTGGATGGTCTCCCCGTGTTCCTGCGACCAGCACCCGCACACCACCAGGATCTGGTCGGTCTTCAGCTCGATGAGCTGCTCCAGGGTTTCCTCGCTGTCGCTGCGGGCGGCGTCGATGAAGCCACAGGTGTTCAGGACCCAGATGTCGGCCTCGTCCAGGTCGTTGACGGCCTGCACCCCCGCCAGGGCGAAGCGGCCCAGCAGGGCCTCGGAATCCACCAGGTTCTTGTCGCAACCCAGGGTGGCGCAGTAGACCCGTCGCGGGCGGGGTGGCTGGGCAGAGGGGGTCATAATTCTCCTTCGGGATCGGGCAGATCCTCGGGGCCGATGAGCACGTCGCGAGCCTTGCTGCCGGTGAAGGGCCCCACCACGCCGGCCTCTTCCAGCATGTCCATGAGGCGCCCGGCCCGGGTGTAGCCGATGCGCAGCCGGCGCTGCAACAGGCTGGTCGATCCGCTCTGGTGCTGCACCACGATGCGCATGGCCTCGTCGAACATGTCGTCCTGGCCGCTGTGCATGCCCCCGCTGCCGTCCGGCTTCTGGGTCAGGCTGATCTCCTCGGTCAGGTCGCTGAATTGTTGCCAGTGCCCGCTGACGGCCTCGCACTCGTCCACGTCGATGAACGAACCGTGCACGCGCACGGGCAGGGCCCGGCCGGGCTGCAGGTACAGCATATCACCATGTCCCAGCAGCTGCTCGGCCCCCTTCATGTCCAGGATGGTGCGCGAGTCGTTCATCTGGATGACCCGGAAGGCGATGCGGCAGGGGATGTTGGCCTTGATGACCCCCGTCAGCACGTCCACGCTGGGGCGCTGGGTAGCCAGGATCAGGTGGATGCCCACGGCCCGGGCCTTCTGGGCCAGGCGGGTGATGAGGTCCTCCAGATCCTTGCCCAGCTGCAGCATGAGATCGGCCAGCTCGTCCACGATGGTCAGGAAGTAGGGCATGGGCTCGGTGACCTTGTTGCCCTCGGCGTCCTGGATCTCGCCCCGGGCCACCTTGTCGTTGTACTGCTTGATGTTGCGCACCGAATGCTTGGCCAGGCTGCGGTAGCGGAATTCCATCTGGGCCACCATCCACTGCAGGGCCTTGAGGGCCTCCTTGGGATCGGTGACCACCGGCAGCAGCAGATGGGGAATGCCGTTGTAGACGCTCATCTCCAGCATCTTGGGATCGATGAGCACCATGCGCAGGGTCTCGGGAGTGTTGCGCAGCAGCAGGTTGCTGATCATGGCGTTCAAGCACACGGATTTGCCGCTGCCCGTGCTGCCGGCCACCAGCAGGTGGGGCAGCGAGGCGATGTCGATGCTCACCGGGCGGCCCACCACATCCTTGCCCAGCACCACCGTCAGGGGCTCCCGCGGGGCTTCCTCCACCAGCTCCAACACCTCGCGCAGGCGCACCATGCGGGCCACGGGGTTGGGAATCTCGATGCCCACGGCGGCCTTGCCGGGAATGGGCGCCTCCATGCGGATGCTGCGGGCGCGCATGGCCAGGGCCAGGTCATCGCTGCGCTGGACGATCTGGCTGACCTTGATACCGTGCCCGGGCTGGAACTCGAAGGTGGTCACCACGGGGCCGGGGCGAACGTCCTTGACCTCGCCCTCCACGCCGAAGGAGCGCAGGGTGGCCTCCAGCAGGTCGGCGGCGGCATCCAGCTCGGCGGTGGTGACGGACTGGGTTTCGGGGCCGGCGGGGGTCAGCAGCTGCACCGCGGGCAGGTCGGCGGGGCCGCTCTTGCGGGGCTTCTTCTTCTTGAGGCGCGGGCGCGGGGCCCGGTCGTCGTCCTCGCTGGCCACGGGAGCGGCGCCGTCCCCCATGAACTCGCCGGCGGCGCCGGGCAGGATGAGCTCGTCGGTGACGGGGTGCGGCAGATCGTCGGGGTCATGGCCCGGATCAGCACCCGGATGGTCGTCGGCAGGAGGCAGATCTCCGGCTGGTTCCGTGTGCAGGCGGCGGGGCTCGCGGGGCGCTTCCGGTTCTGCGGGAACGGGGGGGTCGGAGGCGGCCCCCTCATCACGCGGAGCGGGCCGGGCCATGTCTCCGGCCCGGCGTTCTTTTTCCACGGCCCTGGCCCGGCGGCTATCCCGGGCCTGTTCCAGCCACTGGCCGGGCAGTCCCACCAGGGACATCAGCCCGGACCACAGCAGGCGCAGGGGCCACAGCAGAGCCTGTCCCAGGCCACGGCCCGACACCAGCAGGAACGAGCCGAAACCGTCCGCCAGGCCGGGCACCCACCCCAGCCAGGGCCGGAAGACCAGCAGGATGACGGCCAGCAGGATGACGCTCAGCAGCACGGGGGTGCCCAGATCACCGAACAGCCAGTGGCAGCCCTGGCCCAGGTAGTACCCCACCAGGCCTCCGTAGCGAGGGCCGCGGTCGTCCGAGAACAGCCCGGTCGGCTGGGCGATCCAGGCGGTGGTGGCCAGCCACAGGGGGATGGCCCGCAGCAGCCAGGGGCGCAGCACGGCGTTCTTCCCGGACAGGAAGCCCACGCCCAGCACCAGCAGGTAAAGGGGAAAGACCCAGGCCCACAGACCGCCGAACACCCCGTGCAGGCCCACGCTCATGACCGAGCCGACCACCCCGCCGGGGTTGCTGGAGTCATGCAACTCGCCCAGGGGAGTGCCGCTGAAGACATTCCACCAGGGACCCACGCCACCGCTGAGGGACAGACCCAGATAGGCGGCCACCGCCAGGAGCAACAGTCCGCTCAACCACGCCGACTCGTACCAGGGGGTTCCTTTTCTGCCGCTAGCCCTCTTCTTTTTTCGCCCTGACACGCAAACCCTCCTGCAGATGGGATAACTCCTCTTCCAGGAAACGTGTCGTGGCCTTCCCTTCCAGGAAGACGGGATTGTGCAGCACCTCGAGGTGGAAGGGGGTGCTGGTGGGCAGGCCCTCGAAAACGCATTCAGCCAGGGCCCGGCGCATCCGTGCGACAGCTTCCTCACGATCCTTGCCGTGGGTGATGATCTTGGCCAGGAGGGAATCGTAGTGCGGGGGCACCATGTAGTCGGAGTAGACGTGGGTGTCCACCCGCACTCCGGGCCCACCGGGAGCGTGATAGTAGAAGACCCGGCCGGGGCAGGGCATGAAATCACGCTCGGGATTCTCGGCGTTGATCCGGCATTCCATGGCGTGGCCAGTGACCTTCACATCCTCCTGCGTGAAGTCGAAGGCCTCGCCGGCGGCCACCTTGATCATCCACTTGAGCAGGTCGAAGCCGGTGACCATCTCCGTGACGGGATGCTCGACCTGGATACGGGTGTTCATCTCCATGAAATAGAACGAGCCATCCTCGTCCAGCAGGAACTCGACGGTGCCGGCCGAGGTGTAGTTCACCCGCTGGGCCAGGCGCACCGCGGCCTCACCCATGCGCCGGCGCAGATCGTCGTCCACGGCGGGGCTGGGCGCTTCCTCGATGAGCTTCTGGTGGCGCCGTTGCACGCTGCAGTCCCGCTCGCCGAAGTGGATGACGCTGCCGTGCTGGTCCCCCATGAGCTGGATCTCCACGTGGCGCGGATTCACCAGGTACTTCTCGATGTACACGCCGTCGTTGCCGAAGGCGGCGCCTGCCTCGGTGCGGGCGGCCACGTAGTTCTTGCGCAGTTCGTCCTCGTCCCAGGCCACGCGCATGCCCTTGCCCCCACCCCCGGCGGTGGCCTTGATGATGACCGGGTAGCCGGCCTCGGCGGCAAACTCGGCGGCTTCGTCCACGGTGTCCACCAGGTCGGTGCCGGGCACGATGGGCACCTCGGCCTCGGTGGCCATCTTCCGCGCGGTGGCCTTGTCACCCATCATCTTGATGACCTCGGCCGAGGGGCCGATCCACACGAAGCCGTCCTCGACGCAGATCTCGGCGAACTCGCTGTTCTCGGCCAGGAAGCCGTAACCGGGGTGGATGGCCTCGGCGCCGGTGATCTCGGCGGCGGCGATGATGTTGGGAATGCGCAGATAGCTCTCGCTGCCGGCGGGTTTGCCCACACACACCGACTCGTCGGCGTACTTCACGTGCAGGGAGTCGGCATCGGCCGTGCTGTGGATGGCCACGCTCTGGATTCCCAGCTCCCGGCAGGCCCGCATGATACGCAGGGCGATCTCGCCGCGATTGGCGATGAGGACTTTGTTGAACATGCAGAACTTCCTGTCAAAAAGGCGCACCAAGGCGCCCGGGAGTGGATCGTAGGTGAAATATTCCCGTTTTCCCGTCCGTGAAAATATACACAGGCTATTGCGGACGGGCGACCAGATATTTTGGCCGCTGACCGGGCCGATGGCAAGGGAAAACCCGTCCCGGAGCCGCCCCGGGTTCAGAGCAAAGAAAATGGCCGCCGCAGCGGCCATTCAGGGAAAAGACAGAGGGTGCGGAAGCTATTTCTGTTCCAGCCCCTGGGGCTCGCTGACGTTGCTGCCCTCGAAGCGGTCCCAGGTGTTGTCGCTGCTGGCCTGGATGCCCTTGACCCGCAGCTGGAATTCGTGGGGGTTGCTGCTGGCGTGGGTGGCCGTCTCCAGGCTGATCTTGCCCTCCTTGTACAGCTGCATGAGGCTCTGGTCGAAGGTCTGCATCTGGTACTGGACGAAGCCTTCCTGGATGGCCTGGCGGATGAGCACGGTTTTTTCCGGCTCCCGGATGTAATCCTGGATGGTGCTGGTGTTGATGAGGATCTCGGACGCGGGATAGCGCTGCAGGCCGTCCGTATCGGCCACCAGCCGCTGGCTGACCACCGCTTGCAGGGTGGAGGCCAGCAGGTAGCGGATCTCCTGGTGCTGGTGAGGCGGAAAGAACGAGATGATGCGGCTGACGGTCTGGGTGGCGTCGATGGTGTGCATGGTGCTCAGGACCAGGTGGCCGGTGTCGGCCGCCGTCAGGGCGATCTTCATGGACTCGGCATCGCGGATCTCACCGATGAGGATGACGTCCGGGTCCTGCCTCAGGATATGCTTCAAGGCATCGGCATAACTGCCCGTGTCGCAGCCGATTTCACGCTGACTGATGATGCTCTTCCGGTCCCGGTGGAGAAACTCGATGGGGTCCTCGATGGTGATGACGTGACGCGCCGATTCCCGGTTGATGATGTCAACAATGGAGGCCAGGGTGGTGCTCTTGCCCGAACCCACCGTGCCCGTGATGAGCATGAGCCCGCGAGGTTTGAGAGCCAGTTCCTTGACGATGGACGGTAAACCCAGGGCCTCGGTGGTCTTGATTTCCACAGGCACATGCCGGAAGACCATGGCCACGCTGCCCCGCTGAACGTAGAAGTTGGCGCGGAAGCGGGCCACCCCGGGCACGCCGAAGGCGAAGTCGATCTCGCGGGTGGATTCAAATGTCTCCCGCTGGCTGGGCGTCAGGATCTGCTGGGTCACGGCGATCATGTCCTGCACCGTGGGCGCAGGATAATCGGCGTAAACCAGGGTACCGTTGATGCGCATCACCGGCGGGCTGGCCACCTTGATGTGCAGGTCGCTGGCGCCGCGGGAAATCATTTCCTTCAGGACTTTCTTGATATCCATGATCGCTACTTCGCTCCGGTTCAGATGGTGGTCCGGGGCCTCCCGGGCCCGGACCTGGGCTCTACTCCCTCGTTTTTTCGGCCGGAAATGCCGGGGCTTGACTCCCAGATTGCCTGAGGCCGGGCACAAAAAAGCCCCCCGGCAGATACCGGGGGGCCAGAGCGGCAGGGGGCAGGCCGGCCGGGCCGGGCCTGGAGGATCCGATCAGGATCAATCAGGATCAACCAGGAAGAGAACGGCCTCGGCTTCCACCGGGTTGCCGTTTTCCACCAGGATCTCCTTGATGGTGCCGCCGAACTCGGCCTCGATCTCGTTCATGACCTTCATGGCCTCCACGATGCACAGGGTCTGCCCGGCCGCCACGTGATCCCCCACGTTGGCGAAAGCAGGGCTTTCCGGCGAGGGAGCCCGGTAGAAGGTTCCCACGATGGGCGAGCGCACATCCTTCCACTTGGCGTTGTGGACGGGAGCGGGGGCCTTGGCGGCTTCCTCTTGAGGAGCGGGCGCAGCCGCCGCGGCAGCCACCATGGGGGCGGGCATGGCCGCAGGGGCCAGGGCTGCGGCGCCCATGGCCAGGTTCTGGCTTTTCTGGATGCGGATGGTGGTGTCCTTGTGGACAACCTCCAGTTCCTCGATGCCGCTCTCCTCCACCAGTTTCACAAGTTCGCGAACTTTGCTGATATCCATTTCAACCCTTCCGGTTCGACGGGTGCCAGTCATGTCAGACCCTGCCCAGATACTTCCCGGTGCGGGAATCGATTTTCAGAACTTCACCCTCTTCGATGAAGAGGGGGACCTGTACGACCAGGCCGGTTTCCATGGTGGCGGGCTTGGAACCGCCCTGAGCCGTGTCGCCCCGCACGCCGGGGTCGGTCTGGGCCACCTGCAACTCAACCGTCATGGGGGGCTCCACCGTCAGGGGGTTGCCCTCCATGAGCAGCACCTGGCAGATGTCGCTCTCCTTGATATAGGGGATGACGTCCTCCAGGCTATCCTTGTGCAGCTGGATCTGTTCGTAGGTCTCCATGTTCATGAAGACGTAGTATTCACCATCGGGATACAGGTACTGGTAGTTGCGCTTTTCCAGGCGCACCTCCTCCACCTTCTCGCCGGCGCGGAAGGTCTCTTCCACCACCTTGCCGTTCTCGATGTTCTTGAGCTTGGTGCGGACGAAGGCCGGCCCCTTGCCGGGCTTGACATGCTGGAATTCCACGATGGACCACAAGCCGTGCTTGTGACGCATGGTGAAGCCTGTCCGAAAATTGCTTGTATCAGCCAAGATCAATCCACTTTCCGTTATCCCGGAGGGCCCGGTCGGCAACGACCGGATCCGGATGACCAAACCCGCCCCGGGACAGGTTCTCCTGAAAAATTCGCCTCGGCCAGCCAACCGCGGGCGGCCGGGTCACCCAAAACCTCGCAAATAAATAACATTTCAACAGGCAAAAGGCAACGATGGTTCCCCCATGAGGAAGCATGGGCCTCAGGCCTCCAGCAGTTCCTTCATTCCCCGCAGAGAAAGCCCATAGCCCGCAATTCCCAGGCCGCGAATACCCGCGGTGACCACATCGGCCAGGAAATTGGTGCGCCTGAAGGCCTCCCGAGCATCGGGATTGGTCAGATGCAGTTCGATGGAGGGGATGGTCAGGGAAGCCACCGCGTCGCGGATGGCCACCGAGGTGTGGGTGTAACCCGCGGCGTTGATGATGACCCCCTGGAAATGGTCCTGGGCCTCGTGCAGCCAGCCCACGATTTCCCCCTCGTGTTCGCTCTGGCGGAAATCCAGGTCCAGCCCCAGATTGCCGGCCTCCGTGCGGCACAAGGCCTCCAGCTGGGCCCAGGTGGTGTGTCCGTAGATCTCGGGCTCACGCGTCCCCAGGCGCCCCAGGTTGGGGCCGCCGATCATGAGAATCCTGGGCAGGGACGGCGCGCTCACGAGTTGCCCCCTTCCGGGTCCTGCAGGCGATTGACCCAGTCATTGAAGTGCTGCTTGCGGCGGGCCCTTTGCCTGGCCATTTCCAGATGCCGGGGTTCGCCCTTGTCGGGGGAGGCGGGCCGGGAACCGGAGCCCTCGGCGTTCTCCTGAAGGGGCGCCGCCCCCTTCCCATCCTCGGTGGATTCATCCATCCTGGCCAGCACCCGGGCCATGCGCTCCCGCACCTCCGGGTTGCCGGGTTCACGGGCGTGAATGAGGCGCAGGGCCGCCAGGGCCTTGGACAGATAGCCCTGGGCCACGTACACGTCCACCATGCTGAGAGTGGCGAAGCCGGCCTTGTCCTGGGGTTCATCCGGGGCTTCCTCGCCGGGGCCGGCATCGGGAACGGTCTGCACGTTGGTCAGGCCCCACAGCTTTTCCCAGCGGGGATTGTCCGGATCCAGGCGCCGCAGGTCCTCCAGCCAGCTCCGGGCCGTCCGCCAGTCCTGATTTTCACAGGCGTCCTCGACCAGCATGCCCAGGGCCACGAAGTTCTCGGGGTCCAGGTCGATGACCCGGGCCAGCACCTTGCGGCCGTGATCCTGCCTTCCCGCGTCGAAAAGGGTGTGCCCCAGCACGACCATGCCCGACATGTAACCGGGGTGCATGGCCAGGCCGTCCTCCAGCAGCACCAGGGCCTCCTCCAGCTGGCCGGTCTGCCGGAGCAGATCGGCCAGGGGGGCGAAGACCTTGGACCGGGGCCTGTCCAGGTAACGCTGGCGCAATTTGTTGATGCGAAGCTGCAGATCAGTCGAGGTCATTGAGGGCGTCACCGATCAGCTTCATGTCAACCCAGGCACCCGCCGACAGGCTCAGGGGCAAACGCCCGTTCACCTGGGCCAATACTTCCCCGAAACTGGCCAGGAGTTCGTCCTGGCCCTCTTCCACGCAGCCGCCCAGGGTGCGCTCGGCGCCGCTCTTGACGGCCAGGGCGGCCTTGCCGGCCATGACGCGGGCCATGGCGGCGAAGAAGTCGGCCTGGCCGTCACCGGCCTCGGCCAGCCGCGCGGCCTTGCGACTGAGGGCGGCTGCCACCTCGCAGATGGTCATCATGTCGGCCATGGCGAACATGACGGGCTGGCGCCGGGTCAGCCGGGCCTCGTGCAGGGCCTGCACCGTGTCGTTCAGGCCGCGCACGGCGGCGGCCACCGTGGCGGCGCCCACGGCATCGTTCTGCTGATGGACCTCGTCCAGGGCGCCGGCCAGGTCGTCGTAGAAACCGCCCTTGGTGCGCACGGTCTCCTTCCAGCGGAACATGCCGATGATGCTCTGCTGGATCTCGCTGGTGCCCTCGTAGATGGTGGTGATGCGCACATCGCGCTTCATCTTCTCCACCATGTATTCCCGGGTGTAGCCGTAGCCGCCCAGAGCCTGGATGGCCGCGTCGGCGGCGCGATTGCCCGCCTCGGTGCACCAGTACTTGGCGATGGAGCCCTCGGTGGCCAGGTCCTTGGCGCCCTCGTCGATGGTCAAGGCCGTCTGCTCGGCATAGGCCCGGCCCGCGGCCAGTTCAACCCAGGGCTCGACCAGCAGCTTGTCCCGGTAGCCTTCCTTCTCGAAGATGGGAGCGCCGAACTGCTCACGGGTCTTGGCGTAGCTCAGGGCGCGGCGCAGAGGAGCCTGCCCGCCGCCCAGGCCGAAGGCTCCCACCATGAGACGGGTGTAGCCGAACACGGCGTTGGCCTGCTTGAGGCCCTGCCCCTCGACCCCGCCGATGAGGTTGTCCACGGGCACCTCCACGTCCTCCATGAGCACGCCGGTGGTGTTGCTGGCCCGGATGCCGTGCTTGTCCTCGTGCACGCCCACTTCCAGGCCCGGGGTGTCCCGCTCGACAACAAAGAAGCTGAGGCCGCCGGGGGTCTTGGCCAGGATGGTGTAGAGCTGGGCCACGCCGCCGTTGGTGATGAACTGCTTGGTGCCGTTCAGGCGGTAGCCGGTGACATTGCCGTCGGCGTCCAGGATGTGGTCGGCGGTGGTTTTCAGGCCGGCCACGTTGCTGCCCGCCTCGGGCTCGGTGACGCCGTAGGCCACGATGAGGCCCTCGCCGGCGATGCGGCTGAGCCACTTGCTCTTCTGCTCGTCCGTCCCCCCCACCAGGATGGGATCGGTGCCCAGGCAGATGGCCAGGAATGCCGTGGCCACGCCCAGGTCGAAGGCCGCCATCTCCTCGCTGACCTTGCAGATATCCCGGGCCCCGCCCCCCAGGCCGCCCACGTTCTCGGGCAGGAAGATCAGGTGCAGGCCCACGTCCGGGGACAGCAACTTCTGGATGATGTCCGAAGGGAACTCGTCCTTCTCGTCCAGTTCCAGGATCCGGTCATCGGCCAGTTCACGCTGGCAGACCTGCTTCAGGGTCTGCACAACCATGTCACACATTTCAGGGGCAAGTCCGGCGGGGACGTTCATGGTCTATCCTCTTTCTTGACTTCTTTCGTGTCTGCTTTCAGAACTGATCTGGATTTCCAGGGCTGGACCGGCGCGGCAGCAACCCGGACGACGATGATGAAACTGGCTGATCCTTGAATCCGGAACTCATGGTTCCGGGCAATCGTGTTCAGGCCACCCGCAGCTTGCCGCTGCCCACCAGCACGCAATGGCCCCCCACGGTGATGGCGCGGGCCTGTCCGCCCTGCACGTTGGCCGAGGCCACCAGGCGGCTGGGCCGGCCCATTTCCAGGCCCTGTTCGCTCACGACGCGGATTCTGGGCTCGTGCTTGACCAGGCGGTGCTTGACCAGGTAGGCCACCAGGGCTCCGGTGGCGGCGCCGCTGGCGGGATCCTCGGGAATCCCGAAATGCGGGGCGAACATGCGGCAATGCACGGTGCTGTCGGAGTGCACGGTCTCGCAGGTGAAGACGAACAGGTCGCCGAAACCCAGATCCCGGGCGATGGCGTCGGCATCCCGCCGCCTCAGGGTGATGTTCTCCACCGCTTCCAGGGTGCTCAGGGGCACGATGTGAATGGGCAAGCCCGTGGATATGACCTCGCAGGGCAGACCCGTGATGGCGATCTCGTCCTCGGCCACGCCCAGGGTGCGGGCCACCTTGGAGCGGTGGAAATACTGCCCCAGGAAGACGGGTTCGTCCTGAACGAGGCTGAACACCCGCTGTCCTTCCTCGCCCGAGGTCGTCACATCGAAGTGCCCGGCCTCCAGTTCCCAGCGGAAGGTGCTTTCCTCGACCACGGGCTGGCGCCGCCCCAGCTGTTCCAGCGCAAAGGTGGCACCCAGCACCGAGTGCCCCCCGAAGGGGATCTCGGCCGCCGGAGTGAAAACCCGCAAGGCGGCCCTGTTTTCACCAGCCGAGCGAGCCGGCACCAGGAAAGCCGTTTCTCCGGCTCCCATCTCCATGGCCACCTGCTGCATGGTCTTTTCCGGAACGGCGTGACCGTCAGGGAAAAAATACAGGCGGCTTCCCCCGAAAGGAGAATCCGTGAAGACGTCAATGAGCAGGAAATCCAGTTCCATGGGGGTTGCTGACCTCACCGCAGGGTTGGTATGCAAAGAAAACCACGGGGAGAGTTCTGCGGGGATCTCCCGTGCTCATGGTTGCCGGCTGAATTTAGCATAATGGCCCCGGGGAACCAAGGGGATATTGGCCGATTGAACCGCGCCAGGGCTGGCTTTTCCCTCATGGTTCCTCTGTTTCCAGCACCACCAGGGCCAGGGCCAGACCTCCGTCATGGCTGAGGGATAAATGCGTCCGGCCCACCCCGCAAGTGCGTGCCAGGGCCAGGGCTTTGCCGTGCAGACGCAGCTTCACCGCTCCCCCGGCCTCCCGGACCACTTCCACGTCCTGATAGGGCACGCGGCTCACGGAGCAGCCCAGGGCTTTCAGGAAGGCCTCCTTGGCCGCCCAGCGCGCGGCGGCGCTGGCCGCGGCCCCGGACCCACGCCCCTGAATGTACTGCCGTTCGCCTTCACGGAAACAGCGCCGCAGGAACCGCTCCCCGGTTCGTTCCAGGATCCCCGTGAACCGCTCGATGGAAGCGATATCGGTGCCGATGCCGCGCACGCTCAATAGGCGCCCTTCCGTTCGATGACCGCCGGCAGGGTGCGCGCCAGGACCATCAGATCACAGCGGAACCCGCGTTGCCGGACGTACTGCTGGTCCAGTTCCATCCACTCGGAAAAATCCAGGTGGCTGCGGCCCGAGACCTGCCACAGGCAGGTCAACCCCGGCTTGACCAGCAGGCGCCGGGCCTGAGCCGGAGTGTAATCCTCCACCTCGCTGACGATCTGGGGCCGCGGACCCACGATGGTCATGTCCCCCATGAGCACGTTGAAGAGCTGGGGGAATTCGTCCAGGCTGCTGCGCCGCAGGAAACGGCCCACCCCCGTTATGCGGGGATCGTCCTTGATCTTGAAGGCGGCCCCGGTGGCCTCGTTGAGGTGGGCCAGGTCGTCCTTGCGATCCTCGGCATCCACGGCCATGGAGCGGAACTTGTGGCAGTGAAACAGCCGCCCCTTGTACCCCACCCGCACCTGGTTGAAGAACAACGGACCCGGTGATTCGATCTTGATCAGCAGGAAGATGAAAGGGAACAGCGGGAGGATGAGAAGCAAGCCACCCAGGGCTCCCACGATATCCACCAGCCTCTTGACGGCATGGTAGAACCAGGAGCGTGGGCGGATATATTCCTCGTTGCCGGGCCCCAGGAAATCCAGGAAACCCTGCTCGCTGCCAAAGAAGTTGTCAGGGTTCATCGTGAATCATTTCCGTTGGAATCGGGTCAGGGGCAGGGCGCTGCCAGGAATATAGCCTGGCCCCGGGAACTTCCAGTTCCAGGGTCAGCTGGCCCCGCGCGGCCAGGGCGCCGGCCAGCAGGTTGCCGGGATCCACGTGCCAGGCCCGTGCCTGCACCCAGCGCACGCTGTCCCGCCCGGCCAGGGCCTGGTCCAGCATGGCATCCACCTGCTCCCGGTCCCGCCAGGGCGTGTCGCCATGCAGGGGTAAAACCGTGTCCGCCCCCGTGTAGTAGTACTGGAAAACGTTGGACACCGCGGGCACCAGGATGGCCCGTGGCGACCCATCATCCACTTGGGGCCGCGCGTCCAGATAGGCCGCCACCGCCCGCACATCGGCCTTGGCATAGCGGCCGTTCCAATAATAACCCCCCAGGCTGGTCAGGGACAGCCCCACCAGCAGAACCGTCAGGGGCAGGCCCAGACGGCGGGGAAGGTTCTCCAGGCCCAGGGCCAGCCACAGCAGCAGCCAGGGAAAGGCCACCGCCAGATACCGGGCATTCCAGGGCTTGACGTTGCGCACCGCCAGGAAGACCAGCACCAGCAAGGGTACCAGCACCCAGACCACCAGGGCCCGCCCGCGTCCACGCAAACGGGCCAACCCCCACGGCAGGCCGCAGGCCAGGGGGACAGCGGCAACCGCCAGCAGGGGCCACCAGTGACGAATGACCGCCAACCTGTCCGGCTGGTGCAGCTCGCGCAAGGAGGGCCCCAGGCTGAAGCCGTAAAAAAAGCTGTAAACGGTGTAGGGCACGGCCATGAGGGAAAAGGTGGATTCGCCGCGCAGGGCCTGGCCGGTTTCGTTGCCCACCACCATGCGGTCAACGGCCCAGATGCCGGCCGCTTTCAATACCCAGGGAAGCACGGCCACCAAAGTCCCGCCGAAAGCCACGGCCCACCAGCCCAGTTGTCCCCAGCTGCGCGGCGGCCGCAACCACAGCATGGTCAGGCCCATGGCCCCCCACAGAAAAAGGGCCGACATGTTGGACCACACCGCGCAGGCGCTGAACAGGGCGAACAGGAAAGCGGAACCGGGCCGGGGGCCATCTTCCAGCATGCGGATCAGGAATAATCCCATGAGCACGGCGAAGAGCATGACCAGACTGTAACCCCGGGCTTCCTGGCTGTACCAGACATGAAAGGGGCTGAGGGCCAGCAGGAGAGCCGCCAGCCGTCCCGCCGCCCGTCCCAGCAGACGGGCCGCCAGGACGCCCAGCAGGGGCACGGTCAGCACCCCGGCCAGCAGGGGCACCAGGCGCAGGCTGAACGGGGTGTCCTGCCAGCGCAGCAGGGGCCAGGTCAGGGCCAGGTACAGGGGCCCCTGGATGGCGTCGCTGATCTGCTCCAAAAAATGCAGGCCGGCCCCGGGACGCATGGCCGACCAGCTCATGAGTTCGTCAACCCACAGGCTTTGCCCGGTCACGCCGTAAACCCGGACCAGCAGGCCCAGGATGGTGATGAAGAGCAGGAACACTCCTCCGGCAGTGTGGTCCCCGGATCCAGCCGGTGACAGCCAGGATGCCGAGGGAACGAAACCGGAAAGGGAACGGGACTGGGCCATGGAATCCTCGGCAAATCTCAGGGTTCACGGGTCCCGGCCAGGGGGCGTCCAGGCCTGAACTCCTTGAGGGAAACATCGATGGAGCCCACCGGCACCTTGGCCTTGATGAGCACCGGGACGTGGTACTGGTCATCGGTCATGTACAGGGTCAGTTTACCCTCGTGCTTGAACAGACCATCGCCCTGGATGACCGGTTCCACCACGAAACAATCCCATGTTCCGGCCTCGACCTCCACCTTTTCCTTCCCGTGCACGATGACCTGCAGGTCATAGGATTTACGCGAGCTGTGGGCGGGCACGTGATAGACCTCGCCCACGGCCAGATCGAGGGTGCGCACGAAGTAAAAGGCCGACAGCACGTCCTGCACGCCGGGAGTCACGGGGTATTCCTGCCCGTTGGCATAGCGGGCCAGGCCGGCGTCGTGGTCGAAGCTGATTTCCACGGTCTTCTTGTAGTCGCCCTCGCGCAGGCGCTTGTAGAAGTAGCGGCTGTACAGATGCTCGGTGTCGATGTAGGAGATGATCTTGTCCCGCACCTTGTAGATGGAGGAGAAGAAGCGATTGCTGTTGGTCTTGGACTGGATGTGGTAGACGGGGCGGCCCTGATAGGTCTTGATGCCCACGATTTCCAGGGTGCCCTCGCCCGCGTTGATCAGGCCGTAATCGATTGAAAAGACCATCTTCTCTCCCGGCCCGAAGGCCTCCACGGGCCCCTCGGGTCGCAGGGTGGGCTGGAAGACTTCATCGTCGCCCAGGGCCAGGGCAGGCAGGACCACGGAAACCAGCAGCAGCAGGGCCAGGAAAGGGGGAGCCAGGAGAAGGGGGCGATGTTGGTGCATGACTTGGCGTTTGTCCATGACTAGGCCTCTTCCTCGGGGTCCAGGGTGAGCTCGGGGTGAACGGATCGTCCTTCAACCCCGGGGAGCGGTCCGGCGTTCCCGGAGTCCCCCCCGGCGTTCAGCAGTTCCAGGGCCCGGTCCGCCACAAGCGCGGGGTCCAGGTCCGGCATGCACACGAAATCCGGGCACTGGTGAAGGTCGCAGGGGGAACAGGGCGGCCTGGTGGCCAGGACCCGATAGGGGCCCAGCCCCTCATAGGGGAACCACGCGTCCGTCCGGGTGGGACCGAAAAGGGCCAGGGTGGGCACCCCCAGGGCCACCGCCGTATGCATGATACCGCCGTCCACCGTCACCAGCAAACGCGCCCGGGCCAGCCACTCCTGCACCCTGTCCAGGGGCATGACGGGCAACAACCGGCCACGCCCCGCGGGAATGGACCGGGCCAGGATCATGGCCCAGTCCGGCTGTCCGGGGGGCTGCAGGATGAAGATATCTTCCTCCCTGCCGGCCAGCAGGGATTCCACCAGGCGCAGCCAGTGATCCGTGGGCCACTCCTTGGTGGCCCAGGTGGCGCCCGGCGCCAGGACCAGGTAAGGCCGGTGAGCCTCGGGCCCGCCCGGGCCCCCTGGTCGGCCGGAGGCGACCAACCGGGGAGCCAGCACTTGCCCCCCGCCGGTCTGCTGTAACCAGTCGGCGAAACCCAGGCCGGTGGGATCGTGGCGCAGGGGTTCCAGCCGGCAAAGATGTTCGCCCAGGCCACCGGGAGCCAGGGCGTTGAAACCGGGGTGGCGGGCGGCCGTTTCACGCCGCAGGACGGTGTGGGTGTACAGCCAGCCGCGGGATCCCCGGGTGCCGCCGATGCGCCTGGGAATTCCGGCCAGGCGCAACAACCAGGCACTGCGGGGATTGAAGAAAAGATCCACGGCCAGGTCGTAGCCCTCGGCGTTCAGACCGGCCAGGGTGCCCATAACGCCCCGGCCCGCCTCATCCCGGACCTGGTCCCGATCCTGCTGGACCGTGGGGCGGGCGCGGGCATCACTGCCCTGACGCTTGACACGCAGCAGGTGCAGCCGGTCCAGCAGGGGATGGCCGCGCAGGATCTGCCCGTGGTTTTCTTCGGCCAGGTAGCCCAGCCGCAGAGCGGGATCCCCCAGCTTCAGGGCTTCCAGCACCACCGTGCTCATGACCACGTCCCCCAGGTAACGCAACCGGGTGACCAGGACCGAACGCAAGGGAATGCCGTCCAGGGACCAGCTCATCCGCGGTCTCCTGCGGAGTGCCGCTCGAGGACCAGGTCCACGGCGGCGGGCAGATGATCAGCCACCAGGACCAGGGCATCGCCGGGATAATCCCTGGCCACCTTCTGCTCTTGCCCGGTGCCGTAACCCGTGCGCACCAGGACCGCACCCAGGCCGGCATCCCGGCCGAAGGCCACGTCGCTGGCCTTGTCCCCCACCATCCAGGATCGGCTCTCGTCCAGGCTGAACAGGGAGCGGGCCTCGTCCAGCATGCCTGGCAGGGGTTTGCGACAGGAGCAACCATCATCCGGGCCGTGGGGACAGTAGTGGAAGGAGTCGAAACCCGCGCCGGCGGCGGCCAGCTGCTGTTGCAGCCGCTCCATGACCCGCGCGAAATCATCCTGGCCGAAATAGCCCCGCCCGATGCCCGACTGGTTGGAAACGCCGATGAGCAGAAAACCGGCCTGCCGCGCCCGGACCAGGGCCTCGGTCACCCCGGGCAGGATGCGGATCCTTTCCGGGTCGGCCAGATAATTCTCGTCGGCGATGACCACCCCGTCCCGGTCCAGGAAAAGGGCCGGATGGGCCAGCTGCTGGGTGCGATCGGCGGTGTCGGCAGGTTGCAGCCAGATGCTCATGTTTGATCCTCCGCGGGATGGCCACCGGCACCACTGGCCAGCAAGGCCTGGAGCCGGTCCCACACCTGTCGGCCGCTTATGGTGTCCAGGCAGAAGGTGTCCTGGTTGCAGGTCTTGCGGTAACAGGGCCGGCAGGGAAATCCCTGGGCCGCCACGGTGGCGGTGCGGGATCCCAGGGGAGCGGTCCAGTCGGGATTGCTGGAGCCGAACACTCCCACCGTGGGCACTCCCAGGGCGGCAGACAGATGCATCAACCCGCTGTCGTTGCCCACGAAGGCCGAGGAACTCTTGAGCAGGGCAACGGCCTCCAGCAAATCGGTGCGCCCGGCCATGTTCACCAGCCCCCCCTGCCCGTCCACCTGATCCCTCGGGGCCACTCCGAGAAGGCCGGCCAACTCGCTGACGAAATGCCGGGCCTGGGCGTCGCCCATGGCCACCACCTCGGCCCCCTCGGCCAGGGCCAGGCCCGCCAGTTCGGCCACCCGCTCCCGGGGCCAGTTCTTGGCCAGACCGTAGGTGGCACCGGGTGCCAGCACCAGGCGGAAAGCTCCCGCCCCGGCGGGAAAGGCCTCCACGGAGGCCACGCCAGGCAAGCCGGGATCACGGGGTAGATCGGCGTCATCCACCGGGCGGCCCAGACGCTGCAACAGGGCCCGGCCCAGGTCCGTCAATTCCCGGGCGTGATGACTTTCCCCGCGAGGCCGCACGGGCAAGGCCACCTTGAGCAGGGCGCCGCGGCCATCGCTGGCGTAGCCCACCCGCAAGGGGATGTTGCCCAGCAGGGCCAGCAGGGCCGCCCGCAGGGAGGGCGGTCCCAGCACCGCCGCCACATGCTTTCCCCGCCCCATGGCCCGGCCCAGACGCCACAGACCACCCAGCCCTGCGTGGGCTCCGGGCCGCTCGATGGACAGGAGGGAATCCACCCGGGGATCGTTCTGGAAAAGGGGCGCCCAGGCCTGGCGCACGGCCACCGTCAGATGCAGGGTCCGGCCAGAAGGCAGGCGGCGGTGATCATGAAGAAGCTGCAGCAGGCCGCTGGCCATGATCGCATCACCCAGCCAGTTGGGCAACATGACCAGGACGCGGCAGGGGGAGCTGGGCAGTTCCCGCTCATTCATCGCCGTTGGGATCACGGGGTGAGGGTTCCCGGGTGGCGGCGGGGCCCGCCGGCGCGGCCGGAGGCTGTGATCCGTCGGCCGCTTCCAGTTCCTCGGCGGAAAGCACCCGGGTGGCGCTCATGGTGCGCCCACCGGTGACCTCGCCGATGACCTCCACCAGGTGCTCGATTTCCACCTTCTGCCCCTTCTTCAGGCGCAGCACCCGCACCTTGGGCCGGTTGACGGGGACCCAGTGCTCCTCTTCGGATTCGGAGAACAGGCCCACCGCAGGCACCCCGTTGGCCACGGCGAAGTGGAAGAAATCGGTGTTGCCCCCCACGTACAGGTCGCACTGACCCAGCAGCAGCAGCATGTCCAGAAGCGTTTCCCGGGGCAAGCCCGTGGGCACGTCGGCAAGGCGGACCTCGAACTCCTGCCGCCGTTCGGCCTCCCGTGGATGCCCCAGGACCACCACCCGCGCCATGAACTGCCCCGTCAGCTGGCGGGCCAGGTACTGGAGGTTTTCCTGGGCCAGCACGTGCCCGCTCTTGGCCGCGCCGGGGTCCATGCCGATGAGCATCTGGTTGGGGTTGGGCTTGTGGAAATGCACCTGTTGCGCCATGTGGCGCAGCTGGTCCATGGGCAGGGGCCAGCGGGGATTCAGATGCTCGGGTTCCAGCCCCAGGAACGGAGCGGCGACGGCCAACCGGTCACCCAGATAACCCGTTTTCCGGCCGCGCATCTCGAAGTTTATGGCGGGCCAGCTCTGCTTGTGGGAGGGCCCCACCCGCAGGGCCGCGCCACTGGCCAGGGTGGCCAGTTCCAGCCGGGGCTGCGGGGTCAGACTCATGAGCAGAGCCATGTCGTACTGGGCCTGGCCCAGCTTGCGCAGGAGGTCGCCGAAGGCCGGCCGCCAGGGGGTCAACTGGCGATCCCGGTAGGCGATGTACTGCTTGCCCATGCGGCAGGGCACCACCAGGTCCTCGTGTTTTTCCGGGATGAGGTAATCGACTCTCACCCCCGGGAAACGCCGCTTGATGCCATTGATCAGGGGCAGATGAAAGAGGAAGTCCGTCAGGTCGCCGCTATCCAGGCACAGGATCCGGGAGTTGTTGTCCAGGGCCCTGGGCAGGGTGAAAAACGTGTCCTCCCCCTTGCGGAAGAAGGGGCGCATGAGAGAGGTGATGAGTCTTTGCCCGGCCACTTTACCGCCCTAATCGAACAGGCCGGGAAAAACCGCTTCCCAGACCTCGTCCACGTGATTGACAGGGATGAATTCCACGGCCTCGCGCACCTCGTCGGGAATGTCCTCCACGTCGGGAAGATTGGCAGCCGGCAGGATGACCCGCCGGATGCCCACCCGGTGGGCGGCCAGGGTCTTCTCCAGCAGGCCACCGATGGGCAGCACGGCGCCGGTCAGGGTGATCTCTCCCGTCATGGCCGTGCGGCGGTCGATGGACTGGTTCACCAGCAGGCTGAGCAGCACCGTGGCCATGGCGATACCCGCGCTGGGACCGTCCTTGGGAATGGCACCCGCCGGCAGGTGGATGTGGATATCCCGCTCGTTGAAGAAGGGCTGGAATTCCTTGCGGCCGCCGAAACGGTTGCGCAGGAAGCTGTAGGCGGCGCTGGCAGACTCCTGCATGACGCTGCCAACCTGACCGGTGAGCTTGAGGTTGCCCCGGCCGCCGGGCAGGCTCAGACCCTCGATATAGAGGATCTTGCCGCCCACCTGGGTCCAGGCCAGACCGGTGACCACACCCACCTTCAGCCGGCTACGCAGACGGTCGCCGCTGTAGCTGGGCTGACCCAGGAAATCTTCCAGATTCTTGGCGCCGATGGTCTGCTTCTTCTTGTCGCCCTTGGCCACCGCCGTGGCCACCTTGCGGCAGACCGCGCCGATCTCCCGTTCCAGGTTGCGCACCCCGGCCTCGCGGGTGTGATCCTCGATAACCCGCATGAGGCCGGCATCGGTGAAGCGGATATACCGGGACTGGAGGCCGTTCTCCTCGATCTGGCGGGGAACCAGATAACGCTTGGCGATCTGCAGCTTTTCCAGGTTGGTGTAACCCGCCAGCTGGATGATCTCCATGCGGTCCAGCAGGGGCCGCGGGATGGTGTCCAGCATGTTGGCCGTGGTGATGAACATGACGCTGGACAGGTCGAAGGGCAGCGTCAGGTAGTGGTCGGTGAAGTCGCTGTTCTGCTCGGGGTCCAGCACTTCCAGCAGGGCGCTGGCCGGGTCCCCCCGGAAGTCCTGGCCCAGCTTGTCGATCTCGTCCAGCATGAACAGGGGGTTGTTGGTGCCGCATTCCTTCAGGCCGGCGATGATGCGCCCGGGCATGGCGCCCACGTAGGTGCGGCGGTGCCCGCGGATCTCGGCCTCGTCGCGCATGCCGCCCAGGGAGAAGCGAAAGAACTTGCGCCCCACGGCCTCGGCGATGCTACGGCCCAGACTGGTCTTGCCCACGCCCGGAGGGCCGGCCAGGCACAGGATGGGCCCGCGGTGGTTGTCCTTGAGCTTGCGGACGGCCAGGTACTCGATGATGCGTTCCTTCACGTCCTCCAGGCCGTAGTGGTCGCGCTCCAGGATCTCCTGGGCGCGCTTGAGGTCCAGCTTGTCCTCGCTGCTGACCAGCCAGGGCAGATCCAGCAACCAGTCCACGTAGGTCTTGCTGACGGTGTACTCGCTGGCGCCGGGGCTCATGCGGCTGAGGCGGTCGTACTCCCTCTCTGCGGCCGCCTGCACCTTCTCGGGCAGGTCGGCGTCCGCGATGCGCTCGGCCAGTTCGTCCAGCTCCACCGATCCCTCATCGGCGTCACCCAGTTCCCGCTGGATGGCCTTGAGCTGCTGGCGCAGGTAGTACTCGCGCTGATCCTTGTCGATGGATTTGCGCACCCGGGTCTGCAACTTCTGCCCCAGCTCCAGCACGTCCAGTTCCCGCATGACGATCTTGGACAGCAACTGCAGCCGCTTGCGGGGAGAGGTCTCCTCCAGGATGGACTGCTTCTCGGCCACGTCGATTTCCAGGTTGGTGGCGATGAGATCGGCCAGCCGCCCGGGATCGTCGATGTTCATGACCACCACCTTGAGTTCCTCGCTGAGGGTCTCGGTGGCGTCGATGATCTTCATGAAGTTGTTGGCCACGCCGCGCATGTAGGCCAGGGTACGGGAGTCCTCCTGCACCTCCTCGTCCAGGAGTTCCACCTGGGCCCGCATGTAGGGCTTGTCGGCCAGCACCTTGCGGATGCGGCAACGGGCCACGCCCTGCCCCAGCAGGCGCATGCTGCCGTCGGGAAAACGCAACATCTTCTGGATCTTGACCGCGGTGCCCACGTGATAGATGAGATCCTCGTCGGCCACGTCGTCCTCTTCGCCCTCGGCCAGATCCTTCTGAGCGAAGGCGCCCAGCAACTTGTCTCCGGCCAGGCAGTCGTCGGCCAGGCGCACCAGGTTGGTGTCGCTCAGCACCAGGGGCACCATCATGGCGGGAAAGATGACCGCCTCGCTGATGGGCAAGATGGGCATTTCCGAAGGCAAGGTGAAGTCTTCGGCCTGGTTCATGTCGTGGGAGTCCTGCTGCATGTCAGCCATTCGGCCTTGCTCCTTCCAGATGTCCGGTCAGCCACCGGGCCCACACCACGGGGCCGGCTTGCCCGGACAACGGTACCACTAGCTCCTATCCTGAATTTCTATCTGGCGGCGGTTGTTGCCCTCACCCACACCCTTCCGGAAGGTCACGAAAAGGAAACCGTTCCGGTAGTGAGCCGTGGCCGTGGCCGGGTCCACATCCACCGCGATGGGCACCCGTCGGGCGAAGGGTCCCACGCTTATTTCCATCTTGTGGAAATGCTTCTTGCTGTCCTCCTGGATCTCCCGGCGAATCCCCCTGATGAGCAGGCTGTGCTCGTCGGTCAGAACCTCGATCTGCGTGGGCTGCAACCCCGCCAGATCGAACTGGACCACGAAGCTGTCGTCGGTCTCGTAGGCATCGGTAGCCGGCTTCCAGCAAAGATCCCCCTCAGCGGGAATAACGCCACCTTTTTGTGCGTAGGAGGTGACCAGGATCTCGAAAATCTCGCTCAGTTCACCGACAGGGTTCTTCCTGTTCATCGACGAGGCTCCAGAGGACAGAGGGTACACCGACAAGGGGTCCCGCGTCTGGCGCCGGACCTGATCAGGCCATGCTACCTGCCCAGTGCACCAGCGTCAATACCGAGGGTCCGCCCCGTACCAGGCGGGGCCCAGCGGAGTCAGCAGAGCCTGATTGCCGGGAGCCACCAGGGGGCGGTCCCCCTGGTTGACCCCCGCCAGGGCCCTGGTCAACCGGTCTTGCCGGCGATCGGCGGGGAAAAGGTCCATCTGACCGCTCACCGCCTGCGGGGGACCCGCCCACAAGGCCAGTCCTTGCATGGCCAGGCGGCCCCAATCCAGGGAGGCGGCCATGTGCCGCAAAAGGTCCCGCCAGCCGGCCAGGGAGGCCGGGCCCTGCCCCCTGCGCCGCACCCGCCTCACACCCCGACCGCAGATGGTGGCTTCCAGTTCCCAGAAGAGGCGCGCAGCAGGTCCCCCGGGACAGACCGCCATGGCGCGAAAGGCCAGGCCATCCAGCAGGGCCTGGCGATGAGCCGGGGAAGAGGCGGGGTGATGAAGCCGGACCCCCACCAGCAAGCGGGGCGGGGTAGCCGGGTTTCCATCCTCTCCTTCGCCCGCCACGGGCTGTCCGGACGCCTGTTCCGGCCAGCTTTCGGCCCCCGGCCCGAACACCGCCCGCAACAGGGTGCCCGGAACCAGTTGCAGGTCACCCAGGGTGCGCACCCCCAGCTGGGCCAGGCGCGACACCACACCCCTGGCCGCCGGGAAGACACTGATCGGGAAGGGGGCCAGGAAAGAGGAAGCCCCGCCGGGAGCCACCACGAAGACGCTCCGCCCGTCCAGATGGGCACTGTAACGGGAGGCCAGCCGGGCCACCAGAAGGGAGGGTCCCACGCCGGCCCCGGCCAGGGTAGAAAAGCGGTGAGCCCGGGCGCTGAGGGCAGCCGCGCGGTCACATCCCCGCCCCCACAGCCTGTCGCTGCCCGTGAGATCCAGCAAGGGGCCGTCGTTCAGGACACGCCAGGCCGGCGTGATGGCCTGGCAGAAGGAAGTCCAGTCAGGAGAAGGGCCGGTGGGGGCGGGACGCAGGTGCAGCAGCGTTCGCTCTCCACTTCCGAACTCAGCGGGCAACATGATCGAAAAGGATGGTCCGGCAGCCGCCCCCCACCCGGGCCGGGAATGCCCCGGCCCCTGTTTGCCAGGGAAAAAACGCCATCAAAACCGACGCAGCACTCCCACCACGACACCCTGAACCTGGACCCGGTCCTCGGCAAAGACCATCACCGGGTAATCGGGATTGGCGGGTTGCAGCCGGATATTGGCCCCCTCCCGATGGTACTGCTTGACGGTGGCGCCTTCCCCATCCACCAGAGCGATGACGGTCTCACCGTTCCGGGCCATTTCCCGGGCCTCCACCACGACGGTATCCCCGTCACGGATCTGCTCCTCGATCATGGAATCGCCCCGGACACGCAAGGCATAGGTGCGGCCGCGTCCCAGCCACTCCTCGGGCAGGGCGATCTCCTCGTGGTCGGTGATGGCCTCGATGGGCAAGCCGGCGGCGACCGTGCCCAGCAAGGGCACCTTGACCAGCCGGCTCTCGCCTGGGCTCTGATCAATCACTTCCATGTCCCGGGAGGCGTTGCGCCGCCCACGGCTCAGGTAGCCCTTGTCCACCAGGAGAGAGACGTGCTTGTGCACGGTGGCGGCCGAGGAAAGGCCGAAGCGTTCACCGATTTCCTTGAGGGTGGGGGCGTACCCCTGGACTTCGCTGTATTCGGTGATGAAAGCCAGAATCTCGGCCTGGCGCCTGGTCAATCCCATGTTTCGGCCTCCTGCAACAAATGGGTGATGGGTGCATCACCCTCACGTTAGGCGAAACACGGGCGAAAGTCCAACGAAAAAATACAGAAAGTCAGGGGGCCGAGGGAAAGGAGCCCAGAGGGGGCCCCAGAGGCAGGGTGGGACAACTGGCCATGACATCCTCCACCTCGTCCAGGGAGGGCATGCCGGGCCTTCCGCCCCAGGTGCGGCACTTGAGGGCGGCGGCGGCAGCTCCGAAACGCAGACAGTGCAGGAAGTCGCCCCCCTGGGCCAGAGCGAAGGCATAGGCCCCGTGAAAAACGTCCCCGGCCCCCGTGGTGTCCACCACCGGCAGGTCATAGGCGGGCACCCCGAAGACCTGACCATCCACCAGGGCCAGCAGGCCGTTCTCGCCGTAGGTCACGGCCACCCGCTCGGGCCCCATGGCGGCCAGAGCCCGCAAGGCTTCCTCGGGATCCTTGCGCCCGGTCAGCTCGGGGGCGAAATGCTGAGAACAGACCACATCCGAGGAAACCCGCACCATCTCGGGGGATCCCAGACGCACCCCCCCGGCATCCATGACCACGGGCATGCCCCACTGCCGGGCCAGCCGGGCCAGGGGCTTCACCAGCTGGGGTTCATGGCCGTCATGGTACAGAAGGTCCACGCCTTCCAGACAACCGGGGTCCAGGAGATCGGCATCCATCTGGGGTAGCTGGCCGCGGGACCAGAAGATGGTCCGCTGCTGGCGGCCGGGATCCACCAGGATGACCGCCATGGGTGACTGCTGGCCCTTGAAGAGCGGGCACAGGCCCAGGTCGATCCCCGCCGCCTCCAGTTCGCGACGCTGCTGAATGCCGGCGGAATCATCGGTCAGGGCGGTGACCAGGTTGACACTGGCCCCCAGACGGGACATGGCGACGGCGGCGGTGGCACCGGGGCCGCCCCCTCCCAGGCGGATGAAGGGCACCTCGTGCTTGTGGTCCGGGGTGATAGTCATGCCGGCGGGCACGGTCACGTCGAAGGCGTTGTACCCCACCACCAGGGCGCGGGGACTGCCGGTGAATCCGGTTCCCTTCTCTTCTGTATCAAAGGACACCAGGTCCTCCTTGCCGGGTGGAATGGGGAATGATAGTCTGCTGCTGATTCTAGAAATATCACCCTGGCCCGCCAGGGTCCATCATTTTCACCGCGCCCGGCGCACCACCGTCCCCCCTGGCCGCCCCACCGGTCAGCAGCCAAAGGAGTGGCAGACACCATGAGCTCATGTCTGTTCTGCGATATCGTTGCCGGGAAGATCCCCTGCACCCAGGTTCACGCCGACGACGATTTTCTTGCCTTCCGGGACATCGACCCCAAGGCCCCCACTCATATTCTCATCATTCCCCGGCGGCACATCGCCCGGCTGGCAGACCTCGAGGAAGAGGATGCCGCGCTGATGGGGAAATGGATGATCAGGGCCGCCGCCATCGCCGCCCAGGAGGGCCTGGCCGAGCGGGGCTATCGCTTCGTCATCAACTGCGGGGCCGAGGGGGGACAGACCGTGGACCACCTGCACCTGCACATCCTGGGGGGCAGGAACCTGCAATGGCCCCCGGGCTAGCAGGGGAACCAGGGTCGCCGGAGAGAGCCGGTGACGATCCCCATCGCCGAAAAAGGAAACGGCCCCGCTCCAGGCGGGGCCGTTATTTCTGGACAGGGGTCTTCCCGAGGTGTGACCAAGCGTCAGGCCAGGGTGTAGACGCCCCTCCCGGCCCTGGTGAAGCGGTCACTGGAGCTCAGGGTCTTGCGCAAAAGATTGTCGAAGCTCTTGCTCTTGGTCTTGTAGAGCTTGCCGGCGTGGATGACCTCGAAGATCTCCTTGAAGGGCATGGGGCGCCCTGCCTGCTGCAGCACACCGACCACCACATCCACCAGGCTGACCTTACCCTTGCTGCCGCCGCGCACCGGCGCCTTCTTGACCGCTTTCTTGGTCACCTTCTTGGCAACCTTTTCGGCCACCTTCCGGGGACGGCCGACCTTACGGGCGGCGGTTTTCTTCACGGTTTTTCCGGCAGTCTTCACGGCAGCCTTTCTGGGCCGGCCCACCTTCTTCGCGGTTTTCTTGGCCGCCTTCTTGGTCACCTTCTTGGCGGCCCGGGGACGTCCCACCCGCCGCTTGTCCACACCGCTGACCAGCTGTTCCAGTTCGGCCTCGATGCCATCCAGCTTCTTCTGCAGGCTGGCTTTTTCCTTTTCCAGCACATCGATGCGCTCCCGGGCAGCCAGGAGCTTGCGCAGGTCGGTGGTGCTCAGTTCGTTCAGATAGGTTGACTTGTTTCGCGCCATGATTTCCTCCCCGAGGATCCTCGGACTGCCAAAGCCGGGGAACACCGGTCAATCATGCTTGGCCCGGTGTTCACGATAATTATTACCCTCAAGCAATCACCAATAAAGAGTAATGTCAACCCGTATCTGTCGGCAACGATCAGGGCAGCTGGTCATCCAGCCGGAACGAAGACATGTCCACACCCTGGGGCAAGTGGCGGATGGCGTGCAGCATGCGCACCTCGTTGGGGTGCACGGCTTCCAGGTGACCATTGTCCAGGGCGTGGGCCGAGGTCACCGCCATCAGGTAAGTTTCTCCGGAAACGCCCGGGATATGGCCATAGAACCCCATGCCGTGCCCCAGTTCGTGCATGACGGTTTCCTGAACCCGCTGCACGGTCGGCAGGATGACCGAGTTGATCCCGATGTTGATGCGCTGGGGAATGACCTCACCCAGAACGTAAGGCAGATCGTCGGGGAGAGCCAGAGAGGTCCGGCCGTTGGGTGAACCCTCCAGGTCGGCGAAGAAGATCAGGATGTCACAATCGGCCTGGTCCTCCACCTCGACCAGATATTCCTCGCCCAGGACTTCATTCCACCAGCCCAGAACCTGCCGGGTGGCGGCGCCGAAATCCAGCGGTTCATCCCCTTCCCTGACGAAATCAGGAACGAAGACCTTGATGGGATATTCCTCCCAGCGGAAGAGACGCTGGTTGGGCCGCAAGGTGGTGATCACATCGGTCTTGGTCATGAATCGCAGCAGGGTCATGAATTCAATATCCAGGTCGGAGGGGAAACGGGGAACCAGGGTGATTTCCCGCACATTCCCCTCCTCGCTGTAGGCGATGGGTTCGCTCTCGAAATCATACCAGCTGTTGAAGGGCGGCGAGGTGGCCAGGACATTGCTGGTCCAGGTCTTCAGGGTCACGCTTTCCACGCTGGGCACGGGGCCGATGCGATAGAACCCGGTGGCGTCGGTGTTGGTCAGGCAGGCCTCTCCTTGCTGGTCCTCACAGAAGCGGATGATGGCCTCGGGGACGGGCCGCCCCTCGCTGTCCACCACCCTCCCTTCCAGGTACCAGGGAAAAGAAATTTCATGCTGCAGAAACTCGCCGATGGGAGAAATCTGACCGTGATCATCGATGCCGCGCACCGCGAGCCATATGGTAGCGCCGGCTTGCATTCCGTTTTCCGCCGCGGTCAGGGTGTCCCGGTGGCCGGCGAACCCTGCCACCGGAGTGTAGAAACCCAGCACATCGGCCTGATCCCAGTTCTCCAGGGTGATGGGACCGGCATAGGAGCCACCCACCACGTACTGGACCACGGGGAAATCAGAACCCGAGATGTATTGCCAGTTCAGCACCACATCCATGGCGTTGGGACCATGGGTCACGGAAATGTTGGGCACAGGGGGTGGAATGAGGCTGGGGTCGGGCACAACCGAAATGCGCCAGGGGTGTTCATCCACGATGCCTTCCAGGGTGGTCTCGACCACCAGGGTGTCGTCCCCGACGAAGCTGGCCTCGTACTGGTAGGTTTCCCCGCTGCCAACCTGCTGGCCGTCCAGGAACCAGCGGGCCGAGAAACTGGCCGAGCGGCTGGGTGAGGCCTGGAAAACGGTGCTGCCCGAAGCTTCCAGCTCCAGAAACTGGCTGGTCGGGGCAAAGACAACCCGGAGCTCCCCCCCTTCACCAGGATCCGTGGAACTGGAACACCCCCAGATCCAGGCGCCGGTCAGCAGCATGATCAGGGCAACCGCCCCCAGGCGTGGTCGTTTGAACATGGGTCACCTCGTGAAAATGCCGTGGTATCATCCCGCCGTGAACGGAGTCGGGGGAACCGTCGACGGGCACTAGCCTGTTCAAGACTTCTGTAACAACTTACAAAAAACCGGCGGCCAGAACAACAGCACCCCCGTGTCAGGGCGAACCGCTGCGGTACTTCCTCTGTTCCAGGGGAATCCACCAGCGGGCAAGGTTGTTCACGGGGGACAGCAAGTGCGGTCGCACATCCCGCAAGCGGGGCCCCACCCCCACCAGTTTCTCGACGTAGAAAAGATAGGCGCTGGGCTGGTCGTCCTGCAGGATGGACTGCACCTGGTACCAAAGAGGCAGGGCCGCCTGGCGGTCCGCTTCGGCCAGAGCCAGATCCAGCAGGGAATCCACCCTGGCGTTGGCGTAATGCCCCTTGTTGAAGGCCTGAACAGCGTCGCTGTGCACCACCGCCGAAGGGTCCCCGTAGAGGTTTGCCCGGAAGCTGCCGTAATAGCAGGTGAAGTTGCCCTGGTTCAGCAATTCCAGAGCCGCCGCCAGTTCCATGGTCCGGATGCTGACACGAGCACCGATTTCCCGGAAGTTCTCCCGCAGGATGACGGCGCCGTTCTCCCTGACCGGATCACCCACCTTGGTCAGGATGTCGAAGGCCAGATCCTTTCCATCCCGCTCCAGATAACCGTCGCCATCCTGATCCCGCCAGCCGGCACGCCGCAGAAGATCCCGGGCCAGCTGGGGATCGTGGGCATCGGCGGTGAGCGAGGAGTCGAAATTCCACATGACCGGCGCTACCGGCCCCACGGCGGGCGCACCGTAGCCCAGCAACAGGGTGTCGATCATGCGCTGCCTGTCCACCGCATGGGAAAGGGCCTTGCGGGTCATGGGATCCCTGAAGATGGCGTCCTGGACGTTCCAGTTCAGGTAATAATAGTGCCGGCCGCTCAGGTGTTCGACGCGGATATCGGGATGGTCGGCCAGACGGCGGGCGTCCCCGGCAGAAAGGTTACCCACGAAATCCACCTCTCCCGTCTCCAGGGCCACCACCCGACCGGCGGCTTCGGGTATGACCCGAATGAACACCCGGTCCACCAGGGCAGGCGTCCCGCTGAACCTCTCGTTCCGGACAAGGATGATGCTGCGTCCGGGATCCCAGGACTCGAGGACGAAGGGCCCGCAGGACAGGGGCTGCCGGTTGAAGGACCAGTTCATCACATCGGCGGGGTCCAGTTCCCCCACCAGGTGATCGGGCAACAGGGCGTGATAGGTGGTCATGAGGGGATCGGCCACGGGCCCCCTGAACCGGTAAACGACGGTGGCCGCGTCCGGAGCCGTCACCGACTCCACTTCCCTGAAGGTCCCGCGGTGAGGACTGCCCACGGCCGGATTCATGAAAAGTTCGAAGGTGGTAACCACGTCGGTGGCCGTCAGGGGCTGTCCATCGGACCAGAGCCAGGGCCGCAGATGATAGGTGATGGAGGTGCGATCAGGGGCAATTTCCCACGAGGACGCAATGCAGGGGAACCACTGCAGATCCTCGTCCAGATCGGCCAGAGGATCGCCCAGCAGGTCCAGGACCTTGCCCGCCGAGGCCGAACGCCGGATGAGGCTGTTCAGGGCGTCGGGCTCGCTCTCGAGAGCGATGACCACCGTCCCGCCGCTGACGGGTTCAGAGGCGTCGTCTCCGGAAGCCGCATGGCCCGAGGACCCCATCTGTCCCTTGTCACCGCAACCCCAGAGGGCAGCCAGCAGGAATAAACCGGCCAGAATGAGCACCCGATTCATCCGGAGCATGCTTGTCCTTTCCCGGCCATCGCCATGTTGTGCGATTCCGCTCCGGCGACCACCGGACCATGATTGGAGCCACCTGGGCTCAGAAGTCGGGGCAAAAGGTAAGAGGCGCGGCTCCAGGGAACCGCGCCTCTTGAATGTACAGGCGCCGAAGGTGGGCGTCAACGCGCGGTGCGGGGCCACGCACCCATCACCCCGACCAGCCTGAAAAGCCTGGCCTACTTTACCAGGGTCATCTTCTTGATGGCCGTGTGACCGCCGTTGCGGGCCCGCATGAAATACATCCCGCTGGCCTGCCCCTTGCCGCCGTTATCCTTGCCGTCCCAGACCATGGTGTGCCAACCGGTGGAGATGGCGCCGCTGTGCAGCGTCCGCACCAGACGGCCGTGCAGATCATACACGCCCAGTTCCAGTTCGCTGGTGGCGCCATCCCCCGCCACGTACAAGCGCACGGTGGTCGAGGGGTTGAACGGGTTGGGGTACGGAGCCCCCACCCTCAAGGTGGAGGGCAGTTCCTCGGCAGGGCCCTCCTCAACATCCACCAGATCCAGCGGGAAGAAGACGCCGTCACGACGCATGTTTCCGCGGAAGGTGGGCCAGGGCACGTTGTGCCGGTCGTACGCGAAGGGCATGTCCCAGACGTGCACCAACCGGTCCCAGCCACCCATGACGATATCCACATCCATGTCGTGATCCAGGTCGGTGATGACCGGAGCCGGCATGAGGGGGCCGCCCAGGGTGATGGGGAAGCCGGAAATGGGCGTCCCGTTGCTGTGGAAGGCATACAGGTTGTTGGGAGCGTCCTCGCTGAAACCGCCGATGCCGAACAACACATCCACGCTGCCGTCACCATCGATATCACCCAGAACAGGACTTCCCTCGGAGGCGCCCGGCACATCCACGGGCCAGCCGCTGAGCTGGGTTCCGGAGGTGCCGCCCACCACGTCGGTGTCATAGACGAAGAGACGCGCCTGGTCACCGGTCTTGTTGGTGACGACCAGGATCTCCAGGTCGTCGTCATCGTCCAGACTGCCCAGGGCGATGCTGGGCGCGGGGCTCAGGTTGCTCCAGGAATCGAAGACCACGGGGAAGCCGGGATAGGAGGACCCGTCCTCCTCGACCACGTGCAGGCGCTTGCCCCAGTCGTAGAAGCAGATCTCCATGGTGCCATCGCCGTCCAGGTCACCCAGGGACGGGGAGTTGTCGATATTGCTGGGCGCCAGGTAGGGGAAGCCGGGCACGTCGGTCCCGTCATACTTCCAGGCGTACAGGGGGAACGACCCGTTGTCGTTGGCCTTGGAACCGAAGATGATGTCCTTGGCCCCGTCCCCGTCCAGATCGTACAGGGCGGGCGAACTGTGTCCCCACTCCCAGATGGCGTTGCTACGGATCTTGAACACCCCGTTGGTGGCGGCATTGCTGTCGCCGTCAAGGAGCTCGGTGCCGTCGGCGTGCCAGACCCAGGTCACACCGTTCAGGGAATTGGCCACGATCTCGGGGCTGCCGTCGCCATCGACATCGCCCACGGCGGGGGTGGCCCAGATCCAGGTGGTGCCCGACACTCCGGCCACCGACTGGGGCCAACCGGGCAGGACCGAGCCGTCCTTGCTGAAGACGTAGACCGAGGGCGTGTCCAGTTCGGTGATGACGATTTCCAGGCCAGGCTCGCCGTCGATCTGGGCCAGGGCCACACCGCTGGGAGCCAGGGTCTTCTTCATGTCGGTGAACCGGCCCAGGGTCTGGGAATCATTGTCACCGTCCAGAAGTTCGGACCCGTCGTGGTGCCAGACGTAGACCTCGTCGCTGACCAGGACGATTTCCAGATCACCGTCGCCGTCCACATCCCCCACGGCCAGGTGGCTGCTGGTCTCGTCGGAGAAGGACACGGGGTAACCGGCATTCTCGGCAGGGGCCGTGGGCTGCTCAACCGTGACGGAAGGCGGGCTGGGCATGAGGCTGCTGGTCACGGCCTGGATGCGGTAGAAGTAATTGGTCAGCCGGTCCAGCCCTTCGTCCCGGTAGTAGGACACGTTCTGGATGAGGTCCGGGTTGGCCTGGACCCACGGGCCGTAGGAGGCCGTGCTGCGGAACACGTTGTAACCCAGGACATCGTCACTGGTGCTGGGGGACCAGCGCAGGGCGATGACATCGGCGCCAAGGGAGGAATCGGTCTCGACGATTTCGGGAGCCGTGGGCTTGTCCAGGTCGATCACATGGGTCAGGGTCCGCCCGTAGTCATCCACCAGCACCAGGTCGGCCGTGCCGGAACGGATGATGTCCACCAGCCCCATGGACAGAATTCCTTGCAGCTCACCCTCTTCCAGATGATCCAGGCCGTTGAAGGTGGCCAGGGTGTCCCACAGAACCACGTAGGGACTTTCGGAGCGCAAGTAGGCCGTCAAGGAGTTGACCCGGCCCGAGCCGTAGTTCTTGATGCGCACGCTGATGGTCAAGCGTTCGCCGCTGTCGATGAAGCCGTCATCGTCGCCGAAGATGCCGTCATCCCAGTCCAGGGCGACGGGCTCGATTTCCGGAGCCTTGACAATGATGGTCTTCTCGGAAATCGAGGTCCCGGCCGCGCCGTCGGTGACGGTCAGGGTGAAGGTCAAGGGGGTGCCGTCGGGAATGTCACTCTGCAGGGAGAAGAGATAAGGAGTCCCACTGGCCGTGGCCCCTCCCGCGGCCACGTTGGCGAAGCTCACCGTATCCGTGGCGAAGCTGACCCGGGGATCCGCGCAGCTCAGGATTCCGGTCAGGCCCGTGGCCGCCGATCCGCCCGTTTCCAGGAGAACGGCGGTCAAGGCCAGGGTCTCCCCGGCCTCGATCTCACTGTTGCCGTTACCCACCGATCCGGAGCTGCCGTTGTCCATGATGAAAAAGCTGTCCAGGGCCAGGTAGCTGCTCCCGCCGGCCACCACCAGGTCCTCATGGGTCAGGGCCAGGTTCTGGCCGGAAACGGTCAGCTGCACGCTGCCCCCGGCGGTGACCATGTAAGGCAGAACAACCTGGCCGGCCGCGTCGGTGATCCCCGTGGCAAAATCCTCACCCTCGCGCTGCAGGCACACCAGGGCACCCTCAACGGGCGCGCCGGCGCTGTCCACCTGCACAGTCACGCTGTTGTTGCCCAGCTGCAGGGTTGACGCGCTGACGTCCAGGGCCCGGGGAGTGCCGGTCCACAGAGCCAGGGTCGGGTCACCCAGCAGGGTGTAGTTCTCGAAGGTCCAGCGATCCACGTAGTTGTACTGCGTCGAACCCAGGAAGGGCAGGCGGCTGAGGGCCACCAGGCGTCCCACCCGGGTCTCGCCCTGGCAGTACAGATGATCGAAGAATTCCTGCTGGTAGTTGTTGCTGGTGTTGGGGAAGGCCGCCCGGGCCGAACCGATGCTGACCACGGAACCGCCGTTGGGGTTCTGCAGGAAGCGCTCCATCAGGCAGGAATAGTCGAAGGCACAGGAAGCGCAGTTCAGGGAGAACAGCATGAAGGGATGATCGCCGTTGACCAGGGCGTCGGCATCGTAGGTCATGAAGTTGGCGTCGCCCACGGACATGTTGAAATAGAAACCATGCCCGATCTGGTTCACGATGCCGTAGTGGCCCGTGTCCAGGGAGTCGATGAGAGTGGACCGCGTCAGGGGCAGGTCCCGGGGGAAGGCGTTGACCACGTCACGGCTGTCCTCGGACTCGTACATGCGCAGATATTCCATGTCCGTGCAGGGTTCCACCAGGGTGGTCACCATCTCGTGGGCGAACTGGGCGCCGTTCAGGGTGATATCGTCCCCGGGCTGGTACCCGTCCTCGTCACCGCCGTGGAACAGCACCTCGGCGGCATACAACACCCGGTTGGGCCAGCCGGCCCCGGCGGGAGCGTTCTCGTAGGTCAGGGTCTTGTCCACGAAGACCTGGGCCATGCCGGCATTGCTCACGGTGGCCCGGCCCACGTACACCTCTTCGGCGAAGTCCACATCATCCCCGTCTGCGGTGGCGCTGGCGGGCTGCCCGAAGAAGGCGTCTCCGTCGGCATTCCAGTTGCCGTCCAGACAGGCGAAGTAAAGATCGACGGGAATATCGGTCTCCCCCGGCGAGGGGTAGAAGCTGTTGGTGACGATGCGGGCGGGAATCACGTCGGTGTCGCCACCCAGCAGGACGTACACGGTGCCCCACCGCTCGTAGGAATCCCGGATGAACATGCGGATGGTTTCCTGGATATCGGCCCCGTTGCGCACGTTGGCCGCCAGGAATTCGCGTGTGACCACCAGGGTGTTGATGCCCTGGGCGATCTTGTGGTCGGCCAGGCGCTGGAATTCGGGGGCCATCTCCTCGTTGGTGACGATGAGATAATCCACGGGGCTGCCGCTCAGGCTGGGGGTCTTGGTGGGATTGAAGCCTCCGGCCTGGCTTTCGATCTGGGCACCGTCCTGGCGGGCGTAGGACATGATCTTTTCAGGGTTGTCCACCAGTCGGGCCAGCACCTCGGCGGTATCACGGGCCTCACTCGGCACCAGACGCTGGCGCTGGGCCACATCGTCCAAGGGGAAGCCGACATCATAGCTCACATGCACGGCATAGCGGTCCAGGAATTCCAGACCATCGGAGCCGGTCTGCAGAGGGTGAACCTGCACCGTTAACAGGCGGTAGCCACGCCAGGTGTGGGTGCCCTGGAATTCACTCCAGGCGGCGGGGAAGACGCCGGCCAGGCTCTTCATGTGGGGCGCGTCCAGGGTGCCGCCATCGCTGGCGACGAGGGCCGGAGTCAGGCCCAGATTCCCCGGGGTCTTTTCCCGGTGGGTTTCCAGGGCCTCGACCCAGGCCGAGGTCACGTTCCAGTCCAGGGGTACCAGCAGCATCAGATGGCGCGCGGGCACCCGGGGTAAACCCGGCTGTTCCAGAGCCCGGGTGTCCGGCAAGACAGGCAGATAGGTCCCATCCTCGGCCTGGTCCCAGATCAGATCTCCCGCCCGGAAAGCCCCTTCGAAGACCACGGTGCTTTCAGCGGCCTGGGCCACGGGAGCAAGGAACAAGGGGGCAACGGCGAGAACAGCCAGCAAGGTCAGGCTGACAAACGGGCAAGCCAGCGCCTTCACGCCGCGTGCGCCAGGAAATCCGAACTTTGTCATGATGTGTTACCCCTCACTATCCAGCTGCTCGGGTCAGGCTGCTCGGCCAGGGCCCACGGGGCTGAATTGGGCGAAATTGAGGATGAACCTCAGGGTCCGTGCTATTGAGAAACCGCTCACTGTCAAAACCGCCGGGCGAAAAAAGCGAGCTTCCCGCGCCGGACTGATGTCGTTAGCCTGTATTGTCTGGGAGACCTCCACGGGCAATTCGTTGCGACCCTGTGATTTCCACTTCCCGGCCCCCTGGGCGAAATCCCACTCCGAGAAGGTGGTGAATCACTATATCACAAGTACAAAACGGCGTCAATGCTGCAAATATTCGAGCTTAAAAAGCAATTTTCAACGGGGTTGCAAAAAGTCACAAAAAATCATTATACGGGAAGGAGAGCCGGGCTTCAGAGGGGCGTGGAGACGATCCGGCCGGAATCGGGAACCACCATGGTGGTGCGGGCGGGAATGAGAAAGAGCCGCTGGCGCCCCTGGGCGGGGTCCTGGAAACCCAACACCTTGCGCCCATGGGTGCCGTTGCGCACCACCACCACAGGCCCCCGCCGCACCGCGCTGGCACCGGACCTCTGCAGCTGGGCCAGTTCCGTGTCCACCAGGAAAACGGGGGCTGCGGCGGGATTGGCTGTCAGTTCTTCCAGCAGATCCTCCATGGACTGCAATCCCACATCCACCACCGCCGGGTCCAGGTGGGCGAAATTGACCCGGTGGGTTTCCACCACCGCGGGCTGCCCCAGCCCCCACGCCCGGCGCACCTGCCGCCCACAGTCCCGGACCAGGGCCCGGGGATCGGGACTTTGCACCGGCTCCAGCCGCACGTTGCGCTCCAGATAACACCGCTGGCCGTGGAAGACCTGGGCCCAGCGCCTTTCGACCACCTTCCACAGTCTAGCCTTCAGGCCGCGGCCCCAGGCGGGATTGCGCTGCTCCCGCTTGGCCTGGATCACGGTGAGCCCCTGCTCTTGCCACATGTCCTCGGCCGCGGGGTTCCAGGTGTAGTCCGGGGCGATGATGGCGCCCGGCTCTCGCCCGAAGGCCCGCCGGAAAATGGCGCGGGACTGACGCAACTCGGCGGCCAGGTCGTCACGGGACCTCCAGGCTCCCAGTTCACGGGCTCCCTCGCTGTCCGGAAACAGGGTGATGCCCCGCTCGGTGGCCAGGCGGGCCACCGGGGTGGATAGAGAACGTTCCTTGCGCTGGGCGGGATCATAGTGGTAACGGGCGTGAAGCTCGGGATACCACACGCCCCGGTCCAGCCCCCGCTGGACGGCGGCCATCAAGCCGGGCCGGGCATAGGGGGTGGGAAAGTGGGGAAACTCCTTCTCGATCCAGGCACCCTGGCCTTCTCCCTGGCCCACGTATTCCAGGGAGCCCAGCACGTAATTGGGCTGAAAGACCGCCGGCAAACCATCCCGCCCCTGCCAGCGGGCCATGACCTCGCTCAGCCCGTCCACCATTTCGGCGGTCTCCAGGGTGGTGTTCCAGTAAACGGGGGGAAAGCGACCCGGGGCCAGGTCCTCCCGGTCGATGCCCTGCCAGGCTGCAAGGGAAGGAGCAAATCCCGGCAAGCCCCAGTCGTCACTCTCGAAGGCCACGGCCCGCAGCCGGGACCAATCCACCTGGGAACGAGGCTGTCCCAGCCCGAAGGCCAGGGCGGCCAGAAGCACCAGCGCCAGCGGCGCCAGGACCTTCATCATCCGCCCCGAACCGGGCTCGTTTTTCCCTGCTTTGCTCAACGCCTGAGCTCACTCCCCGGCGGGGCATGCCGCCCACCAGTATTTCCCGTAATGCAAACCGTGCCGCCGGATGCTCCTGACCAGCTGCTCCACAGAGGGGTCCAGCACTCCCCCGTCCCCGGCCAGCATGGCCAGGACCGCCTGGGTATCGGCCGGCCAGGTATTATCCTGAACCCCCGTGACCCAGCGCGAGGGGCCCTGCCGGTTTTTATCCAGCCACCGCAGGAACGAGCGCAGGTCCAGCAGGGGCCGACGCCCTTCCGGATGCAGGCGGGCCAGGAAGGCCTGAAAGGCCTGGTAGTTGGCCCGGGCCGGATCATCCCCGCCCGGGGCAGGCGGCTGGTCCTCCAGGATAAACAACATTCCCCCGGGCCGCAGCAAGCCCTGCCAGAGGCGCAGGAAATCTCCGGCAGGGTCGGCCGTCAACAGGTGGCGGAAAAGATTGGCCGCCACCACCAGTTCGAAGCCACCGGCCCGGAAAGGGGGGCTCAGGGCATCCCCCACCACCTGGGCCCGGCTGCCCCGCCAGGGTGGCACGCGGTCCAGACCGATCACGGTGACCCGGCCGGACAGCAGGTCGCAGGGCAAGGAGCCCTCGCCGCACCCCAGATCCAGCAGGCGGGCACCGGGCACGCGGGAAAGCTGGACCAGAATCCGGTCCAGCGCGTCGGGCAAGGGAGAAAAAGACATCTAGCGGGGATCCTCTGAGGGATCGGAGGGACGGGAAGTCAGGCCGGACAGATCGGAGCCGTCGCCCTGGTCATCCACATCGGCAAGGCTGTCGTTGGTGCCTTCCCGCACGTTCTCACGCTGCATCTTCTGCCGCTCGGCCTGCAGATCGATGATGTCGGCCACGTTGCGGCCCACCTGGCCTTGCATCTTGTCCAGCCGGTCGTCCAGCCCCAGGGCGTAGGAAAGCTCGGTGAACAGGTCCAGCCCCAGCCGCCGGTTCTGCAGGTGGCGCAGGGCACCCAGCTGGGCGGCCCACATCCAGGCGCCCATGGCGGGCAGGCCCAGCCAGGCCATGCCCAGGTAATCGCTGAGGGTGAACAGGCTCATGCCGGCGCTCACCAGCAACAGGCAGATGACGGCCCCCCGCGGCGAGAAGCCCAGACGCAGCAGGCGGTGGTGCAGGTGGAAATCGTCGGCCAGGAAGATGCTGGTGCGGCGGCGGTAACGCCGCACGATGGTGGTGCCGGTGTCCCAGATGGGGACCACCATGGGCGCCAGCAGGACGGGCAGGCTGACCCCCACCTTCTGGCTGAGGTTCAGGGTCAGGCTGGCCAGGAAAAGGCCCATCCACATGCTGCCCGAGTCTCCCAGGAAGATCTTGCGGTTGCTGATATTCCAGTAGAAGAAGGCCGAGGTGGCGCCGCAGAAGGTGGCCGAGAATAGCATGTTGTACATCTCGCCGGCCGCCATGGACACCACCATGAGGGTCAGGGCGGCCAGGATGCTGATACCGCTGGCCAGGCCGTCCAGGCCGTCGATGAGGTTCATGCTGTTGATGAAGCCCAGGTACCAGAACAGGGTGATGGGCCAGGCCCAGCCCCCCAGCTGCACTGAACCGGCCAGGGGCAGCACCACCGTGTCCAGGCGTTGACCGAACAGCATGAGCACCACGATGACCAGCAGCTGACCGTACAGCTTGTTCTCGGCGTGGATGCCGAAGCGGTCGTCGCCCACACCCAGGGCCAGGATGGCCAGACCCGCTCCGATGAGGATTCCCAGCCAGGACCAGGGCAGGGGGGTATCCAGGATGATGTTTTCCAGGAAGAAGAGGGCGCAGAAGAACGAGATGAAGATGGCCATGCCCCCGGTGCGGGGCACGGGCTCACGGTGAGGCCTGCGGTAGCCCGGGTGATCGACGATCTCTGTGAGAAATCCCAGGTTACGGAAATGGGGCTGGACCAGCCATGACATGAGAAATGCCACGACAAAGCCCAGAGCTGCGATGACGGCCAGGTTCATTATTCCTCCCTGATCACCTGCCACCCCATTCCCCAGGGAATGCCCACAAACAGGTGTTGACCCGGATTATTTGGATCCCGGGGGCAAAATATCCCATGTTCTTGATTCCGGCAATCATTATTTGCCGCCAAATTCAATCATGAATTGAACATAAGGACACGTATAGAACATAAGGTTTCGCCGCTGACCCGGCCTCAGTTTTCTTCCGCCACACCCAGGACACGGCGATACACCTGGCAGGTCGCCTCGGCCGTCACCTCCCAGGACCAACGCCGGGCGTGGTCCGGACCGGCCAGAACAAGTTCCTGGCGCAAGCTTTCATCCCAGGCCAGAGCGTCCATGGCCGAGGCCATCTCGGCCGTGTCCAGGGGGTCCACCAGAAGGGCATGGCCCCCCGCCACCTCGGCCATGGCCCCCCGTCCGGAAGTCATGACCGGTAAGGAGGCCGCCATGGCCTCGAGGATGGGGAAACCGAAGCCCTCATGCAGGGAGGGAAATAGCAAGGCCCGTGCCGAGCGGTAGGAGCGCCACAGATCCGCTGTGCCACAGTAGTCCAGGACCTCCAGATCACCGGACTCCAGCAGCGGGTCCATCACGCGGAGCAACTCACTGTCCCGCCAGCCCTTACCTCCGATCAGCCGCAACCCGGGCACCTGGCCGGCCGGCCGCTCCAAGGCCCGTTGATCGGCCAGGAAGCGGATATAGGCCCGCAGCAGGTTCTCCAGATTCTTGCGGGGTTCCAGGGTCCCCACGAACAGGAAGAAGGGTTTCTCGTCGGAGGCCGGCTCCCCGTGATCCGGCTGGCTCCAGACCCAGCTGGGGGTGCCGAAGGGCGTGGCCTGCACCCGGCCGGCCAGTTCCGGAAAGTGGCGCAGGGTGTCCTGGGCCGTGGCTTGGCTGTTGGTGACCACGGCCTGGGCCCGCCGCAGGGTCCGGGGAACCAGCAACTGGTAATAGCCACGCCGGGGCTGTTCCACCGTCCCCGGAAAATCCCGATAGGCCAGGTCGTGCACCGTCACCACCGAAGGGCAGGACAGGCGCACAGGAGCCACGAATTGCAGATTGTGCAGCAGGTCCGCCCCCTCCCGCCGGCACAGGCGGGGAAGTTGCCCCTGGGTGAACCAGGCCTTGCGCATGGTGCCGCCCCGGGCCCCCGGACAGTCCAGTACCCGCCAGTGGGGGGCATCCATCACCGGGGCGAACATCCCCGGATGGGTGGCCAGGACCAGGAAGCGGAACCCCCTGTCCCGGGCGGCCAGGGCGCCCACCAGTTCCAGGATGGATCGCCCCACGCCGGTGGGGCGCTCGTTGACCAGCAGGCCATCCAGCACCACCAGCGGCCGGCCTGTTTCCTGGGCAGGCGTCATTCCGATCCTCCCATCTCACCCTCCCCGGTCGAGGGAAACGGCAAAGCCTCCGGACGGGACACCGCCGCCAGCAGCAACCCCCAGGCCACCCAGATCTGGGGCAGATTATACTGGCTGAAGGTCAGCAGCTGGATTCCCAGGCCCAGGGCGGCAACCAGGGCCGCCAGGATCCCCCCCCGCCGGCCGCGGGGAACGGAGCCCAGACGGAGCCAGGTTCCGCGCAAGATTCCCCCCAACCCGGCCAGGAAAACCAGGAAACCGGCCAGGCCCGTTTCGGCCAGGACCTTCAGGGGGAAGTTGTTCACCACCGGCCAGCTGAACTGGCTTTGCAGGCCGAGGGGATCGACCAGCAGGGGAAAATGAAAGCTGAACTGACCCCACCCCACGCCCACCCAGGGACTGAGCTGAAAGGCCCGCCAGCCGGCCTGCATGCTGTAAAGCCGGGTCAGGTTGGACCAGTCCCGGGAACTGAAGGTCTGCACCAGGCGCTGGCGCGGATACTGGAACGCAGGCCAGTCTGACCAAAGGAAAAGGGCCAGCACGGCCACCCCCGCCAGGCCCAAGGCCAGCCAGCCGCCACGCGCCGACCACCGGCCAGGTCGGAAGGAGGCGGGCTGACGACCTGGTTCAGGTTCTCCTTGCCGGGACAGAACCACCAGCAGAAGGAACAGGATCACCAACTGGAAAAAGGCGCTCAGCCATGCCCCCCGTGACCAGGTCAGCACCAGCAGGCCCGCGGCCGCCCCCAGGACCAGGCGCCCTCGGCGGCGGGGCCAACCCAGCCAGGCCAGCCAGGGCAGAATCAGGAGCAGGTAGTTGCCCAGGTACAGGGGCTCGCAGACGGTGCCCCTGAGCCGGGGCACGGGAACGAAGCGATCGCCCAGGTAAAGTTGTTCGGAGCCGGAAAGGATGGCGGGGTTGGAGGTGAAGAAGCTTTCCAGGCCGGCCATCCCCGGCACGTGGCCGTAGAAGTCCCAGCCCAGCAAAAGCGCATAGATCAGCTGGAAGAGGGCGCCGACCAGAAGCCAGCGCAGGGTCAACCGCCAGCGGTCGCGGCTGGTCAGCCAGCACAGCGGCCACAGCAGGAATCCCCACATGATCAGCAACTGCACGATCTGGCGGCCGAAGCGGCCCCAGACCACCGCCTGGGCTTCCCCGCTGGGAGCCACCAGCAATCCCACCCCGGAAAGGCCCACGGCCAGCAGGGCGGCGCCCAGCACCAGCCAGGGGCCACGCTTCCAGGCCGGGAAGGAAGGCATCCAGCCCGCTCGGGCATTCCCCCGCCACCAGGACCACAGTCCCAGGCTCATCCCGGCATACAGGAACACCCACGAGGGCTGCAGGCCGAACCCCCAGTCCCGTCCCGTGAGCACACGCAGGGTTCCCACCCCGCACCAGGGCAGGGTGAACAGGGCGGCGCCGAAAAGTGCGCGGGTCAACTTGGCGGTGCGGGAGTTCACGAGATTTCTTTGATCTTCCTGCGGGCTCGGCGCAACAGCACCCAGATGAGTAGAGCGAAACCGGCCATCATCAGGAGGCTGGCCTTCATGTTCCCCCGGTCCTTGGCCGCCTCCCGGTCGGCTGGCCGGTAACGCACGCGTGTCCCTTTGATCTCCAGTTCACCCGCGCTAACCAGGAAGCTGATGCGCCCGTCGGCCAGCAACAAGGGCTCGGAAATGTCGTAACGCCCGTCCCGCCAGCGCAGGCTCCCGCTCTCGCCGGCACCCGCCAGGGTGGCCAGCACCGGCACGGCCAGGTCCCACTCGGCGAAGGACTCCAGGGCCAGGGAATCGGGGATGCTGAGCAGGCCCCCCGCCCAGCGCAGGCTGATCTGCCCCGGACCGGGCCCCCTCTCCCAGGCATAGCCGGCCAGGCTGTCCCGGGCCGAGCCCACGATCAGATAGCCGGGATGGCCCAGTTCCATATCCACGGAAGAATCCGGGCCCTCCGGGTCCTGGGCAAGGACGGGCTTGAGAGGGAGCAACACCGTGGCCAGCAGGAGCAACCAGAGGGGACAGCAGACTTTCCGGACACGGTTCACGAGGCACTCCAGTTCTCGGCCCGGATGAAAGGCGGGACAGGGGATATCGCCGAGAACTTAAAGGCTGGAACCCGCCTCTTCAATCAGAAAGGTGCCCGGCCAGCCGACCGATGCGGCGCCCGAGCGCCAACCAGTGGCGTCCCTCGTCGGGCATGGCCCCGCCCAGAGCCAGGGTCGAGACCTGGACGGGTGTATCCGGACAGGCGGACTTGAACAGGCTCTCCCCCTGGTGTTCCCATTCCTGACCGCCAGCGGTCCTATCCCCGGCCCCCCCGGCGTCGCCACCCTCCCGCAGCAACAGGACCTCCACCGCTCGGGGACGCAGCAACTGGACCGCCCGGCCCAGGGTATAACCCGCCCCCATCTCCAGCCCAGCCGAGGTCCCCAGGCACCAGACAAGCACATCGCAGGAGCCCAGGCTTCCCCGCAACCAGGGCAGGGACGCCGCGGCCGCCTCCAGGCGCGTCAACTGCCGGTTGTTGAGCACCCCCAGATTGTGCAGGGCCAGAGCATGGTCAAAGGGGGTTTCGGTCTGGCCGGCGGGCCGCCAGAAACGGACCTCCCGGCCATGGGCCTGCCTCACCGCCACGGGGGCCTCGTCGGCGGGCAGTTCCTGCCAGGCGTCCCCGGGCAGATGGCTGGCCAGGGACCAGTCCCGGGCCTCGTCCTCCAGCAGCAACAAGCCCTCGGGCAGCAGGTGGGTGGCCAGGGCCACGCTTGCCCTGGCCGTCAGGAAACCATGGCGGGGACCGCTGACAACCAGATTGAAGACTCCGCCGCCCGACCGGCGTGGGTTGGCCTCTTCATCCTCTGAAAAAAAGTGGTGGGCGATGTTGGCGATGTGATGGGGGCGCCGCCCCCGCACTTCCGGTGCGGGGGCTCTTTTCCGGTCCCGTGTCATCTGCGCTGTCTCCCTCCGCTGTCTGGCAAGCAGTCCATCCACCGGGCAGGCCGCAGGGCCGTGTCTATTCGATGCTGACCATGCTGTTGGCGCCGCCGAATTCGTTGGGCACCGTTTCCGGATTGTGGGGGTCGGGCAACCAGGCCCCATCCACGATGAATCGGTACTCGTGCTGGCCGTTCTCCAGGGCCAGATGGGCCTCCCAGATGCCGTCTTCCCGCCGGCTCAGGGGCAACCCCTTGGCCGACCAGTCACAGAAGGTGCCCGTGATGCGCACGGTCTTGGCCCGGGGAAAGTCGGCCTCGAAGCGCACGCCCGCCCGGGTCACCTGCGGCCCGTGCAGCAGGGCCATCCACTGGTCCACGGCGGCCACGTGCAGGCTGCGGTCCTGCTCGCACACCTCTTCCGCAAGGTTTCGGAAGTCCAGGGCCCCCCGGCTATCCGGGTCGAAGTTGAGCACGGGCACCCCCTGGCCCGCCGCCTCCTTGAAACGCACGGTGTGGTGAATGATGGTCTCGAAGAGCTCGCGGTCGTACAGCTCTTCCAGTTCTTCCATGAGCTTGCGCACGAAGCGGGGACGGGTATCGAAATCGGACATCAGGACGTGGGGAATGATGTCATGCCCCTTCTTTTCCCGGACCACCGCCAGGGTTTCCCGCATCTTGCGCACAGCCTGCAGGCTGTAATAGGAAGGATCCACGGGGATGATGACCTCGCCGCTGGCCAGCAGGGCGTTGAAGGTCAGGAGGCTGACGCTGGGCGGGCAATCGATGAGGACGTAATCGTAGGGCATCTCGCTGCGGCGTAAATTGTTGCGCAGTCGCACCTCGCGATCCTTGCCGTTGGCCAGCTGCTGCTCGACGGCACTCAGTTCGACCCCCGCGGGCACCAGGTGGAAGCCAGGCTCGATTTCCTGGAAAGCGTCTTGCACCAGAATATCGCTGGTCAAGTAAAGATCGTAGGTGCTGAGGGTGAAATCCCGTTCCCTGTAGCCGAAGGCCAGGGTGGCGTGTCCCTGGGGATCGTTGTCTATGAGCAGGACTCTCTTGTCCAGGCGGGCCAGAGCGGCACAAAGATTGGTCGTGGTCGTGGTTTTCCCGCAACCACCTTTCTGGTTGGCCAAGGCGATGACTCTCATCTCGAATCCTTTCGACCCTGAAGTCGTTCAGACACCCTTTGCCCGGCAGCAGCCGGAGAAGGAATCTATGTCGAAAGGGCGGCGGCCTCCTGCCGTCCTCCTTGTCGGCCCATTTTTCCGGCCTCCCGGCCCCCTGTCAATACTTTTTTAATGATTACTTTATTGCTTGTTTATCGAGCCACACAAGGACCAGGTAAAAGACCACGCCGAAAACCACCCCACCCAGAACTTCGGCCCAGGTGTGCCCCACCAGTTCCCGCAGGCGGCGATGGTCCAGTCCCTTGTGGGCCAGGGCCCGATCCATCATCTCGTTAAGCAACTGGGCCTGCTTGCCGATTTCCTGGCGCAGGCCGGTGGCCTCCATCATGACGAACAGGCTGAAAACCAGCACCAGGCTGAAGATGGCGCTGTCATAGCCCTCGCTGCGTCCCACCAGAAGTGTCAGCACCGTCACCGTGGACGAATGGCTGCTGGGCATGCCGCCGTTGGAGATGAAAAGGCCCGGTTGCCAGCGGCGATGGACGACCAGGGCCACGAAAACCTTGAACAGCTGGGCTGCCAGGCCGCTCAGGAGGGCCCAGACCCCGGAATTGAACATGCTGCGCGTCACCTCGCGAGGACGGGAAAGGGACGGGGGACCGGCAAATCTTAGTGGTCGGCGAGGATTTCGCCAACGATGAACTTGTGGTTTGGGACATTTGATACCATTTTAAGAAACTGTTTTCTTGGCAGTACCATAGCCGATCCGGAAACCTGACGGTTCCGGACGGCCGTTTCGTTCGCCCTGAATGTCGCCTGACTCCGAGGGGATTCAAATGTTCAAGTTGATGCGTTCCAAGGCCAAGTTCCTGTACTGGTTCATCGCCATCTCTTTCATCCTGTTCATGGGCTTGACCAACATGGGGGGACGCGGGTGCCAGACCTCGCTGCAGCAGGACCCCCGCATGCAGGCCGCGGGTGAGGTCAACGGCTCCCCCATCCTGCGGACCCATTACCAGGAGTACTATCGCAGCCTGGTGGCCCAGTTGCGGAACCAGTCCGCCGCCCGGGAAGTGAATCCCAACCAGTACGCCGAGGCCGAGGAGCGCGCCTGGAACGATCTGGTCCGTCGCCAGATCATGGAAGACGCCATGGACGACATGGGCATCACCGTCTCCCCCGAGGAGATCAAGGACCGCTTCGAGAACAATCCTCCCTTCCAGATCCTGCAGTACTTCCGGAACCAGGAAACGGGACAGGTGGACATGGACGCCTATTACGCGGCCCTGACCAACCCCGAGATGGACTGGAGCAGCTTCGAGATCTATGTCCGGGACCTGATCCGCAACGAGAAGCTGGAAGCTCGACTGACCGCCGATATCCAGGTCAGTGACCAGGAAGTGCGCGACGAGTACCTGAACCAGACCGGCCGGGCCGTGGCCGAGTACATCGGGGTCAGCTTCAACGACATCAAGGACGACTACGAGCCCACCGACGCCGAGATCCAGGCCTGGTACAGCGCCCACCCCGAGGATTTCGAGGAACCCGTCAAGGCCAAGTGCGACGTGGTGCGCTGGAAGAAGACCGCCAGCGATGCCGACTACGCCGAGGTCCTGACCTTCATGAACGAGATCCGCGAAGAGATCCTGTCCGGCCAGAAGACCTTCGAGGAGGCCGCAGCCGAGTACAGTGACGATGGCAGCGCCACCCGCGGCGGCGATCTGGGCACCTTCGGGCGGGACCGCATGGTGGCCTCCTTCACCGAGGCGGCCTTCAGCCTGCCCGTGGGCGAGATCAGCGAACCCGTCAAGACCCCCTTCGGCTACCACCTCATAGAGGTCCTGGACCAGAGCAAGGACGCCGACAGCGGCGAGGTCTTCCAGGTCCACGCCCGCCACATCCTGCTCAAGGTCACCCCCAGCGAGGAAACCCTGGGCGAGATCTCCGAGCAGGCCCAGGCCTTCGTCGACCGCGTGAACGGCAGCAACTTCGTGAGCACCGCCCAGGCGGAGGCCATGGACCTGCTGCAGCCTGTGCCCTTCATCAAGGGCCGTGACATTCCCGCCATTCCCCTGAGTCTGGCCGGCAGCAACTGGGCCCATGGCGCCAAGGCCGGCAGCATCAGCCGGGTGTTCGAGACCAACGACTACTTCTACGTGGTTCACAGCCGCGGCACCCAGCCCGCAGGCGTCGCCCCCCTGGAAGACGTGCGCAGCCGCGTGCGCCTGGCCGTCACCCGTGACCGGGACCAGAAGCGGGCCCGGGAGATCCTGAGCCCCGCCGTGGGTCAGGTGCAGATGGGCAAGACCATGGCCGAGGTGGCCGCCGCCGGCAGCCCCCTCATGCACGCCGTCACCGACACCTTCGGAGCCAACGACAACATCCTGAACGTGGGCTACGGCACGGACTTCAACAAGAAGGCCCTGCAGGGCACCGTGGGCACCCTGGTGCCCGAGGTGGAGACCAACCGGGGCATGTTCGCCCTGACCCCCCTGTGGATCCAGCCCGTGGACGAGGCGCAGTTCGAGTCCCGCAAGGAAGGCATCCGCCAGGCTCTGCTGGCCCGCAAGCGGGCCGAGGCTGTCGAGGAATGGCTGCAGGCCCAGGAAGAGGAAGCCGAGATCAAGGATTTCCGTTTCAACAACTGACCGGCCCCGGCCTGATGAAAAAAGGGAACGCCGCCTCTGGGCGGCGTTCTTTTTTTCGTACCGGGCTGACGGGAACAGGCTGATTCAGTCTTCCCCGAAGGGGTTGGCGGGTTTCTCGCGGCGAAACTTCTCCAACTCGCTGTCCATCTCGTCCAGCTTGCGCCGGCGGCTCTCCTCGTGCTCCCCCGAATCGAAGAGATGGGCCATGCGCCGGGCCTCGTCCTCCTTCTTGCGGTCGAACTCGGCCAGGTCCTCGCTGATGGCAGGGCCGGCCCGGTCGTCCAGGTCTTCCACCAGGCGATGGTCCTTGATCTCGGCGTGGGTGGCGAAGGCGCTGTCCACCAGCACGGCCGCCCCCAGGTCCTGCAGCCGGGCCAGTTGCAGGCGGACAGTGGATTCGTCCTCATCCAGCAAGTCGGCGATTTCCGCCGGGGTGGGCGGACGCTGGTTCAGGTGATCCAGAACACGGATGGCCGCCAGCACCAGCAGGCCCTCACTTCTGGTCAATGAGCTCATGGCGATTCCTCACGAAGGAATGACCGGCCCACGGCCGGCCAGCTTGTTTTCCAGGCGCCTGATCCGGTGCTCCTCGCCCGCCTGGCGAGCGTGATGCAGCGCCTTTTCCAGCCGGATCAGGCGATGCTCGTACAGGATGGCGGCCTCGCGATGCAACCAGGCCCCATTCTGGCCACAATGCAGGGCCCGGGCAATGATATTTTCCACCGTGTTCCAGTCCGCCGTGCGTTTGATGACACGCAGGGCGTCGGCCACGAAACGTTCCTGGGTGAACCCCGCGGCGCCCAGGCCCACAGCTTGCTGCACGGCCTCCGCCAACCAGAGCCCCGCCACATCCCCCTGCCCCCGGTATTCGGCGATGCGCCCCAGGCTCCAGGCCCGATGCCAGGCGCGTGCGGCATCTCCGGGTATTGCCGGGGCCGATCGCGGCCCTGCCTCCAGGTCATGAGCGGCAGCCACCAGCCGGGCAAAGATGTGCGCCATGCCCACCATGTCCCGCCGGTTGTGGTACAGAACCCGGGCCAGATCCTCGGTGTGCCCTTGCTGCAAGAACGTGAACCAGGTCTGGGGAATTAGCTGACCCGGGATGTCCTGTTCCCCCCTTTGTAAACCGCACACCCGCGCTTCCACCGTCTGCTGGCGACAATCGGGCAGCTGCCGGTTCCACAGGCGCCGGCCGGGCACCAGCAGGTCCCAGCCGGCAAGCCCGGCCAGGGGATCGTCCAGGCGATTGAGCAGAGCCCGGGTGCGCAGCAGGGGCAAATCGAAAGCGGCCCCGTTGTAGGTGGCCACCACCGCGAAGGGCTGCGCCAGTTCGGCCAGGGTCTTGAGCAACCGGGGTTCGGCCGCCGGAGAGGGCAGGAAGAACTGCCGCGTGCGCAGGGTGTCCCCCGGCTGCCACCAGGACACTCCCACCAGGAAGGCCAGGGTTCCCGTTCCCCCCATGAGACCGGTGGTCTCGGTGTCCAGGAAGAGGACCTGCCGGGCCGCGGTGGCCTCGTCCCCGCCCCGGGCAAAGAAGCCCGCCAGTGCGGGCAGGGTGTCTGCCGGACAGGGGACCGGGTCCGCGTAATCCGCCACGTAAACCTGGGAAGAATCGGTCCCGGCCTCGGGGTCCAGGGGATGCAGCCCCAGCGCACCAAGCCTCTCACCCTGGGCGGCGGCGAGCTCCGGACCGGCCGGCCTCACGGCAGTAGCTTCGGCCGCCGACTTTTCAACCGCCGGCTTGCGGGTCAGGCGGTCCAGGCTGGCCAGGCGCTTCTTCAGGTCCACCGCTAGCCGCCCGCCCCGGCCTGCTGCCGGGCCGGGCCCACGCGCCGCAGCAACCAGGCAGCCCCCTCACGCGCGGTGTCTCCACTCTCGGTGCCCGGGCCGGTGCAACTGGGACAACCCTTGCTGCAGGGGCACACCCCCAGGTGTCGCGCAGCGGCCTCGCATATTTCCTCGAACTGATCGAAGATGCGCCGGGCGTAGCCAACCCCACCGGGGAAGGCGTCGTACAGATACAGGGTGGGCAGCCCCGTGAAGGGCGAGCGCACCATGGCCGTGGCATGCAGGTCGCTGGGGTCAGCCATGATGAAGACCGGCGCCACCCGCCCCAGCAGGTGGGCCAGCCCCTTCAGGGCGTCGCCCAGATCCAGGCCCGCATTGAGCATCTCCTGCTGCAACACTTCGGGAATCTCGTACCAGAAGGAGGTGGTGTGCATCTCCATCTCGGGCAGGTGCACCCGCCCGGCGCCCACGTTCTCGTGGGTGCCCAGCTTGATCTTCTTGTAAACCGTCACCTTGCTCACCAGTCCCACCTCGCCCAGGGCCGCCTGCCCGTTCAGCAAGGGGCGGTCCAGCTCGGCGGTCAGGGTCTTGAGCTCGCTCTTGCGCTGGGCGTCGGTGTAGTAGTCCACCTTCACGGGCTGCACGTGGGCCTCGCGGCGATCCCAGTCCAGCCGGTCCACGTGATACTGCTGGGCCCCGTGCAGGTACACGGCGTCGTCGTGCAGCATTTCCTGGGCGCTGAACAGATCCATCTCGCCGATGATGCGCCCCCCGGGCAGACTCTGGTCGATGATGACCACGTTGTCCGGCGCTGCGCTGCGCAGGCTCACGTCCTCGGCCGGATACGTGTCGGCCATCCAGTGGTAGCGCCCTTCGCCCCGGTGAAGGACACCCTGCTCGGCCAGGTAGTCCAGGATCTCGCCCACGGGCTGGTCGCCGTAGGATTCGTCGGCCAGGAAGGGAAGTTCGAAGGCCGCGCACTTCAGGTGGCTCATGAGGATGACCAGGTTGTCGGGATCCAGGGTGGCGTGCTCGGGACTGCGCCCCAGAAAATAGTCGGGATGGTTGATGATGTACTGGTCGGCAGGACTGCTGCTGGCCACCAGCACCACCGCCGACAGATTCTGCCGCCGCCCCGCCCGACCGGCCTGCTGCCAGGTGCTGGCCACGGTGCCCGCGTAGCCGGCCATGATGCACACGTCCAGCCGGCCGATGTCGATACCCAGCTCCAGGGCGTTGGTGGAAACCACGGTGGACACCTGTCCCTGGCGCAGTCCCTGCTCGATGGCACGTCTCTCGTTGGGCAGATACCCCCCCCGGTAGCCGCGCACCTCGCCGCTCTTGATGCCCACGCGCCGGCCCGCCTTCTCCAGGTAGGTCAACAGCAACTCCACCCGCATTCGGCTGCGGGCGAAAACGATCATCTGGGCCCCGCTGCCCATGAAACGCTCGGCGATGGTGCGGGTGGTCTTGACCACCGACTGGCGGATGCCCAGCTCCTGGTTCACCACCGGCGGGTTGTAGAAGATGAAGTGCTTCTCGCCCCGGGGAGCCCCGTTCTGGGCGATCTCCTCCATATCCATTCCCGTCAGGCGCTGGGCCAGTTCCCGGGGATTGGCGATGGTGGCCGAGCAACAGATGAACTGGGGATCGGCCCCGTAGAAGCGGGCCACCCGCTGCAGCCGGCGCAGCACGTTGGCCACGTGGCTGCCGAAGACCCCGCGGTAATGGTGCACCTCGTCCACCACCACGTACTTCAGGTTTTCAAAGAGCTTCACCCACAGGGTGTGGTGGGGCAGGATGCCCTGGTGCAGCATGTCCGGGTTGGTGACCACGATGTGCCCGCTGCTGCGGATGGCGCGCCGGGCCGTCTCGGGGGTGTCGCCGTCGAAGGTGAAGGTCTTGATGTCGGCGCCCAGGTCGGTGACCAGGGAGTGGACCTCGTGCATCTGGTCCTGGCTGAGGGCCTTGGTGGGAAACAGGTACAGCGCCCGCGCGTGGGGATTGTTCAGGATGGTGTCCAGCACCGGCAGGTTGTAGCACAGGGTCTTGCCGCTGGCCGTGGGCGTGGGGACCACGAAGCTCTTCCCCTGCCCCGCCAGGGCCACCGCCCGGGCCTGGTGGCTGTACAGGCGGTCCACCCCGCGCCGGCGCAGGACCTCGCCCAGGCGCGGATCCAGTTCGGCCGGGAAATCGGCGTACTGCCCCTCGCGGGGAGGGATCACCTCCCAGCGGGTCACGTGGCGCAGGAATCGTTCTTCGGTCTTGAGTTGCTGCAGAAGCTGGGCAAGATTCAAGTGGGCCTCCTGGCGCCGGGCTCCTCCCGGCGGATGGGCCCTGCCGGATCACTCCCCGCCAAGGCAGGGCTCCAGCAGGATTGGTTCCGTCAGGTGTCGTTCCGGGAGCCAGGATTCCAGCGGGCAAGATTCCCACGGGCAGGGACCGGACCGCTCCGGTTCGTCAGCGCGCGTCGCGGTCGTCCTCTTCTTCCATGGCTTGCTTGGCGTCGTCCAGCTCCCGCTTCACATCGGCGGTGGCATCCCGGGTGGCCGACTTGAACTTGCGGATGGACTTGCCCATGGCTTCGGCGATCTCGGGCAAGCGCCGGGGGCCGAACAGGATCAGGGCCAGGACCAGAATGATCACCAGCTCCTGCCAGCCAGGCATTCCGAAAACCGACAGAAAATTCATCATCTCAGGTCCTTCCTAGCGATACCAGCGCAGCATTTGCGAGGCGATGAACACCCCGATGACGCTCATCAAGTTGAAGTGGATCTTGAAACCGAAGGTCAACTCGAGAATCACAAGATCGAGGGTGACGACCTCGGGTCCCATATCGTGAAAGGTGACGAAAAGCTGCTCGGCCATGCTGCCCTCGGGCAGGAACAGGCCGATGACTTCCCCCATGATGGCGCCTATCATGACTCCCAGCAGCAGGGTCAAAACAACTGTTCCCAGGGACTTCCGCATGGACTGACACTCTTCCTTGACAGGTTGGCAAACCGGCGGCGGCCGGGCCCGCCGCTTCCTGCGCAAATAATAGATGCTCCGGGCAAGACAATCCACCTGCTTTTGCGCCGCCGGCGGGCCTGGTCCCTGAAATCATCAGGGGGCCTTTTCCTCCCGGGCCTTCTGCAGGGCCCGCCGCACGCGCTCGTGATCCCGGCCCAGGATCAGCACCGCGTCCTCGGTGGTGCGGTCGTCCCACTCGGGAATGACCGGCAGCCCGCCCAGGGCCGTGGCCAGAGCCCGCGCCTGCCCCTCATCCAGGCGGCGATTGATCAGGACGCTGTTGCTGCCGGCCTGGCGGGGGGCGTTGCCCACCCCTTCCACCACGCACTGGCCCAGCCCCGGCACCAGCAGGGCCAGCTCGCCGGCCAGGCCGCTCACCTCCGTGGCATTGAGGATGCGCAGATGCACCGTGGGCAGAGCGCTGAGGTCGGTCACGGCCCGGACACCGCCACGGGCCTCGGCCGCCACCAGATTCTCGGGCAGCTGCGGGCCCGGATTCCGGGCCAGCCACAGGGACACGCCGGCGGCCAGCACCACGGCCCCCAGGATCAGGTTGATCAGCAGCCGCTTCAAGGGGCGGCCGCCAGCCGGGTCACCACCGGGAGCAGCCGTTCGTAGGATTGCTCCAGGCTCTGGGGCATGACGCGGGTCTCGCCGATGGTGCTCATGAAGTTGGTGTCGCCGGCCCAGCGGGGCAACATGTGCACATGCAGGTGCTCGGGGATGCCGGCCCCGGCACTGCTGCCGCCGTTGTAGCCGCAGTTGATGCCGTCAGGCTCGAAAGCCTCCAGCAACGCGGCCTCCATGACCCCCAGCAGGCGGCTCATCTCGGCCATCTCCTCGGGGGTGCAGCGGGACAGCATGGGCTGGTGCCGGTTCAGCACCAGCAGCATGTGCCCGCCGTTGTAGGGGTAGCGATTCATGATGATGTACCAGTGCCGGCCCCGATGCAAAACGAAGTTGGCCGCCTCGTCACATTCCAGGCGATTGCAGAAGACGCAACCGTCCTCACGCTTCTTTCCCGTCACGTAGTCGAACCTCCAGGGAGTGCAAAGGCGGTCCATTTTTCTTCACCCCTGCCGGCGGGCCAGGATGGCCTCGGCTCCGGCCAGCTCGTCCACGGTGTTGATGCCGCCCACCTCGTCGGGATCATCGGTGGCCACGGCCGCCACGGCATGGCCCTGGCCCACCAGCCAGGCCACCGTGTCCGTCAGGTAGTACTCACCCTGGTCGTTGTCCGTGGTCAGGTTCTCCAGAGCCTGGATCATCAGATCGGTGCGGAAACACAGGATGCCGGTGTTGTATTCTCCCACCGCCAGCTCCTGGGGAGTCGCATCCCGGGCCTCGACGATCTTCTGCACCCGGCCCTGCTCATCCTTGATGATGCGTCCGTAGGCTCCGGCATCGTCAACCACACAGGTGAGGATGACGGCCGCCGCCCGGGAATTCATGGCCCCCTCCAGGAGCTGGCCCAGGGTTTCCCGGGACAGCAGGGGCACGTCACCAGCCAGCACCACGCAGTATCCGCCCGTGCGCAACTTGGGCACGGCCACCTGCACCGCGTGTCCGGTGCCCAGCTGGGGTTCCTGAACCACGAAGTCCAGGCCCTCCCGGGCGCAACGTTCCTGCACCAGCTCGGCCTTGTGCCCCACCACCACCACGGTGTGGTCGATGTTCACCGCCGCCACCGTGTCCAGCACGTGATCCAGCAAGGGGCGCCCCGCCAGGGGATGCAGCACCTTGGGCAGATCCGACTTCATGCGGGTTCCCTTGCCGGCGGCCAGCACCACCGCGTCACAGGTCCTGGGGGTTCCGGAGTTGCTCATGGGCTAGATGTCCTTTCCCGGGCCCAGCAGGTGGCCCGGCTCTATGCCATCGGGCTGGATATCCAGCACCAGATTGTCGATGAGGCGAGCGGGGCCCACCCGGGCCGCCACCGCCAGCAATGTCATTCCACTCAGGGTAGCATCTTCCTGCAGGTCCGGCACCCCCCGGATCTCCGCGTATTCCGCCTGGTCGGACTCGGCCAGGACGTCCAGCATGGCCTGCCGCAGGACCGCCCTCTCCCGGACCCCGGCGGCCAGCATCTCCTCGGCCCGGCGCAGGGAACGCACCAGGCACAGGGCCTGCTGCCGCTTCGGTCCCTCCAGGTACCGGTTGCGGCTGGACATGGCCAGACCGTCTTCCTCCCGCATGGTGGGCCCGTCCACCAGGCGCACCGGCATGTGCAGATCCTCCACCATCTGGCGGATGACCAGGCATTGCTGGGCATCCTTGCGCCCGAACACGGCCACATCGGGCCGGGTCATGCCGAAGAGCTTGGCCACCACCGTCAGCACGCCGGCAAAATGGCCGGGCCGGTCGCCACCGCACAGGCCGGCGGCCCGGGCCCCGGGCTGAACCGTCACCTGGGCCGGGCCGTCGGCGGGGCCGTAGACCTCGCTCACCTCGGGGACGAAGACGGCCTTCACCCCCAGGGGGCGCAGCAGGTCCAGGTCGGCCTCCAGGGTGCGCGGGTAGGCGTCGAAATCCTCGCTGGGCCCGAACTGGGTGGGGTTGACGAAGATGGTCACCACCACGGGCCCCAGCTCGGCGCCCAGGCGCACCAGGCTCAGGTGCCCCTGGTGCAGGGCGCCCATGGTGGGCACCAGAACAAGAGGAGCCGCTCCCCGCCAGGCGTCCAGCTGTTCCAGCTCGGCCCGGGTGCGCAGGACCTTCATCTCAGTTCCGCTCCTTGCCGGTGGCCCCACCCTCACTCCCGTCCATGCCGGCCAAGTAGCCGGTCTGTTCCTCGGGCTCCGGCACCTTGGCGGCCGACTGGGGCAGGGCCCCCGTGGAGCCCTTGGCCCGGGGCTTGTCCCCGTAGGAATGTTCAGGACCGGGGAACACGCCCTGGCGCACTTCGTCCACGTAGGTGGCGATGGCCTGGGCGGCCAGCTGCCCCAGCTCGGCGTAACGCTTGACGAAACGGGGCTTCAACCCCTCGAACAGTCCCAGCATGTCGTGGAAAACCAGGACCTGCCCGTCACACCCCGCCCCGGCGCCGATGCCTATGGTGGGGATGGGCAAACGGGCGGAGACCTCGGCGGCCAGATCGCCGGGTACACATTCCAGCACGATGGCGAAACAGCCGGCCTCGGCCAGGGCCTGGGCCTCGTCCATCAGCAGGGCGGCCGCCTCATCGCCGCGCCCCTGCACCTTGAATCCACCCAGGCGATTCACCGACTGGGGCGTCAGCCCCAGGTGGCCCATGACGGGAATTTCCGCGGCCAGCAACCCCTGGATGACGGGCAATCGCCGCCGGCCACCCTCCACCTTGACGGCCACCGCGCCGCCCTCCTTGATGAGGCGCAGGGCTCCCCGCACCGTGTCCTCCACGTTGACGTGGAAGGTGCCGTATGGCATGTCGGCGATGACCGGCACCCCTGGGCGGGCCCGGCTGACGGCACGGGTGTGGTGCAGCACATCTTCGAGGGTGACGGGCAGGGTGTTCTGGTGCCCCAGCACCACCATGCCCAGGGAGTCCCCCACCAGCAAGGCGTCCACCCCGCCCCGGGCACCCAGCAGGGCGCTGGTCAGGTCATAGGCGGTCAGCACGGCGATTTTCTGCCCGTCCCCCTTGCGCCGGGCAAAGACGTCAAGGGTCAGGGGCTTCCCGCTTTTCTGCATGGGTCACCTTTCGGGGTGCATCCAGGATCCATTCAGGATGCATTCCGGATGGCTAAAGGCTGTGGTGTTCCGGCCCGGGGCCGTGGCGCCGCGGCGCGCTCAGGGATATTCGCTGGTGGAGCCCGGGGCGAAGTAGCGGGTTCCGGTGAACTTCTCCTGGATCTTGTCGAAGAGCAGCTCGAAATCCCGGGGCACGTTGACGAAATCCAGGCTGTCGGTGTTCACCACCAGCAACGGCGAATCCTTGTAGTGGTGGAAAAAATAGCTGTACGCGCCGTTGAGCGCATCCAGGTACGAGGCGTCCATCTCGGCCTCGAAGGCCCGGCCCCGGTACCTGATCCGCTCCAGCAGGACCTCGGTGCGGGCCTGGAGGTACACCACCAGATCGGGCTTGAGAACCCGTTGCTCCAGGATGGTGGCCAGCTGGTTGTACAGGGCCAGTTCATCGTCACTCAGGTTCAGGGTGGCGAAGATGCGGTCCTTGGCGAACAGGTAGTCGGACAGCATGGCCGTGCTGAAGAGGTCATGCTGGAAAAGATCCTGCTGCTGACGGAAACGGCTGAGAAGGAAGAAGATCTGGGTCTGGAAAGCGTAGGCCGACCGATCCTGGTAGAATTTCTTCAGGAAGGGATTCTCCTCCACCACTTCCAGGTTCAAGCGTCCGTTCAGGCGGGTAGACAGCAACTTGGTGAGGCTGGTCTTGCCCACCCCGATGACGCCCTCGACCACGATGTAGCGCCAGGGCAGTTCTCCGCCACTGGGCAGCCCACCATTCTCTGGGACCACGTTCTTTCCTCCTTGTATCCCGCTCATTCCGGGTCGGGCAACCCCACCTGCAATGACCACTGCGGCCGGGCCAGCACCCACGGTCCTGATTTACGCCTTATTTTCGCACAAGCAGCCGCCACTGTCTCCCCCGAATCCGGGAATTTTTCCTCTCCCGCCAGGCGGGCCAGGGGTTCCAGGACGAAGGCCCTCTCCCGCATGCGCGGATGGGGTATCTGCAGATCCGGCTCGTCCACCACCCGGGTCCCCCACAGCAGGATATCCAGATCCACCGGACGCGGTTGCATGTGGCCCAGCTCGGCGCGCCCGAGAGATCCCTCGATGCCTTTCAGATCGGCCAGCAAGGGGCGGCAATCCCTGGTTGTCCTGATCCTGGCGCAGGCATTGAGATAGGGAGCCTGCTCTCCCGGCCCCACGTACTGGGTTTCGAAAACCGGGCTGACGGCCAGCACCTGCACAGCCGGCAGGGCGTCCACGGCGGCCAGGGCCCGGCGCAGGTTGGCCAGGCGGTCTCCCATGTTCCCCCCCAGCCCCAGGTAAACAACCGCCGGGCCGGAGGTCATGCTTCCTCCACCGTGCTATCCAGCCAGGCCCGGGTTCGCTTCATGGTCACGGCAGCGCTGCCCTGGAAGTGGGGAATGGGCGGGTTGGGCTTGTGCACCGTCACCGTCACGGCCTCCACCACCAGATTCTGCAAGAGGACCCGGCACAGACGTCCGGCCAGGGCCTCGATGAGCTGGAAGGTTTCCCGGGCGGCCGTGTCCGCCACCAGGCGGTGGACCACGGTGTAATCCAGGGCCTGGGTCAGATCGTCGCTGACCGCGGCGGCCGAGAAATCCCCGTCCAGCAGCACATCGATGGTGAATCGCTGGCCCAGTTCCCTTTCCGCCTCCAGCACGCCGTGATAACCGTAAACCTGGATTCCGGACAAGGCGATGCGGTCCATCAGGACCACTCCCGAAAGCGGCGTGCGGCCTCGGTGATGTCCTCGTCGGGAGCGGTCAGGCTGATGCGGAACCAGCCTTCACCCCCCGGGCCGAAGCCCAGGCCAGGAGTGACCACCACACCGAGTTCGTCCAGCACCCGGGCACAGAAATCGATGCTGCCCTGACCGTCGGGAACCCGGCACCACACGTAGAAGGTGGCCGGGGAAACGAACACCTCGAACCCCGCCTCGCGCAGGGCGCTCTCGATGATCCGCCGACGCTCGGGGTAAGCCCGCACCACATCCGCCAGCAACTGGTCGAAAGCCTCACCCAGGGCATGAGCTGCCACATCCTGGACCGCGGTGAAGACGCCGCTGTCCATGCTCTCCTTCACCCGGGCCAGGGAGCCCACCACCTGGGCGTTGCCCGCGGCAAAGGCCAGACGCCAGCCCGTCATGTTGAACATCTTGGAAAGGCTGTGCAGTTCGATGACCCGGTCCTGCCCGCAATCGGCCACCTTGAGCAGGCTGACCGGCCGGGTATCCCCGTTGAGCACCTCCATGTAGGCCGCGTCGTTGACCAGGACCAGATCCCGGGCGCGGGCCAGTTCCAGCATCTCTTCCCAGAAAGAAGCCGGAGCCACGGCCCCCGTGGGATTGTTGGGATAGTTGAGGAAGACCATGCGGCTGCGCGGGTCGCAGAGGGCGGCGATTTCCGCGGGGTCGGGCAGGAAATCGCGCTGAGGGGAAAGGCTGAAAGTGCGCGGCTGGCCCCCGGCCAGCAGCGTGGCCTGGCCGTACACGGGATAGCCCAGGTCCGGCACCAGGGTGTTGTCCCCCTCCTCCACACAGGTCAACGGGAGGTGGCCCAGGCCCTCCTTGGAACCGATGAGCACCAGGATCTGACTGGCCGGATCCAGGCTCACGCCGTGGCGTTTTGCCAGCCAGGCGGCGATGGCCCGTTTCAGATTCATGTCGCCGCGCTGGGCGGGATAGCGGTGGTTCTTGGGGTCCGCCACGGCCCGGGCCATGATCTCCACCAGCGCTTGGGGGGTCGGCCGGTCGGGATCACCCACACCCAGGTCAACGACCTGCACGCCGGCCGCGCGGGCCTTTTCCTTGGCGGCGTCGATGGTGCTGAACAGATACGGCGGCAACTTTTCCAGACGGCCCACGGCAAACTCCGTTTCGGTAGGTGGTCACGACGAAAAACCCCGCGGCTCACAGGGAACCGCGGGGTCAATATGGCACAACGGGACGGGATCATCCACCCTGCTGGGCTTTTTTCTTCCGGTCGTATTCAGCCTTAGCCTTCAGGTCGTCCTGGCGCTGCATGTATTCCCGGGCCGGGCCGGCATACTTGGTGTTGCCGCTGGTGACCACCTGCTGGAACTGGGCCTTGGCCGCGTCGAATTCCTGCAGGCATTCCAGAGCCATGCCGTAGCTGAAACGGATGGGCGCCAGGTTCTTGGCCCCCTGCCCGGCCATCTGGGCCAGGGCGGCCTCGGCGTCACGCTTGGCCGCGCTGCACTGCCCGGCCTCCACCATGACCTGCAGCATGGCACCGGTGGCCTTGGCGTCGGTGGGCTTGCGCTGCAGATATTCCTGGTAGGCCACGACGCTGGAGGGCTTGTTGCCCAGGGCGTCGCGCACGCGGGCCAGGGTCAACCAGGCATTGGGCTGGTCGGCGTTCTGGTCCAGCATCTTTTCCAGCAGGGAAGCGGCTTCGCCGTACTGCTTGGCGTCCATCTTCTTCTTGACCAGGTCGTAGGTGGTGGATCCCCCCGCGGCGCCACCATACTGGGAAACCAGGCCACGGAAATACTGGGCCTTGGCACTGTTACCGGCCTTCTCCTGCTTGGCCGCGGCCTTCTCGGCGCTCTTGACCAGCTGCTTCAGGATGTTGTCCCTGTACTGGGGACACACATCCAGGGCGTGCTCCAGCACTTCCACGGACTGGGCCTGGAAACCGGTGGCGTAGTCCATCACGCCCAGGTTGAACAGGATGCCGCAGTCGTCCGGAGCCAGCTTCTGGGCCTTCATGTACTCGACCCGGGCTTCCTTGTACTTCTTCATCTTGGCGTAGGCCTTGGCGGTGTTGCCGAAATCACCGGCCTGGGGCTCGTACCCGGCGATGTTGACCACCTTGTTGTACCAGACCACGGCGTTCTGGTAGTCGCCCTTGCCCATGTACGCATCACCCAAGCCGCGGGTGGCGTCCACGTGCTCGGCGCAGATATCCACGGCGGACTTGAGCTGGGCGATGGCCTGATCCCACTGCTGGGACTGCAGGAAGGTGTTGGCGGTGGCATAAGCCAGGCTGGCTTCCTGCATCTGGCCGGGCTGGCAAGTGGCCTGAGCGACACTGCCACCGGCCAGGCCGATGAGCAGCAAACCGAGGCCAAGCAAGCGGCCGAAGTTTTGGTTCCGGAAAATCTGAAGCACGGGGGAAACCTCCAGGATGGACAAAACCCGCAGGGTCAATTGGCAAACCACTCCCGAGAGCGGTCCCTCAAATGACCCCGGCAGGCAAAGAAACACAAATATCCCGTGGAAACGGGACTGCCGTCACTATAAATGGCACGCTCCCGCTTGTCAAACCAAGCCCCTGATGGCCGGAACCACCGCGCGGGGATACGCGGCGGGGCCGGGTCAACGATCGGGAAAGATGCGCCAGCATAGCAGAGCCTCCAAAACTCCACCCGCGATGGCCAGGGCCTTGTCTGTGATCCGGGAGGGATCGACGCTGGAGCCGCGGGGATCCACATCTCCAACCTTTTCACCGACAGAAAGTTCCGCCCGGGAGCTGACAAGTCCCCTGACCTTGCCCGCCAGGCCGCTGAGCACCGGCTGACCGGCCACATGGCCCAGCACCTGTCCCTCTTCCACCATGTCCCCGATGGCCACCACCGGCTGCAGGTGTCCCGCCGCCGGAGCCCGCACCACACGCCGGGCCGCCTGTCCGCCGACCACTCCGGGAACCCCCGTGTTGGCCGCGGCCTGGCCCTGCCGGATGACCTGTCCCATGCGGGCCTCGCGGTGGGTCTCGATGATGACATCGGCCGACCGGCCGCACACGAAACCGGGCCCCAGGCCGATGAGGGGAGCATCTCCCACCGGAAGCGGCGCCGGTTCCTTCTTGGTGATCCGGGCGTCGATGACGGCGTCGGCCCCCAGCTCCTGCAACCGCCGGGCCTGAGGGTCCACCACCACGGTAACGTGCTCGGACACATATTGCGCTTCCTCGGCGGCCACCAGGCGGCCCGTCACCCCCTCCACCTGGCACTCCCGTGCGTGGACGACCTCGCTGAAGCACACCAGCCGCCGGACGGCCAGGGGCTCGGGCAACTCGGCCGCCATCACCCGGTACCCGCAGCGCTGCAGCCGCCACGCCACACCCGAGGCCAGCTCCCCGGCCCCCTGAATCCAGATTCGCCCGCTCATGAGCCCTTCTCCCTTCGCCAGGTGCGCTGCAAGGGGATGCCTGCGGCGCCCTCTTCCCCACCCTTTTCCACATAGGGCACTCCCCTCAGCACCGGCATGATCTCGGCCAGGATGCTGAGGGCGATCTCGTGAGGCGTTTCACTGCCCAGGGCCAGCCCCACCGGCATCTGGAGAGTGTCCAGCCGGGGGCCGCAGTGGGCGTCCTGTTCCAGCAGGTACTGGCGCAGGATGCCGATCTTACGCCGGCTGCCCAGCACCCCGAAGAAGCCCCACCGGGCGCCCGTTTCCTGCTCCAGGGCCAGCATGGCGGCCACGTAGCGCTGGTCCAGTTCGTGGCTGCGGGTGGCCACCACCAGGGCCGCGGCGGGATCGGGAGTCACTTGCCCGGAAATGGTCTGGGGCTCCGCTTCCACCACTCTCACCCCGGCCGTGGCCCGCCAGGGATCCAGGAACTCGGGGCGATCGTCCACCAGGGTCAGGTGGAAGGAAACCAGGCGGGCCATGTCCACCAGGGCGCGCCCCACGTGGCCGGCTCCGCAAACCACCAGTTGGGCGGTGCGCAGCACCGGCTCCAGAAAGATCTGCATGCGGCCCCCGCACACTCCCACGCCGGCGGCCAGATCCAGGTCCAGGGTGCGGCACCGGCCGGTGGCCAGGACCTGGGCGGCCGCCTCGATCACCAGGGCCTCGGCCTTGCCTCCGCCCACGCTACCGGTCAGAACACCGTCGGCGTGAACGATCATCTTGCTGCCCAGATGCCGCGGAGTGGACAGGCTGGCCCCGGTGACGGTGGCCAGAACTCCCTGCTCGCCGGCGGCCGCCATGGTGGCCAGGCGCTCGTAGATTTCCCCGTCGCCACCCCATTGATTGTGTTTTTTCATGGTTGTCCTTCCAGATCCGCGGGAGAGTCGAAGTCTCGCACCACTCCCGGGTCATCCACTTCCACCACGTCCAGTTCCCCGGCCGCCAGTTTCTCCGTCAGGAGGCGGCCCATGGACCGGTCCTCCTGATCATCGCTGCCAACACCCGCCAGCAAGGGCCCCAGGGCCTTTCCCCGGAAACAGACCGGGTGTCCGGGTTGCCCCCCGTGGGACGGGCGCACCACGAGGCTCCGGGTTTCGTCCAGCGCCGCCAGCAGGGCGTCGCGCGTGGCCGGCCGCACCAGGGGCAGGTCCACCGGATGGGCCAGCACCGGCGCCGCCGGCTGCTCTTTCAAGGCAGGATGCCCCATGGCGGCAGCCAGGGTGCCGGCGGTGGTGCCGCCGGCCGGAGCCGTTATCCATTCCACCGGCCCGCTGTCCTCCAGCAGGGGGCGATACTGCCCCAGCAGATCCACCCGGGTCACCACCAGGCGCACGAAACGGGCGGGCGGGTACAGGGCGGCCACGGCCTGCAACATGGTCAGATCCGTGCCGGGCACGGTCACCCCCCCCTTGGGCCGCCCCATGCGCCGGCTGTCCCCCCGGGCCAGGATCACCACCCGGGGCCGACCGGGCTGTGGATCAATCCCCCTCAAAAGTCTCTCCCTCCCCTTCTTCCACACGGAAACCCGCCCGGAAGGAGGGCTGCTCTCCCCCGGTCTCGCAGAACAGGGTCAAGGGCAGGCGGGGGTGGGCCATGGCCCGCCCCACGAAATCGAAAAGGCCGATGCTGTCCTCCACCTGCCCCATGCCCGCCATGGCCAGCAGGGCCGGCACCCCCTCAGGCACCTGTTCCAGGTAGCCGCCCGGTTCCTGGAGCAAGGCCAGCAGGTGGTCCCATTCCAGCATAGCACCCCCGGGCAGTTCGTCCAGGGCCGCGCAGGGCACCCGGCCCAGGCGATGCACGTGCTCGTCCGAGACGAAGCTGCCCACCGCGCCCGCTCCCATGACCACCACGGCCAGGGAGGTGCGTTGCGGCCACACGGGTTCCCCTGTGGTGTGAATCTTCAGAGGGCGCTTGGCGGACCCGTCCACCTCGGCCAGAACCACGCGGTCGGGCAAGAGATGCCCCAGTTCGTCCACCTGCCGGCCCGTGATGCCCTGCCACTTGCCCTCGGGGGTCACACCGGCGCGCAGGTAGAAGGACAGGGGCAGGTCGGGGTCCTGGTCGAGATCCGCCAGGTCGAGGACCGGGATGCCGTCCAGGGGCTCGCACAGGGTGGTGCCGGTCAGCACCGTTGGCACCCCCTCGGCGGTGTAGACCGCGGCCAGGGCTCGCTGCAAGCTGGTCTTGCCCCCCGAACCCATGAGGCCCAGGATGTGCCCCCCTTCGCGGGGCAGGAAAAGATGCCAGGGATCGAGGAAGGAGAAATTCAACGCACGTCCTTTCCGGGGGCACCGGCGAGGAGGTCCTCGTACCAGGCCAGGAGGTTGCGGATCATCACCCGGCGGGTGAACAGTTCCTGGAAACGTTCCCGCCCAGCGCGGCCCAGGCGCGGCCCCAGTTCCGGTTCGGCCATGACCCGCCCCAGGACTGCCGCCAGGCCTGGCACGTCCCCGGCAGGAGCCAGCAGACAGGTCTGGTCGGGCACGCCCACCTGGCGAATGCCGGTGGGGATGTCAGAGGCGATGACGGGCAGCCCGGCGGCCATGGCCTCCAGCTGCACCAGGCCGAAGGTTTCGCTGCGATCCAGGCTGGGCAACACCAGGCCCCGGCAGCCGGCCATGAGCTCGCGCACCTGCGCGTCCTCAAGGCGCCCGGCAAGGCGGACCCGATCCTGCAGCCCCCGTTCCCGGATAAGCCCGGCCAGGGTGGCCCGCAGGGGCCCCTCGCCCACCAGAACCAGGCCTGCGGAGGGAACCAGCTGGATGGCGCGCAGCAGGACCTCCAGACCCTTGTAGGGAACCAGCCGGCCGATGAACAGGAAAGGGCCGGAAAAATCACTCTGCACCTGGTCCCAGGGGGCCGCCGGCAGCCCGAAGGGAATGACCCGCACCCGATCCCGGAAGGGCGCCAGATCGGCGCTGTTTTCGGCCAGACCGGTGGAGGCCACGCTGATGCCGCGGGCCATGGCGAGGCAGCGGCGCACCACCGGACCCACCACCACCCGCCCCAGCCTTTGCCGGGTGATGTCGGCATGATGCCACACGGCCATCACGGGCAGCGTGTGTCCCGGGTCCAACAAGGGCTGCACCAGCCAGGACCAGGCCAGCAGGGGATTGGGCAGGTGCAGATGGACCACATCCGGCGCAAAGCGCGCCAGGGTCCGGCGCAGGGCCGTGGGCAGCCCCGGCGTCAGGGGCTGGGAATTGAGCACCCCCAGGCGGGCCAGGCGCGTCAGTTCCGCCCGCCGCCCACCGGCGCCGATGGTTTCGGAACGGTCCAGCCCTTCCGTGGCGGCCACCAGCACCTCCACCTCGTGGCCGGCATCCAGCAAACCCAGGACCTGGTTGCCCAGGACCGTTTCCATGCCGCCCATGTAGGGGGGATAATACTTGCCCACGTGCAGGATCTTCATGGCGCCATAGTAGTGCCGCCGGGGGCCCCGGCGAAAGTGACAAATGCGATGGGCTTGGCGAAACTCCCGGATCTTCTTAAAATGAAAACACGGACTCAGTCGCCCGAAAGGAGAAAAGGGGTCTGCCATGCCCGTACCCATCAACGAAAAACTCATCAGGCGCCAGATCAATCACTGGAACAGCCTGCGCCGCTTCCTGGAACCCGGCCCTGGCGGGCCTGCTCCCTCCAGCCCTCCCATCATCACCATCAGCCGTCTGGCCGGCAGCGGCGGGCGCACCCTGGCCGGCGGCCTGGCCGAGCGCCTGGGCCTACCTGTGCACGACCGTTCCCTGGTGGAGCGCATCGCCCGGGACAGCAACCTGGAGCAAGGCATGGTCAACGAACTGGACGAGACCGAGATGAACCAGGCCCGGCTGTGGGTGCGCGGGGTGTTGAACCAGAAGATCTTCCTGCGGGACCAGTACCACGAAGCCCTGGTCAGGACCGTGACCGCTCTGGCCGGCCGGGAAGGCGGAATCTTCCTGGGCCGCGGTGCCCACCACATCCTGGGCCTCAGGGCCGATCTGCGCGTGCGGCTGGTGGCCCCCCTGGGCGCGCGCCTGGACCGGCTGTGCCGGCGCACCGACCTGAGCCGGGCCGAGGCCCGGGCCTGGCTGGACAGCACGGATCGGCGCCGGGCCCGGTACACGCGGCAGGTTTTCCACCGCGAACCGGGGCAAGCCGGGGATTTCGATCTGATCCTGAACACGGAGCGCATGAGCCCCGCAACCGTGCTGGAAATGACCATGACGGCCTTGCTGGAAAACGCGGCCGGAGACCCGGACGGGCTGCTGGTGCAGGCGGAGATGACAGGCAGCTGATCAGGGAGTGCCGGGAATGGTCCAGGGCCGAACAGAAGAAGGCCCCCCTGGAGCGTGAAGCGCCAGGGGGGCCTGTGTCTGCCGGCAAATATCTGCCGGCTTATCTCTGCCGGCTTGGACCGCAGAGCGGATGAATTACATCATGCCGCCCATGCCGCCCATGCCACCCATGCCGCCCATGTCAGGCATGGCGGGGCCGCCATCCTTCTCGGGCTCGTCGGTGACGCAGGCCTCGGTGGTCAGCAGCATGGCCGCGATGGAAGCCGCGTTCTGGATGGCGCTGCGGGTGACCTTGGCCGGATCGATGATCCCGGCGGCCATCAGGTCCTCGTACTCCATCTTGGCGGCGTTGAAGCCGATGTTGGCCTTCTTCTCGGACCGCAGGTGGGCCACCACCAGGCTGCCCTCGATGCCGGCGTTCTCGGCGATCATGCGCACGGGCTCTTCCACGGCCCGGGCCACGATGTCGCGACCGACGGCCTCTTCGCCCTCGAGATCCAGCTTGGCGATGGCCTGGGCGGCCCGCAGCAGGGCGACACCGCCACCCACCACGATGCCCTCTTCCACGGCGGCGCGAGTGGCGCTCAGGGCGTCCTCCACGCGGTGCTTCTTCTCCTTCATCTCGACCTCGGTGGTGGCACCGACGCGGATGACGGCCACACCGCCGGCCAGCTTGGCCAGGCGCTCCTGCAGCTTCTCCCGGTCGTAATCGCTGGTGGTATCTTCGATCTGGGCGCGGATCTGGGCGATGCGGGCCTTGACGTCGCCGCCCTTGCCCTTGCCACCCACGATGGTGGTGTTGTCCTTGTCGATGGTCACCTTGGCGCAGCTGCCCAGGTCGGCGGTGGTGGTGTTCTCCAGCTTCAGGCCGGCGTCCTCGCTCATGACACGGCCACCGGTGAGGATGGCGATGTCCTCGAGCATCTGCTTGCGGCGGTCACCGAAACCGGGAGCCTTCACCGCGGCGATGTTCAGGGTGCCGCGCAGCTTGTTCACCACCAGGGTGGCCAGGGCCTCGCCCTCGATGTCCTCGGAGATGATCACCAGGGGACGACCCATCTGGGCGATCTTCTCCAGGATGGGCAGCATGTCCTTCATGGAGCTGATCTTCTTGTCGTGGATGAGGATCAGGGGATCATCCATCTCGACGCGCATCTGCTCGGGGTTGGTCACGAAGTAGGGGCTCAGGTAGCCGCGGTCGAACTGCATGCCCTCGACCACGTCCAGCTCCATCTCGGTGCCCTTGGCTTCCTCGACGGTGATGACTCCGTCCTTGCCCACCTTGTCCATGGCCTCGGCGATCATCTGGCCGATGGCGCTGTCGTTGTTGGCGCTGATGGAGGCGACGCTGGCGATGGTGGCGCTGTCCTTGACCTGCTTGGACTGCTTCTTGATCTCGGCCACGGCCGCGGCGGTGGCGGCCTCGATGCCCTTCTTGACGAACATGGGGTTGGCGCCGGCGGCCAGGTTGCGCAGGCCCTCGGTGATCATGCTCTGGGCCAGGATGGTGGCGGTGGTGGTGCCGTCACCGGCCACGTCGTTGGTCTTGCTGGCCACTTCCTTGACCATCTGGGCGCCCATGTTCTCGAAGGGGTCCTTGAGCTCGATCTCCTTGGCGATGGTGACGCCGTCGTTGGTGACCAGGGGAGCGCCGAACTTCTTGTCCAGGATGACGTTGCGGCCACGGGGGCCCAGGGTGATCTTGACGGTGTTGGCGAGCTTGTCGACCCCGCGCTTCAGCTGCTCGCGGGCCTCCATGTCGTAGTGGATCTGCTTGGCCATGATTCTTTCTCCTTCATATCCGGCTCGGAGCCGGGAATCCATTCCAGAAATTGACGTGAACTGTTGCGCTGCGAACCTAGCCCAGGATGGCCAGGACGTCGCTCTCGCGCAGGATCAGGTAGTCGCTGCCGTCGACGTTGACCTCGGTGCCGGCGTACTTGCCGTACAGGACGATGTCGCCCTTCTTCACCTCGGGAGCCACGCGCTCACCGTTATCGCTGACGGTGCCGGGGCCCACGGCCACGATCTTGCCCTGCTGGGGCTTTTCCTTGGCGGTGTCGGGAATGATGATCCCGCCCTTCATGGTTTCCTTCTCCATGGGAGCCACGATGACGCGGTCGGCCAGGGGCTTGATGTTCAGAGCCATTTTCAGGTCCTCCTCGTTTGGCTATTGACCGTCCGGGACGGAAAACCCGCTCCCGGTCAGAAAGGCGAGGCTGCCTTAGCAGTCGCCCGGTTGGATTGCTAATCGCCAGGGAATGTAAACGACCACCCGGGGGTGGCAAGGCTTTTCCAGGAAAAATCGGGAAAAAAAAAGTTACAGGCCCCGATACTGCCATTTTGGCAGTCCGGGGCCTGTCAGCAAACCTGGCGAGGCCACTTCTGTCAGGAGGAAGCGGTCTCCACGTCCGGTGAATCGGGGGCGGGAACCGTCAGTTCGAAGGCCCTGGTCAGCAGGTGGCGCCGGTCCAGATACACCCGCATCTCCCAGGTGCCGGGATCCCTTTCCCGCTTGAGGCTGGTGTTGAAGCGGGTTTGCAGGTTGAACACCGGCTGATCGCTCAGGACGGTGTCGACCTTGACCTTGTGCAGGTCCTCGGCGTCCAGCCAGGTGATGACCGTGCGAAATTCCTGCTCCGAGGCGGGCTCCTGCACCACGGTGGCGTACTTGCGGTACAGCTCCTTGCCGTCGGGATTGACCCACACCAGATGGAAGGTGTAGGGCCGCCGGGGGCGCGCGCCGGCACATTCCAGGGTGGCGTGGACGGAGCTCTTGCTGCGGGAGCGGAAGCTGTCCCCCTCGCCGATGGGGCGGCCGCTCTTGCGGCTGATCTTGCGCGAGAGGATCAGGCTGGCCTGGAACTCCCCCTCCTCCGGGCTGGCCTGGTCGGATCCAGAAGCCCGGGCCGACACCTGCCGGGCCTCGGGACTGGTGCATCCCGTCGCCAGGCCCAGGGCCGACGACAGGAGCACCGCGATCATCCATTTCTTCAGGGCCGAGGCATCCATTCCCCGTTTCCTCCTACTTGAGCAAGGTCATCTTGCGGGTCAGCACGCCGGCGTCGGTGGTCAGCCGGTAGAAATACAGGCCCGAGGCCACGCGGCCACCCCGGTCGTCGGCGCCGGACCAGACCACGGTGTGGGCACCGGCCTCGCGGCGTTCGTGCACCAGGGTGCGCACCAGGCGGCCGTCCACGTTGTAGATCTTCAGGCTGACGGGCCCGGAGGCCGGCAGGCTGAACTGGATCTCCGTGCGCGGATTGAACGGGTTGGGAGCGTTCTGCGCAAGGCTGAACATCTGCCGGGGAATATCACCAGCGGCGGAGACTCCGGTGATGGCGAAATCGGCGCCCGAGGCGCTCTCGGCGGTGTTGCCCAGGGCGTCGTGGACCACGACCTTCAGGCGGCAGGCGGGATTGGCGGGACCGGCCACAACCCAGTCGAAGCTGCCCGGCAGGGGACCGTCGGCCAGGACGGTGTCCCAGCTGGACCCGCCGTCGGAGCTCAGCAGGACCTGGACCCGGACCACGCCGATGTCGTCGCTGTGGTCCCAGGTGATGGGCACGGTGCTGCCCACGCTGACGCTCTGCCCGCCTCCGAAGGAGGTCAGGCTGACCACGGGATCGGCCCCGTCCCCCGGCAGGGCGTAGCCGGTGAGGGTGAAGTCGTCCACCCCGGCCTCGATGACCGAGCCGTAACCCGCGTCATCGGCCAGGAAGCGGAACACCACCTGGTCGCCCAGGGTCAGGTAGTCGGCCAGGTTGAACTGCCGCAGCTGCCAGCTGCGCTCGCTGGTGGAGGTCTCTTCCAGGTTGACCCAGTTGCCGTCCCCGGTGGAGGCCTGCACCCGCCACATGTCGCTGCCGGGGTTCTGGCCCGTGTCGTTGGTGTACCAGCGGTAATACTGCACCTGCACGGTGTTGATCCCGGTGAGATCGAACACCGGCGTCTCCAGGGTGGTCAGGCCGGCGTCAACGTCGTTGTTGCCCTGGCTGGCCCCCACCGGATCCTGGCCCGTGATCCAGCACAGGGTGCCGTCCGGGGAGTGATCATCCTCGGGAACCACCTGCAGGGTCTCGTCGATGACCCCGTTGGGATCCACCCTCTCCCAAATGCCCGTGGTGGCGTCGTCGCCGGCAACGCCCGCGATCCAGCCGTCATCGGTTTCCATGTCGGTGGCGTAGATCTCGCTGAAACCCGTCACGGCGAAGGAATGGACCGCGTAGGGCGCGCCCACGGGCTCGTTGGCGGTGTGGCCCAGCCCATCGGCGGCGGTGAACCAGTACTGGATGCGGGTGCCCTCGCTCTGACCGGGCACCTGGGCGGTGTAGAGGTCGCCGCCCGCCGGAGTCAGAGGCAATTCGAAGGGGCCGCCGCTGGAGGACGAGGTGTAATACATGTGCAGGTCCTGCAGACCCGAGTAGTCGCTCACATCCACGCTGATGGCGTAGGGGCCGGTGGTGTCGTCGGTGTTGGCGGGCATCTCGACCATGGCAAAGTCCGGACCGCCGATATCCTGCAGGGAGAAGTTCACCACCGTTTCCTGGTCCTGGACGATGTACACGCCGCGGGTGGTGTCCGGGGCGAAGGAGGGGTGGCTGACGGCCACGTCGTAGGTGCCCTCGGGCACGCCGCCCTGATACAGGCCGGCGTTGCTGGTCATGAAGCTGCGCCCCTCGCCCACCACGGTGATGGTGGCCCCGTCGATGGGCGTGCCACCGCCGGAGGCGTTGTTCACCGTGCCCCGCAGCACTCCCTGAGGACGCACGGCCACGGTGCGGTAGGCCACGGCCCGGCCGCTTTGCAGAGGAGCCGCCCCGCCGGGATACATGTTCCAGTAGGTGTACAGGACGGCGTCGTCCCGGTCCTCGTTCTGGATGCCGGCGGTGGCGTATCCGGTGGTGGAATCGGCCTGGTTGACGGTGTGGTACTGGGCCACGATGAGACCGTCGCCGAAATCACCGGCAACGAAGGCGGGATCGTAAAGCAGCACCTGGAAGGTTTCCTCGGCGTTGCTGTAGGTGTTGCGCACCCGGCTCCACTCCACCACGAAGCGGTGGTTGGCCGTGTCGTGCCAGGTGTAGACGCCGCCGGTGCCGCTCTGCAGGTACAGATCGTCCCAGAAGACGGCGATCATGTTGTCCGGCGTGCCCTCGCTGGGCAGGGTCCAGTTGCGGTAGTGTCGCAGGTAGGTCTGGCCCATGGCCAGCCAGCCGTTGGAGCACACGCTGATCTGGTCGAAGCTCTTCCCGTAGTACTGGAAGCTGAAGGGCAGGCTCAGGGTGTGGGTGTCATCCTGGTACTCGGCGTAATCTGCCAGGGGCACGCCGGTGCCGGTGCCGCCCTGGTCGGGGTCGATCTCCACCCAGTCGTAAACGGGGGCATGATCGTAGGAGGTGTCGGTGTTATCGAAGGCGTAGTAGCCGTGGGCGTCCGGTCCCACCGGATCGGTGCTGGCGGCCTGGCCCACCACCACGGTGAATTCCTCGCGGGCGGTGCCGCCCTCGTCGAAGGTCAGGTCCAGGGTGAAGGTGGCCATGTGGCCCGGGAAGCAATCGCCCGCGGCCGAGATGGCGAACAGGTCGCCGGAGTTGCTGCCGGCCACACCCGGCGCCATGGCCGAGAAGGTGCCCTCCCCGTCCAGGACGGTGATCCAGGGGCTGGCGCAGCTGAGCACGGCGCTGGCGCCGGTGGTGGCCAGATCGCCGGTGTTGATCAGGCCCAGGCGCAGGTCGGCGGTTTCGCCCGGATTCAGTTCACTGCCGCTGGGACCGCTCAGGCTGATGCTGTCCACGCCGCCGCGAGGTCCGCTGACCGGCAGGGGCAAGGCGGCCGTCCAGTCGCCGGCGTCGCTGGTCACCAGCAATTCCAGGTCAAGGCGGGAGCCTCCCACCAGGGCTGGGTCCAGGGCCAGCAACAGGTCCTGGTCGCCCCAGGCGGTGGCGCCGGGGCCCAGGCTGCCGAAGGAAGCCACCCCGTTGAGCACGGTCACACCCGCGGGCACCTGGCCCACGGAAAGGCTCACGTTGCCCGCCAGACCCGTGCCGTTGTTGGCGAGCTGCAGGCTCACGGCCACGGTCTCGCCGGGGGAAGCCAGGCCGTCGGCGTTGCCCGCGGTGCCGGCGCTGCCGTCATCCAGCAGGGCCTGGTCGGCGTAGTCCACGGAAACGGACAGGTTGCCCACGTTCACGCCCCCCAGATGGGGCTGCAGGTTGGTGCCGGTGACGGTGACGTACAGCACACCCTGGGCCAGGGCGTCCAGGGGCAGCAGGATCTGCCCGCCGGCGTCGGTGACGCCGTTGACCTGGACGGTGCTCTTCATGTACAGGGCCACCCGGGCCCCCTCCACCGGAAGGCCGCCGCTGGTGACGGTGACGGGCAGGGCGTTGGCGCCCACGGACAGTTCGGTGGGGTAGTCAACCGTCAGGACGGCGGGCTCGGCGGTCCAGATGGCGGTGGCGGGATCGCCCATGAGGTTGTTCCAGGTGGACCAGATTTCCACCCGGTCAGGTTCGGAATCGATGTAGTTGCGGTACATGTGCAACTTGCCGCGGGTCAGGCCAGGTCCCACCCGGGTGTCGCCCGAGTTGAGCACGCCCTCGGCGATGCCCTGGAACATGCAGTTGTTGTAACGGGTGTGGGTGCCGATGGTGGCGGTCCCCACCGAGGCCACGCCGCCGCCGTTGGGAGCGCGCAGAAAGGCCTCGGAGCGGCAGGTCTCGTCGTCCCAGAAGGAGCCCGTGTCACAGGTCAGGATCAGGGCGAAGGGCAGCTTCTGACCGTTGTACAGGGTGGCGATGTAGGGACTGTCCAGGCCGCTCATCCCCCAGTACCCCCGGTAGGTGAAGAGGCTGAGGCCCTGGTTGATGCTGGTCAGCATGAGAGTGCGGAAGTTGCCCCCCCAGATGGTGTCGATCTGGGTGTAGCTCAGTTCCTCGAGCTGTTCCTTGACCCACTGGTTGATCCAGATGCAGCTGTAGCCGGAGGTGCTGGGATCGCCCGTGAGGGCGGCCCGCCTGAACCAGGGCAGGTCGTCGCTCATGTGGGGGGCCTTCTCGTAGTTGACGATCTTGTTGACCACCGTTTCCAGCTCGGAAACGCTGGTGACGGACAGGCGGCCGATGTGGATGTCGGCCAGCACGTCTCCGCCCTCCAGGCGGGTGTAGTCGTGGTCGCCCTCCCCGTTGTAGCCGCTCAGGCCTTCCCGCTGGGCGGCCAGGGTCACGGTTCCGTCGGCGTCGCCCACCAGGGTGACGAATTCCAGGGGGATGTCCAGGGTGTCGTACTGGTTCTGGATGTAGCTCTTGATGCCGGCGGCGGTGGTGCCGGTCACATCGGTGGAAGCCATGATGACGTTATAGCCCTGGCGCTGGCGCCACTCAACCAGGGGCCCGATGGCGGCCTCGACCCCGCTGGTGGTGGGATGGATGATGAGCCAGGTTCCCAGACCGGCCGATTCCAGGGCGCCCTTCTCGTAGCCCAGGACGGTGCTCTCGTACAGGGAGATGAAGCTCTCGGGCACGGGACGCCGGGCACCAACGGGGTTGTTCTTGTCCTGGGCGGGCACCAGGGCGAAGCGGCATTCCAGGCGGAAGGCCGCCTGCAAGGAACCGCTCTCCGGGTCCCACTGGACCGGATGGAAGGTCACGGGGACCACGCGCAGACCGCGCATGAGCCCGGGCGAGCCCACCTGGACGGGGGCAAGAGCGGATTTCAGGGCGCCGCCCTCGTAGGCGGCAGCCTCGAAGGCGTAGCTGTTGTTGCCGCTGGGCCGGAGTCCCTGGGCAGGGACCGGACGGAAGCGACCGTCCAGGGTGCGGGTCTGGCTTTCAAGATCCAGGAATTCCAGGGTCATGCCGGCGGGCACGGCCACCAGCTGGGAAACCACCGGCAAGGTGGGATACCCGGGCTGGCCGGCCAGATCCTGACCAGGAATGGCGATGCTGTCGAATTCTTCCTGTCCCAGGGTCTCCTTGCCCAGTTCCAGGGCAGGAACGTTCACCTGCAGGGTCAGTTCGCGGCCATCACGGTCCAGCTGGGTCACGGTGGCCTGGTCGCCCCCAGGAATCAGCTGGATCACCTGGGGTTCGGGCGCGACGGCGGTGCGGGCGGTGCCAACACCGGGCACCAGCAGGCCGGCCAGAGCGAGGACGCAGACCAAGGTCGTGAACTGATGACGGCGATTCCAGATCCTGGAAACCATGAGATCCTCCGGCAAAAGAGTGGTTGTGGGTCGGGGCGAAGGGCGGGCGATTCCAACCCAGAGCAAAAAACTGACCCCATGTGCAAAAAACGAGTATATCAGACCGGGTCAAAGGCCGGTGGCTCTTTATCTTCACATTTTTTGGACACATTCCGCTCGCGGGACGCATAACCTCATGATTTTCAGGGTATTCTCACAAAAACGTTAGGAAATCACTGTAGATACCCGCGATGTTGAAAAGGTATACTTGCCGGGCCATGAATCGCCCGACTCGGGACCCGTGCTGCGGGACAGCATGGGACCCTGGCCGCCCCCATATCGCTCCCACCCTGCGGGGCCCTGGCCAGGAGCCGGGATTTCTGAAAGGAAGCTCACCATGTCACGCATCGCCCGGGTCCTTCCCCTGCTGCTGGGGATCACTTTGCTGGGTCTCCTCGGTGCCGCTGCCAACACCGCCACGGCCGCCACCCTGAACGTTCCTTCCCAGTACGCGACCATCCAGGCCGCCATGGACGCCGCCCAGTCCGGGGACCTGGTGCTGGTGGCCCCGGGCACCTACCACGACTGCACCCATCCCACCGAGGGGGCCGAGAGCACCCCGGCCTGCGTCATCATGAAGAGCGGGGTCACCCTGCGGGGGGCCGGCGTTGCCCCCGGCGACGTGATCATCGACGCCCAGGGCCTGGGCCGGGGCATCTTCATGGAGCTGGTGAGCAATTGCGCCGTGGAGAACCTGACCGTCACCGGCGCCTTCGCCGAGATCTACGGGGCGGGCATCCTCATCCGGCAGGTGGACCAGACCGTGAGCATCACCGACTGCCGGGTGGTCTCCTGCGGTGACGGCGGCATCGTGTGCATCGACTACGCACACCCCACCATCAGCGGCACCATCATGCAGAACAACGAGGCCAAGCAGGGCGGCGGGCTGTCCATCGAGGAGAACAGCAACCCCACCATCACCGGGTGCCGCATCACCGAGAACCAGGCTCCCTCCGGGGCGGGCGTGTTCATCCGCACCGACTGCGCCCCTGTCTTCAGCCAGTGCGTCATCGACCACAACACCATCACCGCGGCCTACGGCAACGGCGGCGGCATCTGCGCCCAGGACGCCTCGCCCACCCTCAACGAGTGCTGGATCAACAACAACGTGACCCTGGGCATCGGCGGCGGCGTGGCCTTCGTCAACGCCTCGGGCAGCATGACCGACTGCGTGGTCCTGGGTAACGACGCCGGCGGCAACTACAGCCAGGGCGGCGGCATCGCCACCAGCCTGAGCAACCCCGTGCTGACCAACGTGACCATCGCCATGAACACCTGCAGCGGCTACGGCGCCGAGGGCGGCGGGCTGGACATCAGCTTCAACCCGGCCCCCAGCCTGGAGAACTGCACCATCGCCGACAACGCCACCAGCGCCCAGGGCTTCGGCGGCGGGCTGTCGGTTCAGTTCGGGGCCTCGCCTGCCATCAACAGGTGCATCATCAGCGGCAGCACCGCCGGGGCCGGCCTGTACTGTGCCGGGGGCAACCCCAACCTGTCCTGCACCAACGTGTGGGGCAACGCCGGAGGCGACGAGCTGTGCGGCACCGACGGCGGCGGCAACTTCTCCAGCGATCCCCTGTTCTGCGGCACCGCCGAACGCCCCTACCACCTGCAGGACGAGAGCCCCTGCGCCACCGCTTGCGGCGGCGATCTGGTGGGCGCCAATCCCACCGGTTGCGGCACCAGCGCCGTCCCCGATGTGGCCGACGGCTCCCTGCACCTGGGGAACATGCCCAACCCCTTCAACCCCCGCACCACCATCTTCTTCGACCTGCCCCAGGCCGGCCCCGCGCACCTGCGCATCTTCGACGTGGCCGGCCGCCTGGTCCAGGAGCACACCTGGACCGAGCTGCCCGCCGGGCGCAGCACCTACCAGTGGGACGGCAAGGACCGCCACGGCCACGGCGTCACCAGCGGGGTCTACTTCTACCGCCTGGATTCGCGTGAGCATTCCGCCAACCAAAGGATGAGCCTGATCCGATGACCCATGGGAAAACCTGTGCCCGGCGCCGCGCGGCGTCCACGGGCACGCGACAGGCCAGCATTCCGGTCGCCCTCAGGGCGGCCGGTTTGATTGGCGTTCTCGTTTGCACGATTCTGGTGACCGGGCCGGCCGTGGGCCAGGCCACTTCCCCCTCCGGCCGGGCCTTGCCCGTGGCGCCGGACATCGAAACCGCCGGCGACCACACCACAGTGACCATCCCGGCCGGGGCCGATATGGCCGGCTCGGAGGCCTCCTCGGGTGTGCAGGTGTGGGTGCCCCTGCCGGGCAACACCGCCAGCTACCGGGTGGCGGTGCAACCGGCGGACGCTGCCCAGGTGGAAATCCTGGGCCAGGCGGGACGCATGCGCGGGGTGCAGATGCTGCCCCTGCTGGTGAAGGGGCAGGCCGCAGGTCCGCTGACCATCACCGTCCGGCACGACGGGCAGTGGGGCGACGGCCCCCCAGCCCCCTCCCGGGCCCTGCACGGTCCCTGGCAGGTGCCCGGTTCCGCCACAGGGGCTTACTCCCCGGACAAGAGCCAGGGCTCCCGGCGCGGCACCTATCTGGTGGTGCACGCCCCGGCCTTCACCGCCCAGATCGCCCCCCTGGTGGACTGGAAGACCCGCAAGGGCTACCGGGTGGCCACGGTGAGCACGGCCACCACGGGCGCCACCACCGAGGGCATCAAGGCCTTCATCCAGGATGCCTACGACAGCTGGGTCTCGCCCCCCGAGTACATCCTGCTGGTGGGCGACGTGGACGAGATTCCCACCTACAACCTGTCGGGCAACCCCACTGATCTGCCCTACACCCAGCTGGAAGGTGACGACTGGCTGGCCGACGCCCTGGTGGGACGCCTGCCCGTGGAGAATGACACCGAGGCCCGCACCGTCATCAACAAGATCGTGGCCTACGAGCGCACGCCCGACCTGGGCGACGGGACCGACTGGTTCACCCGCAGCATCATGGTGGCCGGCGTGGAAGGTTCGGAGACGCCCCCCCACACCGTGCGCTTCTGCGGCGAGCAGTTGCAGACCATCGGGTTCGATCCGGCCCACTACCTGCTGCATCCGCCCCTGCCCAGCAATTTCTTCATCGACACCATGTTCAACGACGCCGTAAACAACGGCGCCAGCATGGTGGCCTACCGGGGCTGGGCCTACGGAACCAGCGGCTGGTCCGACCCCCGTTACGAGGTGAACGACATGGGTGGCCTGGCCAACGGGGCCAAGCTGCCGGTGGTCATGAGCTTCGTCTGCCTGAACGGCGACTACACCTACAGCAGCCCCTGCTTCGGCGAGGCCTGGCTGCGGCTGGGGTTGCCCGACCAGCCCCGGGGCGCGGTGGCCTTCATCGGCAACGGCGAGCACTGGTCCCACACCCGGTACAACGACGCCATGGCCATCAGCTTCTTCGAGACCATCGTCGATCCCGGCATCACCGACCTGGGCAGCCTGATGAACACCAGCAAGCTGCGCTTCGCCCAGTTCTTCCCCCACCAGATGGAGGCGGCGGACCAGGAGGATCCCGAGGAATCCGTGGAGTTCTACTACCATATCTACAACCTGCTGGGTGATCCCGAACTGGACTTCTGGAAAAGCACCCCGGTGGTGCTGGACGTGGGCCACCCCACCAACCTGAGCGAGGGCGCGGACCATGCCCTGGTGACGGTGAACGACCTGAACAGCGCCATGCCCCTGGTGGGCGCCGTGGTCACCGCCGTGCGGGACGGGGCGCTGCTGGGATCGGCCGTGACGGATGCGGCAGGCCGGGCCCGGGTGCCCTTCCCGCCCCTGGAAGCCGGACAAGCGGTGGAGATCACCGTCAGTGGCGCGGGCCTGGTGCCTTTCGAGGCGACCCTGGGGTCGGCCTCGGCCGCGGCTTTCATCTCCCTGAGCCAGGTGCAGACCAGCGACAGCGAGGCCGGCAATGGTGATGGGGTGGCCAACCCCGGCGAGCAGCTGGATCTGACCCTGGAACTGCGGAACACCGGCACCGGCAACAGCGGCGACTTCACCCTCTCCGTGGAACAGGTCAGCGGTCCGGCCAGCCTGGTCGCGGGCGACATAGCCTGCCTTTCCCTGGCTTCCGGGCAGAGCCGCAGCGAGGGCCCCGTGACCATCCAGGTGCTGCCTGCGGCCCGCCAGGGAGACCTGATCACCGTGGTTCTGGACATGGAGCGAAGTGGCGGCGTGCACGACCAGGCCGTCCACAGTTTCCCGGTGGTGGCCCCGGGGCTGACTTGCCTGGAGCTGGCCCCGGCCGCGGATGAGCACATCATGCCCGGAACCCAGACCGATCTGGTCATGACCCTGCTGGCCGGCGGCGCCACCGGAACCTCGGGCGGCACAGTCACCCTGGAGATGGTTCCCCTGGACGGCGCCACACTGACCGGGAATCTGACCAGCTTCCCCGCCTGCGTCTCGGACGCCATGGTGACAACCGGCTCCGGATTGCGGGTTGAGGTGGACGAGGCCGTGGCGGCGGGCACCCAGCTCAGCTTCACGGCCACCATCGAGACCGCCGAGGGCCAGCAGGTACAGACCACCTGCGCCGTGCTGGTGGGCGTGCCCGGAGTGGGCAACGTCTGCGGCCCGGACGGGTACGGGTATTACGCCTACGACAGCGCCGACCTGGAGTATCCAGCCGGCCGGCCCGTGTATGAGTGGCACGAGATCAGCACGGCCATGGGCGGCGAGGGCACCAAGCTGAACTTCCCCGCCGACAACTACGTGGTGGACGTGCAGGTGGATCTGCCCTTCACCTTCACCTATTACGGCCAGGACTACGACCGCATCAGGGTGGCCGACAACGGGTGGATCTCCTTCGACCTGGCCCCCAACTTCAACTTCTACAACTGGCCCCTGCCCAGTCCCCACGGCAACGACGCCATGGTGGCTCCGTTCTGGGAGAACCTGGTGCCCAGCGGCGACGGCGGCGACAACGGCCTGCCCGCCGACGGCATCTACTATCACCACGACGCCCTGGCGGGGACCTTCACCGTGGAGTGGAGCCGGCTGTACCACTACCAGCCCGAGATCCTGGGCTACCAGACCTTCCAGGTGGTTCTGCTGGACCCCAACCTGCATCCCACCACCAGCGGGGACGGGGAGATCCTGTTCTACTACCGCGACGTGAACAACAACGATCACCTGCGGCAGTACGCCACCGTGGGCCTGGAGGCCCCCAGTGGCCAGGATGGACTGCAGCTGAGCTATTCGTCGGTCAACGCCCCCGGCCAGGCCCCCCTGCAGCCGGGTCTGGCCATCCGCCTGACCACCGAGCCACCCGTGCGCGTTCCCTACCAGGTGGCTGGCTTCTCGGCCACCACCGCCGCCGGCCAGCTGAGCCTCGCGTGGCGGACCGCGGACGAGCGGCCGGTGCAGGGCTGGCACGTGGATCGCCTGGAGAATGGACAGACCACCCGGTTGACGGAAGCGCCCCTGGCCGCCGCTGTCCGTTCGCTCCAGCTTCCCGCCGACCCTGACGCCACGGGGCCGGTCAGCTACCGCCTGACCGCCCTGCATCCCTACGGGGTCAAGAGCCTGGCCGGAGAAACCTCCGTCGGCGGCACGCTGGCCTCGCGCCTGGCCATCCGCAAGGTGAGCCCCAACCCTGGACGTGACGGCACCAGCGTGGCCTTCGTCATGCCGGACCACGCCAGGGCCAGCCTGCGGGTGTACGACGCCGCCGGCCGCCTGGTGCGAACCCTGCTGGACGGAACCGTGAACGCCGGTGAGAATCTGCAGATGTGGGACGGCCGCGACGATCACGGATCGGCTGCCGCCGGGGGTCTTTACTTCTTCCGCCTGGAAAGCGCCGGGCAGAACCTGACCCGCAAGTTCGTCCTGGTCCGTTGATCAGGGGTGTTATCGGGGGCGGCCCACGGCCGTCCCGGCAGGAGCCATGAGTCTCATACTGTTCCTCTTGACGGCCCTGACCGCCCTCGGCATGTGGGAGATGACCCGCCATGCCCGGCACCGGCGCCGCATTCCCGTGCGGGTGCACGTCAACGGCAGCCGGGGCAAGAGCTCGGTGGCCCGGCTCATCGCCGCCGGATTGCGGGCCGGCGGTTTTCGGGTGGTGGCCAAGACCACGGGCAGCACTGCCCGGATCATCCACTGTGACGGCAGCGAGACCCCCATCCGCCGCCGGGGCGGGCCCAACATCAAGGAGCAGCTGAGCGTGATGCGCCAGGCCGCACGCGAGGGGTGCCAGGCCCTGGTGCTGGAATGCATGGCCGTCCGGCCCGACCTGCAAAGGGTGTGTGAGCACAGCATCGTCAAGGCCACCCACGGGGTCATCACCAACGTGCGGCCCGACCATCTGGAAGTCATGGGTCCCACCCTGGACGACGTGGCCGCCAGCCTGGCGGGCACCGTGCCGGTGGGCAGCGAACTGTTCGCCGCCGAGGATCGCTACCGGGACTACCTGGGCCGCCGGGCTCAGCGACGCCGTAGCGGCTACCACGCCAGCGGGCCCGGGGGCGTGAGTGCGGACGAGATGGCCGGATTCGAGTACGTGGAATTCCCCGAGAACGTGAGCCTGGCCCTGGATGTGTGCCAGTCCATCGGCGTGGATCGTCAGGTGGCCTTGCAGGGCATGCACGGCGTGAACCCGGACGTGGGCGCCCTGACCTGCTGGCGGCTGCAGGCCCCCCTGCCCGACGGCACGCCCCGGATCATGACCTTCACCAACGGTTTCGCCGCCAACGACCCCGACAGCTACCTGCGGGTTTGGCGCCGGCTGGGCTACCAGGAACTCGACCAGCCCGTGTTCGTGCTGGTGAACATCCGGGGCGACCGGCAGCGCCGCAGCAAGGACCTGGCCCCCCTGTTGAAGGAGCAGATGCGCGCCCGGCGCTACCTGCTGATCGGTGAGGACACGGGCCTTTTCGCGGACCTGTTGCGGCGCGAGGGCATCGAGCGGGAGCGCATCACCAACCTGGCCGGCCTGGGAGCCGCCCCGCTCTGGGAACGCATCTGCCAGCTGGCCGACGGCCCCTGCACCGTGTTCGGCATGGGCAACATCGCCGGCATCGGCAACGCCCTGCTGGATCACCTCCGGGACAGGAGGATGACGTCATGATCTACCAGAGCATCGGCCTGGGCCTGGTGGTCAGCCTGGTCTTCTCGGAAATCCTGGGCCTGGCCGCAGGCGGCCTGGTGGTGCCCGGCTACATCGCTCTTTACCTGGACCAACCCCTGCGCATCCTCGGCACGGTACTGGCCGCCCTGGTCACCTACGGTTTCGTGCGCCTGCTGGGCCGCTTCGTCCTGCTGTACGGGCGGCGCACCATGGTCTTCTGCGTGCTGAGCGGCTTCCTTTTCGGCTTCCTGACACGCTACCTGCTGGTGTTCAACGCCACCCTGGATCTGGGCGTGGACGCCAGTGTCATGCAATCCATCGGATACATCATTCCCGGGCTCATCGCCTACTGGATGATGCGCCAGGGCATCGTCGAGACCCTGTGCACCATGATCATGGCCTCCTTCATCGTGCGCCTGGCGCTGGTGGTGGCCCACGGAGGAATGCTCATTGAGCTGGCGCTTGGATAATCGCCGCAGGTTCATCCTGTTCTTGCTGGCCGCCGGAGCGCTGCTTCTGCAGTTCGCCCTGGACCAGACCCGGGCCCCCAGGCAGCAGAAGGACTACGCCCTGAAGCTGGAGGCGGCCACCCGGGCCGAGGCCGCCTTCTCCGCCGTCCGCCACCACCGCGGCCTGGACGGCGCCAGCCTGGACATGGTGAACGACCCGGCGGGGACCGGACTCATCGGCCCCGAGTTCAGCATCATCACCAACGCCCGGGGCGACCTGGACGCCAAGCTGACCAGCCTGAACCCCAACTTCGCCGGGCTGTTCGTGCAGTTCTTCCGGGAAGCGGGGCTCAAGGCCGGCGACCAGGTGGCGGTGGCCATCTCCGGGTCCTTCCCCGGGCTGAACATCGGTCTGTACGCCGCCATGGAGGCCATGCAGTTGCAGCCGGTGATCATCACCTCGGTGGGCGCCTCCATGTGGGGCGCCAACGATCCCGAGTTCACCTGGCTGGACATGGAACGGCTCTTCCGGGAAGAGGGACTGTTCAGCATCGGCAGCGCCGCGGCCACCTACGGCGGCGGCGACGACATGGGGCGCGGCCTGAGCCCCGACGGCCGGGCGGCCCTGGCCGCGGCCATGGAGCGCAACCAGGTGCCTGTCCTGGCCTCCAAGGGTATCGAGGACGCCATCGAACGGCGCGAGGAATTCTTCCTGGAAGAGACCTTCGGGCGGCCGCTGCGGGCCTACATCAACATCGGCGGCGGCGTGGCCAGTATCGGCAGCAGCCACAACCGCCTTCTGCTGCCATCGGGGCTGAGCTTCACCCTGGGGGCCCACAACTGGCCCCGCAGGGGCAACCTCATCCGCTTCGCCGACCGCGGGGTGCCCGTGATCCACATGCTGGGCATCGTGGACCTGGCCCGGCGCAACGGCCTGCCCGTGAGCCCGGATTTCCGGCCCCAGCCCGGGGAGGGCGAGATCTTTCTGCGCACCATGTACCCACTGCCCGCGGCGGCGACGGTGCTTGTGCTGTACTGCCTGCTTTGCGTGCTGGTGCTGGCGCCCGAGATCAGGCAGGGCCTTTTCGACCGCCTGACACGCCTGCCCCGCACCCGCTCCTTCACCTTCCTGGTGCTGCTGCTGCCGTGCCTGGGGGCCGTCCCCGGCCTGGCGGCCAGCCGCTGGGTGGCGGTGGCACCCGAGGTGGAAGTGGCCCGGGTTTGCCTGCAGGACGCGGGAAATCACTTCACCTACCGGGTGCTGGGCGATACCCGCCCAACCATCTACGAGGTGAACGGCCCCCGGGACCTGAAGATCGTTGCGCGGTACCTCTTTGCCGCCGGAGAGGAGGGATCCCCCACCTTCACCGTCACCTGCCGGGTGGATGGCCAGGAAACGGTGCGCAAGACCTTCCGGGCCCGCCCCCACCCCGAACTGACCACCTGCGAGCTGGACCAGGTGGCCTCCCAGCTGCGGCGGATCCTGACCCGGCTGCCGGCCGGCAAGCACCAGGTGGAACTGACCGCCGACAGCCAGGGGCCAGGCCGGGTGGCGGTGCGATTTTTCCGCAAGACCCGCAAGAAGGCCACGGGCAGCGTGCCCTTCCAGCCCCAGGTTTTCAGCCAGGTCAGCACCATCCAGTTCGCCAGCGGCAGCCAGTCCACCTACTACCGCTTCGAGGGGGGCCGCCCCCTGGAATTCACTCTCACCGGGCCCACCTCCCTGAAGGTCTACACCCGGCTGGATTTCGACGAGACCATGAACGGCAACCAGGACTACGGCCTGGAAGTGCTGTGTGACGGCGAACCCTACCGCACCTACCAGTTCCACTCGGACAAGCTGGAGTCGGCCGTGTACCTGGAAAGGCCGGACCTCCTGCCCGGTGAACGCAAGACCCTGACCCTGGATGTGCCGCGGGGCCGGCACACCTTCACCTTGCGCTGCCTGCGCCCGGCCCGCTGTGGCGTGGCGGCCCGCATCCGCATTCCCCGGAAGGACCTGGAAACCCGACCATGATGAGACGCCCGTTACTTGTCCTCGCCCTGTTGCTGGGGGCCGTTCTGCTGCCCCCGGGTGCGGCCCGCGCCGCCGACCTGCTGCACCCCGTTGGGCCGGTTCCCATCGTGCCCCTGGGGCGAGCGGCCACCCCCTACCTGGTGGTGGGCGCCCGGCCTGTTCAGATCCCCATTCAAGGCCCGGGCACCGTGACCCTGTACGCCCGGGTGGCCATGCCTGACCAATCCCCGTCCCGCCAATCCACGTCCGACCAGACCAAGTCCCGCGCAGCCGCGACCCCGCGCTCGGGCGTCCTGCAGGTGGAAGGCCTGCCCGGACAACCCCTGGCCCTGGACCTGGAATTCCGGCCCTCGCGCAGCGCCACCTGGCCCGATGACAGGGCGGGCCGCCCCAGCGCCGGAACCCGCGCCAGCCTGGAGATTCCCGCCGGCAGGCACGACCTGCGGCTGAGTGCGGTCCTGCCCGGAAACGAGGAGATGCTGGTGGTCCTGTACTTCGACGGCCCGGCCCAGCCCCGGGTGCCCGGCCTGCAGGCCCCAGCCCCCACCCCGCCCAGTGCCGTGAAGAAAAAAGCGAAAAAGAAATCGCCCTGGTCCTTCCGGCAGAGCGCCGGTCTGGACATCATGTACAACGACAACATCCTGACCAACAGCCCCGACGACCTGGACAGCTTCCAGCTGGGCCTGGAGCCCTACAAGTTCAAGCACCACAGCGACGACGATCTGGTGCTGGCGCCCAGCGTGGACCTGGAGGCCCGGCGCAAGTTCCTGGACTGGGGCCTGACCCGCTTCCGTTTCAAGTTCAAGCACTGGCTGTACACTCACAATCCCATCAAGACCAACACCGACTTCCATTTCTACGGTCGCCAGGACCTGGGCAAGAAGAGCAGCCTCGAGGCGTACTTCCACTTCGCCCCGGAGCAGTACATAGGCCTGCTTTCGGACCGCTCCCCCCTGGACGACCCGGACGGGGACCTGCAGTACCCCGAATTCACCTTCCAGCGCAACGTCTGGAGCCTGACCTGGCGCCAGAAGCTGAGCCGCAGCCTGTCGGCCAGGCTCCTGTACGAGGAGAACTACCGCTACTACAACCAGGAGCACCAGGAAAACGACATCGAGGCCTGGGAGGTGCGCGGCAACCTGGCCTGGAAGATGAACCGCACCTTCACCTGGAACGTGGACTACAGCTACGAGGACGGCAACGGCAAGGGCCTGGACGAGGTGGGCGAGGACATCCTCACCTCCGACAACTCGGACCCCAGCTACGAGCGGGATCTGTATCGCCTGGGGCTGACTGTGAATCCCCGCCCCTGGCGCCGCGTGCTGCAGCGCATCGACCTGAGCTTCCTGTTCATGGACTACTACTACACCACCACCAAGAGCCTGGTCGAGGACCCCTATCACGCCGGGCGCCGGGACACCTACTACAAGGCCACCGTCGAGGTGCGCCGCAAGCTGACCAAGACCCTGACCCTGAAGCTGGCCACGCGCCGCACCCAGCGCATCGTCTACTCCCCCTGGGAAGGCGACATCACCACCGACAAGGACTTCGTCCAGTGGCTGTACTGGATCAATCTGGATTTACGGTTCTAGGAGAGACCATGGCTTCCCATCGACGCATTCCCTTCGCCCTGTGCACGGCCATGCTGGCCGCCGTTGTTCTGCTTTCCTCCTGCGCCGAGCAGGACCTGTACGAGCCGCCCGGAGCGCCCTTCACCCGGGTGGGCCAGGTGGACCTGCCCAGCGAGAACGAGGGCGTGGCCTGCCTTGACCGCTTCGCCTTCGTGGCGGGCGGCCAGGCCGGCTTGCACGCCGTGGACTTCAGCAACCCCTCGGCCCCCGTGCTGCTGGGCACCATCAACACCCAGAAGTACTCGGAAAGTGTCGAGGTGGTGCGCACCTTCGTGAACCACACCATGCAGGACATCGCCCTGGTGGTGGAGGGAACCGAGGGCATCACCAGCTACGACGTGACCGATCCCGACGCCATGGTCGACTTCCAGACCGGGACCACCGCCGTGTTCGGCAACCGCGTGTGCGTGGTGGAGAACGAGGATCCCGATCAGCCCTTCCTGGCCTTCCTGGCCGAGAGCTGGAAGGGCGTGCGCATCTTCGAGTCGCTGCCAGCCCAGCCGGGCATCCTGGCCTACAACGGCGTGTTCTCGGGGACCAACGGCTACGCCGAGGGCGTGGACTACCAGGACGGCTTCGCCTACGTGGCCGACGACGAGATGGGCCTGGCCGTGCTGGACGCCCGGGTGCTGAGCCTGGGCGAGGTGCAGCTGGTCAGCTGGTGTGACAGCCCCGGCGAGGCCCTGGATGTGGAGGTTCAGGGCGGCTACGCCTACGTGGCCGACGGCCCGGACGGTCTGGCCATCTACGCCATCGACGGCGGGGAAACGCCGGTCCACACGGCCCAGCTGCCCCTGGAAGGCACCTGCCAGGCCATCGCCGTGCGGGACGACCTGGCCGTGCTCTGCGCCCGTGGTTCCGGTGTGCACTTCGTGGACATCAGCGACCCGGCGGAACCCTTCTTTCTGGGCCGGGTGCTCACCGAGTACGCCATGGACCTGGCCATCTCCAGCGAGGGCCTGATCCTGGTGGCCGACCGGGACGAGGGGCTGGTCATCCTGGACCGCGCCGGCGGCGGGTTCTCCTTCGCGGACAACACCCCTCCCCTGGCCGTGACCAGCCTGACCGCCCGCTCCTTCAGCCTGGGCGCCGTGAGGCTGGACTGGGTCATGACCGGCGACGACCGCCTGGAGGGCCTGGTCCAGAGCATGGACATCCGCATGGCCACCACCCCCATCGCCGACCAGGCCGCCTGGGAGGCCGCCGCTGTGCTGGGCGATCTGCCCTCGCCCGAGGCCCCCGGCACTCCCATGTCCCACGTGGTCAGCGGCCTGACGGCCGACCAGGAATATCACTTCGCCGTGCGGCTGCGCGATGACGCCGGCAACCTGTCTCCCCTGGCCGGCAGCGTGGCCGCAACCGCCGGCGGCGGCATCCTGCTGCTGGATCCTCAGCTGGACATCCAGGGCGGCAGCGACCAGGACCAGTACACCTACCGGGTGACCTTCGTGTACGCCACCCAGCCGGACGTGGCCCAGGTCATCATCGACGGGGATGATGTGAGGGACATGGTCCTGGAAGAGGCCCTGGGCGACGGCACCTACGTCTATGTCCTGACCACCCTGCTGGCTGCCGGCGACCACACCTACTCCTTCCATTTCGGAGTGGACGACGCCGAAGTGGCCGACGCCACCACCCCCACCGCCAGCGGGCCCGTGGTGGGCGCGGTGGCCTTCACCATGGGCAGTCCGGCCACCGGCGAGCTGGGTCGCGAGGCTGACGAGTGGCAGCACCGCGTGGTGCTGAGCCACGATATCGAGGTGGGGGTCTACGAGGTCACCCAGGGTCAATGGCAGGACATGGGGCTGGCCAATCCCTCCATCTTCGGTGGCAATTCCGACCTGCCCGTGGAAAACGTCACCTGGCTGCAGGCGGTGGAATTCTGCAACGCCCTGAGCAGCAGCCAGGGACTGTCACCGGCCTACACCGTGGCGGGACAGCAGGTGAGCTGGGACACCGGCGCCTCCGGCTGGCGCCTGCCCACCGAGGCCGAGTGGGAATACGCCGCGCGGGCGGGCACGAGCACGGCCTTTGCCGGCGGGCCCATCACCCAGCTGGTGTGCAACAGCGACCCGGTGCTGGCCGCCATGGGCTGGTACTGCGGCAGCGACTTCGGGGGCGGGGTGCCCGCCACCAGCGTGGTGGGGCAACTTCAGGCCAACGACAACGGTCTTTACGACATGCACGGCAACGTGTGGGAATGGTGCTGGGACTGGTACGGCGACTACCGCCTGCTGGACACGGACGGGGATGGCGTGGTGCGCGATCCCCAGGGCCCCCTCACCGGGGACGAACGTGTGGTGCGCGGCGGCAGCTGGTACGGCGGCAGCGAGGCCTGCCGTTCGGCCAGCCGGTCCTTCCGCTTCCCCGATTCCACCGACAACACAGTGGGCCTGCGCGTGGTGCGCACTCTCTTCGACGATTGAAAGCGAAAACGAAAATGCCCGAGACGACCATGAACACCAGCGAGCTGGATAAACAGCACCCCGGCGCCCCCCGCCGGGGCGGGCGCTTCACCTTCATCGACGCCTTCCGGGGGCTCATCGGGGTGATGATGGCCCTGGGCCACAGCAACTACTACTTCAACAGCGCCTGGCTGACCCTGGACCCCCTGGATCCGTTCTTCGACAACACGGGCCAGTTCCTGCTGCGCTACATGGGCTACCTGTGCGCTCCGGGCTTTCTGATGATGAACGGAGCCATGGTGTACTACGTCTTCTGGCGGCGCCTGAAGGCCGGGGAAAGCCTGGCCTCGGCGCGCTGGGGATTCATCCAGCGCGGCCTGTTCCTGGTGGCCGTGCAGCTGGTGTGGGTCAACTCGTCCTGGGGCGGATTCACCCGGCTGCGCCTGACTCATTTCGGCATCATCGCCACCATCGGCACCAGCATGATCCTGCTGGTCTGGCTGGCCAGGGTCAGCTGGCAGTGGCGCACAGCCGTGGCGGCCGCTCTCTTCCTGGGCCACCCCTTCCTGCTGCGCATCCCCTACGACCATGACGGCCCCTGGCACTACGTCATGCAATTCTTCGTGGACGCCGGGCACTTCACCAAGTACCCCCTCATCCCCTGGTTCGCCCTGGCCACCGTGGGCAGCGTCATGGCCCATTTCTGGTTCGAGGTGTGGACCGATCCCGTGCGCCGGGCCCGCAACAGCCTGGCCGTGGGCCTGACCCTGGTGGCCGCCGCCTATGCGGTGCGCCTGGGCCACGGCTTCGGCAACATCTTCGCCTGGGACACCTTCTTCTCCTACTCCTTCTTCCTGGTGCAGAAGTACCCCCCCAGCCTGGCGCACCAGCTGTGGCTGTCGGGAACGGTCATCGCCCTGGTGGGAGTGTTCAGCTTCGTGGCCGCGCGCAGTTCCATCCTGAACCCCCTGGCCAACATCGGCCGGGTGCCCCTGTTCTTCTACGCCGTGCACATTCCCCTGCTGGCCATCTTCGCCCGGCGTCTGGGATTCTTCTATCACGAGAGCGGTGTGGTGGGTTCGCTGGTGGGCTGGTTGGCTCTGCTGGCCGTCATGTATCCCCTGGCCCTTTGGTTCGGCGGGGTCAAGCGACGCAATCGGTCCTGGCTCGTCCGCATGATCTGAGGGATGGTCCGGACCGCCGGACAGCCCTGTTGGGCAGGGAACCGGAGTTCAGTCCTTCTTGACCCCGTGCCGAGCGTTCAGGTCCTGCAGGCGCTTGACGATCTCGGCCAGATCCTCGGTGGCTTTCTTCAAACCTTCTGTGTGGCTGCCGGGCTTGCTCCGGGACTGGCTGATAGGAAGGATGGGCTTGACCGGGCTGCTCGAGCCAACCGGCCCCGCTGGGACCCGCGGAGCCGTGGCCGGCTCGGTCGCTTTCGGCGGCTCAACGGTTTGGGGACGGGCAGGGGTCAGGGGCAGAGCGGCATCCACCTTCTGGTAGTACGTGGCCCGGCCCGACCGCACCAGGGTGTACCCCGCCGTGTGTTCGGGCAGGCTTTCGCTGCTGCCCAGGAACAGGACCCCTCGCGGCTCCAGGGCCCCGTGGACCTTGCGCAGAACCTCACGCTTGAAATCATCGGTGAAGTAGATGAGGACGTAGCGAGTCAGGATGATGTCGAAGGACCCCTGCATGACGAAGCTGTCCTGCAGATTGAATTTCCTGAAGACCACGCGATCCTTGATCTCCCTTTTCACCTCGAACTGTTCGCCGACCGGGGTGAAATACTTCTCCTGGTAGCCCTCGGGCAGTCCCCTGCTCATGGCCATCCCGCCGTACACACCGGCCTTGGCCTTGGCCAGAGCCTTGTCGGAATAATCGGTGGCCAGGATTTCCAGCTGATTCAGGTTGAGGTTGGAATTCTTGCGGGCCGCTTCCAGGAAGGTCATGACCAGGGAATAGGGTTCCTGGCCCGTGCTGCAGGCCGCGCTCCAGATGCGGATCTTGCGGCGCTTGCCCTGCTGGATCTCGGCGGAGTAAGCCGGCAACAGGAAGTCGCTGAAGGCATCGAAGGGCTGGGTGTCCCGAAACCACAGGGTCTCGTTGGTGGTCATGGCGTCCAGGACCCTCTCCTTGAGGGTCTTGTTCACCGACGACTGCAACGCGGCGTAAAGCTCGGGAAAGTCGTTGATCCCCTGTTCGCGCATGATCTCGCGCAGTCGGGTTTCCAGCAAGTAGACCTTGTCGTCGGCCAGGCTGATGGCCGTTTCCTTTTCCACGAACTTGCGCAGCTTCTCGAAACACTGGGTCGAAATACTGGCCACCGTCATCAGACACGCACCCCCGCTCCGCTTTGAGTCGTTAGCCGGACCATGCGGTCGGCCACATCCTGCAGGTCGGCGCTCTCGTCGGAAAGGCCGGCCAGATCCACCGCCCGCGGCATCCCGTACACCACGCAGGTGCTTTCGGTCTGGGTCAGGCAGTGGCAACCCGTCGGCTTGAGGGCCCGCACTCCGGCCAAGCCATCCTCACCCATACCCGTCAGGACCACCGCCAGCACCCCCCGGCCGTTCTTGCATTGCGCCAGGCTGCGGAACAGCACATCGGCCGCGGGCCGCACGCTCTGCTCGGGGGGATCCTGGTTCAGAAAGATGCGGGGCAGCCCGCCTTCCTGGCGCACCACCATGTGCTTGCCGCCGGGAGCGATGTAAACCGTCCCGGCCTGGAGTTCCATGCCCGCCTTGGCCTCCACCACCTTCACCGCCGACTTGGCGTCCAGGGACTTGGCCAGGGATTCGGTGAACATGGGCGGCATGTGCTGCACCACCACGATGGGTGTTGGGTAGCTGGCTGGCAGCCGGGGAATGACCTCGCCCAGGGCCTGGGGCCCTCCCGTACTGACGGCGATGGCCGTCACCCAGATATCCTTGACCGTGCTGCGCACGGGCATTCCGGGCCGGGTCCGCGCCGGGGGCACGCCCTGACCGGGGCGGCCGGCCAGGGGCCTGGGCCCCGGAACCGGCTGAGGGACACGCGGCACCGGAGGAGAAGGTCGCGGGGTCGGAGCCGCGGCCCGTGCCGGGAAGGGACGCGGGGCGGCAGCCCCGGTCCTCATGCTCAGATTCACGGACTTGATCACGGGGGCCAGTTCCTCCTTGAGCTCGGTCACACTCTGCTGGAATCCGGCCCCACTGGGCTTGCGAATGAATTGCTGGGCTCCCCGGGACAGGGCCTGGATGGTCAGGTCGGCGCCTTCCACGGACAGCCCGCTGACCACCACCACACGCGCCCTGGCTCCCCGGGATTTCAGCTCGTCCAGCACGGCCAGGCCGTCCATGTCCGGCAGATGAAGATCCAGGAAAACCAGATCGGGGCTCGCATCGGCAACGACCTGCAAGGCATCCTTGCCGGTGCCTGCCACCTTCACGTCGGCAACGTCCGGCATGTCCCGCAAAACCGTGGCGATGATCTTCTGGAAGACCATGCTGTCTTCGACGACCAGGACTTTCAGGCCCATGTGCAATCCCATCCTTTGTCCGTGATCCGGTTGCTACAGATTGAACCGCGAAACGAGTCCGTCCATCTTCTCGGCCAGGTCGCTCAGCTCGCCCGCGTTGCTGCGGGTGGCCTGGATACCCTTGTCCGTCTCGATGACACCCTCGCGCACGGCCTGGATGGTGCGGGAAATCTCCTGGGTGCCCTTGGCTCCCTCCTGCACCCGCCGGGTGATTTCCTGCGCCGCCTGGTTGGCCACGCCGCCGCTCTTGCTGATCTCGTTCAGGGTGGCCGACTGCTCCTCCACCGCGCTGGCGATGCTGGTGGAGATCTCGTTGACCTCCTCGATAACCTTGCTGATGGCCTCGACGGCCGCCACGGCTGTGCTGGTGCTGGCCTGCATCTCGCCGATCTCGCGGTTGATCTCCTCGGTGGCCTGGGTGGTCTGGCGGGCCAGTTCCTTCACCTCGTTGGCCACCACGGCAAAGCCCTTGCCGGCCTCGCCGGCACTGGCCGCCTCGATGGTGGCGTTCAGAGCCAACAGGTTGGTCTGGTCGGCGATGTCGGTGATCACGTCCAGCACCTTGCCGATCTTCTCGCTGGCCGACTTGAGCTGGTCCATGACCTCCACCGCCTGGTTGGACTGGCGGTTGGCGTTGTCGGCGATCTCGCTGCTGCGCACCGAGCTCTTGGCCACCTCGGTGATGGAGGCGGTCATCTCCTCGATGCTGGCGGCCACCGTGTTGAGCATGGTGCTCATGTCCTCGGCGCTGCCGGCGATGCCGCTGATGCTGGTGCTCAGCTCTTCACCGGCCGAGCTGACGGTGTTGGCCACGTCGGTCATGCTTTCGGAATCCTGGGCCAGCTTGTCCGACTGGTTGCCCAGGCTGCTGCTGCTGTCCTTCAGGGTGTTGCTGCCCTGCTTCAGGCCGGCGATGAGGTCCCGCAGGTTCTCGGTCATCTGGCTGAGGGCCTTTCCCAGCTTGCCTATCTCGTCCTGGCGGTCCTGGTCCTTCAACTTGGCGGCCAGGTTGCCCTCGGCCAGGTCGTTGGCGTAGTCCACGGCCTCGGACAGGGGCTGCACGAAAAGTTTCTTCATGGCCCACTGCAGGACCACGGTCATGAGGCCCAGTCCCACCAGGATCACCACGGCCATCTTGCCAACCGCGGCCTTGAAGGCGGCGTCGGCGTGGTCCAGGCTCTGAACGACCTCGAAGGCGCCGTGCACCTGGCCAACCTTCCAGTTCTCCATCTTGGTGCCCGTGGGATCCAGGCCCTGGTCGTTGCCCCACAATTCCTGGCTGGTGGCCGGGTCACCGTGGCACAGCATGCAGGTCTCGGTCAGCTTGACGGGCTTGAAGTAGCGCAGGGTGTTGTCGGATTCGTCGTGCACCACGTACTCGTCCAGGGTGCCCTTCATGAGGGCTTCCAGGGCCTCGGTTTCCAGCTTGTCCGGTTCGTTTTCCGGGTTGCGGGGATGGAATTTGGGCACCTTGAACTCGTACCCGCCCTCCTCGGCGTTGGCCATCACCGAGCGCCAGGCCGCCACCACGGGCACCGAGCCCAGGGCCCTGTCCAGCTCGCCCTTCTCCGCCCAGGTGCGCAACATCTCGCCGGTGAAGACCCCCTGTTCCCAGTTCTCTTCCATGGTCTTGCGGGCGCCGCTGGCCGCCAGGGCCACCGAACGCGCCTTGTCCACGGTCTTCTCGTTGATCTTGGCCCGCTCGTCGTGGGCCCAGATGGAGAAGAGCGAGATGAAGAGCACCGCCGGCAGAACGATGCTCACCACCGTGATCTTGGTCCGAATGGAAAGCTTTGCCCAGTTCATGATGACCTGTCCTTTTCTTGATCTTGCCGGCATTCCGGCATCCCCTGACCCATGTTCCCGAATGCTTGTAATCCGTTTTCTATGCTTCACCCACGGCCTGACCCAGGCCGGCATTCACAAGATTCTCCAGGTGCAGGACCAGCAGCAGCTTGTCCTGCAATTTGATGACGCCATTGAGGAACTCGACCTCCACGTCCGACCGGTTGGCCGGCGGGGCATCCATGTCCCCCTCCTCGGCATCCACCACGTCGCTGATACCGTCCACCAGCAGCCCCACCGCATCCCCCGGCGTCTTCTCCGGAATCAACCCCGCCTCGTACAGGGGCGCGGTCTCTTCCTCGGTCTTCAGGATGATGCAGCGTGACGAGGCATTGATCTGGCGGGGCGGCAGGCCCAGGGTAGGCCCCAGGTCCAGCACCGTGATGATCTGCCCCCGCAGGTTCAGAAGTCCGCGCACCGCCTCGGGCGCGTGTTCCACCGGGGTGTAATCCACCCGGCGGATGATCTCGCGCACCACCAGGATGTCCACGCCGAACAGATGTCCGCCCATCTGGAACGAGACGAATTGACGATCACGCATGGGCACAGACTCCTTCCATGACCTGGCGCAGGGTCGCGGCCAGTTTCTCCTTGTCCAGCTTGGTCTCGTAGGCGGTGACGCCGGCCTCCAGACCCGTCTGGCGATTGGCCTCGGACCCCAGGGAGGTCAGGGCCACCACCGGCACCTGCCCCCAGCGCTCCGATGCCCGGATTCGCCGGGTCAATTCCAGGCCGTCCATCAGCGGCATCTCCAGGTCCGTCACCACCAGGTCGAAGTGCTGGCCGTCCTGGGACAGCAGGTTCCAGGCCTCCTGCCCGTCCTTGGTGGCCACCACCGTGGCCCCCAGGCTCTCGATGTACTTCTTCTCCACGGCCCGGAAGAACGAGGTATCCTCGGCCAGCAGCACCCGCGCCCCGTCCACCGAGGCCGCCTGATACGATTCCTGGCGATACGTTTCCGGATCGGCCATCTCGAAGAGGCTGAAGATGTCCAGGAACAGGGTCATCACCCCGTCCAGCACGGCCGAGCCCAGCAGGCCCGTTTCCTTGATGTCGTTGCGCTCGATCTCGGCCCGGGTGGTGATCACATCGTTGCAGTCGTAGGCGATGATGCCGATGGGATGGCGCACCAGCTTGGGGATGATGACGTACAGTTCCTCGGGCTCGTGGTCCGGCCTGGCCACGGGCAGATAATCATGCAACCGGACCAGTCGCAGGGTACCGTCCTGGTACTTGAGGAACTCCTTGCCGCCCACCTGCTGGATGCTGGTGCTGGGAATCTCCTCGATGCGGCTGATGAGGGCCAGGTTCAGGGCGAACTGCTCGCCGCCCGGAGCGCTGTTGAACAGCAACAGGGTCTGTCCCTCGGTGCGTTCGATGTAGGCCTCGCCGTGGTGCTCGGCACCCAGTTCGGAGCCGCTCTCGATGAAGCGCAGTCCCGCGAAATCGGCGATGCCCAGCACATCCAGGATCATGGCCACCGAGCCGTCGCCCATGATGGTGGCGCCCGCGTAACAGCGGGCATCCTTGAGGGCAGCCGGCAGCTGCTTGACCACGATCTCCTCGCTGTCCAGGACCTCGTCCACCACCAGGCCGTAGCGGTTGTTGCCCGACTTGAGCACAAGGATGTGGGTGGCGCGTTTCTCCTCCCGGGCCGCAGCCAGGGATTCCAGGCCCAGCACCCGGTCCAGGCGCACCAGGGGCAACAGCTTGCCGCGCAGACGCAACACCTCGGCCCCCTGCACCTCCTCGATACGGTTCTTGGTGTCGCCGTGGCGCAGGCGAACCAGTTCGTCCAGGCTCATCTGCGGCACGGCGAAACGGCGGTCCTCCATCTTAACCAGCAAGGAGGGGATGATGGCCAGGGTCAGGGGCAGCTTCAGGCGCATGATGGTTCCGCGCCCCAGCTGGCTGTCCAGGTCGATATTCCCGCCCAGATCCTCGATATTGGTGCGCACCACGTCCATGCCCACCCCGCGGCCGCTGATGTCGCTCACCTGTTCGGCGGTGCTGAAGCCCGGCGCGAAGATGAGCTCCTGGGCCTGGCGGCTGTCCAGGCGCAAGGACTCGCTCTCGCTGATGACCCCCTTCTCCAGGGCCTTCTGCTTGATGATCTCGGGATTGATGCCGCGGCCGTCGTCCTCGATCTCGATGATGACCTGGCCACTCTCGTGGAACGCCCGCACAGCCAGGCGGCCGGCCTCGGGCTTGCCCGCAGCCAGACGTCCGGCCGGGTCTTCAAGGCCGTGGTCCAGGCTGTTGCGGATCAGATGGGTCAGGGGATCACTCAGGGCTTCGATGATGGACTTGTCCAGTTCCACCTCGTTGCCCGTGACCTCCAGGTTGACGGTCTTGCCCACCTGCTTGGCCAGCTGGCGCACCTGGCGCGGCAACTTGCCGAACACCGCGTCGATGGACTGCAGGCGGGTGCGCATGATGTTTTCCTGCAGATTGGTCGTCACAGCATCGATGTTCACCACGGTGGCGTTCATTCCGGCCAGATCGCTCAGGCGCGTGGGCAGAACCTTCAGCAGGTTTTCCTGCAGCTCGGCGAATTCCCGGCCCACCTGATCGGTCAGGACCCGGGCCGCCTCGTCGTCCAGAAGTTGCTGCTGACGCTGCTCGGTGACCATGGCCCGAAGCCGGCGCAGGCTGTCCTGGACGGTGTTGCGGGTGGCGGTGAAAAGGACTTCTCCGCCCGGGGTCTCGGCCAGCTTGTTCTCCACGGACTGGACGATCTGGTTCCGGGCCAGGACCAGTTCTCCGGCCAGGTTCATGAGCTGATTGAGGAGGTCCACCTTCACCCGCAGCACCTCGGAATGGCCGCTGCGACCGGGGACAGGACCGTTCCCGGCCTCGGCCTTGTCCTGGCCGGACAGGGGTTCGGGGGAGGCAGGGACCTCCACCGGGGAGGGCGCCGGCGCCCCGGCCTCCTTCCCGGCCTCGGGACTCAACGGGTCGCCGGCTGCGGGAACGGGATTCAGTTCTTCCACCGCGGGTGCGGCTTTCTTTTGCAGGGGAATGAAGCCGCTGGTCTTGGCGGCAACTTCCCTGACGGCAACTTCCTCGGGGGGTGTATCCGGAGGGGGCTGGACAGGCTCGGGTTCCGCAGCAGCCTCAGGCTCGTTCAGGACAGGCGCGGCATCGGGATCATCAGTGGCCGCCGCTTCCTCTCTCACGAAAGGCTCCAGGGCCGCGTACACGGCCGAGGCATCCACCTGATGGCTGTTGCCCACGTCATCCAGCATCTCGCGCACGCGGTCGGTGCCTTCCAGCAGGACGTCCACCAGGGCGGAGGTCACCTCCAGCTTCCCGGCACGCACCCTCATCAGGGCGCTTTCCATCTGGTGGGTGAGGTTCTGAACCGTCTCGACCCCCAGGAACCCACAACCTCCCTTGATGCTGTGGATGCCCCGGAAAATCCGGTTGACGCGCTCGGCCGTTTCCTCGCCGCCCACACCCTGCTCCAGGGCCATCAGGTCCGGCTCGATGGCACTCAGGTGCTCCTGGGATTCGATGATGAGTTCTTCCAGCAATTCGCGATCGTCAAGATCCATGCTGGTCCGCCTTTCCCGATAAAGCCAAGAAGCAAAAGCCAAGAGGCAAGCCGACGGATCCATCGATCCGCGCAGTTCTTATCCTTGCCCTTATCGGGAATATGCGGTGTTGCTTTAGGGAGATTCCCGCCCAGGGACAACCAATCGGCCCAGACAGGCAGCCCCGCGCAGGGTGAAATGGGGATCGACGAACCAGCCCTGATGGGCGAAGTGGGAAGCGAGGCCGCCGGTGACCACAACCGGCAGGGCCCCATGGGATTGCTGCAATCCGTGCACACAGCCCTGGATGCCCGCCAGACCCATGTGCCAGGCCCCGGCCATCATGGCCTGCCGGGTGGATGCACCCGCCGCCAAGGGGCACGGAGCGAAGGGGACAGGCCCCAGCCGGGCTGCACGGGCGGCCAGCTGATTCAGGGAAAACCCTGGCCCGGGGGCGATGAGTCCCCCCAGGAAAACGCCATCAACCAGGACATCGAAGGTCACGGCCGTCCCGACATCCACCACCAGGGCCCGGTCCAGGCCGGCGGCCGCTGCAGCCGCCATGTTGCAATAGCGGTCGGCGCCCACGGCGGCGGGATCCTCAACCTCCGTGCGGAAAGGCAGGTCCACGCGATGATCCACCACCCGCAACTGCGGCAACTGGGCCTCAAGGGCGGCCTGCACCGCGGGCAAAACCGAGGTCAGGACCACCGGGACCGACCCGTATGCCAGGGTGGACTCTCCGATCTGGGCGGCCAACCGGCTCAGGTCCGCCCCGTCCCGGGGCGTGTCCCAGGCGGAAACCGGGTCCAGCAAGGTGGGCAACGACCCGCCGACAGCGGGGGCGGCGTCATCACCAGGCCAGGCGAACAGCTTGATGCGGGTGTTGCCCGCGTCCAGCACCAGACCCTTCATCGTTCGCCCTCCTGGTCCTTCTGCTCAGGAGGCCTGTCATCCTGCTCCTGGTCCTCTTTCCTGGTGAGCAGATGCACCTCGCCCGCGGCATAGCTGGCCAGCCGGGCTCCTCCCGTGTCCAGCAGCAAGTTGCCTGCGTCGTCGATGCCGGCTCCGCGGCCACTGATGTTTTCCTGCCCCAGTTGCAGGTTGACCTGCCGGCCCAGCAGAGAATCCAGGCACTCCAGGGAAGGCCGCCAGGGCAACCAGCCCTCCTGGTCGAAACGGTCGATCTCACTTTCCACCCGGGACAGGATGGCCCCGGCCACCTCGCCGCGCCTGACGCGGCGCCCAGTTTCCCGCTGGATGCTGGTGGCCAGCCCCTGCAGGGGCGCGGGAAATCCCCCGGCCCCGGTGTCAAGGTTCAGGCCCAGGCCGGCAATGACGGCCGCTCCCCGGGCCGTGGGGTGGATTTCCAGGAGAATGCCCCCCAGCTTGCGACCGGCGCACATGATGTCGTTGGGCCACTTGAGCCGGGCGTCCACACTGAATTGCTCGCGCAGGCCAAGCACCACCATCAGGCCCAGCCACACCGAAAAGCCCCGATCGAAAGCAGCCCGGTGGGCCGGCACCACCACGGACATGTTCAATCCACCGCAATCCAGCCAGCGCCTTCCCTGGCGACCATGTCCGGCGGTCTGTCGCCGGGCCACCACCACCAGCCCGGGGCTGATTTCCGGCAACGGTTCCAGATGAGCCCGCGCCGCGGCCGCCCAGCCCCACTCATCCAGGCGGCACACCCGGCCCTCGCTGCCGGCACCCCGTCCCAGCAGGAAGTCGTTGGTGCTGCCCACCTCTTCCAGCAGGTACAAGGACGAACCCTCGCGGGTGAAGCGCGGCCCTGGCTGGAAGGCGTCCAGCCCGAACCAGTCCCGCGTCACGGGTCCCCTTGCCGCCAGGTCCTTCATTCCGGTCGATTCTCCATGTCCAGCCCCAGATCCAGGGCCTGGGCCGAATGGGTCAGGCGCCCCACGGAGGCTGCGTCGACCCCGGCAGCGGCATAACCCCCGATGGTCTCCAGATTCACGTTCCCCGAGGATTCCAGCAGGGCCCCCGCCCCGGACCGGTCGCGCAGGGCCACCGCCCGCGCCGTCTCCTCGTGGGTGAAGTTGTCCAGCAGGATCCACTCCACCTGCAGAGGCAGCACCCGCTGCAGCTGTTCCAGGGTGTCCACCTCCACCTCCACGGCCAGGTCTGGATAGTCCCGCCGGGAGCGGTTCACCAGTTCCTCGATGGTGCCGCCGCCGGCCGCCCAGTGATTGTCCTTCAGCATGATGCGGTCGTACAGGCCCATGCGGTGGTTGTGCCCGCCCCCGCAACGCACGGCGTACTTGGCCAGGTGACGGTAGCCGGGCAGGGTCTTGCGGGTGTCCAGCACGCGGCAACGGGTGCCGGCCACCTTCTCCACGTACCGCGCCGTCAAGGTGGCGATGCCCCCCAGGTGCTGCAGGAAATTCAGCATGGTGCGCTCGCCGGTGAGGATGGCGGCCGCCGCCCCCTGCAGGTGGGCCACGGCCTGGCCCGGCCGCACGCGGGTGCCGTCATGGACCAGCCGCTTGACAGCCACGTTCTGGTCCAGCCGGGCGAACAGCATGTCCAGCAGGGGCAGGCCCGCCACCACACCGTTCTCGCGGGCGGTAACCAGGGCCTCGGCCTGCAGGCCCGGCGCCACCGTCACGGCGGTGGACGCGTCCCCCGGCCCCACGTCCTCGCCCAGGCTCTGGGCCACCAGGGTGTCCAGCCAGGGGCCGGCGGGAAAGGTGCTTTCCGGATTACCCAATGTTCACTCCTTGCCGGGTACGGATTCCTGGCCCAGTCCCCACTGGGCCTTCAGATCCTCGATGCGGTCCCGCATGGCAGCCGCTTTTTCGAATTCCAGACGCTCGGCCGCCCGGGTCATGGCCTCCTGCAGCATCTCCACCATTTCCCGGGGCGACTGGGCGTGATCCAGGATGCTCTGCCAGGGCTTCTCGTCGCCTGCGGCCGCCGGCGTGGCGCCCTTCTCCCCGGCCGCCATGGTGCTCTGCAGGATTTCCTCGCGGCTCTTGGTGACGGTGCGGGGCACCAGGCCGTGTTCCTCGTTGTAGGCCAGCTGGCGGGCGCGGCGGCGGTTGGTCTCGTCGATGGCCTTCTGCATGCTGCGGGTCACGCGGTCGGCGTACATGATCACCGTGCCGTTGACGTTGCGAGCCGCCCGGCCGGCGGTCTGGATCAGACTGCGCTCGCTGCGCAGGAAACCTTCCCGGTCCGCGTCCAGGATGGCCACCAGGCTGACCTCGGGCAGGTCCAGACCCTCCCGCAGCAGGTTCACCCCCACCAGCACCTCGCTCTCGCCCAGGCGCAGCTTGCGCAGGATCTCGATGCGGTCCAGGGCCGAGATGTCCGAGTGCAGGTAGGTGACCTTGACCCCGGCCTGGCCCAGGTACTCGGACAGATCCTCGCTCATCTTCTTGGTCAAGGTGGTGACCAGCACCCGCTCCCCGCGGCCGGTGACGACGCGGATCTTCTCCAGCAAGTCGTCCACCTGGTTGCGCACCGGCAGCACGGTGATGGGCGGATCCACCAGCCCCGTGGGCCTGATGACCTGCTCCACAACCTCGCCGCGGCTCTTCTCCAGCTCGTAGTCGGCGGGAGTGGCCGAGACGAAGATGGTGCGCGGCATCATCTGCTCGAATTCATCGAAAAGCAGGGGCCGGTTGTCCAGGGCGCTGGGCAGCCGGAAGCCGTGCTCCACCAGGTTCACCTTGCGCGAGCGGTCCCCGTGGTACATGGCCCCGATCTGGGGAATGGTGGCATGGCTCTCGTCGATGATCATGAGGTAGTCGTCGGGGAAGTAATCCAGCAGGCAGGCGGGCCGCTCCCCCGGCTGACGGCGGTCGAAGTAGCGGGAATAGTTCTCCACCCCGGCGCAGTGCCCCACCTGGGTGATCATCTCCATGTCGTACCGGGTGCGCGAGGCCAGGCGGTGCGCCTCCAGGGGCTTGCCCAGCTCGTCCAGCTCGCCCAGGCGGATCTCCAGGTCACGGGCGATCTCGTCCACGATGGGCCCCACACCCGACTGGTCGGTGACGAACTGGGTGGCCGGATAGATCACGGCGTTGTCCACCTTCTCCACCGTGCGGCCGCTCAGGGGCTCGATCCAGGTCAGGTCCTCGATCTCGTCGCCGAAGAACTCCACCCGCAGCACCCGTTCCTCGTAGGGCGAGCGGATCTCCACCGTGTCGCCGCGGGCACGGAAGGTGCCGAAGGCCGGTTCCACGTCGTTGCGCCCGTACTGGATGCCCACCAGGCGGGACAGCAACTCGTCCCGCTCCATCTCCAGCCCGGTCTGCAGCCCGATGACGCTCTGCTTGAAGGTCTCGGGATTGCCCACGCCGTAAATGGCCGACACGCTGGCCACCACGATGACGTCCCGCCGGGCCAGCAGGCTGCTGGTGGCCCGCAGGCGCAGGCGTTCGATCTCGTCGTTGATGCTGGTGTCTTTTTCGATGTAGGTGTTGGTGGAGGGAATGAAGGCCTCGGGCTGGTAATAATCGTAGTAGCTGATGAAGTACTCGACGGCGTTGTCGGGAAAGAAGCCCTTCAGCTCCCCGTACAGCTGGGCGGCCAGGGTCTTGTTGTGGCTGAAGACCAGAGCCGGCACCTCCAGCTGGGCGATGACGTTGGCCATGGTGAAGGTCTTGCCCGACCCCGTCACCCCCAGCAGGGTCTGGTATTGCCGGCCGCAGCGGGCGTTTTCCAGGAGCTGTTCGATGGCCTGGGGCTGATCACCCGTGGGCTTGAAGGGAGCTTGGAGCTTGAAGAGGCTCATGAAGGTCCTACCTGCCGTCCCGGGCCGAGGGCAGGTTGGAACGGATGACTTCGGGATCATTGAGGATGATTTCCTGCCCGGGCCCCAGGCTGCCGATGTCCCGGTACTCACCGTTGACCGATGCCTTCAGTCCCCGGGGATCATCGGCCTTGAGGCTGAAGTGGTCCTCGGCGCCCCAGTACACCACCAGCCCCTCGTTCACATGATAACCCCAGCCGGCCCGCAGGTCATCCGGACCGGGCAAGGGGCGGGACTGCTCCGGCCAGTTCACGGGGCTGAATTCCCTATCGGCGTCCTTCTTCAGGGTCACTCCCGATGGCTGGGGACAGATGACCCGAAGAACCACGGGCCAGCTCCGCCCGTCCAACTTCAGCCGGCCGGGATCTCCGACCAGGGGCGCGGGCATGGGGCCGGTGCGCGAGGTCTGGTTCCGGATATCAGGAGTGGTTTGCGGCGTCGAGGAGACCCTGTCTGCCGGTTGGGGGGACGCATTGCTCTCCGGCCCCGCGGAAACATCCGCAGGGGCCGGTTCCGATTCAGCTGTCCCCCCCCCGGCCGGACCGTCGCCACTCGAAGAAGGATCGGCCTCGGATTGGCCCACAGCGGCATTTTCCAGGGGACCACCCGCCAGCAGGGACCCCTGGGCTGAGCCCTCAGCGCCTTTAGCCGGTGCGGCGGACTGTTCCAGCCGTTCGCTCACCCCATCCTGTTCCCCGTCCCCGTCCGACCCTCCGGCCAGGCGGCTCCAGGCAAACCAGATCAGCAGCAGCACCAGGATGGCGGCCAAACCCAGGCCCGCCGCCTTCTTCCAGGGCACCCCCAGGCGCTGAACCTGCACCTCTTCATCATGCCAGACGGCGGGATCCTGCCCCGCCTGCCCCTCGGCCGCGGCGCCGGTGTAAGCCGCATACTGGGCCAGGATCTCCTCGGCCTCGATGCCCACCTCTCCCGCGTACGAACGCAGGAAGCTCTTGACGTAGAGGTCCCCCGAGATCTTGTGATACTCGTCCAGTTCGATGGCCTCGAGCATGGCCGGGGGGATCTTGGTGGCCTCCGCCACCTGCTCGAGACTCTTGCCCGCCTGCTGGCGCAACCGGGCCAGCCTCTCACCAGGCGATTGGGGCAGGGCACTGTCGCTCATGACTCCTCCTGGAGACGTGCTGACCGGCGAGATCAGTCGGACAGGGCGGCCAGGCGTTCACGCAAGGTGGCCGCCTTGCCCTCGTTCTCGGCCAGCAGATCCTTCTGCTGCTGCACCACGTGATCGGGTGCGTTGCTGACGAATTTTTCGTTGCCCAGCTTGGCGCGGCAACCCTTCATCCAGCCTTCCAGCTTGGCCAGTTCCTTTTCCAGACGCGCCCTTTCCTTGTCCAGGTCCACCAGCCCCTTCATGGGCAGGAACACCTCGACCTGGCCGGCAACGCCCACCCCGGCGGGAGACGGATCGTCGCCACCGGTGACCACCTGGACCTCTTCCATCTTGGCCAGCAGGGCCACCAGGCCCGCGCACCCCAGCAGGTTGTCCAGCCCCTGCTGGTCGGCCGGACGCAGGATGGCCGTCCCGCGCTTGCCCGGCTGCACCCCCAGTTCGTTGCGCAGGTTCCGCACCACGCCCACGATTTCCTGCACCGCGCTGAAGGTCTCCCTCTCGGCGGCGAAGGGTGCCGCCACGGAGCTGGTGGGATAGGACGAGGTCATGAGATAGCCCTGGCTGGCCGGCAGGGCCGACCACAGTTCCTCGGTGATGAAGGGCATGACCGGGTGCAACAGCTTGTAGCTGAGGGCCAGGTTCAGCTGGGCCACGCACAGGGCCACTCCCCGCATCTCCTGGTCGCGGAAGCGGGGCTTCACCGCTTCCAGGTACCAGTCACAGAAGTCATGGCGGAAGAAGTTGAACACCTCGTAGGCGGCGTCGTTCAGGCGGCGCTTCTCCATGTTGGCGTCACTGTCCGCGGCGGCCTGGAGCAGCCGGCCCAGGATCCAGCGATCCTCCAGGGTCAGATCCTCGTCCTGGACGGGCACGGGCAGGTCGCCCCCGAACACCCCGGCCCACAGGCGGGCCAGGCAGGCCGCGGGCTCGGCGTCCCACTGTTGGGCGGTGCCGACCTCGCCCAGATCCAGGGTGCGCGGCGGGGCGGGCCGGTCGGATGGAATTTGGAGCCCGGCCTCGTCCCACACGCCCAGTACCAGCTTGGTGGCCTGGAAGATCTTGTTGCAGAAGTTGCGGCCCACCTCCAGGGTCGCGTCGCTGAACAGGATGTCCGCCCCGGTGGGCGTCAGCATGACCAGGCTGCAACGCAGGGCGTCGGCGCCGAACTCGTCGATCAGGTCGATGGGGTCGGGGCTGTTGCCCAGGCTCTTGCTCATCTTGCGGCCCTGCTCGTCCCTCACGATGCCGGTGAACAGCACCTCGCCGAAGGGCTTCTCACCCAGGAACTCGTAGCTTGCCATGACCATGCGGGCCACCCAGAAGAAGATGATATCCGCCGCGGTGACCATGACGGTGGTGGGGTGGTACTTCTGAAGGTCGGGAGTCTTTTCGGGCCAGCCCAGGGGCGAGAATGTCCACAGCCAGCTGCTGAACCAGGTGTCCAGCACGTCCTCATCCTGCTTCAGGTTCTCGCATCCGCAGGCCGCGCACCGCAGGGGCGCCTCGCTGCCGGCCATGTCGTGATCGCACTCGGCGCAGTACCACACAGGGATCCTGTGCCCCCACCACAGCTGCCGGGAAATGCACCAGTCCCGGATGTTGCGCATCCAGTTGTGGTAAACCCCCACCCAGCGTTCGGGGAACAGGGTTATCTCCCCGTCCTCCACGGCCTTCACCGCCGGCTGGGCCAGCTCGTCCATCTTCAGGAACCACTGCTTGGACAGATACGGCTCGATGACGTGGCCGCAGCGGTCGTGATGCCCCACCTGGTGCACGTGCTTCTCGATCTTCTCCAGCAGACCCTCCTCTTCCAGGGCCTTGACCACGGCCTCGCGGCACTCGTAGCGCTCCAGGCCCTCGAAACGGCCGGCCTTCTCGTTCATCACGGCCGAGGGCGTCATGCAGATGACCTGTTCCAGGTTGTTGCGGCGCCCCACCTCGAAGTCGTTGGGGTCGTGGGCCGGGGTGATCTTCACGAAGCCCGTGCCCTTCTCGGGATCGGCGTGATGGTCCCCGATGATGGGAATGATCCGGTCGGTGAAAGGCAGTTTCACCATCTTGCCGATGAGGTGCTTGCGCTCGGGATCCTCGGGATGCACGGCCACGGCGGTGTCGCCGAACAGGGTTTCGGGCCGGGTGGTGGCCACGGTGACGTGCCCCTCACCCTCGGCGAAGGGGTAGCGCATGTACCACAGGCTGCCCTCCACCTCCTTGTGCTCCACCTCGTCGTCGCTGATGGCGGTCAGGTCGTGGGGGCACCAGTTCACCAGGTACACGTCCCGATAGATGAGTCCCTTCTCCTTCAGGCGCACGAAGGCCTCGATGACGGCGCGATTGCGCTGCTCGTCCATGGTGAAAGCCTCGCGGTCCCAGTCCAGGGAGCAACCCAGCCGCCGGATCTGCTGGCTGATGCGGCCGTGAGTCAGTTCCTTCCAGTCCCAGGCCCTTTCCAGGAAGGCCTCGCGACCGGCCTCGCGCTTGTTCAGCCCCTCCTCGGCCATCTTGCGGCTGACCACCTGCTCGGTGGCGATGCTGGCGTGGTCCGTGCCCGGCACCCACAGAGCTGGTCGGCCCTTCATGCGGGCCCAGCGGATCAGGGTGTCCTGGATGGAGTTGCCCAGGCAGTGCCCCATGTGCAGGATGCCCGTCACGTTGGGGGGCGGCAGGGTGATGACAAAGGGCTCGCCGGGCAGAGTCTCGTCGGGAGCGAACAGTCCGTCCGCCTCCCAGGCCTTGTACCATTTCTCTTCGATACCACCGGGTGAATACTGGGCCAGGTCTCTGATGTTGCTCACGACGAACTCCTGAAAATGAAAAGCGGGGGCCGGAACCCCAGGGTGGAACTTGGGCAGGGAATTTAACACCTGCCCGGGTCAGGGGCAATGGCTTAGGAATCAGAGATTTCGGGGGAATCTGCGGGAAAACCCAGGGCTGGGCATAAGGATATTCGTTCTGGGAACTCCACTAAATCTATCTTTAAAGAAACAATAAGGACATAAATTCAAACAAATCTCGAATTCAGGCGAATTTTTTCTCCCTTCCCCCGAAATAACCCTTTTCAGAGCATTCCTGATCCGCTAAGGTCCGTATGGTAGCCCTCGCTCATGGGATGAACCACCAAAAGTATTTGGGGGATTGTTATGAAAAAAATTGCTCTCGCTATCTTTTGCATGACGCTGCTTGCCGGCGGCGCTTTCGCTCAGCTGGATCCGGACGACGACGGCATCGGGGTGTATTTCGATCCCTGCGCCTGCGTCAACTGCCTGACTCTGGATGAAGGGTTCCACACCGGATACCTGGTCATCACCCACCCCACCAGCCCCATGGGTGTCGGTGGCTGGGAAGCCAAGGTCTGGGCCGAGGGCCCGGTCAACGTGATTGGCTGGCAGTTCGTCGGTGACGCCATCAACGCGGGCCTGCGGCCCGACGAGTACGTCGTCGGCATCCCCATCGGTGAACCTCTGTACAATCCCTACATGTTCCCGGCGGTGGTGGTGGCCATCATCACCATGCAGGTCCTGGATACCACCCAGCCCATCAACTGGTACGTGGACGGCATCCACTTCTCCTCTCACGAGAGTGGCCAGCCCTGCTACCTGGATGGCTCGGACCACAACATCGTCAAGCCCCTGCAGCAGTGCACCGGCGGCCCCGAGTTCCCGGTGGCCACCATCAACGGGGAATGCGCGGTGGCGGTCGAGTCCACCACCTTCGACGCGGTGAAGGCTCTGTATCGCTAAGCCTTTCCCGGCACCCTTTGCGGCGCTGGAAATTATCGGCCGGTCCTCTCACAGTTTCTGTGGAAGGCCGGCCGATTTTTGCTTCGTGGATAGCTTCCCTGTGCTAGGATGACACCGGAGTTGCGGCCCTCGTCAACCGCTGCGCCTTCAGGAGCTGCATGAACGCCCACCAGGAAACGCGCCTGTATCCGGAATCACCCTTCGAGCTGGGTTCTCGCCTGTTCAGCCTCTTTCTGCTGGCCCCTCTCCTGCTCCTGCTCAGCCTGCCCGTGGCCCTGCACATCTCCCAGAAACCGGACCTGGGCATGGACGTGCACGGACTGCACATCGTGGCCCTGGCCCCCGGCGGACCGGCCATGAAGGCGGGCCTGCTGCAGGGGGACCGCATCGTGGCCGCCAACAACAAGCCGGTGGACAGCTGGGCCGACTGGTTCGCCGCCACCGCGGGCCGCTTCGATCTATCTCCCCAGACCGTCACGGTCCAGCGCGGGAACCAGCGCCACACCCGCCTGCTGATCCCCGTGCCCCCGGACCAGGCCCACCTCATTCGCGACTACAGCCTGTGGGTGGTGGGGCTGACCTTCCTGCTCATCGGCTGGTATGTCTTCAGCCGCCGCCACGACCCGGTGGCCCGGAACTTCTTCAGCCTGTGCTTCATCTTCGCCTTCTTCCTGCTGGGCATTCCCGACCATCCCAGCGTTCCCTACATGATGATCAAGGAACACCTGCAGGATCTCCTGCAGCTCCTGCTGCCCGCCTTCTTCCTGCGCTTCTTCCTGCAGTTCCCCGCCGTGGGCCCCGGCCAGCCCCGCAACCGAGCCCGGCTGCGCCTGCTGCTCATTCCCGGCGTGGGCCTTTTCCTCCTCTCGGTGGCCGTGCTCTACCTGCACCCGGCGCCCGCGGGCAGCACCACCCAGATCGTCCTGGAATCCGTCTCCCTCGTCTACATGCTGGTCTACTTCCTGGCCAGCCTGGTCATCTTCGCCCGGCGCTCCCTGCGGCGCGACCGGCCCATCCAGCGAACCAAGATGGGCGTCATCCTGCTGGGGCTGTTGCTGGGCCTGGGCCCCTTCCTGACGGCCACCATCCTGGGCAACATCAGCCCCCAGTCGGTGGGACCCCATGTCCAGTATCTGGCCTTCAGCCTGTTGCTGGTGCCATCCAGCTTCGCCCTGGCCATCATGCGCTACGGGGCCCTGGACCGGGCCTTCATCACCCGCATCAGCCTGGTGTACGGCCTGCTCACCCTGTTCATGTTGCTGGTATATTTTCTGGCGCTGTTCGGAGTGGGACACATGCTGGGCCGCCTCTTCCTGGTGGACTCCTACCCCATCCTGGTGCTGATGATGGCCGCCGCCAGCCTGGCCATCCTGCCCATGCGGCGCCTCATCCAGACCTGGATCGACCAGGCCTTCTACCCCTCGCGCCGGGCCACCCGCAACGTCATCTCCCGGCTGGCGGCCAAACTGACCGGCCTGATGGAACTGCGTGAGGTCATCGACACCCTGGTGGATCGGCTGGACGAACTGTACCAGCCCCAGACCATGGGGCTGTTCCTTTCGGCCTCGGCCCATTCCACCCGGTTGCGGCCACGCCTGGTGCTGGGGACGGACACCCCCCCTCAGGGCGAACTGGACAGCGACTCGGCTCTGGTCCTCATCCTCAATCGCCTGCGCCGCCCCCTCTTCACCGAGGAGCTGGAAGAATCGCTGCTGAGCGAGGACACGGACGAGACCAGTCTTTCGGTGCTGACCCGGCTGAACGCCGCCCTGCTGGTGCCCCTGGTCTCGGGCAACCGGCTGCTGGGGTTTCTGGCCTTCGGGGCCAAGGGCAGCGGGGATCTGTACAGCCAGGAAGATCTGGCCAACCTGCACAACCTGGCCCTGCAGGCCGCCTCGGTTCTGGACAGCCGCCAGCTGCATCAGGAAAGCCTGGACCGCAAGCGCCTGGAAATGGAGCTGGAGGTGGCCCGGGACCTGCAGCGCAAGCTGCTGCCCGCAGGCCTGCTGGCCGATCCGGGCTTCGTCATCACCGGGCGCAACGACCCCTGCCGCATGGTGGGTGGCGACTACTTCGACTACTACCTGCGCCCCGACGGCAACCTGGTGGTGGCCATCGCCGATGTGGCGGGCAAGGGCATTCCCGCCGCCCTGCAGATGACCTCCCTCCAGTTCGCCTTCCGCCAGGCGGCCGGCGCCACCGGGTCCCCCTCCCAGGTGGCCAGGAAGTTGAACAAGGCCGTGAACAGCCTGGTCTCGGGTGGCGGCTTCGTCTGCTTCTTCTGCGGAATCTACGAGCCGTCCAGTGGTCTGCTGACCTACTGCAACGCCGGCATGGACCCCCCGGTGCTGTTCCGACCGGGAGTCAGCTTTCGCCAGAAACTGCGCAAGGGAGGCCCCGTGCTGGGGGTGCTGCCCGGTTTTCCCTACAACGAAGGGACCGTCCTGATGCAGGCCGGTGACCGGCTGTTCCTGTACACCGACGGACTGACGGATCAGAAAAACACCGAGCAGGAATTCTTCGACGCCCCGCGCCTGCTGGATCTGGTGGAATCCCACCTGGACGACAGCCCGGCCCGACTCATCGAGACCATCTTCCACGCCGTGGAGGAATTCGGCGGCCACGAGAAGGACGATGACAAGACCGCCGTCCTCCTGGAAATCAAAAAAATCAAAGAGAAGAAAAGCTTACGGTCCTCTTCTTGCTAACAAGAGGACAGGGATGGCACACGCCGTGGATTCGGCGCCGGTTCCCGCCAACGGGTTTTCAGTTAACACTAAAGCCGGGTTCGGGGTCGTCGAAAATCGGAAGGTCCGTCACCTGTCACCCTCGTCACAGGAAAGGAGGGGCCGAAGATGGGACCTGAAGTCTATTTCATACTGGGTCTATCATTGATCGACCTCTTTTGGTGGTTAAAAAAATGATCGTTATCGGCTGACCCCTGGCTGAAGGTACTCGCCGCAGCCAGGGGTCTTTTTTTGCCCGGAATCCCCGCTTCCCCCATCTCCCCAACAGATCGGACCGCAAGAAATCAGGCCACCGGAACCATCATCCGGGCGGCCAGGAATCCGCCCCACACCGCCGCCATGCCCAGCAAGAGGTTGGCCGCCACGTTGAGGGCCGCCAGATGGCCGGCGCCCGCCTGCAGATACCTGATGGTCTCGTAACCGAAGGTCGAGAAAGTGGTGAAGGCTCCCAGGAAGCCCACGGCCAGCAGCAGGCGCAAGGGATGGGGCACCAGGGTGGTGTGCTGCTCCAGTTCCAGCACGAACCCCAGCAGCAGGCAGCCCAGCACGTTGACCAGCAAGGTGCCGTAGGCGAAGTGGTTGCCCAGGGCGCGCTGGGCCAGAACGCCCACCGCGTAGCGGGAGACCGCGCCGGCGGCACCCGCCACACCCACGATGAAATAGGCCTGCAAGATCAGACTCCCAGAGCCGCGCGCACGGCCTTCTCGTACACGGCCTGGGTGCGCTCGCCGCTCCACACGTTGCGGATGACGCCCTCGCGATCCACCAGGAAGGTGGTGGGGATGCTCTGCACGCCGCCGTAATTCTTGAAGACCGTGTACTGGGGAGCGTCGGCCATGACGAACTCGAAGGTCAGGTTGTTTTCCGCCACGAAGCTCTGCACCTTCTCCCTGCCTTCCCGGCCCATGGCCACGCCGACCACCACCAGGTCACCGTCGTAAGCCTCGCTCAGGGCCTGCAGATGCGGCAGGGCCCGGCGGCAGGGGGGGCACCAGGTGTCCCAGAAATCGATGATGACGGCCTTGCCCTTGAGCTCGGCCAGGGTCAGCTGTCCCCCGCCGATCTTTTCGAGGGCGAAGTCGGGCGCCAGGTTGCCCACGCCGGGACCCACCACCAGGGCGCCGTGGTCTGAATGAGCAGCGGACTGGGCGGAAGACTGGGCAGCGGTCTCACCGGCCGCCGCCTTTTCCTTGTCACCGGAGCAACCGGCCAGAACCAGGGAGACCAGAATCAGAGCGAGAGCCAGGATGGAAGTAAGATGAGTTCGCTTCACAGGCACAATCCTTTCGAGCACGCGGGACAGGGGTTTTCATTTCCCCAAATTTCGTCAAAGTTGCCGTTTATTGCAACTGCATTAGCATGAGGGCCGAAGCCCGGCCAAACTGGCTCTTGTGTGGAACCATTATCTTCGTATAGTTGTTTGGAAATCCACGTTTTAACTCGAAACCCGGCAAATCAAGGACCGTTCCCGATGATATCCAGCAGGAAACTCCTCTCCCTGGCCGCCCTGGTCACCCTGGCGGCCACCCTCCTGGCCGGCGTTGCCGCCCTGGCCGCCGATGTGGAAATCCAGGTGGTCCCCCGGGACACCCAGACCGAGATCGGCAAGACCATGGTGCTGGATGTGGATTTCACCCTGCCGGCCGGTGTGGTGTTGCCCTCCAGCAGCCTGGCCCTGGAGGTGATCACCGACGGCGAGGGGGAAATCCTGGATGAGCCCTATCCCCTGGTCTTCACCTCCCATCCTAAGGAGGACGGTCAGGCCGTCCTGCTGCAAGGGCCGGTGAAGGTGGAGTGGGCGGCGCAGGTTCTGGGCAAGGCCCAGCCCGGCTCCCACCACCTCCAGGTCAAGCTCCTGGCCAACGGCCGGGCCATCGGCACCTGGAGCGGCACGGTTGAGGTCGGCTTCGGCGAGGGCTGGAACGAGGACCGCATCCAGTCCTTCATCGAGAACCGGGGCAAGCCCCTGTTCCTGCTGCTGGTCTTCGGGTTCGGCCTGCTAATGAGCCTTTCGCCCTGCATCTATCCCATGATCCCCATCACCCTGGCGGTCATCGGCGCCCAGCGCCAGGAGGGCACCAGCTTCATGCGCGGCATGGGCATGTCCCTGACCTACGCCCTGGGGTTGGCCCTGGTCTACGGCATCATCGGCTACATCGCCGCCATGGTGTTCAGCGGCATCACCGCCGTCATGCAGAGCGCCTGGGTCATGGTCCCCGTCGCCCTGCTGCTGGTGGTGCTCTCGTTCAGCATGTTCGGAGCCTACACCCTGCAGGCCCCGGGCTGGTTGCAGAACAAGCTGGGCGGTCCCGGCGGTCAGGGTCGCGGCGGCGTGCTGGGCGTGCTGTTCATGGGCATGGTGGCGGGGCTCATCGCCTCGCCCTGCGTGGGGCCCTTCCTGCAGGGGCTGCTGCTGGTGCTGGCCACCCTCAACGACCCCTTCCTGGCCTTCACGTCCCTGTTCATCTTCGGCATGGGCATGAGCGTGTTGCTCATCGCGGTGGGCACCTTCCCCGCCCTGCTGGCCAGCCTGCCCCAGAGCGGCGGCTGGATGGAGACCGTGAACCGCGGCATGGGCCTCGTCCTGGTGGCCATGGCGTTCTACTTCATCCGTCCCGGTTCGGGGGCCGCCGTGTTGCCCGAACCCGTGTTCTGGATCCTGGCGGGCATGGTCGCCATCCTGGTGTCCGTTTTCATGGGCGCCTTCGATCGGCAGGAAGCGGGCGCAGGCTGGTGGGACCGCACGCGCAAGGCCCTGGGTCTGGTGGTGTTCCTGCTGGGCCTGTACTTCCTGGTGGGGACCGTCACCAGCACCGGGTTCATCATGCCCTCTCCCTGGGCGAGCAAGGGCGAGGCCCCTGTCCAGGTCACCCCGATGCATGAAGAGGTGGCCGGCAAGGTGAATTGGCAGATCCTGCGCACCGGCGAGGGCCCCCGCGCCGCCCTGGACCAGGCCCGCGCCCGGGCCAAGGCCGAGGGCAAACCCGTCATGGTGGACTTCTGGGCCACCTGGTGCATCTACTGCAACAAGCTGGACAAGGAAGTGTGGAACCAGCCGGCGGTGGTGCAGGAAAGCCAGCGCTTCGTCACCATCAAGATGGACGCCACCGAGAAGGACGACGCCGAGATGAGCGGCATCAAGGAAGAACTGGGCGTCAAGGGGATGCCCCTGGTGGTCTTCATCGACAGCCGGGGCAAGATCCTGCACAGCATCAGCCAGGGCTATGTCCCTGCCGACCAGATGCTGGAAGTGATGAAGAGCATCCGCTGAGGGGCCATCATTTCCGCGCCACTGGCAGGAAAAAGCCCGGCTCCCCCACGGAGCCGGGCTTTTTTTCGGGCGCTGGGAAGACGGGTCGGCTCCCTACTGGAAGCGCACCTCGTTGCCGTAATCCATGTCGTACACCTTCAGGGGCCCGCCGAAGCCGTTCTCGGTCAGCACCTCGGGCATGCCGTCCCCGTCGATGTCCAGCAGTTCGATGTACTGGAAGAAGGGCTCCTCCTCCCACTCGACGCTGCCGCTGACGGCGTCCAGCACCTGGCCGCTGTTCAGCACGATCTCGATGCGCCCGTCGCCGTCCACATCCCCGGCCCGCACCATGCTGGCGTCATACTGGTCGATGCTGGTCCAGTCCTTGTTGAAGGAACTGCCGTCGTAGTAGACCAGCCGGCCGTCGGCCAGGGCGATGATCTCGTTCTGGGGATCCTCATCCACGTTGGCCACGGTGAAGCCGGCCACCTGCTGGAACTCCCCGCTCAGGGACTCCCAGGACAGGTTGAAGCCATCCATTGCCCAGACGTAGATCTTGCCGCCGCTGGTGCGGCAGAAGATGGAATCTTCCAGGCCGTCGCCGTCCAGGTCACCGGTCCCCACCTCCTCGGGGATGCCGCTGAGCTGGTTGCTCTTCCACTGGCGCTGGGCACCGCGGGCATCCAGCTTGATCACCTGGACGGTGCTGAAACGGTCGGCCAGAACCAGGTACATCCCCCGCTCGCCGTGAACGGGTTCGAACATGGCCACGTGATCCAGACGATCGGCGGCCCAGGCCAGGGCCCGGTACTGCTCGTAGGTCAATTCCTCCTGGGCGGCGGCCGTCACGGCCACACCCAGCAGGAGGGTCACCAGGATCAACAAGAGAAAAGGGCTGGAGCGAAACATGAAGCACCTCGCAGAAAGTCGGTCCGGCGATCAGGGGATATGACCCTCGCAATATATCGCACACCGGAACAATGATCATCCCAGAATCCGGAACAGGGGAGCAAAAAACTGGAACAGCGCCGGGCCCCCAAGAGTTCCCCCCGCGGGTCCGGGGCCCGGAGGAGGCAGCCCGGCGAAAACAGGCTCGGGGGAAAGCGGCCTTACCAGGGTGTGGGCAGGGCCACCCCCGCGGCGGCCGACCAGGTGGAGAAAGGAAAATCCGGGCGTGAGAACCGGCGGAACTGCAGCTTGAAGAACACCAGGTAGCGGCCGTCCATGTTCCATTCCTGGCCGGCCTCCACCAGCCAGGACCAGTACGTGTCCTGACGGGGGGACTGGCCGGGCGCCTTGAGAGCGCTGCTGGCCCCCACGCCGAATCCCAGGAAAGGAGCCACTTTCCTGCCGCTGCCCCGCATTTCCCCCAGATAGCGACGCATCACCAGGTCCGCGCTCTTCAGGCGGCTCTCGGGGGCCACCCGCTGCCAGTCGGCCTGCAAAAGCAGGGAACAGTTCCAGTCGTACAGGAAGGGCAGGAATTCGGCGGCTCGCGCCGGCCGGAACATGATGAAGGCTCCGCCCCCCATCTGGCCCTGGTCGTAGGACAGGCCTCCCCCCACCTGGCCGTAAATACCCAGGAAGGTCGCCGGGTCGTAGGGTGCGGATAGATGGGAGCGGGGCAATTCCAGGCGCTTGCTGGTGTAGCGGCGGCTCTGGGCCTGGGCAGTCAAGGAAGGAAGCATGGCCGCCAGGAAAACGGCCAGCACCAGCAAAAGGCGACGGATCCATTCCCCCTGACCATTCCTCTGGCGATCTTTCAAATCGTTACCCGGCAAGGCGTTACAAGTCCTTTTCCACCCCGGCCACTCGCCGGGGTTCTGAAGCCCGAAGAAATCCATTCCAGCACTGCAAAGCCGGTGCCAGCGTGCTATTTTGACCCCATGGCGATGGATCGCCACCTGCGTTAATCGGCCCCAGCCCCTTGAAAAGAGTGACCATGAGTTCCGGCCCCGGACTGCCCGACTCGTTCCTGACCCTGGGCCAGGAGGGTCAGGCGGAGATCAAGATCCAGCGTTCCCGCTTCATCGGACTGGCCCACCCGGCCGACGGCGAGGAAAATGCACGTCAGATCCTGGAACAGGTGAGCCGCCAGTTCCACGACAGCCGGCATGTTTGCCATGGCTGGCGCCTGGGCCACGCCCCGGACACGGTGGAGAATCGCAACGACGACGGCGAACCCTCGGGGACCGCCGGTGAGCCCATCCTGGCCGCCATCCGCAGGCGTGACCTGACGGATGTGGTGGTCATCGTGGTGCGGTATTTCGGCGGCATCAAGCTGGGCACCGGCGGACTGCAACGGGCCTACGGCCAGGCGGCCGAGCTGGCCCTGGACGAGGCGCCGGTGCGGGAGGTGCTGCTGGGGCGGGAATTCGACATCCGGTTGCCCTACGCATTCCAGAAAACCCTGCGGCACCTGCTGGAGCCGCGGCGGGGACGGATCATCCAGGAGGAGTATGGCGAGGACGTCCTGTGGCGTGTCTGGTTGCCCCATTCCACCTGGCAGGATTTCCAGGGGGCCCTGACCGAGGCCTCGGCCGGCCAGGTGACCATGGAAGGGGAATAGCCCCGTCACGCGCGGAGATCCATAAAAAAAGCCCCGGCCAAAGACCGGGGCTTTCCTCATCCGCCTGGCTTGAAAAGATTCAGAAATCAAGCCATGGGCTGGTCATCAGCGTAGTCGTGCATGTACTTGAAGGCCTTGCTGGTGCGGATCTTGTCGAAGGCCTCTTCCTTGATCTGGCGAATGCGCTCACGGGTCAGGCCCATGATCTGGCCGATTTCCTCCAGGGTCATTTCCTTGTCGGTGCCCAGACCGTAGTACAGGCGCAGGACCTTGGCCTCGCGCTCCTTCAGATCGCCCAGCATGCGATCGATGCTGCTGTTCAGGTCATCGTCCATGACCTTGTTGTCGGGGCCCTCACCGCTGGTGTCTTCCAGGAAGTCCAGATAGGTGCTGTCCTCGTCGTTGCCCACGAAGTCGTCCAGGAAGAAGTTGTCCTGCATCAGGGGCAGGGTGTCCTTGACCTCGTCGATGGACAGGCCCAGCTTGGCGGCGATTTCCTCGGGCTCGGGCTTGCGCCGCAGCTGCTGCTGCAGTTCACCGCTGGCCTTCTTGATCTGGTTCAGCACGCGGGCGCGGTTCAGGGGCATGCGCACGATCTTGCTGTGGTTGGCCAGGGCCGCCAGGATGGACTGGCGGATCCACCACACGGCATAGCTGATGAACTTGAAGCCGCGGGTCTCATCGAAGCGCTGGGCAGCCTTCAGCAGGCCCAGGTTGCCTTCGTTGATGAGATCCTCCAGGGGCACACCGTAGTGGGCGTACTCCTTGGCGATGCTGACGACGAAGCGCAGGTTGGCCTTGACCAACTTGTGCAGGCTCTCGTTGTCGTTGTTGTGGATGCCCCGGGCCAGTTCGCATTCCTCGGCCCTGGTCAGCAGGGAATAGGCCTTCACTTCCTGGAAATACAGGTCCAGGTTGCTCAGCAGCTGGGCGGCAGGAGCGGAGGGCTCCTGGGAAACCTTGCCGGAACGCCGCGCGGACTTCTTGGTCACAGCCTTGCGAACGGTGGCCTTCTGGGTCCGGCGGGCAGTCTTCTTGATTTCCTTGGCCATATTTCAAATCCTCTCAAAATTGCTGGGGTCAGAGCCCGGAACCTGTGGGGCTGGACTCGCCCCCTTAATAACAATATCCATACCATTTCCTTACAATTCTCTTATCTTTTCGGTTTGAACATAATTTATTTAAAATCAACAAGTTGAAAACAGGATTTTTTAAGGTGCATTTGTCGTCAGAAAAATCTTCCCGCCAATCTTGACATTTTGTCAAAGGCCCACCGATATCCTCGGTCACTTTGTCAAAGCCCCTCCCCCCTTCCCCGGGAGTATTCGCTTGAACCGGACTGCCCTTGAGGCCATCATTTCCGTGAGACGCCCCCGCCAACGTGACCGCAAGTCCGGGAGCCCCGCATGGCCCAGCTCGACAGTACCTCGCCCTCCCTGGCCCAGGCCCGCCTGCGCGGAGTCCTCGGCCTGACCTTGCCCCTGCTGCTGGCCGGACTTCTGGCCTGGCACAGCATGGGTGGGCTGGATATCTGGCTGCATCACCACGCAGGCCAGGACATTCTCTCCGGGCAGGGCTTTCCCCGCGCCAACTCCTACAGCTTCAGCGAGCCTGACCATCCCTGGACCAACCACGAGTGGCTTTTTCAGGTGATGGTCGCCCTGACGGGCGCCAGCGACAGCCAGACTCCCCTGTCCCGGGCGGTCCGGGGGTGGAACGTGGTGCGGCTGAGCCTGGTGGCGGCCCTGATGGCCGTCATCCTGCTGGGTGACGGCGGGCTGGGCCGCTGGCGCCAGGGCCGGACACCGGCCTGGCTGGGCCTCTGCCTGCTGCTGGGGCTGGCCATGCTGTGGCCCCGGCTGATCCTGCGGCCCGAGCTGTTTTCCTACCTTTTCCTGGTGCTGCTGGTGCGGGCCCTGGACCGCCCCCTGGACCGCTGGCTGCCCACCGGGGGCTGGCTGGACCTGTTCCATCCCGCACGCCCCCTGGGCCTGGCCCTGGTGCTGACCGTGCTGTGGAGCCAGATGCACGGCTTCAGTTCCCTGGTCCTGCCCCTGTGGGTGCTGGCCGCCCTGAGTGGCTGGTGGCGCGGAAAACCCCTCCCAGAGAGACCTGGCGGGCTGGTCCTGGTCTCCCTGCCCCTGCTGGCGTTGGGCCTGTGCCTGACGCCCAACGGCTTGCAGGGCCTGCTGTATCCCTTGCGGGCTCTGGGGCAATTCCAGGGTCAGGAAGTGGAGCTGAACCGGACCATCAGCGAGTTGACGCCCCTGCTGAAAACCCGTGGTAGCCTGGGCCTGACCATGGCTGCGTTCAAGGCCAGCCTGGCCGTGGGTTTTTTGCGGGTGGTGGTGACCTGGGGACGCCTGTCCCCCTTGCGGGTGGCCCTGTGGGCGCTGGCCGCTGCGGCCGCCGTGGCCGGACAGCGCAACGTGGGCCTGTATGCCCTGACCTTCATGCTGCTGTTTACCGCCCCGGCCGGACCCAATATCCTGGGGAATCGCCTGCAGGCCGCTGCCCGGTCCCTGCCCAGGATACTTGCCCTCGCGGGGCCCTGGCTGCTTGTGATCCTGACCCTGGCACTTTCCGGCGTGTGGACGGTGAATCTGCTGGACAGCCGGTTTTACCTGTCGGAGGGGGTCAGCCGCCGCTTCGGCGGGGGCGTCACCCCGGCCCGTTTTCCCGCCGAGACCGCCCGGCAGTTGAACCGGCAAGGCCCCTTCCGGCTGTTCACCAACGTGGACGCGGCCCCTTTCCTGCTGGATCGCACCCAGGCCCGCCTTTTCATCGACGGCCGCACCGAGGCCTACTCGCCCCGGACCTGGGCCCGTTACAACAACCTCAAGCAGGCCGATGCGGCAGCCCTGGCCGATCTGGCCGCCCTGGCGCCGGACCGTGTCTTCCTGAACACCACGGGGACAGCCTTCCGCCCCCTGGCCACCGCCCTGCTGAGCCACCCCGACTGGCAGCTGGCAGGTTGCGAGGCCACGGGCTTGCTGTTCACCCCACCCGGAACCCCGGCCTTTGGTCAGCCCCCCTGCTCACCCGACTGGTCCGCCCTGTCGGCCGGCCCGAATCCCGATAAAAGGGATGTCCGGAGCGCCGACCTGTTGCTGGCCTGGTCAACCAACCTGGCTCTGACCGGAGACACCCGGGGCCAGGAAAGGGCCCTGCGCCTGGCCCTGCGCCTGTGCCCGGACCATCCCCAGGCCCAGCACAACCTGGGCAACATCCTCATGGCTGCGGGGAATCTGAACGAGGCCCTGACCCTGTTCCAGGGCGCATTGGGCACCAACTCACGGCTTGCCGGCAGCGCCCTGAACGCCGGAGTCTGCCAGATGCGCCTGAACAGGCCCGCCCAGGCCGTGACCAGCTTCAAGACCGCCGTGGGACTGGAACCGGATAATTTCCAGGCCTGGGCCAATCTGGCCAGCGCCTACCTGCAAACCGACCAGCGGGACAGGGCGCGCCGGGCCATGGCCAGGGCCGTGGCCCTGCGTCCCGGCGATGCCCGCCTGCGTGAGGCCCTGCGCCGGATGCAATGATCCTGGCAAGCCCGCCGGACCGGTGCGCGGCCACCCCGGGTATCCCATGGGGTTTTTCCTCATTTTTTGATGTCAAGTATCCCCGTGGCGGGTCGATCACTGGCAAGTAAGACGTCAGGTCCCCCGGGCCTGCCGGGCAGGGACCGAAGCATGCCCCGAGCGGCATTCCAACTGGAGGTTAACCTTGAGCCACTCCGTCCTCATCGTAGACGACGCCGAATTCATGCGCGTGATGCTCAGGGATATTGTCGAGTCCATGGGATACACCGTGGCCGGAGAAGCCGCCGACGGAGATGGGGCCATCGAGGAGTACAGCCGGCTGAAACCAGACCTGGTGTTGCTGGACATCACCATGCCCGAGAAGGACGGCACCGAGGCCCTGAAGACCATCCTGGCCCGGGACCCCCTGGCCACCGTGGTGATGATCACCGCCCTGGGTCAGAAGGAACAGGTGCTGGCCGCCATCAAGGCCGGCGCCAGGGACTTCATCATCAAGCCCTTCGACCAGGAACGCGTGGTGGACACCCTGCAACGCATCATGCCCGTACCCATTTCCGGCTGAGCCGCCCCCCTCGGACCGACCGGGCCCTGTCAGGTGAGAATGACCAGGGCCAGGACACCCACCACCAGGCAATAGAAGCTGAATTTCCAGAAATGCGCCTGGACCACGGCCAGGGCCGTCCAGCGAATGGCCAGCAACCCCACACCGAATGCGGCCAGGGCGGCCAGCACCAGGGGCAGGAAATCCCCCCGGGCGGCTCCGGCCCCGTCGGCCAGCTGCAGGACCAGGGCGCCGCCGATGGCCGGGATGGACAGCAGGAAGCTGAACCGGGCGGCCTCGGCCCGGGGCAGGCCCAACCACAATGAGGCCGCGATGGTGGACCCGCTGCGGCTGACCCCCGGCATGATGGCCACCGCCTGGAACAGGCCGATGACCAGGGCCTTGTGGGGCATGATGAAGCGGGGCTGCCAGGGTTCAGGCAGGCTCTCGGCGCTCTTGCTGCTGAACCGGGTGGACAGCAGCAAGGCCGCTGTGTACAGCAGGCCGGCCGCGGCGAAGACCGGGCTGTGGAACAGGGCTTCGATCTTGTCCTTGGCCAGCAGGCCCACCGCCACGGCGGGGAGGGTCCCCACCACAAGGCTCAGAATATACTGCAAGGAAGCGCCGTCAAACCGAAGCAGGCGCAGGACTTCCCGCCGATAAACCACCAGCACCGAACCCAGGGTTCCCACGTGCAGGACGATGTCGAAGAAGACATCCCCCTGCCGGGTCTGCATGAAATGCTGGAACAGGACCAGGTGGCCGCTGCTGCTGACGGGCAGGAACTCGGTCAAACCCTGGACCACGGCCAGGACGATCATCTGCAGGAAATCGGACACTTCACCAGCCTCGGGAAATGAAAACTCAGGGTGTTGTCAGGATATCAGGTACTTCGGGCCGCCCGGGCCTGGCTGTAATGCAGGCGGGCTTCCTGGGGCCGCCCCAGGGCATCGCAGGTCAGGGCCATCTGGTAGTGCAGGCGCCCATCCTCGGGGAACGAGTCCAGGGCCCTTTCCAGGCTGCGAAGGGCCTTGTCATACTTTTCAAGCTTGTGCAGGCAAACGCCCACATGGAAGGCCACACGCACCAGGCGGGCATCCAGGATCTGGGCCTGTTCGAAACGGGGCACCGCCTCGGCGTAGTTCCCGGTCTTCATCAGGCACAGAGCCGCGAAATAATGCCCCATGGCGAATTTCCCATCACACCCGGTGGCCCGCTCGAAACAGACCAGCGCCCGGGTGAAATCGTCACCGGCGTAGTGCACCAGCCCCAGGTTGTGGTAGCCCTCGGCGTCCGGCTCCAGGGCGATGGCATCCTCGAAGCAGCGGATGGCGTCCTCGGTGCGGCCTTCCTCGGCGTAGATGGCGCCCAGGTTGTGGTGGGCCACGGGGCTCTTGCCCCCGTACAGGATGCTGCGCTTGTAGGCCCGCATGGCCTCGTTGCGCAGTCCCTGGCGATCAAGGGCCACCCCCAGGTTGGTCAGGTAGGCCTCGGTGTCGGGGGCCAGTTCCAGGGCTTGCCGGAAACTGCGTTCGGCCTCGACGGCCAGGCCGTCCTTCAGCTGGGCACAACCCAGGCGGTACAACCAGGGGTGCTGGCCGGGAGACTGGCGCAGGGCCAGTTCGTAGGAATACCGCGCCGTTTCGAAGTCACCCTTCTTCTCGGCCGCGTGGCCGTGCTGGAAAAGCTCGGCGGGGCTTCCCTGGGAAAGGGCGGGTTCACGGGGGGGTGCTGGCTGTCGTTCAGGGTTTGTCATGCGGGGAATCTACCGCACGCAGGGCGCAGGGTCAATGTCGGCGTGCTTACCAGGACTCAGAAATCCTGACTATCATCAACTTCCACTTCCAGCTGGATCCTGATGACTCCCTGCCCCTCCAGCAACCGCCGGGGAATGCGCACGGGAATGACGATGGGCGGATTCAACTGGTCATAGATGGCCTCCGAGCGCCGGGCGGTCTCGGCCGTGATTTCCTGGCCGGGCACGGGGGGCCCGTAATCAAGATCCAGCCCTCCCTGACCCGAGCCCCTGAGGGTGACTTCGAGGTCCGGTTGGGTGTCCTGCATGGAAGATTGCTCCTGTGGCGAGGGGGCAGGGCGGGACTTGAGGTGGTTGACGGTCAGGCCCAGAATGGCCTTCAGGGTCTCACGAACGCCTTCGCTGCGGGCGCTGCTGCCGGGGAAACTGAGCAGTCCCCAGGGATTGATGAGACTTTCCAGCTTGTCCACGGGCAAGGTGTCGGGAAATTCCCGCTGGTTGTATTGCAGAACCAGGGGCACGCCCATGAGATCCAGACCCCAGGTATCCAGGAAAGTCTTGAGGCTTTCCATGGCCGCCATGCCCTGGTCCAGCAAGCCGGCCCGTGAACTCATGACGAAGACGATGCCGTCGAAGGGTGGCGCCTCCCCCATGCCGGCCGTGCGGTAGCGCTCCTTACCCACATCCACGCTCTGCACCAGCACCTGCCACTGGCCCTGCTCCGGGCTGGCAAAGCGGAAAGCAATTTGCCGCTCCGGGTCGCCGCTGGCCAGGGAAAGGCGGTTCTCGGGAGGAACCGACGAGTGGATCAAGCGCAGGTTTTCACGCTTTCCCACGTCCTGGGGGCCGTAATAGAGGATTCGGCACGTTCTGGCTGCCGTTGCTGTGGTCAAGGTTCACTTCACCTCGGTCCGGGTCCGTTCCTGCAAATCACAGGGATGAGATCATCCCACGGCATCTGATGCAAACCATGTGCCATCACGTAATACCCGCTACGGGCAATCGTCAAACCCGCCCCACTCCGGCTCGCCCCGCGGAGCATTTGGGCAAGGATTTTGCTTTGGACCTTGTGTGAGAGTATCCATGTGTGGGACGGATCCCCCGAAATTGAGGAATCGCCACGCTATTTGCCGAACCCTTCCTTCAGGAGTGGCCAGATGTCCACCAACACCGACAAAATTCTCAAGACCATGTTCACCCGTCTGCTGCAACTGGAGATCGACGACGCCCTGGCCCAGAAGCTTTGCGCCGTCATCGACAGCGTGACCGAGCGGGTGGGCGGCAACTTCGACCTGGAAACGGTCCAGGGACAGAACACCTTCCGGGCCCTGCTGTGCAGCATGGTGGTTCACGGTTGGGGCAACGGCATGCACCCCTACCACAACCCCAGCGTCAATCAGGAAGGCCAGGCTCTGGAAGTGCGCGTCAGCAAGGACATCCTGATGTGCATGGAGGATCTGCAATCCCTGCGCTACGTGAAGAAGGACGAGCAGGGGCGGGTCAAGCAGGCCCTGTTCGAGCCCGACCACAACGTGCGGGTGCGGCAGCAGATCGACGATATCCTCTCGGAGATCAGCCAGAACAAGTGGGAGAGCTGACCTCCCCCTGTCCAGACCATCCCCCACGAAAAAGGGCCCCGATCCCGGATCGGCGCCCTTTTCATTTTTCAATCCGCCGTGGGATCAGAAGACCTTTTCGCCATCGGCCAGGATCTCGTTCAGGGCATCCCGGAAGTGGTTGGTGCTGTTGGCCACCTCGGGGGTCACCTTCTCCTTGTACAGCTCCCAGGACTTCTTGATCTCGGCGCCCAGGGCTTCCAGCAGGTTGCCCTCGGCCAGGGCTGTGTCCCGCGCGTCCCGGTTGTAGACCAGGATGTCGCTGACCAGGGCCCGGGCCATCATCTCTTCCTTGCTGCGACGACGGCGCTTGCGACCGGCGCCCGGGGCGCTCTCGTCCAGCACGGCCACGGGGGCCTGCAGGTCCTCGCCGGCGGTCTCCTGGGCGGATGCCACCGAAGCGGCCGGAGCCGAAACGGAGGGAGCCGGGGTTTCAGGCGAAGCGAAGGGGTCGCTGAAGCCGGTCTGGATACCCGGATCCGGGGCGGCCTCGGGCTCGGGAGAGGCGCTCTCCTGGACGGCTGTGTCAGCCACCGGTGGCGTGGACGCCGCGAAGGAGTCCCCGAAGCCGCTGCTGACCAGGGGTTCCTGGACCGGAGCTGCCGGCTGAGCGGGGGCGGCGGGCAAGGGATCGACCACGGCGGCGGCCTGGGCCCCATCCAGGTTGAAAACACCCTGGCACGCCGGGCAGCGCACCTTGATCATACGCCTGGGGACCTTGTCTTCTTCCAGCTGATAACGCGCCTGGCAATGGGTGCACGTCGTAATCATTCCCGGCTCCTTTGACTCACATGGGGGGACGGCCGTATCACTCTGCCCGTTTAGATCGGCCGGCCCCGCCCGAGGTTTAGCCCATATTGTCCGGAAATTCCCGTCACTCGTTGTAGAGGAGATCCACCATCAGGGTGCCCACCTGCCCCAGGCTGGCGGGGCTGCAGGCCGCGGGGGTGTCGGCGGTGGTGTGCCACTGGGGATAGTCGAAATCGATGAGGTCCACAGCGGGCAGACCCGCCTGGATGAAGGGCACGTGGTCGTCGTACACGGCGGGGCCGGGCTCGGCCAGGAAGGCCGGCAGGCCCAGAGCGGCCGCCCGGTCGAATATCTTGTGCAGGAGCTCGGGGCTGTATTGCAGGCTGTAGCGCTCCATGGGAATGGCCAGGTCCGCATCCCCGATCATGTCCAGGATGATGACCCCGGCCGGCGGGGGCCCGGCCAGGGGGCTGCCGAAGTCCTGCCAGGTGCGCGCCAGGTGGGCGCTGCCCAGGCAGAATTCCAGGGGCGCGCCGGACGAGCCGGAGTCCTCCCCGTCCAGAAAGAGCAGATCCACCCCACGGGCCGGAGCCTGCCGGGCCAACAGCTCCATGAGGTGCAGCAGCACCGCCACCCCGCTGGCGCCGTCGTTGGCGCCCACCAGGGGCTGATGCCGCTTGTCCGGATCGGGATCCCGGTCGGAGACGGGACGGGAATCGAAATGGGCGCCCAGCCACAGGCGGTTTTCCCGGGGGCCCGGGGTGCTCACCACGATGTTGCAGATCTGCACTGGCCCATCCCCCATGGGGTTGTCGGCACTGAAACACAACTCGGCCGCGCTCAGGCCACAGGCCGCGGCGTGGTCCATGATGATGGCGCGCAGGCGGGCGTTGCCCTCGCTCCCGGGGGTGCGGGGGCCGATATCGCACTGCTTCTCCAGCCACTGGAAAGCCTGGTCGCCGCTGAAGACGGGAGGCTGAGCCGAAGCCTGCTCGGCGGCAGCCATGACCAGGAACAGCATGAAGAAAGCGAGGACGGAATGTGGGAGGGATCGAGCCATGATGACTCCCGACCGGGGGGACGGCGCCCGCATCCGGTCCACTAGAAGGTGAAGATGGCCTCCAGCCCCAACCCCATGGTGGTGGTGGACTGGTTGGTGGTCAGGTTCTTGTCGTAACTGAAGATGAAACGCAGCGAGCCGCTCAGGTTCCGGGAAACCTGGTAGGTGAAGCGGGGATTGGCCGCCCATTTCTTGATGCCCGTGGGGGTGGTGGGAATGCCACCGGGGCTGACACGCTCGGTGCGGTTGGAATCGTAGGAGATGTCCAGGTCCATGTTGATGATGGGATTGCTGCCGGGCCGGTACAGGCCGATGCCGGCCAGCAGCTTCTGCGCCCTGAACTGGTGCTTCAACTGCAACCCGTACCTCTGCCGCTTGGTGGTGGACAGGGTGCCGCTGTTCATCTTCTCGTCGGTGGTCAGGTTGGCGTTGACGGTGGCCGTCAGGCCGCTGTGGAAGTTGATGGTCAGCCGCGGACTGACGGTGGTGTAGTACTGGGGATCGTAGGCCGTGCTGGTCATGTTGTTCACGGTCTTGCTGTGCTTGTAGCTCAGGTTCAGGTTACCGGAACGGAACCAGCCGCTGTTGGGATCCTTGGTGCCCCCGAACACGCCCCACTTCTCGATGCCTGTCAGGTTGATGCTGGCGTCGGGCCAGTCCTGCTGGAAGTTCTTGCGCACCGAGCCCAGCTCGTCCCGGAAGGTCAGGGAGTTGCCGAACTTCACGTCCAGGGTCAGGTTCTTGGACATCTTGGTGGTGGTCGAGATATCCACCCGTTCCTTCTCGGTGAAGCGGTAGGAACGATACAGGGAGTCGGCCACGGCCGGATCGGTGGACAGACCCGTCAGGTACCAGAACTGGGGCGCCACTTCCATCTTGGCGAAGGCCGACTGCCGCTGGTTGGTGTAGGTCATCTTCACCGGGGTGATGTTGCGCAGGGGATCCAGACCCGCGTTGTACAGGCTCAGCAGGGAGAACCCCGGTTCGCCGTCATCGACCTTCTCCTCCTCGGCCCCCAGGCCCCGCTCCCGGTCTTCTTCCAGGCGCTGCTCGGCTTCGCGCAGGAGGCGCTCCTCTTCCCGCTGCTGGATCTCCTCGGGAGTCAGCCCCGTGTAATCGGGCAGGGTGCCAACATCGGTGCCCCCACGCCCCTGCCGCCGGTCCTGGTTGTCCCGGCGTTTCTGGCTGTCGATCATGCGCCGGCGCTCGGCCGCGCTGTACCGCTTGGGAGGCAACAGGGAGTTGATGGCGTCGCCCAGGGGCACGTTCAGGCGGAACTCCCAGTTGTTGCCGTTGCCCAGGTTGCGCACCCCCACGGGATCGGTGGCCAGGCGCACGGTGGGGCTGTGATCGTCGGTGAAGCCTCCCGAGAACTTGATGCTGGGCCGCATCTTGTTCATCTCGCGGGCCACGAAGCGCAGGGGGTAGAAAAGCTTACCCGTGGGCAGTTCCTTGGCCATGGGCAGGGTGAAGACCAGGCTCAGGTCGTAGGTGCGCTTGTTCTCCTGGCCGATGTTCACGCCGTACTTGCGCTCCTCGCGCAGCAGGTCCCGGTCGCTGGTGGCGGTGGCCACCGCGGACACCATGCGCAGGGGGCTGTAGTCCACGCTGGTGGTCAGCTTGCCCGGGCGGCTGATCTGGGTGGGCCGGGGCGTGGAGACCCCGTCCTCGTCGATGGTGGCCGCGGCCGTGTACAGGCTGGAGAAGCTGGCGCCGAAGGCCACCCGCTTGGGCACCAGGGTCAGGCCCTTCAGCACGGGCACGTACTTCACCAGGGGCAGGCCGTTCAGCCTGTGATCGCCCACGATGCGCAGATCGTAGTTGAGGGAACCCGCCAGGTTCTTCTTGAAGGATTCCTGGGTGGGCCCGTCCAGGCTGGTCTGGGAGCCGTTGAGCTGCAGACTCCACGGGTCCACCAGGTAACGGGGAATGACGCTCTGGGAAGGCGAGTGGCGCAAGCTGGTCTGGAAGCGCTCGGTGGTGGAGATGGTGGACATGAGGTTGCGGGTGTCCTCGTCCAGGATCTCGATGTCGCTGTTGGTCTGGTACTTGGGCCGCTGTGTGGTCTGGCGCCGGCTGGCGTTGATGGGAATCTTGAACCCGGCCAGGGGCACGAAGTCCTCCAGGTTGAAGTTGGTGGAGAAGGTCCAGTCCTCCTCGTTGATCCCCGACCCCACCCGGGAATCCAGGCCGTGGAACTCGGCGTCGTTGCGGGACCAGTCCAGGTCCATCTTCAGGACATCGGCCATGTTCAGCCGCATACCGATCCTCTGGGCCATGCCTATTTCGCGCTTCACCCCCTCCAGCTTGACGTCGTTCAGATAGATGTAGCCGCTGACGTCGGTGCTCAGGTCGTTGTTGGCCACCACCAGGTAGTAGCGACGCACCTGCCGCAGGTCGGGACGGCCCACCACGCGCACCCGGTAGGGGTCACCGCTGCTGGCGTCGTTGATGGTGCCGTGGACGATGCCGTTCTCGTCGGCCTCGTTGTTCTTGACGTTGGACAGCTCGGCCAGGTCCACGTTCATGTACTTCCAGCCGGTCTTGTAGCTGCCCTCGCTGAAGCGGTAGCCCACCTCGTAGTAGTTCAGGGTGTCGGCGCCCACCCGGAAGAACAGGTCCACGTCGGCGGTCTGGTGGTTGGGGTTGTACAGGTACCAGCTGATCTGGTCGTAGTTGGTGTAGTCGTCACCCCGCGGCGAGACCTGCTTGCTGGCCCGCACCATGTGCCCCACGTCCAGGTTCCGGAAGTCCAGGACCATGGCCTGTTCCTTCTCGGGGATGTTGTTCACCTCGTGCACGTTGAAGGGCGGATGGTAGTCGGGGTTCTCCTTGTTGTTCACCTCGCCCAGGAAGAATTCCTCCCCCGGCAGGCGTTCGTTCTCGTCCAGCAGCACCTCGCCGGCGGTGCGGCGCACGCCCTCGCGCTCCCAGCGGCTGCCCAGGAACTTGAACTCGCTGAACTGCAGGTGCACCGCGTCGGGGGCGTTGAGCTCGTCGTCCTCGTACCAGATGCGCACGTGCTTGACGGCCTTGATGTTGGCCGTCGAGGTGATGTTGCTCTCGTCGACCTCGCCCAGGCGGATGCGGTACTTGCGCCAGCTGATGTTCTGGCTCACCAGGTCGGCCACGTCGTCGTAGTCGTACACCACGTCCACCAGGGGCTCGGTCTCGCGCAGGTCGATGCTCACGGTGAAGAAGCCGTCGTCGGTGTCCAACTGGCCGCTGCCGTTGATGTCCTCGGTGTCCTCGCGGTTGTTGCGGGCCGTGCCGTTGATGAAGGGGAAGGGCGCATCCCCGCCGGGATCGTACTCGGCGCTGTAGCGCTGGGGCCCGTTCTCGCCCTTGCCGTCCAGGCCCACGTCTTCCAGGTAGGTCCAGACATCGTCAGGATCATTATCCAGGATGCCGTCCTCCTGGTCCAGCAGGCCGACGATGAGGTTGCCGTTGTCGTCCTCAGGCCAGAAGCCGTCCTCGTTGATGTAGCCGAAGTCGATGTGCAGGCGGCCGCGGCGGTCGCTGCTGTCGGGGCGGGCGTCGTTGACCCAGATCTCCAGGAACTGGGCCTTGGAGAGGTCCATGCCCGTGCGGCTGACGCCCCGCATGATGCCGCCCCAGCTGTCGGCTTCCCAACCCTCGTCGTTGCGCAGGTACATGTCCATGACCTGCTGGGTCTCGGCCCGCTCCTGGTTGATGAGGTCGGGGTTCAGCATGCGCCGCTCGGTGCGGTTCTTGGGCAGGAACCAGCGCACGTTGTTCACCCGCTTCTCGGGCAGGAACACCCGGTTGTCGGGGTTGTCGATGAGATACTGCTCGCCCAGGTAGGGCTGGCTGGCCCAGGACCACCCCGTGCGCGACAGGGTGATGATGTCCGAGGCGTCCACACCCTCGAAATCCTCCAGGTAGACCTTGCCCTTGGTGTTGGGGTTGGGCAGGGAGACGGCCAGCTCGCCCGTGAGCTGCAGGCTGCTCTCGCGCTCGCTGTCCACCCGACTCAGGAAGTTGGCCACATGGGTCAGGAAGTAGGGCTTGAAGGTGTGGTTGAAGTTGACGTTGGTCACCAGGGTCTTGCTGGGCTCCTCTCCCAGCTTGGCCTTCTCGCCCACGATGTCCTCGGTCTGGTACAGCAGGGTGGTGGACAGGGAGCTGCTGCGGCCCAGGTCGTAGCCCACGTTCAGGCCCATGAGGCTGCTGGTGCCGCCGCCGAAGAAGGGAGCGTAGGAGTAGGTGACGGAGATCTTGCTCTCGGCGTTGAGATTGGTGCCCCGGTCACCCTTCAGCTCGATCTGGCCGAAGGTGTAGTCGATGTCGTAATCAACCCCGCGCTGCAGCACCGTACCGTCCAGGGTCACGGTCTCGCTGCCCTCCTCGATGTTGGACACGCCCAGGCTGAAGCTGGACGAGGCCGAGGCGTGGGTGGCCACCAGGCGGAACTTGCCGTACTGGGGGTACTCGCTGGGCAGGACGTCGGGGTCGTAGATGGCCGGCGTCAGGGTGCCTGCCTGGGAGAGGTAAGAAGCCTCCCAGACGAATGAGGTGTCATCATCTGCGGTGGCCGCGTAGGCCTCGTATTGTTCCTGGCTGCCGGCGAAGGGGGTGGGAAAGGCGAAGGTCGGGAACTTGACCAGGCCGTTGTCCAGGTCGAAGAGGGTGCTGTTGTTGTAGTCAACCTTCCCATCGGGCCCGCCATCGTTCCGTTCGTCGGTGCGATCCAGACCGAAGATCTGGATGTAGGGGATGTTGTTGGGCGGATCCAGCTCGGGGTGAGAGATGCCCGGGACGTTGCGCTCGATCTTGAGCTCGAAGGTGGTGGGATCGATGTTGGTCCCGCCCAGGCTGTAGATGTTGCGCAGGACGTACTGGAAGGTGTGGGGATCCGAGGCGTTGGCCGGCGCCTTCAGCAGCTTCATGCGGTAGAAGGTTCCCTCCTGGTTCTCCAGGGGGATGCGGTTGTCGTTGCCGGGCTGGTCGTCCACGTTGGGACGGTCCCCCACACGGTAGACCACCTTGGTCTCCCAGGTGTCGTTGAGCTCATCGATCAGGGTGTCCCGCACCACGTTGTAGATCACGGCCAGCACTTCCTCGGCGGCCAGCTGCTGGCGCATGTCCACCGCGATCAGGTCGGTGCCGTCCACGTCCTGCATGTAGGTGAAATCCTGCAGGCGCCAGCGCCGGCCGGACTGGGCCGGACTGCCCCAGTCGGGCTGGGCGGCTCCGGCGTGCTGCCAGAAGGTGCCCGTGTCGTCCAGGTAGGCCGCCACGTTCTTGATGTCCCCGTCAACGAAGACCCCCACCCCCATGAGTCGGTAGATCCGCACCGAGGTGGGGTCGATGCGCATGGGCCTCAGGCGGTCGTTGGGGAAGTCGATCACCTCACGGCCGGGGAAATCGGGGATTACCCCTGGATTGTTCTCATAGGACCCCGGCGGCAGATCCAGCTTGAAGAAGCGGTTGTTCAGGTACTGGTAGCTGTAGATGGTCTTGTCCTCGGGGGTGCCGCCCTTGCTGTTGAAGGTCTTGGCCGAGGACTCGGCCTTCTGCTTGGAGGCCACCACGGTGAAATCGGCCCGGCCGATCTGCCCCGTCACCTTGATCCCGAACAGGCCCGACTTGTTGCTGCTGTAGCCCAGCAGCTGGCTGCCGGGCAGGGTCAGGCCCACGTCACCGGTCTCGATGGTCTTGATGATCTCGTCTTCCAGCCCCTGGTACATCAGCTTGATCTTGGTGCCCTCGGGGCCGATGGCCGCCGAGTTGTGGTCCACCTCGATGATGATCTTCTCGCCGATGGTTCCCGACAGGTTGACCTGCAGTTCCTGCTCCATGTCCAGGGTGGGAAAAAGGGACTGGCTGGTCACGCGCTCGGTGGGCACGAAGGGATCGATGACGGTGCTCTCGCCGCTGATGGCGATGCGTTCGCGGCCGCTGATCTTGATCTTCGTCTTTTCGCCGCGGCCGATGATCTTTTCCAGGGTGCGGGGCAACTTGATGGGAATGGTGAAGTTCAACAAGCCGTCACTGGAACTGCCCGAGCGGCCGGCTCCCGCGACGTCCAGGGCCGCATCCTTGACCAGAACCTGTCCCACCCGGTGCCGGCGGCGGGCGCCACCGGCCGCCTCGTCCACGAACACCCGCACCAGGGGGTCGCCCACGGGGCGGGGCGGATAGTAGGTCAGCCCGCCGGGCAGGGTCTCCTCGGCCGGGAAGAAGAAGAAGAAATCCTCGTCGGGGTACTGGAAGACCGTCATGGTGCCGAAGGTGCCGTTGTATTCCAGCACCTCCTCCATGCGCAGAGGGTCATACCCGCTCTTGGTGAACCAGAGATGGCGGGTCTGGTCGTACAGATTGGGACGGCGTCCGTGGTCGCGCACGGGGTCGATGCCCCGGGCCAGCAGGCGTTCGCGCAGCACCAGGCGGTCCACCCCCAGCAGGCGGGGGTCCTTGGTGGCGCTAATGACGGGGTCCAGGGAGTAGAGCAGCAGCCCCTCGTAACGGGGATCGGCCTGGGCGGGGCCGGAAGCCAGGATGGTGTTCCCCAGCAGGAACAGCAGGATCAGCAGCGGCAGCGACCGGACCTGGGACAACACGTCCCCCGGGCCGGTGAAACCGGTTCTGGCTGCCGTTTGCTTCAAGGTGACTCCTGTCCGGCCGCAGCCAGAGGATCCTGTGGGGCTGGTGTTCTGTTCACGCTTTCCTGACCACGAGATGAACTTTTTCTGGCCACAAGGTGCAACGTCCACGAAAATGGTCAAGGTGAACCCGGAACTGACCACTTCGACGGAACGTATACCCCCGGCCTTCGGGTCAACCGAGGCGGCGCCTGGCCGAAAACCAGTCCATATGCCGAGGGGGCGAACCCTCTCTCCCGGCGCGGCCAGCAGGAAGCCGGCCGCACCGCAGGGATGGAGGCCAGGCGCGCGGACCCGACACCCTTGACGTCAATGAGATCTTATGTACCTGATTTATAGACACTTACTGCGCGCGGCAGCCGGCCCCTTCTTCTTCGGGCTGTTCGTCATCACGTTCCTGCTGATGATAAATGTCCTCTTCCAGTTCGTCGATCTCTTTGTCACCAAAGGTGTCCCCTTCCTGACGGCCCTCAAGTTCCTGGGCCTGAGCCTCGGCCACACGTTTGCATTATCCGTACCAATGTCGGTGCTCATTTCCGTTCTCATGGGAGTGGGTCAACTGTCGGCCGACAACGAGATTACGGCCCTCAAGGCCAACGGCATCAGCCTGTGGACCGTGCTGGCCCCCCTGCTGGTGGGCGGACTGGCCATTTTCGGGCTGCAGACGGCCTACAACCACTACATCTTCCCCAAATCCAACCACGCCCTGGCCTCCCTGACCTACAACATCGCCCGCAGCCGGCCCATGCTGGAAATCCAGGAGCGCCGTTTCACCGACCTGAACGACCGCATGACCATCTACGTCAAGGCGAAGGACGACCTGACTGGGCGCATCGAGGACGTGACCATCTTCGAGAAGAAGAAGCCCGACGACCTGACGCCCCGCCTGACCCTGGCCACCTGGGGCACCATCATCCCCGACCACGCCAACGACAGCATGCTGCTGGAGCTGCACGACGGCGAGATCCACGACCGCCCGGACAAGGACAATCCCGACAAGTACCAGATCAACCGCTTCGAGAAGTACAACCTGACCCTGTCCAACGTGGAAACCGACCTGAAGGACAAGGAGAAGAAGCACAAGAGCGACCGGGAGATGGACCTCAAGGAGCTGCTGGAGGCCGCCGGGCGCCACAAGGATCGGGAAGTGGAGGTTCACGAGCAGGTGACCGGGCTGGGCCGCAACCTGCTGAAGTGGCAGATGAACCTGCTGGATCCCCGGACACGGCCCACCCTGCTGGGCAACCTGAGCCTGCCCGAGGAGAAGAACGCCCGCATCTCGTATCTGGAGACCAAGTTCCGCGCCACCCGCCTGAAGGCCGAGCGCACCGTGGACCAGGCGGGGTACCAGGAGAAGATCCTGGAAAGCCACCGCATCAAGGAGAACCGCTTCATGGTGGAATTTCACAAGAAATTCGCCATTCCCTTCGCCTGCGTGGTCTTCACCCTGCTGGGCGTGCCCATGGCCGTCACCGCCAGCCGCAGCGGCAAGGGCGTGAGCGTGAGCCTGGCCATCGTCATCTTCCTGGTGTATTACATGCTGTTGATGGGCGGCGAGAACTTCTCGGACCGGGGATTGCTGAACCCCATCATCGCCATGTGGAGCGCCAACGCCGTGCTGTTGCTGGTGGGAATTCCCATCTTCATGAAGACCATTCGCGAGGGGTCGCTGCTGAGCTTCACCCTGCGCCCATCCCCCACCGACACGGACGAGGCTGACGGCTGATGCCCATCATTCACCGCCACCTGCTGAAGGCCTTCCTGCGCTACCTGGGCTACACCCTGGTGGGATCCCTGGTGCTTTTCATCGTTCTGGATCTGCTGGGCCACAGCACCAGCCTGCTGGACAACGACGCCACCCCCAGCATGGTTTTCCGCTTCTACCTGTACAAGAGCGCCTTCATCGTGGACACGGTCATGCCCATCGCCATGCTCATGGCCACCCTGTTCACCGTGGGCAGCATGGCCCGCTACCTGGAACTGAGCGCCCTGTTCTCGTCCGGGTGGTCGCTGATGTACGTGACCCGCCCCCTGGTGGTGCTGGCGGTGCTGGCCAGCCTGGGTTCGTTGGCCTGGCGGGAATACGTGCTGCCCGAGGCCAATCTGCGCCGATACCGGGTGTGGGAGGTGGAGATCCACAAGAACCCCGACCGCATCAAGCCCACCAGCGACATCTCCCTGACGGGGCCCGGCGGGCGCCTGTACCACGCCGACAAGTTCGACCCCAACACGGGCATCCTGACGGGGCTGAAGGTGGTCACCACCGAGGGGGCCCGGGTGCTGGAGCGCATCGACGCCCAGCGCGCCGAGTGGGACGGCCAGAACTGGACCCTGGTGGACGGGGTGCGTCGCCGCTTCACCGACCAGGGCGAGGATATCACCCATTTCGAGCGGCTGACGGCGGGAGACCTGCAGGTCAATCCCAAGTCCTTCTACCGGGAGCGGGTGCGCCAGGAGGACATGAACATCCGCCAGCTGCGGGAACACGTGGCCCTGACCGAGCAGTCGGGCGGGGATCCCACCACCGGGCTGGTGGACATCCAGTACAACCTGGCCTTTCCCCTGATCAACCTCATCGTGGTGCTCATCGGCATCATCCTGGCCTCGGGGCACCGCAAGACCACCATCGCCTCGGGCTTCGGGCTGACCTTGCTGGTGTGCTTCGGCTACTACCTGTTCATCAATTTCGGCAAGGCCCTGGGGCACAACGGGACGGTGCCTCCCCTGCCCGCCGCCTGGGGCGGTAACCTGTTCTTCGGCCTGCTTTTCCTCATTCTGTTCCGCCGGGCGCGGCGCTGATTTATCTGGACTCCTTGCCCGCTCTGTCCTAGCTTAATACATTGATGCGACCAGGCAGGACCGGCCCGGCTGGAATCTGGGCCACGATGATCTGTGCCACCCCACAGGGAGAATTGGAATCCAATGAAACGTGCCTTTTTGCTGCTCCTTCCGGCTGCCCTTCTGGTGCTTCTGGCCGTGGCCGGATGTGACGACGAGTCCAAACCCTCTTTCACCAGGGTCACCATCTATCCCGATTGCGGCGTGGTCCCTCTGGCCGTGGAATGCTTCGCTGCCACCTCCGGCGGTAATGAGTCCGGCGAACCCACCGGCGCCGCCAACAACCTGGAACTGGTTTGGGATTACGGGGATGGCGCCACCGGAAGCACCGCCATCAACTATCACACCTTCCAGACTCCCGGCGACTACGAGGTCGTGGTGACGGCCACCGACCCCGACGGAAACCGCGCCGTGGCCACCTATCCCGTGACGGTGCTGGCCGACACGCTGAACATCGACATCTTCAGCAACTTCCCCGAGGGCACGGTGACCACAGACGATGTGGTGCGCTTCGACCTGCTGGCCTCGGCCTGCGACATCGATCCCGATGTGATGGGAGACTACGTGAAGCTGACCTACAAGTGGACCATCGACGGGCAGATCTTCACGGGCCAGAACCCCGAATACAGTTTCCCCGCCGCCGGCCAGTACGATGTGGAGCTGGCCGCCAGCTACGCCGCCCTGGCCGTGGTGCGCAAGGACACCCTGACCCTGACCGTGGTCGACCCCGCGCCCTAGCCGACCGGACTGAGCACTCCTGCCGTGTTCAAGGAAACGAGGAGCCATCCCCCCGGGGATGGCTCTTTTTTGCTGGAATCCGGGTTGCGCCTGGGCGGTCCCGCTGGCGGCGGAACGGCGCACGGTGTATGATCTGGCCAAAATTGACCTGTACCCGGAAGGATGGCCCAATCCCATGTCCCTGTTTCCCAGCAAGACCCGTTGCATCGGTATTCTCACCGCCGGTGGCGACTGCCCCGGCCTGAACGCGGCCATCCGCGGCATCACCAAGGCCGCCATCCAGGATCATGGTATCAAGGTCGTGGGCATCCTGGACGGCTTTCGCGGCCTGGTGGAAAACAGGACCCGCCCCCTGGACTACAAGGACATGAGCGGCATCCTGACACAGGGCGGCACCATCCTGGGCACGGGCCGGGACAAGGTCCACAAGATGTCCATGGGCGGCAAGGAGCTGGACATGACCTCGGTGGCGGTGGAGAACGCCCGGGCCAACGGTTTCGACTGCGTGGTATGCCTGGGCGGCGGCGGCACCCAGAAGAACGCCCTCAACCTGGCCAGAGCCGGCCTTAACGTCATGACCCTGCCCAAGACCATCGACAACGACGTGTGGGCCACCGACGTCAGCTTCGGGTTCGACACCGCCCTGTCCATCGCCACCCAGGCCATCGACCGCCTCCACACCACGGCCACCAGCCATGACCGCATCATCGTGGTGGAGACCATGGGCCATGACGCCGGCTGGTTGGCGCTGGGTTCGGGAATCGCCGGCGGCGCCGACGCCATCCTCATTCCAGAGATTCCCTACGATCTGGTGGCCCTGGGCAATTTCATGATCGAGAGGCAACTGCGGTTCGGGAAGAAGTTCTCCATCGTGGCCGTGGCCGAGGGGGCCATGTCCCGCAAGGAGGCCGCCGCCCGCCAGGCCAGGATCACCAAACCGGCCCTGGATCCGGCCCAGCCCGCCGCCGAGGAGAAGGATGCCCACGGTTACAAGCTCGTGCGGGAGAGCCTGGCCAGCCGGCTGGCGCGAGAGCTGCAGGTGCGCACCCGCACCGAGGCCCGGGTCACCTCCCTGGGGCATGTCCAGCGGGGCGGGGTCCCTTCGGCCGCCGATCGCCTGCTGGCCACCCTGCTGGGGGTCAAGGCCGCCCATCTGCTGGCCGAGGGCCACTACAACGTCCTGGTGGCGGCCCGTCACGGCCAGGCGGTTCCCATCCCCCTGGAAGAGGTGGCGGGCCGGAAGAACCTTGTGCCCCTGGATCATCCCTGGGTGGAGACGGCCCGCAAGGTGGGCACCCACCTGGGGGTTGGCGATGCCGAGTTTCAGCGCCTGTTGAACGGGGAGGGGGAAGGCTAGCGCCTTCTAGATATCCAGGACCCGGGGCGGAATGAGCCAGACCAGCTCGCCCGCGGGGGGATCCAGCCGGTACAGGTCCACCCGGATCAGGCTGCCCTTCTTGCAGACCAGATGGCCCCCACCCGTCAGGACGCTGACGGTGTGGCTGAAATCCGGTTCGTGCCCCACCAGGACCAGATCCGGGCACTCCTCATGATCCAGCAGCAGGGGCGGCAGATCGGCCACGCTGAAGCCACAGGCCAGGCTGGCTTCCACCTGCACCCGGACCCCCAGGCCCAGCTCTTCCGCCACGATCTCGGCCGTTTGCCGGGCCCGCAACAGGGGGCTGGTGAGGAAGCGATCCGGCTGCCAGCCCATGGCGGCCAGGGTGGCGGCCTGACGGCGCAGGCGGCGGCGGCCGGCCTCGGTCAAGGGCCGCTGCCGGTCATCGCCGCCCTGGAAGGCCGACCGGTCGGCCAGGCCGTGGCGCAGGAAGTACAGGCGGCGCACGGCCATGCTAGGCCTCCTCCAGCTGGATATTCTTCAGCAGCTGGGCATGCACATCCTTCACGCTGCCCTCCTCCAGCCCCTGGCCGGGGGGCAGATACTGACCATCGGGCAGCATGGTCCACAGGCGGGCGCGGGGCTCCAGGTACAGGTCCAGCACCCGTTCCCGCAGGCGCGTGACCAGGGCGGGATCGGTGATGGGAAAGATGGTCTCCACCCGGTGGTCGATGTTGCGGGTCATGAGATCGGCGCTGCCCATGTAGACCTCGGGCTGCCCGTCGTTGTGGAAGTAATAGATGCGGCTGTGCTCCAGGAAGCGCCCCACCAGGCTGCGCACGGTGATGTTCTCGCTCAGGCCGGGCACCTGGGGCCGCAGGCAGCACAGCCCCCGCACCAGCAGATCCACCTTCACCCCCGCCGCCGAGGCCGCGTACAGCCGCTTGATGAGCTTGCGATCCACCAGGGCGTTGGTCTTGAACACCAGGTGGGCCGGTTTACCTGCTCGAGCGTGTTCGATTTCCCGCCGCACCAGCTTCTCGAAGCCCTCCCGCAAGCTGAGGGGGGCCACCAGCAGCTTCCTGAACGTGGTGATGTTGGATAGGCCGGTCAGATAGTTGAACAGGTCGGTCAGATCGGCCCCGATTTCCTCGTCGCAGGTGAACAAGCCCAGGTCCTCGTACATGCGGGCGGTGCCGGGGTTGTAGTTGCCCGTGCCCAGGTGGGCGTAGCGGCGCAGCTCGTTGCCCTCCCGGCGCACCACCAGCAGGGTCTTGGCGTGGGTCTTGAGCCCCACCATGCCGTAGATGACGTGGACGCCCTCGCGCTCCAGCATGCGGGCCCAGCCGATGTTGCTGGCCTCGTCGAAGCGGGCCTTCAGTTCCACCAGCACCGTCACCTGCTTGCGGTGCACCCGGCGGGCCTCCCGCAGGTACTTGACGACCGGCGAGTTGGGCCCCACCCGGTACAGGGTCTGCTTGATGGCCAGGACGTCCGGGTCGCGCACGGCTGCCTTCAGGAATTCCAGCACCGGGTCGTAGGCCTGGTAGGGATGGTGCACCAGGATATCCCGCGAACGGATGGCCTCGAAGACATCGCTTTCCACCCCGTCCTGGGGCAGGAAACTGGTGGGCACCTGCTTCAGTCGGCCGTCTTTCAGCTCGTAACGGTCCACATCGTAAAGCTGCATGAGGTTGCTCATGGCCAGGGGGCCGCGCAGCTCGTAGATGTCGTTGCGGTTGACCATGAGGTTCTGCACCAGGGTGCGCCGGGTGCTCTTGGGCATGTCCTTTTCCAGGGAGAGGTTGATGACCGGGCTGAAGCGCCGGGAGTGCAGATTCTCGGACATGCTTTCCAGCAGGTCCGCCGCCTCCACCTCCTGCAGCACCATGTCCGCGTTGCGGGTCACGTAGAAGGGGTGGGCGTCCTGGATGGTGTTGCCCGGGAAGAGCTGGTCCAGGTGAGCCATGATGACCTGTTCCAGGGGCACGAACCAGTGGTTGAAGGGAACGGTGCCGTCCTTGCGCTGGCCGCCGCTGGATCTCTTCAGGGGCACCAGGCGGGGCAGGGCGGCGGGCACCTTGACCCGGGCGAAGTGCTCCTCTCCCTGGGGATCGACGATGGTCACCGCCAGGTTCAGGCTCAGATTGGAGATGTGGGGAAAGGGATGCCCGGGATCGAAGGACTGGGGCGTGAGCACCGGGAAGATGCTGCGGGTGAAGTAATCGGCCAGGGACTGGCGCTGTTTGTCGTTGAGCTCGGCGTAGTCCAGCACGTGGATGCCCTCGCCGGCCAGGGCGGGCTTCAGTTCGTCGTGCCACAGGGTCAGGGCCTGGTTCAGGATATCCTCGGCCTCCAGGCGCACTGCAACCAGCTGCTCGGCGGGTGTCTTGCCGTCCAGGGACAGATCGCTGATACCGGCCCGCTGCTGCATGACCAGTCCCCCCACCCGCACCATGAAGAACTCGTCCATGTTGGAGCCGACGATGGACAGGAACTTGACCCGTTCCAGCAGGGGGTTGGCCGGATCCTGGGCCTCGGCCAGGACACGGCGCTGAAAATTGAGCAGCCCGATTTCCCGATTCAGGAAAAGCTCTTCGCGTGGAGCCTGGGCGTCGGCCGGGGCGGGCTCGGGATTCATCATCCGGGATCCCCTCGAAAATGTTGAGGTTGCTGTGTTGCCGAATCCTGAAATTGAGCAAGATTGTGCGTGAACCAGCAGTACATGGTAGCAAGGGGCCCCGGGCCGCGCCAAGCGCATTGCCCCCCGCCATGAATTATTAACATTAGGGCCACCGCCCCCCGGTGGCCCTTGCCTGGCCGATCCCCCGGCCCGGCGCTGACAACCCCAGGGAGCTCATGAATCGCAAGAAGAAAGAACTTTGCAAGTGGGACAAGGGCAGCTTCGAGAAGCATCTGGACCTGCTGGCCGAACTCACCGACCGCCCCGGCTATGCCTGCAAGTGCTGCGGCCGGGTGGCCAACGCCAAGAAGAACCTCTGCAAACCCCTGAAATTCCCCTCCCGGCCATCCGACGATCCGGAAGCCCAGGCCGATTAGAAGCCAGGCCGGGACCTCTCCCTCCTTCCTGCCTCCCACGATCATGCGAAGCCGCTCCGGAAGGGGCTGTTAGCCCCGAAAGAACGGCCCGCCCTTGGCGAAGGGCGGGCCGCAGCATGGCGATCCAGAGGCCGGCGGGATCCGGCGTCATTTCAGCCCATCAGGAGAGGGCGTTCTTCAGGTCCTCGACCAGGTCTTCCTTCTCCCAGGTGAACTGGACATCGGCCCGGCCGAAATGGCCGTAGGCCGCCGTGTTCCGGAAGACGGGCTGGCGCAGATCCAGGCGTTCGATGATGCCCTTGGGCGTCAGGTCCACCACCTTGCGGACAGCCGCGGTGATGACCTGGTCCTCGACCTTGCCGGTGCCGTAGGTGTCGACGTTGATGGACACGGGCTCGGCCACGCCGATGGCATAGGCCAGCTGCACCTGGCAACGTTGGGCCAGTTCGGCCGCCACGATGTTGCGGGCCACGTGCCGCGCCGCGTAGGCCGCGCTGCGGTCCACCTTGGTGGTGTCCTTGCCGCTGAAGGCGCCGCCGCCGTGGGCCGCGCTGCCCCCGTAGGTGTCCACGATGATCTTGCGGCCGGTCAGGCCGCAATCGCCCAGGGGACCTCCCACCACGAAACGGCCGGTGGGGTTGATGTGGGCCTTGTAGCCGTCGTGGTCGATGGCGAAATCGGCCAGGATGGGCTCGATGACATGGGTCCGGATACCCTCGTGGATGTCGTCGTTGCTCACGTCGGCGTCGTGCTGGGTGGAGACCACCACGGTGTCGATGGCCACGGGACGGTCGTTCTCGTAGCGGGCCGTCACCTGGGTCTTGCCGTCGGGCCGCACCCAGGGCAGGGTGCCGTCCTTGCGCACGGCGGCCAGGCGCTGGGCCATGCGGTGGGCCATGGTGATGGGCAGGGGCATGAGCACATCGGTCTCGCGGCAGGCGTAACCGAACATGAGGCCCTGGTCGCCGGCGCCGCCGGGGTTGACGCCCATGGCGATATCGGCCGACTGCTCGTCGATGGAGGTGATGACGGCGCAGGTGTCGGCATCGAAGCCGTAGTCGGCAGAGGTGTAGCCGATATCACGGATGGTCTGGCGCACGATGGCCGGAATGTCGATGTAGGTGCTGGTGGTGATCTCGCCGCCCAGGAAGGCCACACCGGTGGTCACCATGGTCTCGCAGGCGATGCGCCCACCCTTGTCGTTCTTCAGGATGGCGTCGACGACGGCGTCGGAAATCTGATCGGCAACCTTGTCCGGATGACCCTCGGTCACCGACTCGCTGGTGAAAAGGTAGTTCTTGCTCATTAACTTCTATTTCCTTCCGAGGTTGAAAACCGGGCTGGCCGCTCCACCGGGAGCGAGGGCCCCATCATAAACGAGCCAGATGATCCTTCAACTGCTGAATGCGGGTGACGGGCACCGCATCCACCCCCTTGAGGGCGGCCAGATGACAGGAAACATAATCTCCGAACTGGACGAGGGACAGGACCCGGGCCAGGGTTCCCCGGCCGGTGGGCAGCAGGCGGTGCACCACCGGCAGGTCCACCGCCAGCAGGTTGCGTGTCACCTCGATCCGGGCCTCCAGGCGTTCGTTGGCCTGGGGCTCGCCGATGACCAGGAGAACAAAGCGTCCCCGATCCGTTTCCGCAAGCTCCCACCCCACCAGATCGTTGTGGTTCAGCTCGGGGAAAACCGCCAGGCAGGCCGGAATCTTGCTGTTCTCGTTGAGCTGCCCCTTGAAGCGCACCCCCACCCCGCGGGCGGGCAGGCCCACCGTGTAAAGCACCGGCACCCGGCCCTGCAGGTCGGCGGCCACGGCGGCGGCAGAAGCCATGCCGGCGGGATCTTCAGGAGTGGCCTCCCCCTGCGGAGGGGAGCCGAAGGGAGCCAGACGCGCCGCGTTCAGGCCGGCCAGGACATCTGCGGCCTCAGCCACCTGCTCGGCCGCCTCTTCCACCAGGCCCAGGCGACCCAGCACATGGACCAGGGCCCCCAGGCCGTAGCCCAGGCTGGCCCGGGGAGGCAGCCCTCCGGGCAGGCTCACCCGGGGAAAGGGTTCGCCCCCTTCACCCGCGGCCGCCGCGGCCAGTTGCCCGCCCGAGGTGATGCCGATGACGGGACACCCGCGCCGCCGGGCCTCGGCCAGGGCGGACAGGCTTTCCTCGGTGTTGCCCGAGTAGCTGGCCGCCAGGATCAGGGTCCGGCTGTCCACCCAGTGCGGCAGATCGTAATCGCGATGCACATCCAGGGCCACGGGCTGATGCTGCACAAGCGGCTGCACCAGGTCGCCGGCGATGGCCGAGCCCCCCATGCCGCACAGCAGCACACGGTCGAAGGCGCCGTCAGGGGCCTGGAGGGAGGCCAGGCCTTCCAGCTGGGCGGCGGCCCGCAACTGTTCGGGCAACTGGTGCACCAGCTTGAACATCTCGCCGGTTCCGCCGGCGGGCCAATCCGCCATCAGTTCTTCCCTTCCGTTGAGCCGTTATGGTCGGGATCGGCAGCCCGATCCGCCTTGCGGGCGGCGATATACCCGGCCAGATACTCGTTGGCCTCCTGGGCCGTGGTCAGGGTCATGAGGTGATCCACCAGGCGGCGGGCCTCGGCCACCTCGGTCCAGCGGATGACCTGCTTGATCTTGGGCAAGGCCACGCCGTGCAAGCTGATCTCGTCGAAGCCCAGTCCCAGCAACACTTCCGCCAGCCGGGTCTCGGATCCCATCTCGCCGCACAGCCCCACCCAGATGCCCGCCTCGTGGGCCGCGTCGATGGTGCGGTGGATGCTGCGCAGGATGGCCGGGTGCAGGGGCTGGTACAGATAGCTGACGCGGGCATTGCCCCGGTCCATGGCCAGGGTGTACTGGATGAGGTCGTTGCTGCCGATGCTGAAGAAGTCGCACTCGGCTGCCAGCAGATCCGCCTCCAGCACGGCCGACGGGGTTTCCACCATGATGCCCATGGGCAGATCGGCCCGGTGTTCCTTGCCCTCGGCGGCCAGGTCGGCGTAGGCCTCGGCCACCACCTGCTTGGCCTCACGCAATTCCTGCACCCCGGTGATCATGGGGAACATTAGCTTGCAGGGCCCATGGACCGCAGCCCGGGCCACAGCCTTGACCTGGGTCTTGAAAAGGGGGCGGTTGGCCAGCAGGAAGCGGATGCCGCGCCAGCCCAGGAAGGGGTTGTATTCCCGCTTGGCCCCCAGGTAATCGCTGATCTTGTCGCCGCCCACGTCCAGGGTTCGGAAAATGACGGGACGCCCCCCCATGCCCTTGACCATCTTGGCGTACAGTTCGGTCTGCTCGTCCTCGCTGGGGATGGTGTGCAGCATGAAGAACAGGTACTCGGTGCGCAGCAGGCCGATGCCCTCGGCGCCCCGGGCCAGGGCCTCCTCGATTTCCAGGGGGAACTCGACGTTGGCGTACATGCGCACCCGGTGGCCGTCGGGGGTCCGGGCGGGAAGATCGCGCAGGCCGGCCAGCTTCTCGTTGGCCACGCGGTCCACCACGGCCAGGCGCTTGTATTCCCGCTCCACGTCCTCGTCGGGATCCACCACCAGGCGCCCCTTGGCGCCGTCCAGGGCCACCTTCTGCCCCGTCTTGAGGCGTCCCGCGGCTCCCTTGAGACCCACCACGGCCGGCACCCCGATGGAGCGGGCCAGGATGGCCACGTGGCTGGTATTTCCCCCCTCGTCCATGACGAAACCCAGGACGTTGTCCCGGCCCAGGACGGCGGTATCGCTGGGAGTCAGGTTGCGCGCGGCGATGATGGAGGGCTGGCTGGGTAATTCCAGCCCGCTGCCCGCGCCTTCGCCAACACCCTCGCCCTCGAAGGAGCGCAGCACCCGCTGTTCCACATCGTGCAGGTCGTTGACCCGCTCGCGGAAGACCTCGTCCTCCATCTCCAGGAAACGGGAAGCGATGTCCCCCACGGCCCGGGCGAAGGCCGACTCGGCGTTGATCCGTTCCAGGCGGATGAGGGCCAGGGTGGCGTCCCAGACCATCTCGTCCTCCAGGATGAGCAGCTGGGCCGAAAGGATCTCGGCCTCTTCGGGGCCCAGTTCGCTGCTCAGACGCTCGATGAGATGGCTGATTTCAACCTTGGCGGCGTCGATGGCCTGGCGGAAACGCTCGATCTGTCGGGGAACTTCGCGGTTGGGGACCTGGCGCCGCACCGGAACAATGGTTCGTCGCTGGATAGCATGAACCGGCCCCACGGCGAACCCGACGGAGGCGTCTATTCCCTGGTGCTTCTTCATGAGCGGCTCGAACTATTCGAGGTTTTCGGGATGGGCCAGTTCCACTTCGATGAGGTGGATCAATTTCTCGAGGGCGGAGTCCTCGTCCGGCCCCTCCACTTCGATATCGACATCGGTGCCGAATTCCGCCGCCAGGCTGGCCAACCCCATGATACTTTTGGCGTTGGCGGCCCGGCCATTGTAGCGGATGGTCACCTCCGAGGCAAAGGTCTTCGTCAGCTTGACGATGCGTCCGGCGGCTCGGAGATGGAACCCTACCGGGTCAGAAACGTTTGCCTGAGCGGTTTTCACTACCAATGTCCTTCGAAATGGTTCCGTGGCGGATATGGATGGTCGCGCTGGCCAGCGGGGCCGGTGATCGCCTGGCGAACCTGCGCCCTGGGCGTTCCCGGCTTGCGGCTATGTTCGGCCCCATAATTTAAGCTCTGAACCCTCATATGGCAAAGGCCAGAAGCACGGACAGCAGAAACGCCACCCCCAGCAGCCCCTCTCCAGGCAACCTTTTCCGCATGATGAGGGGAATCCCCAGGCCCAGCAGCACCCCGATCCACAGCAGTCCCTTGCCGGGCATGTAGTCAACACTGTTGACACCCAGCAGGTAGAACCCCGCCACCATTCCCGTCAGGGTCTTGCCGGCCCTTTTCAGAAATGAAATGGCCCGGTGCCAGTGGGGATGGTTGATGAGGTCGACGATGTCCAGTCCCAGCGCAAAGCTCCGCCCCAGGGAGACGAAGCGCATGACCAGCTGGGACAGGCCGAAAAGGGCCACCACCAGGAGAATGGGCCAGATCTGGCCCAGCAGCCCCAGCAGGCAAACGCCCATGGTCAGGAAGGGCCTCATGCCCAGCCAGAAGAGCTGATCCCCCAGGGAGGCGAATGATCGCTGCAGGGAATCCCGAAAGGTCCGGGCCATGGGCGCCCCCGTCTGACCGGCGTCCGCCGCCTCCTGTTCCAGGCGCAACAAGCCCCCTATGATGAGGTTGGCCAGGTAGGGATTGGTATTGAAATACTCGTAATAATGCCGGCAGAAGACACGGTCCTGGTTGATGCTCCACTGCTGGCGGCGCAACCACGGCAGCAAGGTCACCAGCAAGCCCAGGTTCTGCATGCGCTGACCGTTCCAGGAGGCCTGCAGGGCCAGGGAGCGCAGGAAGATGCGCCACTGCAGCCAGCGGGAGAGCCTGGCGGGAGCCTGTGGCTGGCCGCTCATCAGACTCCTCCCGTCAGCAGGCCGCCGGCCACGGCCAGCAACAGACCGCCCAGGAACCAGGGCCAGCTGCGCTGCAGTCCGTAGCGGTCGATGATGGTGCCCAGACCCAGGCCCGGCAGCAGGATGGGCAGCATGCCCATGGCCAGCTGCAGCCGGTCCGGAAGGTAGGCGAACAGGGGAATCCAGAACTTCATGATGACCAGCAGATAGATGAGCACTAAGCTGAATCCGCGCAGAAAGGTGGTGCCCAGGCAGCGCAGGTGCAGGGCCTCCATGCGCCCCAGGGAGCCGTCACGCAGGGTCTTGTGCCCCTGCAACATGAGCAAACCGTTGGCCTTGCGCTCGGCCTGCACCAGGGGGTGGCCCAGGGCGCTGAGCAGCCCGGCCAGCAGCACGCTCCAGCCCAGGATACCCAACTGCATGTTGGAGCTGTTGGTCAGGGCGGGTTCGAAGGCATGGCCCGAGAGGCACACCCCGGCCACCACCGCCACCACCGCGGGACCGGGGTCGCCGGTGAAGGTCTGCCCCACGGGCAGGTTGCCGGCCAGGACCAGTTGCAGGGGAAGCCCCACGGCCAGGCCGGTCAGGGGGTCTCCGCAAAGAAAGCCCGTGAGCAGGGCGGCGGGCAGGGGCTGCCCGAACCAGGTCTGGGCCAGGGACACATCGTCCAGGGCCACCAGGGCCCCCAGCAGGCCCAGCCACAGCAGGGAAGGAAGGGAAGTATCGGCGACCAGGATCAGGGCAGCAGGCTCCATCAAAGGCGCCTTTCCATGTCCACCAGCTGGTCCAGCTCCAGGTGGAACGACTTGCCGCCGGGCACCTGCTGGGCAAAGAGTTCGATGCCCTGGTCCAGGAGGCGGCGCATGGCCGCCAGATCCTGCTTGTTCACGTAGACGAAGGGCAGCATCTCCTTGCGCCCCACGCTGAAGTGCAGGCCGCCGATGTTGACCTCGGCCAGGGCCGCGCCCAGGCGCACCAGCTCGGCCATCTCGCCGGGGGAAGCGGTCAGCAGGATGATGCGCTGCTGGTGGGCCTCGTCCCGGGCCAGCTGGGCCACCGCCTCGGCCACCGACAGAACGGAGACCTGGATATCGGGAGGCACGCTGGCGGCGTAGACCCGGGATTGCCAGGGATCGGCAGCCACCTCGTTGTTGGCCAGGACGATGCGGTCGGGATGCAGCTGCTGGCTCCAGCCCACCGTGACCTGGCCGTGGATGAGCCGGTCGTCGACCCGGGCCAGAACCACCGTCATCAGGAGCCCCCCACCTGGGTGATGGCCTCGCGCCCCTTCTGGATGATGCGCCTCACCAGTTCTTCATAGTCGCTGCTTTCCCGCCAGGTCACGAAACCCAGCAGCATGGCCAGGTTCACCCCGCAGATGACCGCGGTGTCTTCGTGGCCGGGATTGTCCACCAGGGCCAGCTGGGTGCAGGTGGCGCAGCTGCCGGCATAGTCGTCCACCAGGATGATGGCCGGCTCTTCCCCGGCGGCCAGCCACTCCTTGACCTCGAGGCCGAGATCGGCGGCCGATTTGCCGAGGTTGGAGCCGTGGTCCAGACCTTCCACAGGTCCCAGGATCATTTCCACGACCTTGACCAGCTCGCTGCCCAGGCTGCCATGGGTCAGCACCAGGGCTCGGATCATGGGTTACCCCCTGTCCCGGCGCGCACCCGGCCGGGCCGGGCCGCCGGAACGGCGTTGCGGACCGTCACTCGCGGTCCTGGCGAAGATAGTTGTGCAGGCGGCGGCTGGACTGCATGGACTCGATGATCCGGTCGTTCAGGGCCCGCGCCGCGTCGTAGCCGTAGATCTTCAGCATGAAATTCAGGGCGATGACTTCGCTGATGACCGTGATGTTCTTGCCCGGGAACAGGGGCACAACCACCCGCGGAATCTCGACTCCGAGCACCTCGGTGAACCGGGTTTCCAGGCCGATGCGGTCGTAATCGGCGGTGTTGTCCCACTCCTGAAGCTGCACTTCCACCTCGATGCGTTTCTGCATGCGGATGGCCCGGATCCCGAAGATGGCCTGCACGTCGATGACGCCCACGCCGCGGATTTCCAGGTGGTTGCGCAGCACCTCGCGGTACCGGCCGATGAGCACGTCCTCGGGGGTGCGGGTGATCTCGACGATGTCGTCGGCCACCAGGCGGTGCCCGCGCTCGATGAGGTCCAGGGCGCACTCGCTCTTGCCGATGCCGCTGCGCCCGGTGAAGAGCAGGCCCACCCCGTACACGTCCACCAGGGTGCCGTGCAGCTCGGTGCGGGGAGAGAAGAGGCGTTCCAGGTGATGGGTCAGTTCGGTGAGCAGGTCCACCGCCGCCAGGGCCGACCGCACCAGGGGCACGCCGGCCTCGATCATGAGCCGTCGCAGGTGCTCGGGCACCTGCAGATCCCGGGCCACGAAGACCACGGGCGGATCCAGTTCCAGCACCCGCCCCACGGCCACCCGCTGGGCGTCGGTGTCCAGGGTGTCCAGATAGGCCATCTCGGTCTCACCCAGGACCTGGATGCGCTGGGGCAGGAAGCCCTCGTTGAAGCCCATGAGCACCATGCCGGGACGGTGCACGTCGGCGGCCTGAACCTGCACGGGTTCGTCGGGACAGTCAGCGAGGAACTCCAGGATGAGCGTTTCCTTGAGTTCCTCGCAGATACTTTGCACGGAGGGGCCGACCATTTTCAGCTCTCCCTGGTTGGTTGGCTAGTTGGTGGACTCCATGTGGGCCAGCTCACCGTTCTCGCGCCGGTAGATCACGCCCACCTTGCTGTTGTCCGAGTTGCGGAAAACCAGGAAGGGGGCATCGCTCTCGGCGAAGGCGGCCTTGGCCGAGTCCAGGTCCAGGTCGCGCAGGACGAAGCCCTCGGGGCCCGCGTCCTCGTCGGGCAGGAAAGCCGGACCGTCCAGCATGGCCTTGCCCAGGCCGCCCTCCTCGCCCTTCTGCTTCCCGCTGATCTTGCCTTTCCACTTGGACAGCTGCTTGCGCAGGCTCTCGGTCAGCTCGTTGATGGCCAGCTCGGGCTCGAAGCCCTCGCCCTTGGCCCGGAACTCCTGGTGCTTCAGACGCATGACGGAGTCGGCCGAGAAGCGGCCCGCCTCGTGGGTGATGGTCACCTTCAACGACTCCACCGGGCGGGGACTGAACTTCTCCAGCTTGCCCAGGTCCTCGTTGATGGTCTCGTTCTGGTCATCGCCCAGGGTGAAGTGACGGGTGGTGATCTCGATCTGCATGGCGCCCTCCTTCGGGATGGTCCAGTTATTCACGGAGTCTACTAGGCTTCAGGCTTCGATTCCAGGCCTGGAATGGTCCAGGCGGAGGTCCCCGGCATGGGGCCCTCCCGGCTAGAACTGCTTCCTCATGCGGGCACTCAGGATGCCCAGCTGTTCACGGTACTTGGCCACGGTGCGGCGCGCGATCTTCAGGCCGCGCTCCTGCAGCATGTCCACGATCTTCTTGTCGGACAGGGGACGGGCCGGGTTCTCCCCGTCCACGATCTCCTGGATCATGATCTTGACGGCCTTGGCGGCCACCTCGCCCCCGCCGCTGCTGTCCAGCCCGGCGCTGAAGAAGAACTTCAGGGGGAAGACGCCCCGCGGCGTCTGCACGTACTTCTGGCGGGTGACGCGGCTGACGGTGCTCTCGTGCATGCCGATGACCGACGCCACCTGGTTCAGGGTCAGGGGTTTCAGGGCGATGGGGCCCTTCTCGAAGAAGTCGGTCTGCTCGACCACGATGGCCTCCATGACCTTGATCATGGTGCGCCGCCGCTGCTCGATGGTCTTGATGACCCACTCGGCGTGCTTCTTCTTCTCGTCGATGAACTTGACCTCGTCCTCCGAGTTGATGGAGGGCTGGCCCTCGTAGGCCTGGCTCACCCGCAACCGGGGCAGGTTGCCGTCCAGCAGGGCCACTGCGTAGGAACCGTCGTCCACCTTGACGACTTCCAGGTCGGGGACGATGGCCCGGGCCCCCTCGGCCTCGCTGGACAGGCCGGGCCGCGGGTCCAGCTCGCCGATGCTCTGGGCCAGCTCCTGCACCTCGCGCGGGGTGATCTTCATCTCCCGGGCGATCTCGCTGAACTTGCGGTTCTTCAGGGCCTCGAAGTGCTCGCGGATGATGTGGGCCTCGGGACTTTCCAGCATGTCCCGGGCCTCCAGCTGCAGCAGCAGGCACTCGGGAATGTCCCGGGCCGCCACCCCCGGCGGGTCGAAGGTCTGCACCACGCGCAGCACGGCTTCCACCACGCCCATGTCCACCTCGAAGTAGGCGGCGATCTCGTCCACGGGACAGGCCAGCAGGCCATCGGCGCCCAGACAACCGATGATGTATTCGCCGATGCTGCGCTCCAGCCCCTCGGGCAGGGCCAGCTGCAGTTGCTCGCTCAGATCTTCCTGACCGCTGGGCACGTACTTCTGGGGGCGCTCCAGCTCGTCGTCCTCGTCGTAGCCCGCCTCGTTGGTCACGCCGCGAAAGCCCTCGTCCCAGCTGTCGCCCCAGTCGCGCTCCTGATCCTGGGGATCGCTCTCCTTCCGGCGCTCACCCTCCTCGAGGGCGCGCAGATCCTGCTCCTGGCGGGTGGTCTCCTCCACCTCCTCGTCCAGATCCACTTCCTCGAGCAGGGGGTTCTCCACCAGTTCCTTGCGCAGGATCTGTTCCAGCTCGAGGGTGGGCACCTGAAGCAATTTGAGCGCCTGTTGCAAGCGCTGAGTCATGACCAGCTGCTGTCGCAGCTGCATGCTCTGGCGCAAGCCGATGTTGGGGGCCATGGTGTTCCTTCCTGGCTTCCTTACCTGGTTCCGCAGGGATCACCGCCCCGCGGGAATATCGTTCCGGGTCGGAGTCCCTCCCGCCCCGGTCAGAGCTTGAACTTCTCGCCCAGGTAGATGGCCCGGGCCCGGTCCGAGGACACGATCTCGTCCGGGGTGCCGGACATGACGATCTTTCCCTCGTAAAGAATGTAGGCGCGATCGGTGATGTTCAGCGTTTCGCGCACGTTGTGGTCGGTGATGAGCACCCCCAGCCCCTGCTCGCGCAGCTGGGCCACCACCGTCTGCAGATCGGCCACGGCGATGGGATCGATGCCGGCGAAGGGCTCGTCCAGCAGCATGAACTTGGGTTCGGTGACCAGGGCGCGGGCGATCTCCACCCGGCGGCGCTCGCCTCCCGAAAGCTGGTAGCCCCGGCTCTTGCGGATGTGGGTGACGCCCATCATCTCCAGCAGCTCTTCCATGCGTTCCTTGCGCCGGGCGCGGCTCATCTTGAGGCTCTGCAGGATGGCCATGATGTTCTCTTCCACCGTGAGCTGGCGGAAGATGGAAGACTCCTGGGGCAGGTAGCCGATGCCCTTGCGGGCACGCTTGTACATGGGCAGCCGGGAGATGTCGTCGGCATCGAGGCGGACGTTGCCCCGGTCGGGAGTGATGAAGCCCACGATCATGTAAAAGCTGGTTGTCTTGCCGGCGCCGTTGGGTCCAAGAAGGCCGACCACCTGGCCCTGTTCCACCTGCAGGTCGACCCCGTCCACCACGGCCCGCCCCCGGTAGACCTTGCGCAGTCCTTCGGCCTTGAGAATGTGGGTGCGGGTGGCGGTGTCGCTGGCCAGCTGTTCAGGAATCACTTGGGGTCACTTTCAGGGGTCTGGGTTGAGCCGTCATCGGCGTCCTGGTCACGAACCCGGGCGACGAAGTCGTGCTTGATCTCAATGTACTTCAGATCCGGTGTGGTCTCCAGTCCGTTTCCCGTCACCACCGAGTTGCCCCGCAGCATGGTGTTGAAAACGTCGTTGTGGATGCGCTGGGTCTCGTTGCTGTAGAACAGCTCCTCGGTGTCCAGGCGGCGGCCATCGTCGGTGATCACCACCACGTTGCCCCAGGTGTGCACATCGTGGGTCAGCAGATGGGCCCGGCCGCTGTCGGCCGTCAGCACCGAGAAGTGCTCGCCGTCCCGGAAGAAGTCCATCTTCACCCGCACCAGCTCCACGTCCTCCTGGTCCGAGTACTTGAGCATCTGGTCGCTGTCCAGCACCCACTGCTTGACGCCGTCCTCGGTCTCCACCAGCTGGTAGTCGAAGAATTGCTCGGTGGGGCGGCGCTCCTGGTCGGCCGGGGCGGTGGCCTCGGTGGCGCCCTCATCCCCGGCACAGCCCCCCAGGTGCAGGGCGGACAGGAGGAGCGCCATCAGGAGGGTGGCCGGCAGCAGGGAAAGGAATGTGCGTCGACTCTTGCTCATGCTTCCCGTTCCAGAGCCCAGCGGATGGGCACGGGTGAAAACTCAATCTTGAAGCAGGCCCCACCGGTCATGAAACCACACCCACTCGGCGGGGTTCCTGCGGATCATCTCTTCCAGACAGCCGTTGCAGGCGGCGGTGAATTGCCGCACCTGCTCCTCGCTCACCGGGCCCGCGGCCGGCGGCGGTTCCAGGGCCGGCAGCATGACCACCCGGTGCCCCCGGCCGTGACGGGCCAGCCCCAGGGGCAGCACCGGCACGCCGAAACGCAGGGCCATGCGGGCCAGTCCCGCCGGCGTGGGCGCCGGGCGCCCGAAGAACGGGACGGGCACCATGTCGGTCCGGGTGTTCTGGTCCAGCAACACCGCCACCGCCCCCGGCCCCTGCAGGTGACGCAGCAAGGGCCGCGCACCCCGGCTGCGGGGCAAGGGCACCAGGCCCAGGTGCCGGCGACGCCGTTGCACCAGGCGGTCGATGGCCGGGTTGTGCAGGGTGCCCGTGACCACCCCCAGCGGAGGCAGCCCCTGCCGGAGGAAGAAGCGCCCCAGCCAGCCGCCCAGCAATTCCCAGCAGCCCAGATGCCCCGTGAGGATGAACAGCCCCCGGCCGTGTGCCAGAAGACGCCGAACCTCGGCCGCCAGGTCACCGGGCTCCAGGTTTTCGCCGGGTCTCTGACCTGGCCCCTCGCCCGATCCATCACCCGGTCCCAGCACCAGGCCCCTGTCCAGCAGCCGGGGCGCCGCCAGGGCGTCGAACAGGTTCTCCCCCAGCAGGCCGGCGCTGCGGGTCAGCAGCTCCCGGCGCCCCCAGTCATCCAGATGGGGAAGGGCCATTTCCAGGTTGGCCAGGGCCCGGCGCCGGTCCCGGGAACGGGAATCCAGGGCCAGCAGGATCAGCCGCCGGCAAAGGGCCCGGCCGGGTTTCAGGGGCATGCGGGCCGCCATGCCTAGCAGGCCCACCAGCAACAGCCAGTAGGCCCGGCGCCTGGCCCGACGCCACAGCGGGAGCTGCCGATCCACCTTCTTCACCCCCCCATTTTCGTCAATGGCGATGCAGGGTCAAGCATGGATTGTGCCAAGCTTACAATCAATTTAGCTTCAATGAATTACAGAGGCAACGACGGGCTTCAAAGCAACCCGGCCCGCAGCACATCGTGAATGTGGAGCAACCCGCAGGGACGCCCCCCGTCATCGGTGACGATGAGCAGCGTCACCGGCCCCCCCTTGCGCTGTTCCATCATGCGCAGGGCGCTGATGGCGGGCAGGTCGGGGCTGATGGTGCTGGGGGTGGCGTTCATGGCCTCGGTGATGGGCCGGTCCAGGGCGTCGGCCCGCTCCAGCAGGATGCGCTTGACGTCGCCGTCCACGCACAGGCCGGCCAGCTTTCCTTCCAGGTCCACCACGCAGGTGCCGCCCAGGCGCTTGCCCACGATCTCGGGCAGGCTCTCGCGCAAGGTCAGGGTGTGGGCCACCACGGGCAGCTCGTCCCCGGTGTGCATGAGCTCGCGCACCTTCATGGTCAGGCTGCGGCCCAGAGCGCCGCTGGGGTGGAACAGGGCGAAGTCCTCGCGCTGGAAGCCGCGCATCTTGATCAGGGCCACCGCCAGGGCGTCGCCCATGGCCATGGCGGCAACAGCGCTGCTGGTGGGCGTCAGGTCCAGGGGACAGGCCTCGCGTTCGATGGGCGTGTGCAGGGTGATGTTGCTGACCTTGGCCAGCTCGGAATCCAGCCGGCCGGTGATGGCGATGACCTGCATGCCGAAGTGGCCGCAACGCTCGGCCAGGGAAACGACCTCGCGGTTGTTGCCCCCGCGGGACAGGGCGATGAGGATGTCCGCCCCGCGCACCACCCCCAGGTCGCCGTGGTCGGCCTCCACCGGGTGGATGAAGTGGCTGGGCGTGCCCGTGCTGGTGAGGGTGGCGGCCAGCTTGCGGGCCACGATGCCCGACTTGCCCAGACCCGTGGTCAGCACTCGCCCGGCGCAGCCGTGCAGCAGGCGGGCGGCCTGGACGAAGGGCTGGTCCAGGGCCTGGCCCACGGCCTGCAGGGTGGCGGCCTCCTGCTGGAAGGTCTCCCGTCCCAGCCGCAGGATGTCATCGTCTTCCAGGGGGGCGGCATCGGGGCCGCCCTCGCTCAGGGCCGCCAGGCGGCGCTTGCCCGGAACTTCGCTCATTGTTTCTCCTCGGGGACGTCCTCGGGGCGCAGGCCACCGTCGGCGTGGCTGGAAAGCTCGTGCTGCGAAGGCTGCCATTCCTTTTCCAGCAGGCGGGTCAGGGCCAGACCGTACCGACCACCGGCCTTGAGGATGAGCTCCACCACCTCGCGCACCGCCCCCGCTCCACCCTGGGCGTGGGTCTTGAAGTCGCAGAACTCGTCCAGTTCAGGGGCCCCGCCGGGTACCGTCACCGCCAGGCCGGCCGCCTGCATGGCGGGCAGATCGATGAGGTCGTCCCCCACGTACAGCGTCTGCTTCAAGGGGCACCCGGTCTCGGCGCAGATCTCTTCCAGGGCGGCCACCTTGTCGAAGCGCCCCAGCTTGATGGCGTCGAAGCGCAGTTCGGTGCAGCGGCGCTCGACGATCTTGCTGTTGCGCCCGGTGAGCACCGCCAGTTTCAGATCACCCGACCGGGCCAGCACCAGGCCCAGCCCGTCGTGGGCGTGGAACTCCTTGAGGGCCTCGCCCTCGGCGCTGTAGATGAGCTTGCCGCTGGTGAGCACACCGTCGGCGTCCAGGACCAGCAGCTTCACCGAACCAAAACGGTTGGCCAGGCCGGTGCCCAGGATCTTGCGGGCCTCACCCCCGTAGTCGTCGTCGGTGCGGGGCGGCCAGGCGCGGTGCGCTCCTACTTGACTCATCACACCACCTCGTTGTGCAGGGTACGGAAGCGGGCCAGCTGCTCCACCAGGGGGCGGAAGGCCTCCAGGGGCAACTGGCTGCCGGCATCGCTCTTGGCCCGGGCGGGTTCGGGGTGCACCTCCAGGAACACGGCGTCGGCCCCGGCGCTGATGCCGCAGCGGGCCAGCAGGGGAATGAGGTCGGGCTTGCCACCGGTGGTGTGCCCCGTGCTGCCCGGGGACTGCACCGAATGGGTGGCGTCGAAGACCACGGGATGCCCCAGGCCGCGCATGATCTGGATGGAACGGAAGTCCACCGTCAGGTCGCGATAGCCGAAGAAGCTGCCGCGCTCGGTGAGCAGGATCTTGCCCGAGGGTAGGCCCGCCGGCTGGGCGGCGGCCACCTTGGCGGCGGCGTGGCGCATGTCCTCGGCGGCCAGGAACTGGCCCTTCTTGATGTTCACGATGCGGCCGGTGCGGCCGGCGGCCTCCAGCAGCGAGGTCTGCCGGCACATGAAGGCCGGGATCTGCAGGATGTCCGCCACCTCGGCCACGGCGTCGGCCTCCTCCGGGTGGTGGATGTCCGTCAGCACGGGCACATTGACCGCATCCTTGATGCGGTCCAGAAGCTTCAGACCCTCGTCGATTCCCGGCCCGCGGTAGCTCTCGTTGCTGGTGCGGTTGTCCTTGGTGAAGCTGGACTTGAAGCAGTAGCCCAGTCCCAGCTGGTCGCAGGTCTCGGCCAGCTGCTGGGCCACCTCCAGCATCTCGTCCGGGTCTTCCAGCACGCAGGGGCCGGCGATGACATACAGCGGACGGTCATGGCCGATCTCGGCGTGGCCGATCTTGACGTTCAACATGGAGGTCATGATTCACCTCGCGCTTCGTTCTTGTCCCGGGCCTCGGCCTGGGAACGCACCAGTTCCTGGTGGTCCATGGCCGCGGCCACGAAGGCCCTGAAGATGGGGTGCGGTCGCCGGGGCCGGCTTTTCAGCTCGGGGTGGAACTGCACCGCCAGGAAGAAGGGATGGGCCGGAAGTTCCATGATCTCCACCAGATCGCCGTCGGGCGAAGTGCCGGAAAAGACCACCCCTGCCTCCTCGAACTGCTCCCGGTAGCTGTTGTTCACCTCGTAGCGATGCCGGTGGCGCTCGCCGATCTCCAGCTCACCATAACACTGATAGGCCCGACTGGCAGGTTTCAGCTGGCAGGGCCAGTTGCCCAGGCGCATTGTGCCGCCCAGGTTCTGGATGCCCTTCTGCTCTTCCATGAGGTGGATCACCGGGTGCTGGGCGCGGGGATCGAACTCGGCGCTGGCGGCCTTTTCCAGGCCCACCAGGCTGCGGCCGATCTCCATCATTGCGCACTGCAATCCCAGACAGATGCCGAAGAAGGGGATCTTGTGCTCGCGGGCGAAGCGCACGGCCTTGACCTTGCCCTCGATGCCGCGATCGCCGAAACCTCCCGGCACCAGGATGCCGTGGCAGCCGGCGAAGATCTCCTTGATGCGCTGCTCGCTGACCTCGGAGCCCTCCAGGGTTTCGGAATCGACCCACACCTGCTCCACCGCCGCGTGGTTGGGAATGCCGGCGTGGATGAAGGCCTCGGTGATGCTCTTGTAGGCGTCCTTCAGCTCGACGTACTTGCCCACGATGGCGATGCGCACGGTGTCGGGCGGATTGAGGATGACGTTGACCATGCGGCGCCAGTCCGACAGGTCGGGAGTCTGGGAATCCAGCTGCAGGCGGCGGCAGACCAGGGCGTCCAGGTTCTGCTCGTGATAGTTCAGGGGCACCTGGTAGATGCTGGGCACGTCCACGGCGTCGAAGACGTTGTCCACGGGCAGGTTGCAGAACAGGGCGATCTTGCGGCGCGCGTCGTCGCCCAGGCTTTCCTGGCAGCGGCACATGAGGAAGTCGGGCTGGATGCCGATGCTGCGCAGCTCGCGCACCGAGTGCTGGGTTGGCTTGGTCTTGATCTCGCCGGCGGTGGCGATGTAGGGCACCAGGGTCAGGTGCATGGAGGCGGTGTCCTCCATGGGCTGCTCCAGGCGAAACTGGCGAATGGCCTCCAGGAAGGGCAGGCTCTCGATATCACCCACGGTGCCGCCGATCTCGGTGATGACCACGTCCACGTCGGGATCCTGCTCGGAGGGCAGGGTGATGCGGCGCTTGATCTCGTCGGTGACGTGGGGAATGACCTGCACCGTGCGGCCCAGGTACTCGCCCTTGCGCTCCTTGGACAGGATGGTCTCGTAGACGCGGCCGCTGGTCAGGTTGTTGTGCTGGGACAGATTGGTGTCGGTGAAGCGTTCGTAGTGGCCCAGATCCAGATCGCACTCGGCGCCGTCCTCCAGCACGAACACCTCGCCATGCTGGAAGGGGCTCATGGTGCCGGGGTCCACGTTCAGGTAGGGGTCGAACTTCTGCAGGATGACCTTGAGGCCCCGGGCCTTGAGCAGGTTGCCCAGCGAGGCACTGGCGATCCCCTTGCCCAGGGCCGAGACCACACCACCGGTGACGAAAATAAACTTGGCCATTACGCAATTCTCCTATTGGCGACGAAGGATTCGCTTCACTCGTTCCAGATCTTCGGGAGTGTCCACCCCGACGGGCTCGTCGGCGGTTTCCAGGACCTTGATGGTCAGGCCGTTTTCCAGGGCCCGCAGCTGTTCCAGGCCCTCGGCCTGTTCCAGGGGGGTGGGCGGCCAGGCCAGAAAGCGGGTCAGGGCCGGCCGCCGGAAGGCATAGACCCCGATGTGCCGCAGGGCCTGCCGGAAGGGTTCACCGGGCCGGCCCGGGAAGGCCCCCGGAATGGGCGCCCGCGAGAAGTACAGGGCCCGGTCCTGCCGGTCCCTGATGACCTTGACCTGGTTGGGATCGCGCCAGTCGTCGGGACCGGCGAAGGGATGAGCCAGGGTGCCGATGTCGATGGTCGGGTCGGCCAGCAGGGCTTCCACCAGGCCGTCGGCGGTGCGCGGGTCCAGCAGGGGTTCGTCCCCCTGCAGGTTCAGGATGATCTCGGCCCCGGAGTGGCGCCCGGCCACCTCGCCGATGCGGTCGGTCCCGGTGGGATGGTCAGCGGTCATCTCGGCGGCGAAACCGGCGCCCCGGACTGCCTCCAGGATGCGCTGGTCGTCGGTGGCCACCACGATCATGTCGGCCCGCCGCATGCCCGAGGCCCGCTCCACCGTCCGGACGATGAGCGGCTTGCCTTCCAGGTCGGCCAGGGCCTTGCCGGGAAAGCGGCTGCTGCTGTAACGGGCAGGAATGACAACCAGAACGCTCAACGGCGCACACGCTCCTCAAAAAAAAGATCCGCCCCCACTACGCAGGGGCGGATCCGTGACTTTCGTAGCCCGGGGGCCAATATAGCAGCTTTTCCTGAATTTTCACGGCCTATTTTGCCGGCAGCGCCAGGAAATCCGCTACTTGATCATGCTGACCTTCCGGGTGACGGCCAGGCCGTCCAGGGTGACCTGCACGAAGTACACTCCGGAAGCGGTATCCCGGGGCGCGAACTGGACCTGGTGCTTGCCGGCCTCCATCTCCTGGCCCACCACCAGTTCCTCCACCAGGTAACCGCGGGGATCGAACACGCTGACGTTGACCTTGCCGGCCCGGGCCAGGCTGAAGTTGATGGTGGTGCTGGGATTGAAGGGGTTGGGCACGGCCTGCATGGCCAGTTCCACGGGGTCGGGCAGTTCGGGGCCGGGTTCCACCGCGGACATGTCGTTGTAATCCTCGACGGTCACGGCCAGGATGTTCACCCCGTCCGGATAGGAATCGTAATCGTAGACCCTGCGCTGGATCCCGAAGGAAAGAAGATCCAGGTCGTCGATGGGGTAATCCATGAGGATCTGCTGGGTCATGATGTCGCCGGCGTTGTTGTACAGCCACACGGGCGAGCCGGTGTCGGTTGAGCCGCCATAGTGCAGCAGGGTGCCCACGGCCCGGCTCTTCATGCCGATGCCGAAGGCCACATCCCCCACCTCGTCGGTGGTGGGCATGAAGTAGATGGTCACCAGGCGCACCTGGCTGCCGGCAAAGCCCTCGGGCAGGGGCATCACCACGTTGGAGAAGACCCAGGAATCGGCACCGCCCGGCAACAGCAGGCCGTCGCGGCCGAAGACCATGGTCTCGGGGTTGCTGGGGCCGATCATGTGGGGCAGGATGGTCAATTCGTTGGTGGCCAGGGCGGAACCGGCCATAATCAGGCACACAAAGGCGGAAAAGAACACCATCATCTTCATCATCGTCACGTCCTTCGGTTGGGAGTCGATTAGAGATGGCATTATATCAAATAAAACAACAAAATACAAATAAAAAGACCCGCTCCCTCCAAAGAGGAAACGGGTCAAAACCTTGGCCAGTAACAGGTTCTACTGGAAAGGAACGATGGCCACGCGCTTCTTGTTGCCGCGGAAGTCCTGGAACTCGACCAGGCCGTCCACCAGGGCAAACAGGGTGTCGTCCCCACCCTTGCCGACGTTCTTGCCGGGGTGGATCTTGGTGCCGCGCTGACGCACGATGATGGTGCCCGCCCGCACGGCCTGGCCACCGAAACGCTTGACGCCCAGATACTGGGGATTGGAATCGCGGCCGTTACGAGTTGAGCCGCCTGCTTTTTTGTGAGCCATGGTTGCGCTCCTGTTCTGGTTATCGACCGGCGCCCCAGATCAAGGGCCGGGCGCTGGTTAACCGTTAACCGGAAATCCCGGTGATCTTGATCTCGGTGTACTGCTGGCGATGGCCGTTCTTGCGACGGTAGTTCTTCCGGCGCTTCTTCTTGAAAACGACGATCTTGCGGCTGCGGCCGTGGCTCAGAACCTCGGCGGCGACGCTGGCGCCTTCGACGGTGGGGGTGCCCACCTTGGTGTCCTCACCGTCAGAAATGAGGAGAACCTCGTCGAAATTCAAGGTGTCGCCCACTTCATTCCCGTCGTGAAGGGGCACCTGGATCGTCAGGTCAGGGCTGACCCGGTACTGCTGGTTCTTGATCTTGACAACGGCGTACATCGCGTTTCTCCGCATTTTCGAGTGTTTCGGGCCTTCTGGACATCCAGCTGGACATTCAGCCTGGACTTTGACCACAGGCAACTGCCCATGGCACACAGAAACGCCCACCGGGCAGACCTGGGCCTCCCGGCAGAATCCGTAAGCGGGAATATTTAATACATCGCCGTTCCTGCGTCAAGTAGGGCTGTGGTATTTTTCCCTGCCCGTGCCGGCGTCATACGGGTCAATCGGAGCAAGCCACCCCCCGGGTTGGCTCCTATATTGAGAACCAGGCCCTGCTCCCTCGACAGGGCCACCTTGCCCCCAGCCCCGGAGTGCGCCCCTTGGAAATGACCATCCCCCTTCTGGAAAAGCTGGCCGGCCGCCCCCTGCAATGGACCCCAAAACCCCGGGGCCTGTTGCTGGCCACAACCCGGACGGACCCCGCCGCGGGCGACGACCAAACCTCCTGTCCGGGCCGTTTCGAGTATTTCCAGGCCTTCAGCCCCAACGGCTCGCCCATCCACGTGGATGGCCGGGTGCTGGTGCTGTACCGCGGCGAATGCCACGGCCCGGGGCGCCCGGGAGGAACTGGGCCTGGACCTGAAAGCGGATAGGTTGAACCTGGTCGGCACCCTGCCCATGCGGGCTCCGGAACAATGGCAGATCACCACCTACCTGGCCTGCCGGCTGCAAGAGGGGGAAAAGCGGGCCCTGCGGCTGGCTCCCGACGAGTTCAGCCAGCAGGCCTGGATTCCGGTGGCCGACTTGGGGGCGGGCGATCCGATGGAGTTCCTGAGCTTCCGCCCGGACCAGGCGGTCGCCTTGCGTACCTTCCTGGACCAGCTGCGGGCGGGCCATGTTTTTGGCGAATGAACTCGGGGAAGCCGAAATCCCACCCGGCGCACGGGCATTCCCGCGATACTCCCGCATATTGACATCGCTCGTGTTTATAGTAAGTATTGCCTCGAAAGAATAACCGCCGGGCCCGGGGCCCGGTTTTGCCTTGCCCTTTACGAGGAGCTTCCCATGTCCGATTACAAGGCCATCGTCATCGGTGCCGGCCCCGCCGGCTACACCGCCGCCATCTACCTGGGCCGCGCCAACATCCCCCACATCCTGCTGGAGGGCGACCAGCCCGGCGGCCAGTTGACCATCACCACCGACGTGGAAAACTTCCCCGCCTTTCCCGACGGCGTCGAGGGCCCGGAGCTCATGATGAAGATGAAGGCCCAGGCGGAACGCTTTGGCACCAAATTCATCAGCGAAACCGCCATCAGCGTCGACTTCAGCGGTGACGTGAAGAAGGTCAACACCAGCAAGGCCACCTACGAGGCCCCCGCCGTGATCATCGCCACCGGCAGCACCGCCCGCTGGCTGGGCCTGGAAAACGAGCAGAAGTTCATGGGCAAGGGCCTGAGCGCCTGCGCCACCTGCGACGGCTTTTTCTTCCGCGGCCAGGACATCGCCGTGGTGGGCGGCGGCGACACCGCCCTGGAAGAGGCCACCTACCTGACCAACTTCGCCTCCAAGGTGACCCTGATCCATCGCCGGGACGAGTTGCGTGGCAGCAAGATCATGCAGGACCGTGCCATCAATCACGAGAAGATCGACATCGCCTGGAACAAGGTCATCGAGGAATACGTCGGCGACGAGAACGGCAATCTGGTGACCCTGAAGCTGAAGGACACGGTGACGGGCGACATCAGTGACCTGCCCGTGACCGGCTGCTTCATCGCCATCGGCCACACCCCCAACACCCAGTTCCTGGAGGGGTGCCTGAAGACCGACGAGAACGGCTACCTCATCACCAAGAACAACGTGACGGCCACCGAGATCGAGGGCGTCTTCGCGGCGGGCGACGTGCAGGACCACGTGTACCGCCAGGCCATCACCTCGGCCGGCACCGGCTGCATGGCCGCCATCGAGGCCGAGCGCTGGCTGGGGGAAAAAGGCCTGTAGGCCCGCCCTTGCCCGACGAGTCAAGCCCCGGCCCCTGGGTCGGGGCTTTTTTCTGCCCTGCACACCGCCTTTCAATATCATTTACCCCCTTCTTTTTCATTTATTTAGAGCCTTCCATATTGATTGACGGCACCTGGTATGAGATTATCCGCGGCGTGATATGATGGGCGTCGCCCATGCTCTGTCCATCTCAGGAAACCCACTGATGAAAGGACATACTCGAATGCATCCCCTCCTGGAACACACCGTCCTCGGACCCAACGTCCACCTCTATCGATTCGAAGCCCCCGACGTGGCCCGCTACCGCAAGCCGGGGCAATTCGTCATCGTGCGCATCAGCGACCACGGCGAGCGCATTCCCCTGACCATCGCCGACGTGGACAGGGATGAGGGCTCCATCACCCTCATCGTCCAGGCCGTGGGCAAGACCACCCTGGAGATGGCCCAGCTCAAGGCGGGCGACAGCATCCCCGACATCTGCGGGCCCCTGGGCGAACCCACCCACATCGAGAAGGTGGGCAACGTCCTGTGCGTGGGCGGCGGCATCGGCACGGCTCCCCTGTTCCCCGTGACCAGGGCCATGAAGGAGATCGGCAACCACGTCACCAGCATCCTGGGCGCGCGCAACAAGGACCTGCTCATCCTGGAAGAGCAGATGAAGGGCGTCAGCGACGAGCTGATCATCACCACCGACGACGGCAGCTACGGCATGAAGGGCGTGGTCACAGACGCCATCAAGAAGCTGGTGCAGGAGGACGGCCGGCAGTTCGACCAGTGCATCTGCATGGGCCCGCCCATCATGATGAAGTTCGTCAGCCTGCTGACCAAGGAACTGGAAATCCCCTGCCTGGTCAGCCTTAACCCCATCATGGTGGACGGCACGGGCATGTGCGGCGGCTGCCGCGTGACCGTGGGCGACGAGACCAAGTTCGCCTGCGTGGACGGACCCGAGTTCGACGGCCACCTGGTGGACTTCGACGAGATGATGGCCCGCCTGACCATGTACAAGACCAACGAGCATGACAGCCTGGAGCACTACATGGGCGAATCCGGCTGCCGGCTGGAAAACGCCGTCAAGAGGGAGGGCGACAAATGAGCGACAAACCTGAACTCACCATGAAGGAACGGCTCAAGCTGCCCCCCATGGACATGCCCCAGCAGGATCCCGGCGAGCGCATCCACAACGTCAACGAGGTTCCCACCGGCTACACCCTGGAGATGGCCCAGGCCGAGGCCAGGCGCTGCATCCAGTGCAAGCGCCCCTTCTGCACCGAGGGCTGCCCTGTGGGCGTGGACATCCCGGGCTTCGTCAAGCTCATCGAGGACGGCGATCTAGCCGCCGCCGTGGCCAAGATCAAGGAGACCAACCTGCTGCCCGCCGTTTGCGGCCGGGTGTGCCCGCAGGAAGAGCAGTGCCAGCTGGCCTGCACGGTGGGCAAGGCCCAGAAGGATCCCACCAAATCGGTGAACATCGGTCGTCTCGAACGCTTCCTGGCCGACTGGGAACGCGAGCAGGGCGAGATTCCCCTGCCCCCCAGGCCCGCACCCAGCGGCAAGAAGGTGGCGGTGGTGGGCGGCGGTCCGGCCGGCCTGACCCTGGCCGGCGACCTGGTGCGCCACGGCCACGAGATCACGGTGTTCGAGGCCTTCCACAAGGCCGGCGGCGTGCTGGTCTACGGCATTCCCGAATTCCGTCTGCCCAAGGCCATCGTCCAGAAGGAAGTGGACTACCTGGAGCGTCTGGGCGTGACCTTCAAGTACAACTTCGTCGTGGGCAAGACCGCCCCCATGAAGGAGATCGTGGACGAGTACGACGCCGTGTTCGTGGGCACCGGCGCCGGCCTGCCCCGCTTCATGCGCATTCCCGGCGAGAACCTGCTGGGGGTGTATTCGGCCAACGAATACCTCACCAGGGCCAATCTCATGGGAGCGTACAGCTTCCCAGAGACGGACACTCCCATCATCAAGGGCAAGAAGGTGGCCACCATCGGCGGCGGCAACGTGGCCATGGATTGCGCCCGCACCGCCCTGCGCATGGGCGCCGAGAAGTCGCTGATCATCTACCGCCGGGCCGAGGAACAGATGCCCGCCCGCCTGGAAGAGATCCATCACGCCAAGGAAGAGGGCGTGGCCTTCCACACCCTGCAGAATCCGGTGCGCTTCATCGGCAACGACGAGGGCTGGTTGACGGGAGTCGAACTGCTGAAGATGGAGCTGGGTGAACCCGACGCCTCGGGCCGCCGCTCCCCCGTGCCCGTGGAGGGCAGCGAGTTCATCGAGGACATCGACGCCGTCATCGTGGCCATCGGCAACAGCCCCAACCCGCTGGTGCCCAGGGATTTCCCCGAGCTGGAAGTGACCCGCTGGGGGGGCATCGTGGCCAACGAGAACACCATGCAGACCAACATTCCGGGGGTCTTCGCCGGGGGTGACATCGTCCTGGGCGCCGCCACGGTGATCCTGGCCATGGGCCACGGGCGCGCCGCCGCCAGGGCCATCAACATGTATCTGAGTTCCGGCCGCTGGAGCGACCTGGAAGAGGCTCTCTCCACGGACCGGGCCGACGTAAGGTGAACACTGTTATCAACTTGATTTCAACTATCCGGGCTCACACCTTTGTGACAGACGGATGACAATCTTCCAAAGAGGAGGAACGCCTTGAAAGGTCGCGTGCTAATCATCGATGACGAGGCTGAGATTCGTCGGAATCTGACCGTTGGCCTGACCCAGGAAGACTACACCGTGGTGGCCTGCCCCGACGGCATCAGCGCCATCCACGAGCTGAACCAGGCCCGGGAAAAGGGCCTTTCCTACGACTATCTGGTCACGGACATCTTCATGCCCGACATCGACGGCCTGAAGATCCTGAAGGTGATCAAGAACCAGTACCCCGATCTGCCCGTGCTGGTGATCACCGGCTTCGGCGACGAGCGCCTGCAGATCACCGCCCTTTCCGAGCACAACACGGGTTATCTGGACAAGCCCTTCGAGATCCCCGACTTGGTGAGCGCCCTGGACGAACTGTCCCCCGGGCAGACCGCCACCACCGCCCCGGCGGCCGCCACCGAGGACGGCATGCGCGAGTCGGTGAGCGCCTACCTGACGGTGAACGTCACCGACCAGGACCGCAGCCTGGAGATCTACGACACCCTGTACCGAATGGACGGCATCGTCAGCTGCGACGCCGTGCGGGGCGATTTCGACATCATCCTGCTGGTCCAGGGCAAGAGCATGGACGAGGTGAAGGAAGTGTTCGAGAGGGTGGGCGCCATGGACGGTATCGAGGTGCTTTCCATGAGCCCGGTTGAACGGCCCAAGCTGGACCGCGATGTGGACCAGTTCATCGAGACCTACCAGAACGCCGTGCGCAGCGAGGCCGGCGCTCACGCGGGCCACCAGCCCGGCACCATCAGCTACATCATCGTGGACATCGATCCCGACGCCATCCAGAAGATCTTCACCACGGTGTTCTTCGTGGACGAGGTGGTCTTCTGCGATGTCATCGACAACGGTTCCAAGCTGGTGGGCATGGTCACCGGCTTCGGCGCCATGGGCCGCGCCCCCCGCATCATCGAGAAGCTTTCCCAGATAGACGGCGTGCTGCGCGTCCGGGAGGCCAAGGTGATCAAGTTGATTGAAGACTGACCTGCCCCCACCCGGGACCAGGTCAGGTGATCATGAAGACCGCCGGTCGCCCGTGGACCGGCGGTCAACCACCAGGTCGTGAAAGGAACTTCGCATGGCCACCGAGCAGAAGAACTTCAGCTATCGGCTATGGCGTTACGACGGAGCACCGGGTGAACTGATTCCCCTTCTGCAGTCCGCACAGGACCACTTCGGTTACATCCCCCGCCGCGCCATCAGTTACATCTCGAGCGTCACCGGCATCCCCGAGTCGGAGATCTACGGAGTCATCACCTTCTACAGCCAGTTCCGTCTGCGCCCCATGGGCAAGTACGTGATCCGCGCCTGCGCGGGCACGGCCTGCCACGTCTCGGGCGCCAAGATGATCACCGAGACCATCGAGGACGAGATCGGCGTGGGCGTGGGCGACACCTCGGAGGATGGCCTGTTCACCCTGCAGACTGTGGCCTGCATCGGCTGCTGCAGCCTGGCCCCCGTGGTCATGGTGAACGACGACACCCACGGCTCGTTGAATCCCGCCTCCACGCGCAAGTTGATCCGCCGGATCGCGCGGGAGGCCAAGAAGTCGGGTGAAGCCAAGCCCGCCGAAGCCAAGACCACCGAGCCCCAGAGCGAATAGCCGAATCAAACTGAAGGGCGCCCGCCTGCGGGCCGGCGCGAGGAGCTTCCATGAAGAAAATAATCGTAGGCATGGGCACCTGTGGGCTGTCGGCCGGCGCGCAGGCCGTGTACGACAGGCTGGAACAGCTGGCGGCCGAGCACCCCGACCGCTGCGAGCTGCACATCACCGGCTGCATCGGCATGTGCTTTCGTGAACCCCTGGTGGAGATCAACGACGGCAAGAGCCGCGTCATCTACGGCGGGGTCAACCCCAAGAGCGCCGAACAGATCATGACCAGCCACGTGCTGAACGACCAGCGGGTCGAGGACGGGAACCTGGTCTACGTCATCGAGGAAGACGGCGCCACCGGCGGCGAGGAAGCCACCTACCTGGATCTGCAGGAACGCATCGTGCTGCGCAACTGCGGCAACATCGATCCCGAGAGCATCGACGAGTATCTGGCCGCCGGCGGCTACGAGGGCGCCCGCAAGGCCTTGCTGGATATGACTCCCGAGCAGATCATCGACGAGGTCAAGGCCTCCGGCCTGCGCGGCCGCGGCGGGGCCGGCTTCCCCACCGGGCTGAAGTGGAGCTTCGCCGCCGGCTACGACGGCGAGCAGAAGTACGTGGTGTGCAACGCCGACGAGGGCGACCCCGGCGCGTTCATGGACCGCTCGGTGCTGGAAGGCGACCCCCACGCCGTGCTGGAAGGCATGATCATCTGCGCCCGCGCCATCGGCGGCACCTTCGGCTACATCTACTGCCGGGCCGAGTATCCTCTGGCCATCAAGCGCCTGGAGATCGCCCTGGCCGCCGCCCGCGAGAAGGGCTACCTGGGCAAGAACATCATGGGTTCGGGCTTCGATTTCGACATGAAGGTCAAGCAGGGCGCCGGCGCCTTCGTGTGCGGCGAGGAGACGGCCCTGTTCGCCTCCATCGAGGGACAGCGCGGCATGCCCCGCATCCGCCCCCCCTTCCCCGCCGAGGCCGGCCTGTGGCAGAAGCCCACCAACAACAACAACGTGGAGACCTACGCCAACATCCCCTGGATCATCTCCCAGGGTTCGGGCCAGTACGCCAAGTACGGCACCGAGAAGAGCAAGGGCACCAAGGTGTTCGCCCTGGCCGGGCGCGTCCTGAAGGGCGGCCTGGCCGAGGTGCCCATGGGCACCACCATTGAGCAGCTGGTGTTCAACATCGGCGGCGGCATCAAGGAGGGCGGCACCTTCAAGGCCGTGCAGATGGGCGGCCCCAGCGGCGGCTGCATCCCCTCGGATCAGAAGACCATCCCCGTGGACTTCGAGACCATCCCCAAGACCGGCGCCATCATGGGCTCGGGCGGCATGGTCGTCATGGACCAGACCACCTGCATGGTGGAGATCGCCCGCTTCTTCCTGGAATTCACCCAGAGCGAAAGCTGCGGCAAGTGCACTTTCTGCCGCATCGGGACCCTGCGCATGCTGGAGATCCTGGAGCGCCTGGTGCACGGCGAGGGCTGCGAAGAGGATATCCAGAAGCTGGAAGAGCTGTCGGTGCGCATCAAGGAAGCCAGCCTGTGCGGCCTGGGCCAGACGGCCCCCAACCCCGTGCAGACGACCCTGCGCTACTACCGCCACGAGTACGAGGCCCACATCCGGGACCACAAGTGCCCCGCCGGCAGCTGCCAGGCCCTGGTGGACTTCTTCATCGACGGCGAGAAGTGCAACGGCTGCACCGTGTGTGCCCGCAACTGCCCGGTCGAGGCCATCAGCGGCCTGAAGAAGGAAACCCACGTGATCGATACCGATGTCTGTGTGAAGTGCGGCAAGTGCCTGACGAGCTGCAGCTTTGACGCCATCTTCACCCAGTAACAGGAGCAGCCATGAGCACCGTCAAACTGACCATAAACGGCAAGGAAATCGAAGCTCCTGCGGGCAAGACCATCCTGGAGGTGGTTCACGACCAGGAGCTGGACACCATCCCCACCCTGTGCGCCAGCCCGGAGCTGAAGCCTTACGGTTCGTGCTTCGTCTGCGTGGTCGAGGTGGAAGGGCGGCCCAATCTGGTGCCCAGCTGCGCCACACGGGTGGCCGAGGGCATGAAGGTGACCACCCGCAACGACCGGATCAGCGCCAGCCGCAAGACCGCACTGGAACTGCTGCTCAGCAACCACTACGCCGACTGCATCAGCCCCTGCATGGAGGGCTGTCCCGCCCACGTGGACGCCCAGGGTTACATCGCCCTGTCGGCCATGGGCGAGGCCGAGAAGGCCGTGGACCTGATCCGCGAGGCCAACCCGCTGCCCGCCGTGTGCGGCCGCATCTGCGTGCGCAAATGCGAGGTGGTGTGCCGTCGCGAGGACGTGGACACCCCCGTGGCCATCAACAACATCAAGCGCTTCGTCACCGACCGCGGCGACATCTACAGCAAGGACCCCGTGGTTGAGCCCAGCACGGGCAAGACCGTGGGCCTGGTGGGCAGCGGCCCGGCCAGCCTGACGGCGGCCTGGTTCCTGGCCCGGCGCGGCATCAAGGCCGTCATGTACGAGGCCCTGGAAAAGAGCGGCGGCATGCTGCGCTACGGCATCCCCGAATACCGGTTGCCGGATGAGGTTCTGGACAAGGAAGTGGAGTACATCGAGCGGGCCGGCGCCGAGATCAAGTACGGCGTTCGCGTGGGCACCGACATCACCCTGGACGAGCTGCGCAAGAAGCACGACGCCGTGTTCATCGGCGCGGGCGCCTGGACCGGCAAGGCCATGCGCGTGGAGGGCGAGAACGACACCGAGGGCGTGGTGACCGGGGCCGACTGGTTGCCCGAGATGGTCAACAATCCCGTGAGCATGTCCGGCAAGGTCGTGGTGGTGGTGGGCGGCGGCAACACCGCCATGGACTGCGCCCGCACCGCCTGGCGCCTGGACGCCGCCAAGGTGCTGGTGCTGTACCGCCGCACCAAGGCCGAGATGCCCGCCGACGACATGGAGATCGAGGACCTGCTGGAAGAGGGCTGCGAGATCATGGAGCTCATGGCCCCCATCGGCATCGTTCGGGATGAAAAGGATGGGAACAACAAGCTGCAGGCCATCAAGTGCCAGCGCATGAAGCTGGGCGAACCCGACGACTCGGGCCGCCGCCGCCCCGTCCCCCAGGAAGGCAGCGACTTCGACCTGCCCTGCGACCTGGCCATCAGCGCCATCGGGCAGGACACGGTGCTGGACGGCCTGACCGAGGTGGAAAGCCAGCACATCGAGCTGACGCGCTGGAACACCTACGCCGTCAACCTGGAGAGCCTGGCCACCAACATTCCCGGCGTGTTCGCCGGCGGTGACGCCGTGGACGACGGCCCCACCGTGGTCATCGACGCCATCGGCGACGGCCAGCGCGCGGGCAAGCACATGGCCGCCTACGTCCTGGGCGAGAAAGCGCCCCGGCGCCCCTTCGCCGTGCAGAAGAGCTTCTGGGCCAAGCCCGGCAAGCAGGAGCTGGGCGAGATCGCCGAGTCGCCCCGCCACGAGGTGCACCTCATCGAGGTGGACGAGCGGCGCAGCAACTTCGTCGAGGTGAGCAACGGCTTCACCTTCGCCGACAACGAGCACGAGACCGCCCGCTGCCTGAGCTGCGGCTGCGTGCGCTTCGATGACTGCTCCCTGCGTCTTTACGGCGAGGAGTACGGCGTGGAAATGGAGCGCTACAAGGGCTACGTGCGCAAGCACAAGGTGGACGACCGCCACCCGTACGTGAGCTACGACCCCAACAAGTGCATCCTGTGCGGCCGTTGCATCCGCACCTGCGAGCGCGTGCTGCCCATCAGCGCCCTGGGCCTGGTGGGACGCGGCTTCAAGACCGAGATGCGCCCGGCCATGAACGACGCCCTGTACGACACCAACTGTGTCAGCTGCGGCAACTGCATCGACGCCTGCCCGGTGGGCGCGCTGACGGCCAAGTACGCCTTCCCCGGCCGCGCCTGCCTGGAGACCGAGGACGTCATGACCCACTGCGGGTTCTGCTCCATCGGCTGCGAGCTGAAGGTGCGGCGCTTCGGTGACGGCAGCTACTTCGCCACCAGCAACGACACCCCCGGCGACTACCTGTGCCGCTACGGGCGCTTCGGCAGCGAGCTGTTCATCCAGAGCACCCGCCTGACCACAGCCCAGGTGCGAGAACAGGGGCAATACAACCCCGTAAGCATTCCCGAGGCCTGCGGGGGCATCGCCGAGATGCTGAGGGAAGCCGCCGCCAAGCACGGTCCCGAGGCGGTGGGCGTCTTCGTGAGCCCCGAGCTGACCAACGAAGAGCTGTACCTGGCTGCGCGGGTGGCCCGCGAGGCCCTGGGCACCAACAACGTGGGCAGCCTGGCCATCCTGTCCGGCGCCGGCCGCAGCGGGGCCATGGACCCGGCCCTGGGCATGACCGCCAGCACGGCGGACCGCTCCTGCCTGAAGGACGCGGACCTGATCATCTGCAACAACACCAGCATGGAATCGGACCACCTGGTGCTGAACGTGGACGTCATCAGCCCGGTGCGGGACGGGGGGGCCAAGCTCATCGTCAGCAACAGCACCCTGGACCCGGCCGATCTGCACCTGAGCACCCTGGCCGTGGACCCCATGCGCGGGCGCGGCACCTACTTCTGGGACGCGGTGCTGCAGACCCTGCTGGACGAGGGCACCCTGTCGGCCGACGGCCTGGAAGGGGCCGCCGAGTTCCTCGCCGACCGGCCGGTGAACATCGAGCTGGCCGCTGCCAAAAGCGGAGTGGACGAGGAGAACATCCGCAAGGCCGCCCAGCTCATCGGCCAGGCCCAGCGCGTGGTCATCGTCCACGGCACCGACCGGGTGCAGGACGCGGCCCGGGGCGACATGGAGCTGTTCGCCGACCTGACGGCCCTGCTGCGGCAGGCCGGCAAGGGCGCCCAGATCCTGCTGCCCCGCCTGCTGGCCAACAGCGCCGGACTGGAAGTCATGGGCGCCGACCCGGCCTTCGCGGCCGGCAGGGTGGCCGCCCCGCAGCTGCCCGGCGCGGCCGACGCCCTGGACCTGCGGCGTCGCCTGGAAGAGGGCGAGCTGAAGGCGGCCTTCATCATCGGCGAGAACCCCCTGGAATACGACCGCACCGGACACTGGTTCCGCAACGTGGAGTTCCTGGCGGCCATGGACTGGTCCGAGACCGAGACCACCCGCTTCGCCGACATCAGCCTGCCCGGTGCCACCTTCCTGGAGACGGCGGGCAGCCGCTGCAACTTCGAGGGCGTGGTGAACCGTTTCGAGCGGGCGGTGCAGGCCCCCAGCGGTATGGACGGTGTGCAGGTGCTGGAGCAGCTGGTGGTTGCTTTCGGCCTGGAAACGGTGGATAATCTGGCCGAACACATCGACAGCCTCGTGGTGGAGAAGCTGGGCGACCGGCGGCCCTTCTACTGGAACACCGGTCAGGAGCGTCCCGCCCTCGGTCAGGCCCGTCTGGTGCCGGTGGTGGTGGACGCCAAGACCACCTCCATCCAGCCGGCGCTGACCCACAGCCAGCACTACCGCAAGGAGATCCGAGAGGTGGGAACCGAACGGTTCCGCGTCCAGCACGGACTTTAGAGCCACCCCCCTCGGACGGACGCCAACGAGCAAGGGCCGACCTGCCGGGTCGGCCCTTCTCACCCGAGGGGTTCCCTGCATGATTCCCATCCAGACCTTGTTTTCCCTGCTGGAAGAGAACTACGTCTTCCTGCTGTCCTGCGATCCCGAGGAGAAGATCCAGTACTGCAGCAAGGAACTGAAGAAGACCCTGGCCCTGCCCCAGTCCTTCATGATGCAGACCCATCTGGCGGACATCCTCACCCCCAGTTCCCTCATCAGTTTCCGCCAGGCCATGGAGAACCTGGAAACCGATTCCCGCGGCATCCACGCCCTGCTCACCAGCAAGCGGGTCAGCAGCGCCAGCCTGCCCATGCACGTGCGCCTGATCCAGGCCGAGGACACTCCCCAGTACGTCTTCTTCGGCGCCCAGATCGACACCCTCAACAAGGTGAGCGACTGGGAACGCGAGGAGCGGGTCAAGGAGCTGAGCTGCCTGTACGGCGTGGCCGAGTGGATCGAGAACTCCCCCACCATCGAGGAATTCTTCGCCAAGCTGCCCAAGTACCTGTGCCAGGGCATGCGGTTCCCCGAGCAGGTGGTGGTCTACAGCATCTACAACAACCAGACCTACGGCCAGAAGCCCGGCAGCGGCGACTACATCGTCACCTTCCTCATGGTCAGCGGCGCCCTGAAGGGCGAGATCCGCATCGGCTACCTGGACGACTCCCACAAGCTGCTGCCCGAAGAGCAGAAGATGCTCAGCGAGATCGGTCGCATCCTGAGCCTGGCCCTGGAGCGCCGCGAGCTGGCCGAGGGCGTGGCCCTGAAGCAGGAAGAGGCCGCCGAGTTCCAGCAGAAGCTGGCCCAGCTGGACCAGAAGATCAGCGCACGCGAGGGCGAGCTGGAAGCCCAGCAGCAGAAACTGAGCACGGTGGACAGCTACCTGAACCGCATCAACACCAGCTGGGAGAAGACCAGCCGGCGCATGGAGACCATGTTCCAGGCCATTCCCGAGCCGGTGATGCTGGTGGACCACGACTTCGAGATCGTCATGAGCAACAAGGAAGAGCTGCCGGCTGGCCGCAAGTGCTACCGGGCCTACTTCGACCGGGACGAGCCCTGCCCCGATTGCCGCCTGACGCGGGTGGTCAAGAACAAGACCCCCATAACCAGCGCCATCCGCCACCAGGACAAGCACCTGCAGCTGCACACCTTGCCCGTGTTCAACCAGCAGCACGAGGTGGACGGCATCCTGGAGTTCATCCGGGACGTGACCCTGGAAAAGACCTACGAGCAGCAGATCCAGCAGGCGGACAAGCTGGCCAGCCTGGGCCAACTGGTCAGCGGCATCGGCCACGAGATCAACAACCCCAACCAGTTCATCCGGGGCAACGTGAAGATCGTGCGGCAGGCCCTGGAAGACATGCTGCCCATCGTGGACACCCACTACGAGCAGCACCCGGACCTGAAGATCGCCAAGCTGCCCTACACGTTCTTCAAGGATCACATCATGACCCTGGTGGACGACATGGCCCACGGCAGCGAGCGCATCAAGGGCATCGTGGACGGGCTGCGCAGCTTCGCCCGCAAGGACGAGGGCCTGCTGGTGGACACGGTGGACATCAACACCCTGCTGGGCACCACCACGCGGCTGGTGCAGAACGAGGTGAACAAGCGGGCCAGCATCGAGCTGGACCTGTGCGACAAGGTGCCCACCTTCACGGGCAACAGCCAGAAGATCGAGCAGGTGCTCATCAACCTCATCGTCAACGCCGCCCAGGCCATTCCCGACGATGTGCGGGGCACGGTCAAGGTGCGCACCCGCTGCGAGGCGGGCACAGTGGTGGTTGAGGTCGAGGACAACGGCAAGGGCATGGACGCCAAGACGCGCAAGCAGATCTTCGACCCCTTCTTCACCACCAAGCGCACCAAGGGCGGCACCGGCCTGGGGCTGGCCATCTGCTTCCGCATCATCGAGGAGCACGGCGGCACCATCTCGGTGAGCAGCGAACTGAACAAGGGCACCACCTTCACGGTGAAATTGCCGGGTTGCTCCGGCGGGGAAAGTGAAACGGCGGAGAAATCATGAGCGACACCCTGAAGAAAGTTCTCATCGTCGACGACGACGTGGCCGTGACCAACTACTTCATGGTCTTCCTGATGCAGACGGAGATCTTCGAGCCCACGGTGGAGAACGACTCGCGCAAGGTCATCGAGCACCTGAAGAACAACTCCTTCCACGTGATGATGCTGGACCTGGACATGCCCAACGTCACGGGCATGGAAATCCTGCAGCAGATGAACGCGGCGGGCCTCGAGCTGCCGGTGATCATACTGACCGGCGCCAGCGACGTGGACCTGGCCGTGCGCGCCATGAAGCAGGGCGCCTTCGACTACCTGACCAAGCCGGTGGACGACGAACATCTGCTGGACGTGCTGGCCAGCGCCGTGGAGATGGGCAGCATCAAGCAGAGCATGGAAGAGCTGCCCGCCGAGGTGAGCGCCGACGACCTGGACAACAAGGCGGCCTTCAGCCACCTGCCCACCCGCGACCCCGCCGTGCTGCGCCTGTTCCAGCAGGCCGAGACCCTGGCCGAGGGCAACCTGAGCGTCTTCCTGAGCGGCGAGCGCGGCACGGGCAAGAAGTGGCTGGCCCAGGCCATCCACAAGGCCAGCCCCCGGCGCGAGGCCCCCTTCGTGGCCCTGGACTGCACCCAGCACCCGCCCGAGGCGTTCAGCGCCGTGCTGTTCGGCCAGGCCCCCAGCTACGGCGGCAACGCCAAGGAAATATCCGGCGCCCTGAGCGACGCCTGCGGCGGCACCCTCTTCCTGAACAACATCGAGCACATGACGCCGCCGGTGCAGATGCGCCTGAACCACGCCCTGCACACGGGCGAGTTCTACCGGGACAACAGCACCGAGATCCTGCACGCCGACGTGCGGACCATCGTGGCCTCGACCCGCGACCTGACCAGCCCCGGGTTCCAGGACACCTTCAGCCGGGATCTGCTGTACCACCTCATGGTCAACAGCCTGGCCCTGCCCGCCCTGCGGGACCGGCAGGACGACATCCCCGTCCTGGCCCAGTTCTTCCTGGAGCAGGCCAACCAGAAGCTGGGCACCTGCCTGGAGGGCCTGAGCAACGAGCTGGAAGAGAAGCTGCGGGCCTACTACTTCCCGGGCAACCTGCAGGAGCTGAAGGCCCTGCTGCGGGCCGCGGTGGAGGACGCGCCGGGCCCCCTGCTGCGCAGCGACGATCTGGGCAAGTACACCCTGGAGCGCATCACCCTGGGCGCCAGCGCCCACGCCTTCCAGCCCCAGCCCCTGCGCGACGTGGTGCGGCGCCACGTGAACGCCACCCTGGACTTCACCGAGGGCGACCGCGGGCGCGCCGCCCAGCTGCTGAAGATCTCGGCCGAGGAGCTGGACGGCTTCCTGGCCTGAGCCGGTTCGCCTTCATGAATTATTATGGAAACGGGCCGCCCCCAGGGTGGCCCGTTTGCGTTGCGCGCGGGAATCATCCCGTCAGCTCCAGGGCTTTTCCTTGATGAGGGTCAGGAACTCGCCCCGGGTCTTGGGGTCGTTCTGGAAGCAGCCCAGCATCTCGCTGGTGACGGCGTAGCTGTTCTGCTTCTGGATGCCCCGCATCATCATGCACAGATGCTGGGCATGCAGGGTGACGGCCACCCCCAGGGGCTTGAGGTTGTCCATGAGGCAGGTGGCGATCTGGGCCGTCATGCGCTCCTGCACCTGCAGGCGCCGGGCGTAGGCCTCGACCACGCGGGCGATCTTGCTGAGGCCGACGATCTTGCCGTTGGGAATGTAGGCCACGTGGGCCTTGCCGAAGAAGGGCAGCATGTGGTGCTCGCACACGCTGTAGAAGTCGATGTCGTTGACGATGACCATCTCCTGGCCCTCGGCCTGGAACAGGGCGCCGCGCACCATCTCGCCGGGATCCTGCCGGTAGCCGGCGGTGATCTCCTGCCACGCCCGGTCCACCCGTTCGGGGGTCTTGACCAGGCCCTCGCGCTGGGGATCTTCACCCAGCTGGACCAGCATTTCTCGAATCAGTTTTTCCATTGCCAGATCTCCGGAAATCCGTCGCGAATATTGCACTCCGCAATACGCGGCAGGCCTTCATGGGAAATGATACGCCCCGTCCAGCACCGGCTGCGGGGCGGCAAAACCTTGCCTGGCAACCAAGATCAAGCAGAAGCAGGGAAAGGTCAAGGAAAGGGAAACAGAGCGGCACGATCCCTGCAAACGGAGGGTGTCCTGTAAAAGCGCCGGGCATCTTCAGTGGGCTGATGCCCGGCCATCCGACCAAAAGGGCCTCCGCTTCTCGAGTTCCGCTTGACGGGTTTTCCCCCGATCCGCGGGCGGCATGCGGCAGGCCCTTTTTTTGATCTCCGGGATGGCCAGGAAGGAGGAACGGCGGATGGTCCCCCATTCAGATTTCCTCCGCCAGCCGGGCCAGCACCCGGGGATACAGCTCGCACTCGGCGGCGAAGACCCGGGCCGCCAGGGTGTGCACGTCGTCATCGGCCAGCACCGGCACCCGGGTCTGCTCCAGGATGGCGCCCTCGTCGTAGCGATCGTTGGCCAGATGGACGGTGCAGCCGCTTTCCTTCTCACCGGCCGCCAGGACGGCCTGGTGAACCCGGTCGCCGTAAAAACCCTTGCCCCCGTAGCTGGGCAGCAAGGCCGGATGGATGTTCACCACGGGGCCGTCAAAGCCCTCTGGGGCCATGTACAGGCACAGGTAACCCGCCAGGGCGATGATTTGCGGCCCGTGCGGGGCCAGCCAGGCGTTGATGGCTGCGTTGTGCTGGGCGGCCGAGGCATAATCCTTGCGCCGGAAGACTTCCACGGGAAGCCCAGCCCGGCGCGCCACCTCCACCCCGCGCACATCGCCTCGGCTGCTGACCACGGCGCACACCTGGATGGGCAGCCCGCCGCCGGCCATCTTCTCCAGGAAGTTTTCCAGGGTGCGGCCGCTGCCCGACAGCAGCACCGCCACCTTCACCGTCTGGTTGCTCATGCCTTGCCCTCCTCCAGTTCCACGCGCAGCCGGGCCAGCACCCGCCGGTGAGCGGCGAAGGCCACCGGGCCCGGCAGATCGTCCAGGCTGAAGAACCCCACTTCCTCGGCGTCGTCCCCGGCCTGCAGGCGGCCGCCGGCCTCCTCGGCCCGGTAGAACACCACCAGGACGGGAATGTCCGGGGGCAGCACCCCCGACTCCACCGCGTACAGCCCCTTCAGGCGCACCTCCAGGCCCGTTTCCTCCAGGGCCTCGCGGGTGGCCGTCAGGGTCACGTCCTCGTCCCATTCCATGAACCCGGTGGGCAGGGACCACTGGCCCTGCTTGGGCGGGAACTTGCGCTTGACCAGGCACACCCGATCTTCGCGCAGGACGATGACGCCGGCCCCCGGGGCGGGGTTCATGTACTGGACGAAACCACAGGCCGGACACACGGGGCGCTCCAGGCCCCCTTCCAGGCGGCGGGCCATGACGGTCTGGCAGTGGGGGCAGTGTGGGAAGACGTGGCGGTTGCCATCGAGCATGGATCAATCCTTCCGGGGAGCATCTGGCCGCGCCAGCACCGCCAGGCCGAAGACGAGCAGGAAAACCACCAGGGGCCAGATGCCCAGGCGCACGAACAGCGTGCCCCCCGAGCCTGGGGTCACGGCGGCGCTGACCACCCCCTTGTGGCCCAGGCCCAGCCGGTCCAGCACCCGGCCGCGGGTGTCGCAGATCAGGCTGATGCCGTTGTTGGCGCAGCGCACCAGGGGCACGTTGCTCTCGGCGGCCCGCAGCAGGGCCAGGGCGGTGTGCTGGCGGGGGCCGGCGGTCTGGCCGAACCAGCCGTCGTTGGTCAGGACCACCAGGCAGGTGCTGCCCCGGCCCACGGCCCTCCGGGCCAGGCGCCCCAGGATGGATTCGAAGCAGATGAGACCCGAGAAGGCCAGGGGACCGTCCGGCAGCTGGGCGGTCATGACGTTGGGCGGCGGGCCGGGAGTCCACTCGGCCTGCCCCACGTCGATGCGGGCCAGGGCCGGGAAATAGCGGGTGAAGGGCATGGCCTCGCCGATGGGCAGCAGGTGGTGCTTGGCGTACCGGTCCACCAGGATGCCCCGGTCGTTGAACAGCCCGCTGCTGTTGAACTTCTCCACCACGTTCTGCTCGTTGCGCCGGGCGTCGGGGAAGCCGGTGTACAGCCAGATATGCTGGTCACGGGCCAGGTCGCGCACCCAGTCCATGAGGTCCCGATCGTAGCGCACGTAGGCCGGGATGGCCGTCTCGGCCCACACCACCAGGCCGGCTGCCGGGCCGCCGGACGAGTCGCCGGACGAGTCGGCGGCGGCCTGCCGGGTCAACTCGGTGTAGGGGACGGTGGTGGCGTCCCGCCGGGCCGGGTCCCACTTCTCGTCCAGGGAGACATCGGCCTGGATGGCGCTGATGCGCACGGGCGCCCCCGCCGCCGCTCCCCCATCCACCAGGGCCCCCAGGGCCAGCACGGCCCACAGGCCCGCGGCCACCGGGGTGAGAAGGCGCCGGCAGCCCTGACGCAGCCAGAGAGCGGCCAGGGCGGCCGCGCTGAAGATGATGGCCGCCCCCACGCCCATCTCCCCGCTGGTGCGTAACAGGACCATGAGGGGCGTGCCCGACACCACGCTGCCAGTCAGGCACCAGGGAAAGGCCAGCTCGCCCCGGTCCCGCAGGATTTCCATGGCCGTGTAGAGCACCGGGATCAGCAGCAACAGGCGGCCAGCCCCCACGCGGCGCCGCACCAGCCCCACCAGCCAGCCGAACACCAGGTAGAAGACGGACACGTACAGGATGGCCGCCACCGCCTGCAGGGGCACCAGGGCGCGGGTGGGGATGGTCTTGGCCGGAATGAGGAAGAAAAGCCAGTGCAGCAGGCTGAGCTGGTGGGCGAAGCCGAACACCCAGGCCAGGCGGGCGGGACGCTCGGCCCCGGGCAGCTGGACAAAAAACCAGGCCAGGCCCAGAGGCACCAGCAGCCCCGTCCAGGGCACCGGCGGCAGGCCCAGGGTGACCACCAGGCCTGCCAGGGCGGCCCAGAGCAGGCGCTGGTACTCGCTGCCGCCCACCAGTCGGGCGGCAGGCGCAATGCTGCTGTTCAGGTTGCTTTTCTCCATGCCCGGCAAGTTATCGAACCCCGCCGGGGAAGTCCAGTCTGTTTAGAGACGGCATTCGCCTGACACAGGTCCACAAAAAAGAGCGGTAGTCCGACCGCCTCAGCTTGGGTTAGAAAAAGGATACAACAACCGACTAATCCAAAGATGGAGACAAGACATGACCACTACCGACAAGGTAGCTCGAAGGAAGCTCAGCCTGCAAGACCGTGCTCATGAACTTGGCACCGTCAGCAAGGCCTGCAAAATCATGGGCTACAGCCGCCAGCAATTCTACGAGATCCGCCGCAACTTCCAGACATTCAGCGAAGACGGCCTGATCGACCGCCTGCCTGGAGCCAAAGGCTCCCACCCCAACCGGGTCCCCGAGGAAGTTGAGAAGGCCGTCCTCGATGCCTGCCTCCGGGAGCCCATATAGGACTGCCTGTACATCGCCCAGACACTGAACCTGCATGGCATCAACGTCAGCTCCAGCCGCGTCAATCCGGAGGCGTTCGAAAGAGCGTGAAAACTAGCTTCTGAGGTGTCTGCGAAACCGGGGTAACCTCAAAGCCCCGACCAGTCAGTCGGGGCTTAGTAAGGATCATCAATCAGCCGCACTGGATTCAATCGACCCCACTCAATGGACCAAAGGTCCTGTCGATCCATCCATTGGGCCTTTTCCGCCTCGGATGAAACTGCAAGAACAAGGCAACCAGCAGCCCCAAGTTGATCATCCCGATCAGCCCCTCAGCTGCGGCGAACAGCCTGAAATCAGATTTTGGTTGGAGGTCACCATACCCGAGGGTGGACATTGAGACGATACTAAAATACAACGTATCAAGAAAACCGATTCCACTGGGTGAACAGGAACAGTCGCGAATCCCATCACCATTATGGTAGAAAAGCGCGAACCCGAAAATCACCACCCCGACGACCAACAACTGTACATAAATGGCATCGAGAACATACCCTGAACGTACGAGGAATCGGGCCAACCAAATCGTGACGATGGTGGCAACCAAGACCGCCCCCATCCCCAAGAGATGGGAAACCATCAAGACCGCCTCTGGCTTCAAAACTACCTGGAGCAGGTTCAACACGATCCACAAGGCCAAGGAAATCCCCAGGATCACCCCCAAATGCCGCGCATCCCTTTTTTCAGGAGAAACTCTAAAAAACTGCTCTTCATCTGAAGCAAGAGAACCAAATGCTTTGCGACCCGGCGAGGGGCGGTCGGGATCATAGGACATTGTAATTTCCTAAGATGGGGCTACTGGGAAAAACAATTATTAATTCCGTACTGCTCGGCAAAAACGCGAAAATATGGACCTAAGAGCTTGGCCGGAATCCGCCATCCACCACCAGGACGCAAGCGCCGAAACATGGGTAATCGACGGATCTGATCCCATGGAGATCCTGGGCCATTTACCAACGAAGACAATTCTGCAGATGACATATCCTTAAATGTCATCCACATTTTGTCAAGGCATTGGCGGGTTGAATCGGCCTCTTCACCATCCCCCAGCGAAAAGGGGACACCATCGTCATTCTTTGCGAAAGAGGTAATGGGGCGATCCCCCCATGCTTCAAATTCCGAAAAAAGTTCCGGAAAAACGGGGCCGAAACGCCATGCGTGAGGGTGTTCCTCAACCAGAGCTTGTTCCTTGATACCGAGGCTACAGCCGTGGCTGATGTAAACTAACTTCTGGAGCTTAAGATGGTTCACTTGGACACCATCGCGCTCGGCTAACTCCAAAAAATAGTTGGCAACTTCTTGGACAGCATACATGCGATCACTCCCCGAAGGGTCAAGATGAGATACCACTTGAAATCGCCTCCTTATGATTTTCCAGAGTTAACAACCCGGAAACTAGAAGGCCATCGAGATACTGGTCAACAATTATTTTCGGCATCTCTCATGTTTTCTTTAGCCTACAAAGCCTCTGTCCGGACAGCAATTCGGCACGAACAAACATTGAATACTCCCCTCTCCAACCGATTATTCACCAAGTCGTTCCGGAAAAAATGGTCCTGCCTTTCGACAGGGCCACCTACCTTCCCGCAGGTGGGGTTACCCCAACCAATGAAAATTTTTTCAAAATCGTCTCGACATTCCAGAAACTTCCGGCTGGACTTTTGTCCCCAGCCTTCTTTCCCACCTCCAGCGCCTGGTCGTCCTTGTCCACCTCGGTGGCCACGTCTTCAAGCTGGTCGATGAACTCGTTGAGAATTATGGCCGCGCCGCACATCTCGATGACGGACAGGCTACCGTCATCAAGGGAAGCCGCGAGGTGATCGCCCAGGCTGGCCATACTCCCGGCCGCCCAGCGCGCCTCCTGGACTCAGATCTCAATCGAGGACAAGTCGCCCACGTCCAGGGAGACCTTGAGCTCCTCGCCCACACGAGCCAGCATGCCCGCGGGAGGCCTCAATCGGATCCGCTGCGCGGCTCCACCAGGTCCTGCATGCCGTAGCGCTTGATCTTCTTGTACAGCCCCTGCCGAGACAGCCCCAGGCGCCGGGCCGCGGCGGCCTTGCGCCCGTCGGCGGCGGCGATGGCCTTGCGGATCAGGTACTGCTCCAGCAACTCCGACGCCTGGCCCAGGTCCCGCACCATCATCAGGTCGTCCGGCCCCTCCACCACCCGCCCCTCGGTCTGCAATTCGGGGCTCAGGTGGCGCCGCCGGATGTGCAGCACATCCCCGTGCAGGGCCAGGAAGCGGTGGGCCTCGTTCTCCAGCTCGCGCACGTTGCCGGGCCACCGCCACTCCTGCAGCACGCGCAGGGCCCCCTCGCTGATGGTCATGTGGCCGATGGGGCGGTCGGCCTTCTTGAGGAAGAAGGCGAAGAGAGGGGCGATGTCCTCGGGCCGGTGCCGCAGAGGCGGAATGACCAGCCGCACCACCTTCAGACGATAGAACAGATCCAGCCGGAAGCGGCCCTCCCGGATTTCCCGCTCCAGGTCCTTGTGGCTGGCCGCCACGAAGCGCAGATCCACGGGGCGGCTGCGCAGGTCCCCGATGCGGCGCACCCGCCGTTCCTGCATGACCCGCAGCAGCTTGATCTGCAAGGGCAGGGGCATGTCGCCGATCTCGTCCAGGAAGAAGGTGCCCCCGCTGGCGGCCGCCAGAAGGCCCTGCTTGTCCCCGGCCGCCCCGGTGAAGGCCCCGGCCTTGTGGCCGAACAGCTCGCTCTCGAACAGGCTCTCGGGCAGCGCCGCGCAATTTTGCCCCAGGAAGGGCCCATCCTTGCGCTCGCTGAGCAGGTGCAGGGCCCGGGCCACGATCTCCTTGCCCACCCCGCTCTCGCCGTGCAGCAGCACGTTGACCCCGCTGCGGGCGATGGGCCCCAGGCGTTCGCCCAGGCGCCGCATTTCCAGGCTGGTGCCCACGCAACGGGGAATGCCGGGAATGGTCATGGGCCGCGGCAAGGGCAGCTTGCCGTCGCCCCCCACCCGCATGCGGGACAGGGGCCAACCGGCCGCGGCCTGGGCCCCCGCATCCGGGTCCACCCGCGCCACGGGGAACAGCGTTTGCTGTAGGGGACTGGCCAGTTCGCCGCTGTGTCCCGGCAGGGGTTTCAGCTGCGCCAGCAGAGGGCCCAGCCGGGCCGCCAGCCGCTGCCCCCACAGGAAGATGCTCTCTCGCCAGGGTTCGCTGGCGTCGAACCAGATGCCCAGCCCCCCACCCACGCGCCCTTCGTGGTAAAGGGGCTCCAGCCACAAGGCCGAGCCGCCGGCATGCTGGACCAGTTCTTCCTTCTGCTGGTTCATGGTGCGCAGCAAGCCGCCCAGGGGCGGACTGCCGGCCATGCCGGCCCCCCGGGCCTTGCCACTGGCCCAGGACAGCAGAACCTTCAGCGGGGCCGAGACCTCGGCTCCTTCGCGGCGCACGACCCAGACGGCGGCCCCCTGGCCCCCGTGAGGGAAGCTGGCGATTTCCTCATCCCAGAACATGGTGCAATCCATGTAGCCCCCTTCGGTGGAAGGGTCCGTTGGGCGGACCCGGCGAGATCCCAATGCAAGACGGGGAGGTGTGTATCTGCTCTGAAACAGAGAGCAACCATTGCAGGGACCATGCCCCACCATCGCGGCTTGCCGCGGAGATCCTGAACTCCGGGCCAAGGCGCCTGAATCCCCATTTCCCGGCGAGTGGGCCCCGGACCGGGGGAAGACCATGCCCAGCCGCCAGGCCACCGGGCACAGGGGTGGCGAGATCAAAGCTGTTCCAATTGAGCACACCTTATCAGTGAAGACGCTGGGGATGCCCCCCGCCCCCTGTCCCCCCCTTCACCCCTGCCCGCCACCAACAAAAACGGGCCCGCCCCCCCCATGGGAGCAGGCCCGCCATTGACCCCTTCAGGACAGATCAGCCAATCAGAAGGGCAACACCACCGGCTCGTCCCCGGCGGCCACCTCGCCGATGGGCAGGGCCCCCACCCCCACGGCCTCCAGGTCCACATCCTGCGGGGTGATGACCACCAGCCCGATGCCCATGTTGAACACCCGGTGCATCTCGGCGTCGCTGACGCCCCCCTTGGCCTGGATGAGCTGGAAGATGGGCAGGGTGGGCCAGGCCACCGGATCCAGATGCACGCTCACCCCCGCGGGCAGCACCCGGGGAATGTTGTCGTAGAAGCCGCCACCGGTGATATGGGCCAGGCCCTTGACGGCCTCGCGGCCGCAGGCCTCCCACACCCGGCGCATGTCCGGCAGGTAGCTGCGGTGCACGGCCAGCAGGGCGTCCCCCACGCTGGCGCCGGCCAGCTCGTCCGGCGTGTCCGTCACCGCGAAGCCGGCCTTCTCCAGCAGCACCTTGCGGGCCAGGCTATAGCCGTTGGTGTGCAACCCGGTGCTGGGCAGACCCCACACCCGGTCGCCGGCGGCGATGCGCGAGCCGTCGATGACGTCATCCTGCCGCACCTGCCCCACGATGGTGCCGGCCAGGTCAAACTCGCCTTCCAGGTAGACACCGGGCATCTCGGCCGTCTCCCCCCCCAGCAGGGCGCAGCCGTTCTCGCGGCAGGCCTGGGCGAAGCCGGCGATGACCTCGGGCAGCACCGCCTCGTCCAGCTGGCTGGTGGCGAAGTAGTCCAGGAAGAACAGGGGCTCGGCCCCCTGCACCAGGATATCGTCCACGCAGTGGTTCACCAGGTCCTGGCCCACGGTGTCGTAGCGCCCCGTCAGGGCGGCCAGCATGACCTTGGTGCCCACGCCGTCCACGCTGGCCACCAGCAGGGGCTGGCCGGGAGCCGGCTGGAACAGGCCGCCGAAGGCGCCCAGCTCGTTCTTCACCCGGTCATCCCAGGTGGAGCGCACGGCTTCCTTGCTGCGGGCCAGGGCGCGGGTGGCCGCGTCGATGTTCACACCGCTGTCGGCGTACTTCATGGTTTCCTCCTGGAAGGGGTCGGCGGTTCACAGGGGGCATGATAATTCCCGGGCTGGCCGGGTTCAAGCACGGGGTGGTCGAAGCAGGTCAGGCGGGCGCCGGGAAAGGAGGCGATCAGCCCTCGGCCCGGGCGCTCCGGAGGGCGTACAGGTTCAGGCGGCGGTTCAGAGCGTCCAGCACCGAGAAGACCACGGCCTGCTGCCGGTTGTGGCGCGTGGAGCAGGAGCCGAAAAGGGTGTCGCTGGTGCGCCCCTCCACCAGGTCGATGGCCGTCAGGATGATCTCGTTGCGCCCCACCTGTTCCTGCCGCACCTCGCGGATGTGCAGCAGCACCGGGTCCACCAGCAGGCTGGCCAGGGCCTTGACGGTGGCCCGGGCGATGAGATCGATGTCGCTGTCCATGTGGTTGGGGCCCTCGGCCTTGCCCACAACCTCGATCTCGCCGGCGCGCAGCAGCACCTCGGCCCGCACCGTCATGTCGCTGGACATGACGCCCACGTTGTCGCAGACGATGCGCAGGGCGGGCTCTTCGGTGAGGACCACGGCGGGGATGGGATCGGGGGCGGAGGTAGCAGGAGCCGGGGCCGGGGCCGGCTCGGTTCCGGCGCCGCTGGTCCCCTCGACAGCCGCGACCTGCGCCGCCGGGACAGGATCCTCCCGGGGAACGGGGTCCGCGCCGGGGACAGGGGCGGCCAGGCTGTCGTCTTCTTCTTCGAAGAGGGGACGGGTGTCGTGGTGGGTGACTCCCGTATCGCCGGCCAGAGGATCGGGAGCCGCCGGATGGTCGGGGTCCCCCTGGTTGGAGGCATCCACAGCCTGGGCCAGGGAGGCCAGGTCAACGTCCTCGTCGGCGAAATCGTGGCTGTTGTCGATGAGCTGGGTGACGCTGATCTTCTTGTAGTAGACGTCGATGTCCAGGCGGGCCTTGAGCAGGGTTTCCACGTCGCGCACGATCATGCGCGGGGCCTTCTCCACCCCGGCCACCACGAGGATCTCCTCCACCTCGCCCTGGCCGTCCAGGTTGATGCGGCACTGCTTGACGCCTTTGATCTGCGTGATCCACCGCTGGGCGTCCGCGACCCAGGCGTCCCTCTCGTTGGGCTCCAACACCAAGACAGGCTCCTTGCAAAACATCGACGTGATGGAATCGAGATCTGCCTGCGTTCGGCCCGGCCCGGAGGAAAAAACTTCAGGGGTCTTCGCACGGATGAGGAAGCCGCTCCGGTCAGAACCGGCGTGGCCGCAACACAGACCGGGAGGCGAGTCCAGCCCATGGCCAGGCTTCAGGAAAAACCATCAAGCCTGATCAAGCATGTTCAATATTCCGCGAAAAAACCAAAAACCAGCAACCATGGTCCCCGGGCGAACGAGTCGATACGCAGGACAGATATTATCACACACCAAGTAAGCGCACAACCTGTACTTCACAAATGGCCTCTGATCAAGGGATTTTGCGCAAAAATACAACGGCCGGCCCCTTCCCGAAACAGAAAGGGCCGGCCGGCAAAGCGGTCTGCAGCAGGGTTCAGGGCACCATCATGCCCTTGAGGGTGCCCATGCGCGCAGCGTAGGCCGCGTCGTCCACGGCCAGCAGCCCCTCCACGTTGAACCCCTCGGGGCAGAACGAGGCCGTCACGGTGCCGTCCAGCATGGCCTGCCGGAAGACGGCGTCGTCCGAATCGCGGGTGGCCTCGGCCTGGGCCAGGGAGGCCATGAAGCCCCCGGCGAAGCAATCGCCGGCCCCGGTGGGATCCACCACATCGTCCAGGATGATGGCCGGCACGGCCAGCACCCCGTCGCGCCCGAAGTACAGGGCTCCGTGTTCGCCCTTCTTGACGATGACCCGGCCGGGGCCCATGGCCTGGATGGCGGCGGCGGCGTGGGCCAGGCTGCGCTGGCCGCTCAGCTGGCGGGCCTCGCTGTCGTTGACCAGCAGCACATCCACCTTGGCCAGCACCTTGCGCAGGTCGTCCGGGGTGGTCTCGATCCACAGGTTCATGGTGTCCAGCCCCACCAAGCGCGGGCCGGTCATGCTTTCCAGCACGTGCAGCTGCAGGGCCGGGTGGATGTTGGCCAGCAACAGGTACTCGCTGTCGCGCCAGTGCTCGGGAATCCGGGGCTGGAAGTCGGCGAACACGCCCAGCTCGGTGGCCAGGGTGTCCCGCTCGATCATGTCGTCATGGTAGCGGCCCGACCAGTGGAAGCTGGCGCCGGGCACCCGCTGGATGCCGCTGATGTCGGCCCCCCGCGAGGCCAGCAGGTTCAGATCCTCCTGGCGGAAATCATCCCCCACCACGCCCACGGCCCGCACCTGATCCCGGCCCATGGCCGCGATGCTGAAGAAGCTGGCGCTGCCCCCCAGCTGCCGCTCGCGTCTTTCCCGCGGCGTCTCCACCGTGTCGTAAGCCACCGAACCCACCACCAGAATAGCCATGTCAGTCCTTCTCTCCCATTTGTTCCGGAGCCTCGACCCCGATGAGCTCGGCCACCACCCGCAGCACGCGCTGGGTGACCATGGACAGGTGCAACCGGGCCTGCATGAGGTCCTCTTCCTGGTCCAGGATCTTGCACTCGTGCCAGAACTTGTGGAACAGCTCGGCCACCTCCTTGACGTAACCCGTCAGGCGATGGGGCTCGCGGGCCATGGCCGCCGAGACGATGATCTCGGGCAGGCGGATGAGCTCGCGCACCAGGTTCCACTCCCATTCGGTCTGCAGCTGCAGCAGGGATTCGGAGCTGGGCTCGGTCAGGGTCACGCCCTCGTCCCCGGCCCGCCGCATGAGCGAGCAGGTGCGGGCGTGGGCGTACTTCCAGTAGAACACCGGGTTGTCCTTGCTCTCCTGCTTGGCCTGCTCCAGATCGAAATCCAGGTGGCTGTTGGGCTTGCGCGTCAGGAAGATGTACTTGGCCACGTCGGCCCCCACCTCGTTGATCAGGGCGTCCATGGTGACGAACTGCCCCTTGCGCTTGCTCATCTCGATGTTCTGGCCGTTCTCCAGGAAGGTCACCTGCTGCAGGATCTGCACCTCCAGCCAGTCCCGGCTGATGTCCATGGCTTCCATGGCTCCCTGCATGCGCTGGATGTAGCCGTGGTGATCCGGCCCCCAGTAGTCGATGGCGTGCTCGAAGCCCCGCTGGTACTTGTGAAAGTGGTAGGCGATGTCGGCCAGGAAGTAGGTGGGCACGCCGTTCTCCCGCACCAGCACCCGGTCCTTCTCGTCCCCGTACTCGGTGGCCTTGAACCACAGGGCGCCCTCTTCCTCGTACACGGCGTCCAGCTTCTTCAGGCGTTCCAGGGCGCGCTCGATGCGCTTGGTCTCGTGCAACTCGCTCTCGAAGTACCAGGTCTCGAAGCGCAGACCGAAGCGGCGGCAGGTCTCCCGCTGCCAGCTGAGGATCTTCATCAGGGCGTACTTGCTGAAACAGCGCACGCTCTGCTCCTCGGGCAGCTTCTGCCAGTCGCTGGCGTTGCCCTCGGGAGCGCTGATGCGCTGGAAGCTCTCGTCGTCGAAGGCCTTGGCCGCCTTCTGGATGGCGGCCGTGTCCTGGTCCATGAGCTCCTGGGCCATGATCTCCAGGTAGTGGCCCCGGTAGCCCTTCTCGGGGAATTCCACCGGCTCGCCGGCCAGTTGCATGTAATGGGCGCGCAGGCTCTGGCCCAGCAGGGTCACCTGGCGGCCAGCATCGTTGACGTAATACTCGGCGTGGGCGTCGTAACCCACCGCGTCCAGCAGGCGGCACAGGCACATGCCGAAGGCGCCCGCCCGGGCCGAGACGATGTTCAGCGGCCCGGTGGGGTTGGCGCTGATGAACTCCACGTTGATGCGCTTGCCGCCACCGGTCTTGATCTCCTGCAGGGCCCCCTCGGGGTCGAACACGTCCAGCAGCAGCTTGACCTGGTAGGGCCGGGCAATACGGAAGTTGATGAAACCGGGCCCGGCGATCTCCACGGACTCGATGATGTCCTTGGGGAAATCCACGGCCGCGGCGATCTCGCCGGCCAGTTCCCGGGGATTCTTCTTCAGCCGCCGTCCCAGCATGAGGGCCAGGTTGGTGCTCAGGTCGCCGTGCTCCCGCTCGCGGGGCTTCTCCAGTTCGATGGACACGTCTTCCTCGTAGACGCCGTACTTCTCCACCGTGGCCAACAGACCTTTTCTCAGGATGTCCTGAAGCATGATGAACTCGTCACTTTCCTCGGATTGTCAGTCGTTACCGCCGGCGGCGGTGGCGAAATTGAGATCGGGATGGCGGGCGGCAACCTCGTCGGAACTGAACCACTCGGGGGCCACCTCGAGACGCCCCACGTCGCCCCACAACCGTTCGATCTGGAAGTAATCCCGGGCGTCGGGCTGGAAGATGTGCACAACCACGTCGAAGAAGTCCAGCAGGGCCCAGCGGCCATCGTTGAGGCCCTCGAGGCCGCGCACCTTCTGCCCCGCGGGCAGAAGGCCGTCCTGGACGTTCTTGGCGATGGCCCGCACCTGGGTGTCGCTGCCGCCGCTGGCCACCACGAAGAAGTCGCACACGTCACTGCGCCCACGCAGGTCCAGGATCACCAGATCCTCACCCCGCTTCTCGAGGATATGCCAGCACACCCGTTCGGCAAGGGACCAGCCCGCGCTATCGTCGGGCATGGTGGTCCTGGGGGCGTCCTTCGGGGGCGCGTCGGTGTTGGACCCGGCGGTTTCTGCCGGAGTCTTGGGGGTTTCATCGGACATGTTCAGATCACTCCGCGTGCCTCTGGCCAACTTCGTCGGGGGCTGCCCGCCGGATCAGTTGAGGCGGTTGATGACGTACTCGACGGCCACGGCCAGCAGATCGGTCTGGGGACCATGGGCCACCGGCTCCAGGGCCTGCTTGGCCTCGTCGCCGAACTTGCGGGCCATGGCGAAGGACCCCTCGATGCCACCGTACTCGGTGACGAAGTTGCGCACCTCGGGCCAGCTGGCGGCCCGGGCTTCATTGTCGTGCTGGGCACCCAGCTCGACGATACGCTGACGCGCCTGGGCGGGGGCGTTCCTGAGGGCCTCGATGAGGGGCAGGGTGATGCGCCCCTCCTCCCAGTCCTGGCCCGTGGGCTTGCCCAGGCGCCGGGCGTCCCCCAGGTAATCGAACACATCGTCGGTGATCTGGAAGACCAGCCCGGTCTTGGCCCCGAACTCGCCGAATTCCTCTTCGTGGGCATTGAGACGGCGGTTCAGCCCCACGCCGATGCGGCAGCTGTTCTCGATGAGGCTGGCCGTCTTCTGGTAGATGATCTGCAGGTAACGGTCCTGGCTGATGTCCAGGTCGAAGCGGTGCTCCAGCTGCAGCATCTCGGCCTCGCTCATGAGCACGGTGGTCTTGGCCAGCAGCTCGACGGCGCGGTCCATGCCGGCGGCGCACAGGTTGTGCAGGGCCTTGCTGTACAGGTAATCGCCCATGATCAGGGCCGCGCTGGACCCGAACTTGGCGTTGACCGAGGGCAGCCCCCGCCGGGTCACGGCCTCGTCGATGAAATCGTCGTGGACCAGGGTGGCGGTGTGGACCAGTTCCACGCTGGCGGCGGCGGTGACGGCCTCGGGCACGATGCCGTCCTCGTCCTGGGCCGACAGCAGCAGCAAGGTGGGCCGGAACTTCTTGCTGGTTCCTTGCCGGATATGGTCGCAGATCTGGCGGGTCAGCGGGCTTTCACCGTCGGTGATGCGCGTGAATTCCTCGTCCACCAGTTCCAGGGTGGGCCCGATCTTCTTCTGCAAGGTGATGAGCTTGATGCGTTCGCGTTCCAGCATCCCCATTAAAACCTACTTCCCCGCTCCAGGTGTTGCCTCCGCCGGTCGGCGGCATGAAACCGCGCACGCACCCACCGGAGAAATCAGAATCGGCGGCCAGCGGCCGATTCATCCACAAATATTCGCAAATATTGGCCCGTGTCAATCCTCTTTCCGCTTATTCCGGGTCACCACCATGGCCACCAGCACCGACCCCAGGTAAAGCAGGATCACGGGACCGGCCATCATGACCTGGCTGATGACGTCGGGCGGGGTCAGGATGGCCGAGGCGGCGAAGATCACCACGATGGCCATGCGCCAGCCCCGCAACAACATACGCGGATTGACGATTCCGATGCTGCTGAGGGCCAGGATGAGCAGGGGCAGCTGGAAGACCAGCCCGAAGGCCAGGCACAGGTGCGTGACGAAGTTGAAGTAGTTGGACACCCCGATGATGGGGCGCAGGCTGTCGGTGCCGAAGCTCAGCAGGAAGGACATGACCTGGGGAATGACCACCAGGAAGGAGAAGGCCACTCCGGTGTAGAACAGCAGGGTGCTGCTGATGAGCAGGGGCGTGACCACCTTGGCCTCTCGCCGGTGCAGCCCGGGCAGCACGAACATGTAGAACTTGAAGAAGATGAAGGGCGCCACCACGAAAAGGCCCATGGCCAGGCTCAGTTTCAGCTGGGTCAGGAAGGCCTCGTTGGGGGCCGAGAAGTAAATGCCCTCTTCCTTGATGGGCAGGATCAGGATTTCCAGCAGGCGCTTGGAAAAGAACCAGCTCACCACGCTGGCCACGATGGCCGCCAGCCCCGATTCGATGAGGGTTCTGCGCAGATCGTCCAGGTGGTCCAGCAAGCCCATGGGGGGATGCTCGTCCTCTTCGGGAGCATTGCCTCTGCCATCCTGGCCGCCGCCATCACCCCCGGACCCGTCCCCACCGGCGGCGGCGGGGTCCGTGGGGTCATCCTCGCGGCCATCGGGACTGTCCTCCGCTTCCTCGGCCGCGCGAGCAGCCCGGCGCTCGGCCCGGCGGGCCCGCTCCTCCTCCTCCTTGCGGCGTGCGGCCTCGTAGCGGGCCTTCTCCTCGTCCTCCCGGCGCATCCACTCGGCCATGGGGTGCTCGGGGCGGGGTCGCAGATTCTCGAACCCCTGCTGGTCCCGGGGCCCGGCGGGTTGGTCCTGAGGTTGGTCCTGAGACTGGTCCTGAGGCTCATCTCCGGGCTTGTCTCCGGAGGGATCTCCGCAGGGATCTCCGCAGGGATCTCCGGAAAGAGAGGGATCCCGGGGATCCTGGGGCGGACGCGGGTCATTCACCATCGGAGTCTTTCCCGGCCCTGAGGTCCCGCAAGAGGGCGAAGAACTCGTCCACGCTCTGGAAGCTGCGATACACCGAGGCGAAACGGATATAGGCCACCTCGTCCACCTGGCGCAGTTCGTCCAGGACCGTGCGCCCCACATCCTCGCTGTCCACCTCGCGCCGCCCCGATCCCGCCAGGCGCTCCTCCACCCTGTCCACGATCATCTCGATCTCTTCCAGGGGGACGGGCCGCTTCTCGCAGGCCTTGGTCACCCCCACGATGACCTTGGACCGGTGGTAAGCCACCCGCTCGCCGCTGCGCTTGATCACCAGAACGGGCCGCGTTTCCAGGGCCTCGTAGGTGGTGAAGCGGTTCTGGCAAACCAGGCACTCCCGGCGGCGGCGCACGGCGCGACCGTCCCGCACCGCGCGCGAATCCACCACCTTGTCCTCTTCATTGCCACATTGCGGGCAGCGCATGATCGGGTCTGGCTCCTATTCCATGCCGTCGTACAGGGGGAAGGCCCGGCACAGGTCCTCGCTCTCGGCGCGCAGGGCGTTCAGAGCATCCTCGTTGTCCTTGTTCTGCACGGCCCGGTCCATGATGTCGGCGATGCGCTTCATCTCGTCGGCGCCCATGCCACGGGTGGTCAGGGCCGGCGTGCCCAGGCGGATACCGCTGGTGACGAAGGGGCTTTCCTGGTCGAAAGGCACGGTGTTCTTGTTGGCGGTGATGCCCACGTGCTCCAGCAGGGCCTCCATGTCCTTGCCCGTCAGCCCCTTGTTGGTGACGTTGACCAGCAGCAGGTGGTTGTCGGTGCCGCCGCTGACCAGGCGGAAGCCGCGCTCGGCCAGGGCCTCGCCCAGGGTGCTGGCGTTGGCCACCATCTTCTTCGCGTATTCCTTGAAGCTATCCTGCATACACTCATGGAAACAAACAGCTTTCGCCGCCACGCAATGCATGAGAGGGCCGCCCTGAACTCCGGGAAAATTCATCTTGTTCACGGGTGAGAAGAAATCCTTCTTGGTCAGGATCAGGCCGCCGCGCGGGCCGCGCAGGGTCTTGTGGGTGGTGCTGGTGACCACGTCGCAGTGGGGCACCGGGCTGGGGTGCACGCCGCCCGCCACCAGGCCGGCGATGTGGGCCATGTCGAACAGCAGCACGGCCTCCACCTCGTCGGCGATGCTGCGCAGAGCCTCGAAATCCCAGAACCGCGGATAGGCACTGGCCCCGCCCACGATCATCCTGGGGCGCTCCTTCTTGGCCTGCTCGCGCATGCGGTCGTAGTTGATGGTCTCGGTGTCCTGGTCCACCTCGTAGTGGATGGCGTCGAAAAGCAGGCCCGAGAAGTTCACGGGATGGCCATGGGTCAGGTGGCCGCCGTGGCTGAGGCTCAGGCCCAGGATCTTGTCCCCTGGCTTCAGGAAGCCCAGGTACGCCGTCATGTTGGCCGTGGAACCGCTGTGGGGCTGCACGTTGGCCCGCTCGGCCCCGAACAGGGCCATGGCCCTCTTCTTGGCCAGGGTCTCGGCCGTATCCACGTTGACGCAGCCGCCGTAGTAGCGCTTGCCAGGATAGCCCTCGGCGTACTTGTTGGTCAGGGTCGAGCCCAGGGTCTCCATGACGGCCCGACTGGTGAAGTTCTCGCTGGCGATCATTTCCAGCTGGTTCCGCTGCCGGGACAATTCCAGGTCCAGGACTTCCGCGATTTCGGGATCGACCTTGCGCACTTGATCGTACATGGCCCCTACTCCTGTTTCATGTGGTTGTTTTCCCATTCGACGATCTTGTCGACCCGCCGCGCGTGGCGGCCGGCCTCGAATTCCGCGGAAAGCCAGGCGGCCAGCAGGGCCACGGCCTGGTCGGGGCTGACCCCGTCTCCGCTCAGACACAGCACGTTGCTGTCGTTGTGCTGGCGGGTGGTGCGGGCCTGGTCCTCGGTGAAGCACAGGCTGGCGCGAACCCCCTTGACCTTGTTGGCTGCAATGCTCATGCCGATGCCAGAGCCACAGATCAGCACCCCGGCCTGGGCCTCGCCCCGGCCCACCATGTCGGCGGCGGGCAAAGCCGCGTCGGGGTAGTCGGCCGATTCCGTGCCGTGACAGCCGAAATCACGAACCTCGTGGCCCATTTCCTCCAGCCTGGCGATGAGGCGTTGCTTGTGTTCGTAGCCACGATGATCCGAGCCGATGGTCACGAGCATGGTTCACTCCGCTTTCTGGCCGGCCGCGAGGGCCTCCATGACGGGGCGCCAGCGCTGCAGCAGCCCCTTGATCTGATTGCCGCAGGCCTCGTAGGCCTGCAGGGAATGGCCGTATGGGTCATCCACCTCTTCCAGCACCGGCGAGTTCTCCAGGCGCGACAGGTCCAGCCCCGGCGCCCCCAGCACCCCCACCGCCCCACCGTATTGGCCCCGGGCGCGGGCCCGGAACATGGCGGCGTGGCTGCGGGTCATGCCGATGACCCAGGCCGTGCGGGCCAGGACATCGGCCGCCACGGGCCGTGACTGATGGCCGTCCAGGGACAGCCCCAGGCCCGCCACGAAGCTGGCCGAATGGGCGCTGGCGCCGTGGCCGGGAACGGGCGTCAATCCCGCCGATGAAAAGCTCAAACCCAGGCCGCTAAACTCATGTCGTGCAATAATTTCAGCCATGGGGCTACGACAGATATTCCCGGTGCAGATGAACAGGACATGGCGGTTCATGTCGCGGGGCCGTTCCCTTCGCCAGAGCCAAAATTAGATCCCCTGATTCACCCCGTCAAGAGCCCTAACTGCTTTCAGAAAGATACTTTGGGCAACTGTTCCGGGCCCTCGCGCAACACTCGCGGCGGCCGGCAGGTCAGATCCACCACCGCGCTGGAAAGCGGGGCATGGTTCCCCTCCTGCCCGCGCGACCGGTCCCGGCCAGGCCGCCAGCAGCCATCCACCAGAGCGGCGAATGCCTCCGCCTGCTCCAGGCTGGCAGCCGCCGGCTCTCCCTCGCGATTGACGCTGGTCGAGGCCAGGGGTGACCCCACCAGCCGCAGCAATTCCACCAGGTCGGGGACACGGGGTACCCGCACGGCCACGGTGCCGCCGCCCGCCGTCAATTCCCGGGGCAAGCCTGCCCCCGCCGGCAGGATCAGGCTGAAGGGCCCGGGCCAGCAAGCCCGGCAATGGGCCTCCTGGCATTCATCCAGAGGCCCGGTCATTCCCAGAGCCTGATCCAGATCCGCCGCCAGGACAAGCAGGGGCTTGTCGGGTGAACGCCCCTTGATCTCCGCGATGCGCCGCAGGGCCGCGGCGTCCCGGCACAGGCAGTGCAAACCGGGCAGGGTGTCGGTGCCCAGAATGGCGACACCGCCGGCGCGCAGGACGGCGGCGGTGTCCTTCAGGGAAAGGAGCGTCACGCTCAAGGTCAATCGCTTCCTTTGTTGTCAGGGTATTCCGGACGGCTCGAGGCCTTTTTTTCAACCGGATGTTCCGCGGCCTCTAGCCCGGCACCTTATTTCAAACCCTTGGCCAGATCCTTGCGGTATTCCGCGACCTTCTGGGCCACCTTCTTGTCGGCCAGGGCGATCATGCGGGCCGCCAGGCAGGCGGCGTTGCGGGCCCCGGCGCTGCCCACGGCCACCGTGGCCACCGGCACCCCGGGGGGCATCTGCACGATGGACAGCAGGGCGTCCACACCGGCCAGCGGACCCGCCGCCACGGGCACCCCGATCACGGGCAGCCCCGTCATGCTGGCCACCACCCCCGGCAGATGGGCCGCCATTCCGGCGCAGGCCACGTAGACCTGGGCCCCTTCCTTCTCGGTCTTGCGGATGATGCGGCGCAGCTTCTCGGGCTGGCGGTGGGCCGAGGCCACTTCCACCGTGTGGGTCAGCCCGAAGCGTTCCAGCAGGGGAAACATCCCCTCGATGACGGGCATATCGTTCTTGCTTCCCAGCAGGATGACCACCTGGGGTCCGGCCATGTCGCGATCCTTTCGACCCTACGAGTTCCTGGTTTCGATCACCGGCCCGGCAATGTCCCGCCGGTAGATGAGTCCCTCGAAATGCGTGCTGTCCAGCTGGGTGTAGGCCGCCCGGCGGGCCAGTTCCAGATTGGCCCCGGTGCCCACGGCTCCCAGGACGCGGCCCCCCGCCGTCAGCAGATGGCCCTCGTCATCGATGCTGGTGCCGGCGTGGACGATCCAGCGGTCATCACGGTCCTCTTCGGGCAACAGGATGCGCCGCCCCTTGATGTAGTTGCCCGGGTAGCCGTCCGAGGCTCCCACCACCACCACGGCGCTGCGCAACCAGGTGGTCAGGCCGGCGCCCGGCCAGTTGCCGGGACCCGTTTCCTCCACCACGTGCACCCCCTGCAGGAAATCCCCCAGGTTGCCCGTGGCCGTGCTGTAGCAAAGTTCCAGGAAGTCACCCTTGATGAGGGGCAGCACCACCTGGGTTTCCGGATCGCCGAAGCGCACGTTGAATTCCAGCACCATGGGCCCGTGCTCGGTGAGCATCAGCCCCGCGTACAGCACGCCCCGGTAGGGAATGTCCCGCCGGCGCAATTCGGCCAGCATGGGCAACACGATGCGGGTGTCGATCTCCTCGTACAGCTCCTCGGGCAATTCCACCGGGGCGAAGGCCCCCATGCCCCCCGTGTTGGGACCGGTGTCCCCCTCGCCCACCCGCTTGTGGTCGCGGCTGGGAGCCAGCAGACAGTAATCCTGGCCGTCGGTGACGATAAGCACCGAAAGCTCGGGCCCGAACAGGCAATCCTCCAGGAGGATGCGCAGGCCCGCCCCGCCGAAGCGCTGGTCGTCCAGGCACTCGCAAATGAAGGTTTCGGCCTCTTCCTTGTTGGAGCACACGGCCACGCCCTTGCCCTGGGCGGCGCCGCAGGCCTTGACCACGATGGGCAGGTTGGCCGTGTCCAGGTGCTTCAGGGCCGCGTTGGAACTGCTGAAGGCGTGGTAGTGGGCGGTGGGCACGCCGGCCGAGCTCAGGACTTCCTTGCAGAACTCCTTGTCGCCCTCCAGGCGGGCGCCCATGGCTCCGGGCCCGAAGACGTTGATCCCGGCCTTGTGCAGGCTGTCGGTCAGTCCGTCGATGAGGGGATCCTCGGGGCCGACGATGACCAGATCCACGTCCTTGCTCTGGCAGAAGAGGGCCACCTCCTCGTGATCGGCGGGATCCAGATCCACATTGGTGGCCAGGGTGGCCGTTCCCGGGTTGCCGGGAGCGGCGAAGATGACCGGTTCACCGGCCGAGGCGGCCAGCTGCCTGACGATGGCGTGTTCGCGCCCTCCCGAACCAATGACTAGAACCGTGCGGGCCATGGGGTAATCCTCCGTGGAGTGCGTAAAAAAGGGTCCGGTGAGAATTTAACTCAAGACCGGACCCCGGACAACGTTTTGTGCAGCCTGTGGGGAAGCTCCTAGCCGGCGGGCACGATGCGCGTGCCGCTCTTGCCCTCCAGGGCGGAAAGGAAATCCTCGGGAGAGGTGATGATGACCTCCTGGCCGCCACCGGCCAGGAAGCTGATGGCCGACTCGATCTTGGGCCCCATGCTGCCCGCCGGGAACTCGCCCGCCTCCAGCATGGCCGCCGCCCGGTCGGCCGGCAGCACATCCAGGGCCTCCTGCTCGGAGGTGCCGAAGTGGGCATACACCTTGTCCACCTGGGTGATGATCACCAGCACGTCGGCGCCGATGAGGCGCCCCAGCAGGTCGCTGGCCCGGTCCTTGTCGATGACCGCGTCCACGCCTTCCAGTTCTCCCGATTCGTTGCGCACCACCGGCACGCCGCCACCGCCCACCGAGATGGTCAGGACGTCGGCCGCCACCAGGGCCTTGATGGCTTCCCACTCAACCACCTCCACCGGCCGCGGGCTTGGCACCACCCGGCGCCAACCGCGGTTGGCGTCCTTCTTCACGGCCCACCCCATCTCGTCCTGGATGCGCCGCGCCTGCTCCTCGTCATAGAAGGGACCGATGGGCTTGGTGGGATTGGCGAATGCCGGGTCGTCGGGGTCCACCCGCACCTGGGTGACCAGGGAAGCCACTGGCCGCTCCAGCCCCACGGCGCGCAGGGCGTTCTGCAGGCTCTGCTGCAGCAGGAAGCCCAGTCCCCCCTGGCTGTCGGCCCCGCACACGAACATGGGCATGGGCGGGATGCCGTGGATGGCCGCACCCGCGTCACCGCGCAGCACGATGTTCCCCACCACCGGACCGTTGCCGTGAGTCATGACGATCTGGTGCCCCTGCAGGGCCAGCTGGGCCACCGCGTCCATGGTCTGGCGGGTGATGGCCGCCTGCTGGTCGAAGGTGCCCTCCTGCCCCACGGGAATGATGGCGTTGCCCCCCAGGGCGATAACATAACGGCGGGGTGAAGTGCTCACGACGGACCTCTTGGTTGAAGGGGGTTCAGGTGGAAACGCAAAATTTAGGAGGCCGGAATTTTCCTGTCAAACGGATAACTACCAGGCACATGCCCATGGTCCCCTCTCAGGACAGAGCCTCCAGATACATCTTGATCTCCCGGATCACCTCGCGCCTGATGCCGGCCCTGTCCTCGGCCATGCGCTTCAGGTCCAGCTTGTTCACGTATTTCACGTGCACGAACTTGCGCAGCACCTTGACGCTGGCGTTACACGGACTCTGCAAACAGATGCGGGGCACATCCCGGTTGGCGAACCCGGTGTACAAGGTGCGGTCGTTGGCGATGGTCTCGATGATCTGGGGATTGCGGGTGCGAGCGGCCACCTCGGCCACCAGCCCGGGGATGGCCACCACCTTGGGGTTGCGCAGGAAGCCCAGGGTCACGCTGGTGGACATGATGTTGCTCATGACCAGGTGTTTGATGGCCGAGGCGGACATGTTGTCCGGGTCGTCTCCGTTGGCGCCGTCTTCCTGGTCGGCGTCCTCGCCGGTACCGGGAGCCTGCACCGCCAGGGGGTGCCGGGCGCTGGGATGGGGCAGGAAGTCTGTCCAGATCTCCGAACCCGCGGCCCGCGCCAGATCCAGCACCAGGTCCTCCCCCACCACCCTCAGGCCGGTCAGAGGCCAAAGCGAAAGTCCCTCCACCCGCCGGGGCGCCTTGAGGATGGCCTTGAGAATGCCCGCCAGATCCTCGCCCAGAGGCAGCTTCAGGCGGCCTGACCGGCTGTGTTCCTGGACCAGCAACAGGGCCTCGTAAAGGCCGATGTCACCGGCCCGCTCCCCGGCCAGGACCAGCTGGTGCCCCACGGCCAGCACCGCCGCCACCCCGCGCCCCAAGCGGGGCATCTCCAGGGGAGAGATGTGCAAACCCCGGCTCAGATCGGCCAGCAGTTCCAGGGACGGAGTTTTCTCGATGAGATCCCGCAGGCGCTGGTGGTCCCGGTCGTCCATGACCTCCAGGGCGCAGGACACCTGGTTGGTGAAGGCCGCCTGGTCGTTGCCCTCCTCGACCCAGGTGATGAGCTGCCGCAGGTCCTGGACCTGGCTGTCCGCGCTGCTGAGGATGGGCAGGATGCGCTGCACGGCCCGGGGATTGAAAGGGTCCACGGTCCCCGCCAGACGGCTGCTCCGTTCCTGCCAGGCGTCGGTCTCCAGACGGATGAGGTCGGCCATCAAGGCCCGCGCTTCGGGCATGAGGGAACGCCCCGCCACCACGTCCTCCAGGAAGGCCCGGAAGCAGCGGCGCAGCTGGGGCCAGGGCGGCTCCTGCCCCGGCCGATCCGGATCACAGTCCGGAGACTTGCCCAGGATGTCCAGCAGGTCGGCCGATTCGGTGGAAGCCCGGGCCAACCGACGGGTCCATTCTTTCTGGAACGGGTTCAGGGGACGCCCGTCCTGGATCAAGCCCAGTTGCAGGCGACGGGATGAGCTGAATGCCTGGATCCTGGGAATGAGACGGGCGCCCGGCGTGGTCACATCCAGGAAGGCCGCGGCCAGGCGCGCCCCGGCGGGTTCCCCCCGCAGGATGATCTCCTGCAGGCCCAGCAACAGGGGCACGGCCCCGGGCTTGCCCAGGTGGGCCGACAGCAAGGCATGCAAACGGGTGCTCAGGAGATTGGCCGCCGGGTGGGAAAAGGCCAGTTCGGCCAGATCGGCCAGGACTTCCGGGCTGCACATGGCGCCTGCCGGGCGCTGCGCTTCCGGAATGAGCAGGGGGCTGTCCTGGGCCACGGTGGTCAAGTGCGATCCTCGGGTTCGGATAAGGTATTCTCTGGCCGGGCCTGTTCAGGGCGCGGTCCGAGCAGACTTTCCTGTTCTATCGGACCGAAAAGGCGGGCATTGACGTCAAAAACGAGCCGGCAGGCCTCAATTTCTGCGTTCCAAAGCCAGCCAGGCCTGCCTGCTGTCCTGCAGCCCGGCCCCCGAGCGGGCCCCGCGCCAGGCCACCGCGGCCGTCACCTGCCAGTGGCCCCGGCGCACCCCCAGGCTGGCCTGGGTTTCGCTTTGCCAGCTTCCCCAGTGCCGGGGCAGCACCAGCCCCGGCAAGGGATTGACCGCCCCCAGCAAATCCACCGGTTCCCCCCAGGCCAGACCATGCCCCAGGCGCCAGGACCAGACCGAGCCCTGGTGATCAAGGCGGCCGGAAACCAGGCATCGGGTCCCGCCGCTTTCCGCTCGGTTCAGGCTGAGAAAACCGGCGCCCACGGACCAACGCAAGCCCTCCCTCTGACCGGAAAGCCGGAGGCGTCCCTTGCCCTGGGTCCAGTCCTGCAACCGGACGGGGGAAGCCCACGGATATCGGGGCGATCGAACCCGGCTATCCTGGCTTCGCAGAGCCAGACGCACCTCCAGACGGCGCTTGTTCCCCAGATTCCAGTGGCCCAGGACTTCTCCCCTCAGTTGGAGTTTCTCATCGGGCTGAACCGGAGAGTCCCCGTACTCCACCCGGTGCAGCATGGCCCACCAGGTTCCCCCTCCGGGCGGTCGCCAGCGGGCGCGGACAGCCCAGCTACGTCCGACCTCTCCCCGCAGAAAAGCCGAACGCCGGGCCAGAGGCGAGGCCGGCGCGCCGCGTTGCATGGCACCAGTCCACTGCAGGTTCAGGCGTTTGCCCACGCTCCAACCGGCCACCAGTTGCCAGGATTCGCTGCGGCCGTTTTGCGGCTGCCACCAGAAGGCTGTCTGGGCTGACCAGCGCCAGGGCGAGCGGGAGCCCGCGCCGCCTGCTGCCCAGATTCCTGCCCCCTGGGCCGGCCCCATGGTCAGGTACTCGCACCCCAGGTGACAGGTTTCATGCTGGCCGCTGGCCGACAGGGCCAGGACGGCAGGCCGCTCCTCCCCGTCCCCCTCGTCCTCACCCGTCGTGCCACGGGCAACCAGCAAGCGGCTGCCCCCCCACCTCAGACGGGCCGCGGCACCGGTGATGGTCCCATCATCCGGCTGTCCCGACCAGGGGCTCAAACCGGTCCCCAGCCGGCCCCAGGTGGCGTCCGGCACCAGCCCGCTTCGGCCACCCGACCCTCCCAGCAGCAGACCGCCCCCGCTGCGCATGTTCAGGCGGCCCAGCACCAGGCCGTTGTTATCCGTCCCCAGGGCCAGGCCCCCCGTGGGCTGGCCGTCATCCTCGTCGTCCATTCTCAAGCGGAATCGAGCCTCCACCCCGGACCAGCCGCGCCCCAACCCCAGCAGAGCGTCCCGGCGCCCCTGAAAACGTCCGGTCAGACGGTGCCCCGATTCCCCGTCCTCCTGAGCGATCCAGCGTGTGCTCCATCCCGAGCCGTCTTCGCGCCCGGCCCGGGCCTCTTCCAGCCAGCGCTGCAACTCGTCCCGGGAGGGCTCCTGCTCAGCCAGGGCCAGTTCCTGAAGCAACTCGGTCAATTCCTCCGGGACCGGCTCATCAGCCAGGGTGGCCAGGGTGTCAGCAACCTGGGCAGCCCCGCCGGCGCTCTGGCTCAGCCAGCAAAGGAGCAGGACCAGGCACAGAAACCGCGGGCGGCCTTCGTCCGGACCTCGCGTCGCCAACCTCGACTCAACCATGCCCGACCCCCACCCAGCATCCCACCCGGTGGGTCACGCCCAGCCGGGGATGGGCCAGATGCGAGGTGCGCACCAGCAGCCGGCCCCGCCGCAAATGCAACCCCGGCCCCATGGCCCCGCTGCCCGGGTCCAGGCGTATATCCAGGGCCGCTCCGTCGGCCAGCTTCCAGTAGACATCCAGATCCAGGGCCGGCGCACCCCCAGGCCGGCGATCAACGTGGGCCGCCACGGCCGTCGTCCCGTGCCACACCCGCAGGTCCAGCAGGGGGGTGGGCTGAACCTCGCCGACGGAACCCAGGGGAACATGGCCTTCCCATTCCAGGCTGCAATCCCCCGGCCCGGCCAGGCGCCGGCCAAGGCTCAGGACGAACCACTGGCGAACAAGGCTGCTCTCGCCCTTGATGGCCAGGGTCCGCTGGCGGACGTCGGCAGCCAGGGTCCACCGCCCCTGGCGGCCCAGGGTGGCCCCCAGCAACCGTTCCCGGACCAGGTCGGCGCCCAGTTGCTCCCACCGGCCACCCAGGACCCATGAACCCTGACGAGCCTGCACTGTCAGGCTGGTCTGGGGCAGCTGGGGCATGCCGAACAGGCGCCCCTGGCCCCAGGCAATACCAAGAGGCCAGGTTGCTACCCGATCCCCGGCGGCCCCCCCGCTGTCCGGTGGCAGCGTCTCCACCTTTTCCAGCCACCGGGCCACCCGGGAGGCCGTCAGGCGCCACGTCTCATCCCAGTCCCGCACAGCCCCCCGGGCCGGAACCACCGTGGGACCAACCGCCAGAACCAGGATGCACAGGGCGGGAAGCCCGGAGAACCACCCCTTCACCCTCATGGCCCCTCGCGGTGAACCGCGCTCAAAGCCTGGCTACGGTTCAAGGTCTCGCCCTGGGGCCCCAGCAGAACCAGCAACACCACGTAGGCCCCGGCCGCCACGGGGTTACCGTTCTCATCCCGTCCATCCCAGTGCAGCTGGCGGGGCCCGGGACCGGCCATATCCCCGCCCAGGTCCCGCACCCGATGGCCCCAGGTGTCATGAATGGCCAGGGTCCACCCTTGCACGCCCGGAGGAACCTGGAACGCGATGTGCTGGGTCGTCACTCCCTGCCGCCCGCCCAGGACCTCCGGCTCCAGGGTCAGTTCCCCGGGGGCCACCGCCCCCGCCGTCAAGCTGTTGCGGCAACCCGGAGTCGATCCCGCCGCGGCCGTGCTGAAACTCCAGTTGGCCAGGCCCGGGCTGGACGGCCGCCGGGCCAGGCGCTCCCAGCTGCGCCCATCACCATCCTGCAGGGAAGCGTCCACTCCCCCAAGCACCACCTGATCCACCACGGTCCAGGCCTCCTCCCCGGGAAGGCGGCGCCCCAGCCACAGCCGGTCGGCGAACTCGCGCCCCTCCGGGGCCGAGTTGTTCAGGGTGGGCCAGGCCCCCGCCGGCTGGTCCAGACAGGCCGCCAGATCCAGCTGGGCGCAGGGCCCCACGGCCCCGGCATCCCGGTTGGCCTGATGCCACTCCAGCATGGCTCCCGGATCCTGGGCCAGCACCAGGAGCTGGCCGGGGACCAGATTCCGGGACGGCAGCGCAACCCAGTCCCCGTCCTCGTCCCGCAGGCCGAAGTCACCCAGATAAACCGGCCCCGCCCCCGTGGCCTCCACCTCCAGCCACTCGCCCTGGCCCTGGGCCGGGGCAGGCATGGCCTCGTTCAGGACCAGCTCGGCCGGCCCAACCTGGTAATGGCCCAGCGGCACGCGCAGGGTGTCCTGCTCCCCGGGAACGGGAAAGAGGAAAGTCAGGGGAATAAGCCCCTCGGTCCGGGGCTGCCAGTGGAAGCGGACCCACACCTCGGCATCGCTGGGACCCAGGTCCAGCATGGCCTCCAGCGGATATTGCGGCCCCTGCACCAGGCCCATTCCCGCCGGTAACTCCAGGGTCCCGGTGTTGCGCAGATGCACCGCCAGCACCACCGGCTCCAGGGGGCGATCCAGGGCCGGCGGCTCCAGGGTGATGCCCAGCAAGGACAGGGCGTGGGGATGAAAATTGGGAGCCCCCGGGGTGGGATCCGCCGCGACGAAATCACGACCGTTGTCCTGGGTGTCCCGCCCATCGGGCCGACGCGACAGGCTCAGGCCCGGGCTCACCCCCACGGGTGAGCCTTCCATCATGAGGGTATCGGTCAAGGCCCCGTAGCCCACCAGATCCAGCACCGTACCGTCCCGGACCAGACGGATGGCGTCGGGCCCGTTCTGCAGGCCCAGGTAGACCTCCACCTGCAGGGCCGAGTCCGGCCCCATCCAGTTGCGATCCACCAGCACCAGACGCTGGCCGGGGGGCAGGACCATGGGCGTGTCGCAGCGCCACCTCCCCACCCAGGAATCGGGCTGGCTGCCATTGCCGAACTCCAACCCGACGCCCACCATATCAATGGCTTGCGGGCCGGAGTTCAGAATCTCGACAAACTCCCGGCCGGCGTCGGCACCCGCCGGGTCGGGCAGGAATTCGTTGATGACCAGGGAGGCCCCGGCCCGGGGCTGAACCGGGCCCCAGGCCACCGGTAACAGCCATGCCAGCAAGGGCAAGAACGCGGCCGGGGAGCTCATTCCAATCAGGGGGCGGTACTCACGAGAATCGGGCAAGGAAAACCGTCAGATCCGGGAGGATATCGGGTTGGAACAGCCGGCCGGAATGGGCCGCCTATGTGGGTTCAGAGCAGGCCGTTTCGCCTGCGCAGGAACCACTCGGACCCCAGCAGGACCACGACCATCACCAGGAAAGGCCAGCCGGACCAGAAATCCAGACGCCGCCGCTGGCGGATATCCCGACCGGACCAGTCCAGCCGATCCACGGCCGCCAGGACCTGTACCAGGGCACCATCATCCCCGGCCTGCACCAGGTCCCCGGCCCCGCGGGAAGCCAGCTGATGCAACCGGCGCCGATCCTGGCGCACCTGGGTGGCCTCGATGGAGTGGGAAGTCACCACCACGGCCGTGCGGCCGCCCGCCACCGGCGGATCCCCCTGGCCCCGCAGGGCCAGTTCATAGCGCCCGGGAGGCAACGGAGGCAGTTCCACCTGAACCTGCCCGGGGGACGAAACCACCGGGTTCATGCTGAACCCCCGGGTCTCGGCACCGGGTTCACCCAGGGGCCCGCTCACTTCCAGGGACACGGCGCGGTCGGTCACCGGCACTCCCCGCATGTCCCGCCAGGTGGCGGCCAGGGTCATCTTCTCGCCTTCCTGGAAGTAGGTGCGCCCTCCGGTAAAGACCAGCCCACCCTCTTCCTGCCCCGTGGCCAGCCACACCAGGAGATTACGCACCATGGCGCGGACCGGCTGTTTCCGGAAGCTGGCGGACAGGCCCACGGCCGTGTCTTCCCAGCGCCCCGCAGGTTCCCAGAAGGCCAGTTCCCACAGGCGCCGGCCGCCAAAAAAGGCGCGCCGGCCTGGACCGGTTCCATCCAGGACAAGGAGAGGCAGAATCACGTCTCCGGCAGCGCTGCCCTCCATCAGCACCACCGCGCCCGGCCGGGCCTCCACGCCCAGGGCCGCCCGCAGGGGCGGCATCCCGGCCAGGGGATCGGCGGCATCCTGGCCCATTCCCAGCTGGGCCACCGGGTGGCGCAACGCCTCCACCGGAACCCGGGCCTGCAAGGGGCCGTCCAGCCAGCGCCAGTTGGTGGCAGTCACCGGCAGCAGGCGCTCCAGGGCCGCGGGGGGGCTGTCCACCAGGCGGGCCTGGGGATGGGCCGCACCCGGCAGCACCAGCAACCCCAGCCCCTGCCGGACGGCCTCCTCCAGGGAGGGCCAGTCCACCGCCAGGGTTCCCGACCGCCAACCTTCCAGCACCACACCATCCCACTGCTGCCAGGATGGGGCCGTGGTGGGGCTGGTCCAGGTGCGGGCGCTGTCGGCAAGAACCATACCCTCGGCCGACCGATACACCACGTCCAGCTCCAGCCGCTGCTCCATCCTGGCAGCCTGGGCCAGGAAACGGGCGTCCCAACCGGGCTGGGCCGCCAGCAACAGCAGGCGGGAGCGATCCGGGCGCACGTTAACCACCAGGGACATGCGGTTGTTGGCCAGGAAACGCTCGTTGTCCAGGGGCGAGACCGTCAGGTCCAGCACTCGCAGGCCCTCTTCGGGCGCCTTGAAGGACAGGGAAAGATTGGTGGTCTGGTCCACCAGATGGTGGGTCTCTTCCACAAGGGTGCGACCGTCTTCCCTCAGAGTCAGCACCACCTCCCCCGGCGGGGGCCCCTCCAGGAACCGGTGGGTCACGGCCAGGTCCACGACCACCTCATCCCCGGCGTAAGCCGTGTCGGGATAGCGCAGATCCTTGAGCAGGCGATCGGCCGAACCCTCGATGCTGCCCACTCCCGCCACCAGCCAACTGTGCGCCCCATTCGTCGCATGGGACGGATGAGCACCGCTCTGCGGCCTCTGGGCCGGCCCGGAAAGGGGGCGGGTTTCCTGCCCGTCACTCAGTAACAGGGCCGCCGGGACCTGCCGGCCCACCAGATACTCGCCCACCTGCCGTTGCAGGCTGGCCAGATCCGTACCATGGGCATTGGGATCGGGAATGACCGGGTCGTTCAGACGGAACTCCTGCACGGGAGCCAGGCCGTTTCCGCGCAGAAACACCACCTCGCCCGGCCAGCGCCCGGCCGACAGAGCCGAATCCAGGCGAGCGGAAAACGCCAGCCCACGTTGCCAGCGGCTCAGGGTGGTGTCGGGCAGATCGGTCAGGCCCATGCTGGCCGAATCCTCCATCACCACCGCCAGCACCGGCGCCTCGTGCCGGGCCAGCAGACGAAACAGCACAGGCCCGGCCATGGCCACCACCAGCAGCATCAGGGCCGCCGCGCGCAGGGCCAGCAGGACACGTCCCAGACCCGGACCCGGGCGGGGCACGGTGCGCCCGTACACCCACACCGACCAAATGACGGCCCCTGCCGCCAGAACCAGCAGCAGGGGCCACATCCAGACAGGAGCTGTCCAGGTCAGGGACATGAAGGACTAACCCTCCAGGCCCAGCTTTTCGCGCACGACCACCTGGGCCGCCGCCAGACGGGCGATGGGCACCCGGAAAGGCGAGCAGCTCACGTAGTCCAGCCCGGTCTTGTGGCAGAAGGCCACGCTGCTGGGATCACCGCCGTGCTCACCGCAGATGCCCAGGTGGATGTCGGGGTTGGTGGCACGGCCCTTCTTGCAGGCCATGTCAACCAGTTGCCCCACACCCGTCTGATCCAGCTGCTGGAACGGATCGCTGGGCAGGATGCCCATCTTCACGTAGTCGGGCAGGAACACCCCGGCATCGTCCCGGCTGTAGCCGAAGGTCATCTGGGTCAGGTCGTTGGTGCCGAAGCTGAAGAAGTCGGCCACCTCGGCCATCTTGTCCGCCAGCAGGGCCGCCCGCGGGATCTCGATCATGGTGCCCACCAGGTAGTCCACCTTGATGTCGGCCTCGGTCATGGTCTTCTCGGCGACCTCGATGGTCAGCTCACGCAGGATGGAGAGCTCCTTCTGGGTGCCGGTCAGGGGAATCATGATCTCGGGGCGCACATCCACGCCGTCCTTCTTCACGGCGCAGGCAGCGCCGATGATGGCCGACACCTGCATCTCGCAGATCTCGGGATAGGTCAGGCTCAGGCGGCAACCGCGGTGCCCCAGCATGGGGTTCTCCTCGTGCAGGGAATCCACCTTCAGCTTGAGGGACTCCACCGACACGTTCATCTGGCCGGCCAGGGTCTGGATGTCTTCCTCTTCCTGGGGCAGGAACTCGTGCAGCGGGGGATCCAGCAGGCGGATGGTCACGGGCAGGCTTTCCATGGCCCGGAAGATGCCCTCGAAGTCCTCCTGCTGCATGGGCTGCAGCTTGGCCAGGGCGGCCCGGCGGGCCTCCTCGCCCTCGGCCAGGATCATCTCGCGCATCTTCATGATGCGCTCCTCGCCGAAGAACATGTGCTCGGTGCGGCACAGGCCGATGCCCTGGGCGCCGAACTCACGGGCCTGGCGGCTGTCGTGGGGAGTGTCGGCGTTGGTGCGCACCTTCAGGCGACGGGTCTCGTCGGCCCAGCCCATGACTTTCATCAGGTTGGGGTCGTCCATGTGGGGCGGCACCAGCTTGGGAGCGCCGTCGATGACCGCGCCGGTGGTGCCGTTGATGGTCATCACGTCGCCGGCCTTGTAGGTCTTGCCGCCGATGCTCAGCTCACCCTTGTCCATGCTCACCACCAGGTCGCCGCAACCGGCCACGCAAGGCTTGCCCATGCCCCGGGCCACCACGGCGGCGTGGCTGGTCATGCCGCCACGGCTGGTCAGGATGCCCTGGGCCACGTTCATGCCGGCGATGTCCTCGGGGCTGGTCTCGCGCCGCACAAGCAGCACCTGCTTGCCCTTGGCCGCCTCTTCCACGGCCTGCTCGGCACTGAAGACGATCTCACCCTGGGCGGCACCGGGGCTGGCGGGCAGGCCCGTGCCCAGAACACTGATCTCGGCGTCCGGATCGATCTGGTCGTGCAACAGCTGGTCCAGGTGATCGGGCTCCACCAGCAACAGGGCTTCGTCCGTGCTCACCAGGCCCTCGTCAACCATCTCGGCAGCCACGCGAATGGCAGCCACGCCGGTGCGCTTGCCATGGCGGGTCTGCAACATCCACAGGCGGCCGTCCTGGATGGTGAACTCCACATCCTGCATGTTCTTGTAGTGCTTTTCCAGCTTCTCACGAATATCCATCAGGGCATTGTAGGACTCGGGCATGGCCTCTTCCATGGTGGGCAGGTCCTTGGCCTCGTTGCCGGCGGGCAGGTGATCCCGGCCCATGTTGTTCAGCTGCTGGGGGGTGCGCACACCGGCCACCACGTCCTCGCCCTGGGCGTTGATCAGGAACTCGCCGTAGAAGAAGTTCTCGCCGGTGGAGGGGTCGCGGGTGAAAGCCACGCCTGTGGCACTGGTCTCGCCCAGGTTTCCGAAGACCATGGTCTGCACGTTCACCGCGGTGCCCCAGTCATGGGGAATCCGGTTGATGCGGCGGTATTCCTCTGCCCGGGGAACGTTCCAGCTCTTGAAGACGGCCGCGATGCCGCCGTACAGCTGCTCGAAAGGATCGTCGGGAAAGGACTGGCCGGTCTCCTTGGCCACGATCTCCTTGAAGGTGGCGATCATCTCCTTCAGCTGATCCACACTCAGGTCGGTGTCCAGCTTGGCGCCGGCCTTCTCCTTGATGGCGTCGATGGCGTGCTCGAACTTCTCGCCCTCGACCCCCATGACGACGTCGCCGTACATCTGGACCAGGCGGCGGTAGCTGTCATAGCCGAAACGCTCGCTGCCGCCGTTGGCGATGAGACCCTTCACCGTCTCGTCGTTCAGTCCCAGGTTCAGCACGGTGTCCATCATGCCGGGCATGGAGACACGGGCACCCGAGCGCACGGAGAACAGCAGAGGGTCCGCGGGATCAGCGAACTTCTTGCCCATGACGGCCTCGACCTTGGCCAGGGCTTCCTTAACCTCGGACTTGAGCTCGTCGGAAAGCTGCTGGGTCTTCTGGTACTCGATGCACTGCTCGGTGGTGATGGTGAAGCCGGGAGGCACGGGGACACCCAGGCTGACCATCTCGGCCAGGTTGGCCCCCTTGCCGCCCAGGAGGTTCTTCATGGTTCCATTGCCATCTGCCTGGTTGTCACCGAAATAAAATACCCGCTTGCCACTCATGATCACTCCAAGGGAAAAGCCCAAAGTTAGGGAAAAGGCCCAAAGTTGGTGGGACAGGCCCGCAAGTACGGGGTAATCGCCCACGTTCACGAACCGACCCGGCACCCAGCAGGTACCCGGAATCCGACAACTGGCCACGAGACCTGGTTCTGGAATAGCGTCCGGATCGGATCCGGCGCCGGCTGCCTGGGGAGAGGCCCTTTCGGGTGAAAGGCCCATCTGAAACGATGCCTTCGGACCGGTCTTTTACACAGTCCGAAATAGTAGCACCGAGTCTCCCAGGTCAAAACAAAAAAAGGCGCAAATGCCTCCACAAGCCCATAATTTACCGATTTTTTTCATATCCGCGATACTTAAAGACCACGGTGGCCCGGGGGTTCCCCCCAACCGGGGTCCGGCCGCGTTCCCTGGGGCCGCAGGGCCCGAAAAAGCCCTGCCGGGCGGGGCCAGGCAGGGCTCGTTGGTCCAGGTTGATTCGCGGGATCAGCGAATGATCACCAGGCGACCCCAGAAATCTTCACGGGTGGGGCACTCGACCTTGTACAGGTACACGCCGGGAGCCACGCTCTCACGGTCACGGTTCACGGTATCCCAGTAGATGTTGCCGTTGTGCATGTTGTCCCAGCCCAGGTTGATCACATCATCACCGGCGGTGGTAAAGATCCGCACCCGGGACTCGGGAGGCAGGTTGGTGAACACCATCCGTTCACCCTCGGACCCCGGAATGCCTTCTCCCCGGCGCAGGGGGTTGGGATACACGTAGATGGTCTCGGCGGACTCGGGGGCCTCCACGGGCGTGTTGATCTCGATCCGGGCCGCATTCCCGCCACCAACAAAGGGAGACAGGGAGTCGCGGTCGAATCGGGGCGAGAAAATCATGGTCTTGGTGTTGTTCTCGGGAGAGAGCAACGCCGTGTTGCCGTAGTCGAAGGTGGTCACGGCGTAGAAGTAAGAGAACCCGTTGTACACCTCGTCATCGAAGAAGCGGATGGTGTCAGGCACCGCGCTGCCCTCCGGAGCGCCCACGAACTCGAAACAGGCAGCCCGCTTGGAGATATAACACTGGGGAACCAGATCGTAGCTCTCGTCCCCGCAGAATCCCTCGATGCAACTCTCCGGATTCACCCGGTCGTAAAGCCCCAGCAGGGTCATCTGGCTGCGATCGTAACTGGGAGCGCGCCACACGGCCCAGCCCTGGAAGGTCTGAGCCACCAGGTTGAAGGAGTCCCATTCCTCGGCCGGCCCGGCGCCGAAGGTGATGTCCAGCCCCAGATCCAGGTCCCGCAGGAAGGTGCTCGTCGTGGTGTTGTAGGTTTCGCTCAGAACGATGGCAGAACCGGGCTCGTAAATGCCGCCGCCATAGGTTCCCAGCAGCATGTTGCCGCTGCCGTCAGCACAGAAGGAATAGCCGGTGCTGACGAAGGGCTGCTCCACGGCGGGTGCCCAGGTCTGGCCGGAATCGGCGCTTTCCAGCAGCCGGTGGCCATCCATCTGGACCAGGAAGTGGCCGTTCTGTCCGGCCACCGAATACACGAAACCACGGGTCAGGCCGTTGACGTTTTCAGGCAGCTGATCCTCGGCCAGTTTCACCCAGGTGACACCACCATCGCCACTGCGGTACAGGCCTTCCTGCCGGACCAGGGCCACAAGGACCTGTGAGTCCCCGGGATCCACGGCCACGGCCAGAACGCTGTACTGCCAGGCCCCCACTTCATAGCCGGCATCCCCGGGATCCATGGGCACGTTCAGATCACCGTACAGGTCATGCCAGCTGGCACCCCCGTCCGTGCTTTCCCAGGTCCCGTTACCGGAAAGGCCGACCAGCAAGCGATCCCCATCGGAGGGATCGGTCGCGATGTCGTAGACCTCGCCGGGAATGACCATCGCGGGGGTCTCCAGATCCAGGTTGTCCTCGACCAGCAAGGGAGAGCGGGTGAAGCTCTGCCCGTTGTTTTCCGAGATGAACAGCCCGAAGTTGTCCACGAAGACCACGGCTCGCTGCGTGTCGAAATTCATGGCCGTCACACGAAAGACGGACGGCATGTTCTCGTAGGTGGGATCCAGGTCAGAGCGGAAATTGGTGAAGGTCTGGCCGCCGTCGGTGGTCACGTAGAGGCCGGAACGGGAGGTTCCCACCATGAACACGTCGTTGCTGGTGGGCGAGACGGCCACGCTGGTCACGAGAACCGTGCTGGAAAAAATATCCTCGGCCAGCCGTTGCCAGCCGCCACTGCGGTAGACCCACAGACCCTTGTATTCCGAATCCAGGGTCTCGCCACCGGTCATGCCGGCCACCATGAACCCATCGGAGCCGCTATCCAGAGCCACCACATTGACCCGTTTCCAGGTCATGGGCAGCCCCGTGTTCAGCTGGGTGAACTGCCCGGACACGGCGTTCTGCAGCAGGATACCCCCATTGTTGGCCAGGTTGATGGTCCCGGCCAGCACACCGTAATCCGAGGTCCCCTGGCTTTGCCAGCGGATGTTCAGGGGGGCCTCGACCTTGTGACCGACTTCACCGCCGTTGCTCTCGGGCACGGTGAAGGTGATGAAGCGGTCGACCTCGTCCCCGAACCCGCCGTCCACGCTCACGCTGAACCCCAGACTGTCGGTCTCGGTGATGGTGTAACAGGTGGCCTCGTCCAGGGAAATGTCCGGCCAGGAAATCATCAGACCCGGCCGCCCCTGGAACTGGGAATACATGGTCAACTCATCAGGCGAGATGAGATACAGGGAGTCGGCCGCACAGGCCTCGGCGGGGGTCCCGGTGGTCTGGGCCAGGGCGGAGGCCCCACCCAGCAACACACTCAATCCCATGAGGACTCCCAGCGTCACGGTCAGGGTCTTGGCATTCCCTGCTTTCATTCAATATCCGCCTTTCCGGAACAGACAGCAGTTGCGGGTTTGCGACGAAAGCCGGCCAAGCCCAGGGGGTTCGGCCGGCCCTCGGTTCATCATTGATTCAGCAGCAAGCCGAACTCTCCGAGCACCCAGAGAATGGCCTTCTGGGTTTCCTCGGCATTGAAGCGGTACGGATCGAAGCCCCAGTAGACATCGGGCTTGTTGCCCGGCTTGTCGGCCACCGTCTTGTAGGACAGGTAACCGAAGGTCCGTCCATGGCTCTGGGCCGAACCGCGGCTCTTGATGCTCCCATCCGGCATGACGTAACTCTTGAGAGCCTTGCTGCCGCAGATCTCGTCCAGCCGGGGCGTGCTGTAGGTGCTTTCCGGCCAGTCGTAGTTCATCTCGGCGAAGCGTCGCTCGCGAATCCAGTCGAAGCGGGCCAGGCCGCGGAACATGGGCTCGACACACATCCCCGTGAAGAGGTTGCCCTCGCACTGCTGCAGATCGATAGTGGTGTTACGGGAGGTGACGTTGTAATCCACGAACTCGTCCGCGCCGAAATCGAAGGGGCGGTCCAGGGAGTCTGAATCGGCGCTGAAGGTGTCACGCCAGTCGATCAGGCGGTCGGTCATGATGGTGTCGGCAATGGCCCCCACTCCCAGACCGTGGTTGGCCTTGAAATCCTGATCCAGCAACAGGCCCTTCAGGCCGGCACAGGGACTCTTGCGCTCGGTCGCGCCGGGGTTGCGGCTGCCGTAGATGTACTTGTTCAGGGGCACGGCCCAGTCCAGGGCGGTGATGCCGGCCGTGGCGTAGGGATACAGCAACGGCCCGCGATCAACTTCGGTCCCATCGGGTTTGGTCTTGGTGCTGAAGCCCACGATGAAGGTCTCACCACTGATGGTGTAGGTCTCCTCGCTGGTGTCGAAGATAATGGGCACCATGTAGTTGTTCAGAGGCTCGATGAAGGAGTCCATGCTGCGCGACCCCACCATGAAGAGGTTGCCGCCCTTCTCCTGGTAAGGGGCCATCCACACGTACTTGTCCACGTTGTTCCGCGGGCGGAACTGGTCCAGGATCAGCTGGCTGGAGTGGAAGCGCGCATAGATCAGGCAGGCCTTGTACCACACCAGCTCCGAGTAACGCAGCAGATCGGTGTGGTTCTTCCGGTCCTCTTCCCAGTTGAATCCGGAGACCCCGCCCTCGCCTTCCAGGAAGCGCCAGTAGGCGTTGCGGTAATCCTCGGAGTCGTAGGCCGGGCTGCCGCCCAGACCCTGCCAGGCGCCGGTCTGATCATCCACGGTCTGGTCGACCAGCAACAGCTCGGACTGGAACTGGCGGTTGACGAAGGGAATGATCTTGATCTTCCACACGAAGTTCTTGACGTTGTTGGAATCGTCCTCGATGCGCAGGCAGAAGGTGTGATCACCCTCCTCGAAGGTGCGCTCCGCGGCGAACCGGTTCTGCTCGGAAAGTCCCGGGGGAACGGACCAGCCGGGATCGTTGGGATCGTCCATGTCGGCCACGTCCCAGCCGTGTCGGAAACTCACCACCGTACCGTTGTACGCTTCCGCGTCACCGGTCCAGCTGAAGTTCAGGGGCTGGCCGGCAGCGATCTCGGACTCCTTGTACGTCCCCTCGGTCACGCCCAGGAAGATCTCGGCCACGGTGGCGGAGGGGGCGAAACGCGCGCCGGTATCGTCGATCTGCATGTTGAAGACCTCGACACCATAACCACGTCCAACGCTGACGGCGCCGGCCGTGTCCTGCACCTGCACGGCGAACAGGTAGATCTCCCCTTCAGGCCGGTCCTTGTAGGTGATCTTGCGGTCTTCCTCGCTGACCTGGTACTGCACCCAGGGGGTCCAGTCGGGGTCCTCGAAGTCGATCAACTCGTCATAGTGGTTGTTGTAGCGGCTCCGGGTGGTGATCTCGAAACCATCCTCGGTGTAGGCCGGCATCAACAGGAAACGCACCTTGGAGGGAACGCGCAGGTCGTAATCAGGGTCGACGCCCTCGTAACCCAGGTTCACGCTGGTGGGCACGAACACGGCGGTCACGTCCACGAAGGGGAAGCGCGCGTAGGCCTTGGGCACCAGGGTGGTGGAGGTGAAGGAGATCTGGGCCGGGGTGGGGTCGATGGCCCCATCGTCATCCACCGCACGAATCCACAGGGTGTGGGTCCGGAAACTGCGTCCGGTGCCGTCCTGGGGATCGCCGGGGAAATCGGCCTGGTCAGCCAGAACATAGAACACGCTGTCCGTGGCTTCGGTGTAGAACCAGGGGTTCAGCTCGGCCCCGGTCAACGGGTCGATGGTCATGGTGTCCCGGGGACTGATGCCATCGGTGCCGTTGTCGCTGATCTTCCACTGGAAGCCCTTAACCAGTCCATCGACGTCCGAACCGGTCCAGTTGAACTCCACGACGTAGCCCGCCTCGAGCAATGTCGGGGGCTGGCCGGTGACGCGGGTGTCGGGCCGGTTGTTGGGAATGGGCGTGCCGTTGAGTTCCGTATCCACGGAACACCCGGCCATGACGACAACCGCCGCGAAGCCCGCCAACAAAAGGAATGCGCTGAAACGCCTGATCATTGAGTTTCTCCTCGATCCACTGGTCACCTTGATCAAAACAAACTTCTTGCAGGCCCGAGGCCCGGCCCCGGGCTTCAATCACTTGGTCGGTGGAATGGTCACCTGCGTGGTGCAATCATAGTCGGTCCCCATGAGATCCAGAACGATCTTGAACTCCCGGAAGGGCGGATCGTTGAGCAGGGGGTTGCCCTCTGTGTCCACATCGCCGTCGAAGTCGAACATCTCGCTGGACATGGCCGAGCGGTACAGGTCCATGCTGGTCACGACCCCGGGGAAGCTGGGCTGGCAGTCCCGCCAGGTCCCGTTGATGGAGTCGGTGGAAGGCCGCACCTGGCGGAACATGTGGTAACGCGCCGGACGCCGGGGGTACAGGACGCAGTCCGTCTGGTCCATGGTCAGGGCCCGCACATTGCCCAGGCTCAGCTGCCGCATGCTCAGGTTGTACAGTTCACGGGCCAGTTCGAAATCGCCGCCCGCGGTCAGATAAGACAGGGTGTTCAGGTAATAGGTCATGCCACTGGTGACCAGCAACTGGGGCACCGCCACTTCCACGGTCAGCTTCCAGAGGCCGTCCGAGGGAGTGATCTCGATGTTCGGCGTGCCGAACTCGTAACCCCAGGTGGCGGTCTGGAAATCGTCGAAACCGCCGGCGTCCTTGATCTCGTTGAAGGGATCGCAGTCGTAGTCGATCTGGTAGCGCCAGCTCATGGCCCGGTACAGGGGGTTCTCCCAGGCTTCCAGGTCATCATCCTTGCCATGCAGCAGGACACCGAACTGGTAGACATTACACTGAATGCCATAGAAGGCCTGGATATCGGGCTGGCCGTCCTGGAATTCCACGCGGTGGGTGATCTTGTCGATGGCCATCCAGGTGGAACCGGTGAGGGTCAGGTAGTCCCGATTGGGGTCCATGCTGGCCCCGGTGCCGGGAATGTAGAATTCATCCACTGTGCCGTCGAAGCAGGGGTGATCGGACTCGCCGCCGTAGCACTGCAGATCGGCATTATAGCTGCTGATCTGGGCCGGGTCGGTAAGCAGCTCAATGCACTGCACGCATGGAGGATAGCCCACGTAGAAGGAGAGCTGCGGGGGCGAACCATCGCGCCGGCCGTGCTCGTCGACGGCCTGCATGCGGAACTTGAAGGTGGTGCTGGGACCGACCAGGAAACCGAGGGTGTCGGCGTACCAGCCCCCCTCCCCGGCTCCCCAGGTGGGTTCCAGATCCAGGTCGCTGGCTCCGGTGGAGAAGCTGTACGTGCCACCGGTGAAGTTATCCCGCACACCGTCCACGATACCGGTCATGCCGATGGTGTAGTCCGGATTGACTCGGACATCCCGCTGGTCATCCCTGGCCAAGGCCTTGAAGACCACGTAGGTGCGGTCAGGGATGTGATCACCGGCCTGGAAAGGCACGTGGGTCTGGGTAGGATCGTTCAGCCTGATGTAGTAGGGGTAGATTTCCGAATCACTGGGGTGGGCCCAGTCGGATTCCCCGTTGAGCAGGATGGTCTCTGGATCGTAGTTGACCACGAAATTGAAATTGCGCAGGTAGGAGGAAACCTCGACCCCGGCCACGTCGATGGTGTTGACCCTGATGGTGGCGGTGCCGCTTTCCAGATAGCGTCCGAAAGGACCGCTGGCCGAACCGTTGTTCAAGAAGGTCAAGGAGTTGACCTCTTCGAAGACGGAGAAGCTGTCGCCGGTGGCCTCGTTGAAGAGACGGGGATGCCAGCAATCCTCCAGAGTGGGGTTGCAATCCTCGTCATCCAGATCTCCCACCAGCTGCCACTTGTACCCGAACAACCCGTCGTCGTAGGGGAACACGGAGTCAACGGCGGCCAAGGCCTCAGGGGAATACCCGCGAATATTGGGGGTTTCCCCCTGCCAGTACAGATAATACGGCGCGCCGTACCCCACGGTGTCGGGGTTGTCAGCATCCACCAGAAGGGTGTCGGTGCCCACGATGTGGTAGAAATTGATGGAGGGCGTCCCCAGGGTATTGCTGAAGAAATGCAGGCGGGCCGGGGTCCGGTCGAAATCACCGAAATCGTCCACGGCCACCATGTGCAAGGTCATGTTGTAGGAAATGGCCGAGCCCTGATTGATGGCGAAATCGAAGATTGAGTCGGTCCTGGTGGTCCAGTGGGCGATTTCCAGGTGGTCCGCGTCCAGGGCCGGATTGAACCGCTGATCTTCCTCGTCGTCGGTGGTGTCCAGATCCTGAACGGTGGTATCGGTCAGGGCCCAGACGAATTTTTCCACCCGACCATCGGAATCCGAGCCATACCAGAACACGTGGAAGTGGTAGTACCCGCCCCCGTGTTCAAGAGGGGACCCGATGATGTAGGTCTCCGGGGCCTTGTTGACTATGACGGCTTCAGGCTGAAATGCGCGGCAACCCGCGAATTGAACCATGGCTCCCAGCGCCACGAGCAGCAGCAGCCCCAAAAGATAATTCCGTCTGTTTCTCATACTGGTATGCGTCCCCTCGGAAGCGTCGTCACGACTTCTGGTTTGCATTCCGCCACATGGTGGGACTAGTGGCGGTTTTCCCCGAGTCTTGCGGTTCCCGGGGATGCGAGGTTAGGTCAATTTTCAACCTCTGAAATATAGGGATTTAACTCTCGCCATGTCAACCTCAAGCTTGCCCTAAACCTCCCCCTATCACCGGACAAAAGCCCCTCACCCCCACCTTCGACAAAAAAAAGGGAACGGCCCCCGAAGGGGCCGCTCCCGGACAGCTCGTGGCTGCAGTAAATCCCGAAGGAATTACTTCACGAGAGCCATCTTGTTGACCTTGACCTGGCCGGCGGTGCGGGCTTCGCTGAAGTACACACCGGAGCTGACCTTGGCGCCGTTCTGGTTGGTGCCGTCCCACATGACGTGGTTGGTGCCAGCCTCGACACTGTCGTCGATCAGGGTCTTAACCAGTTCACCCTTCACGTTGTAGACCTTCAGAGTCAGGTGGCCAGCCTTGGGCATGGTGTACTGAATCTTCGTGGTCGGGTTGAAGGGGTTGGGGTACACGCTGGTGCTGAAAGCAACCGCGGGCGTGTCATCGGCGCCGGAAACGTCTTCGATGATCGGCTCGATACCGAACTGCGACAGCACACGCTCCAGCACGACAACGCGCATGGGCAGCGCGGCCGGGTTGGCCTTGGCAGCATCGGGGTTCGAGTAGATGTACATGAAGTCGTAAGGCATGGTGATCACGCGAGCGTTGACAGCCGCGTCATAGTACATGGTCGCGGCGGAGTAGGTGTACACGTCCGAGGCGCCGTTGGGGGCCAGGAACTCGGCCAGCTGCACGCCACCACCAGCTTCGTCCACGGTCACCGCGTCGAAGGTGTTGATGCTCAAGCAGCCACCGTAAGCGACCCACTCTTCGTTATCCAGGAACACGCCGTTGCCGGCCAGGGCCTTCACAACGGGAGTGGACTGGGTGTTGATCAGGGGACGCAGGTCGTTGTCCACGTAGGACACCTTCATCCAGTCGGACACGAACTGGTTGGTCGTGCTACCACCGTTCTGAGTCATGTCGTAGACAAGCTCATCACCGGTCATGAACAGGTTGCGGGGGTTCTCGGAGGAACCCTGCAGCAGCCAGTCCTGCAGCAGAGCAACGTCGTTACCGGCGTCGTTGTCGAAGTCACCGTTGCTGATGGTGTTCACACCCAGGTCACCAGCGGTGTACAGCAGGTTGTTGTAACCCTCGACGCTGAAGCGGCTGGCGCGGCCACCAAGACCGTTACCCAGGCCACTGGACGGGGCGTTGGTGTAATACACGTCGTAGTCGCGACCGACGAGCAGACCCAGGTTGGCGAAGGCGCCATGCCACTCGGCCTCGCCACCACGGTTGGCGAAGTCGTTCCAGAACAGGGTCTTGGGCTGGGTGTACTCACCCGAACCGGGGCTGGTCTCGGTCACGCTGGGCAGAGCCCGCACGGTGAAGCTGCTGCTGTAGGTCAGAGGACCGGAGAAGTCACCGAAGCCGTCGGGCTGGGTCAGACCCTGCTCGCTGGCGGGAATGGTGGTGGTCTGGGGGTCCAGGCCGTCGATGGCGTCGGTCGCACGGATGAAGTAGTGCAGGACGTCGCCGGGGAACAGGAAGTTGGTGTCGGGCAGATCGAACTGGTAGGAGTCGGGCACCTGAACCAGGCCGGCGCTGCCTTCACGCCAGATCTCGGCGCCGGAGACCACGCCACTGGTGGCGGTACCCAGCTCACTGGTGCGGTAAGCGTCGAACAGGGGGTTGGCGTCCAGAGCCCAGACCAGCTCGGGCAGAGCGGTCAGCTCGGCACCGGCGCGCACGGGCACCACGTCGACCACGATGGAGTCACCGGGATCGTTACGCAGGTGAGTGGCGGCGGCGATGTTGTTGGCCATGTCGAAGCGCACCCAGTTGTTGCCCAGGTTGATCAGGTCAACTTCAGCAATCTCGGGGAAGCCGTCGTTGGCGATGTCGATCTCGCGGGTGGACATGGAGGGGCCGTAGGCGGGATAGGCAATCAGGCGCACGTTGTCGAAGTAGGGCGCGGGATAACCGTTGGTGCCGTCCCAGCCCCAGACATGACCCAGCTCGTAGACGGCCAGCTGAACCTGGACGAAGTTACGGCCGGGCTCCAGCAGGTCGGTGACAACCTGAGCGTCGCGGATGTAGTCCGGGCCACCGTAGTAGACCAGGTTACGATCCAGGTACGTCATGTTGTAGATGTCTTCCTCGAGCCCAGCAGTGCTGCGGATACCCCAGGTGTAGAAGATACCAGGGGCGTTGGCGCTCAGATCCTCGTGGCGGTAGGCCTCGTAGGTCAGAGTGGCCGCTTCCACGGAGGGATCGGGCCAGGGCATGATGGGGGACTCGATGGAGTTGTGGATGTGGGCATCACTACCGGCCTGGCCACCCTCGGTGTTCACGATGTAGCCGCCGGGGCCGTAGCACCAGTCCTGGCAGACGCTGGGGCCAATGCCGGGCACGACGAGGCCGTCATCGATGAAGGCGACCTGGGCGCCGAAGTTGCTACGGCAGGGATCGGCGTCATCCAGGTTGTTCCACAGCTGGGCGAAGTCACCAACACCCACGGGGATGATGGGAGTCCAGTTGCCCAGGCTGGTCTGGAAGTCGTTGGAGTCGGTGATGGTCCAGGTATCCTGGGTCAGGGTCACGACGATGTTGTCGACCTGGGCGGCACCCCACAGGGTGGGCCAGGAGCAGTCACCATCAGACCAGCCACCATCGGACTGGACCTGCACACGCAGCCAGATCTCGTCCAGGTTGTCACCCTGGTAGTCGGCCGGGGTGGCGGTGGCGGCGATATCCACGGCGGCGGGAGCAGCCAGATCATTGGCACCGGTGTAGTAATCGACCGCGGACCAGCCGCCGTCAACCGCCATCCAGAAGACCAGATAATCGTAGCCGGGCTCGACGTCGTAGTTGGCATCAGCGGTCCAGGACACCGTGCAGTTCAGGGTGTTGTTGTCCACAACGCCCCGCCACTCGATGACCTCGTTCCAGTTGTTGCCATAACCGCCGACGGGATCCGACTCGCCACAGGAGGGGATGTCGGGATCACCGCAGTAGCACGCCAGGTTGCTGGCGCCCAGGACATCGTCCAGGTTGGCGGCGTTGAAGTCACTGATGTGCCACTTGCTCTCGGTGGGCTGGGTCAGATCGATACTGTACCAGCCGTTCCACGCGGGAGAGAAATCGGTGGCGGACACCTGGAACTGGCCGTTCACGGGAGCAGGGCTGCCCCAGGGGCCGATCAGGTAGAAGGTATCACGGGAAGCCTTGGCGGCGGAGCCGGTGCCACTGTGCAAGGTCACGTCCCCATTGGTGTACTGGGGCAGATCGCTGGCAAAGCCGCTGATGGCAACCATCAGAGCCAAAGCGAGACTAGCGAACGTGGTGAATCTTTTCATGCTTTTCCCCCCATCGTTGACAAATGGTCAACACATGGTCAGGCGAACGATTGCTGCGCGGCATCACTTGATTCAGGAGCTAGCTGCGCAGATAGTGGGCGACAAATGGTTCCCGGGTTCTGTCCTACGCAGAGAACTGCGTACTGAGCGAGAGACCTCCTTAAGAGCGATGCAGACCACGATGACGAGCGAACAAGGTGTCAAGTGAATAGTTCGGATGTGTCAGTGGAAATTCGAGACAGCGCACCTCAAGGGATGGGAACTCTTTGTCATTGAGTCGCATGATTACCTTATCCGAATTTTAAACTTCCGTCAATAGGAATATTTTTCCATCTCCCCTGGCCAAAAGAAAACCGACCTCCGGTCAAAAGCGGAGGTCGGTCATTCGTGATAAATCTGAATAAAGCTTTAGTCCTCCGTGGGGGCCACCTCGGAAAAATCGGCGTAAATGCTGAAAAGACCGTGGATTTCCCTCAAAAAGGCGTGCCGAAGCGAACGGAGATCCTTTTCCTCGGCATTCACCCGCACCTCCTCGAAGAAGCGGTCAATGGCCGGTCCCAGCTGAGAAAGTATACCGAAAACATCGGAATAATCTCCCGCCTCCTCGGCTTGCTGCAGCCGGGCCGCCTGGGCTCCCACCTGGTCCCGGAGCCCGATCTCGGCCTCTTCCACCAGGTTGGCCAGATCCTCGCCCTGGGCCCCCCGCCCCCCGGACAGCCAGCGATTCCGGCAATCGGCCAGCTGATCCAGAGCCAGCACATCCCCCTTCAGGATATTCCGGCAACGCTTGAAACCCGTGGCCAGCAACTGGAAATCGGCCTCGTCCCGGTAGCGCCCCAGGGCCTTGACCCAGTTCAGAGCGTCCACCGGGTCATTCCAGCGAGCCGGCAGGACAGCCCGCACCACGTCAGGGTTACACCCCAGGTTATCGGTGAAATGACCACTCAGCCGGGTCCGGATGAATTCCTCCGCCTCCAGGCGGGTCTCATCCAGGTCCTTCTTTCCCGCCAGGTCGGCAAAGCGGTGCAAGGCCACGGCCAGGGCCTCGGACAGATTCACCCGCAGCCCTTCGCCCAGCAGGATACGCACCACGGCCAGGACATGGCGCCGCAGGGCGTAGGGATCCTTGGCTCCGGTAGGAGCGAACCCCGCCAGCCAGCACCCGGCCAGGTTGTCCAGGCGATCGGCCACGCTCAGAGCCGCGCTGATGGCATCTCCGGGCAGTTCATCGGTGGCCGACCGGGGCAGATAATGACGCTCCAGGGCCCGGCACACCTCTTCGTTCTCGCCGGCCAGTGCCGCGTAGCGGGCCCCGATGAAGCCTTCCAGCTTGGTGAACTCCTTGCCGTCCTTGATCATCTCGCTGACCAGGTCGCTCTTGCAGATGAGGGCAGCACGCAGCAGGGCATCAGGAATTTCCTGTCCCTGGCCCATGCCGTTCTCCCACAACCAGCCCGCCAGGCCCACCAGGCGTTCGGCCTTGTCCTTGACCGAGCCGAAACCTTCCAGCCAGGTCACCGAGCCGAGCATCTCGACCCGCTCGTCCGGGGTCTTCTTCTGATCGAAGTCCCAGTAGAACAGGGCGTCGGCCAGCCGGGCCCGCAAGACCCGCTCGTTGCCCGCAATGACGCTATCCAGATGATCACGCCCCCCATCGCGCACCGCCGCGAAGCGGGGCAGCAGCCCCTCGCCGTCCTGGCGCCCCACGGTGAAGTAACGCTGGTGGGCTTTCAGGGCCGTGGTGATGACCTGGGCGGGCAGGGCGGTGAAATCCTCACCATAGGCGCCCAGGAAGGGGGTCGGGTGCTCGCACAGGAACACCACCTCGGTCAGCAGTTCGTCATCCTCCACCAGCCGGGCCTGGGGATCATATTCCGCCAGCAGGGTGGCAAAGCCCTCGCTGATGAGACGCCGCCGCTCCTGGTGGTCAACCACCACGCCCAGGCCCCGCAGCACTTCCTGGTACTGATGGGGATGGGGCACGGCCACCGGCTCGTCCCCGTGCAGGGTGCGATGTCCACGGGTGGTGCCCACCGATTCCAGGTAGTCCACCTTCAGGGGCACTTTCGTGTCGCCCAGCAGGGCCAGGATCCACTGCAGGGGCCGGGGATACTCCAGATCCCGGTCCCCCCAGCGCATGACCTTGCGGAAGGGAATGCCCAGGATCACACCGGGCACGATATCAGGCAGGACCTCCAGGGCCGGCCGCCCCGCTTCGGTCTTGTTCACCAGCAGGAACTCGCCCCGCTGGTCCTCTCCCCGGCGGCAATCCGCCAGGTCCACCCCCACCTTGCGGGCGAAGCCCTCGGCGGCCTTGGTGGGCTTTCCTTCCGCGTCGAAGGCCACGCTCACGGGGGGGCCCTTGATCTCCAGGCTGCGGTCGGGCTGCCGGTCGGCCAGGCCCTCCACCAGCAGGGCCAGCCGCCTGGGCGTGGCCATGACCCGCATGGACTCCCAGCTCAGGTGGGCTTCCTCGAGGGCGGCGGCCATGAGGCGTTCGATATCGGCCATGGCCCCCGGAATGAAACGGGCGGGAATCTCCTCGCTGCCGATTTCCAGGAGAAAGGGCAGGGTGCCGGGCTGCCCGCAGGTGCTGGTATCCTGATTCTGTCCGCTATTCATTGGAATCGTTCTCCTTGAGCAGGGGATGGCCCAGTTCCTCGCGGCTCTGGACGTAGGCCTGGGCCGCCCGGCGGGCCAGGTTACGCACCCTGGCTATATAACCTGTGCGCTCGGTGACGGAAATGGCGCCCCGGGCCTCCAGCAGGTTGAACATGTGACTGCATTTGATGACGGCGTCATAACCCGGATAGACCAGGCCGGCATCCAGCAAGGTCCTGGCCTCGGCCTCCTTTTCCTCGAAGTGGCGGCGGTACATGTCGATATCCGCGTGCTCGAAGTTGAAGGCCGAGTACTCGCGCTCGAACTGCCCCATGACCTCACCCCAGGTCAGCCCGCCTCCCCAGGCGATGTCCTTCAGGTGGTCCACCCCCTGCAGGAACATGCACAGGCGCAACAGGCCGTAGGTCAGCTCCACGGCCACGGGCTTGCAACGCACGCCGCCCACCTGCTGGAAATAGGTGAACTGGCTGACTTCCATGCCGTCCAGCCACACCTCCCAGCCCAGGCCGGCCGCGCCCAGGGTGGGCGACTCCCAGTCATCCTCCACGAAACGGATGTCGTGCTTTTCCTTGTCGATGCCGATGCTGCGCAGACTCTCCAGGTACAGTTCCTGGCTGTTGGCCGGATTGGGTTTGAGGATAACCTGGTACTGCAGGAACTGGTGCACCCGGTTGGGATTCTCCAGGTAACGCCCGTCCTTGGGCCGCTTGCTGGGCTCGACGTAGGCCACCCGCCAGGGCTCGGGCCCCAGGGCCCGCAGGAAGGTGTTGGGGTTGAACGTCCCCGCCCCCACTTCGCTGTTATAAGGCTGGACGACCACGCAACCGTGGTCGCTCCAGAATTGCTGGAGGTTGGCGATCATCTGCTGGTATTCCATCAGGCGGTTCCCTCTTCTGTTGTGGAGGACCCATGGCCGGCGCCGGCTTTCCCGTTCCGGGCGGCGCGCAGCAGGTCCAGAGCAGCGGGCAAACGATAGCCCGGCAAGTGGTATCCCATGAAATGATGCAGCGCCGTTCCCACTTCCCGGCGCACACCTGCGTCCAGCTCGGTGTCGGCGGCCTGCCGCAGACTTCGCTCCGGCAACAAGCGCATGTGCTCGAAGGCGGGGGCGCTCAGGGGGCGGACCCCGGCCAGGGCCCGGCCCGCGCACTGGCCGCACAGGGCCCCCCCCTCGGCCGCGTGAAACCAGCCCACGCCGCCGGAATCGGCCGCCGGCTGTCCGCAATCCCGGCAGGCCTCCAGTTCCGGGGCCATTCCGTGCCGTTCGAGCAATTCCCACTCCAGGGCGAAGAACAGGCTGTCGCACCCGGCACAGGTCGGGGACGATAACATCCGGACGAATTCCTCGCAAACCTCAAACAGGCCCCGGCCGGCCCGATGCCCGGCCTCCGGCCCCAGGGGACGGCAGCGGTCGATGAGTTCCAGGGCCCCCAGCAGGAATGCTGTCCTTTCCAGGGAGGGCTGGCAGCCCAGGCTGTCCAGTTCCACCGTCCCGGAACGCAGGAACTGCAGTTCCCGGGCGGGATCCAGGCCGAATTCCACGTTCACCAGGCGCCCCGGCTCCACCAGCGCCCGCAATCGGGATCCGGGCTGGCGAGCTCCCTTTGCCAGAACCTTGACGAAGCCCTCGTCCCGGGTCAGCAACGAGGCGATGCCGCTGGTCTCCCCGCAGGGCCACAGCCGCAGCACAAGGGCCGGGGTGTTGGCGGTGGGTTTGGCCAGCACGCCCATTTCAGCCGGCCAGTCCCTGGCTCAGCATCAGGGTGGCCAGGCCCAGGTAGATGAACATGCTCACCATGTCGTTGGCGGTGGTGATGAAGGGCCCCGTGGCCACGGCGGGATCCACACCCCCCCGATGCAGAAGAAGGGGGATACCCGTGCCGGCCATGGCGGCGAAAAGAATCACAAGCACCATGGAGATGCCCAGTACCCCCGACAGCACCAGGGAATGGCTGATGGCGTAGGACACCAGGAAGATGGCCGCAGCCACCGAAAACCCGGTGAGCACCGCCGTGCCCAGCTCCCGCAACATGTGCCGTCCCAGGTGGAAGAAGTCCACCTCACCGGTGGCCAGGCCCCGAACCACCACGGAAGAGGTCTGGATGCCGATATTGCCGGCCGTGCCCATGATCATGGGGGTGTAGAAGGCCAGGGCCACCATGGTTTCCAGGCTCTGTTCGAAATGCTCCATGACCAGCACCGAACCCAGTTGCCCCAGCAGAGCCCCCAGCAACCAGGGCAAACGGGAGCGCGCCACCCGCAGGCTGGACTGTTCACCGAATTCCTCCACGCTCACACCGGCCAGACGGGAGATATCCTCGGTGGCTTCCTCTTCCATGACGTCCAGGACGTCGTCGGCGGTGATCACACCCACCAGCTTGCGGTTGTGGTCCACCACCGGAACGGTGATCAGGTCGTGAATACGAAAGAACGCCGCCACCTCTTCCTGGTCCAGGCCCGTTTCCACGTACAGGGGCTCCTGCTCCATGACGTCCTTCACCAGAGCCACGGGACGGGTCAGCAGCAGGCGCACCAGGGGCAGACGCCCGGTCAGGCGCCCCTTTTCATCCACCACGAACACGAAGTGGATCTCTTCCAGGTCATTCTCGTCCGTTTGGCGCAATCCGGCCACGGCATCGCCGCAGGTGGCGTCCTGGGCGCACACCGCCACCTCCTTGGCCATGATGCCGCCGGCGCTCTCGGGGGCGTGACTCAGCAGCTCGGCCACCTCGCCCCGCTCTTCCTCTTCCATGGCCGCCAGGATTTCCTCTGCCTGGTCCTGTTCCAGGTCGCCCAGCACGTCGGCGCCGTCATCCGAGGGCATTTCCTCGATGATGTCGGCTATCTCATCCACATCCAGCAAGGTGAACAGGGCGCTCAGGCTGCGGTTGTCGATCTCCACCAGCACCTCGGCCAGGGGGTCTGGGGGCAGCAGGCGCAGGATCATGGCGGTGTCGGGCACGCTCAGCGGACGCAGCACCTCGGAAAGGTCACCGGGGGACAGTTCCAGGGCCAGCTCGCGGATGCGCTCTTCATCGCCCCTTTCCAGCAGGTCCATGAACTGGCGTTCCAGGGCGTGGTGCTCGGCATCCAGGTTGGAGGGATCCAGCAGGCGATCCTCTCCCCTGTCCACCACAGCCGGATCGAGTTCGTCGTGATTCTGGGAATCATTCTGGAAATCATCCTGGCAATCCCTGTGGTCTTGATCGGTCACGAGATCTCGTCCTTTCCGGGTTCCTGCCGGGTCTCGGGCAGGGCCGCCTGCGCCTGCCTGCTGCGCAGCCCCACGGCCATTCGCCCGGCCGTGGCCGCCTGTTCGGCGGTCATGATGGACCCACCAGAGATGATGAGCTTGATGGCCTCTTCCACAGCCAAGGGCAACTCGTCCAGGTCCTGCCGGGGCACCATGAGCATGAAACCCGAGGTTGGGTTGGGCGTGGTGGGCAGGAAAACATTGACCAGTTCCTCGCCGGGTTCGTCCCGGGTCACGAAACCCAGGCTGAAAAGCCCCTCGCGCGGGTACTGGAAGAGCACGGCCCGCTGGAAGGCCGAGCGGCGGTCATCCAGGAAAACCTGGGATATCTGCTTGGTGGCCGAAAACACGCTCTTGACCACGGGAATCTTCTCGATGAAACGCTCGACCAGGCGGAAAAACGCCATGCCGATGAGGTTGCGGGCGAACAGGCCGATCAGGGTGATGATCAGCACGAAGACCACCACTCCCACGAAGGTCAGGAAGACCTCGGGATAGTTGCCCCGCAGGCCCGGAATACGCTGCACCACCGGACCGATATTGTTGCTGATCAGCTCGTAGAAACGCCACAGGATCCAGACCGTGATGGCCAGGGGCGTCACCGCCAGCAACCCCACCAGGAAATACCTTTGCAGGAACTTGGTCATGCCGGGTTCTCAGCTCTCTTCCCGTCGGGCGAAACCGGGCAGGATCTGGGGCGCACGCAGCAGGATGCGCAACAGGCGCTGATCCTCCACCGCTTCCACCGTCACGGCATAATCGGCCACTTCGATGACATCGCCCTCGGTGGGCACGTTGCCCGCGGCCTCGTAGATCAAACCGCCCAGGGTCTCGCTGGTCTCGGATCCCTCGACCTCCGTCAGGTCCACCCCCAGCTCCTCCTCCAGATCCTCCAGGTTGATCTTGGGATCCAGCCGCACCGTCTGCTCGTCCACCCACTGCAGCAGAACCTCTTCCTCGTCGAATTCGTCCTCGATCTCCCCGACGATCTCCTCCAGCACATCCTCCAGGGTCACCAGCCCGGCGGTGCCGCCGTACTCGTCGATGACCACGGCCATGTGGATGCGCTGGCTGCGGAACTCGTCCAGCACGTCGTCTATCTTCTTGCTCTCGGGGATGAAATAGGCCGGCCGCACCAGATCGCTCACGCTGGTGCCGGTCTCGCCGAAGCCGCCCTCGTGGACCAGTTTCAGCAGGTCCTTGGCGTACAGGATGCCCGTCACCTTGTCGATGCTGCCCAGATAGACGGGAATGCGCGAGTGCCCGCTGGCGATGGCCTCGGACAGAATCTTTTCCGGGTCCTCCTCGCAGTCCAGGGCCACCATGTCGATGCGCGGAATCATGATCTCGCGCACGGCGGTGTCGTGGAACGAGAAGATGCTCTGGATCATCTCCCGCTCGTCGTCATCCAGTGCCACGTCCTGTCCCTCGCTGCTCAGGTAGCTGCGGATCTCGCCGGCCGACAGGTGGGTCTGCATGTCGGACATCCACAGGGTGTCGTCCACCCGGTCCATCAGGAACAGCATCAGCCCGGCCCAGGGACGCAACAACCAGGTCAGGGGGTAGACCAGTGACCCGACCACGCGTCCATAGGACACGGCGGTGTCCCCGGCCACCTTGCGGAAGACCAGCCCCCCCAGATCCCACAGCAACAGGGCGGCCACCACGAACACCAGCAGGAACAACCAACCGCCGCTGCCGGTCAGATCCACGGTCCACAGGGCGGCCATGAGGCGGGCCAGCCCCAGGCTGCCCAGGAAGGTCAGGGCCAGGTACATGGTGCCGATGGTCACCTGAAAACGGCGGGGCTCGGCCAGATACCCCCGCAGGACAGGCCCCAGGGCTTCGTCCTCCAGCAGGCCGTTGCGGTGCAGTCCGGACACTCGGTAGTGGGCGGTCATCAACCCGGCCAGGAGCATGGCGCCCAGCCAGGTCAGTCCGCCCAGGATCACGAAGGTGGTGCTGATTTCACTGCTCAATGGCTGGGGATCCATGAATCCCTCAACTCCTTTGTCGAAGGGGATGGGTCAGCCCCAGCCCGGTCAAGATGCTCTCTTCCACGTCCTGCATGGCCTGGCGTTTCTGTTCGGTGTCGTGTTCCCAGCCCAGGATGTGCAACAGGCCGTGCACCACCAGCAGGGGAAATTCGGCCTCCACCGACCAGCCTTTGGCCAGGCAGCGCTCCTTCACGAAATGCGGGGCGATGATCAGCTCTCCCACCACCATGGGTTCGCCGCCAGACACCTCCGGCAGCGGTCCCGGCAACTCCAGGTCCGCGGCCGCATGATTCTGCCCCTTCACCAGCCGGGGTTCTTCGGAGCCTTCCTCCAGATCGCTGAAGGACAGCACATCGGTGCAACCCTCGCTGCCCCGCCAGCGTGAATTCAGATCGGCCATGGCCGCGTCGTCCACCAGGGTCAATTCGACGGCCATCTCCCGGCCGCCCAGACCGGCGGCCACCCGGGCCACCAGATCCTCGTGCTGCGCGAACCAGTCCTCCGCCCCGGCAGGGGGCTGCAGACGATGCTCAACCTTCAGGATGATCACGTCCGGGCTTTCCTCTCGCCGCGCCGCTCGGCGTTCTTCTCGCCGTCCCGATCCTTCTGTCCCGGATAGACGATGCGGGCATGGTGAATCCCCGTCAGCAGGGGAATGAACGACTCCCTGATCCTGGCCAGGTCGCTCAGGGTCAGGCCGCTGTTGTCCAGTTCACCGCTGAGCATGCGCTTGTCGATGATCTGCTTGGTGATCTCCCTGATGCGGCTGGGCGTGGGTTTGGCCAGGCTGCGCGTGGCCGCCTCCACGGCGTCGGCCAGCATGAGGATGGCCGTCTCCCGGCAACGGGGTTTGGGCCCCGGGTACCGGAAGTCGTCCACCTTCACGGGCGAGCCGTCCTCGCTGTTCAGCGCCTTGTGATAGAAATACTCCATGACCATGGTGCCATGGTGCTCGGGGATGAAATCGATGACCGCCTGGGGCAGGCGCCACTTGCGTCCCAGCTCGATGCCCTCCTTCACGTGGGCGGCTATGACCAGGGCGCTCATGCTGGGGCTCAGTTCATCGTGCTTGTTCAGATCCGGAGACTGGTTCTCCACGTAGTACTCGGGCTTCTGCATCTTGCCGATGTCGTGGAACAGGGCACCCACCCGGGTCAACAGGCTGTTGGCGTCCACGGCACGGGCCGCGTGCTCGGCCAGTTGCCCCACCACCTGGCTGTGATGATAGGTGCCCTGCGCCTCCAGAGCCATGCGCTGCAGCAGGGGATGGTTCAGGTCGCTCAGTTCCAGCAGGGTCAGATCGCTGCACACACCCACAACCGGTTCGATCACCGGCAACAGGGACAGTCCCAGGGCCACCGACAGGGCGGGGAAGAACAGCCCCACCAGATAGACGCTGGTGGCCTTGTCCTCGGCGCCCACGTTGTCCAGGAAGATGAGAACCAGCGACACCGCCGTCAGCAGCAGCATGGTCCGGTAGAACTGTCCGCGCTTGCGGATACGACGCACGCTGATGACCGTCACCATGCCCAGGATGAACCAGCTGAAGACGTGGATGGCCTCGATGTCCGGCAGCACCGCCAGGGTGGTCACGGCCAGCAGCGTGAAAACGTAGCCCACCCGGTCCCGGTACAGCACGGTGCTCAGCAGGCTCAGCATGACGATGGGCACCGCCAGGGCCCCCCAGCCGGGCCGGCCCAGAGCGAAGGAGCCCCCGGCCAGGAACAAGGCCATGATGGCCGACAGGGTGACCAGCGCCCGCACACTGCCCAGCACATCCGGGAAGTGGATGCTGCCCAGCCAGAAGAACAGGCCCAGACTCATGCTCACCAGCAGCCCCCGCACCACGCTGCGGGTCAGACGCCCGATGGTGTCGCCGCCCCCGCGTTGCAGGATGGCCTGGCGCAGGCTCTCCAGCTGCAGAGCCTGCTCGTCGGTGACCCGCTCACCCTGATCGATGATTTTTTCGCCACGGATGAAATCACGCTTGGTGGCCACCGACTGGCGGGCCAGGTCCTGGTTGATCTCGGTGTCCCCCGGGGAATAGACCAGGTTCGGGGTGATGAAGCTGCGCATGACGTTGGCCGCTCGCGAGGCCAGGGAGGCGCTCATGCCCTGCAACCGCAACTCGTCTCCCAGACGGGCCTCCAGACCCTTCTGGGTCACGACCTCGTTCTTGTCGATGAGGTCTTCCTTGTTGTTCCGCTTGATGACAACCTTGGTGTAGTAGCCTGGCGGCAACTGATCCACCACACCCTTGGCCAGGGCGGCCTGCCCGGCCCTTTCCATCTGGGCCAGCAGGCTGTCGGGCCGGCCGTTGGCCAGCAACCAGTCCAGCACCCCGGCCTCCAGGTCGGGGTATTGCAGCCGCATCAGGGCGATCTTCTCGTTCCGGGTCGTGCCGGTGTCGGCCAGCTGCGTGGCCATGTTCTGCAACCAGCGGTCGAACCTTTCCTCGGCACTGTTACCGAAGGAGCGCGGCGTGTCCACCAGCACCGGAGGCTCTTCCAGGACGCGCCGGCTGCGCTCGGCCTGGATATCCTTCTCCAGGCGCGGGGCTTCGAAGTTGAACTCGGCGGTGATCTTGCGGTCGGCGATCTCACCCACCTCGGGGAAGTTGTCGTTCTGGCGGGGCACCGGCGGGAACAGGAAGACATGCAGCAGCAGGATGACGGCCCCGGCCACCAGGGGCGGCAACCAGACCGGGCGCCGGACGGCAACCTCGGCCGGAGACTTGCCCTGGCGCGAGGAGGCGCCGGCGGGCGACAACCCCTCGAAGTTGAAAAAATCCCTGATTCTCAACCACCACATGCTCGGGATCCTCCCGCTCAAGATTACCCGACCGGTCTCCGGACGAATGTCCGGGCCGTGGCCGGAAAAAGCACCCCGTTCAGGTCCGCTCGGACTCCACGCCGGCCTCCTCGAAGGCCGCCACGATACGCCGCACCAGGGGGTGCCGCACGATGTCACGCCCTCCCAGCTCCACGAAGGCGACCCCTTCGGTTTGCCCCAGGATATCCTGCACGTGCACCAGGCCGGAACGCGTGGGGTTGTCCAGATCGATCTGCGTCACATCGCCCGTCACCACGGCCTTGGACTGGAAGCCCAACCGGGTCAGGAACATCTTCATCTGCCCCACGGTGGTGTTCTGGGCCTCGTCCAGGATCACGAAGGCGTTGTTCAGCGTGCGCCCCCGCATGTAGGCCAGGGGCGAGGCCTCGATGACACCGTTGGCGATGTACTTGCTGATGCGCGCCGAGCCCACGATATCGCTGAGGGCGTCGAACAGGGGGCGCAGGTAGGGGTTGATCTTGTCCTGCAGGTCACCGGGCAGAAAACCCAGCTGCTCGCCCGCCTCCACCGCCGGCCGCACCAGGACGATGCGGTCCACCAGCTGCCGCTTCAGGTAATCCATGGCCATGACCACGGCCAGGAAGGTCTTGCCCGTGCCCGCCGGACCGATGGAAAACACCACGTCATGGTCCCTCACCGCGTCCACGTATTCCTGCTGCCCCCGGGACTTGACGCGCACGGCGGTGCGGCTGCCGCTGGCAAAGAGCAGGGGTTCGCCGGACTCGCCGGTCCCGCTTTCCAACTCGCCCTGAACCGTCATCTGATCCCACAGATAGCGCGTGGTCACCAGATCGATCTGCTGCCCTTGCTCGGCCCGGTCGATGAGCTCGGCCAGGACCTGACGCACCAGGTGGGCCTGCTCCTCTCCCCCGCGAATGAGCAGCCGGTCGTTGCGCACCACCAGCTGTCCACCGAACTTCTCCTCCAGAAAACGCAGGTTGCCGTCCCGGGGACCGAGCAATCTCATGAGCTCGATCCCCGCCACGTCCAGGCTGATGTCAGACTTGGCAGACACGGCCTATTCCCCACCTTCCTCTTGTGGCAAGGGCACGATGCTCAGGTTCAGTTCTTCCAGCTGAGCGGCGCTGATGGGGCCCGGGCTGCCGTCCAGGGGCGAGGCAGCCAGGGTGGTCTTGGGGAAGGCGATGACCTCCCGCAGACTGGGGCTGCCCGTCAGCAGCATGACGATGCGATCCAGCCCCAGGGCGATGCCCCCGTGAGGAGGCGCGCCGTAACCCAGGGCGTCCAGGAAGAAGCCGAACTTGTGCAGGTACTCTTCCTCGGGCATGCCCACGATCTTGAAGACCCGCTCCTGCAACTCTCGCTGGTGGATCCGGATGCTGCCCGAGCCCAGTTCCACTCCGTTGCAGACCAGATCGTACAGCTGGGCGCGGCCCTGTCCGGGGTCCGCCTCCAGCCCAGCAAGGTCCTCGGGACGAGGCTGGGTGAACATGTGGTGACAGGCGGTCCAGCCCCCGGTGTTCTCGTCCTTCTCGAAGAGGGGGAAGTTGCGCACCCAGGCCAGGGCCCAGGTGTCGGAGGGAATCCAGCCGGCGTCCTCGGCGATCTTCAGCCGCAGGGCACCCAGGCTCTCCACGGCCATCTTCCACCGGCCGGCCACGAAGAGCAGGAGATCTCCATCCTGGCAGCCCACGCGCTCGCGCAGCTTGGCCTGGAAGTCCTCACCCAGGAACTTGGCGATGCCGGTCTCGAAACCGTCCGCCGTCACCTTCACCCGGGCCAGGCCGAAGGCTCCCCGCTTCTTGACGAATTCTTCGTACTCGTCCACCTGCTTGCGGCTCAGGCCGGCCAGCCCGTGGGCATTCAGGCAGCGCACGGTGCCCCCCTCGGCCACGGCCTTCTCGAACACCCCGAAACCACAACCCTCCACCAGGTCGTCGATGGCGTGCAGGGGGTTGCCGAAGCGCAGGTCCGGCTTGTCCGATCCGTACAGGTTCATGGCATCGTCATAACTGATGCGCGGGAAGGGCGTCGGCAGGTCAATGCCCACCGCCTCGGCGAAGATGGTGGCCATCATCTCCTCGATGATCTCGAAGATCTCATCCTCGGTGATGAAGCTCATCTCCAGGTCGATCTGGGTGTGCTCTGGCTGCCGGTCCTTGCGCAGGTCCTCGTCCCGCAGGCAACGGGCCAGCTGGAAGTAGCGGTCCACGCCGCCGGCCATGAGGATCTGCTTGTACAGCTGCGGCGACTGGGGCAGGGCATAGAACTGCCCGTGGTGGATGCGACTGGGCACCACGTAATCCCGCGCCCCCTCGGGGGTGGTCTTGATGAGCAGCGGCGTCTCCACCTCCAGGAAATCCTGGCCCGACAGGTAACGGCGCGCCGCCTGCGAAACCAGGTGCCGGATGCGCAGGTTGTTGGCCATGACGGGATGCCGCAGGTGGATGTAGCGGTACTTCAGGCGATTTTCTTCGGTGGCCTTCTCGGCCTCACTGACCTGGAAGGGCAGCGGCCGGCAGGTGTTCAGGATCGTCACCTCGCGGGCCACCACCTCCACCGAGCCGGTGGCCATGTCCGGGTTCACCATGTCCTCGGGCCGGGCCCGGACCTCACCGGTGATGCCCAGCACGGACTCCAGCTTGAAATCCTTGGCCATTTCCAGGGGGGCCCCGTCCTCGCACACCACCTGCACGTTACCGTACCGGTCGCGCAGATCCACGAAGACCACGCCGCCCAGATCCCTGATCCGGCTGGCCCAACCGGCCAGCTTCACTTCCTGCCCCACGAGGCTCTCGGTGACCCGGCCACAGCCGTGGGTCCGCAACTTTCCGCTGTTATCACTCAACCTTCCAGTACCTCCCGCACGGTGGCCAGCAACTGCTCACGGGCCACGGGCTTCTGTTCTCCAGTATCCAGGTATTTCAATTGCATGTTCCCAGCCTCGACCTCGCTCTCACCCACCACCAGAAGGATGCGGGCGCGCCGCAAATTAGCCGATTTGGCCTGGGCCTTGAGCGAGCGTCCGGTGGTGTCCACCTCCACCCGGCAGAACCCGCGCAACAGGTCGGCGTTGACGCAGCCGAAGCGCTGGGCCTCCACACCGGCGCAGGCCACGTAGACATCAACCGGCGACTGACGGCTACGCTGGGGATCGGGCACCTCGTCGTCCAGATGCAGCAGGGTCCGCTCCACACCGATGGAGAAACCCACCGCAGGGGTTGCGGGTCCACCGCACTGCTCGACCAGGTAATCGTAGCGCCCCCCCCCGGCCAGGCTGCTGGTCTTGCGACCATCCACGGCCTTGAACTCGAAGGTGGTGCGGCAATAGTAATCCAGGCCGCGCACCAGGGAGGGATCCTCCACCAGGGGCACCTCCAGGTCGCGCAGGGTGTCCAGGACCACCTGATGGTGCTGCCGGCAATCCTCGCACAGGGCGCTGGTGATGGGCCTGAACCCGGCCAGCAGTTCCTGAACACCCTCGTCCTTGGTGTCATACAGGCGCAAGGGATTGATGTCTATGCGGTCCCGCATGGACTCGGGAATGGCGTCCAGATTCTCCTTCAGAAAGACCTTGAGGTCTTCCAGGTAAGCGGGTCGGCAAGCGGGACAACCGATGCTGTTGATGTACACGGTCACACCCTTGGCGTCCACCGCGTCGAACAGGGCCATGGCCGTGTGGATGACCTCGGCATCCAGCACCGGGCTATCGGAACCGATGGCCTCCACCCCCAGTTGATGGAACTGGCGGTAGCGTCCGGCCTGGGGCCGGTCGTGGCGGAACATGGGGCCGTTATAGAAGAACTTCATGGTGCCCGGTTGCCGGGTCAGCCCGTTCTCCAGATAGGCCCGCACCACCGAGGCGGTCATCTCGGGCCGCAAGGTCAGGCTCTCCCCGCCCTTGGACTCGAAGGTATACATTTCCTTGTCCACGATGTCGGTACCGGAGCCCACCGAGCGCAGGAAGAGATCAGTGGACTCGATGATGGGCGTCCGGATCTCGCCATACCCGTAGCTGCCCAGAACCCGGCTCCATTGCTCCTCGCACCAGCGCCAGCGTTCGATCTCTTCCAGCATGAGGTCGCGCGTGCCCTTGAGCCGGCGATACTTGATGTTCATGGTGACCTTTCTCGGACTTCTGGTCGTGTTTCCCGTCCGGTTCCGCCCGGCATACTATCTGCCCGGGAGGGGCACAATATGGGTCATTCGCGGTCCTGGTGCCAACCCTGAAGCGAATCGGAGGCTGCCTGTGGCCCACCGCCCAGGCCGAAGAAACCGGGAAAGCGTCTGACCACCCCGGCCCAGTCAGGTTCCAGCAGCATGTGGAACCCCACCAGTCGCATGTTTTGCAGCCCTCGGACCAGAGCCGCGGCCAAAGGTTCCTCGGCCTCGTTCCCCCGGCCCAACGCGGCCAGGGCCTGTCCGGTGGCCAGGCGGTCGGCGGCGCCCAGGGTGGTGGCCGCCAGGAGAACGGCGTCGGGCACGGGTTCCCCCAGAGGCACCACGGCCCAGCTTTCCGAGGGCAGCAGCCCCGAATCCAGGAAACGGTCCGCATCCCATTGCCTGACCACCGCGTAATCGAAACCTCCAAGCCGGGCGGCATGCAACACGGGGCCGTGGTCGAAGGGATCGGGCCCGAAGGCGCAGGCCACTTGCCGGGGCGATCGCTCTGCCAGCACCTGTCCCGCCCCGCACAGGGACAGGGAATCTCCGGCCACGGTGCGCGCGGGAACGGCCAGCCAGGGTTCATCCCGGAGGCCGGCGCTGCGACGGTAGACCAGCACCGAACGGGGGCGCAGATTGCGCGGGGCGGCCCGGCGGCCGGTGGCCAGGGGGATGTACCGTGCCCGGTCCAGCAACAGGGCGGCGCCGTCGGGACAGAAGATGAAATCGGCCCCCTGTTCCGCCCTCTGGCGGAAGCTGGCCACATCCCTCACCACGGCCAACCGGAGGGGCACACCGCTGTGATGAGCCAGGAATGCAGCCAGCGGCTCGTAAACCTCCGCCACACGGTTTTCCTGTCCCATGGGATCGAAAACCAGCATGACCCCTGAAAGGGGGCGGGATTTGACAGCCGGCCACAGAACCGACCCCAGGGCCAGCAGGACCACCACCAGGGCGGCCCCCGCTGTCAACACCAGACCTCCCGACCGCTTCTGATCAGTCACGCCCACCCTCCGCCGTCGCTTCGTCCGAATCCGGCAGGGCGGGGACCGTCAGGGAATCGGGCAACACCGGAGAGGGATTCCCCACGATGACCTGCACATCCTGGGGCTGCAGACCGATGAGAGTGGCCCAGGGTGGGTATTCCACCTGCCCTGCCATGTTGTAAACACCTTCGGCCAACCCGCCCACCGGAACCGTGACCAGGAAGCGGCTGCGATCCAGGGCCCGGATGGAATCGGCCACCCCGCGCACCATGACATCCACCACTGGGGGAGACACCCCCACCTCGGGCTGCCCGGCATCCACCAGGGCGATGACCGGTATATTGGGCAAGGTCCGCTCTTCCAGGGCGGCCACACGAAACGCCGCCTTCACCCTCCGAGGCACCAGGCCCAGCAATTCGTGGGGCGGAACCAGATCCAGTTCCAGGTCACGGCTGGTGTCCACCTCGTTCAGATCCACAACCACCGTGGCCACATCCCTGGACCGCCCGAAATAGCTGCGCGGCCCGGTCACCCTCACCGAGTCCGGGGAAACCGCCGGGGGAACCAGGTAGCCCAGGTCATCACCCAGGGCCCCACTGGTCACCAGGCGCACCGGCAGGGTCCGGGTCTCCTGACGATCCACATGCAGGCGCAGGCGTACGGGGGGCTGAATGCCCACCACCGTCAGCTCGGTGAAGACATCCGCCCGGTCCAGTTCGTAGCTGAAGGGAGGGCCCGCCGGCTGGTCGGCCAGGCTGACTCGCACCTCTCCCAGGTAACGGTTCAGGAACCGATGGGACATGAGGCGAAGTTTGCTGCCCTCCAGACGCACCTCCACCTTGTCCGGCAGGTCACTGCCGGCCACCGTCAGGCCTTCCTCCAGGCCCACCACCCGCAAGGGCAGGTTGACGCTCTGCTCCACCACCGAGGTGGCGGCAACCTGCACCCAGATGATGATCGAAGCCACCAGACAGACGATTTTCAGACCGATTCGGTTCATGGTCCCTGTCTTCAGTTAATGGGTCCCCGTCATCAATCAAGGGGCCCCTGCGTTCCGTCGGGAAGGGTCAACACCTGCCCGACCATGATGGATCCTGAATGAAGCTGATTCCTGCGGCTGATCTCCACAACGGTGGTCCCATGCTTGCGTGCCAGATCCCACAAACTGTCACCCCGGCGAACGGCGTACTGGCGGGTCCACGCCAGGGGCATCTCTTTGCCCAGCCGTGCCAGAGCCGCCCGGTCCCGGCGCCAGCTCAGAATTCCCTCCACCAGGCTCTCGGCCAGTTGCCGTCGCTTGTTCCGGTCCTTCAGCTGGGCCATGTCGTGCTTGTTGGACATGAAACCGATCTCCACCAGGGCCGAGGGCATGGCCAGGCTGTGCAGCACCTGGAAGCGGGCCTGCTTCACCCGGCGCCGGGGCACCACCCCGCCCCGTTCGGCCGCATCCAGCAAGTGTTCGCAGAAGCGGGACGATTCGTGCAACACCCGCGACATCTGCAAATCCATGAGGATGTTCATGACCATGTCGTCTTCGGCAGATTCCGAGGCCAGTCCCACCATGTCCGCCGCGTTCTCCTTGTCGGCCAGTTCCTGGGCTTCCCTGTCGGTGGCCCCCTGCAGACTCAGGAAAAAAGCCTCCATCCCCGAGACCTTGGAATTCCGGGTAGCGTTGCAATGCACGGAGATGAACAGGTCGCCTTCCTTCTCCCGGGCGATCTCCACCCGGCGGTCCAGGCTGGGGTAGAAATCCCGATCCCTGGTCAGGGCCACCCGGTAGCCCGGCTGCTTGCGCAGCAACTCGGCCATGGCCAGGCAAACATCCAGGACGATATCCTTTTCCTGAATTCCCTGGCGAATGGCCCCGGGATCCAGCCCACCGTGGCCCGGATCGATGACCACCGTGAACAGTTCATCGTCCTGTCTCAGGGTGGACCCCTCGCCCACCAGGGGCAATGCAGGAGCCTGGACTTCCTTCGGGGCAGCTTCGGGCCGGGGACCGGCTCCCTCGGACGAACGGTAAACATCCACCACGATGCGGTGGGGACGACCGTCCGCGGCAGGCAGGGAAAAGCTCTTGAAGGAGTAGTCTGCCAGAAGGTCAAGCACCACCTGGGCCCGGCCGTCCGAGGGGTTCCTCCTGATCCGCTTGATCAGCCCGTCGCCCACGGGAATGCTGCCGTCCATGCGGAACCGCCCCCGCCGAACATTGATGGCGATGCGCCGGGGGTCACTGACCTCCTTGACCTCGAAGGAGGCCGGCCGATCCAGATCCAGCACCACCCGGGTGTAGCGTGGCCCGCTGAAGTGCCGGATGCGCTGAACCTGGGGGCTTTCACTGCTCTGGGCGGACACCGGCACGGCCCACCCCAGCGCCACCGCCAGCAGCAAGAGCAGGAAGGTCAGGCCTGGTCGCCAGGGGAAAACGAGAGGTACACGGCGGGTTGCCTTCAAGTGGGACCACGGCCTTGTCATCACCAGCTCCTTCGAAAGGCCATAACAGTCAGGCATATACCCCGGCTCCGTCCAGAGATTCCCCTGACCATTCCTGCAAACCCGAATCATTCAAAATTAGCATACCACATGCAAGCAGCGATGCAAGCGGCAGGAAAGACTCATTCCCCGGCGGGAAGGATCAAGGGAGAGGCGCCTCAGTGGCGATGAGCGTAGGAGTCCAGGATATAGGGCACCGGATTGACGGCCCGACCGGCCACCCGCACCTCGTAATGCAGGTGGGGCCCGGTGGAACGGCCGGTATTGCCCGAACGGGCGATCACCTGTCCGCGCACCACCTGATCGCCCTTCTTCACCTGGAACTTGTCCAGGTGGGCGTAAACGGTCATCACGTCGTTGCCGTGGTCCACCTTGACGACCTTGCCCAGACCACGCTGCTGCTGGACGGCCACCACCTTGCCGGCGGCCGTAACCCGCACCTCGGTGCCGGTGGGCACGGAGAAGTCCAGCCCCCCATGGAAGGCCTGCTTGCCCGTGAAGGGGTCGTGACGGAAGCCGAAGCGCGAGCTCAGCCAGCCCGTGTCGGTGGGGCGGATGGAAGGAATCTGGGCCCGCACCAGGGAGCGGTGGTCCAGGGTATCCAGGATGGCCTGGAAGCCCTGACGCTGGATCCGGGCCTGCCGCAGCAGCAGATCGAGTTCCTGGTCCAGGCTGCCGGCGGTCTGCAACTGAACATCCAGTCCGGGCACCTCGGGGATGCCCTCGGAAAGGGGGCTCCGCCCGCCGATGCCGGCCTCGGCCACGTCCCGGTCCAGAGGGGTCAGATTGACCGCGGTGGCCACCAGTTGCTGCACATCCTGCACCCGGCTCATCTCGCCCCGCAGGCCGTCCAGCTCGTATTCCAGGCCGGCGATGTGGTCATTGAGGGCCAGGTTCTCCAGTTCCAGCTCGGAATTCCCGGGTAACCAGCCGTTCCCTCCCCACAGTCCAACCACGTAAAGCAAGGCCAGGCTGGTCAGAAAAACAGCCACCCCCACCCCGGTCAGGATTCCCCAGCGTGGCAAACGCACCACGCGGGAGGCTCCATGATCCTCGGGCATGTACAGGAAGGTGTAACTCTTCTTCAAACTCATGAATGATCCTGTGCTCGCTTGGGCGAAACCGCCGATTCTGAAGGCTGCCGGGACAGAGAGACACCGATGCCGGGCCTCTGCCGGGCGGTCGTAGGGTCTCGAAAAAATACCCCAGACCCCCAGGTTGTCAACAACCATCCTCCACCATGGAAGCCGTTGCGGACCACCCGGGCGCCCGGGGCAAGCAATAAATAGGCCAATCCAGGAGCTTTACGCCCCTTCTAGTAGTAATCGTAAAGCATGGCCCTGTTCTTGGAATTCCGGATCTTGGCCAGAGCCTTTTCCTTGATCTGACGGATCCGTTCCCGGGTCAAACCCATGCGTTCACCGATGACCTGCAGGGTCTGGGCATCCTCGAAGCTGAGCCCGAAGTACTGGATGATGATCTGGGCCTCACGTTCGGACAGAACGGCCAGACACTTGCGCACGTCTTCCCGCAGTCCCCGCTGCAGGACGTCGAAATCCGGAGCAGGCCGGGTCGTGTCTTCCAGGACCTCGGTCAGGGGCCGATCGCCTCCGGTATTCCCCTCGTCTTCCAGGGCCATCTCGGTGCGATCGGAGCGCAGAGCATGCACCACATCCCCCACATCCAGATCCAGCCGCTCGGCGATCTGCTCGGGACCGGGGTTGGGCACACCCTCGTTCTGCAGAACAGCCCGGGTGCGACCGATCTTGATGAGCAAGGCGGTCTGGTTCTGGGGCAAACGGATGGTGCGCGACTTGTCCAGCAGAGCCTGCATGATGGATTGCCTGATCCACCACACGGCGTAGGAGATGAACCGGTAGCCGCGCTTCTCGTCGAAGCGGTGAGCGGCCTTGAGCAGCCCCAGGTTGCCCTCATTGATGAGGTCGGACAGCATAAGGCCCTGGTTTATATAGCGCTTGGCAACGGACACGACGAAGCGCAAGTTGGCCCTGACCAGGGTTTGCAAGGCTTCCTCGTCACCCGCGTGAATGCGCGTCGCCAGCTCGATCTCTTCTTCACGAGAGAGGAGCTCGTAGCGATTGATGTCACGGAAATAGACCTCGAGTCCTTTCTCGTGCATCGCTGGTAGTATGTTTCTCCTGCCGGCCATGGAATGCCTCCCTGGCTAGTGGGGGGTTGCTATCAGTTCTCGGTCCCGCCATGGCGGGGAATGACCGTGACGTAATTCTCGGTCGGACCGGTCCTCACCAGCACCGACAGGGGATCTCGCCGCGAAGCCATGAGATCACGCACCTTCTGGTAGGACTCCAGATCCGTGATCTCGTGGCCGTCAACGGCCAGCAAAACGTCTCCGGGGCGGATACCGGCTTCCGCCGCCGGCTGGTCGTCTTGCACGTCCACCACCATCACACCGGTGGTAGCCGTGACGCCCAGCACCTCCTTGAGTCGGGTCACCCGCTGGTCACCCGAGGCCAGGGAGGCCACCTCCATGCCCAGCCAGTGGGCCGCCAGGGAAGCGGCGTCACCGGCTTGCTCCTCTATCCATTCCACCGGACGCAGGCGAAAATCTTTTTGCTCTCCGTTCCGGATAATTTCACACGACACTTCCTGCCCGGGGCGGGCAGCGGCGATCAGGAATTGCAATTTGCGACGTGAATCCACTTCCTGATCGCCAAATCCCACGATGATGTCTCCAGGCTGCAATCCCCCTTCAGCCGCCGGAGATCCGTCCATCACCGTCAGCACCCGGGCGCCGGATTCTGGCTCACCGGACACTTCCTCACCCACGACCTGGACCACGTCCTCGGTCATGGCTCCGATATATCCTCGAATGACCCGCCCATACTCCAGCAACTGGCCATAAATGCTCTGGACCAGGTTGCTGGGCACCGCGAAACCGATGCCTTGCCCCTGGGCGTTGATAGCCGTGTTGATTCCGATGATCCGCCCCGCCACGTCCACCAGCGGGCCGCCGCTGTTGCCGAAGTTGATGGAGGCGTCGGTCTGGATGAAATCCTGGTAACGGGGAGTCTGTCCACCGATCTGCAAGTCACCCCGGCCCTTGGCGCTGACCACACCTACCGTCAGGCTGCTTTCCAGGGTGCCGAAGGGGTTGCCCACGGCCACGGCCCAGCTGCCCACCTCCACCTGGTCGCTGTCGGCGAATTCCAGATAGGGCAGCTTCCGGCCGTGGGGGTCGATCCTGATGAGAGCCAGGTCGGTGTTGGGATCCGCCCCCAGCAACTGGGCCCGGTACTCCCTTTTCTCACCACTGAAGCGCACGAAAATGGCATCGGCCTGATCGATGACATGGTTGTTGGTCAGGATGTCCCCATCCGCCGTGACCAGGAAACCCGAACCGGTGGAGGGCATCTCGAAGCGCCCGCCCTTGCCCTCTTCCCGGGGAAAGAACTGGTCGAACATGTCCTGCAGGGGACTGGTGCCCACCCCACCCTGGGTCACCGAGCGGGTGATGCGGATGTTGACAACCGCAGGCCTCACCTGGCGGCTGACGGAAATGAAGGGGGATTCAGGGATACGGTCCGCGGCCCTGGCCGGGACGGCCTGAAGAGAAACGAGAAAAAGAACGGCCAGGAAGCTCGCCACCAGGGCCCACACGAAGAGCCGCACCTTTGTGTCCGTCCGAGCGCAAATTACTCGGACAGCGGTGCGACCGCGCCTGGTATTCGAGTGCAAATGTCTATGCAGCTTCACGTTTCACCGTCCAGCGAGATGGTTACGGTGAAGGAGCGAGCCGCTTGCCGAGCCTCTCTCTGAGTTGGGGATTGAGAGAAATCGGCGTTACAGGGAACAATAGGATTGTATCCTGATTGAAAATATGTGTCAACAATCTTTTTTTAGAGTTTTTTCGTGGTATTTTCTCTCCGAACAAAAACAACAGCCCCGGCGAAGCTTCCTTCACCGGGGCGGCTTGTCACTGGACAGTGCCTCATTGGCGGGGTTTCTCCTCATCCTCGGCGGGAGTCTCATCCACGCTTGGGGCGGAATCTTCACCCCCACCCTCGTTCATCTCATCCACCGGTTCCACCAGAATGGCCGATTCCTCATGGCCCTGTTCCAGAACGGGGTCGGTGATCAATACCTCGGTGTCACTGTCATCTCCGTCATCGGCCATGGCGGCCTCGGCCGGGTCCAGATCGGGCCCACCGGCCTGTTGCTCCGCCGTTCCGTATGCGGTGCTGCCCGCCTCGGCCGAGGCATGGCGGTGGGCCTCACGACGGGCACGGTGCTCTTCCTGGATATTCTCGATCTCGGACTCCTTTTGCCTCAGCTCGGACTCCAGAGCCTCGATGCGGGCCATCAGCACCCCCACCTGGGGATCCTGCAGCACCTCTTCCCGGCCTTCCTTCAAGCCCGTGTAAACCAGGTTGCCCAGTTCTCCGAACTGCCGCTCGATGTCCCGGCTGATGCCGAACTTGTCCCAGCGCCGGCTGCTGACCTTGGTGATCTCCGTGGTCTTGTCCGAGGTCACGGTGTAAAGGTCCACCACGTTCTTCTTGACTTCATCCCACAACGACATGATTTCCTCCTTGCCTGCGCCCCTGTCCTCGCCCTGCAGGGGAAGGCGGGACAGGATTAGGACTTGCGAGCGCGGGACCCTTACGGCACATTATGGGCCATGTCCAGCCCCGCAAAACAACCGACGGCCCTCTTCGTGGCCGATTCCCATTTCCATCTGGCCCCCGACCCTGCCGAGCAACAGAGGGTGGGGAAATTCTGCCGGCTCATGGATCTGGCCTGCCAGGCCGACCACCTGGTCCTGCTTGGCGATATCTTCGATTTCTGGTTCGATTATCCCCATTTCCGCCTGCGCGGCTACGAGGAAATCCTGCAGGCCCTGGACCGGGTCCACCGCAACGGCACCCGCATCCATTTCATCGGGGGCAACCACGACATCTGGGCCTCCCGCTACATGCACCAACGCTACGGCACCAACCCGGCGGGGGATAGCCGTATCCTGGACCTGGGCGAAACCCGCATCTGGCTGACCCACGGGGACGGCCTGCTCAGCCATGACTGGCTATACAATACCTTCCGGGCCCTGGTCCGCACAAGGCTGGGGATCGTCCTGGCCAAATCCCTGCACCCCGAATTGCTCTACGCTTTCAGCGAATGGCTGAGCGGAACCAGCCGCAGCGCCAACCGGGACGAGGCCCACGAGATCGAGGCCAAGGGCGCGGCCTGGCTGGCCCGCCAGGCCGACGTGCCCTGGGATACCACCCTCATCGGGCATGTCCACCATCCCTTCGTGGCCGAAGCCAACGGGCGCCGCCTGGCGGCTCTGGCCGGGTGGTTCGACACCCTGGGCTATGCCGTCTGGCGCCAGGGCCGTCTCGACCTTCTGAACTTCGATGAGGACCCTCTGCCCGATTTCTGACCCCCCACCCCGGAATCAGGGGGGAGGTGGCAGCAGACCAGATAGGCGACCAGAAACAAGCGGCCCGAGGTTCATACCCCGGGCCGGCATTTTATATTCAGATTTTTCGCGAAGCTACCAGTTCAGGATCAGACTGAACTTGTGGCCGTCATCGAAACCCTCCAGCTTGGAGTTCTGGTAGGCGTAATCCACGGTCAGGCGGGGCAGAGGGTGGAAACCCGCCCCCGCGGTCCAGCCCTGGTTGTCGAAATTCACCCGGGTGCCCCCACGCAGGGACATCTCGGGGATGATGCGCACTTCGCAACCGAAATGGCCCTTTTCCTGGGCGTCGTTGGGGAAGGAGATGTCCCCCACGAAGGTGGCCCGCCCCAGGACACCCTCCATCTGCGGGGTGTAGGCCGCGCCAACCCTGTAGCTGGTGGGCAAGGGCACCACATCCTCGTCCAGGATCAGGTCACCGCCCATGTTGGTGGCCGAGGCTCCGAACACCAGCCCCTCGATCATGGCCTGGTGGGAGACGAAGAAATCGAAGGCCATCCCCGTGTCGGAATACAGGTCGATCTCGGAATGGACCACCTTGGCGGTGATGCCCACGCCGAAGCGTTCGCCCACCCTGCGCGCGTAGGAAACGCCCACGCTCACGTCGTAGGGCTCGAAGGTGCCCAGCACCTCGCCCACCTGTTCCTCGTTCCGCCGCTCCTGGGTGTCGTAATAGACGCCCGAGAAGATGACGCCCAGCACGCCCTGGCCGACCCGGTGGGCCACGGCCGCCCCCTCCTGGTTGGCCACACCCAGGTAACCATAGTGTTGCAGCGCCAGCTGGGTCTGGAAATCGGCGAACACATTATTGGCCGGGTTCCAGAACAGAGCGGCAGCCCCCTGGCTGCTGGCCACGCCGGCGTCGCCCATGGCGGCTTCCCGGGCCCCGATCCCCATGCGCAGGAACAATGCGCCCGACTCTCCGGGGCTCCCCGCCAGGACGCTCTCGCCCCCGACCAGCAAGGCCAGGGTCAGCAGGAGGATCATGAATGAACGGCTCGAACGGTGCATGGGTTTCCTTCCTCGCGTTTGATCTGCCGGGCCCCACCCGGGCCCACCCACAATATGGTTCACGGTATGGCCCCGGGTCCAGGGCCTGATCAATGGACCACGGCCAGGCTCACCACGCTGTGATCCAGGCCGCCGCCAGCACTTTTCAAGGTCAATCGGCACAGATACATACCCGAGACGATGCCGTCCACGGGCAAGGCGATGCTGAATGGCTCCACCGCGGACACCGGTTGCCAGGGGCTTTCGGTGACCTTTTCTCCCTCCAGATTGTAAAGCTCGGCCCGGGCCTGCGCCAGTCCCCGTGACCGGGCCTGCACGTACAGCACATCGCCCTTCAGGGGGTTGGGATAGCAGAAGTGGCTGCCCATGACCAGCCCGGTCCCCCCGGCTGCTCCGGGCAGGGCAGGCCACGAGGCCATGTCCCAGCCGCCGTTGCGCAGAGGAGAGCCCCCCCACATGGGCCACAGGCTGCTGTCGGCCACATCGTCCCAGACCTTGAGGGTGGCCACGGTCTCCCCCGTCAATTCTTCGCCACCGGCATCCAGGCCGCTGACCCGGTCGAACGCCCCGAGAGCCACCAGTTCCAGATTGCCGTCCCCATCCAGATCGCCCAGAGCCGGAGTGGCGGCACACTCGGCCGGGCCGGCCAGGGGCCAGCCGGGCAGCATCTCGCCCCGGGTGCCCAGGGCATAGATGCGCCCATCCCGTGCCGGGAAGATGAATTGTTCGAAGCCGGTGGAATTGCCGATGAGGCGACACACCAGGGGAGAACAATCCCAGGGCGAGGCCTCGAATGGCATGAGGGGACGCACGGGCCAACCGTCCATCCACTCACCATTCTGGCTGACCCGCCCCAGCAGGCCGTCTCCCACGAAGGACCCGCCAGGCGCCAGGTGGCTCATGGGGCTCACCCGCGGGGACCAGGCCAGGGCCGGAGAAGCCAGGTCGAAATCGGCATCCAGGATCAGGGTGTGGCCCTGACCATTCACATCCAGGTAGGAGATGGCGAACAGGCCCTCATCCCCTTCGCCCGGAAAGACCAGGCCGACTTGCAAGGGGGAGTCGGCCGGAGCCGCATCCAGTTCGATCCAGCGGTTGGTGGCCAGGGTCTGCGGATCCACCACATACAGGCGATGGGGCTCGCCCACCGTGTCTCGCACAGCCACGAAAACCCGGTCGAAAGCCGCCAGAGGCTGACCGGAGACGCCCGCGGTTCCCAGGGAAAACTGTGCGGACGTCCATTCATCGCCGCTGCCGGAATGACGGGTCAGCAACAGATGGGGAGAGCCGAGAGAACTATAGGGAACGATCACCCAGGGCGGAGCGGGCAAGGGACCTTCCATTCCCGTCACCGACACAACCACGGGGCTGCCGGTGCACCCGGGCAAGGCGTTCAACAACCCGTTGAATCCCGGCGCCTGCGTCACCACGGGCTGACCGGTGTTCTCGAAGGCAAAAAGCCCCTGAGGCGAACTCAGCAGGATTTCCGCTTCCGTGTCCCCGTCGATATCGGCCACCACCGGGGGCAGGTGCCATGTGACCGGCGCGTCCTCGTAGGTTCCCCGGGCGAAGGGCGCCACGGTGGCCGGATCGGCATCATGGTCCAGGAACTCGGCCAGGGTACCGTCCAGCACCATGATCTGGCCTTCGTTCCCCGCCAGGACGATCTCGTCCTCGCCCGAATCATCCAGGTCGGCCACCAGCAGGTGACTGCCCCGGGGATCGAAGCCCACCGGCAGGTCCCGCTGTCCCAGGACCTCGGGCCCGCCATCCTGGCTGGACTGGTAGCTCAGGGTGAAGCGCATGGTGTCGGCATAGGTGAAGCCCAGGACTGTTTCCGGGGGATCGACCCGCATGTCGATGAAGCTGATGTAGGCGGTGGAATCCAGCACCACATGGCTGAAGTCATGAAAGCGCAGCCCGGTGTCCACCCCGCCATTGGTACGGGTGTCTGGCCTGGTGGAGGGGCCGAACTCAACCCCCGGGCCCTCGCCCCGGAAGCTGTCGTCATCCCCGCCCAGTTGCCACTGACTGGGTTCCCGGGTGTCCAGATCCTGGATGCCGTCGGCTTCCTCCAGGTCCACCGACTTGCGCGCCGGGTCAGCGTTGAAGAGGTTGCTGGGCGCACCGAAGACGTCCCTGACCACGCCCTCGTCCACATGCCAGATATAGACTCCGCTGCCGGCGCCCTTGTCCCGCGGGCCGCGGGCGTCGTTGTCGCTCATGAAGAAGTTCCACTCGCTGCCCAGCAGGCGTTCCCTGGTGTCGGTGGCCGGGTCGAACTTGCCCACACCGTACACGGGCATGCCGTTGCCGTACGGAGAATCGGCGTCATAGAAATCGGGGACGTTGTTCCCGTTCAGGTCGCCCGGGAAGGAGAAAATCCGGTTCCCGTCCGGATCCTGAAGGCAATAGGTGACCAGCCAGTACTCCTGGCCGTTGATATCCACCTTGAGGGTTGCATCGGGATCCCCGCTGCGCTCGCTGGGGGTCAGCACGTAGGGCTCCTGGCGCGGAGCCACCGGCACGGGGTCGATCCAGCCCATGAGGTACTTGTTGAAGGGGCAGGGCTGGGGCGGAATGTAGCCCAGGCCCACGAACAGGCCGTAGCCCATGAGACCGAACTCGCCGATGCCCTGGCTGTCGGGCCGCCCCGAGGGAGTGAAGTCGCTCAGGGAGAGCATCCCCAACCGCAGACCCACCTCGAAACAGTACACTCCCAGGCTGCTGTACAGCCCGGCAAAGCCACCGATCTTGTCCTGGAACTCGGTCTCGGGCAGGATCAGAACCTGGTCGATACCCTGGCCCTCGGGGAAGCCCCCCGCGGGCAGATAGGCCTGCTCCAGCAGGCTGTCCTCCACGGCGGCGGCGAAATCGTCGGGATCCAGATAGGTGGTGTAGATCTGCTCGGGTGAGTCCCCCAGGATGTCCGTCTCTTCGCCGGCCCCGGCATGGACCAGCATCACCGTGTCATAAAGGGAGAAATCAACTTCCTCGTCCAGGCTGTCCACCACTGCCGCGGCCAGGAGCAAGGGCTGCTCGCCTTCGTCGGGGTGGTTTCCGTAAAAAGCCATGGGCCGGGGCAGGTTCACCACCCGGGGGTAGATGGTGTAGTTGAACTGGAAAAGGCCGCCCGAGACGTCCGTGTAGTAGTCGGCCACATCGCCCAGGAGGTGGTCGAAGTAGATGCTGTCGTGGGCGTCGTAGTACATGTCCCACTGCATGGGCTCGGGAAAATCACCCGCAACCTGGCCGTGGCGGCCCAGCATGAGGCTGTCGCTGAAATCACACATGATCAGAACGGCGTTGAGACTGGTCGGAGCCTTCTCTCCCGCAAGGCGGCGCATCTGGAGCCCCCCGGAACCGTCATCGCGCACCTGCTGGGTCCGGAAATCGAGCAGGGCCTGCAGGCGGGGGCTGCCCGCCTGGACGCGATCGGTGAAATCGAGGCCAGAGTCGGATTCAGACAAAGCGGCCTTCACCGGCGCGCCGGCCCCGGGTAGAATCATGAACCCCAGCAAGGCAAACAGGATCAAAGCGATGGAGGTGGATTTCATCGAGTTTCTTTCATGCCAGAAGTTGATGCCGAACCAACCGTATCGCCGCGGATTATAGGCAGGACTCCCTGCCGGGTCAATCATCCCTGAAAGAAGTAAGGAGAGCCCGGGCGGAGTTCCTGTCACCCCTGATCGACATGGCCCCGCCGGACTCTCCTGTTGGTGTTGATGTCCCCAGTCGGTCGATTGTTACCCTTCCCGTATGGCTGCCAACCTCTTCGAGAATCCGGCTCCCACCGGCCGACGGGTGATGGGGGAAAAAGCATCAACACACACCCTTGAACTGTTCTTACCTCCGCTTGCTGCTGCCGCCGCTGCTGCGGGTCTTGGTGGACCCGGAACTCCGATTGCTGCTGGAGGAGCTTCCAGACGACTTGCTGGATGACGAATTGTTGCTGGGCCTCACCCGGGGCGTCGATTGGTTCGAGCCCGAGGAGGATCCCGAATTGCTGCGCGAACTCTTGACCGTGGGAGTCTTGCGGTTGCTGGAAGAGTTGCTGTTCTTGCGGCTGGGCGTCACGGTCGTCTTGCGCGAACTGCTGCTGTTGCTGCGCTGCCTGCTGAGAGACGGCGTGCGCTCGGAGCGACTGGTCGAACCGCTGGTTGAAGGGTTGTTCCAGATACGGGTCCCCTTGCGACGCGGCTCGACCGGCTTGATGGTGCGGCTGCCGCCGGCCGGCTTGTCCCCGCGCACGCTGGTGTTGTCCCGCGAGCGAACGGTGCCGCTGTTGCTGGCCGGCTTGTCGGCGCTGGAACGCCCGGTGGATCGCGGGGAATCACCCGTGATGCGGGTCCGGTCGGAACTGCCCGGTCCCCGGATGACGGTGCTGCCGCCGCTGCGGGGGTCCTTGCCCCGGACGGGAACCAGTTCGGCGGGGCGATCGGACCCACCCGACACATGGCGCGCGTCGGTCCTGTCGCCGGTCCGCACCCGGGTGTTGTCCTTGATGCGCAATCCACCACGGGCCGAGGTGTCCCCGGTGAGGCGGGTGTTGGCCCGCAGATCGGAGGTGGGGCGGCGCACCCTGTCCCTGGTGGGGACGCGCAGATCGCCCGGGCGTTCGGAGGTCAAGGGTGTCCGGTCCTTGATGGCCACCCTCTGCCGGTCGTCGAGGGACTTGCGGCCGACCAGGCCGCTGACCCGGCTGAACTCGCGGCTCTTGGTGCGCACGTCGCTGGCGGCATAGTGCCGGTCCAGGGGACTGTAGCGGCGAGGCACGTTGTGGTGATGGCGATCGTAGTAATCGTAGCAATCACCCCGGTAGTAGGGAGAATCGTACCACGCCCAGTAGGTGTAGTGGTGATTCCAACCCCAGCCCCAGGTGGGGGCGCAGCGGTAACGGGGGTAGTACCACCAGTTGACCCAGGGATTCCAGGTCCAGGGATCGGTGTAGACATACACGGGCTGATAGTAGACGGGATAGTAGCCGTAGTTGTCCCACCAGCCGTTGTCCCATTCGTGGTTGACGGTGATTTCCAGAGTGCAGTTGTCCCGGTAGGGATCAAAGGCGACCTCGTCGTCGAAGTGACACTGGTTACACAGGTAGCGGGGATGGTCCACCTTGTGGTGCACGTAGTAGCTGACGTAGTTGGTCACCACGTAGTCTCCGGCGTCTTCCAGGCCGGTGACGACGAAATTCACCTCGTTCATGGCCAGGAAGGGATCGCCGGCCACCTGGAAGCGATAGGGCTCGTCGGCGTACTCGTGGTGGAAGTCCAGCTCCAGTTCCCGCAGGTCGAAGGGGTAAGAGCTGACGATGGCCTCGACGAAGCCTTCCCCGGCCTCTCCGCCGGCCACCAGGCGCCGCTTGCCGGCCACGGGCAGCTTGTACTCGTGCCCGCCGAAAACGAAACCGTCGTCGAAACGGCTGCGGGGCCACAGAATACTCACCTCGCCCTCGGTGTCGATGCGGTAAACCACGGCGTAGGCGTCCTGGTTGGTCTGGAAACCGACCCCGAACTTCTCGCCCTTCTGAATGACGGCCCCGTCGTCCTTGCCCTCCAGCCAGACGCCCACGCGCAGGGACTGGCTCGAGTAATCGAAATCATCCTCGTATTGCTGCTCGGCCTGAGTCTGGCTGCCGGCCACTTCCGCCCTGGCGGAGTCGGCAGTCTGGGCCCCGGCGGGGGCAGCGAGCAGGACCAGCAGTGCGGCCAGCCCCAGCAAGTTCTTTCTCCAGGTGTTCATGACTTCACTCTCCTTCCCTCCGCCTTCCGGCTAGAAGCTGATGGTCTGGGGCATGGCGCCCGGTTTGCTGTGCTCTTCGGGCACGCTCAATTCGGGCAGCCCCTCGATGGTCTGGTAAGCCCAGACGATTTCCACGGATTCGTCGGGGGACATTCCGACGACACCGAACTTGGCGTAGTGCAATCCCTCCTGGGGGTCGTCCAGTTCCAGGACGTAGATGTGGCCCAGGATCAGTTCACAGGTGTCGACGTTGGAGTACCCGTCGGCCGGGGCCCAGGAAACGCCTTCGAAGATCAGATTCCTATCTCCGTCCATGAAGACGCCGAAGTCCTGGATCTTGACCCAGCTCTGGTTGGACTGCACGAAAGCTCCGCCGCCGGAGAAGTACACCCGGATATCGGCTTCGCTGTTCAGCCCGGTGGGGTCGGTGCGTCCTGCATCCAGGGCGCTGAAATCGAAACCGGCCCTTGTGGGGTCGACCCCCAGGCCGAAGATCTCCACGCCGTCCAGGCCCATGGGCAACGGGGCGTCGGTGACGAACTCGAAGCTGAGGGCACTCTCCTCGCCGGCAGAGTTGACGGCGGCCACGGCGTATTCGTATTCCTCGCCGTTCTCGGCGTCCCAGTCCCGGAACCAGTGCAGTCCCGAGGTGCCGTCGTAGTTCTCATCCCAGGCCACCTCACCGATGGCCACGAATTCGCGGTCGGCAATATCCTCGTCGCCGACCTGGTAGTACCGGCTGTAGATGACATACTTGACCACGTTGCTGTTGTACTGCCCGTCGTAGGGGTAGTAGGAGATGTCGTACCACTGGACATCCACCCAGTCGTCCCCGCTGATGCTGTGAACACCGGTGGGAACCACGGGGGGAAGAGCTTCAACGCAATTGACACAGTCCTCGGTTTCACAGCCCCCCAGGGACAGGAGAGCCAGAACAAGGACAGGAATCAGAGCCGGGAGTGCGACGCGGTCCCTGAATAACCGCAACCGCCGGGTTGTCTGCTGTTGGGTTTGCCGGCCAAAAAAGGTACGATCCACCATGTTTCCCTTTTCCTTGAGCCTGCTCATAATCCGTTCCTCCCGACTCGAATTCCGCAGGGCGGCCAGCGGAATACTTCCTTGTCGCCGACCTGATCTTCCCAGGACATCGCAGTCTTCGTGCCAAGGCCAGATGGAATCGACGAAATGACCCGATTTGACTTGCACTGGTGTGACCAGACGGAGAAAGCCCGCCCTGACATCAACTTATCTACATTGCTGGCAATCAGTTACAAATCGGCACGAAAAACCCCTTTAAACATCTGACCGCCAGTCATTCCCCTGATCAGGCCCTCGGGGGGAAATGCCCACCTCACGCCAGTCAGGAAAAGTGATCGCAATGAGAGACAGCATCCCCAAAAGTGGACGCAGGAGAAGTGCTGTTCCGGAATCAGGACAGGGAAAAGGCAGGAGAAGCAAGGGAAGAGCCAGGGCAGGGCCTGGTTTCAGCATGACACAAGAAAAAGAGCCCTTGCCTTGCGGCTTCCCGGTATTGAATCTCGCCTTTTCAATACCAGTAAGGGCTCTTTGACTTGTAGATCTGATGCTCAGATCTTGAATTTATTCGTGTTTCGGGAGATAGGTCCCAAGTTCTCTCTCATCAGCCTAGAATGATTGTAAAGACCCCACCTCTTGACAATCATCCAGCCGACACTTCTTGTTGAGAACTCCCTCGTTGCCGGTAAGCAGTTAAGGAAAAAACCCGAACTCTCCCGAAAACACGAATTTCATTTTCATCTCTCGAAGAGGTTCCCTGTAACTCGCCCCTTCAATACCATGCACAATGCACGGTTCGTACCAACTTCAGGAAATTCGCGGAAATTATTAATCAATTACAAACAAACAACTTACAGCACCGCAAGAAAGGTGTCCCGCCCCTCGCCTCAGGTGTTTTATAAACATTTTTTATACATTTTCCCCAATAAAACGTAACCCGCTCAATTTGAGCGGGTTACGCTATTAAAAACATTTACACCACGAAAGGGCAGATCAGCCGGAACTTAACAACTGGACTGAATCCCGTAGTACTTGATTTTCTTCAGAAGGCTGGGGTAACTGATCTTGAGCATCCTGGCCGCCTCGGACTTGTTCCCGCGGGAAGAGCCCAGGGCCCTTTCGATTTCGCGGCATTCGATGCCCGCCAGGGTTTCCTTGAGGGGAGCCACATCCACCGAGACATCGCCCCGGGCGATTCCCGCCTCGCCAACCATGGCCGGCGGAAGGTGTTCCAACCGGAGGACACCATCACCCTGGGCCAGGACGATGGCCCGTTTCAAGGTCTTCTCCAGCTCGCGCACATTTCCGGGCCAGGGGTTGTGAACCAGTTTGTCCATGAAGGCCCGATCCAGCGCCAGCAGCTCGATACCCAGTTCCTGGCAAAAGCGCTGGGTGAAGTGCCGGGTCAGAAGTTCGATGTCGTCTTCCCGCTCCCGCAGGGGAGGAATGGACAGGGGGAAGTCCACCAGGCGGTAGTACAGATCCTCCAGGAACCCACCTTCCAGGGCCTTGCGGTGCAAGTCACTCTTGGAAGCGGCGACGATGCGCACATCGACCTGGAACTCCACATTCCCACCCACCGGGCGGACAACCTTGGTATCCAGGAAGTGCAGCAGCTTCCCCTGCATGGACAGGGGCATCTTGCCGATTTCATCCAGGAAGAGCGTGCCCCCTTCGGCTTCCCGCAAGAGGCCCTTCTTGTCGCTGTCGGCCCCGGTGAACGACCCCCGTACATGGCCGAACAACTCGCTTTCCAGCAGGCTGTCAGGAATGGCGGCGCAGTTGATGGACAGGAATTTCTTTTGCGAACGCTGGCTCAGGGCGTGGATGCTGTAGGCCAGCAAGCCCTTGCCGGTGCCCGTTTCCCCGTTGAGAAGAACGGTCAATTCACTGGGCGCCACCTTGCGGGCCAACCCCAGCACCCCCAGCATGGAGCTGTTCTGAGTGATGATGTTCTCGAAGCTTTCCACCCGCTCGATGGGGGTCTGGGCAGCCGGGTCCACCGCGCTGCGCCCCTTCTCGAACAGGAAGAGAGCCAGGAAACCCATGTAGGTAGCCAGGAAGTCCAGAGCCGAGCGGTCGAAGCCGCCATTACCCTTGGCCGCACCCTCCCTGGTGGAGGCGTCCTTCCCAAGGAACAGAAGTCCGAAGTGCTTGCCATGCAGGGCGATGGGCATGAACACGCAACTGCCGGCCAGGGAGGTCAGGGCGGGAACCTTCTGGACCAGATCGTCGGAAGCATCCAGACGGGAAAAGAAAGTGGTTCCGGTGCGGCGCCCCTCGGCCAGTTCGGCATCGAACCAGCGGGTGAGCTGAGCCGCCAGATTTTCGGTGATGCCGGTGCGGGCAGCCACGCGCAACCCGTTGCCGGGAGCGCTGTCATCACGCATGGCGATGAACCCGTTCTGCGCCGACACCCGTTCCAGCCCGGCATCCAGAACCGATTCCAGATTACGGGGCACCGAGGTATCCCCCCGCGAGAACAGCCCCGGCAGACCACTGATGGCCTGCAGGTGGTTCTCGGTATTTTCGACCCCCACCAGCAATCCGGACTCGATGCGGTCACGCAACCGCACAACGGTCTCTCCCAGGGGCTGGTTCTCCAGCCCGGCGGCGTGCCGCTCCATCTCGAAAACCGTCAACAGAGCATCATCGAACTGGCCCAGCTTGATCTGCACCCTGGCCAGCTGCTCCAGGACGGAGCAAAGGACCTCGTCGCTGACCTGCTTGGCCCCTGACTCCTGGGCGTCCATGAGGAAGCGGCGCAGCAACAGGAGCTGGGACTCGTCGGCGGTATCCAGCCGACGGCGGGCGTAGTCGATGATGACCTCGCACCACAGGTGCTCCAGTTCCTGATCACCGAAGGTGGCGATGGCTTCGCGGAAATGAAAATCCATCTGCTGGAAATCTTCCTGGGCGGCGTAGGCCTGGCCCAGGGTCTGATGGCAGAAGCCCAGCTCGTAATACTCCACGCATTTTTCGCAGACGGAGATGGCGGCCTGGCTGACGGCCACAGCCTCCTCGAGTTCGCCGGCCGCCAAGTGGGCCTGCCCCATGCGTCGCAGCAACTCTCCCTCGAGGTCGTTGCCACTGGCAATGGTGCGGCTCTTTTCCAGCCCCAGCTGATAATTGAACTGAGCCTTCTGGGTCATGCCGCGGGCCAGGAGAATGTCCCCCAGGTACTCATCGCAGATGGTGGCCTCGCGCAGGAAGCGGTTGTCCTCGCACATGGTCTTGGCGGCCAGGAGCAGTTCCTCGGCACGGGCCAGACGGCCACACATGGTTTCCAGCCTGCCCATGGCCAGGTTCAGGCGCACCAGGCGCAGGACGTCCCCCAGGCTGCGCGACAGGCGCAGACCCTTTTCCAGGATGGGACGAGCTTCACCCAGACGGTTTTCCTTGGTCAGCATGATGCCCAGGTTCAGCTGCATGGTGGGCAGCATGTGGCTGGCGCCGATCTGCTCGGAAAGCTCCAGGGATTTCTCCAGGAGCGAACGCGCCTGGTTCCACTCGCAGCGATTCTTGTGCAACATGGCCAGGTTGTTCAGGAGGGATGCCACACCCTTGTCGTGACCGATGCGGCGGAAGGTGGCCAGGCTGTCACGGAAGAATTCCTCGGCCTTCTCCAGGCGACCCAGGCGGTAGTGGGTGACACCCATGATGCTTTGCAGACGCGCCACCTCGGCGTGCTCGTCCGTGAGGGCCAGGACCGAGAAGGCCTTCTTGCAGATGCGCAGGGCTTCCTGCAGCATTCCGCTTTCGCGCTTGACCCAGGCCATGCGGATGGCGAAGACCGCCTGCTGGACGATCAGTTCCTCGGAAGCACCGGCGTCCGGAGAACGCCGGATAAGGGCCAGAGCGCACTCGACGCGCATCTCCACCAGGTCGGGCTGCCCCATGTGGATGTGGGAATCGGTGGTCTTGCGCATGATGCGCAACACATCCAGAAGAGGGACCCGGTCCAGCTCATCGCTTTCCAGGACCTGGCAGTAGTAGTCGATGGCGGCGGAATAGGCGGAGGCGTGGTAGTGAAGGTCACCCACGTCCTCGAGGCGGGACCAGTCGAGGGCACCGGAAACCTGGCCACCACCGGCCCGCGGACCGACATCGTGGCCAGGTTTCCTGGCGTCGAACTGGTTATTTCCTTCGAAAAATTCTCTCATCAACCGCATCCCTCGGCGAGTCAGTGGATCGGTTTGCCGTTACTCGCGATCGTTTCTGTTCCGGGGCCGGAGACCCTCCGACCCCTGTCTTTCCCGGAAGTCCCGTCCCAACTAGGGCTGCGCCCAGATCTGGAACAGGATGATGGTCACGCACTGCTCGAAGTTGAAAGAATCGAATCCCACCGAGCCCATGAAATCAGCGAAGACTTCATCACAGATGTCCCAGCCGTCACCCAGTTCGTTGGGATCTCCTTCACCGTCGCGGTCGCCACCAGCGGCCTGTTCATCCGCGACCTGGTCAGCCGAGGAATCCTGGAACAGAACCACGCTACCGTTGGAAAGGTTAGGTGTGTCTCCCGGTGCGGCCATGGCCGGCACGGCCACAAGCATGGCCAGCACCAAGAAGGCAAAAAGTCCTTTGAGAACCCTGTTCACCCTTACCATCTGATTCTCCTAACGAATGCACCCCGTCAGAATCTCGTCGCGACCGGCTTTCCTAGTATGCCCCTTGCCGGCCGTTCGAGGATAGTGTTGATCCGTTAAAATTACGAATCTCAGTAAACCCGGTCAAGATTCTCCGGTCAATTAAAAACCGGAAAAAGCCAAAAAATCATTCGACCTCGGGCTGGGTGCGAAGACCATACTTGGTGATCTTCTTGTACAGATTGCTCCGCTGCATGCCCAGTTTTTCAGCGGTCTTGCTCACATTATACAGATTTTCCTTCAACTTGTGTTGGAGAAAAGCACTTTCACTGGCGGATTTGAACTCCTGGAAATCCTGGCAGGCATAGAAAGAGGGGGAGGCCTCATCCTGGGCCCTGGTTCCCGGCAACAGGGGCAAGTCGGTGGGCTTGACAACATCATCGGGACAGAGTATCAGCAATCGTTCCACAAGGTTGCGCAATTCCCGCACGTTTCCAGGCCATGAGTACTCGTTCAGGATCGCCAGGGTCTCCGGAGCGAACCGCCGGGGCTTGGCCTTGAGCCTGGCGCCCAGATCGGACATGAACCAATCCAGGAGCAGTTCCACGTCCCCCACCCGCTCCCGCAAGGGTGGCAAATGGACAGCCAGCACATTGAGACGGAAAAAGAGGTCCTGCCGGAACCCGGAATCCGGGACCGAGAGGTCACGATTGGTGGCCGCCATGATGCGCACATTAACCGAACGGGTCTCGGTTCCCCCGACCCTCTGGAAACGACTTTCCTCCACGGCCTTGAGCACCTTGGCCTGGGCCTCGGGATTCATGTCGCCGATCTCGTCGAGGAAAAGGGTGCCCCCGTCCGCCTGTTCGAACTTGCCGGTGCGCTGGCGGTCGGCTCCGGTGAAACTTCCTTTTTCGTGACCGAAGAGCTCGCTCTCCACCAGCTCCTGGGGAATGGCCGCGCAATTGACCTCGACCAGGGGGCGGTCATGGCGGGCGCTGGCCTGATGGATGGCGCTGACCACCAGTTCCTTGCCTGTCCCGTTCTCGCCCGTAACCAGGACGGTGCCCTCGCTGGGGCCCACCTTGGCGATGAAGTCGCGCACCTGCTTCATCTGGGGACTCTGCCCGATGAGAGGCCCGCCGGCCTGAACCTGTTCCTGGAACACCCGGCGGTCGGAAAGGGCCTGATGGTGATCCAGGCAGTTGCGCAGGGTCACCAGCAACCGTGACCGGTCGAGGGGCTTTTCCAGATAATCGTAGGCACCGCCCTTGACCGCTTCCACGGCCGTCTCGATGGTGCCGTGACCGGAGATGACAATGGCGGGGACGGGGGGCTCCTCGGCGATGACCTTTTCCAGCACCTCGAAGCCGTCCATGCCCGGCATCTTGACGTCCAGGAGCATGACATCTGGTCGCTGTTGCTTGACCGCTTGCAGGGCTTCCACTCCCGAGGCGGCCTTCTGCACCGTGTAGCCTTCGTAGGTCAGGATCTGTTCGAGGGTTTCTCGGATCGCCAGTTCATCGTCGACGATGAGCACGTTTTTCACGGGTCACACCTTGCGCTGCTGGGTAAAATGAGGGTTTTTAGTTCCAGGAAAACTGCCCCTGACCACTGTGCACCGGGGTTTGCCCCCGTGTCAAGATCGGAGCCGCCTCCATGAAAACCCTCATCAGAGACCTGGTTCCGGAAGAAATGGCCGAACTGGTGGCAGGGCACGGCCAGCCGGCCTTCCGGACCAAGCAACTGGCCCAGTGGGTTTTCCAGCACGGGGCCCGCGCCTGGGAAGAGATGTCCAACCTGCCCGCCACCTTGCGCCACGATCTGGCCGAGAGTCACGATGTGGCCGGACTGGCCCCCGTGGAGCGACAGGTATCTCGGGACGGCACCCGCAAATTCCTGTTCCGGTTGCGCGACGGCGACAGCATCGAGAGCGTGATCATTCCCACCGGGGACCACCCCACCTTCTGCCTTTCCACCCAGGTGGGTTGCGCCATGGCCTGCCGCTTCTGCGCCACGGCCCGAGGTGGGCTGGTGCGCAATCTGACCGCCGGAGAAATCATCGAGCAGGTCCAGTTGCTGGAGACGGACCTGGCCACGGACCCGGTGGCCGACCTGGGCGGGAAGCAGCACAACATCGTCTTCATGGGCATGGGTGAGCCCCTGGACAACTGGGATCAACTGGACCGCGCCCTGCGGCTGTTGACCCACCCCCAGGGCCTGGGAATTTCTCCCCGCCGCGTCCAGATCAGCACCAGCGGCCCCCGCGAGGGGCTGGAGCGGTTGCTGGAATCGGCCTGGACCGTGGGCCTGACCCTGAGCCTGGGCGGCAGTGACGACAGCGAACGCCGCAAGGTCATGCCCGTTCCCGGCCGCACGCCGGTGGCCGAGGCCGTGGACCTGGCCGCCTCCTATGCCCGGCGCAGCGGACGCCGGGCCACCCTGGCCTGGGTTCTCATCGCCGGCAGCACCGACCATCCGGAACAGGCCTCCCGCCTGGTCAAGCTGGCCCGGCGGGGGAATTTCAAGATCAATCTGATCCCCCTGAATGCCCTGAGCGATGACCGGCTGGAGCGCCCCCGGGAAGAAGGAACCCTGGCCTTCCAGAAAGTCCTGACCGAGGCGGGCATCCCCACCTTCATCCGGTATAGCGGAGGGCGGGATATCGACGCTGCCTGCGGACAGTTGCGCCGTCGCCGGGGAGGCCAACCGGACCCGGTGAACCTCGATTGAATCCCAAGGCATGCCGGAAAAAAATGAGCGGCCGGAATGAATAGAACAGGCCGGCCCACAGGGGGAGCCGGCCTGAAACTGCGCTGATGACCAGTCCGCCAGGGGATCAGGTCCGCGCCTAGATCACGTCAGCCAGGGTGGTCCGGTCCAGGGCCCCGGTCAAAGCGGTCTGGGCCTCGCTCCAGACCTTGGCCACGGCGCAGGTGCCGGCATCCTTGCAGGGATCGACCTTGCGCAGGCAATGGTTCAGCACGATGCCCCCTTCGCAGACCTCCACCACTTCCCGCAAGGTGATCTCGGCGGGATCCTTGCCCATGCTGAACCCACCCTTGACTCCGCGGTGGGACTTGACGATGCCGGCCTGGGCCAGCATCTGGAAAATCTTGGCCAGGAAGGCTTCGGATACCTCACAGGTTCCGGCGATGGTCTTCAACTGGACCGGAGCTTCGTCCTGGCGACGGGCGAGTTCCTGCAGGCCGCGAATGGCGTATTCGGTCTGGCGGGTGATCTGGAGCATGGACTGACCTCGAGGGAAAGTTTGCCGGCCTTGATGGGGACTTCCTCTGAAACTCAAATACCCGGAAGGCGGGTTGTCAACTAAAGTTGTCCCCTATGACCTTGAAGGCCTTGTCCGCCAGGGCACTAAGGGGAAAAGGGGATTTTTGTTGAGGTTGGACACGGTTCAGGCGGAAAGGGACCCACTGGATAATTATTTCCTTATCGCCTTTCTCGAATTCACCCTTAATGCCCATCCTAAGTTCCTGTCCTGAAATTGATTGGAGTCGCTCATTCAGATCCAGAAGGTGCACGTCCACGCGCAGGGAATACCGGGTGATGGCATGGCTGAACTGCCCCACAAGGCGAGCCTCAGCCGGCAGGTCGCCCATTTCAGGGACCCAGGCCAGGGCGGATTTTCCCGGGCCAGGATTTTTGCTGTCGGGCCAGCCAGGCCCGCAGGGGGGGTGGTACCAGGGTGTGGTGGGCAAGCTCCACAGCCCCTGGTGCAGGTATCGGAAATCGGACCGCACCACGGTGGGAGAACCCCGCTTTTTCAGCAAGGGAGGCCCCGAGGCCCTGGTCAGCATGATGTGCCCCTGGCAATGAACGGCCAGCAGATCCAGGGAGACCGGCTGGGCCCGGGTTTTCCCGGCTGGTGCGGGAATCTCGTCGGAACGGCCCGCCAGGCCGGCGGAGCAATGGTCCAGGACCGGGCAGTCCTGACAGCGGGGGTTGCGAGCCCGGCAAACGAGAGCCCCCAGTTCCATGACCGCCTCGTTCCAGGTGCCCGGATCAACATCAGGGACAAGGCGGCCTGCGGCCTCCTCCAGCAAGGCCGGCTTGAGAAGGGGCAATTGATCGGGTTCATCAACCAGCCAGCGGGTCAGGACCCGGCGGGCGTTGGCGTCCACCGCTGGTTCGGCCAGGCCGAGGGCCTGGCTTACCACGGCGGCGCTGGTGTAGGCCCCCACCCCGGGCAGCTGCCGCCAGCCGGCTCGGTCGACGGGCCACTGCCCGGCGTCGGCCACCAACCGGGCCGCCCGCAGCAGGTTGCGGGCCCGGCTGTAATACCCCAGGCCCGACCACAGGCCCAGCACCTCCTGCTCCGGAGCAGCGGCCAGATCCTGGACCGTGGGAAAGCGCTCCATGAAACGAAGCCAGAATGGTTCCACCACGGCCACGGTGGTTTGTTGCAGCATGATCTCGGCGACCCAGGTGCCATAGACCGTGCGCTCACGGCGCCAGGGCAAGGGGCGAGACACCCGGGCGAACCAGGCCAGCAAATCCCGCCTGAGATCCAGAACGCGCTTTTCATGGAGCCGGAACATGGGAATCCCCCGAGTTATTCAACAATCTGCCAGGACAATTGACAAAAGCCGGAGCAAAGAGTAAGCATAGACTTTTCCCATGGCCAAGGCCGCATGTGGCCCCTGGCCCGGCAAGCCCTGGTTCGTGAAATCCACCCCAGCCCTGGGAGGCCTCGATGCCCGTCCAGACCATTCCCGAACTCTTCCTGGCCTCGGTTCACAAGCTTCCCCGCCCCGATTTGTTCAGCTACAGGGACGCCTCGGGCCAGTACGTGGACATGTCCAGCAACCAGGCCCTGGCCAAGGTCAGGAGCCTGCGCCACGGCCTGAAGAGCCTGGGAATCAAGGCCGGTGACCGGGTGGCCATCCTGGCCGAGAACCGGGTCGAATGGGCGCTGAGTGACCTGGCGATCCTCTGCTCCGGCGCGGTCAACGTGCCGGTGTACTCGACCCTCAAACCCGAAGCCATCGAGTACATATTGGGCGATTGTGAACCCGTGGCCATCTTCGTCTCCACCCAGGAGCAGGCCGAAAAAATCCACGCCATCAGGAGCAGACTGCCCTTCCTGAAGGACATCATCAGCTACGACAAGGTGAGCGTCCCCGAGGTCATGCACTGGGAGCAGCTGCTGCGCATCGGCGGCAACCTGGTGGAGCAGGATCCGCCTGCCCCCAACCAGGACTGTGTCGACGTGGACAAGGATTCGCCCTGCAGCATCATCTACACCTCCGGCACCACCGGCAACCCCAAAGGTGTGGTGCTGAGCCACTGGAATTTCGTCTCCAATGTGCTGGCTATCAACGACCTGGTGCCGCTTTATCCCAGCGACAAGGCCCTCAGCTTCCTGCCCCTTTCCCATGTGCTGGAGCGCATGGCGGGGTACTACACGGCCATCCATTGTGGCGCGGGTATCGCCTACGCCGAACGCATGGACACGGTGCCGGTGGACATCCTGGACGCCCGTCCAACCATCCTGATCAGCGTGCCGCGGTTGTACGAGAAGATATATGCCAAGGTCATGGCCACCGCGGTGGGTTCCGGCGGATTGAAGAAGAACATCTTCCTGTGGGCCCGGAGTGTGGCCATGCGGCGGGCCGAGAACGCCGAGCAGGGCCTGGCTCCGGGTGCCGGGCTGGCCTTTCAGTCCTTCTGGGCCGACCTGCTGGTTTTCAAGAAGCTGCGGGCGCGCCTGGGCGGCAACATCAGGTTCATGATTTCCGGCGGTGCTCCCCTGGGCGTGAAGATCAACAAGTTCTTCCACGGGGCGGGGCTGGTCATCTACGAAGGATACGGGCTGACCGAAACCTCCCCTGTCCTGACCTGCAACAACCCCCAGCGTATTCGCTTCGGCAGCGTGGGTGAAATCATCCCCGACACCGAGTTGAAGATCGCCGAGGACGGGGAAATCCTGGCCCGCGGCCCCCAGATCATGCTGGGCTACTTCAACAACGAAGAAGCGACCCGCGAGGTGTTGTCGGCTGATGGATGGCTCCACACCGGCGATATCGGCCACCTGGACAACGATGGTTTCCTCTTCATCACCGACCGGAAGAAGGACATCATCGTCACCGCCGGGGGCAAGAACATCGCACCCCAGCCCATCGAGAACCGGCTTTGCCTGGACAAGCTGGTGACCCAGGCCGTGGTCATCGGAGACCGCCGCCAGTACCTGACCGTCCTGATGGTGCCCAACTTCGAGTTGCTGCAGGACTGGGCCGGGCAGAATGGCCTGCAGGGAAAGTCCGTGGCCGAGCTGCTGACCGACGACCGCGTCTTGCGGCTTTATCAGGAAATGCTGGACAAGGTGAACCGGGAATTGCCCGGTTTCAACCAGGTCAAAAAGTTCACCTTGCTGGAAAGGGAGTTCACCCTTGAGGACGGCGAGTTGACGCCCACCATGAAGATCAAGAGATTCGCCATCAACAAGAAGTACGCCGGCGTCATCGGGCGCATGTACCCCACGGATATTCCGGGCGAGGAAATCTGAGATGGACCGGGCCTCGCCCTGGCTGAAACCTTTCTTCTGCACCACCGTGGGGCTGGTGGGGAATACCCTGCTGTCCGCGGGCAAGATCCTGGTGGGCATGCTGGCCGGGTCGGCGGCCCTGGTGGCCGACGGCTACCACAGCCTGGCGGACGTGCTGAGCGATATCGGCATCCTGCTGGCCCTGAAAGCAGCCAACCAGCCCCCCGACAAGAACCACCCCTACGGGCATCACAGCTTCGAGACCCTGGGCGCCATCGTGGTGGCCGCCTTCATGCTGCTGACGGCGGGCCTCATCGGGCGGGGCGCCATCCTGGCCATCATTCGGGGTGAGTTCATGCACCCCGAAGCGCCCGCCCTGGTCGCATCGCTGGTGTCGGTTCTGGTGAAGGAGATCATGGCCCGCTACACCCTGACGGTAGGCCGTCTGCACAACAGCCCCGCCCTCATGGCCAACGGGGCCATGCACCGGTCCGATGCCATCAGCTCCCTGGCCGCGGCCGCGGGCATCGGCGGAGCCATGGCGGGCTGGGCCATCCTGGACAGCATCGGCGCCCTGATCATCGCCCTGTTCATTTTGAAGATGGGCTGGGATCTGCTGCGTGAGAATGTCATGGCCCTCATGGACACCATGCCCGACCAGGAACTGGTGGAGGATATCCGCCGGGCGGTGGAACTGGTGCCCTGCATCCAGGAAGTACGGGATCTCCACGTGCGCCAGCGTGGCTCCTGGTACTACGCCGACCTGCGCATCGCCGTGCACCCCGACCACACCCTGGAAGCGGCCCATCGCATCAGTCACCAGGCCGAGGATTCGGTGCAGCAGCAGGTGGAGAAGATCGCCAGGGTGTTCGTCCACGTGGAGCCCGGCCAGCGCCGGGAAACCCCCGAGTGTTCGCCTATTTCCGGTCCTTCCGATCTCCCAGGGCCACGGTGAAGTTGAGCCTGGTGCCCTCCCGGAGCACCGTGATTTCCACCAGGTCCCCGGGATTGTTGGCCCGCAGGGCCCGGGTGAAAGTGGGCAGATCCGTCACCGGCCGGCCGGCCAGCAGGATCAGGATATCGCCCTTCTGCAAACCGCCCCGGGAAGCGGGGCTTCCCTCGAAAACCCCCGCCAGCTTGTAGCCCTCGATATCTTCCGTGAAATCGGGCAGGGTGCCCAACCAGGTGGAGCGGTTGCCTTCCCCGGTCTCTTCGGTTTCCCGGAGTGCGGGATCATCCACCATGACCCAGGTCAGGTCGTCCTCCAGGGTGACCAGGGAGCGGGCCAGGCGTTCCGAGTAGTCGGCCACACGGGCCATGGCCGGGTAGTCGAGAGTGTCCCAGGTATCCTGGGGGGTGTTGTATTGCCGGTAGGGCCCGCCGAAGATGAACAGCACGGGGACCTCGCGGGTGTTGAAGGACATGTGGTCGCTGCCGGACCAGCCCCCCCGGGCCATGCTGAGATCCAGGCCGCCCTGGTTGGCCGCCTCCACCAGGTCCGTGAGGGGAGCGGCCGTGCCCACCCCGCTGACATGCAGCCGGTTGTCCATCATCTGGCCCACCGTGTCGAAGTTGATCATGCAATCGACCAGGGAGAGATCCACCGGAAAATGCCCCACCAGGTGACCGGAGCCCTGCAGGCCCACCTCCTCGGCCCCGAAGAACATGAACAGGATGCTGCGGGCATCCGCGCCCGCAGGATTGGCGGTCAGGCGCCCGGCCAGATCCAGAGCCACGGCCACCCCCGAAGCGTTGTCGTTGGCCCCGGGATAGTACTGGCCCGGGCCGGGAGTCTGGTGGGGGGCCACCCCCGCCAGCCGTCCCAGGTGGTCGTGATGGGCTCCGATGACGATGAAACGCTCCGCCAGATCTCCCCGGCCGGGCCACAGGGCAGCCAGGTTGGCGCTGGTCTTACCCTCCAGGCTTTCCCCGTTCCACCCCTCGCCCGAAAGGTCGAAAGGCTGCACCCACTCCTGGCCGAAGCCCGGCTGCAGCCCCAGTTCCTCCAGCAAGCCTTGCAGGTATGTCACGGTGGCCTGGGTTTCCGGCGTGCCGCTGCCCCGGCCCGCCAGCGAGGGCGCGGTCAAGGTCTGGACGACCTCCTGGGGTGCGGGCTGGGCCAGAGCGCCGCCCACGCCCACGAGGATGAGGACCGGAAGGAAGAACCAGAGGTGATGGCGATGCGCGGACATGGATATCTCCTCAGAAACCGGAGGCCAGCCCCATGCCGCGGGGATCGCTGGCGCCCTGGCACAGACCCGTGGCGGGATCGACCACGATGATCTGAGCGTTGCACATGGGGTCACGTTCCTGCAGATGATGGCCGTATTCCTGCAAAAGCGCCACCGTGTCCGGGCTCAGTCCGAAGGGTTCGTGGAACAGCAGAGGCGGATACCACTGGTGGTGAACCCGGGGAACACTCACGGCCTGCAGGGCGTCCATGCCGAAATCCACCACGTTCAAGATGGTCTGCAGGGTGGTGGTGATGATCCTGCTGCCTCCCGGGGCACCCGTGACCATGCGCACCTTCCCCTCCTGCAGAAGGATGGTGGGCGTCATGCTGGACAGGGGCCTCTTGCCCGGGGCGACGGCGTTGGCCTCGCCCCCGATGAGCCCGAAAGCGTTGGGCTGCCCCGGAGCCGCGACGAAGTCGTCCATCTCGTCGTTGAGCAGGACGCCGGTGCCGGATGCCACCACGCAGGAGCCGAAGCTGAGATTGATGGTCAGGGTGGCCGCCACCGCGTTGCCCTGCCCATCCACCACGCTCAGATGAGTGGTCTCGTTGCTTTCGGGCGGATCGATGGGTGCGCCCTGGATGGCTCCCTCCGGGTACGCCCGGGTAAGGCTGATCAGGCCGCGCAGGCTATCCTGCCGGGCAGCACCGAGCAACATGTCCAGGGGTACATCCACGAAGTCGCTGTCACCCAGGTACAGGCTGCGGTCGGCGTAGGCGAACTTCATGGCCTCAGCCAGCAGGTGAACCGTGCGGGCGGAGCCGAAGCCGGCACCGGCCAGGTCGAAGGCCTCGAGGAAGGTGAGCATCTGCACCAGATGCACACCGCCGCTGCTGGGCGGCGGCATGGAAAAGACCTGGAGCCCCCGGTAGTCACCCTGGATGGGGTTTCGCCAGCGGGGCCGATAGGCAGCCAGTTCGTCCGGGTCCAGCTGCCCGGCCCGGGCCAGGCTTTCCCCCACGGCCCCCTGGTAGAAGGCCGCAGAGCCGTGCTGGGCAACGAGCCGCAAGGTGCGGGCCAGATCGGCCTGGACCAGGAGCTGTCCCACCTCGGGTACCTCCTCACCCGGCAGGAAGATGAGGCGGGCCGCCGGGTCGAAACGCTCGGCCTTGGCCAGGATCCTCTCCCGTAGCATGGGCGACACGGGAACGCCCTGAGCGGCCAGCCGGGCGGCGGGCTCGATCAAGGCCGGCCAGGGCAGGCGGCCACCCTGGCGATGCAGCTCCTCGGCTCCGCCCACCAGGCCGGGAATGCCCACGGCCAGGGCGCCGTAGCGGCTCAGTTCGGGGTCGGGGCTCCCGTCCACCAGGTACATGTCGCGATGAGCCCTGCCCGGCGCCGTCTCACGGGCGTCCAGGGTATGCACCTGCTTGGTCGCGGCCTCGAAGGCCAGGAAGAATCCGCCTCCCCCCAGGCCCGAACTGTAGGGCTCGACCACGGCCAGGGCGAAGGCGCAGGCCACGGCCGCGTCCACCGCGTTGCCCCCTTGCCGCAGGATATCCAGTCCCACCTGGGTGGCCGCGGGATGGGCCGTCACCACCATTCCCTGACGGCCGGTGGCCGGGGCCTCGACGCCTGGGGCCTCGCTGTTGCCCAGCACAACCAGCATGAAGGCGAGGAAGATGATGTGCCGCCTCATTCCAGTCCTCCCAGGACGGCGGTGAAGGTGGTCCGCCCCCGGCAATGGGTGGCGAAGATCTCACCGAAGAGTGTGAGGTTCTCCTCCATGCGGAGGCGTGGGTAAGCGGCGGTGGCCATGATGACCGCCAGCACGGCGGTGGTGGCCTGGGTGACACAGGTGCGGGCCGAATCGCTGGTGGGGGAACCAAAGGGGCCCTGGTCGTCGAAAAGCCCCAGCCGGCCCGCCAGGTTCACGGGACCCTTGCGGATGCCCGGGTACTGGTCACCCTCGCCGCCTGTGCGCAGGGTCACCGAGCCGCCCACCAGGGCCAGGTCATACATGCCGATGGGCAGGAGCATGCTCAGGGAAGCCAGGTTGCAGCCGTCCACCACATTGCTGATGCGGTACAATCCCTTGCCCTGCAGGGTGCGGCGCAGGAGCGCCTCGCTGCTGGGCCGGTGCCGGCTGGGTTCCATGTTGAAGCTCTTGTAGAGGTCGCGCGCCTCGGCCAGACCGGGAATCTCGGAGGGTTGCAGGCCGGCGTATTCCTCTTGCAGGCGGGGTGCCAGGGCAGCCGCAGCCTCGGCCGGACCATCGCCCTGGTCCACCTGGACGGGGTCAATGACGATGACTCCGCAACTCAGGCGCCCGGCCGCCTCGTCGGCGATCTGCACCAGGCGCCCGTCGGGCAGGGTGGCCCGGGTCAGGCTCATGATCAGTCTCCCTTTTCCTTCCGGGATCCGTGCCGGCCGTCCAGGCCGTACATGGCATCGTAGTACTGCCGGTACTCGCCGCTGCGGATGGTCTCCCACCAGTCACGGTTTTCAAGGTACCAGTCGATGGTGCGTCCCAGGCCGGTGGCGAAATCCACCGAGGGAGACCAGCCCAGCTCGCCCATGATCTTGCCGGCGTCGATGGCGTAGCGTCGGTCATGGCCCGGACGATCGGGCACGAAGGTGATGAGGTCGCGGCTCTTGCCCAGCTTGTCCACCAGCAGCTGCACCAGGTCGATATTGGCCATCTCGTTGCATCCGCCCACGTTGTAAACTCCCCCGGGACGCCCGCGCCGCAGCACCGCATCCACCGCCCGGCAATGGTCCCCCACGTACAGCCAGTCCCGCACGTTCAGGCCGTCCCCGTAAACGGGCAGCGCCTTGTCCTCCATGGCGTTGGCGATCATCAGGGGGATCAGCTTCTCGGGAAACTGGTAGGGACCGTAGTTGTTGCTGCAACGGGTGATGAGCACGGGAAAGTCGAAGGTCTTGTGGAAGGCGCGGCACAGCAGATCGGCCGAGGCCTTGCTGGCGGCGTAAGGCGAATTGGGGGCCAGCGGGGTGGACTCGGTGAACATGCCCTCGGCCCCCAGGCTGCCGTAGACCTCGTCGGTGCTCACCATGACGAAGCGCTGCACCCCGTGGCGGCGGCTCTCCTCCAGCAGGATCTCCGTGCCCAGGACGTTGGTCTTGACGAAGATCTCGGGCCCCTCCACCGAGCGGTCCACGTGGCTTTCGGCGGCGAAATGCACCACCGCCTCGATGTCGTGCCGCGACAGGAGATCGGCCACCGTTTCGCGGTGGGTGATGTCTCCGCGCTGAAAGGTGTAGCGGGGATTGTCCTGGCAGCCCTCCAGGTTGGTCAGGTTGCCGGCGTAGGTCAGCAGATCCAGGTTAACCACCTGGTCTTCGGTTTCGTCCAGCAACAGACGAACATAGTTGGAGCCGATGAAACCCGCGCCGCCGGTGACAAGAATGCGCATCTCAGGAACCCTGACCTTTCCCCCGGATCTCGGCCAGGGTTTGCATGAACCGGGTGGCCTTGGCCACTGAAACGGGAGGTTGTTCCGGGCCCGAAGCATCGTCTTTCAGGGAAGATCCCACGATCCCCCCGTCGGCCGCGGGAAAGAAGCCGCCCAGGCTGTCCACCCGCAACCCGCTGCCCACCAGCAGGGGGCAATCGGGCAGCAGGGCCCGCATCTGAGCCACCTGCCCGGGATCGGCAGGGCTGCCGGTGGCCACCCCGGTCAGGATGATGCCGTCGGCCATGCCGCGCAGGCGCAGGTCCAGGGCCTCGTCCTCCAGGGGGCGGGGCGCCACGGGGTGGGCGTGCTTGACCCGCAGGTCGGCCAGGATGCCCACGTGCTCCAGGTCCAGGGCGCGGCGCAGGCGCAGGGTTTCCCAGGCCCGGCCCTCGATGGTGCCCTGGTCGGTGACGGCCGCCCCGATGTGGACGTTGACCCGCACGAAATCGGCACCGCAGGCCGCGGCCACGGCCAGGGCGCTGGCCACATCGTTGCGCAGCACGTTGACCCCCAGGGCCACCGCTGGGCGGCTGTCCTTGAGCACCGTCAACAGGCCGGCCATGGCCGCCACGGTCTCGGCCGGAACCCGGCCGGGATGGAAGGGCACGTCGTGGTAGTTCTCCACCATGACGGCCCCGAATCCTCCGGCCACCAGAGCCTCCAGATCGGTCTGGGCGGCCCTTCGGACAGCGGCCATATCCCCCTTCCAGCCGGGAGATCCGGGCAGAGGGGGCAAATGCACCATGCCGATGGCGCCGGTGGGCACGAGCTGGGCGAAATCGGCCCTGTTCCAGGGTTTGCGGGGCATTCGGGGACATCCTCCTGTGTGCGGGCCCGGGTGCGTCTCATCCCTCATCAAAAAATCCCGGTTGAGCGGGAACGTGTGATAGAATAAATTATCCGATTCGAAGAATGACAAACGGAATCAAGCAACAGGAAAACACAGGACATGCAAATCATCAACGGCAGAACGGGGTGGCTGGAGGTCATCTGCGGCCCCATGTTCAGCGGCAAGAGCGAAGAACTCATCAAACGCCTCCGCCGGGCCCAGATTGCCCGTCGCCGGGTCCAGATATTCAAGCACGGAATCGACGCCCGCTACGACGCCACCAGCATCGTCTCCCACAGCCAGCAAAGCCTCCCCGGCGTGGCCATCGAGGATATCAACGACATCCTGGACCTGGTGGATGACCGCACCGAACTGGTTGCCATCGACGAGGGGCAGTTCTTTTCGCCGGACATCATCGAGGTGACCAACAAACTGGCCAACCAGGGCAAGCGGGTCATCGTGGCCGGGCTGGACCTGGACTACATGGGCCACCCCTTCGGCCCCATGCCCCAGCTCATGTGCTGCGCGGAGTATGTGACCAAGCAGCTGGCCATCTGCATGACCTGCGGCGAACCGGCCAACTTCACCCAGCGCCTGACCCAGGCCACCGACCAGATCGTGGTGGGCGCCGCCGAGACCTACGAGGCTCGCTGCCGACGCCATTTCGAGCCGCCGGCCGAGGAAAGACCCAGGTCAGAGGACGATGGGCAGGACGGAGAGCGCAAGGGCTCCGCCAAGGCCTGACCCGGCTCCGCACCAGAGATCCATGAACGAAGGCCCGAATTCCCTGGGGAGTTCGGGCCTTGTTTTCTGCCGGTCCCCCGCGCGGGGCCAGTGGCCTCAGTTGAAGAAGTGCGGATCGATCTGGAGCTTGCGGGCCTCGCGCACCAGCTCGTCGTACTGGGCGTGGGTGACACCCAGGAAGCGGCAGGCCGGGCTGAGTGGAGGCAGATCCTGGGGATCTTCCGCCGGGGGCGCCGGGGTATCCTCGGCCGTCAGATCCACCAGATCGGTCCCCTCGTCACTGACTCCGGTGCAGGAGGCCACCTCTTCCCCCAGGGCGATGAGAGCCGCCACCCGGGCGTTGGCCGCCTCCGAATCCTCGAAGCGATGGTGCCAGCGCACGGCCTCTTCCAGATCCTGGCTCAGGTTCCATTCGTTGATGAGAAGGGCGCCCAGTTCCCCGTGATCGAAGCCCAGGAGCTGGTTTTCCACCTCGTGGTATGGGCGGCCCGAGTGCTCGGACTCGGTAAGGATCTGCTGGAACAGCTCGGGGTGACTGCGGGCCAGCACCAGTTGCCCGATGTTCTGCATGAGGCCCCCGATGAAAACGTTCTCGGGCTCGCCCTTGCGCAGATGCTGGGCCACCAGCTGGCCGGCCATGGCGGACATGACGGATTGCCGCCAGATCTTCTTGTAGAGGGTGCCCGCGCCGGGCGCCAGGAATACCGACTTGGTGGCCGTCACCACGGTCCAGTTGCGGATGGAGATGAAGCCCAGGCGCACGATGGCCTCGCTGACGGTGCGGATCTCCCGAACAGCCCCGTAGAAGGGGCTGTTGGCGATACGCAGCACCTTGGCGGTGAGAGCCTGGTCCATGGCCAGAGCCTTTTCCAGGCGGGTGGCCGTGGTCTTGGGATCCTCGATCACGGCCATGATGTGGCATGCCGCCTTGGGCAAGGCCGGCAGCTCACCGCTGTGATGCAACACCGCTTCGGGCGTCAGGCGCTCGCCCTGGCCCAGATCCTCGATCACCGGCAGGTCGGCGGCGGTGCCGGTGGAACCCGGCAAGGGGCCCAGGGAGGAGTGCTGGCCGGCGGCTCCCTGGGGAGCCAGGGGCAATTCCTTCAAGGTCTGAGCGGATGCCTCCGTGGGATTCACCTCGTGAACCACGAAGGGGTCCACCTCTTCCACCGGTGAGATCGACTCGGGCTCAGGAACCGGGATGCTCTCCTCGGCTGCCGGCTGGAAACTGTCCAGAGCGGGTTGGGGCGCCTCGGTGCGCTGCTGCCGCTTGAGGGCCATCTCGCTGCGGCGGTACTTCTCGGCCTTCAGAATGGCCACCACGCGGCCCGAGGTGACGCGCACGCCTTTCTGGAGCAGGCACATGCGGGTCAGGGCGAACTGGGCCAGAACCTCGGCCACGGCCAGGGCCTTCTCGCCACTGGCGTCGGCATCCATGTAAAGGAAGGTGTTCCAGTGGCCCTGGCTGGGCAGGGGCACGATGATGATCTGGCGGTCCTTGCTGCCCCGTCCCAGCATGAGGGTCAGGTCCAGCGGGAAATGCTTCACGGGCACAGGGCCGCAGTAGACGGTGGCCTCTTCGCCCACCGCCGAGAAGAGATCACCCTTGGCGCAGGGAATGGGAGCCCGCCCGTCCTTGCGCTTGCGCTTGGCGTCGGAGGGCATCTTGATGTTGCGCTCCATGAAAACCTGCAGGCCGCTGGTCCAGCGCTTGAGCAGGACCATGCGCAGCCCTGTCTTCTGGGCCAGGCGATCGAAGAAGTGGGGGAAATCCTTGAGCTTGGACATCTGGTTCAGCTCGTCCATGCCCTTGCGCAGCAGGGTCATATGGTCGGTGCTGATGGGACCCTTGGCCTGGGGAAGTTCGGCGATATCGCTGGGGGTGTCATCCGGGCCCTGGTCCTGGGCGGTGATCCGGGCCGTGGCCTCGGCGGCCACCTGCTCCACGGCCTCGGAAACGGGGGTGGGATCCACGTCCTCGGCGGTCAGTTCCTTGACCCGATTCTGCAAGGAATCCAGGGCCTGAAGAATGTCTTGAAGTTCTGCGGTCTTCTGAGCCACGGAATCGCCTCTTCGCCAGCGGAAGGTCACGAAATCGCCGAAAAATCCGGCGATTCATTCAGGTCGCCTGGAATTCCATGAATTCCGGCTACCCTGGTGATCGGCAAGATCAGGGCCGGGTTTAACCCGAATTGAGGCCGACATCGTGCAAAAAACCCGGGATCCGCCAGCACCGACCGGCCCCCCGATGAGAGGGCAAAAATCGATCCAGACCAGGTTTTCGTGGCCAAACAAGGGTTTCGGATGTAGTTTTTTCTGCTTGCCGAACCATTCATTTCCCGGGAAGCGAATCTGAACCATGACCCCCTCCGAAATTGGAAACACCGCCGGGCGGCTTTGTCGCATCACCAAGTCATTCACCTTTGACTCGGCTCACTGGCTGCCCGCCGTGCCTGAAGGGCACAAGTGCGGACGCATGCACGGCCACACCTACCAGGTCACCCTGGGGCTGGAAGGTCCGGTGGACGAGAAGATGGGCTGGGTGCAGGATTTCGGGGATGTGAAGAAGGCCTTCAAACCCCTGATGGAAGCCATGGATCACCACTGCCTCAACGAGATTCCAGGCCTGGAAAACCCCACCGCCGAGGTCATGGCCGTGTGGATCTACGACAGGTTGAAGGGCGACCTGCCCCTGCTGGCGGATGTGACGGTTTGTGAGACGCCCACGGCGGCAGCCACATATAGGCCCTGAGTACGGCCCTGAGGCTCACCTGACCCTTCTGATCAATCCTCGGGTTTGACCGTCAGCAGGCTGGCCCGGGGCAACCAGCCCAGCTTTTCCCCGCCCAGGCTGATGTGGCCCCACCCCTGCTGGTCGTCCTCCAGGAAAACGGTCAGGCCGTCATGCACCTCGAAAAGCACGGGGAATGATTCGTCCGGGCCCGAGTGGACAGCGGCTTCCTCAACCACCACCACGGCCTGTCGACGCACCTCTTCACCCTGCCAGCGCCACAGGAAAACGGCGGCGACCACCACCAGCAGGCCGGTCAGCACCAGACCCAGCCGGCGGGAATTCTCGGAAAAGCCTTCACGATACCAGCCGTGAGCCAGCAGGCCGGCCAGCGCCCAGACCAGCACCACCAGGACCACGGACCATTCGCCCAGAGTCAGAGCACGCATGAGCCACACCGCCTGGGCGATGAACAGGGGCAACTGGGCCTCCCCCAGCTCCAGATCGGCAATATGACTGCGCACCCAGGTCAGATTCCGGGCTATGTCCCGGTCCCGGGGATCCAGGCGCTGGGCTCGCAGGTAACAGGCGATGGCGCGTCCCAGCTGGCCCTGGCGGGCGTAGGTGTTGCCCATGTTGAAGTAAAGAACGGCGTCCCGCACACCGGCGGCCTCAGTTTCCTGGTAACGCAGGAGAGCGGTGTCCAGATCGCCCTCGGTGTAGGCCTGAGCCGCCTCGGCCATGAGCCGCTGGGGATCGGCGGCTGCCCGGCCCGCGGCGGGGGCCAGCAGGATCAGCAGGGCCAGCATTCCCAGGGCCGGACCAGCCTTTCTGGAAGGACCGCGCGAAACGTGAGGCAGGCGGGCGAACAGGTCACCCAGGAGCTGGCTGGACTCGGCCACCAGCCGGGCCGGATCCCCGTCCTCGTCGCCGGCCCCTCCCAGGCCTCCGAAACGCCAGGTCTCGGTGAGATCCATGATCTGGCGCAGGCGATTCCCGGCCTCCACGGCTCCCAGGTCCCGGGCGAAGGACTGGACCTCGGCGGGGCCCACCGCCGCCACGGGGACGTTTGTGCAGTCGGCAGTGAATCCCGCCAGGGCCCTGGCCAGCTGGGCCATCTGCGCGCCCCGGTCATCGGTGTCGGTCACCGCGGCCAGAGCTTGACGGGCCTGCCGCAGAGCTCGGCGGCGGCGCCGGCCCGCGGGATCGCGGCGCTCGGCCGACAGCTTGACCAGGTACAGACGCCAGCCCCCCAGCAGGATCAGCGGAGCCAGCAACGAGGACCACCAGAGGGGGGACAGCACCGCCCCGGCTCCGCCGGTGGCCAGACTTCCGGGAACGGGATGGATGAAAGCCAGATCCTCTCCCAGGCGCGCCACCTCGTTCCGCAGGAAGCCCGAATCATCGGCCGGCAGATAGGGCAGATCACTGGGGTTGATCAGAACCCGGGCCCGAGGAGAATGAGACAGCCGGTAGAGGCCCGACGCGGCATCGAACCAGGAAAGCTCCACGGTGGGCACTTCCAGCACGCCCTCGGCCGCGGGCACGATGACCTTCTCCACGGTGATGGCGCTGATGAGATGGTTGTTCTCCAGCTGGGTGGCGAAGTTCTCGCCCGCGTCATGGGTGCGGGCATCGGCGGGCTCGGGGAGTTCAAGACCGGTGAATCCCTTGAGGAATCCGTCGCTCACCAGCTGTACCGTCCAGCCCACAGGCTCACCCCGGGGGGCCTGCTCGCGATCGGTCACCGCCGCCAGCCGGACATCGGTGGCCACCAGACCGGAAAAGTTCTCGGGCCGGGGTTCAGGCAGGGGCTTGACCTTGATGATGACAGGATCGGTGCGCAGCACCCGGGGTCCCCGCTGGCGCCGGGTTGAGAAGAAACGATCCAGGCCCTGGTCGGCAAAGGCCAGCTCGGCCGGTTCGATGCGCAGTTCTCCGGCGCGCTGGGGAAAGATGGCGTATCTGATCTCGCTGACGCTGTAGGAGCGACCATCGATGATTGAGCGATAGCGGCGTTCCTGACCCAGGTCTTCCCGCCAGAATCCCTCGGTTCGCGGCGGAATGAAGCGGGGATTGTTCCAAGGCTGAATGCGCCGGTAATACTTGAAGCTCAGCACGATCTGCTGCCCCAGCCAGGCTTCCTCGGTGTCGGCCTCCAGGGTGATGAAGATATCATCCCCGGCCTCTCCGCCCGAAACGGCGGGCTGGCGGTTCGGGGCGGCAACCCGGTTGCCCGTCTGGGATGGCGGGATGGAGGAGGCGCCGGAGCCCTGGCCGGGGGTGACCTTGATGGCGATGGGCCGGGTGGAACAGCTGTTGTCCCCCGAGGTGATGATCACCGGTCCGATGGTGAAGTCCTTGTCGGTGTCCACCCGCAGGAAGAATGACTTGCTCACGGTGGTCATGGTGCTGCCGTTGACGTAGGACACGCTCTGGTTGGTGCCGCCGCCGTAGGCCTGCACCCCGGGCAAATCGGGCAGCTGGAAATCCGCCGACCAGCTCAGATCCCCTTCCCCCCGCACCGTCAGGGTGATGGTCTCTCCCTGCTGCACGGAAGTGCGGTCCACCTCGGCACGGCAACTGATGTCCCCGGCGCCCGCGGCCCTGCCGGCCGGCAGCAAGAGCCACAGCAGCATCAGCGGCAGGAAAAGGGCCGCACCAACCCGCGGGGCCCTCGATTTATCGGCCGTGTCCTTCACCTTCACCATGGGTTTCCACTCACCATTTCTTCCCGCTCCGCGGCCGCCCACCCTTGAGCCGCTTCTGGACGGACCGCTTGAGTTCCTCTTCATCCCTGTCCAGAGCCTTGAGGATCTGCATGGCCTGCTCCTTGGTCATGGACTCCTCCGGCTGGGCCTGCTGTTCTTCCTGCTGCTGCTGTTGCTGTTCTTGTTGCTGCTGATCCTGGTTCTGCTCTTGTTCTTCCTGGTCCTGCTGATCCTGTTGATCTTGCTTGTCCTGCTGCTCCTGCTGCTCCTGCTGCTCTTGCTGCTCTTGCTGCTCTTGTTCCTGGTTTTCCTGGTTCTGATCCTGCTGGTCTTGATTCTGCTGGTCTTGCTGATCCTGCTCCTGCTGATCCTGCTCTTGCTGCTGCTGTTGTTGCTGCTGCTGGGCCTGCAGACGCTGCAAGGCCACTTCCAGGTTGTGAAGGGCGTCGGGAGCGCCGGGATCCGCCTTCAGGGAACCGATCAGCTCGTCCACCGCCTCCTCCAGCTGGCCGGCGGCCAGCCGGTTGGTCCCGCGGTTGTACAGGGCTTCACCCCGCAGATCCTGGCTCCCGCCCAGGGCCACCGAGCGCTGAAATTCCTCATCCGCCTCGGTGTAGCGTTCCAGCTGGAAAAGAGTTTCGCCGATGGCCAGGCTGATCTTGGCGTCATCCGGGGCCTCGGCCTGGGCCTGCTGGAATTTTTCCAGAGCCTCCGCGAAGCGCTCCTGCTGGTACAGTCGCCGGCCTTCCTCGGCCAGGGCCGCGCCCGGCGGCCGCACACCGGCGGCGGCGTTGCCCGCCGTCAGGGTGCCCCCCAGCACGGCCAGAGCCAGCACCAGGCTGGCGGTTCGCCCCCGCAAGACGGGTGAGCTGTGACCGGCCTGCGTCCCACGCCGGCGGCTGAAGAGCAGCATCTCCAGGGCAAAGGCCAGAATGCCCAGCCCCAGGGGCCACTGGTAGCGGTCCTGGTAGGAGGAGATGCGCCTTTCCTCGAGATCGCGCTGGCCCAGGCGCTGCAACTCGGCGAAGAGGCGGTCCCCCGCCAGACCGTCCACCCCCAGGCGGAAGGTGCTGCCGCCCCCCATGCCGGCCAGCTTTTCCAGGCCCGCCAGATCCAGGCGGGACATGACCAGGGTGCCGTCCTCGTCCTTCATGAAGCCGTCGGCGCGCCCGTGCTTGTCGGTGACGGGAATGAGCCCGCCGCTTTCCTCGCCCACGCCCACGGGGATGACCTTGATGCCATCCTGGGCACACAGGCGGGCCTGTTCCTCCCATTTTCCTTCCAGATCCTCGCCATCGGTGACCAGCAGGATGGCCTGGAAGGCTCCGCGTTCACCCTCACCCCGCCCCTTGGCCAGCAACCCCCGGCTGGTTTCCAGGGCCGCGGCGATGGCCGTGCCCTGCTCGGACATCATGTCGGGACCAGCCATACGCAGAAAGATCTCGGCGGTGCCGTAGTCCAGGGTCAGAGGACACTGAACGAAGGCGGAACCGGCAAAGAAGACCAGCCCCACCCGGCTGCTTTCCAGCCGGTTGAGGAAGCGGGTCAGCTCGCCCTTGGCGCTCTCCATGCGGTTGGGGGGGACGTCCTCGGCCAGCATGCTGTTGGAGATATCCAGGGCCACCACGATGTCCGATCCGCGCTGGGTGACGGCCACCTCGCGGGCGCCCCACTGGGGCTGAGCAAGGGCCAGCAGGCACCAGAAAAGACCGCAGAAAGCCAGGAAACGCCGCCAGGACCGGACCCGGGGATTGGCCCCCTCCACCTGGCGGGAGGCCCTGTCCCCCAGCAGCTGGTGCAGGCGGCCGGCAGCCCGGCGGTCAGCCAGGCGCAATCCCAGCCACAGGACGGGCAACAGGGGGATCAGATACAACCAGAACGGATAGGCAAAGCGCACGTCGATCCTCCCCTCATGGCAACTGCCGCAACCAGGTGGCGGCCAGGATTCGTTCCAGCAACAGCAGGGCCAGGCCGGGGGCGGCGAACCAGCCCACCAGCAAGCGGTACCAGGTGCTGACGGTGGTCTTGTAGCGGGCGGTTTCCAGCTGGTCGATGGCCTGGAAGATCTCCTGCAAACTGCGCGGGTCGGAGGCCCGGAACATCTGCCCGCCCGTCAGCTCGGCAATCTTCTTGAGCAGGTCCAGATCGATCTTGGTTTCCACCTGTCGGGTGGTGCGACCGAAGAAGGCGTCATCCACGGGGTAGGGCACCAGCCCCTCCCGGCCGATGGCCACGGTGTAGACCCGCACCCCCAGGCTTCGGGCCAGCTCGGCAGCGGTTTCCGGCTCCAGGGTGGGCACGTTGTTCTCGCCGTCGGTCAGCAGGATGACGGTCTTGCTGGGCGATGTGCTGTGCCGCAGACGGGCCACCGCAGTGGCCAGCCCCAGGCCGATGGCCGTGCCGTCGTCGATGAGCCCCACCTGCACCTCGTCCAGGAAACCGGTCAGGACGGTCTGGTCCAGGGTGAGGGGACACTGGGTGAAGGCCTTGGCGGCAAATACCACCAGCCCGATGCGGTCATGGGGCCGGCCCTCGACGAAATCCCGGATGACCTGCTTGGCGGCTCCCAGGCGATCCTGGGGCTCGAAATCCAGGGACCGCATGCTGCCGCTGATATCCAGGGAGAGGATGATATCGATGCCTTCGCCCTCGATTTCCTCGGTATGGTGAGCCACCCGCGGACCGGCCAGGGCCACCACCAGCAAGACCATACCCGCCAGGCTGAACCAGGGCAGGAATTTCACGGCCCGGGTGCGCAGGGTGGCCGGGGCCCCGGCCATGAGCCGGACGCGGGAATGGCGCAGACGGGCCGACTCGCCCCCGCGCCGCAGGCGGTGCCAGAACAGCAGCCCCACCAGGGGCAGCAGCAACAGGAACCAGGGATGGGCCAGTTCCATCACGGCCTCCCTTCGTCCGGGGAGCGGGGCGCGAATTCGGTCTCCTGGCGGGCCGCGGCCGTGGCCGGCAGTTCCTGCTGCAAGCGGGCCCAGGCCTTTTCCCCGGCCAGCAACGCGTCGGCGGCCACCGGGGTGAAACGGGGAACGATGCGCACCTTGTCCATGCACTGCACCAGCCGGCGCAGGGTCTCCAGGCAAGCCGTGGCCAGCAGGGGAGACGGGTTGTAGCGCGCGGCATCGGTCTCGTTCAGGAGGTCGATGAAGGGTGAGTAGTCGGCGGGGGCGAATCCCCTCTGCCGGCAGGCCCGGGCGATCTCGCCCCCGGTCATCTCGGCCGCTCCCACGGCAAAGCGGGAGGCCAGGTAGCGACGGCAGATCCCGGCCAGGGAGTCCATGAAGCGGCGGCCGTCCCCTCGCTGCACCAGCCCTTCATCCAGCAGGGCGCAAATTTCGGGGCCGGCCACCAGCCAGGCCGGGGTGGGCGCCGCCCACTGGGCCAGGGTCTCGGCGGCCACCTGGCGAGCGGTCCAGGCCCAAAGGGCCAGCACCACCACCACCGCCACGGCCAGGGCGCCCAGCAGGATGGTCAGGTAGTTCCAGCCCCAGCGGCGGGGATCCCGGATACGGGCGGTCTGGTCCATTCCCTCGGTGCGCAATCCCACCAGCTGGACCGGAGAGACGGCCTGGCCGGCCTGCACCTGGAAGGGATTGATCTGGTAAACGGTCACGGGCAACACCAGGGTGTCGCCCTGAACCCGGGCGGGTTGATCCTGCCGGTCCCAGAACAACCACTCCTGGTCGAAGGAGAGATCCACCAGGGAGTCGGCCAGGGCCTCGGCGCCCCCCATATCGCCCAGCCGGCTTTCCAGGGCACCGCCGGAAAAAGCCAGGCGGAGCTGGGCGGGCAGGCCAACATACAGGGTGTCCGGTCGCACCTGGACGGCCAGGGGATCAGGCCAGTCGGCGGGAAGCTGCACGGTGGCCAGCACCGTATCCGGGTCCGCCGGAGCCGGAATGGCCGCGGGCTGGTCCTCATGAGCCAGGGCAGCCCCCGAGGCCATGAACAGGACGAGGGACAGGAAGATCGTCAACTTCACATTCAAAATGACGGCCAGGGTGACCTCCCCGGAAAGGCCGTGGATCCTCATCTCCGCCCCCCGCTCCGCTTGCGGCCTTCGCGCTCAAGGAAGAACTTGCGCAGGGGCTCCACGTAGGAAAGGGTGCAGTCCACATCCACCAGATCCATGCCCTGGCTGGCCAGCAGCATCTCCATCTCTTCATCAAGGATGGCGGCCCGGCGGCCCACGAACTGGCGGGCGGCCTCGCTGGAGGTGTCCAGCAGCATGGCTTCGCCGCTCTCGGCGTCCACCCAGGGCACCAGACCCACCGCGGGCAGATCCACCTCCCGCGGGTCGCGCACCCGCACCGCCACCACGTCGTGCTTGCGGCCCAGAATGGACAGGAGAGTGTCGAACCCGCCGGCCCAGAAATCGGAAACCAGGAACACGGTGCTCTTGCGCTTGAGCACCGAGCCCAGCAGCTTCAGCGGTTCGTTGAAGTCCGTCCCCCGCCCCTCCGGCTCGAAGGTCAGCAACTCACGGATCAGGCGCAGCACGTGGCTCTTGCCCTTGGCGGGCGGGATGTACTTCTCCACCCGGTCGCTGAACATGACCAGGCCCACCTTGTCCTTGTTGGCGATGGCCGAGAAGGCCAGCACCCCGCACAGCTCGGTGGCGATGTCCACCTTGATCTTGTCACTGGAGCCGAACCAGCCGCTGCGGCTCATGTCCACGGCCAGGATCACCGTCAGCTCCCGTTCCTCCTCGAAGAGCTTGACGAAGGGCTCGTCGGTGCGGGCGGTGACGTTCCAGTCGATGGTGCGCACGTCGTCGCCGGGAACGTATTCGCGCACCTCGCGGAATTCCATGCCCGTGCCCTTGAACACCGAATGGTACTCGCCGCTGAACACTTCCTGGACCAGCCGGCGCGTGCGGATCTCGATGCGGCGCACCGCCTCGAGGATCTCGGGAGGAATGGTTGTTATGTTGCGGCCTGCACTCATCGGGATCAGGGAACCTCGATGTTGTCCAGCAGGGCGTTCACCACGTCGTCGCTGGTCAGGTTCTCGGCCTCGGCCTCGTATGTCACCAGGATACGGTGCCGCAGCACGTTCAGGCCCACCGCCTTGACGTCCTCGGGAATGACGAAGGCCCGCCCCCGTAACAGAGCCCGGGCTCGGCTGAGCTGGGTCAGGGCCAGGGTGGCGCGCGGCGAGGCGCCCCACGAGATCAGGGGGCCGAGATCCAGCCCCGCGGCCTCGGGATCGCGCGAGGCGAAGACGATGTCGATGATGTAATGCTTGATCTTCTCATCCACGAACACCTGGTTCACAGCCCCGCGGATCTCCTTGATGCCCGCCGGGCTCAGCACCTTGTCCACCGCCGGCACCGCGTGCCCGGCCATGCGGTCCAGGATGACGAGCTCCTCCTCGCGGGTGGGGTAGCCTATCCTGAGCTTGAGCAGGAAGCGATCCACCTGGGCCTCGGGCAGGGGATAGGTGCCCTCCTGCTCGATGGGGTTCTGGGTGGCCAGGACCAGGAAGGGATCGGCCATGGGGAAGGTCTCACCCCCGATGGTGACCTGCCGCTCCTGCATGGCCTCCAGCAGGGCGCTCTGCACCTTGGCCGGCGCGCGGTTGATCTCGTCGGCCAGCACGATGTTGCTGAAGACAGGGCCCTTCTTCACGGTGAAGTCGCCGGTTTCCCGGTTGTAGATGGTGGTGCCGGTAATGTCCGCCGGCAGAAGATCGGGGGTGAACTGGATCCGGCGAAAGCCCGTTTCCACCACCTCGGCCAGGGTGCTGACCGCCAGGGTCTTGGCCAGGCCCGGGACGCCCTCCAGCAGGATGTGCCCGCCGGTGATGAGCCCCAGCATCAAACCTTCCATCATTTCCCGTTGCCCGACGATGACCTTCTCGGTCTCGGCCAGGACACCTTCCAGGCGGCCGGACAGTTCCTCGGCCCGCACCTTGTCCAGAGATGTGTGCTCGGTCATTTTTCCCTTCCCACGGCTAAAAACGTCACTTTTCCAGTCGGTTTGATACGTAGCCGGACCCTTCAGGTTCCGCCCGGAGTCAAAGAAAATACCCAACCCGTTTTTTCTTGCCAACCACTTTGAAAAAGCTTTGAATAAAGACACTCGCACCAGACCCCGTAACACGCAAGACCGGAGGCGGCCGTGAGGCTGAGCAAGACCAAGATCGAGTACCTTTCCGACAAGGTCCTGAAGATGATTCAGGAGCACGGGCAGATCCACATCATCGGCGATCCCGACCTCATCACCCGCGCGGTGGACGACGTCATCTTCGAGAACATGCGCGAAGAGGACGACATCGACGCCGAGGTGGACGAGCTGCTCAAGCAGAACTACAACGAGATCAAGGCCATGGAAATGGATGTGGGCGCCCTGCGCAACAAGATGAAACGCGAACTGGCCCGCAAACATGGCTTCACCCTGTGAGGGATATTTGACGTGAGACTATCCGAGGAACGCGTGGGCGTGCTGGCCCGCCGCATCATCGACAAGCTGCTGGACGACGAACTGGTCGACCTGGAGATCGACGAGGATCGCTTCATCTTCCTGGTGGAGACCTTGATCGTGCGTGACCTGCAGATCGAATCCGAGATCGACGAGGAAGTCACCGCCTTCCTGCTCAAGAACAAGCCCCAGCTGGAAGAAGGTTCCACGAGCTGGGAAGTGGAATTCGAGCGCAAGAAGGAAGAGCTGTCCATCGCCCGTGGCTATGTCAGCTACTGATTCCGCCCTCTTTCCTGTTCACCGTGCCGGGCCGGCGCCCACAGGGCCGGCCTTTTCGCTGCCATGAAGGTCATGGTCATCAGCCCCTACCTGCCCCACGCCAGGGTGGGCCACGGCGGCGGCACCGCCGTGCGCGATCTGGTGGGCTGGCTGGCCCGGGATCACGAGGTGCTGCTGGCAGCCCTGCAGCGCCCCGGCGAACAGGGCCTGGAGGACGAGGTGAGCGCCCTGGCACCCGACGGGAATCTGCGGGTCGTCCCCCTGCCCTTCTTGGACGTCATGGCCCGTGGCCGGCAGCGGCTTCCGCTGGTGGGCAAGCGTCTGGCCGCCGCAGGCAAGGCCGCCATGTCGGGCTACCCCCTGTATGTGACCAAGTACTGGTCCCGCCCCCTGCGCCGCCGCGTTCTGGATCTTGTGCGGGAATTCCAGCCCCGGGCCATCCAGATCGAGTACCTCCAGATGTCTCTGCTGGGCCGCGACATCCGGTCCTGGCGCGATGAGACCCACCGGTCCAGCCCCCGCCTGGTGCTCAACAGCCATGAACTGGGCTCCCTGCCCAGATTGCGCAGGGCGGCCCAGGCCACCAGCCCCGTGCGCCGGCAGTTGCTGCTGTGGGAGGCCGCGGCCTGGCAGCGCCTGCAGGTGGACGCCTCCCGCTGGGCCGACCGCACCCTGTGCGTCACCCCGGGAGACCACCAGCTTTATGAAGCCATGGGAGGTGTGAACCTGGAAACGGTGCCCCTGGGCATGGATCTGGAAAAGATCACCGCCGACTGGGCCCAGGCCGGATCGGCCCGGGATGACCGGAATCAATTCCTGTTCGTGGGATCATTCGGGCACGCTCCCAATGTCCAGGCCGCCGCCTTCCTGGTGGACCAGGTGTGGCCGATCCTGGCCCGGGCCCACCCCCAGGCCCGCCTGGTCCTGGTTGGCCGGGGTTCGGACACCTGGCTGGCCCACCACCCCAACCGTCCAGACCCCGAGCGGGTGCAAGCCCTGGGCTTCGTGGATGACGTCTCCCCCCTGTTTCATGGCAGCCGCCTTTTCCTGGCCCCCTTGCCCGAGGGGGGCGGCATCAAGATCAAGATCCTGGAAGCCATGGCCCGCGGCATTCCCGTGGTCACGAGTCCTATCGGGGCCGAGGGCATTGCCGGGCCCGAGGACGGCGTGGCCACCATCGCCCCCTGCGACGAGGGATTCGCCAGGGCGGTCCTGTCAGCCCTGGACAACCGGGAACAGACCGAGCAGCAGGCCGTCCGGGCCCGTCGCCTCATGGAAGATCGCTTCAGCTGGGAATCCATCACCCGCCGGCTGGCGGGCATCTACGCGGGCGATCAGGAAGGCTGATCACCCAGCAGGCGGGTCAGCAGATCGCGCCGGGCCCGCTCATCCAGTCCGCTACAGCCCGCGGCCATCTCGGCCAGCAGGGTCACCTGCGCCAGGCGCTCCACGGTTTGCAGAAGATGGAAAGCCGCGGTCATGGTCGCCCCCACCGTCACCACCCCGTGTCCTCCCATGAGCACCGCGTCATGGCCGTCCATGTGCTCCAGCACGGCGGCCGCCACGTCCTGGGAGCCGGGCTGGGCGCGCCGGGCCACCGGCACCCGGGGCAGCAGGTCCGCGGTCTCGGTCAGCAGGGATCCGTCCAGATCGCGACCGGCCACCGCGAAGGCCGTGGACCAGGGCGAGTGGGCGTGACAGATGGCGCAGGCGTCGGGACGATGGTCGTAGATGGCCCGGTGCAGGGGCCACTCGCTGGTGACCTTGCCCCGCACGCAGCGGCCGTCCGCTCCCACTTCCAGGAGGTCCTGCCCCCGGAGCTGTCCCTTGGGCACCCCCGACGGAGTGACCAGGAACGCCCCCCCACCAACGAAACCGCCGAGACGAACACTCAGGTTCCCCTCGGCGGCCACGATCAATCCTGTGCTTTCCATCTGCCGGGCGGTGGCGATCATTTCACGCCGCAGCAGAACGATGCTCATCCCGGTCCCCATGCTCAGGGACGATACAGATAAAGCTGCGCCATCACGCCTTCGAAGTACTCCAGCTTGGAGCGGTCACCGGCGGCCAGGGCCCGCAACTCGATTTCCGTCCAGGAGACGTTGGGGTCGGCCAGGTCCTGGTCGATGTAATCCTCGTAGGCGGTCTGCTCCAGCACATCCAGCATCTCGGTGGGGAAGCCCAGCAAGCTGCTGAAGAGGATGGACCCGTCGGGCTGCACCTCGGGATCCAGGTCGTCGGAGCGGGTGAAGTAGAAGATCTCAGGGTCCAGGCTGCCATCGGCCGGAATGCGCCAGATGTTCCGGTCGTGCAGGGTGATGGACGGCGCGCGCCGGCTGGACACGAAGATGATGTCGGACATATCCGCCGTGTAGTTGGGGCTGGTGTTGAGCACCCCCACGATGGGATCGCCGGCGGTGTACTCGGTGTAGGTCAGGCGCTCCAGATTGTTGTCCAGAACGGCGCTGCCGCTGCTCCAGGCCGCCGTGTCCACGTCGATGGTGAAGATCTCGGTGCCGAAACCATTCACGCCGTCCATGTCCAGCCCGCCGGAGAAGACGATCTTGCTCATGTCGGGAGCCCAGCTGGGCTTCTCCAGCCGCATGTACTCGTTGGTCAGTTGGATGACCTCGGCGTCGTAACCGTAGTTGTCGCCGGCGGTCTCCATGCGCATGGCCATGAGCTGAAGGCCGGTGCAGGTCTCGAAACTGTCCCACAGCGCGCACCCACTGCGGGTGAACAGCAGCCATTCCCGGTCGGGGGAAAGGCAGGGATCCATGTGCTGCCACTGGCCACCCGAGATGTTGGCATCCTCGGGCTCCATGTACAGGGGGTAGGCCGGAGCGGTGCAGTCGGAGCTGCTGCAGATGTTGGAGATGTCCGTGGTGAACAGACGGTTGCCGCGGCTGGTCTTCATCCAGAAGATGACGTCTTCATCCCCATCCCAGATGGCCCCACCCTTGCGGTCATTCAGGGCGTTGGTCAGGTTCTGGGCGTTGCCGGCGATCCAGACGTTGGTCAGGAAGTTGCTCAACCGGATCAGGATGCCCCCCTGGTCCTGCAAGTCGGTGGCCGGATCCTGCAGGAAGGGGTTGGGCACGGGCATGACGATCATCTGCCGGAAGGTGGTGTACAGATCATCCTCGGTGTAACGGGGATCTGCGGGGATGGCCGTCCAGTCCGCCATGAAGAGAATGCGGGTGCCGTCCGGGGACATGCGCGGCGTCAGGTAGTGGAAGCCCTCGCTGGAAGTGTCGGTGGTGACCATTCTCAGGTCTCCACAACTGTGGTTGCCGCACAGGGGAAGCACCTCGGAAGGGTCTTCCTTGCTGGTGCAACCCACCAGGACCAGGACTGCAACCATGACGAAATAAGACAGCAGAAGGAAGCGGTTGCTCAGCCACTTCATATCCAGCGTGACCTCCAGCGGGGGTATGGGGTTGTCCGGTCGGCGGTTGTTCCCCGCCGGCACAAACGGTGATATGGAAAAATAAGGTAAGAACCCCCTGCAAATCAACCGGGAGTTGGCAAACCTTTTCGGACCAGGTCCCGATCCTCAATCCAGATTGAAGGATATGGTCACCCTCAGCCAGCTCCAGACGGCGTATTTACCCACCCGGGCCGCCTCGAAATTGGCCTGCCGCAGGGCGTTGAAAGCCGAACCGGAGAGGGAAGGGTCGGGACTGGAAACGACCACGCCCTGGCGCACCCACCCGTAGGGGTCCAGGAGCAGATCCAGGGTTACGTCCCCGGAAACACCCTTTTCCACCGCCTCGGCCGGGAACCGGGGTTCGGCCCCTCCCAGGTACTTGGCGGGGTAGCGGTTCAGGATCTGGTACTGGCGAATCACCGCCATACCCCGCCCACCAAGGCATTTTTCCCGGGCCTGGCGCTGATGGCGATGAGCTTCATCATGGTTCCCGGCCGCCCGCGCCACATCGGCCAGCAGATAATCCACGGCCCCGTCGTCGGGGCGCTCCCGGGAAGCCCGGATCAGCAAAGCGCGGGCCCGGTCCAGCAACCTGCCCCGGTTGCGGGTCCAGTCCCCCACGTCGGCCGCCGGGCCCTCGGCGGGCAGCAGGGCCGGCTCACCCTGCCCCGCCAGCAGGTACAGCTGGCCCAGGGTCAGATCGATCAGAGGATGGCGCACCCCATCCTCCAGGGCCATCTCCATCTCGATCATGCCGTCACTGCCGGAACCCTCCCGGAAGAACTCCGCGCTCAGGGCCAGCAACTTCTCCACCCGGGAGGGGGCCACTTCCTCCTCGGCGCAGGCGGCGAACTGATGTCCCCGCCAATTTCCCTCGGGCACGGGTTTCTCGTGGAAACTCCCCGGAAAGGCCAGCGGGTCAGGCGCCTGCTGTTCCGCCACGCCCTGGCCCCCGGTGCTCGCGCAACCGGCCGCCAGGAGCAGCAGCAATGGCAGCGACATCCCCAGCAGAACCATGCTTCCCTGGATCATTCGGCCCGTGCCGCGCCTCACCCTTGCTACCATTGATCATTCCTCCCCAGAATCCGGGTTCGAAGTGTCCAGTGAGGGGTCCAGTTCCAGGACCTTCTGCCATTCATCGTGGGCTTCGGCTTCACGTCCCAGGCGCAAGAGAAGAACCACCCGGTTGTTGCGATAGACCACGTTCTCCGGCGCCAGGGCCAGGGCCCGGTCGGCCGCCGCCAGAGCCGCCTCGTTCATCTGAGCCTGAAGCAAATTGAAGGACACCTGTCCCCAGAAATCGGCATCCTGAGACACGGCGGAGGGCACATCTCCCTGCGCAGCCCACGCCAGGGATTGTTTCCAGGACCCCAGCCGCCCCTCCAGGGCGGCCACCAGCCGGGCCTCATCCGCCGGCAGGCCGGAGGGGTCGGCCTCCAGAATAAAGGCCAGCAAGCTGGAATCCCGGCCGGCCTGCTGCATGGCCTGGATCAGGGAGCGCCGGGTGGCCGGCAGGCGGTCTCTTTCCCACAGGTGCCCCAGAATGGGAATGGCCGCGGCCGGATTGCGCTGGGCCAGAAACAGGGCCGCCAGAGGCTCCTGCAGGGCGGGGCAGTCCGGGCAAAGCCGCCGGGCCGTGAGCAGCGGACCCGCGGCCTGGTTGTGGTCCCCGAAGTCCAGCAACAGCTGGCCCAGCTCCAGTTGCAGGTTGAAGTCCCGGGGAGCCATTTCCACGGCCTGGCGGTACTCGGACAGGGCCCGTCCCCGTCGCCCCAGTTCCAGCAAGGCGGCCCCCAGGTTCCGGTGGTATTCGGGACGGTCAGGGCCCTTGCGAACGGCGTCCTCCAGATGGTCCAGCGCCTCACCCGGTCGACCGCTGCGCAACATGAGCAATCCCAGACGGGCCTCGGCAGCCCCGCCGTAGCGGGGGTCGTCCCCGAATTCTTTCCGGAAACGGGTCGCGCGCTCCAGGGCCGCGTCCAGTTGCCCCACGGTGGTCAGGCTGTCGATGAGAGCCAGGGTATGCGGGGGTGGCAACGCTTTGCCCCCCTGGACGGGGTCGGCGGGACCGCCCAGGGCCAAATAGGGCAACAGCAGGAGAACCAGGCCGGCCAACCCACCATAGGTCAGAAAAAATGGGCGATTATTTGACGTTATCTGTTCCATTGTGATAAAATACTCATCAAGACACCGGTTCCTTGCCGGGTTTCTCCGGCCCATCCAAGTCCATGTCAGCCGCAACTTGTTCCGAGGGATGCACCTTGCTCGCCATGACACATACTCAAAGATCCCAGGAAATGCCCGCGAAGTCCAGTGCCTGGCTGGTATTTTTGCTGGCGGCGGTTCTTGTCGCCCTCGCGACCGTCAACGCTTCTCCCGCCGGAGCCCTGGTGCACCTGGATTTCGATCAGAAATTCTTCGTCCATCCGGATCGGCAAGTCTGGGACTTCAGCGTGGTCCGACCCGATTCCACCTACCACATCTTCTACCATACCATTCACCCCGAGACCCCCCATGCGTCCTTCGGGGACACCATCTGGCACGCCACCAGCCTGGATCTGAAGCACTGGAACATCGAGGGCCCCGTGCTGACGGTGGGCCAGAACGAGTTTGATGCGGGAGCCCTGTGGGCCCCGGACGTTTTCTTCGACGAGTCCCGCCAGCAATGGGCGCTGGCCTACACGGCCTGTGACGCCCAGATGAATCAGCGCATCGCCTTCGCCTCCAGCCCCGACCTGTACACCTGGGAGAAAAGCCCCCTCAACCCCGTGGTCGAGCCCGACCCCGCCCAGTACAGCTACAACCCCGATGGGTGGTGGAGCAACTTCCGGGACCCCTACGTTTACGTCGAGGATCGGATGTTCCACATGCTGGTGACGGCCAAGCAGTGGCTGGACGGGCCCACCGGCGTGCTTTACCACGGCGTCTCTTCGGACCTGGAAAACTGGGAGGACGTGGGAGTCTTCTTCGTCAACGACGGCGATACGCCGGACCGGGTGCTGGAAAGCCCCCAGTACAAGGTCATCAAGTACAGGCACTATCTGCTGTTCGGGGAGTACGACACCAGCGGCATCAGCGCCATTGTCGCCGATGCTCCCAACGATTTCAGCATGAACGACCGCATCTGGATCGACTACGGCTACGCGCCCGAGGTGGACGAATTCGACAAGGGCAGCCACATCTTCTCCCGGATCTGCCCCTACGAGGTTCCCGCCACGGGCGAGGTGCTGTACGCCGTGCGCCTGGACACCCTCCAGTTCAACGAGGATGAGACCATCCAGGCGTCCATGCCCCATCCCCTGAGCCTTGACTGGGCCTCCTATTCGGGGACCGCCACCCTGGCCCAGCCCACCTTCACCGACAACCCCGCTCTGCGCGGCGCCGAGCCCGCCGGCCCCGTGGGCAACGGCTACTTCGGCAGCGCCGAATACTATCAGGGTCCCCTTTCGGGGCGCGGCTCACCCGGGACCCTGCTGGGGGATGCCGCCACCGGCAGCCTGGAAAGCCACATCTTCCGCGTCACCGGCACGCGCATGACCATGCTCGTGGGCGGAGGCCACTACCCGGAGACCTGCCGCATCGCCCTGGTCGATGCCCGCACCGACACAGTTCTGCTGTCGGAGACGGGGCTGGGCGTTGAATTGATGACCCGGCGGGAGTGGGATCTGCGCCCCCTGCAGGGCCGCGAAGTCTTCCTGCAGATCCTGGACAACGAAACCGGCCCCATGGGGCACATCAACGTGGACGAGATCCACGAGGATTTCCAGCTGGTCAGCGCCGTGGAAACCCTGCCCCCGGCGGGATCCGCCCTGCGGCACCTGGCCTATCCCAACCCTTGCAACCCGCGCACCACCATCCGCTTCGAGCTGGGCCGTCGGCAGGAAGCGCGGGTGCAGGTGCACGATCTGCGCGGACACCTGATCTGGACAAGCCCGCTCATCCAGGGCGTGGTCGGGGTCAACACGGTGGCCTGGGACGGGGTCAACGGGCAGGGCGAAAAGGTCCCCGCAGGAACCTACGTCTATTCCATCGGTCTGGATGGCCGGATGGCGGGCAGCGGCAAGGTCGTCATCCTCAAGTAACAGGGTCCCGACGCCCCCCCCCCCGCCAAATGGCCGTCAAGCCCCTGCGGGCCAGGCCGATAATCCCGGCATGGGTACTTCCAGCAAATACTTCGTGGCCGACCTTGTCGAGGAGGTCGGCGCCCTGCCCACCGTGGCGGCCCAGATCGTGGCCCTGACCGGCGATCCCTCTTGCGATATCCATGACCTTTGCCGCCTGATCCAGAGCGACAGCGTCATGACCATGCGCTTTCTCGCCCTGGCCAACAGCGCCGCTCTTTCGGGGGCTCATGAGGCCCGGGACCTGCGTTCAGCCCTGGTTCGCCTGGGGCTGCGACGCATCCGCAACGTCAGCCTTTTCATGGGGATGCATGACATGGCGCCCAGCGATCGGCCCTCCGCCCAGCTGGACCGCAAGGAGTTCTGGAAATTCTCCCTGGCCACCGCCAGCGCCGCCCAGGAGCTGGCCAGGCAGGACAAGGCCGGCAATCCCGACGACGCCTGGCTTGTGGGAATCCTCCACGGCATCGGGGTGCTGGCCCTGGACCAGAATGCCGGGATCGATTTCCATGAGGTTCTTATCAGGGCCAGGGAGCATGCCATCAGCCTGACCGAGGCTGAGCTGGAAATCCTGGAATTCCATCACGGCGAGCTGGGCGCCCGCCTGCTCAGGCAATGGGGCCTGCCCCGGGTCTTTTCCCGGGCCATCGATTTTTACGGGGAAGACTTCGCGGAGGACGAGCTGGATCCGGAAGCCCGGCAGCTGATCCACACCCTGCGCTCGGCCATCACCTTCGTGCGCTCCTTCGCCTTCGGCGCTTCGGGAGATGGCCACCAGCCCGTCGCCCTGGCCGACCTGAGCCGGGCCCTGGACCTGCCCGAATCGGGCCTGGGAGAACTGGCGTCCAGGGTGGACCGCGAGGTGGGCGAACTTTCCCGCCTGGTGGGACTGGATCTGGACGGACAGCACTTCGGCCAGACCCTGGAAGAATCCAAGCGGCAAACGGCCCGGGCGGGCCTGGAAGGATTCGAGGACTCGCTGAACCGGGAGAAGCTGGAAGAGGAACTGGCCATGGCCCGGCAAATCCAGCAGCACCTCCTGCCCGCCGCCCTGCCCACCTTGCCCGGCCTCGAACTGGGCGCGGCCAACCACCCCAGTCTCCAGGTGAGCGGCGACTACTACGATGTGCTGAAGATCAAGGGGGGCCTGGTGGGACTGGTCATTGCCGATGTTTGCGGCAAGGGCATGCCGGCAGCCCTGCTGGCCAGCAACCTGCAGGCTTCCTTGCGGGCCCTGGCCGGGGTGTTTCCGGATCCGGGCGCCCTGCTGGCGGCGGTGAACGACGCCCTTTGCGAGAACACCCCCGCCGACCATTTCGCCACCTTGTTCCTGGCGGTCCTGGCTCCCGACGGTACGGGCTTCCGCTACGCCAGCGCCGGACACGAGCCACCGCTGCTGTTGCGCCCCGACGGCAGCTGCCTGGCCCTCAAGCCCGCCGGGACGCCTCTGGGCATGTTTCCGGGCGCGCAATACCCGGTCCAGGAGGTGCCCCTGGGACCGGGCGACCTGGTGGCGGCCTACACAGACGGCATCATCGAGGCCCTGAACGGGAATCGGAAGGAATTCGGCCGGGAGAGCCTCGAGCAGTGCTGCCGGGCCCACTTCAACAGCCCCTGCCCGGACCTCATCGGCACGGTGGTTCAGACCGTCCGGAACCACGTTGAAGGCCCCTCCTCATCCCAGGTTGAACCGCCCCTGGCCCCGGCTGGAGCCGGGGGCCGGCCCCCGGTGGATCCTGGCGACGATCTGACCATGGTGGTTTTACGCCGGACCGGTGGTTGAATAATTCCGCGCGGTCATTGCTCCACTGGCTGCCTGGTCTTACATTATGGCCCCATGAAACCCAAACTGCCCCCCAGGATCTACTCCCTTGGCGAGGAAATCGCCAACGCCGTCACCCACGGCATCGGCGCCGCGCTGGCCGTGGTGGCCCTGGTGCTCATGATCCTGCGCGCGGTCAAGGCCGGTGACACCTGGAGCCTGGTGGCGGGTGCCATCTACGGCGGCAGCATGATCCTGCTTTACCTGGCCTCCACCCTTTATCACAGCTTTCCCTGGCCCCGGGCCAAGGCCGTCATGCAGCGGCTGGACCACACGGCCATCTACCTGCTCATCGCTGGCACCTACACCCCCTTCGCTCTCATCACCCTGCGCGGCCCCTGGGGCTGGACCATCCTGGGCCTGGTGTGGGGCCTGGCCCTGGCCGGCATGGTGTTCGAACTGGCCAGCCGCAAACGGATGAAAAAGGTATCCCTGGTCTTCTACATCGGGCTGGGCTGGCTGGCCGTGGTGGCGGCCAAACCCCTGTACGAGGGTTTACCTCCCTGGGGGCTCGTCCTGTTGCTGGCCGGGGGGCTGTTCTATTCCGGCGGGGCCGTTTTCTACGCCTGCAAGCGCCTCATCTGGAATCATGCCCTGTGGCATGTTTTCGTCCTGGCCGGCAGCGCCTCCCACTTCTTCTGCATCTACCGCTACGTCATGGCTTGACCTTTTTTTGACAGGTCTTGGGTAGGAATCCGGATTTTGTTATGCTATAGTCCATTGCGATGGGGACTGCCTGGGCTTTCCTTCAGGCAGGTTTGCCCCGCTGGAACCAAGCGCTTCACACCACAATATCCTGGAGAACGGACCGGAAATGACCTTCGAACCCAACGAAAACGTCAATCCCCAGCCCCAAGACGAAAACCAGGCTAACGAGGCCCAGGCTGACGACAGCAATCTCGAGGAAGGAACCCTCGATGATTACCGCGAGGAAATCAGCGAGGAATTCGCCGAACTCTTCGAGCAGAGCGCCACGGCCGAACCCGCCGAGGCCAAACCGGGCGACAAGGTCACCGGTACCATCATCCAGATCGGCGAGGTCGATGCCTTCGTGGATTGCGGGCTGCGCAACGAATTGCCCATGGCCGTGTCCGAGTTGAAGGACGAGGAAGGTGAAATTCAGTACCAGGTAGGCGACAAGGTCACCGCCCACGTCCAGAAAGGGACAGACGGCCTGAAGTTGACCCTGGCCGTGAAGCTCAAGGACGCCGGCCGCAAGGCCCTGGAAGAGGCCCACGCCGCCGGCACCCCCGTGGAGGGTAAGGTCGGCCCCACCAACAAGGGCGGCTTCTCCGTGGATCTGGGGGGAGTGCGCGCCTTCTGCCCCTACAGCCAGATCGATGTGCGCCGGGCCGACAATCCCGAGGAATTCGTGGGCAAGACCTTCAAGTTCCAGATCCTCGAACTGTCCGAGGACGGCAAGAACGTGGTGGTTTCCCGCCGATCCCTGCTGCAGGCCGAGCGCGACGCCCAGGCCAGCGAGACCCGCTCCGCCATCGCCCTGGGTGATGTGCTCGAGGGTGTGGTCACGCGCCTCGTTCCCTTCGGGGCTTTTGTCGACCTGGGCGGCATCGAGGGCCTGGTCCACATCAGCCAGATCTCGCACCAGCGCGTGGGCGACCCCTCCGACGTCCTGCGGGAAGGCCAGTCCGTCAAGGTCAAGGTCCTGGAACTGCAGAACCTGGGCATGGGACGGTCCGAGCGCATCAGCCTCAGCATGAAGGCCCTGGCCAGCGATCCCTGGCCTGACACCGCGGGCTCCCTGGAGCCGGGCACCGATGTCACCGGCAAGGTGACCCGCCTGGTCGATTTCGGTGTGTTCGTGGAGTTGCTCCCGGGAGTCGAAGGGCTGATCCATATCAGCGAGCTCGCCAATCACCGGATCATCCATCCGCGCGAGGTCCTGAATGAGGACGAGGAAATCACCGTCCGCATCATGGATGTGGACCTGGATCGCCGGCGCATTTCCCTTTCCCGTAAACTGGCCTCCGACTACGACGGCGACTGATCTCGCCCCCTGAGCTGAAAAACAGAAGCCCCGGCCTGATGGTCGGGGCTTTCTTGTGCCGGGAAACAGCGTCCGGGGCCGGGAATCAGCGGCTCAGTTCCAGCATGCGGTTGATGGGCGCCAGGGCCCTGGCCGCGTCCTCGGGATCCACCACGATCTCGGGAGTGCGGTCCCGCATGCATAGGTACAGCTTTTCCAGGGTATTCTTCTTCATGTAGGGACATTCGTTGCAGTTGCAGGTCTCGTCGGCTCCGGGCGCCGCGATGAGCACCTTGTCCGGGTTCTCCTTCTGCATCTGGTGCAGGATACCCGACTCGGTGACGACGATGATCTCCCGGGCCTCGGTGGTGCGGGCGAATTCCAGGATGCGGGCCGTGCTGCCGATTTGGTGCGCGTACTGCAGGATCCGCTCGGGGCACTCGGGGTGGGCGGCCACCACGGCCTCCGGATGCTCCAGTTGCAACTGCACCAGCTTCTGCTCGCTGAAGGTCTCATGGACCTCGCAGCTGCCCGGCCACAGCACCATTTCCCGCCCCAGCTTGCGGCTGACCCAGGACCCCAGGTAGCGATCGGGAGCAAAGACGATGGGCTGGTCGGCGGGCACCGAGGCCACGATCTTCTCGGCGTTGCCGCTGGTGCAGATGATATCACTCATGGCCTTGGTCGCCGCCGAGCAATTGATATAGGAAATGACGGTGTGGCCTGGATGGCGCGCCAGGAATTCCCGGAATTCCTCGGGTGGACACCCGTCGGCCAGGCTGCAGCCGGCCTCCAGGTCGGGCAGCAGCACCTGCTTGTCCGGGTTCAGGATCTTGGCGGTCTCGGCCATGAAATGGACCCCGGCAAAGACGATGACGTCGGCCCGGGTCTCGGCCGCCTTGCGGGCCAGGGCCAGGCTGTCGCCGATGTGGTCGGCAATGTCCTGGATATCGGGCTCCTGATAGTAATGGGCCAGGATGACTGCGTTCATTTTCCGGCGCAGGGCGTCGATCTCGGCAAACAGTCCCTCCCGTGTGGCGACCCTGTCTTGAGAAGGCTGAACCATGGCGGATCTCCGTTCCTGGCGGGGAGGCAGAGCCTGAATCCCGCCCTGGGCCCCCGGGGGGCCGGACAGCGGACCAAGGGAAACCGGTGGGCCGCCGGGGCGACCTGGGCGTTTACAAAATCTTCACGCAGGCTAATTTTGTCATGAAGCAGAAATTCTGCAAGCACGCAGGTGCCATTATCCTGCCTTGCGGTGTGGACTTTCTGGAACCAAAAGCTTAATATTCATGGGTTGGAAATGCGGTCACCGCCTCCGGGCGGGCATGGTCTACCGATTGTTCCGCTGGGGTGAGATGCACCCCCGGCTAGGGTCAAGTCGGATTCGGCGGTTGACCGTTCCACTTTTCCCCACCTGCTGAACGCGAGGAAATTGTTGTAATGAAACAAACTTCGTTTGTCACGTCCGGCCCCCGCACCCTCAAGGCCCGCACGCTCGCTTTGACCCTTTGCCTGACCCTCGTGGGCTGGATGGTGCTGTTTGGAACGGGCTGCTCCGAGGAAAAGAAAACCGTGACTTACCCCCAGCCCGAGCCCACTCCGCTCAACGATTGGCTGTACGACATCGGCGGCACCGCCGCCAACGATGTCTATGCCTGCGGAGAAAAGGGCACCATGCTGCATTACGACGGCAGCGCCTGGACCGCCCAGGACATGGGGACATCCTCCGCCATCATCGCCTTGCACGAGGACGGCACCACCCTTTACGCGGTGGGCCACGGGGGCAATATCTGGCGTAACACCACCGGCAGCTGGGAGAAGATGGACAGCGGCACCAGTGAGAACCTTTACGGGGTGGGCAAGTTCGGCGGGAACATCTACGCCGGTGGTGCCGAGGGCACCCTGCGTCGCCTCAACGGCAACAGCTGGGCCGACACCCCCACGGTGATCGTCACGCGCGATCCCGCCACCAGCGTGCCCCTGGACACCCTCAGCCGGAACGAGGACATCAAGACCTTCCTCACCATCAACTCCTTCTTCGTGGGCGGCGCCTACCGCATTCCCGATTACGAAGGTGAGGACTACGGCATGCTGGGCACAGACGGCATGGTGCTGACCAGCGATCCCGACTATGACTGGCTGCTACGCCCCCTGCGCGGTGACGAGCTGGCCGCCTCCGAATGGGTGCTGTGCACCACCAGCGACCCTCTGGACTATTCCAAGAACTACCTGGGGACCAGCGAGGGCTGGGTATTCCAGCTTTCCGAGGACGACGACTACGGCCTCATCTGGACCAAGCGGTACCCCCGCCTGACGTCCAACCCGTTGAGCGGTATCCGGGACATGTGGATCGACGAAAACGATTTCCTGTACATGGTGACCGATGACGGCGAACTGGTGGTCCAGTCCAACGATTACAACTTTGATCAGCATACCGGCTTCCGGAAATCCCTGTTCGACCAGACCGCTTCCCTGGTGGGTGTCTGGGGTAGCGGCAGCGACAACATTTACATGGTGGGCCTCAAGGAGAACACCATCTTCCACGCGGCCCTGGATCTTGCCGACACAACCCTGACCACTCCCGAGGAAATCACCGTCACCTTCCCGGCCAAGGCCGCCGGTGGCCCTGATCCCTTCGTGGACGAAATCGGGCGGCCGAGATTCTAGAATCGAGAACCGGCAACCAGGTCTGCGGACGGGTTGCCGGTTCTTTCCTGCAAAGGACACGGAATTCCCCGACAGCCCGGTTCCCACCAGGAGCCGGGTGTTTTTTTCCTGCAACTGGAGGTCTTCGATGAACGCCCCTCTCGCTTCCCCTGTGCTTCGCGCTCTGGCTTTGCTGGGCCTGCTGGGCCTGCTGGTGGCCGCTCCGGCCCTGGCCGACTACAAGCCCGACACCACCGCCCCGCGCTCGGATATTCCCGAGGAGTACACCTGGAACAGTTCGCACATCTTCCCCGACAAGGCTGCCTGGGAAGCGGAACTGGCCGCCCTGGCCCAGGACATCCCCAACCTGACTCGCTACAAGGGCCGACTGGCCGATTCCGCCGAGACCCTGCTGGAAGCCGAGGAACTGGGTCACGAAATGGCCATCCGCCTGTACAAGGTGTATGTCTACGCCCAGACCCTGTACGACGTGGACCAGGGCAACAGCGAGCATCGCCAGATGCAGGGCCGGGTGCAGGCTCTGCTGCCGGCCTTCGGCGAGGCCACCAGCTGGATGCAGCCCGAACTGCTGGAGATCGATCCCGAGCGGATCAAGGGTTTCATGCGTGAAAACAAGGAACTGGCCACTTACGACTACTACTTCAGCGAACTGTGGCGCCAGCAGGACAACACCCTGAGTGCACCCGAGGAGCGCCTCATGGCCCTCATCGGCAACATGCGCTCCACCCCCGGCGATGCCCACGAAGCCCTGCTGGGCGTGGATATCGAGTTTCCTGCCGTCCATGACAGCAAGGGCAACGAGATTCCCCTGACCGTGAGCAGCTTCAGCGCCCTGCGTTCCCACGAGGATCCCGTGGTGCGCGAGCAGGCCGCCGACGCCTTCTTCGGCACCCTGGAGGGCTACGAGAACACCTTCTCCGTGCTGCTGGACGGCGTCGTCAAGAGCCACCTCATGACCAAGGACGCCCGCAACTACGACACCTGCCTGGACGCGGCCCTGAGCCCGGACAACATCTCGCCCAAGGCCTACCGGATGCTCATCGACACCATCCGCGAGAGCCTGCCCAGCACCATGCACAAGTACGTGAACCTGCGGCGCAAGGTCATGGGCATCGACGGTCCCCTGACCTTCCCCCACCTGTACAACGCCATGATGGAGGGCGTCGAGCCCGAGTACAGCTACGATGACGCCCGCAAGATCATCGCCAAGGCCCTGCGCCCCCTGGGCAAGGAATACCTGGAAGTCGTCACCGAGGGCATGTCCCCCGAGGCGGGCTGGATCGATGTCTATCCCAACGAGGACAAGCGCAGCGGCGCCTACAGCAACGGCGTGCTGGCCAAGGAGATCCACCCCTACGTGCTGCACAACTTCGACAACAGCCTGGATGCCGTGAGCACCACCGCCCACGAGTTCGGCCACGCCATGCACAGCTACTTCAGCGCCAACACGCAGCCGGCCATCTATGCCGACTACACCACGTTCCTGGCCGAGATCGCCTCGACCTGTAACGAGGCCCTGCTGAACGAGTACCTGATGGACGAGGCCGACGACATCGACATGAAGCTGCTGCTGCTGAACCAGCGCCTGGAGAGCATCCGTCTGACCATCTTCCGCCAGACCCTGTTCGCCGACTTCGAGCTGCGCTTCCACGAACACGCCGAGGCGGGCAACCCCCTGACGGCCGAGTACCTGAACACCCTGTACGGGGACATGATCAAGGAATACTACGGCCCCAACTTCGCCCTGGGCGCCCACGACATGTGCGAGTGGATGTTCATCCCCCACTTCTACTACAACTTCTACGTCTTCACCTACGCCACCGGCCTGACCAGTGGTCTGGCCATGGCCGACCTGATCCTGGAGCAGGGCCAGGATGCGGCCGACGCCTACATCAACAACATGTTGAAGGCCGGCAGCAGCGCCCCGCCGCTGGACATCCTGCGCAGCGCGGGTGTGGACCTGGAAACTCCCGCACCCATCCTGAGCGCCATGAAGGTGTTCGAGCAGACCGTGGAGGAATTCGACAAGCTGTGGACCCAGAAATACGGCCGCGGCTAGTCCGCATCCGCTCCTGGCAAACACGAACGGCACCGGGCAGCAGCCCGGTGCCGTTTTTCGTGCATTGGCCGCCGGCTTACTTCAGGAGGTTCAGGGCCGTGGCGGCCAGGCCCTTGGCCTGGGCCTGCACGGCCGTTCCCGAGTTGGCCAGCACCTGCTCGCGCGCGAGATTGGCTGTCTCCAGGGCATAGTCGGCATCCTGGATGCGGGACTGTGACGCATAGGTGTTCTCGGCAGCTACCGCCATGTTCCGGGACGCACTTTCCAGGCGGTTGGCGGTGGCCCCCAGGTCGGCCCGGTGCTGGCTGACCTGGCTCAGTGCGGCGTCGATCTGGTTCATGGCGTTCAGGGCACTGGCGCCGTCGGCGCCGCCAACGCTGGTGGCGGAAAGCCCCAGGCTGGCCGAATCCATGGCCTGGCTCAGATCCACCCCCATGGTTTCGGCCCCGCCGCCACCGTCGGCCAGGGCGATATCCACCTGGCCCGCCGAACCGTCCAGCAGTTGCTGGTCGTTGAACTGGGTGGAACCGCTGATGCGGTCCACCTCATCCTTGAGGGCGCTGAACTCCTTCTCCACCGCCGCGCGCTGGTCCGCGTTGAGCGTCCCGTTGGCTGCGGTCATGGCCAGTTCGCGCATGCGTCCCAGATTGGCCGAGGTCTGATCCAGGGCCCCGTCGGCCGTCTGGATCATGCTTAACCCATCGTAGGCGTTCTCCATGCCCTGCTCCAGGGCCTTGAGTGATTCCCCCATCTGCTGGGCAATGGCCAGCCCGGCCGCGTCATCGGCCGCCCGGTTGATCCGCTTGCCGCTGGACAGCTTCTCCAGGGTCTTCTGCATCTGTTCCCGGGCATCGCTGGTCTTGCGGATGGATGTTTGTGTGGAGGGGAGCTTTGAATTGATGCGAATGCTCATGATTCAATCCTTTGCGTGCCACCCGAAATCCATTTACGGCGTCGCTGCCGGCCCACCCGTGGGGTGTTCCGACACCAGCAGGGCAAAGAGTATTCTTCGCCTCATGTCAGGGTTTTCGGCAAGGGCCGAGGAAAACTTGAGCCCTTTTTCGAATTTTTTCGAGGCCACCCCGGGGGCAGGCTCAAAACCCTGCAAAAGGGTTGCTGCCAGCGGTTTGCCGGGCCCGTCGCCCTCTCTACCCGGAGGGGTAACTCATTCATTTCCAACACAAAACTACCCGACGGCAATTTTTTGGCCAGCGGACCGCATTTTTTAATTGACCGGAATCTTCGATCGATACTAGCGTTTTATACAACGCCCGCACCCCGGTGCGGCCACTCCTGCCGTCCCCAAGCCCATCACTCCCCCCGGAGAGCAAGCGTAAGGCGGCATTGCCCGGTTTCCGGGCCACGCGTTTCTCCAACACGGGGGTATTGATGAATTGCACAAGGGACAACACCTACTGATCGATTGCCACGACGTTCCGCGTGACGTCTGCCTGGATGACCGCCGCTGGCTTGAATCCATGGCCGAAGGAGCCCGGCGCGCCGGCTCCACCGTGATCTCTCAGATTCGTTACCAGTTCGGCCAGGACTCTCCGGCCGGTTGCACCGCTATCGTCATGCTCGACGAGAGCCACGTGTCCGTGCATACCTATGCCGAACTGGGCCTGGTGGCCATGGACTGCTTCACCTGTGGCAGCACCAACCCCATGGATATCTGGACCTACGTGAAGTCGGCCATGGGGCTGAACGATGCGGATATCCGTGAGGTCGAGCGCTTCCCCATGGAAGCCCGTCGTCATATCGCCTGAAACTTCTGCAAGCAGTAGTGGTCGCGACTTCGGTGAAGTCGCAGGGAAGGAGTGTCCCGTGAACTACCCCTTCGATGCCGGTGATTCCCGCTTCCGGGATGACGGCAAGCCCCGCAGCAAGCGGCGTTTCGAGACTCCCGGCCAGCGCCGGAACAAGGACCTCGACAGCCGTGACCGGGGCCGTTCCGCCCGCCAGGGATTCGACGATGACGACGATTTCCTGGCCGAGTTCGACGATGACCTGGAAAAGGACGACTTCGAGGACCTGGATGATTTCGAGGATCTCGAGGATATGGAGGATTTGGACGAGGACGGGGACGACGAGTTCTCCGACGAGGACGACTATTGATCCGCCCCGCCCTTCATGATGATCCCGGCGCCTTCGGGGGCCTGGAGCAGGCGCCGGACTACGCCAGCGCCCGCTTTGTCGTGCTGCCCCTGCCCTATGACGGCACCAGCACCTGGCTGAAGGGCGCCGACCGGGGCCCGGCGGCCATGCTCGAGGCTTCGGCCAACATGGAACTGTTCGACATCGAGACCCGTTCCGAGCCCTGGCGGCAAGGCATGGTGACGCTGCAACCCGTGGAACCTCAGGACAGCCCCGAGGCCATGGCGGAGCGCATCGAGGCCACGGCGGCACCCGTTATTGCCGACGGCAAGGTCCTCATCGGACTGGGCGGCGAACATTCCGTCAGCATCGGCCTGATCCGCGCCATGGCTCGTCAACACCCGGGCCTGACGGTGCTGCAACTGGACGCCCACGCCGACACCCGCCAGGAGTACGAGGGCTCGGCCTGCAACCACGCCTGCGTCATGGCCCGCGCCGCCGAGGTGTGCGACATGGTACAGGTGGGCATTCGCAGCATGGATGTCTCGGAGCTGGAGCTGCACCGCCCCGAGCAGGTGTTCTTCGCCCATGACATAGAGAAATCCCCCACCTGGATCGAGGACGTGGTCTCCCGTCTGGGCGAAAACGTGTACATAACCGTCGACCTGGATGTCCTGGACCCCTCCGAGATGCCCAGCACCGGCACCCCCGAACCGGGTGGTCTGCGTTACCGCCAAATCACCGCCCTGCTCGACGCCGTCTGCCGCGCCCGCCGCGTGGTGGGCTTCGACGTCGTCGAACTGCTGCCCAATGACACCAACCGGGCCCCTGATTTCCTGGCCGCCCGGCTCGTCTACCAGATTGCGGCCTACATCGGCCGCGGTTTTTCAGGAGAGTGCAAGTGAACAAGAACCATTTCCTGAAGGACGTGGTGCGGCACATCGACCCCACGGCCTTCGACGCCCGTCCCGTCATGGATGCCTACTCGCAAATGGCCTTCCAGGCCCGCAACCTGGGCAGCGCCGCCGGCATCATCAATCGCATGATGGCCGATACCGATTGCGGAGTCATCCTGACCCTGGCGGGCAGCCTGTTCTCGGCCGGTCTCAAGGACGCCGTCGCCCTGATGATCGACAACAACATGGTGGATGCCGTCGTTTCCACCGGGGCCAACATCGTGGACCAGGACTTCTTCGAGGCCCTGGGCTACCGCCACTACATCGGGGACAAGTGGGCCGACGACAACGTGCTGCGGGAGCTGGGCATCGACCGCATCTACGACACCTACATCGACGAGGACGAGCTGCGCGTGTGCGACATGACGGTGGGCGACATCGCCGCCGCGTTGCCCGCCCGCCCCCACTCCTCCCGAGCCTTCATCCGGGCCATGGGCGCCTGGCTGGACGAGCAGGGCGTCAAGGCCGAGCACAGCATCATCCACTCGGCCTACAAGAAGGACGTGCCCATCTTCTGCCCCGCCTTCAGCGACTGCTCGGCCGGTTTCGGGCTGGTCCACCACCAGTGGAACGCCCAGGGCGACTACCTGACCATCGATTCGGTGGCCGACTTCCGCGAACTGACCCAGGTCAAGCTGGAGCTGGGCGAGACCGGGATCCTGATGATCGGCGGCGGCGTGCCCAAGAACTTCACCCAGGACATCGTGGTGGCCACGGAAATCCTGGGCGAGGACCAGCCCATGCACAAGTACGCCGTGCAGATCACCGTGGCCGACGAGCGGGACGGCGCCCTGTCCGGCAGCACCCTGCGCGAGGCCTGCAGCTGGGGCAAGGTGGACACGGTCTACGAGCAGATGGTTTATGGCGAGGCCACCATGGTGCTGCCCCTGCTGGTGAGCGATGCCTGGCATCGCGGCCACTGGCGCCAGCGCCGGGAAAACCGCCTGGAGCGGCTGTTCACCGCCCCGGCCCGGACCTGATCCACCATGAACACCAAGCCCTTGCGGGTTTCATCCTGTGAGCTGGGCCGGGGCCTTTTCGCCACGTGCGATTACGGCCCCGGCGAGTTGATCCTGCGCCTGAGCGGCCCCCGCTTCGAGCGGGACGATCCCATCCACAAGACCGATGCCGGGGCCAACCTGCTGCAAACCGGCAAGCGCACCTACATCTTGCTGGGGCCCCCCGGAGTGTTCGCCAACCACTCCTGCGATCCCAACGCCGGCATCAGCCACAACCGACGGTTGGTGGCCCTGCGGTCCATCGTGTCGGGCGAGGAGATCCGGTTCGACTACAGCACCACCATGGACGAGGAGATGTGGACCATGCCCTGCCGTTGCGGGGCGCCCGGCTGCCGGGGTGTGGTGGAGGATTTCGTGCGGATACCGACCAAGGTGCAGCAGCGTTACCTGGAACTGGGCGTGGTGCAGGGCTTCATCGCCCGGAAATGGCGAATGCGGCAGGAGCACGCGGCTGGAGCCTGATTTCGGAACACCGGGAATACAGGAAGAAGTGGCGGCCAATACCGCCACTTCTTCTTTTCCCGCGGGACCATCCCCACCCGAAGGGGAGCCTCCGCGTGGCACCGACGTGGCACCAAAAAAACGGCGGCTGCGCATCTGTAGCACAACCGCCGCAAGTGCCCGCAAAAACGCGGGTTATGTGGTAGGCCACCCAGGACTCGAACCTGGCACAACCTCCTTAAAAGGGAGATGCTCTACCTGATGAGCTAGTGGCCCACTAATCCTTGGCGAGCCGGGCCCCGCGAAGGGCTCCGGCTCAGAAAATGCAATATAAAACCGCCGCCGGGTGCTGTCAAAAACTAGCCGGGCATAAATATCCCACAGAATGGCCGATCCCGCCGGAACCTCCGGCCATGAGGGGAAGAGGGCGGCTAGGTCGTCACCCCGGTGTCGGTCCAGATCATCTGATCGCGCTCGCGCCCCACGCTCACACCGACGATCAGTGTCCCCAGCTGTCCTTCCAGGAACTCCAGGTACTTGCGGGCATTGGCCGGCAAATCCGTCAGGCGCCGGCACTCGCTGGTGGAGCGGGACCACCCCTCGAACTCCTGGAACACGGGCCGGCAGTCGGGCATACTGTCGTTGAACACGGGGTACTCGCTGATCAGTTCGCCCCCCATGTCGTAGGCGGTGGCCACCTGGATGTTGGGCAGCTTGTCCAGCACATCCATCTTGGTGATGATGACCCCGGTCATGCCGTTGATGTCCACGGCGTAACGGGCCGCCACCAGGTCGAACCAGCCACAGCGCCGGGCCCGGCCTGTGGTGGCCCCGTACTCGCCCCCGGCTTCGCGCAGGGCTTCCCCCGCCTCACCGATGAGCTCGCTGGGGAAGGGCCCGTTGCCCACCCGGGTGCAATAGGCCTTGAACACGCCGTTGATGTCGCCCAGGGACTGGGGCGGCAGGCCGGTGCCCGTCAGGGCCCCACCCACGGTGCTGTTGCTGCTGGTCACGAAGGGGAAGGTGCCGTGGTCGATATCCAGCATTGTGCCCTGGGCCCCTTCGAACAGGGCCGTCTCGGTACCCTCGCGCACTCCCTTGAGGGTCGTGTAGGGATTGACCACCATGCCCCCCAGGGTCTGGGCCAGCACCACCAGTTCCTCGGCGATGATGCGCGCTGGCAGGGGGTCGGCATCGTAGAACTGGCTCAGCACCTCGTTGGCGGCCAGCACCTTTTCGATGGCCTTGCGCTCCAGGTTGTCGGGAGGGAGGGCCAGATCACCCAGGCGCAACCCTGTGCGCTGCACCTTGTCCAGGTAGGCGGGGCCGATGCCCCGGCCCGTGGTGCCGATGCTCTTGCGCTTGAGGCGGGATTCGCGCAACTCGTCCAGCCGCTTGTGGTGGGGCATGAGCAGCGAGGCGTTGGCGGCCAGGAAGAGACGGTCCCGCACCTGCAGGCCCTTCTGCTCCAGTTCCATGATCTCGTCCCGCAGGCTCCAGGGGTCGATGACCATGCCGCCGCCCAGCAGGCAACGCACGCCCTCGCTCAGGACTCCCGAAGGCACCAGATGCAGCACGTGCTTGACCCCATCCACGTAGATGGTGTGCCCGGCGTTGGCGCCTCCCTGGTAGCGCAGAACCCAGTCCACGCCCTGGCTGAGGGCGTCGACGATCTTGCCCTTGCCCTCGTCCCCCCACTGCCCTCCGATGATCACGCGGTTATCCAAGCTTCACTCCAATGCTGGTGATTGACCGATGGGTTTCCCCGTACACGAAAACCACATGAAAAGCGACCCGCAAAAAAAAACCCTGACATTGCCGGGTCCAGGGTCGAATTATGGCCCGGTGGTCAGCGTCCGTCAAACATAGCTTTCAGGGCATCCCAGGTTTTCTCGTCCACCAGGGAACCCGATCCGCACTCGTCGTACACGCCGGGGTTGCCGGCCTGTTCCTCCACGTTGCCGTCGGCGTAACCGTCACCGTCACTGTCCCCCACCTCGACCCCGTTGAGGCAATTATCCCCATCCGAATCCAGGTGAGCCAGGTTGGAGTCCCAGATGCGGCCATTCTGCAGGAAATCCTCGCCAAAGGCGTTCAGGGCAAAGGAACCCGGTCCCGGATCGGCCGTGGTGTGGCAGGCCAGACAGTTGAACGGCGAGGTCACCGGCAACTGGGCCATGTCCTCTTCCGTGGCGCCGGCAGCCAGAGGCCAGGCCAGCAGCCAGCCAAGCAGGACCGAAACCAGGACTGGCCACAGTCCCGCACTTCGCCTCCCCTGCCCTCGGCATCGGCCCATGAACTCATTCCACCTCCGGACAAAACACAACAGAGCGCCCCGTGCACCCCTGGCGGGACGCAAAGGTCGCGATCCTCTGCCTGAACCCACCCATTATACCTTTTTTCGCGGTCCCAGGTCAAACAACGGGGTCGAACCAAATTTCAGGGCCCGGTGAAAAACAGCCCCGGGCTATTACCCGTCCTCGTTGGCGGCCAGCAAGGCCTCGACCCAGGCCAGCATCTCGTCACGTCCGGTGCCCTTGGCCGCCGAGGTGGGAAAGAAAGGGATGTCCTCCCCCACCGCCAATTCGGTGATGATCTCCTGATAGTGGGCCGCCCGCGAGTTGGTTCCCACCTTGTCGATCTTGGTGGCGGCCAGCGCCCAGGGATGACCCGATTCGTGGATCCAGGCGTTGACCTCCACATCCTCCCGGGTGGGTTTGTGCCGCACATCCAGCAGGTGGAACAGGGCCAGGGGGCGGTCCTGGGCCTGCAGATAGCGCTGGAAGAGTTCGCGCCACTGGGCGCGGATGCTCTTGCTCACCCTGGCGAAACCGTATCCGGGCAGATCCACCAGGTAGAAGCTGTCATTCACCAGGAAGTAGTTCATCAGGCGCGTCTTGCCGGGCTTGCCGCTGGTCTTGGCCATCTTCTGCCGGCGCAGGAAATGATTGATCAGGCTGCTCTTGCCACAATTGCTGCGCCCGATGAAGGCGAACTCGGGCAACACGCGTTCGGGCCGGCTCTTCAGATCGGGGGCACTGGTGATGAACTGAACTTCCATGGTCTCTTTCCCCGTTAGCTCTTCCGGGCCGTGGTCTTGCGCGCCCCGGCCTTGGTGAGTGGCTTCCTGGCCGCTCGCTTCGAGGGCGCCGGCTTCGAGGGCATCTTGCGCGCCGCCTTGCGGGGCGCCACCAGGGCCAGTTCCAGGACCTCTTCCATGTTCTCCACCAGATGCACCGTCAACTTCTTGCGGATGATGGGGGACAGTTCCAGGAAGTCCTTCTCGTTGTCCCGGGGTATGATGAGATGGCGCGACCCGGCCCGGACCGCGGCCACCGCCTTCTCGGGCAGCCCCCCGATGGGCAGCACCCGGCCCCGCAGGGTCACCTCGCCGGTCATGGCCACGTCCGTGCGCACGGGAACCTGCCGCAGCAAAGAGACGATGGCCGTGGCCATGGCGATGCCGGCACTGGGCCCATCCTTGGGGATGGCTCCCTCGGGCACGTGGATGTGGATCTGATTCTTCTTGAACCAGTCACCGCTTGTCTTGCGACACAGCCCCCGGGCGTAGCTCAGAGCGGTCTCGGCCGACTCCTTCATCACGTCCTTCAGGTTGCCGGTGATGGTTATCTTGCCGGCGCCCGGAACATCCGCCACCTCGATCTCCAGGATCTCGCCGCCGCTCATGGTCCAGGCAAGTCCCACGACCACGCCCACTTCGGGCTCGCGGTCCACCACCCGCTTGCGGAACTTGGGAATGCCCAGGTACTTCTGGACGGCCTGGTTCGTCACGGCGGGGGGCCACTTGTCGGTGGAGGCCTTCACCTTGGCCACCTTCCGGCAGATGCCGGCGATCTCGCGCTCCAGATTCCGCACGCCGGCCTCGCGGGTGTAGCCGTCGATGATGGCCTGGAACGCCGAGCGCTTGAACCCGCCGCTCCATTCCTGAACTCCGTTACGTTTCATCTGCCGCGGCGCCAGGAAACGCTCGGCGATGGTCAGCTTCTCGTGCTCCAGGTAGCCCGGCAGGCGGATGATCTCCATGCGGTCTTCCAGGGCGGGAGGAATGGTGTGCAGGCTGTTGGCCGTGGTGATGAACATGACGTTGCTGAGGTCGAATTCCACTTCCAGGTAATGATCGCTGAAGGTGGAGTTCTGCTCCGGATCCAGCACCTCCAGCAGAGCGCTGGCCGGATCGCCCCGGAAGTCGCTGCCCATCTTGTCGATCTCGTCCAGCAGGAACACGGGATTGCGGGTGCCTGCCTTGCGCAGGCTCTCGATGATGCGTCCCGGCTTGCTGCCGATATAGGTCCGTCGGTGGCCGCGGATCTCGGCCTCGTCCCGCACGCCGCCCAGGCTGATGCGCACGAACTTGCGGTTCATGCTCTCGGCGATGCTGCGGCCCAGGCTGGTCTTGCCCACGCCCGGGGGACCCACCAGGCACAGGATTGTACCCTGCATCGTCCTGGTCAACTTGTAGACCGCCAGGAATTCGAGGATGCGCTCCTTGACCTTTTCCAGCCCGTAGTGGTCGGCGTCCAGGCGCTCCTGCACCTTGGCGGTGTCGATGCGGTCACGACTCTTCTTCTTCCAGGGCAGGGCCAGCATGGTGTCCAGGTAATTGCGCACCACGGTGGCCTCGGGGCTCATGGGGCTCATGCGCTCCAGGCGGCTCAGCTCACGCCGGGCGATCTCCAGGGCCTCGGCGGTCATGTCGCTCTCGTCGACGCGCCGGGCGTAGTCCTCGATTTCCGAGTCCTCGTCCGCGGTGTAGCCCAGTTCCTTGCGAATGGCCCGCAGCTGCTCGTTCAGGTAGAACTCGCGCTGGTTCTTCTGCACGGCGGACTGCACCTCGCCGTCGATGCGGGCCTCGATTTCCAGGATGTCCAGCTCGTTGGCCAGGATCTGGTTGATGCGGGCCAGGCGCTTGTTCAGATCGGGCTCTTCCAGGAGCTCCTGCTTCAGGGGCACCTTGCCCAGGATGTAGGCGCTGATGCTGTCGGCCATGCGGCCGATCTCCCCCAGGTTCAGCACCGACAGCAGCACCTCGTCGGGCAGCCGCTTGTTCAGGCGCACGTACTCCTTGAAGCGCTCCTTGATGGAACGGCTGACGGCCTCGACCTCGGTGCCGGGTTCCAGGTTCTCGTCCATGGGCAGCAGATCAACTTCCTGGAACCCATCGCCGGTCAGGACCTCGCGGACATGCACCCTGGCCACGCCCTCCACCAGGATCTTCAGGGTCTCGTCGGGTGTGCGGATGATCTGCAGCACCTTGATGATGGTGCCCACGGCGTAGAGGTCCTCTTCCCGGGGTTGCTCAACCTCGGGCTGACGCTGGGCGATGACGCACAGGAACTTGTCCCTGTCCATGGCCGCTTCCACGGCGGCCACCGACTCGGGCCGCCCCACCAGCAGGGGAGTGACCATGTAGGGAAAAACGACCACATCCCGCAGGGGAAGCAGTGGCATGGTGCTGGCCATGAGGATTGTTTCGCCGTCTTTTTCGATTTCAAAGGCCATGAGGCTATCGATTCTCCTGATTCTGTCCCTGCTCGAGGCAGGAATTGCTCAAAGCTTGATGATGGGAACAATACAATATCCGGGCTGCAGGATGGCTCCGCAATTGCCCGGACCCGCCTTCAGCCCTGGTTTTTCATCAACGAGCGTCACGAGGGTGAGGAAAACCGGTCCAGGAAGGGGGCACGGAAGGACTTGCTCCTGAGGCGTACCCGTAGCGGTACGCCGCAGTGGTCAAACCCGAGTACACCTTGTCTGGATTGGTTGTGGCCACCCGCAGTAGCTCTTTGATGAAAGACCAGGGCTAACTAGGCTTCCTTGATCTCGTTGGGGGGATCACCCAGCACCACCTCGGGATCGGACTTCAACTCCACCGTATCCCGGGTGATGATAACCTGCCGGACGTCGTCCTGGGAAGGAATCTCGAACATGGTGTCCCGCATGATGCTTTCCAGGATACTGCGCAGGCCGCGGGCGCCGGTCTTGCGTTGAATGGCCAGATCGGCGATGGCTTCCATGGCTCCGGGCTGGAAGATCAGCTCCACGTCCTCCATGGCCAGCAGCTTCTGGTACTGCTTGGTCAGGGAGTTGCGGGGTTCCTGCAGGATCCGCACCATGGAATCGCGGTCCAGTTCGTGCATGAAGGTCACCACGGGCATGCGGCCGACAAGCTCGGGGATGAGGCCGAATTGCATGAGATCCTGGCTCTCCACCAGGCCCAGGTACTCGTCCCGCTCCTCGCCGTGGGAGAATTCCTCCTCCCGGGCGAAGCCCAGCACGTTCTTGCCCACCCGGCGTTCGATGATCTTCTCCAGCCCCTGGAAGGCACCACCGCAGATGAACAGGATGTTCCGCGTGTTGACCTCCAGATACTTCTGCTGGGGATGCTTCCGACCACCCTGGGGCGGAACGTTGGCCACGGTGCCCTCGAGGATCTTGAGCAGAGCCTGCTGCACGCCCTCACCCGACACGTCGCGGGTGATGCTGGGGTTGCCGCTCTTGCGCCCGATCTTGTCGATCTCGTCCACGTAGACGATGCCCTGCTCGGCGGCGGGGATGTTGTAATCCGCCGCCTGCAGCAGGCGCACCAGGATGTTTTCCACGTCCTCGCCCACATAGCCGGCCTCGGTCAGGGCCGTGGCGTCGGCAATGGCGAAGGGGACGTTGAGGAAACGAGCCAGGGTCTGGGCCAGCAGGGTCTTGCCCGTGCCGGTGTTGCCCAGCAACAGGATGTTGCTCTTGTCGATCTCGACCCCGTCGCTGGTCTTCTTCTGGTGAATGCGCTTGTAGTGGTTGTAGACCGCCACGGCCAGGCTGACCTTGGCCTCTTCCTGGCCGATGACGTACTGATCCAGGTACTCGCGGATTTCCAGGGGCTTGGGGAACTTGGGCGGGGCCAGGGTGGCCTCGTCCAGCAAGTCCCCCTCCAGGATATCATTGCACAGCTTGATGCATTCGCTGCAGATGTAGACGCTGGAGGGGCCGGCCACGAGCTTGGCCACCTCGTCCTGTCCACGGGCGCAGAACGAACATTTGATCATTTGCGGACTGCCGTTCTGGCGACGCTTCATGCTGTCCTTATTCCTTGTCTTTCTTGTCCGAGCCCTTGTCACCTTCGACCTGGTGACGGTTCTCGATCACCTTGTCCACCAAACCGTACTTGAGAGCCTCTTCCGCCGACATGAAGAAGTCGCGGTCACTGTCCTCGGCGATCTTGGCGTGGGTCTGGCCGGTATGCTGGGCGAGAATATCGTAGAGCTTGTCCCTGATTTTCAGGATTTCCTTGGTGTAGATTTCCAGCATGCTGGCCTGGCCTTGGCTGCCACCCAGTGGCTGGTGGATCATCACCCGGGAATTGACCAGAGCCGAGCGCTTGCCGGCCGCGCCGGCGGCCAGCAGGACGGCGCCCATGCTGGCGGCCTGCCCCATGCAGATGGTGACCACATCATTGGTAATGTATTGCATGGTGTCATAGATGGCAAGACCAGCGGTGACGCTGCCTCCGGGGCTGTTGATGTACAGGTAGATGTCCCTTTCCGGGTCTTCGGCCTGCAGGAACAGCATCTGGGCAATGACCAGGTTGGCGATGTTGTCATCCACCGGGAAGCCCAGGAAAATGATCCTGTCCTTCAGCAACCGGGAATAGATGTCGTAGGATCGCTCACCGTGACTGGTCTGATCGACTACCATGGGTACAAGCATGGTCACTCCTCTTCTTCGGCAAAGATTTCCGCGTCGGCGGGCACCGATTCGATCTGGGCCCGGGAAAGCAGGAAATCGTAGGTCCGGCGTTCCAGGATGTCGTACTTCATGCGGTCTTTCTCGTCGCCACTGTTGACGAATTCCCGGTAACGGTCAACATCGAAACCGCTCTGGGCGGCAAGTTCCTCGATGCGTTCATCGACATCATCGTCGGTGACCTTGATCTCTTCCTTGGCCTGGATGGCCTCCATCAGCAACATGGCCCGCAAAGCCTTCTCGGCATGGGGCTTACCGGCTTCCCGGTACTGGGCATCTTCCTCGGCAGAGCTGGGCCGCCCCGTCTGCTGGTTGCGGCGGTGCAGGTCCTCCAGCCCCTGGGCCAGGTAGCGCTCCACCATGCTGGGCGGAACTTCAACCTCGTTGCGGCGGATGAGTTCCTCCTGGATCTGGCGATCCATCTCCTGCTCGATCTGCCGCTCCTGCTCCTTGGCCAGGTTCTCGCGGATGTCCTGCTTCAGGTCCTCCAGGGACTTGCCCTCCTCGAAGGAGGCGGCCATCTCGTCATCCAGCTCGGGCAGGACCTTCTCGGCCACCTGCTTGACCTCACAGTGGAAGCTGAGGGTGCGGCCCTTGAGGGCCTCGTTGGGGTGGTCCTCGGGATAGAGCACTTCCACCACGCGGGCGTCGCCGGCCTTGACCCCGGCCAGGGCCTCGTTGAAGGCGGGCATGTTGCTCTCGGCCCCCAGGATCATCTGCTGGTCCTCGATCTTGCGGCCGGGATCGGGCTGGCCGTCGTCACCCTCGGGGGTCAGGTCCAGGGTGATCTGATCACCGTCGGCGGCCACGCGCTCGACGATCTCGAAACGGGCCTTGCTCTCGCGCAACCGGTCCAGCACCTCGTTCAGTGCCTCGTCGGTCACGGCCACCTCGCGCTTCTTGACGGGGAAACCCTCGAAGTCCACGCTCTCGATCTCGGGGCGCACCTCCACCACCAGGTCGAACTTCAGGGGACTGTCATCCTCGAAGTCCAGGTTCTCCAGGGCGGGCTCGGTGATGGGATTGAGCTTGTGCTCGATGACGCCGGTCATGTAGGCCTGGGGCACCAGGGCCTCGATGGCGTCCATGCGCAGCATGGGGCCCATTTCCTTCTCGACGATGGCCCGAGGAGTGCGGCCCTTGCGGAACCCCGGCTTCTGATGGCTCTTGACGGCCTTCTTCAGTCGTCCGTTGTATTCCTTGTCGAAGAACTCGCGCGAGATCTCCACCTTGATGACACGCTTCCAGGACTCGGGCGTCTCCAGGGTGGTGGTGATTCCGTCACTGAAACTGGGCTTGCTTTCGGACATGAACTTCTATCCTTTGACTTTTTGGTGCGAGAGGGGGGACTCGAACCCCCACGGGTTTCCCCACAGGAACCTAAATCCTGCGCGTCTGCCAGTTCCGCCACTCTCGCGACCAGCTTGAACCACGGTGAATCGCCCGCCCGGCACGCCGGGAGGCCGTCACCTGAGTATGGACTTTCGCTTGTTGAATCCGGGCAATATAACAGCGCCCCAAAAAGGGGTCAAGAAGCCCGGAATCCGCCGGAAAACCCGGTCAGGGGAGTTTCCGGTAAATGGTGCGCGAGGCGATGCCCAGGATGTTGGCCGCCGTCTCCTTGTCGCCCCCCGTGCTGGCCAGGGTGGCCTGGATGATGGCCATCTCGGCATCCTTCAGGGTGGTCCCCACGGGGATGGTCAGCACGTCGTGGCGCTTGCGGCCGGCCACCACCGACTGGGGCAGGGCCTCCACGGCCACCAGCGGCCCCTTGCTCAGCACCACGGCCCTTTCCACGGCGTTTTCCAGTTCCCGCACGTTACCGGGCCAGGCGTAGCGTCCCATGGCCTCCAGGGTCGCGGGTTCGAAGCCTTCCAGCACCTTGCCGTTCTTGGCGCCGTATTTCTGCAGGAAGAAGTTGGCCAGCAGTTCGAAATCCTGTTCCCGGGCCCGCAGGGGAGGCAGTTCCACGTTGATCACGTTCAGGCGGTAATAGAGGTCCTCCCGGAAGGTTCCCGCGGCGACCATGGCTTCCAGGTCGGCGTTGGTGGCGGCGATGATGCGCACATCCACCTCCAGGGAGCGATTGCCTCCCAGGCGCTCGATGACACCCTCCTGCAGCACGCGCAGCAGCTTGACCTGGGTGGTGGGATTCATCTCGCCCACCTCGTCCAGGAACAGGGTGCCGCCGTGAGCGAACTCGAAGCGCCCCTTCCGCTGGCCCACGGCGCCGGTGAAGGCCCCGGCCTCGTAGCCGAAGAGCTCGGCCTCCAGCAGGGTGTCGGGCAGGGCGGCGCAGCTGACCCGCACCATGGGGCGATCGGCCCGCTCGCTCCAGCGATGGATGGCGGTGGCGAACACCTCCTTGCCCGTGCCGCTCTCCCCCGTCAGGAAGATGGTGGCAGTGCTGGGAGCCACCATCTGGGCCGTCTCCATGGCAGCCCGCATGGGAGCGCTGCTGCCGATGATGTCATGGTTGCCCCGGGCCGCGTCCAGCTGGCGGCGCAGCTCGCGGTTCTCGGCGATGAGCTCCTGCTTCTCCAGGGCCTTGCGCACCACGTTCAGGGTGGTGGTGGTGCTGAAGGGCTTTTCGATGAAATCGTAGGCGCCTGTTTTCATGGCGCCCACGGCGGTCTCGATGGTGCCGTGACCTGTGATGATGACGAATTCGGTGCTGGGGCTGATCACCTTGCCGGCCTTGAGCAGATCCAGACCGCCCATGCGGGGCATCTGCAGGTCGGTCAGGACGAGGTGGACTTCCTCGCTACGCAGGATCTTCAAGCCCTCTTCCCCGTTCAGGGCCGCCATGACCTTGTAGCCGTTGCGGGTCAGCAATTTGCTGAGGGCCCGGCCCAGCTCCACCTCATCATCCACCACCAGGATGGTGGCCAGGGAAGCGGCCTCGGCCTCGGAAACGGAACTGGTGTCGCCGGGGGGAATGGGCGGGTCGGACTGGTTCACGGCGGCTCCCGGATTGGGGTCACGAACAGGTCGGGAGGGAACTCCCATCCCAGGACCCCGACAAAATGTCGGCGGTTTGACTATTTGTCAACAGTCAAACCGCCGCACGCGCAAGTCGCTGATTCTCAGATGGCTCCGAAGATGCCTCTCTTGCGGGCCTGGGCCCTCAAGCCTTCCCGGAAGTCGGGATGGGCGATCTCGATGAGAGCCCTGGCCCGCTCCCGCACGTTGCGTCCCAGCATGTGGGCCACGCCGTACTCCGTGACCACCGCGTGCACGTCGGCCCGGGTCAGCACCACCCCCGCTCCCGGGTCCAGGTTCAGGACGATGCGGGAGACCTTGCCGTCGCTGGTGGTGGAGGGCAGGGCGATGACGGGCATGCCGCCCTTGCTCATGGCGGCCCCGCGGATGAAGTCGGCCTGTCCACCGAAACCGCTGTAGATCATCTCGCCGATGCTGTCCGAACACACCTGCCCCGTCAGGTCGACCTGGATGGCGCTGTTGACCGCCACCATGTTGTCGTTGCGGGCGATGTTCAGCGGGTTGTTGACGTAGTCGGTGGGATGGAACTCGATGAGGGCGTTGTCATGGGCGAAGTCGTACACCGAGCGGGTGCCCATGATGAAACCGGCCACCACCTTGCCCGGGTGGAAGTTCTTCTTCTCGCCGGTGACGATGCCCGACTCCACCAGGTGGGGCAAGGCCTCGGTGAACATCTCGGTATGAACGCCCAGATCCTTGTGGTCGCCCAGGAAATCCAGCACGGCGTTGGGAATGCTGCCCAGCCCCAGCTGCAGGCAGGCGCCGTTTTCGATGAGGGAAGCCACGTGGCTGCCGATGGCCCGGTCCACCTCGCTGGGTGGCGCCGGCCGGAACTCGTCCATGGGATGATCCACCTCGACGAAGGCATCGATCTTGGACACGTGGATGAAGCTGTCCCCCAGGGTGCGGGGCATCTGGCGGTTCACCTCGGCGATGATCATGCCCGCGCTCAGGGCCGCGGGCTTGGTCACGCCCACCTCGATGCCGAAGCTGCAGAAGCCGTGCTCGTCGGGAGGGCTGACCACCACCAGGGCGGCGTCCAGGTCGATGACCTTGCGGCGGAACAGGCGGGCCATCTCGTGCAGATGCACCGGCACGTAGTCGGCCCGGCCCTCGTTCACGGCCTGGCGGGTGTTCTCACCCACGAAGCAATCGTTGCAGCGGAAATGCTTGGCCGTTTCCCCCTCCAGGTAAGGAGTCTCCCCCAGGGTCAGGTGATGGACGATGGTCACGTCCGTCACCTCGGGCGCCCTGGCGGTGAGAGCCTTGACCAGGCCGTGGGGGGTGGCGCAACCGGAACCCAGGTAAACGGTGCTGCCCGAGGGGACCAGGGCCGCCGCCTCGTCGGCGCTCTTCAACCGCGAACGGAAAGTCTGCATCCAGGACACTATCGGCCTCCCTGCAGGAGTTGATTCAGATCGACGGCTTCACCATCGGTGACGGCCGCCAGGGCCGGGTGGCAAACCTGCCCGGCGTGAGCACAAACGCCCCGGGCCAGGACGGGGTCGTCGGTCAGGGCCGCGGCGGTGCCGCGTTCCCCCACGGCCTGGATGAAGGGCTGGGTCACGTTGGCCAGGGCGTAGCTGGCCGAACGCGCAACCAGGCTGCTCAGGTTGGGGACGCAGTAGTGGGTGATACCGTCAACCACGTAGGTGGGGTCGCTCAGGCGGGTGGGGCGGCTGGTCTCGAAGCAGCCTCCCTGGTCCACGCTGATGTCGATGATCAGGCTCTTGTCCCGCAACAGGCCGATCATCTCCTTGGTCACGAGATGGGGCGTCCGGGTGCCGGGGATTAGCACCGCGCCCACCACCACGTCGGCGTAGGACAGGACCTTGCGCACCGCCGCCTCGGTGGCGGGGAAGGTGGTGACCTGGCCGGGGAAGGCCCAGTCGATCTCGCTGATGCGCGAGTGGTCGGTGTCCAGCATGGTCACCCGGGCCCCGGCGCCGATGCAGGAGCGCACGGCGTTGCGCCCCACGTGCCCCGCCCCCAGTACCACCACCTCGGCGGGAGGCACGGCCGGGGCGCCGCCCAGCAGGATGCCCAGGCCGCCGTGGTCGGTCTGCAGGTAGCGGGCCGCGATCTGGGCCACCATGCGCCCGGCTATCTGGCTCAGAGGCCGCAGCACCGGCAGGTTGCCCTGATCGTCCTGGACACAGGCCCAGTCGATGGCCGTCACCTTGCGCTCCAGCAGGACCCGGATCAGTTCCGGTTCGGCCACGGCCAGGTGCAGGAAGGACATGAGGGTCTGCCCCTCGCGGATGAGGTCGTACTCCCCGGGCTGGGGCTTGTTGACGCACACGATGACGTCGGCCCGACCGTAGACCTCTTCATGGGAATGCAGGATGCGGGCACCGCTGGCCTCGTACTGCTCGTCGGAAAATCCGCTGGCCAGGCCCGCGTTGCGCTCCACCACCACGTCACGACCCGCCTGGGTCAGATTCCGCACCGCCCGCGGCGGCAAGCCCACCCGGTGCTCGTCAATGGCACGGGAACGGGGAATACCGATGATCATCTGCCAACCTTCTTTCCTGCTGAGAACCAGGTCCGACCCGTCATGTTGAAAATTTAACCAACCGGAGAAAATTCTCCATGATAAATCCGCGTAAAAAACGGCCGGCCAGGCTAGGTGCCGGGCCGGCCGCCAGGGCGTCACGCCGCCAGGGTCGGGGATCAGCCCCCGTTCTTGACGAACTCGTAACCGCGCTTGAAGGCCTCCATGTTCATGTCGATGAGGCTCTTCTTCTTGATGGCCACCTTCAGGGTATCCATGACGTAGTCGGCATCGTAGGCGTCGGTGGCCGCCACCAGGGCGCCCAGGACCACCACGTTGGCCACCTTGGGCGTGCCCACCTCGTCGGCGATGTCGCTGGCGGGAATGAGCACCGCGTTCAGGCGGTCGCCATCGGGCCGGCCCTCCACCACCGTGGTGTCCACGATGATGGTGCCGCCGTCCACCACTTCCTTCTCGAAGGCATCCAGCGACGGCTGGTTCATGACCACCAGCACGTTGGGATGATCCACCAGGGGCGTACCGATGCGCTCGCTGCTGACGTTCACCGAGCAGTTGGCCGTGCCGCCGCGCATCTCGGGGCCGTAGGCGGGGAACCAGCTGACCTGGTGCCCGGCCCGCATGCCCACCTGGGACAGGAACAGCCCCAGGGTCAGGATGCCCTGGCCGCCGAAGCCGGCGAACTTGCACTGGAGGTTGTTCTTCAGGGGCAAGGTCTCGTCGCCATCGAAGGGAGACTTCAGCTTGTCCAGGTAGGTGTTGATCTTCTCGGGCTGGAAGCCCTCGAAGGTGCGGTCCCAGCTGCCGGGGTCGCGGTTGTCGCTCTCGTCCTTGAACACACCCAGGGGGAAGTACTGGAGCATCTCGTCCACCAGCCAGTCCCGGGCGTGGACGGGATCCATCTTCCAGCCGGTGGGGCAGCCGGCCACGATCTCCACGAAGGAGTAGCCCTTGCCCTCCTTCTGGATCTGCAGGGCCTTGCGGATGGCCTTGCGGGCCTTGGCGATGTGCTTGCTGTGCCCGATGGCCACGCGCTCGATGTAGGTGGGCGCGGGCAGGGTGGCCAGCATCTCGGCCATGCGGATGGGGTTGCCGTGCATGGTTTCCTGGCGACCCAGGGGCGTGGTCGTGCTGCGCTGGCCCAGCATGGTGGTGGGGGCCATCTGGCCACCGGTCATGCCGTAGATGGCGTTGTTCACGAAGAACACGCAGATGTTCTCGCCGCGGTTGGCGGCGTGGATGGTCTCGGCGGTGCCGATGGCGGCCAGATCGCCGTCACCCTGATAGCTCATGACGATGCTGTTGGGATTGGCGCGCTTGACTCCCGTGGCCACGGCCGGGGCACGGCCATGGGCGGCCTGGAAGTTGCCGCAATCGAAGTAGTAGTAGCCGAACACCGAGCAGCCCACCGGCGACACGAAGACGGACCGATCGGTGAGTTCCAGATCCTCCAGGGCCTCGGCGATCATCTTGTGGATGTTGCCGTGACCGCAACCGGGGCAGTAGTGGGTGGCTTCCTTGGCCGGCCCGCTCTTGCGCTCGAAGACATCGTAGAAGGAGTGTGATTTCTCGTAAATCTTGGCCATTACTGCTGCCCTCCTTCGTAGATCTTCTTGTATTCCTCCACCAGTTCGAGGCCGCCGGGCACCATGCCGCCGCAGCGGCCGTAGAAGTGCACCGGAGCCTTGCCGTTCACGGCCAGCTGGACATCCTCGACCATCTGGCCGGTGGACAGCTCGACAGCCAGGAAGCGGCGGTTGCCGTCAGCCAGCTTGGCGATGGCCTCGGTGGGGAATGGCCACAGGGTGATGGGGCGCAGCAGGCCCACCTTCATGCCCTGGCGCCGGGCCTCGTCCACGGTGCTGTAGACGATGCGCGAGACCACGCCGTAGGCCACCACCACCAGGTCGGCGTCCTCGGTCTGGTACTCTTCCCAGAGGGCCTCCTCGGCCATGATCTTCTTGTACTTGGCGTCCAGCTTGAGGTTGTGGGCCTCCAGCTCATCCGGCTCCAGCACGATGGAGCTGACCAGGTTGCCCTTGGTCTCGGGTGTTCCGTCGGCCGCCCAGTCCGAGTGGTCATAGGGCACGGTGGTTGCCACGGGGATGTCCACCACTTCCATCATCTGCCCGGTGATGCCGTCGGCCATGATGCAGGCGGGGTTGCGGTACTTGTCGGCCAGATCGAAGGCCTTCATGGTCAGATCACACATCTCCTGGGCGCCGTTGGGGGCCAGGGTGATGAGGCGGTAGTTGCCATGCCCACCGCCCTTGGTGATCTGGAAATAATCGGCCTGCTCGGGGGCGATGTTGCCCAGGCCGGGGCCGCCGCGCACGATGTTCACCACCACGCAGGGCAGCTCGGCGCCGGCGCAGTAGCTCAAGCCCTCCTGCTTCAGGCTGAAGCCGGGGCTGGACGAGGCGGTCATGGTGCGAATACCCATGCCGGCGGTGCCGTAGACCATGTTGATGGCCGAGACTTCGGATTCGGCCTGGATGAACACCCCGTTCAGGGCGGGAAAGTGCAATGCGGCGGCGTGGGCGATTTCACTCGCCGGCGTGATGGGGTAGCCGTAATAGGCCCGGCAGCCCGCCGCCAGGGCGCCGACGATGATGGCATCGTTGCCCTTCATGAATTGTCTTGCCATGGACATTTCTCCCGTCGGATTGGTTTCCTAAGGCTTCACGACCCGAATGGCGCCCGGCTCGGGGCAGGCATAGAAACACAGACCGCAACCGGTGCAGTCGGCCCCCGTGTAAAAAGCCGGGTGATAGCTGGCGCTGTTAAGTTTTTCACTGATGGCGATCACGTGCTTGGGGCACACCCCGACGCAAAGCTGACAACCTTTGCACAGCTCGGCGTTGACCTCCATCATGGGCACATCCACCGTGGAATTTTGGCTCATGGGAATCACCTCGCGCGGAAAGTTTCAGGACCACTATGACCAGGCAAAGATAGGCACTGGACGCGGGGAGAAAAAGAAATGATTCCTCCCCGCGGCCAATAACCCGGCCGGATAACGATTATCTTTTTCAGCAATATACAAGACTGCAACGGTCAACTTTTGAAGTCGGGGTTGCGTTTTTCCAGAAACGCGGCGCAGCCCTCATGGGCGTCGGCCGAGGCCCCTGCCTGACCGAACAGTTCGGCCTCAAGGGCGCAGCCCGCAGCCAGATCCAGATCCAGGCCTTCGTTCACCGCCCGCAGGGCCAGACGGGCCGTGCCGGCCGACTTGGCCGCCAGGTCGGCCGCCACCTTCTGGACCGTCTGCACCAGTTCCTCCTGGGAGAACACTCGATTCACCAGCCCCATGGCCTCGGCGCGCTCGGCCGAGATCATCTGGCCGGTAAGGATCATTTCCAGGGCCCGGCCCCGGCCCACCAGGCGGGCCAGCCGCTGGGTTCCCCCGTAGCCGGGAATGAGGCCCAGTGTGGTCTCGGGCAGGCCCAGGCGAGCGCGATCCGACGCGTAGCGGAAGGAACAGGCCAGGGCCAGCTCGCAGCCCCCGCCCAGGGCGAAGCCCCCTACCTGGGCGATGACCGGCTTGCCCAGGTTCTCGATGAGAGACATGACCGCCTGCCCCTTGCGGGCCAGCGCGGTGGCCGAGTCCGCATCCATGGTGGCCAGCTCGGCGATATCAGCTCCGGCGACGAAGGCCTTCTCCCCCGCCCCCCGCAGGATGACGACCTTGATGGTCGGGTCGTCCCTGAGGGCGGTGAAACAGGTGGACAGCTCATCGAGGGTGACCCGGTTCAGGGCGTTGAGCTTTTCCGGCCGGTTGATGGTGACGGTGGCCACGCCCTGGGCCGAATCGAGGAGCAGATTGGTGAATTCCATGGATTTCCTTTCGGGGCCACCCGCCGGTGGCCAGAGCCTGTGGAATGGGGTTCCGGGACTGTTTCACCGGACTATATCACATTCCCGTATTTTTTGAAGACTGGACTGAAGAGCCGTCAAAAATTCCTCAACACATTGTCAAAACAGCAAATACATCGATCAGAAAATGCCCTCCCCCGCCAAGAAAAAACACCTGATTTTGTGGTTTTTATATAGACACATGCTGAATTGGGTGGTAAGGTGCGGTTGGAGTCATGGACTCTGAAATTGCTTGGATCGCCCCAGAAAGCAAACGCGGGACGGCTCGCCAGCCCCGTGACCAAGGACAGCGCAGGTTAGCACGGTTTGCCTCCGAGGTACCGGAAAAGGCCATGTCTTTCGGGAATTTCGGGAAATGTCCTTCAGAAAATGCCCTCTGGGATAAGCATCAGAAAAAGCATCCTTGCGTTTTGGCACCATGATATCGCGCTGGTCGAGCGGGATTGGTTCTCTGCTTGGATTTCCAGTCCCTCAGGACAGATCAACCAAGGCACGTGTTCTCGGAGGGAAATCATGAAAAAAATTGCTCTCGCTACTTTGATCCTCTTCGCCGCCGCCAGCGCCAGCGCTGGTGTCATCCACGACATCCAGACCGGTCTGGCCGCCGAGAATACCCTGCAGACCCCTTGCAACGCCGTGGTCACCGCCGTGACCTACAACGGCATCTGGGTGGCCGAAGCTCCCTACGGGGCCTACGACGGCATCTGGGTGTACATGGGCAGCAGCACCCCCATCACCCTGGTCCCCGGTGATGTGGTCTGCATCTGCGGCGAGTACAAGGAATACTTCGACCTGTCGGAAATCGACATCGTTTCGGCCGGCCTGTACGGCTCTGTTCTGAAGACCGGCAGCATGGCCGTGCCCGCTCCCAGTTATGTGACGGCGGCCGAACTCGAAGCTGATCCCGAGCCCTGGGAAAGCTGCGTCATCACCATCACCGACGGCATGACCGTGGCTGACACCAGCCTGGGCTATGGCGAGTGGATGGCCCTGGCCCTGGACGGCACCCCCGTGTATTTCGATGATATCTTCTACGATGACACCACCGTCAACGAGGGTGATTGCTACAACAACGCCACCGGCGTGTACACCTACTCGTACAGCCAGTTCAAGCTGGAGCCCTTCGCGGACGGCATCGAACTGACCGATTGTGCCGTCGATACCGAAGACGCCACTCTCAGCGCCCTGAAGGCGCTGTACCGTTAAGAGAGGATGAAAAATTCCGGGACGCCGTCGTGAAATCGGCGGTATCTGGTGAGGCCCCGGAGTTCCCCTTGCCTTCTCGATTCGACCAGTTGCGGCGGGCCCACCCCAAACGGTGGGCCCGCCCTCTTTCTACCCCTTGTTTTTCTTCTGGCGCGCGGAGCGGAAATGGGGCAGAATATGGTTGGTTTAGTGTAAATGAGATCCTTTGTTTTTCCATGGGGTTCGCACCATGTCCAGTCTGCAGCAAAATCCCCTTTTTCCGGTCCTGGTGGGACTGGGAGTGGCCGTGTTGCTTGGGCTGGCGGCCGTGGTTTTCCTCCTGGGCATGGTCAGGAAATTGCGGCGGGACCGGCTGGCGGTGGTGCGCCGCCTGGAAAATCTTCAAAACCAGCTGAATCAGGCCCGCCGCATGGAGGCCGTGGGCATCCTGGCCGGCAGTATCGTCCACAACCTGAACAACCTGCTGGCAGTCATCCTGGGCCATAGCCGCATGGCCATGAGAGAGTTGCCTTCCGATTCTCCCCTGGTGGATGACCTGGAAAAAGTGAACAAGGCCGGGCACATGGCCGGGGAACTGGTGCTGGAACTGAGCGACTTCTATCGTCAGGCCGACCAGGCCCTAAAACCCACGGACCTGGTGCCGGTGGTTTCCGATACACTCAAGCTGCTGCGCGACATCCTGCCCCCCACCGTGGATATCCGGGAAGACCTGCCCCATCGCCTGGGTCCCGTCATGGCCTCCCCCACCGGCGTCCAGCAGGTTCTGATGAATCTGTTCAGCAATTCGGTGCAGGCCATTCATCGCCGGCAGGGCATCATCGAGGTCTCCCTCAGGGAAGAGCGCATCGAGGAATGGCACCGGGCCACTCCCCAGGATCTGGGCCCGGGCAGCTACGTCATGCTGACGGTGCGCGACAATGGCCGGGGCATGGATCAGGAAACCCTGGACCGCATCTTCAAGAGTTATTTTTCGGGTAGCGATGAGGGCCGCGGCATGGGCATCGGGCTCAGCACCGTTCACCGCATCCTGCGGGATCATGATGGAGTCACCATCCCCCACAGTTCTCCGGGCCGAGGCACCAGCTTCGACATCTATTTCCCCATGATCGCCTGGAAGGTGGAACAGCCCGAAAGGCGCCGGGCCTGGAGCAAGCCCCGGAGTACCGTGACACCGGTGGTGGAAGAGGCCGCCGAGGCGTCTCCCACCCTGGTCGAAGCCGACCGCAGGGAGCTGAAAACTCTGGCCGGTGGCAAGGAAACTTCCGCAACCTCCGGTGAACTGGATGATCTGGGCGACGAGGTCACGGTTTTGCTGGTGGATGATCAGGAGATGGTGGCCCAGGTCACCAGCCGGGGCCTGCAGCGCCAGGGTTTCAGGGTCGTCACCCACACCGATGGACGCCGCGCCCTGGATGATTTCGTCCAGACCCCGCAAATATTCGATGTGGTGGTGACCGACCAGATCATGCCTCACATCTCGGGAGTCCGCCTGACCCGTCGCATCCGGGGCGTGCGGCCCGACATCCCGGTCATCCTCATCACCGGCTTCCGGGACAGCTTCAACGAGAAGCAGGCCAAGGAAGCCGGGGTGACGGAATTCGTCATGAAACCCACCAGCCACCGCGACCTGGCGGCCCTGATTCGCCGGGTGTTGCTGCGCAGCCTGGAAGAAAAAGCCTGAAATCCCCGTTCTCAGCTGTCAGACAGGTTCTCCGTTATCTGACCGGTTCTCCGTTATCTGACAAGGGTTTCGCAGGTTGACGAATTCGCGGGTTCGCAGTAAAGTCCTCCCTTCTTGAATCACCATTTTTTCCCGCGACAGCACCCCGCCCTGGCGGGTGTCGAGAGGAACCGCCCATGGCCAATTCCTTCAAGGACAACATGGACCGCTTGAATGCCCTGCGCCAGGAGGCGCTGGAGGGAGGCGGCCCCGAACGCATCGCCAAGATTCACGAAAAAGGCCGGCTGACGGCCCGCGAGAGGATTCACCTGCTGCTGGATGAGGGGAGCTTCCAGGAGACGGGCGTGTTCGTCCGCCACCGCAGCCACGAGATGGGCATGGATCAGAGCCGGCCCGTGGGCGACGGCATGGTCACCGGCGTGGGCCGCATCGATGGGCGTCAGGTCTATGTCTTCGCCCAGGATTTCACGGTGTTCGGGGGCTCCATGAGCGAGGCCAACGCCAACAAGATCTGCCGCCTCATGGATCAGGCCCTGGAGAACGGCTGCCCCGTCATCGGCCTGAACGACAGCGGCGGCGCCCGCATCCAGGAAGGGGTGCGCAGCCTGGCCGGCTACGCGGAAATCTTCTGGCGCAACACCATGGCCTCGGGGGTCATCCCCCAGATCTCGTCCATCCTGGGCCCCTGCGCCGGCGGTGCGGTGTACAGCCCGGCCATCACCGACTTCACCCTGATGGTGGACCAGACCAGCTACATGTTCGTCACGGGCCCCAACGTCATCAAGATGGTCACCAACGAGGACGTGACCTTCGAGGAGCTGGGCGGCGCCAACACCCACAGCACCAAGAGCGGCGTGGCCCACTTCATGGCCGCCAGCGACGCCGATTGCCTTCTCATGACGCGGCGGCTCCTGAGTTTCCTGCCCCAGAACAACCTGGAAGACCCGCCACGCATCGTCCCCACCGACAGGCCCGACCGCCGGGAAGAGAAGCTGAACAGCGTCGTGCCCGACGACAGCCGCAAGCCCTACGACATGCTGGACGTCATCCGCCTGGTGGTGGACGAAGGCGACTTCATGGAGGTGCAACCACGCCACGCCCAGAACCTGATCTGCGGCTTCGCCCGGCTGGACGGCCAGCCCGTGGGTATCGTGGCCAACCAGCCCAAGTTCCAGGCCGGTGTGCTGGACATCGCCAGCAGCCAGAAGGGCGCCCGCTTCGTGCGCACCTGCGATTGCTTCAACGTGCCCCTGGTGGTCATCGAGGACGTGCCCGGCTTCCTGCCCGGCACCGAGCAGGAGTACGGCGGCATCATCAAACACGGGGCCAAGCTGCTGTATGCCTTCTGCGAGGCCACCGTGCCCAAGTTGACGGTCATCACCCGCAAGGCCTACGGCGGTGCCTACGACGTCATGAACAGCAAGCACATCCGCGCCGACTACAACGTGGCCTGGCCCGGGGCCGAACTGGCGGTCATGGGGCCCGAGGGGGCCGTGAACATCCTGTACCGCCAGAAGCTGGATCAGGCCAAGGACGCCGAGGCCGAGAGAGCCCGCCTGGTCAACGAATACAACGAGACCTACGCCAATCCCTTCATCGCCGCGGGACTGGGTTACCTGGACGATGTCATCGAGCCCGCGGAAACGCGCAAGCACCTGATCGCGGCCCTGGCCAACCTGGCCAACAAGAAGCAGGTCCTGCCGGCCAAGAAGCACGGCAACATTCCCCTCTAGGAGAGGCACTTTGGACAAGCAGCAATTCAGCAAGGTCCTGGTGGCCAACCGCGGCGAGATCGCCGTGCGCATCATCCAGGGCCTGAAGGAAATGGGTATCGCCACGGTGGCCGTCTACTCGGAGGTGGATCGCACCGCCCTGCACACCATCATGGCCGACGAGGCCGTGTTCATCGGCCCGGCTCCCGCCGCCGAAAGCTACCTGGTGCAGGAGAAGATCCTGGACGCCGCCCGCCTGACCGGAGCCCAGGCCATTCACCCCGGCTACGGTTTCCTGTCGGAGAACGGAGCCTTTTGCCGCGCCGTGGAAGAGGCGGGCCTGGTGTTCATCGGCCCCACCGCCGAGTCCATGGAAGTCATGGGTGACAAGCTGTCCTCGCGGCGGCGCATGCGGGCCGCCGGTGTGCCAGTGGTGCCGGGCACCGACGAGGCCGTCACCGATCCCGACGTGGCCGTGAAGATCGCCGACGAGATCGGCTACCCCGTGCTGCTGAAGGCCTCGGCCGGCGGCGGCGGCAAGGGCATGCGCGTGGTGCACGAAGCCGGCGAGATGGCCTCGGCGCTGCGCCAGACCATGGGCGAGGCCGGCGCCAGCTTCGGCAACGACGCCATCTTCGTGGAGAAGTACATCGAGAACCCCAAGCACATCGAGGTGCAGGTGCTGGGTGACGGCACCGGCAACGCCGTCCACGTGTTCGAGCGGGAGTGCTCGGTGCAGAGGCGCCACCAGAAGGTCATCGAGGAGAGTCCCTCTCCCAGCCTGACTCCCGCGTTGAGGGAGGAGATCTGCGCCGCCGCCGTGCAGACAGCCGCCAGCATCGACTACCGCGGCGCCGGCACCGTGGAGTTCATCCTGGGCCCCGGCGGAGAGTTCTTCTTCCTGGAGATGAACACCCGCCTGCAGGTGGAGCACCCGGTGACCGAGATGGTCAGCGGCTGCGATCTGGTGCGGGCCATGGTGATGATCGCCCAGGGCGAGGGCATCATCTACAAGCAGGAGGATCTGCAGCAACGGGGCTGGGCCCTGGAGTTCCGCCTCTACGCCGAGGATCCCAGCCGCGATTTCGCGCCCAGCATCGGCCGCATCGAGGCCATGACCCTGCCCCAGGGGCCGGGCGTGCGCCTGGACACGGGGGTGTACGAGGGCTTCGACGTGCCCATCCACTACGATCCCATGCTGGCCAAGCTCATCGTCTGGGCCGAGACGCGGGAACTGGCCATTGCCCGGTCGCGGCGCGTGCTGGAGGAATTCACCCTGCACGGTCCCACCCACAACCTTCCCTTCCACCTGTGGGTGCTGGATCAGCCGGCCTTCCAGGACGGCAGCTACACCACGGCCTTCGTGGGCGAGGAGTTCGACAAGAACGACTGGCTGCCCGAGCTGGGCCAGGAGCAGATGCAGGCCCTCATCGGCGCCGCCAGCCTCTTCGAGGCCCTGCGCCGTGGCGACAACCGGGAAGCCCGGGGATTCGACTGCCCCAACGCCGCCCCCAACTGGCGGCTGAACGCCAAGCGCCGCATGACCCGCAACCGATAGGCAGGAGAGCACCGTGTTGATGAAAAAGAGTTACGTGCTGCACGTTGACGGCCAGGAACACCACACCGTGGTGGCCAGCGGGGACGACCAGACCCTGGTTCAGATCGGGGACGGCCCCCTGACGGACCTGGACAACTGGCCCGTGCAGGGCGGCAAGGCCTTCAGCCTGCGGGTGGGCAACAGGATGCACCTGGTCCACCTGACGGGTATGGACAGCAAGGGCAACGTCATGGCCACCATCAACGGGCGGCCCGTTCCCCTGCAGGTCATGGACGAGTTGAAGGCCCAGGCCCTGGCCAGCCTGGGCTCGGCCGCCGGCAACGGCACCATCGCGGCGGACATTCCCGGCCTGGTGGTGGAGGTGAAGGTGGGCGTCGGCCAGGTGGTCCACCAGGGGGAGCCGGTCATCGTGGTGGAGGCCATGAAGATGCAGAACGAGCTGTGCGCCTCGGTGGGCGGCACCGTGACTTCCATTCCCGTGGCGGCCGGCCAGACGGTGAACCCGGGCGATCCCCTGGTCATCATCGATCCCGAGCCCGGGGGTTAGGCTTTCCGTCCGGCTGACCTTGAACAGGCTCTTCCTCCGGGAAGGGCCTTTTCTCTGGGAAATGGAGCCCGGGAAAAAAAGCGGTTCCCCCGTGTAACCCTCCCCCCCCCGGCACGTTCTTGTCTTTACCATGACAAAGAACACCTACACAAAGCTGCTGGAGCAGCATCGGGATCGGGTCTTCAGTTACGCCCTGTACGCCCTGCGCGACCGGGAGGACGCCGAGGATGTGACCCAGGAGGTCTTTCTGCGCCTCTGGCGTCAGGGGGACCAACTGGAGCTTCACAGCTCGGAAGCCTGGTTGATCCGGGTGACCAACAACCTGTGCATCGATTGCGCGCGACGGCGCAAGACGGTGCGCAAGCACCTGGGCCGCCCCGACACCGAAACCCTGGAGCGCCTGCCCCAGCAGGCCAGCACCTGGAACGACCCCGAGGCCGCTCTGGGGCGCAGCGAGAACCAGCGGAACCTGCTGGAAGCCATGGAGACCCTGCCCGAGGAAGCGCGCACCATCATGCTGATGCACTACTTCCAGGGACTGCGCCTGCAGGACATCGCCGGTGCCCTGGGCAAGAAGACCAGCACCGTCAAGGTTCAGATCCACCGGGCCCGCAAGGCCCTGCGGCTGGTCCTGGACTCCAGCACCGATTTCCCCTTATCCGTCAGAAAGGAGACAGGCTGATGACCCCCGACACCAGCAGCCTCAGCTCCGGATCGTCCTGTCTTGATTTCGAGCTGCACCTGGCCGAGTACGCCGAGGGTAGCCTGAGCGCCCACCAGCATGACCTGGTGGCCGATCACCTGGACCATTGCCCGATGTGTCGGGCGGAACTGGGGCGCGAACTGCACCTGCGCGGGGAGCTGGGTTCCCTTCCCGTGGAAGAATGCCCCGCGAGAGTGACCCGGAACCTGCTGACCCTGGTGGAAGCGGAGGAAGGGCCGGCCTCCGCCCCCATCCGGCCCCGCACCGCCACCTGGCGGCGAATCAACCCCTTCCTGGGCTGGGCGGCGGCGGCGGCGGCGGCAGCCGTCCTGATCTGGGCCCCGCTTCAGGGTGGCTCCGAGGCCGAGCGGCAAGCGGAAGCCAGGCTGGCAACAACAGCCCCGGCCGAGTATTCCCCCCAGGAAATCAAAGCGGCCCGGGCCGATCTGGCCCGCAGCCTGCTGCTGACCATGCAGGTCCTGGACCGGTCCGAAAGGTCCACCGTCAAGGAAGTCTTCGGGCGTACCCTGCCCCGATCGCTGTCCCGTTCCCTGAAAACCGTCATCACCCCCCCTGAAGGAGGACAAGGATGAAACTCTCACGCATTCTCATCATCACTCTGCTGCTGGCCCTGTTCGCCTTCGGCGGCACGGCCCTGGCCGGCAAGCTGGACAAGGAACCGGGCTATTACGATCTGGACTGGATCGACATTCCCACCGGCGCCGACGAGGTGCAGGACATCGACCTGAGCGCCATCCTGCAGTCCGTGGCCCGGGACGCCCTGGACAACGGGGACGACAACCTGGCCGAGATCCTCAAGATGGTGCGCAGCATCCGCGTCAAGGGCTTCTCCCTGGACGGGGATGAGGGCACCGTGGACCGCGACGTGGAGAAGATCATCGGCGATCTGAAGAAGAAGGACTGGAAGCGCCTGGTCTACGTCAAGAGCAAGGAAGAGATGCTTTCGGTCAGCACCATGCACGACGGTGAAGACCTGGTGGGGCTGATGGTGGTGGCTTATGAACCCGGCCAGGAAGTTCTCTTCGCCAACGTGGTCGGCGACCTGGACCTGCCCACCCTCATGGCCCTGGTGGGCGGCATGGACAGTGAGGGCATCGGCCAGCTGCTGGAGGAACTTGAAGACCTGGAGATCGAGGTCGGCACCAGGCATTGATCCTCGAACAGGCCGGTAAGCAGCGAGGATCAACGGGCGGGAAAAACCCGGCCCGCGAGGAGGCCGCCAGCAGGCGGCCTCTTTTTTTGGTCGGGCAAAAAAATGGCGGCCCATAGACGGCAGTGATCGATGGCGGGCCAGACCCACCATTCTCTGCCTCAGGAATGGGCGCCCTCACCAGGGGAAACCTTGCGTAGGGCCAGGGTGATATTGGGCACCACGGTGGCCCCCGTCAGCGCTCTGACCAGCCCCAGCAGCCGGCGCCGACGCCGCAGGCCGGCCCCCGAATGCCGGCAAGACGCCGATCGATACCACAGATCCAGATGATCCACGATCCCATGGCGGCAGGGAGGCAAGGACTCGGCGGGCTGGCCCGTCGCTGCCAGGATGGCCAGGATCTCCCCTGGAGTGCCCCCCCGGATCCCCTGGCGCAACATGTCTTGCCAGCTGGCATCGGCCGGCACCCGCGACGAGAATCTGAGGGCGGCCCGGCGGGCCAGTCCCCGGGGCAGGTAATTGATCAGGGGAAGGCCGGTTGTGTGGCCCTCGATGGGAAACCAGCGATGGGGAGTCTGACCCAGAAAGAGTATGCCTCCGGGTTCGAGGTGGCTCCAGACCAGGGGAAAAAGCGCTTTTCGCTCGGCCGGCATAAGGTGCTCGAAAACCGCGCTGAAGATGATGTGGTCGAAGGTCCCTATTCCCTCCGGCAAGCTTTCCGGTGAGGGCGAGACCTGCAAAGTCACGTTGCCCAGCCCGTGATAGGCCACCCGGCGCCGGGCGATGTCCAGATGGGCTTCCTCGAGTTCGATACCCGTCAAGCGGCAACCGGGAGCCACCCGACCCAGGATGCTGGTGGAGGCGCCACAACCACAGCCGAAATCCAGGACCCGGCGGCCGGCCAGGTCCTCGGGGGATATGAACGAAAAAACGTCATGGGCCAGATCGTTCTGGACGTAAGCTGGATCCTCGTCCCGGCTGATCTCGTCACACCCCCAGGCCGGCCTTTTCAGGTCGAAGATGGCCTGGATCAGTTCCCGCGGGTAGGCCGTCTCCAGCCTGGGAATGGCCACGTAGTAATCCGGCGTCCTGGGTTTCACGACGATTTCCATCTTGCCTCCCTCGAGGGGATGCAATTGGACCAGGGCTTCCGGATAATCCAGGATGTCCATGCGGTCAGAAGTCCTTTGCGGGGAAGAGGTCAGAGCGTGTGCTGTCCAACGGCACGCCATGCTAGCACAGGGGCCTGGACCTTGCCAACCAAGGGAAAGGGGAGAGAAAAAAAGCCGGGGGGCCTGTCCCCTTGCCCCCCGGTTCAGGGGGCGCATGCCCTCTGTCCCTGCCTTAGACAAAATGGAACGGCTGGGCCCGACGGTGTACGGTGGCATTGTTCACTCTAGACCAAGGGCCACATGAGAGTTTCCGCTCTCGTTTTCCCGCAAAGGAGCCCAGCCATGACTCAGATCACCAAGTCAGGGTCCCAGGAGCTCAGACGGATCCTGGTCGAAGCATCTTGGCATTACTGCAAGCGATCGGCTGGGGACCTGATCATGACGCGCAGATGCATGGGCCAGAACCCGGAGGTCGTGGCCATCGCCATCAAGGCCCAGCAGCGGCTGTCCAAGAAGTTCTGGAAGATCGCTTCAAGTAAGCACCAGTGCCAGGCCGCGACTGCAATAGCTCGTGAGTTCTGTGGGTCCCTGTGGTCGCCGTTGAACGTGATCGAGAACCAGGCCCGCCAGCCCTTCAGAACCGGGGTAGAGGCGCGCGAAAAGGGTGATCCTCATTTTAAGTATTCGGAAACCAAATCGCGATGTCAGACAGAGGCAGACCTGGACGGAGAATATGGAGTGCGGTAACCAACCCGCGGATATCAGTCTGATCGACCGTCGTTGAAGCCTCTTCCCAGAACAAAAAGAGGCCCCGGGCAAAGCCCGGGGCCAGAAGGAACAAGGCTAATGGTTGACTAGCCGTTCCATATCACTTGACCAGGGTCAGCTTGCAGGCGCCGTACACCCCTCCCTGCCGTACATGGGCGAAGTAGACACCGGAAGGCAGGCCGTGCCCGGCATGGTCCCGGCCGTCCCAGGTCACCTGTGTCACCCCCGGCGCGTCCACCGCAATAGTCTTGCTCCAGACGTTGCGACCGGCCAGGTCGAACAGGCGCACCTGGGCCTCCCCCGCACCCGGCAGCCGGAAACTCAGAACCGTCGCGGGATTGAAGGGATTGGGATAGGCCTGCAAGGTCAGGGAGGGGTGCGGCGGGCTTTCAGCCACGGCGGACAGCGCCTCGACCAGGGCTTGATGGATACGCAGCTTGCCGGCTCCGGCCCGGTCACGGTCTGTGGTGAAGGCGTCCTGCTGGGCCCCGGCCATCAGGATCTGCCGGCAGCGTCCGTGATCCAGATCTGGAAAGAGTTCCTTGAGCAGGGCGGCGGCGCCCGCGACATGGGGCGCGGCAGCACTGGTGCCGCTGAAGTAGGAGAAATCCATGTCCGTTTGGGGGTGGACACTGAAGACCCAGGTTCCCGGGGCCGCGATGCTGACCGCCGGCGTTCCGTCGATGCGGGGCCCCCAGCCGCTGTAGGCGTGGATCTCGGCGTCGCCGTCGGGAGCGTAGGCGGCCACGCTGATACAGGAATCGGCCGTGGCCGGCCAGGTCACCGTCCAGGCCGGGTCCTCGCCCAGGGTCCAGCGAGAGCTGGTGGACCAGCCCCAGGCGTCATCCCCGTAGTAGGCATGCAGCTCGGTGTCAGGCCCGCCGAACTGGAAGGACCAGGTGCCACCCACCGACCCGGCCAGGGCGGTGCTGGACAGGCGCAGGTCCAGGCGGCGTGTCCCACGGGGTGAGACGGACAGATTGGAATACACCTTGTACCCCTGGGTAAACAGGGTGGTGCCGTTCAGGGGCAAGGTCACCGGGGTCCCGCCGGGCGGGGTGATCTGCAGGGAGAGGCTCACCGCATCGGTCCACAGGAAGTCGGTCCAGACGATGGAGTAGGCCGGATCCACGGCCAGCTGCTGGACCGCGCCGCTCTGGAAGCGCGCGTGCTGGTGGCCGCTGGAGAGATTGCCCGCGGCGCAGACCACCACGATCCCCTGCTCGGCGAACTCGTTCATCATGACCTCGACGTTGGACGATCCGTCCATGTATTCCCAGACCCACTCCCCGTCCTCGATGAGGAGGACATCCGCCCCTTCGGCCACGGCCCAGGCCAGGCCCGCCTCGATGGGCAGCAGGAATGGCGGCTCATCACCATAGTCCAGGTTCACGTGAATGGTCTCGATGCCCGGCGCAACACCGCTCATGGCGTGCAGGCCCCGCCACCCACCCCCCATGATGCCGCTGACCTGGGATCCGTGCCCCCAGTCGTCAGCGTCCGATTCCAGAAGGTCCACCCCGCGGCGGTGGACCGTGCCGTCGCTGTTGTAGATGGCCCGGATGCGGCTCTCGCCCAGGCCGTGCAGGGTTTCTCCCGGGTCCAGCACGCCGTCACCGTCGGCGTCGTCGACCACCAGGATCAGTTCCCCGTAGCAGGGATCGTTTTCGCCATAGGCGGGCGCGCCGTGGTCTCGGGCGCCGTTGCCGTTGGCGTCGTTGAAGAGGAAGTCCAGACCGGCGTCGAAGCTCCCTGAACTGTTGCCGTACACGGTAATGTTGGCGGCCTCGTGGTAGTCCAGCCCTTCCCCGGCGTCGTAGATGCCGTCATGATCCAGGTCCACCGCATCGCCGCGGTTGAAGACCCCGTTGCTGTTCACATCCAGCCAATGGTAGGTTTCGCCGGAGAGCTTGAAAAAATTGGCGTGGTTGTAATTGACCCCCGTGTCCACGTCGCAGACAAGCACTCCCGCCCCGGACAGGGTTCCGCCCCCGGATAACCCCACCTGCCAGGCCTGGTCGGCCTCCACCTGGGGACGGCTGACCGCCAGGGGCGGCTTGCGCAGGGGACGCCAGGCGCAATCGACGGCCACCAGCGATTCCATCCTGGCCAATTCCGCCAGCGCGGACACCGGGAACCGGACCGGAAACACGGTGCGGCTGCCGGCAAGTCCGTGGCCGAAGTCGAAAAACTCGACACCCAGAGCGTGCAGCGCCGCCAAATCACCCCTCGCGGGCGGCGCGGCGAACCGGACCGAGCCCGGAACCACCGTGACCTCCTTCTCTCCCGAATGGACCAGGAAGTCGACCCGGCCATCGATGTGCACTGCCGCGAAGGCAGCCCCGGACAGGGTTATGAGCAAGGCACCGAGCAGCACGGCCGGCAAGCGAAGCCGAGAGATCTCCCTCAAACGATTGGACATCGTCCCCCCCCTTGAATCAGGAACCCGCGAGAAGTCGGGGAACCTGGAGCCCATGAATATACCCGGATGGGATAAATCGAGGCAAACCCTCAGGCCTGGGCACGACCAGTCTCGACAGGCCCGGCCCCGAAAGGGCGGGGAAGCCCCGGTCTGGAAAAAGGAAGGCCCCGCCAGGAGCCTTCCCATCTTCAAATCGGATATCCTGGTGGATCAGTCAGGCCAGGTCTGGCTGAGGAACACACCCGCCGCCACGGCCGAGCCGATGACACCCGCCACGTTGGGAGCCATGGCGTGCATGATCAGGAAGTTCTGGGGATCTTCCCGGGCGCCCACCATCTGGCACACACGGGCGCTGTCAGGCACCGCCGAGACGCCCGCCGCGCCGATGATGGGGTTGATCTTGTCCTTGGCCACCAGGTTCATGAACTTGGCGAACAGCACCCCCGCGGCCGTGGCCACGGCGAAACTCAGGGCGCCCAGCACCACGATCTTCACCGAATCCAGGGTCAGGAAGCGGCTGGCGTCGGTGCTGGCCCCCACGCACAGACCCAGCAGGATGGTGACGATGTCGATGAGAGCATCGCGGGCCGTCTTGGCCAGGCGCTCGGTGACCCCGCTCTCCTTGAGCAGGTTCCCGAAGAACAGGAAACCCAGCAGGGAGATGGCGCCCGGTGCGATGCTGGCGCACAGGATGAAGGCCACCACCGGGAACAGGATCCGCACGCGCTTGCTCACGGGACGCGAGGGCTTCATACGGATGAGTCGCTCGTCCCGGGAGGTGAGCAGCTTGATGATGGGCGGCTGGATGACCGGCACCAGGGCCATGTAGCTGTAGGCCGCCACCGCAATGGCCCCCAGCAGGTGGGGCGCCAGCTGGCTGGAAAGGAAGATGGCCGTGGGACCGTCGGCGCCGCCGATGATGCCGATGGCCGCGGCTTCCTTGGCCGGGAAGCCCAGCAACAGGGAACCGGCGAAGGTCAGGAAGATTCCCGCCTGGGCCGCGGCCCCCAGCAGGATCAGCCGGGGGTTGGAGAGCATGGCCGAGAAGTCGGTCATGGCCCCGATGCCCAGGAAGATCAGGCTGGGATACCATCCCTGCGTCACACCCTTGTACAGGATGTTCAGCACGCTGCCGTTCTCGTAGATACCGATGTTCATGCCGCTGGACAGGGGAATGTTCCCCACCAGCATGCCGAACCCGATGGGAACCAGCAGCAGGGGTTCATAATCCTTGGCGATACCCAGGTAGATGAACATGCTGCCGATGGCCAGCATGGCCATGTTTCCCCAGGTGAAATTGCCGATCAGGCCAACCTGAAGGAAGTCCCAGCCGACCTGGAAGAAGTCCAAGATGACAGACATGGGCGTACGTGCTCCTGAACCATATTTCTGAATCATCGGTTCGAATCGTCGGCGTCAATTCCTTCAGGCTGTCCTTGGATGTCGTTTGCGCCTCTTCTATCCAAAACCGCCTGAAGCCATGCATGGACTTGACCGAGGCAATGTTTCTTGCGAGCCCTCGGAATTTGAATTGGCCGCCTGATCGATGGGCAATCTCTGTCTTCATAACGTTGAAGCCAGGCATCTTTAGCCGTTCGATCTCGGCCGACAAAAGGGCATGAACCGAATCGTCGATCGAGTTTTGGAATTCTCGAAAGCAGCCGATTTTAAAAGCTTGGCTTGCCATGCTTAATAGAATGTCGCTGATGCCTGTTGACTTGGATCCGCCCCGGCCCCCGAAAACGATTTTGAATCGCTTTTTTTTCTTCAAAAAGGGTAAAAGCTTAGGCGGTATTTGCGGCCTGATGATCAAGACGGCTTACGGCTTGGGTCCGGATGAACGACCTCAAAAATAAATTTGGCGGGCTCGCCTTCGTCGTCGACAAATTGCTGTTTTTCTGCAAGGCCAAGTTCCCGGGCGATGATTGAGGCGTTGAGCATGTCGGCCGCGGCGCCCTCGAATTTTTGGGTTTTGATGATTGCTTCGGCTTGCGTGCATACGCTGAGGAAACCCTTCGACCGCTCTTTGTAGTTCGCCCAGGTCGTAAGGTCGATATCGAGAAAGATACAAAGGCCGGTCAAGGTCATTGCCCGCATTTTGGGCACTCTTTTGATCCTGGCGTTGCCATGCCATTTGACAAGCTCGGCCGCCTGTAAAGGATGTTTCTCGATGGCCTCGAAATATTCGCAGCATGCCTGCCATAGCTGTTCGGCGTTCTTAAATTTGGGCTTGCGGCCGTGTGAGCTTCTGAGCTTCCAAAATCCATTTCCTTTCGGTGCTGCCATGTTTTACGCTCCAGATAAGCTTTGCATCGAGCGTATGGGTAAAAGTGTATCGAAACAATGTCTCATGGTGCGTAATCGCAATAATAAAATTGCACTACCTGTTCACAAAAAACCACATACATATTTATAATAGCGTTATTACAGTTAGTTACGACTCTAAGGCGGGGTGATTGGGAAAGTAAAGGATAATTCGTTTTGAAAAGTCTTTATTTTCAATGCTTTGCGGATTCGTCTTCCAGGGCCTGGTTGGATTTTGGTGGACTTATATGGATTTTGGTGGATTTTGGTGGATTATACCCTGCCTGATGCGGATATAACCCCGGGTTAAACGTCGATTATTGTCAATTTCCGTTCAAATAAAACTGTCGTCAACGTCTAAGGTAGTTTTTTTAAAGGTATATTACCGGTTATATTGAATATTTTGAAAAACTACCTCGGCGTTTAAAGTAGTTTTCAGTCCCATAAATAAAAAAAGGCCCCTCGTGTGAGAGGCCTTGGGTACCGGTTTGGCTAATTTCGTCACTATCTACCAATAGCAACTCAGATCCTAAAAGTAATTGAAAATTAATCAATTATGTGATTTGATTCACTAAGTTTCCATTCAATAACTGATCCAAGAACCAGATTTCGAGCTCATATTCCCGGATTTTTCCAGTATTGGAACAGATTGTGGTGAATAGCTTTAAATATTCTATAGATGAGACCTTCGAAGTGTAATTTGATGGATCGCCGCATTCATCAAAAAGCGGAATCCGTTTAATCATATATGTTATATTCGAATGAAGGAAAAAGGCCATGGCAAAGGAAAAAGAAAAAGCTGGCACGCTTGTTCCTCTTGAAGCTAAGGCTGAAATAGTTGCCGCCTCCGGAGTTGATCAGCTTTTAGCGAGAATTCGTCCTGAGTGGCAAGCAAAAGGGCTTATCAAACGAACAAAAAGACTACTTTCAGTTGATCCAAGTAGTGCATGTCAGCGACTTATGAATGCTGCCGTACATGACCTGAGAGACAAAATTATAATCGCTGGAATTGATATCGCAAAAGAGGCGGCCACTCGTTTTAAGTTGCCGTCAATAACAAGAGAAGAGGACATTTCAGAGAATTACCCAACAGCAAGAATTATTGATCTGGCATATCGAATAGGGCTTCTTTCACGAACGGAATGGAAAAAAATTCGCAGATGTTATGATATTCGTGGAGATTTGGAGCATGAAGACGAGGAATATGAAGCTGATATTGATGACATCTTGTACATTTTCAAGAATTGCATAGAGATAGTCCTTGAGCTGGACCCTATAGAAATCATTCGTGTAGAAGATATTAAGGAACTTATAGATGAGCCTAGTGCACCAGTAGTTACAGGCGAAATATTAGAGGAATATGAGCATGCTCCAGATGTTAGACAGAAGGAGATTGTAGAGCACTTAATTAATTCGGCTATGAATTCTAAAAAGCCCGATATTGTGCGACAAAACTCAATGGAGATTCTTAGGCAATTTCAAACTCTTACCAAGAAAACTGTATTGGTCGATCTTGGATCATATTTACAAGATCGCTATAAAAAAAAGCCTCTTGATTTAGTGGTAATGAAAGTGGCTAAGGCTGCTGGTCTCTTACCATATTTGAAACAACGTAAAATGAAGGATTTTTTTGAATCATGCTATGAAGAATTCCGAAAGGTGGGGTATCAATGGCGTCAATTTGTAAGTCATAGAAAACTATTTGATGATTTTGAAGATATGGGAGGGCTTGTATATTGCCCTCCAGAACCAAGAAAGAAAATGGTCTTGTGGATGGTGCTTTGTTATCTTGGAGAGCCGGGAGGTTATGGTTCATGGGGTCGAAATAGAAATGTATTTTATAGCGATATAGCAGCCCCTAGAATATCAGAGCTCTTTCGAGAGGCAAATACGTTGATTGGAAAAGATTTTAAGGAGGCAAAGAAAAACAACAGAGTTAAGGCAGCAATAGGCTATTCACCAATAGCGAGACGTTTAGAAAATCTTGAGGATCTATTAGAGAATGACTAATATCAGAAAACATATAAGCTCATGCTTTACTCGGACCGGTGTTCCGCTGCGATCCACACCAACAGGTGAAAATACGTATGCCTAAAACAAATTGAATTAAAGAGGAACTTATGAGTACACTACGCCCATCGTTAAGAGATGAAATACTGCGGGAGCTGGATAACACATCTTTTGGGAAGGATTTATTTGATTTAAAGTTTCATGAAGATGGGTTTTTAATTTGTGTAAATTTTATCCCGAATGAAAACTTTTCATTTAAAACCAAAGAAATAGAAAATAGCAGAAATCCAAGGGAACAATATCTATCGCTTGAATCGCCTGGTCAGTTCACACTGGAAGCAGAAGAATTTAAGCATGAAACTTTTGGCAATTCAAGAAATAGAATTCTGAGCTGGGCACATAGAATTGAAGCGGATATTAAAGCATCCAACCCAATAGATAGCAGTTATGATGAAATTAGGGACCAGATTCTTTCTCAGTTTAAGCAATACGAATCTGATGGCAATATACATTTTACGAAGGAAGAGAAAGATACCATTCATGAATCATTAAATGAATTGAAAAGCAAAATGGAAGCATTATATAAAGAAAAAGATGCAACACAACACCAATTAAATTTGATGAAACAGCAAATCACAAAACTTACTGAAAGCATAGAGATTTTAGACAAAAGGACATGGGTGCTTGCTGCTGCGAATCGCGTTATCAACATTTTTAAAGAGGTTAAGGCCGCCGTTGGGGAAGTAAAGACAATTACAAATGATATAAGCAAGCTTATTCCCCAAAATACAGATGAATCTGATTGATATTCGAAAATATGGCATAATATCGGCTTTCAGTGCGGACTCGTTCCACTCGCTGCTGAAGCAAGGCGTCCAATTTTTTGAGGTATCGAAATGAGGAAATTAATACTCTATTTAGTAATTATTTTTTCTATCATCCCAAAATGCTGGGCAAATGAAAATGAGAAAGAGGGCCTATATTCACAGTTATGTAGAGCAATAATAAGATTGGAACATATTGAAAATGTTGAAAAAGAAGGCTCTGAAACTCCGGTTCCCGAACTTAAACCTAATGGGACAGCATTTTTTGTTCAGTATGAAGAAAAACTATTTGTAGTTTCTGCAAGGCATGTAGTTGAAAAACCCTATGATTTACAAGCTAGAGTTGAATGCTTGAATAGAATTTCAAATAAAAAGGAAAGCCTTTTACTAAAACTTAAAAAGGAGGATTGGGAATTTCACCCTGAAGTAGTCGATGAAGACACTCACAATGTAGATGTTGCTGTGATGGGGATTAAATGGATAAAAGATAGATCAATAAAGCATTTTAGCTACTATAAAGAATCTTCGGATAAAGCATCGAAAAATCATTTCCCTGAAAATGATCCTGTTCCGCCAAGGAGCATTCTTGTATTTGGTTTTCCTCTAGATATTGGGTTCAAACTCGCTATACAAAGACCGTTCGGTCGTTCAGGCATAATATCCATGCAAACTGGAAAAAAATTTTTAAAAATTAATAGAAGTGGAGTTAACAAATTTGCTGAAGAACGATGCTATGTTATTGATGCTGAAATTTTTCCTGGTAATAGCGGTAGCCCTATTACTAACCAAACATCTTTTTCAGACCCAAAGCTGAAATTATTAGGCTTGATAAGTGCAGCTAATTTTAAATTGGATTTTGCTATTGTGGAACCTGTATCAAGGATTCGAGAAACTATCGAGATAGCGAAAGATAAAAATATCGATCAGAGGGAGTGTTGGTTTTTAGTACACAATTAAGGAGTATCGAACCAGTCACTGTGCAGACGTAAAGAGTAGCGCCACACAGTTCGGTGTTGGAGCCGGCGACACCACCATGCCACAGGCAATCCATCCGCAACACACCCCCGCCTTGCATATTAAAAAAATACTTAATCAAATTGTCAAAGAGAAATACAGCATCAATCATGCTACCAATGGGACTACATTTGTGGTCCTTATCACTGCCTATTTTCGCATTGGTAAAACATCGACCTTTGCGTCTTGTCGATTTATATTGATAGGGCGCTATTATATTGATATTCTTTTATTCGAACATCGTATCTTCCCTTTTTCATGCTCTGACAATTGTTCCATTTTGGGGAATTGCCCGTCCGGTACCGGACCCAGGGCGGACGCCTCATTTAAACTGTATTGCGATAATTTATAAATGAAACCTTTCTGGACAAAGAATATCTTTGAATATCCTATCGTCAGGTGGCTCTCCGCCATTTTAGGGATTATTTTCCTATATATTGGTTTATCAACAATTTATGACAACATTATTATAAATTCCAATTTCGGCCAAAGTTTAAAATTTGCCTTATCCGCTACAGCCTTGGGGATAATTCTTTTCTTTGCTGCAATTAGAAATCAAAGACGGTATGGCAAAAGGCCAAAAAAATAATTGAGCCGCAAACAAGAGTCTTAATGGGCCACCAAAAGCTTCGGCATTATTTCAATTGAGCTATCATCAATAAACAATCCTCATGCTGCAGTGCGAACTGCACCGTAGCCCCTATCTCTTCGATTAATAATATCCCGAGCTTTTATTTCCGCCAGAATCTACCGCCCCAGCTCCCGCCAAACTGAGACCCAACATGCCAGACAATCCAGCCATCGAGAGAGGCGAGGCCGCCGCGGCCTGCTGAGCTTCCATAGCCTGGCGTTGCAAGGCGTCAAGGTTGGGTGTGCAAAATTGTTCAACAAGATTGCTTGGCGTGTAAGTTGAAAGCCTGGCAAGCCTGAGGGCCTCTTTGATTGCCTCGACGGCCTTTTCGTCGTTGATGTCCATAAACCGGTGCCTGGATTCGTTCCTGATGACGACAAATCCCCGGATATCATCGACCAAGACGCCGGCCTTGTTTTCCTCCGTCGGGAAAAGAGGCTTTCGAAAATCGGCGACGTTGAACAATGCCGGCCGAGGTGCCGACATTAATTTATCAATGCGTGCCATCAAAGCCGCCCGTTCAGGCGACCAAAAATCATATTTTCGAGTCGCTTTCAGCAAGCTTTTGAACATTTTTTTGGAAATTTTGACAACTTTTGACATGATTTGTTCCTTTCAGCGAATATCAAGAGGCCGATGGTGCCCTTCAATACACCAGGCCGACCACTGACATTCAGGGCAAACGAAAAAGCCGCCCCTCGGCCTCCTGAGCCGTATCCTTAGCCCGGATTTCCAACACTCCGGGCAAAGGTCGTAAATATTCAAAGTGATCTTTTCCCACTTCAGGGTTTCGGTGTCGGTATTCATTGATATCGATAAAACCTTGTTCAAATTTCGAGCGGATCCCCGCCGCGATGATCGTCAATAACTTGCTGGCCATCGAAAACGGCCTTATCGAACATGGTGCAAAAGCTCTCTTTCCGGTCCCGGGCTTTCTGCATTTGCGCCCGGATCCGGCCGGCGATTTTCAGAAACGTGTCGAAGGTCATTTCGACGGTAATTCCCTTGCCAGCTATCCGGCGACTCGCGACAAATTCGACGGTCTGGCCGCTGGGCAGGTCATGAAAAAGAATCCCGTCGGCATCGATGACGTTAATCTTGCTTTTCGTGCTCATTGTCCCCCCCTGGCTAAAATGTTTTGGGCCTGCTGTCTGATCATGGCCGCCCGTTCCGGATCCCGGCGCCTGACTCTCGGAACAGCTTTAAAAATGCCAAGCTTGGATCTAAAACGTTTGATCCCCGCCATGTTTATTCGCTGTTGCTCGACGCTAATTTCAGTTGGCGCCGGAATCGCCTTCGGCGTTCCCTGCGAATCATTTTTGACGACTTTGTAAATGTCCGAAATGTCTGACGGCGTCGGGAACCAAGGGCTTATGAGTCGGTGCCTTCTCAGGCATTCGACAAAATCGACAGGGTCATAGTGTCCGAAATCCTGAAAATAGATCCCTGACAAAACTTCAATTTCCTCGGCCGTTTTCCGGATCCGGCAACAAAGGTTCGCCCTGTGTAAATGTTTCAGAATCAGATTTTTGGTGATCGGCATCGGTGCCCCCTTGGTCTTGTTTGCTGTCTTCAATGAGCGCCCGGGCAATCGCTCGGCGCTCGGCTTCTTGTTTTTGTGAATATGTTGAGGGGTTTGAACAGTTATTTGAACGGCCTTGGCCGGTTTTAGGGGGATAGAAAGTCATCCAACAGTTATCGATCGCGTTCTGAATCAGGTCCTCTTGGTTGTGTCCCTGGTCGATAAGGTTGGATAATTTTTTAATGAGACCGTCGATGGTCCTTTCGGTCGTGATCGGTTTCCGGATCCGCGACCGCATCCGGCAAAAATCGCCCCATAATTTTTTGTCGAGCCATTCGGGAAAGGGATATTTTTTTAGGGGAGGGGATGACTGTATATATATATTATTTTCTTTAATTTTTCTTTTATAGGTAGGTGAACCATTATTGGTTACGGGTGTAACCATTATTGGGTACGTAACCTTTTTTGGTGACGCTGCCCATTTTTCGTAATCTTTATTGAATGTTATCTCGTAAGCGTAACCATTTTTGGTTACGTAACCATTATTGGTTACGGTCAAAAGGTTCATTTCAGCCAATTTTTTTAAAGATCTGTTGATATGTTGGCGCCTTATGCCGGTTTTTTCCGACAACTCGCCAGGCTTACAAAAAAACGACGTTCGATGATAGCCATATGTCTGCCGAAAAACGACGTCGAGAATTTGACGGCACTCTCCAGGGATCCGGATCCGGGCAAGGGCTTCAATGATTTCATTGGCTATGATCGTATAGCCGTTTTCTTTTTGCGGGGATACCAAAAGAAAACCTCCGTTGATCAACTATTGATCAACGGAGGCAGGGGTGGGTTTGAAAGCTAAACCTTTGAAAGGATTGATTTTTTGTGGTAGGCGGTACTGGATTTGAACCAGTGACTTCTACCGTGTGAAGGTAGCACTCTCCCGCTGAGTTAACCGCCCGAACGTCGGGTGTCGTCTTTAATAGGCACCCGATTAACGCGCTACATATAGAGAAGAAGGCCGGTCGGCGTCAAGAGTTTTTTGGGGGTGGTCCATCATTGTTCGGCGATGGGTCGGGTGATAAACTATCGAATCCAGGCGAATCGGCCATATCGGGCGGGGGTTCTTGGCGCGCGGCATCTTCAACGGCGGCGGTGTCCTTTTCGATCTCGGCTGGATCATCCTCGTCATTTTCGGCAGCATTGTCAATCCGGGTTTCCTGTATCTCAGCCGAGTCCTTTTCCTGATCAACCTCCTCGTCGGTGGTTTCGGGAGATGGGAGAGGCATTTCTTCAGTTTCAGCCTGGGTGTCCTCGCCAGGTCCCACGGTTTCGGATCCCTCAGGAATGGGCCCGTCAAGCGCCTCTTCGTCGTTTTCGGCAGCATTGTCAATCCGGGTTTCCTGTATCTCAGCCGAGACCTCTTCCTGATCAACCTCCTCGTCGGTGGTTTCGGGAGATGGTGGCGGCATTTCTTCAGCATCCGCCTGGGTATCCTCGTCATGTTCCACAGTATCGGGTCCCTCCGGAATAGGCCCGCCAAGCTGTTCGATTTCCTTGGGCGACGGCAGATCCTTGAGGTCTTTGAGCTCAAACAACTCAAGAAACAGCTTGGTGGTGGCATAGATCAGCGGTCGGCCGGGGATGTCCTTGCGGCCCAGCACGCGGATCAATTTGCGTTCCATCAGTTGACGTAACACGCCGCCGCTGTCCACACCCCGGATGTATTCGATGTCGGCCCGAATCACGGGCTGCTTGTAAGCTACAATGGCGAGGGTTTCCAGAGCGGCTTTGCTGAGCCGCTGTGGTGAGGGCTGAAGCATGCGCTTGATCCACTCATGGTATTCGGGACGGGTTCTCAGTTGCCAGCCACCGGCGACTTCGCTCAGATAAAAGCCTCCCTGACGGTTTTGATAGGTCTCGCCCAGTTCTTCGAGGGCCGCACGAATGTCTTTCTTTTCGAAACCCTCCAGCACACCGGCCAGCTTATCAATGGTCAGAGGTTCTTCCGCCACGAACAACAGGCTCTCGATAATGGATGTCAAATCTTGCATAAGCCTATCATTGATAAAATAATCGGATCACACCACTCTGGGCATGCTGGACGACGTGAATCAGGCTCAGTTTCATGAGTTCCAGCAGCGCCAGAAAGGTAACGATGATAAACCTTTTATCCACCGCGCCCTCAAAGAGCTCGGTAAAGGTCATGGACCCCTTGTCTTCCATGATGGCGATGATGTCATTCATGCGGTCTTTGATGGAAACCTGGTCGGATTCCAGGTCCACGGTATGATCATGGGCGACTTTGTTCAGAATCCTCTGGAAAGCATCGATAAGCTCAAAAAGCCCGACATGAACCAGCTCCTGATCGTCCTTTGAGATAGCTTTTGGTATCGGGCCGACGGGTGAATATTTTATCGCCCAGCATATTGCGTCGGGCCAGCTCTTCGGCCGCCGACTTGACTTGCAGGTACTCCGAGAGCGGTCGTATGATTTCCAGGCGTGGGTCTTCTTCATCGGCATCGTCGCCGTGGGTCGGCAACAGCATCCTGGATTTGATATGGGCCAGGGTGGAGGCCATCAGCAGGAAAATCACCCACGTTGTCGATATTGAGCATCTTGATCCATTCCAGATAGGCCAGATATTGCTCGGTAATCAGGCCCACGGGGATATCGTAGACGTCGACCTCGTTTTTGCGGATCAAGTGGATCAGAAGGTCCATGGGGCCTTCAAAGATTTTTTCCAGCTTGACGGTATATTCACTCGGATCCATGTGCCGGTTTTCGAATCAGTAGGTCATTTTCAAGGCGGCCCGGACCTCTTCCATGGTCTGGTGGGCGATGACCCGCGCTTTGCGGCTGCCTTCCTCGATGATGTCGGTGACGATGTCCGGATGTTCTTCATAGTAGCGTCGCCGGTCACGCAAGGGGGCCATGGCCGTATCCAGATGCTCGGCCATCATTTTTTTACATTCAACACATCCAATATCCGCCGAGCGGCATTGCGTGTTGAGCTGCGCAACCATGGACGCATCGGTATAGAGCTTGTGAAATTCGAAGACGTTGCATACGTCGGGGTCGCCCGGATCGCTGCGGCGCATGCGTTGGGGATCGGTGACCATCTGCATGGCCTTGGCACGAACGTCGTCCGCGCTGTCGGCCAGGTAAATGGCGTTGTCGTAGCTTTTGCTCATTTTACGACGATCGATGCCCAGGATTTTGGGGGTCTGGGTGAGCACCGCTTCGGGTTCCGGAAAGACCTCCCCATAGAAATAATTGAAACGTCTGGCAATCTCTCGTGTGATCTCCACATGCGGCACCTGATCCACACCTACCGGGACACCATTCGCTTTATACATGATGATATCGGCCGCCTGGAGTACGGGGTACCCTAAAAAACCAAAGGTCGACAGATCCTTGTTCTGGAGCTGGACGATCTGGTCCTTGTAGGTGGGATTCCGTTCCAGCCAGGGTACCGGGGTGATCATGCACAGGAGCAGGTAGAGCTCGGCATGTTCGGGGATTTTGGATTGGATGAAAAGGGTGCTTTTTTCCGGCGAAAGGCCGGCGCTCAGCCAATCCAGGAGGATCTGGCGGACATGGGACGCAAGTGGTTCGGTATTTTCGTAATCACTGGTGAGGGCGTGCCAGTCGGCGATAAAAAAGAAACACTCATAGCTGTCCTGCATGTTGACCCAGTTGGCCAGCGCGCCTAAGTAATTGCCCAGATGGAGGGGCCCGGTTGGGCGCATTCCGCTCAATATTCGTTTCTTATCAGACATTTATGACTCCCGTTGGATGTATCGGCCCGTTGGGCTCACGCATTTTGACTTCTGGCGTAACGGTTAAACAAAGTAATTTACTGGCTCAATGGATTTGAATCAAGCAAATTGTTGGCCGTGTGGTCTTGAATCCATCGGTGGGCAAGACCAAGCTCATCCTGATGGGTCTTTACCTCTCCGTTCAGTTTGGCGTTCAGAACGGCATCCATGATTTGGCTGAATACGGGGCCAGGTTTGAGGCCGAGGTTGACCAGATCGCTACCGCTGATGGCCAGCCGGACATCTCGCAGCTGGGTGTAAAACTTGGAAATGGCCTTTTTGGCGGTTTTTTTTCTGGCGATGGCCATCATATAGAGAATCAGTTCCGTCCTGAAATTGATAAGGTGGTGGTAGAGTTCGCTGTCACTGCGTGGCAGGATTTGTTCCAGTCGGGAGAGGCACTCCCTGGCGGCCAGTCGGTCCCTGGTGATGATTTTGATATGCCTTGGTGCCAGGGCCATTTGACGGCAGATGGCCGATACCGTGATATCATCGCATGCATGGATGAGAATCATGAAGTAGACCAGCCAGCACAGATAGGATTCTTCGATAAATAAAAGGTCGTGCCAGGCGAGGACCCGCCTCGCCGAATTCAACAGATGAATCAAGTCGGCGTCCAGAACCACAGTGGGATGGATTACTTTGAGCAGATCGAAATCGTTCAATCGGGTAATGGCGGGGATCGGATTTTCTTCCTCCAGGATGAGCCGGATTTCGGTAAATACCCGGCGTCCGCTCAGGCGCTTGAAGAAATCCATCTTGACCGCGTTGTCGATGAGGCTCGCGGTCAGCTTGCCGATGGAAAAACCGAACCGCTGTTCGAAGCGGATGGCCCTGAAGGCCCGGGTGGGATCTTCCACGAAGCTGAGGTTGTGAAGCACCCTTATGGCTTTGTCTTTCAGGTCCTTCTGGGCTGAAAAGAAGTCGATCAAAAGGCCGTATTTCCCGGGGTTGAGATGAATCGCCAGGGTGTTGATGGTGAAATCCCGACGGAAAAGGTCCAGCTTGATCGAGCTCAGTTCCACATCGGGCAGGGCCGCTGGCGAACTGTAGTATTCCAGGCGGGCACTGGCCACATCGATCTTGAAACCGTTGTCAAAGATGATGACCGCGGTTCCGAATTTCTTGTGGGTATGGATCCGGGTATTGAATCTCCGGCCGAATGTTTTGGCAAAGGCGATGCCGTCACCCTCGATGACAATGTCCACATCTTCATTCTGGCGGTATAAAAACAGGTCTCGCACGAAACCGCCAACGACATAGGCCTTGAATCCCAGCTCGGCAGCCGTGTCTCCTAAATTTACCAGGATTTCCGAAAGGGGCTGGGGCAGCCGTTCTTCAAGGAAGTGTGAAACGTTGCGCGTGCGGCCCTGCAGGGCATGCTTGAAGGGATTGGGGGAGCCATTACGGGTGAGCTGCGCCTGGTGCACCAGGGTGTTCAACAGGTCGGTGCGGGTGATGACGCCCAGAATTTCATTCTTTTCGATTACCGGCAGGATGCGCTGTTTATGACCGATGATTTTCTCTTGAACTTCCAGGAGATCCGCATCCGGCCCGACCTGAGCTATCTCAGTGGACATATAATCCTTGACCATGGATTGGCCGAGGTTGTGAAAAATGGCCTTTTCGATCACCTGACGGGTGATGTATCCAATCCAGGGGGGGGCGTCTCCATCCGCCGGGGTGACCAGCAGGGCGTTGACATTGTAGCGGGTCAACAGGCCGTTGGCATCGGCGCATGACACGCCTTCTTTCACCGTTATGGGAGGCGACGACATCAGGTGCCGGGCCTGTTTTTGGGACTTGACCCTTTGATGCAGTTCCTGCAGGAGGGCCTGTTCCACCTGGGCCAACGTCTGATTCCTGATGGTTGCAGCTGCCGCTGCGGCGTGCCCGCCACCCCCGAAGGCCGCGATGATTTCCCCGACATCCACCTCTTCCGTTCGGCTGCGGGCGACCATGTAGACCTTGTTTTCCATCATCGCCAGGGCGAAGATGGCATTGATGTTTTCCATCTTGACCATTTTATGGATCAGAAAGGCGAAATCCGGCAGATAGTGATCGAAAATGGCCGTGGTGACCACCACTTCGACACCGTTGATCGTATGCCGATGGGCGGCCTGGATCAGATCGTTGAGGAGACCGATCTGTTCGGGGCTGATTTCACGTGCGATCAGGTCGGCAATGATATCGATGTTGGCCCCCGATGAAAGCAGGTAGGCCGCTGCCTTGAAATCGTCCACCGTGGTGGATGAGAAGGTGAAGGAGCCGGTATCCTCATAGATACCCAGGCACATGATGGTGGCTTCTTCGGGTGTCAGGATGATGTGTTGCTTCCGCAGCAGTTCGGTCAGGATCGTGATGGTCGCACCTGTGGGACGGATGATTTCCAGTTGCCCGCGAATGTCGTTTTTCTGGTCGGGATGGTGGTCGTAGATATGGATGGACAATCCCGGGTTTTGTAAAACCTGAGCCAGTTTCCCGATGCGATCGGCGCGTCGCGTATCCACCAGTACCAACCGGTCGACACTTTTCAGGTCGATCTCTTTTAGCTCAATCAGATTGAAAAGGTAGACCATGGACTGGATGAAGAAATTGCGCAGGTTTTTTTCCTGGGATCCCGGAAAAACGACCAGGGCTTCCGGATACAATTTCTGGGCAGCCAGCAACGAGGCCATTGCATCGAAATCCGCATTCACGTGGGTCGTAATGACGGTAACCTTTTCAGCGGCAGATTGGGGGGGAGACGATTTTTGATCACGGGTTTGCGGCATATGTCTTTCCGATATAATCTTGGACAGTTGCAGAATACATTGGCACAGTCTCCACATTTTGGCAAGATGGCCTGTACTGGATGAACCGCATCAATGATTCCCATAAAATCGACCTTCGGATCGTTTTTTCTCTCTTTTAAGGTTGATGAAATCGTAAAAAGTCCTTTTTCTTAACCGCTTGAAATAATGCATTTATTTTAAAAATACTTCTTGCTTTATTACTGCTGTTTTGATAAGTAATGCGTTAAAATACAGACCCTTACAGGATAAATGTATGCTACGCTTCAATGATCACAAACAGCAGCAACTTTTCGATTCCTGGGGCCATATCAGCCCCAAGAGACGGCAGATGCTCGACCAGTCGTGGCCGGGGCTGTTCAGGAAATACATGCTTCCAGAACTGCCTGTCAGAGAATTTGCGCCCTTTTTCGATCCCGGCTTTGGAAGGCCGACCAAGGACATTTCTACCGTCATGGGGCTGTTGGTTCTTCAGCAGACTCTGGATCTGGATGACGAAGAGGCCATCGAACAGCTTGCCTTCAATATCCAGTTCCATTATGCGCTGGATATTACCGAAGAATCCGATGCAGCCCTGTATATCTGCCCTAAAACCTTGTGGACCATGCGCCGCATTGCGGTTGAAAACGGACTGGATTCGATTTTGTTTCAGTCTGGAACCCAAAAGCTTGCTTCGATTTTCAACGTCGATACCGATAAACAGCGTATCGATTCGGTGCACATCCAATCCAATATGCGCCGACTGGCACGCATCAGCATCTTCTCAACGGCGATCCACAAGTTTTTGAAGAACTTGAAACGGCACCATAACGCCTTATTCGCTACCGTTGAGAATACAATCAGTGAACAATACCTGACAGAAAAGGCGCTGACTTGTTTCGCTCTGGTCAAGCCATCCCAAAGCCACAAGAGCCTTCAACAGGTCAGCTCCGATTTGTACCGCCTGATCTGCCGGTTCAAGGGGCATAAGGATGTCGCCTGCATGCACAGCTTCAAACTGCTTGAGCGGATATTGAACGAGCAGTGCCAGCTCGGCGACGATGGCCGCATCACCGTCAAAGAGCCCAAGCAGATTCCTTCCGACTCGCTGCAAAACCCCTCGGACCCGGATGCCAGTTACAGTGGGCATAAAGGCCAGGGCTATCAGGTCCAAGTCATGGAGACCTATACGGACACCGATGATAAGGATCAGAAAGCCAAGACCTTGAACCTGATCACCCACGTCGAGGTTGAGCAGGCACACGAAAGCGATGCCAAGGCATTGATCCCGGCCATCGAATCGGCCCAGGAAATGGATTTAGGCCCCAAGCAGCTACTGGCGGATTCTTTGTATGGAAGCGACGCCAACGTCGAAAAAGCAATAACCAAAGGAGTTGAGGTGATCTCTCCGCCAAGCGGCAGTGAAAAACAAGGCAAGATCGGCCTTAGCGATTTTCATATCGAAAAATCGGGAAAGGTTGTCAGCTGCCCTCAAGGTCACGCTCCCATCCATTCTAAAAAGAAGAAGACCCGCTATTGTGCCGCATTCGCTTCGGCCCATTGCGCCAGCTGTCCCAATCAGGCGATATGTCCGGCAGCCTCCGGCAAAAAGGGTTTTTATCTGCGCTTTACAGAAAAGCAATTGCGAATCGCCCTCCGACGCGTGGAGATCGAAACTGACGCATTCAAGGACCTCTACCGATGGAGATCCGGAGTTGAAGCGACCATGAGTGAATATGACCGGCGCACCGGGGTTAAGCACTTGCGGGTGCGCGGGTTCAAAGCAGTGCGCTTCAGTGCCATGCTAAAGGCCCTCGGGCTGAACATCTTGCGTGCAGCAGCGGTTATGGCGGCAATGGCGGGGATACCACCGGAAACCGACCCGAATAGGCGTTATCGTGCCGATTTTAACAATATCAAAGAGCGATTTTGGGCTACATTCTGCATTATTGTTCGCATATTCTCTTGCAGCCCAAAAGTTTTGGCCATATGCCCAAAACTGTGTTTATAACCAACGGAGACTTTTTACATAGCCATCAAGGTTGGATGGCAAATCCGAAAATAGGTGTTGTCGAAAGTGGAGTTTCTGGTACACAGTTTGCATTGATTTTTCGCTGTTATGAAGATGGGCATAATTTTATATTGTTCACCGGAACAGTTTATGATACCAAAATTATAATAGATTTTGGTGATGTGTCCCAAAAGATGAGCAAAAGGACGACGGAATTCAGGCCGTAGTTGAATGACGGGAACGGCAAGTCATTGGCGTTGGGCTGATGGACCTTCCGGGACTGGGTTTAGCCCTTGAATTCTCATGTGCGGGTCATGGATATCTAGCGTGGGGGAATGTTATGCCGGTTTTTTTATGGGTAGGTAAAACCAGGAGCAATCAAGTACAAAAAGGCGAGCTGGAGGCGGCCAACGAACAAGCCGTCCGTAACCAATTGGGTCGGATGCAGATCACGCCTACCAAGATCAAGAAAAAACCGAAGGACCTGTTTGAAAATGTCGCCTTTCTGCAACCGAAGGTCAAAGAAAACGATGTGATCATCTTTGCCCGGCAGTTTTCGACCATGATCGACGCGGGCCTGCCTATTATTCAGTGTCTCGATATCCTTTATTCCCAGCAGGAAAATGCCACCTTTAAAAAGATTCTAAAAAAAATTAAAGATGGGGTTGAGGGGGGCGCCACCTTGGCGGACACTTTAAAAAATCATCCCAAACTTTTCGACAATCTATTCGTTAATATGGTGGCAGCCGGTGAGGCTGGTGGTATTCTGGATGTGATCCTTAAGCGTTTGTCCGGTTATATGGAAAAGGCAGCCTCACTTAAACGAAAAGTAAAAGGTGCCATGGTCTATCCAGCTATCACCTTAGCTGTCGCTGTAATTGTAGTGGCCGTTATTTTGATTTTTGTTATTCCTGTTTTTCAGGAGATGTTTTCAGATTTTGGGAAAGCGTTACCTGCGCCAACTCAATTTGTAATTACATTGAGTGACTTCGTCAAAGATAAGATCTTGTGGATTGTCATTGGTATTGCCCTTTTTGTAGTGGCCTATCGTCAGTATTATAAAACCAATAAGGGACGTTTATTGATTGATCGAACCGCACTTAAGCTACCTATTTTCGGAATATTGATTCGAAAAGTGGCAGTTGCTAAATTCACTCGTACAATGGGCACTATGTTGTCCAGTGGTGTGGCCATATTGGATGCACTTGACATTGTGGCCAAAACTGCAGGCAACAGGGTCGTGGAGAATGCCATATATAGTGTGCGAACCGGGATTGCCGAAGGTCGCACCATGGCCGACCCGCTTCAGGCCAGCGGCGTATTTCCACCCATGGTTTGTCAGATGATTTCCGTTGGTGAATCCACAGGCGCATTAGATGCAATGCTTGAAAAAATCGCAGATTTTTACGATGAAGAAGTAGACCAAGCAGTTGAGAACCTGACTGCAATGATCGAACCTCTGATGATCGTTTTTTTAGGTGTGATTGTTGGCGGATTGGTCGTTTCGATGTATCTACCGATCTTCCAGATGGCTGGTGCGGTAGGCGATTAATCAAATCAAAGAATTATTGTTATTTCGCCCAGCAATTGACTAATCCGATCGAGATCAAGCTGTATTTAAAAGCAAAAAGGCGGAAGTTGGTCAATATCTCGAGGATCAAATTTTATAGGCAACGTCAATATCGATGGAATCGTAAAAATTTTCCGATGGGTCATTCCGGACTTGATCCGGAATCCAGAAGTTATTGAAAATAATGGATTTCGGACTTCGCTTGAATGACGGAAAACGGTAGATTTCGACTTCTAAGGAACTCATTAGTAAAATTTATGTATAAGATCCTGTAATTATTTGCTAATTTTCAAATTTTCAAAACTACAGCTAAAAACGAGTTCCTGTTACTGAAATGTTTGGCCACGTGTTGCCTGGAGATGCTTTTTACAAAATAGTCAATATTGTGAAAATTAGGCATTTCTGGATGGACCCAAAATATTGAATAGACGATGTCTCTTTTCCTGAAAACGCAGTTCTTTTTGTAATACGTGTGAAAACGTGCTGCGGCAAATTTTAGAATTTCTAAAAAAAGAAAGCGATAATCAGCTCCATGTAAAATTGAAATGGTTGATTTTCGCACGGCTAGTTTTTGCGGGACTTCTCTTAGTTTCGACGATCGTTTTCCAACTAAAAGAGGATGGGCACGGCCTCACCTTATTCGTCCTCTATTTATACCTGATGGTTGCGGCTCTCTTTCTGGTATCTTTAGTCACTATTATCCTGCTGCCTAAAATCACAAACGCAAGTACTTTTGCGTTTTACCAAATTGTTGTTGACTCCCTTTTTGTGACCATTATCGTTATCTTAACAGGTGGGTACTTCAGTCTGTTTTCGTTTCTTTACCTTCTGGTGGTTATTTGTGCGAGCATGGCCCTTTACCTGCGAGGGGGGGTTGGGATTGCTCTTCTGTGCAGTCTGCAGTACGCTCTGATTTTGATCCTTCAGCATTACTCACTATTCCCTGAAATCGAAGGTGGAGGCTTGTTTGAACCGAACCCGGTGAGTGCATCTCAAATAGCTTATAAGGTCATGTTTATCTCCGTGGCGGCTTTAGCTATGGCATTGTTGAGCGGATTGCTTACGGAGCAAAACCGCAAGACACAAAAAGAACTCAAAGCCATGGAAAATCATCTCAAGCGTGTGGAAAAAATGGCCTATATGGGTGAAATGGCGGCTGGATTGGCCCATGAGATCAAGAACCCCCTGGCATCTGTGGTGGGGTCAATACAACTACTCAAGGATGAAAGCGACTACGATGCCGGGCACCAGCGCCTCATGGATATTATTCTAAGGGAGACGGACCGTCTGGGAACACTGGTTAATGACTTCCTTTTTTTTTGCGCGTCCTCCGGCAGGAAAACCCGAGAAACTTAATCTGAGGGGCGGCCATCGGAGAGGTCTGCGCTCTTTTTGAGAAGGACATTACCCATTCAAAACATTGCATCATCCGCAAAGAAATTATTGAAGACTGCTGGGTGATCATGGATCCGGCCCATCTGAGGCAGATAATCTGGAACCTTTTGCTCAATGCCGCTGAGGCGGTGGACGACAATGGACTGATCGAAATCAAGCTGACCAAGCTCAAGAATGCGGATGTCTGTATTCAAGTGGTCGATAATGGTTGCGGTATGCCTTCCGATGTGGTTCAGTCCATCTTCAACCCGTTTTACACCACCAAATCCGAAGGCACCGGCTTGGGGCTTTCCATCGTCCACAGGATCCTGGAGGCCTATGACGGCCGATTGGACGTCAACACCCAAGAAGGCCAAGGCACCTGTTTTTCATTAATCCTCAATCAGACCACGGAAATCACTTAATCGATCTCCACCAGCGATTCTTCTGCGTATCCACGACAAGGCTGATATCCATTGAACGATTCATACAATCCGATCCTGCCGGACTGCATAGATAAAAACAACCTTGGCTTTAAGTATCTGTGGTTCGCCTGCCTGCTGATCGGCGGATGTACGATTCTAAGGATGCTTTACGGACAGGCGTTCCTGCTCACACCGGACGAGACCAATTACTGGCAGTGGTCGCGTCACCTGGATTGGGGGTATTATGATCAGACCCCCATGATCGCCTGGGCCATTCGCCTGTCAACGTTGCTTTTCGGACATAATGAGCTGAGCGTCAGATTGCCTTCCATCCTGTCCATGGCCGTGGCATCTGTTTATCTGGTCGGTATGGCCTGGAAGTGGTTTGGTGCCCGCGTCGCATGGCAAACGGCGTTGATCAGTCAGACGATATTCTTCTTCAACGTTGGCGGCATATTGGCCACCGCCGACGGCCTGCAGGGAGCGTCCTGGGCAGCCGTAAGCTATCATTCTGCCTGTGCCTTGGAGAAGAATCAATGGCGACCTTGGATCCTCAGCGGCTTATGGTTGGGAATCGGGTTGTTGAGCAAATACTCGATGGTGCTATTACCGGCATGTGTCTTCGGTTTCGTCCTGTTTTCACCCTCGCATCGTTATGTTTTAAAACGATGGCAACCCTATGTCGCATCAGCTATTGCTATAGTCATATTCTCACCGGTTATTTTCTGGAATGCCGGTCATCATTGGAACAGCTTTCGACACGTCGCATATATCGGCGGCGCCAGCCAACCTTTCAGCCTGCACCGCAATTACTTTTTTGAGTTCCTTGGATCACAGGTGGGGCTGCTATCACCGCTGGTGTTTGGCCTTATCGTGGCGAGTTGGATACGAACGTCACGCCGTGGTTGTCCCCGAAGTTCATGGATTTGCAAATTTATTTGCTTTACTTCTTTTCCGGTGTTTGCATTGTTCAGCTTGTTGAGCCTTCACACCAGGGTTTATGCCAACTGGTCCGGCATGGCCTATATCACAGCCGTGGTTTCAGGTACCGCTTTCTGGTCCATCAAGGGACAGGGCAGGACGGGGCCGTATCGGTTGAGAATGATTTGGCACTGGACGTTGTATACTTCGGCAGCCTTTTCCCTGATTATCCTGATTCAGGTGATCCGGCCCATTTTCCCCTTGCCGGTACATTTCGATCGTGCGGCCCACGAAACCATTGGATGGGATCTGCTGGGGGAAAAAGTTACCTCCGTATTTTCAAAGATGCCGCACCAGCAGAGGACGTTCGTTTTTGGTCTGAGCTACCAGGATGCCAGTGAGCTGGCGTTTTATACGGAGGGCCAACCCTTCACCGTATCCATCAACCGGTGGAACCGTCCCAATGTCTATGACGATTGGTGGCAGGACGAAGAACTTATCGGTATGGACGGGGTCGGGGTTCTGCACGATGGCGGCAGTGTTAAGCGATTGTCGGAAGTCTTCGAGAGGGTCGATTCACCCATTGCATTGTCCATCCATCGCCCGGCTCCCTTGGTGAATCGGCCCGGTTGGGTCTCAAAGGTGAGAACGTTTTATATCTATCCATGCTATGGGTTTAAAGGGGGACTTCGTTGGCGTCCCAGGGACCGGCAGGATATCCGTGTAATTGGCATCCACTGAATTCCATTTTTGGGCAGGCTCATCGGACTGTGAGCAGCTTGTTAGTGTTTTTTTGTGCACAGCGGGGTGTCTGCTTTATCACAATTGATTCCCCTGAATTTGTTCATTTCGATCTATTTCATAAATAACCAGCAGCAATAAAAAGGGAATTAGCTATTCTCCTCGCACACCAGGAGGTGGCAACGATATTGCATGTTCAGCCATTGCATCGAATTGTGAATATGCAATACTGGTTCTCTTTCAATTAGCTCGAAAAAGGCAAACTACCCGAAAGGGCAGGACGCAAAGCCACTGGCCTAAGTTCCATATTTCAGGAATAGGGCAGCAGGGTTGCCGGGCGAGGGCACTTTCTCCGGACAGATTGCCGATCGCACGGTCAATATTCCGGAGGGAGTATGCAAAACCAAAAATCATTTCGTTTCATCAAAGTCATTCCCGCCGTCTTCTATTATCTGTTGATCGCATTTCCGATCATTGCATTTGCTGACGATGTTACCCTTCAATGGGATGCGAACGATCCGGTTCCGGACGGCTATCGTCTGTTCCTGCGGCTGGACGGTGAAACCTATGACTACGCCAACCCGATCTGGGAGGGCGAGGATACCACCCATCTTGTTCAGAGTCTTACAGTCGGCGTAAACTACCACTTCGTGGTGCGAGCCTATGTGGGGGATGATGAGAGCGGCGATTCCAATGAAGTGGACTATACCCCGTCTGGTGGTATTATGGACAGTGATGGTGATGGCATCAACGATGATGAGGATGCTTTCCCGGACGATGTCACCGAATGGCTTGATACGGATGGTGACGGTGTGGGCAACAACCAGGATGCGGATGATGACGGTGACGGCATGCCCGACAGCTGGGAAGCCTTGTACGGTTTAAATCCACTGGTTGATGATGCTCAGGCAGACCTTGACGGCGATGGCCTGACCAACCTGGCCGAATATCAGGGTGGAAGTGATCCTGCCACGTCGGATGAGGCGCCTCCGGCAATCGACGTGGACAGTGATGGTGATGGCATCAACGATGATGAGGATGCTTTCCCGGACGATGTCACCGAATGGCTTGATACGGATGGTGACGGTGTGGGCAACAACCAGGATGCGGATGACGACGGTGACGGTATGCCCGACAGCTGGGAAGCCCTGTACGGTTTAAATCCACTGGTTGATGATGCTCCAGGCAGACCTTGACCTGGCGATGGCCAGACCAACCTGGCCGAATATCAGGGTGGAAGTGATCCTGCCACGTCGGATGAAGATGAGGAGGAGCCTCCGGCAATCGACGTGGACACCGACGAAGACGGCATCAGCGATGACGTGGATGCCTTTCCGAATGATGCCACCGAATGGCTCGATACGGATGGTGACGGCGTGGGCAACAACCAGGATGCGGATGACGACGGTGACGGTATGCCCGACAGCTGGGAAGCCCTGTACGGTTTAAATCCACTGGTTGATGATGCTCAGGCAGACCTTGACGGCGATGGCCTGACCAACCTGGCCGAATATCAGGGTGGAAGTGATCCTGCCACGTCGGATGAAGATGCGGAGGAGCCTCCGGCAATCGACGTGGACACCGACGAAGACGGCATCAGCGATGACGTGGATGCCTTTCCGAATGATGCCACCGAATGGCTCGATACGGATGGTGACGGCGTGGGCAACAACCAGGATGCGGATGACGACGGTGACGGTATGCCCGACAGCTGGGAAGCCCTGTATGACGGTTTGGATCCATTGGTCGATGATGCTCAGGAAGACCTTGACGGCGATGGCCAGACCAACCTGGCCGAATATCAAAACGGTACTGATCCTTCCAGCGTGCCGGAAAATACCGTGCCGGATGCCCCAGTGCTTGTCAGTCCTTTAAATGGCGCAGCCGTGACACTGGCCCCCATTCTAGTGACAGGGCATTATTATGATGCTGATGCTGATCCGCATTATCGGACGCGATATCAGGTTGCCATTGCGAACACCTTTTCGCAAGCGACTCTCGTATACGATCATACCACCGATTCCCAGCTGACCTACACTACCATTGTTGATCTGGTGTTGGATCCAGAGACCGTTTATTACTGGCGCGTCAGGTTCTTCGACAGCCATAACGGCGCATCGGATTGGTCTGAAACATATTCTTTTACAACGCAGAGCTATTATGCTGCCGGGGATTCGGACGCCAATGGCGTTCTCGACAACCAGCAGATATACACGCATGCGGATGTGGACGGTAATGGCATCGCGGATGTCTCCCAGGAAGGCATCTTGTCGGTCATTACACCGGATCCTGTCAATCCACAGATGGCCGTATTGTGTGATTCGGATCGGGCTCAGATCGCAGCCATCAAGGCCTATCAGGTTGGTGGGCTTGGATTGGCTGATAACGCGCCGGAAAATATGACCGGTTTAGTGAGCTTTAAGCTTTATCTTAATGAAGGTGTCACGGCGACGAACGTAACCATTTACTTTACGCAGACCGCGCCCAGCGATGCAAGGTGGTATAAATATGATGCTGAAGAAGGCTGGAGTGCATATGATAATGCCGTGTTCAGTTCGAATCGTAAGTCCGTTACCATTGCTATCGAAGACGGGGGCATCGGCGATCAGGACGGTGTTCGCAACGGCGTCATCGTGGACCCGGCAGGACTGGGGTACAGTAGCACGGATGCCGGCTCTAACTCTGTCAACATCGGCATGGGAGCGGGAGGCGGTGGATGTTTTATCGGCCTGCCGTTGAAAGAGGTTTCCGCCAATACCGGCGCTACCAGCTTACTGGTGGCGATGGCTTCGAATCTGTGCTTGCTGGTATTAGCAGTATTTTTCATGGGTGTTCACAAAAAGAGACATTAATCCTTTTCAATCTTTTGGACGTTGCCCGGATTGCTTCGTGTCAATGGCAATCCGGGCATTGTGTTTCTGAACCCCCATTTCGATTTCGTCCCCATCAATACCCCATAGTGACCATTGTGGGAAAATGATACGACCCGTGAATTATGCTGTATTTAAATTGATTCGCAGGCGTCGATCATTTATACAGCATTCATGGCGGTTCCGAAACGATATGTCAGATTGGGTACTCTGGCCGGGTGGATCTATAGAATCTACAGTTCAACGTGGACGTATCGTGTCACATTTTCCCAGGGTTCGACACCTTTTGATTTCAAAACCAAATCACCGCAAAGATCGTTGGTCATCGGCCATTGGCACGGCGATGAATTGGCCCAGATCAGCTTTTGCCGACACGCCAGGTATCTGGCACTCGCGAGCCACTCCAAAGACGGGACTATCATGGCGTCGGCCCTCAAGGTCATGGGGCTTGAAGTTGCCCGCGGTTCAAGCTCCCGAGGGGGGGCGCGGGCCTTGGTGTCGATGCTTCGGAAGATTAGAGAAGCGCATTTTTATGTCAGTTTTGCCATGGATGGCCCCACCGGGCCACGACACATCGCCAAGCCGGGGATTCACCTGTTTGCTTCGAAAGCCAAGTTGCCCATCTATCAATGCCTGGCCAGATGCAACCGTAGATGGGACTTCCCCAGCACATGGAATAAAACTTACCTGCCCAAGCCCTTCGCCCGGATTCATCTTTACTTCTACGAGCTTCCCCCGATTCTTAGCGACAACCGGGATCATATTCTGGGGTTGATCAATTCACGTACAGTGGCGCCGGATGACAACTGGGAAAGCGGCCTTTGACCTTATTCAAACCATTATCGGGCGTTTTTTTTCGGTGCGTGTCCATCAGATCGCCGGCGATCCGGGCGACCCGATCGGCGGCACCGGCCTTGCCCATCAGCTCAAGAACCTTCAGGAGGTCGGTGCTCATCTCGTGGTATCTGCTGGCATCCTTGATAACCTGAAGTACCGTCCGGGCGATATTCTCAGCTGACGCGTCTTCCTGGATGAGTTCGGGAACGATTCGTTTGCGGGCGATGAGGTTGGCCAAACCGATATGCGGTACTTTGATGAGCCGCTTGGCCAGTAAATAATTCAGAGTTGAGGTGGCATATACGATGACCATGGGCAGCCCGACAATCGCGGCTTCCAGGGAAGCCGTACCCGAGGCGATGATCGCAAAATGACAGCGGTCAAATATATTCTCGACCGGCTCACTGGATATCTCCAGGTTTTCGAGGTCATGATTTGATAAAAGTGATTCAACACATTGGGCGGGCAGGGACGGAGCGTGTGAAACAACGACGTCAATCGATCCCATTTCACGCTGGATCAACGCTGTGGCGTCAAGTATTCTGGGCAGCAGACGTGTTACTTCGCCTTCACGGGAACCCGGCAATAGGGCAAGGCTTAGCGAACCTTTCACTGGTAGCTGACGTGGCCGTATCAAGGGCGAATTTGAAGCATCCAGAAGGGGATGGCCCACAAAGGTCACTGGAACGCCGTGTTGCCGATAAATCTCCGCTTCAAAGGGAAGAATCACCGCCATGTGGTCAACCCGTTCCCGGATCTTTTTGATACGACCTGCGCGCCAGGCCCACACCGTGGGGCTGATGTAGTAGAGAACCGGGATACCGAATTTTTTGGCCCAAGATGCCAGACGAAGATTGAAGTCCGGGAAGTCGATAAGAATCAGAAGGTCGGGTTGATGCGCAGCCAGAAGGCGCTTGAGATCACCCATTGCCTTGAGGATCACCGGCAGTTTGGTGAAGACGGCACTGAAGCCCATCACCGAAAGCGATTCGGATTGGATGACAATCTCCACACCGGCCGCCACCATGGCATGCCCCCCCGCCCCGCAGATTGAGATGTCGGGATAGCGCTGGTGCAAAGCTTCAGCCAGCCTGGCGCCATGGAGGTCGCCCGAAGCTTCACCGGCGACGATCACAACGGTTTTGCCGGATTGGGAATCCACATCGGGCATCGGTATGGCGTTGCTGCTTTGATCAGAGTCGATCAAATTGCGCCTCGTCAAAACAAGCCAGGGTTAAATCATATTCATCGGCGCGTTGGATCATGGCGCTTCGGTCGAACACAACGGTTTTGTTGGCCAGAACCGCCATGGCGCGGACATTGGCGGCGTGCATGTTTTCTATGGTCCCCAGGCCGACGGCCGGCATATCAAAGCGCAGGTCCTGGTTGGGTTTGCTGACCTTCACCACCACGGCATGACCACTGCCAAGGGTACCACCGCGTCTTATGGCGGCATCTGTCCCCTCGATGGTCTCAACCGCCAAGACAGTGCCGCCACCCACCACAACGCATTGCCCCAGGTCGAGGTTGCCGATGTGTTTGGCGATTTGCCATCCAAGGGCCATGTCCCGCTTTTCGGACCGGGTGGGCTTGCGTCGTGTCCAGATGCCCGGTGTTGCCAGTAAATCGGGTAGCAACATGGTGGAAGGCTGGATGCGAATGCCCTCTTTTTCAAAAAAGGCGGCGACCTTTGTCAGCACCGTATCGTCATGGGTCGTTCGCAGACCGGCCATCAGGGCGATGGCCTTCATATCGGGCTTGATGTCCGTAAACATTTTTGTTTTGCGAATGGCACCCATCATCACGGCCTGGGAGACAGCCTGGCGCTGAAAATAGTTCAGCAGGCGTTTTAGCTGCCCCAGATGAAACCATTCCATGGTATCCACCAGGGCATTCAGTTCCGGGTCGGTTTCATTATGATAGGCGGCGGCATGGATCGTCCACCCCATACGGCGTGCTGCCCGGGCGAACAGGAGCGGAAATTGACCGCTCCCCGCTATGAGGCCGATGCGGTTCGGCATGTAGCCAATGTCCCTTTCGGTGAGGATACAGTATGCTCAGCGGGTGATACCGCGTTCGCTCGATTTGATAAAGTTGATGAATGTGTGTACTTCCTCGAGCGGTTCCACCTCCGCAGCGACGCGTTCGATGGCCTCATTCAACGTCAGGCCGATTCGAAAAACCAGGCGATAGGTTTTTTTGAGTTGCTTGACGGCCTCCTGGGAAAAGCCTTGCCGTTTGAGGCCCACCTGATTGAGGCCATGCAGCCTGGCGCGGTCGCCGGAGGCGAGGACATAGGGCGGAATATCTTTAACCACCGCGGACTTTCCGCCCAGATAGGCGTATTGACCGATGCGTACGAATTGATGAATGGCCGCCAAGCCGCCCACCGAAGCATGGTCTTCAATGATGACATGGCCGGCCAGGGTGGCGTTGTTGGCCAAGATCACCCGGTTGCCGACGATGCAGTCATGGGCCACATGGGCATAAGCCATCACCAGGCAGTCGTTGCCGAGCTGCGTCAGGCCGCCACCGTCTTTAGTGCCACGATTGATGGTGACGCATTCGCGAATAATGCAGTTGTCGCCGATTTTGGTCCACGTTTCCTCACCTTGAAATTTAAGGGATTGGGGGATCGCGCCAACCGATGCAAATTGAAAGATCTGGCAACCGGATCCGATTTCCACGTATGGTTCCACCACAACATGGGGCCCAATCCTGGTCCCTTCGCCAATGCGCACATTTTCACTGATGATGGAATAGGGGCCAATATCCGCGGATTCAGCGATATCCGCTTGGGGGCTGACAACGGCCGTAGGATGTATCATGGGCTATACCTCTATGGTTGCGAGAAGCTGTGCTTCGGCAACGGTTTGATCATCTACCTTGGCGATACAGGCGAACTTCATGGCTTTGGAACGCAATTTGATCACCTTCAAATCGATGATCAACTGGTCTCCCGGGAAAACCGGTTTTCTGAATTTGACCTTGTCAAGCCCCATGAAATACATCAGGGCGCCTTTTTGGCATTCCGGTATGGAGGCCACGGCCAGCACGCCGCCGACCTGCGCCATGGATTCCAGAATCAGAACGCCCGGCATGATGGGCTTACCCGGAAAGTGGCCCTGAAAATAGGGCTCGTTGATGGTGACATTCTTCAACCCGGTGATGCTTTTGCCATGCTCCATCGCCAGAATACGGTCCACCAGAACAAATGGATAACGATGGGGAAGATGTTCCAGTATCTTGGTGATGTCCATGGCCGTTTCCATAAAGCGACTCCTTCTAAAAGCCCTTTGAAGTGTATTCGGGGGGCGTAAGGGTGATCCTGTTTTTCGTTGGTGGTTTATTCTATTTTATCTTCGAGCCGGGCCAATGCCTGCTGCAAAGCCCTCAGATCCTTCTGCATCCGGGGTAGATCTGGAAGAATACGTTGCAGACGCAACCATGTCCGATGGGGCATTGCCAGTGTTGTGCCGGAAACGGTCTGGGGGCTTACGATGGATTGGGCCACCGCCGCCTGGGGGCCGATGGTCACACCATCGGCCACCGTCAAATGACCGCCGACACCCGCCTGACCTGCGATGGCCACATGGCTGCCGATGGTGGAACTGCCGGCAAACCCAACTTGCCCGGCGATGGCGGAATCCTTCCCGATGGTGACGTTGTGGGCGATATGGACCAGGTTGTCGGTTTTGACACCCGCCTGAATCCATGTGCGACCGAAAGTGGCCCGGTCGATAGTGTTGTTGGCCCCGATTTCCACATCATCGTCGATCTGAACGATACCGGTCTGGGGAATTTTCTGGAAGTGGCCGTTTTCATCCGGTACAAATCCGAAGCCGTCCGAACCGATGACCGAACCTGAATGGATGATCACCCGCCGCCCGATCCGGCATCGTTCGAGAATGGCGGCATTTGGATAAATGACCGTGTCGTCACCGATGATGACGTCGTCACCAACAACCACGTTGGGATACAGCGCGACCCGATCGCCGATGGTGACATTATTACCCATCACCACCCCCGGGGCTATGGCGATATCCTGCCCCAGCTTGCAGTCCCTGCCGGTGCAAACTGAAGAATGGCACCCCTTGTCCGGCAGGGACGGAGAATAAAAAAGGGCGGCCACTCGGGCGAAAGCCAGACGGGGATTGGCCACCCGGATAAGATTGGGGCCGCTGACATCGGCATCCGATGGCACCAGGACCGCCGCCGCCTTTGATTGGGGGACTTTTTTAAGGTTCCTGCCCCTGTCCGCGAAGCTGATATCCTCTATGGTCGCCTGTTCGATAGGCGCAATACCCAGAATGACACGCTCCGGATCACCGGACAACTCGCCCTTTACAAATTCTGCGATTTGTTGAAGGGTCCTTTGCATAGATGAAAGTCTCTTGAGATTTACTTGTTTTTACCCGTCTGGGTATATTGGGTGTCATAGAGTTGAATGACTTGATCGGTGACATCCAGAGATTGGGGCGCATAGACAACACCGATATTCTCAAGAATCAGGAGAAACCCCTCCTTCTTTCCATAATTATCGATGATCTTGAGGACATCCAACCTGATCTGGTTGACCCGCTTCATCTGGAATTCCTGAATCTGCCGGTCGTATTTGCGTTTCAGGGCCTTGACGTCATCCACCATACGGTTGAGCTGCCACTTTTTCTCCTCCCGGGCCTCTTTGCTCATGATGCCCGAATCCCGTTCAAGCTTCTCCTGCATGGCATTGATTTCATCGCCTTTGGCTTTCAGGTCGGCCTCCATGCGTTGGCCCTCACTGTTGATTTCTTCCTTGGCCGCTTTGCCGGCGGCCGAATTGTCGAATATCTTTTGAAAGCTGATGGTTCCGATCTTGGCCACATCCGCGCAAAAGCCCGATGTACTGAATAAAAAAAGAATGCCAAGGCTGATTGTCACTGTCATTGAGATTTTGCTCAATTGCATTTTGCCTCCAATCTTACCTGCGAATCGTCTTATTAAAAGGGCCGATCATATCCAGGTGGCTTAGAAAGCGCCACCCAAGGTAAACTCAAGCCTTCCGGATTCTTCATCATCCCTGGGATCGATGATATTGCCATATTCAAGCCGAATGGGGGCGATCGGCGAATACCAGCGGATCCCGTATCCCCAGCTGGCACGCAGATCTCCCAGATCGATATGGTCTTCATATACATTGCCGGTATCATAAAAGACAAGCCCCATGAGTCCCATTTTCGTATATAGGGGGATCAACAGCTCAACATTCAACTGGGCCATGAACTCACCGCCGACTTTGACTTCGACTTCGGATTCTTCTTCGGATTCTTCGCCGGATACCTCATCTATTTTTGTTTCGGCTATTGTTTTGGTCTTGGTCAGGTGCACACCATGCCAGTCAAAGCCGCGCAGGGAGTTGATGCCCCCCAGGTAGAATTTTTCATAGTCCGGCAGGAGCAGGTCGTCTGATATTTTCTGAACCGATCCGGCCTTTGCATGAATGAATCCCACAAATCCTTTAAAAAGTGGAAAATACCAACCGGTATCCACGATGGTCTTGGTAAATCCGATATCGCCTCCCAGGCCGGCGTATTCGTAGGAAATGCTGTGCTTCGAACCCTCGGTGGCGTTAAAGAGGCGGTCCCGGGAATCATAACCGAGGCTGAGGCGGACGCTGCTGGTGACATTGGTGCCTTCCAGTTCCAGAACGCTGTCCGGCGCTTCATCGGTAACGTCATCCACCTTGCTGGCATCGTAACCGTAACCCCAGTAAATCCGCGTATAGTCAAATATGGGGTACCCGAAACGCATGCCGCCCCCGATGCTTTCAAGATCGTATTCATCGTATTCCTTGTCCTGGTCATACAATTCGGTGGTCATGCTCAGTCGGGAGTCGAAAAGCCAGGGTTCCGTGAAGCTGATGGTGTATCTTGAGGTGGCGCCCCCCACCTGGCCATTGAACTGCATGGTTTGGCCGCGACCTAGGAAGTTGCGTATGGAAACGGAGCCTAGCAGAAACAAGCTTTCTTCACTACTGTAACCGGCACCGAAGGCGAACGTACCGGTGGATTTCTCCTTGACATCGATCTTCAACACCATCTGATCATCGGCACTGCCTCTCAAGGTTTTGGGGTTGATTTCTTCGAAATATTCCAGGCGGTACAGATTGCGGATGCTGCGCTTGAGCGCTTTGCCGCGGAACATGTCCTGTTCGAATATTTGCAGCTCGCGACGGATGACCTTGTCTCTTGTCCGGGTATTGCCGCTGATGATGATCTTCTCAAAAAAAACCTGTTCTTTTTTATCGATATTGTAGGTGATATCCACCTGAAGCGCGTCCTTGTTCTCATTGATCTGGGGAACAACATCGGTGTACGCATACCCCTTGTCGGCGTAGATATCCGTCAAGGCGATAACATCCTGCTGAAGCTTCTCACGGTTGAAATGGTTTTCCTTGTCGATGACGACGTGCGCAAGAAGATCGGCTTTGGGCATAATCAGATCGCCGTCGACATCGACTTTACCGACCTTGAACTGGGGACCCTCCTCGATTTTGATAACGACGTGGATTTCCGTATCGAGGATATCGATCTGCGGTTCTCCGATTCTGGCCCGGATGTATCCCTGGTTATGATAGAATGCGTTCAAACGGGCCACATCCTGTTCGAGAACGGCACGGTTCAGATCCCCCGAAGAAGTCAACCAATAGAAAAAGCCTTTGGAGGAAGTACTCATCTCCTTTTGGAGCTGCTTTTCTGAAAAGGCCTGATTGCCTTCAAACCGGATGTCGGTGATATAAATCTTCGATCCCTCTTCGATGATGAATTCCAGGTCGGCCTGATTGTTGGCAACGGGGTGCACCGCATATTCGACCTTGACCTGATGGTAGTTGTCTTCCTTATAAAGGTTGATAATGGTATCGATATTGTTCCGGATCTTGAAAATATTGAGGATCGATCCGGTCCTGATGGTCAGGTTCTCCTTGAGCTTTTCATCATCAAAGTGCTGGTTGTGTTTGAATCTAATATAGCGGATGGTGGCTTTTTCCCTTACATGAACGATGACGATTTTCCCCTGGGGGGTGGATTGGGATTCCACCCTCAGATCATCGAAATAACCCATGTTATAGATGGCGTGCAAATCCCTTGAAAGCTGGTTGGGTTGATAGGCCCCGCCGACCTTGGATTGCATCAGTCGCAAAATGGCATCGGCCTCGATGCGTTGGTTGCCTTCGATTTGAATGTCGGCGATGATGCTTTGCCGAAAAATATGCTCACCGATCTTTTCAGACAATATTCTGATTTCATTTAACAAATTCTCTATTTCGCTTCCGGTGGTACGAATGTGGTCGGGTTGTTCCGCTTTCCCAGTGCCCGCGACGTCGGCCTCCAGGGTAAATCGATTGCCCACCAGTGTGAAGCGGCCTCTGATGATGTGCGTGGCAGCGGCCTGCTCGGCAATTCGCCGGGCATCGGCCTCCATAACGGGGCCGGCGGTGGTTGCTCCGCTATACGGTATGATTCGCGCGCCGTTTCGGGTAAGATGGGTGGCGATGACATCGGGGATCTGCTGACTCAAATAGGCCAGATCTTGGCCGCCGTAAATTTCAAACGGGAGAATTAATACACGAACGCCGTCCTGCTCCTGGGCACCGAGAGGCGCCGTCCAGAGTCCGGCCAAAATGGTGACGGAAATGCATACGAGCAAAACGATTTTCGATTTCAACATGCGATTGGTCATAAGCGCAGCCTGTGGACAATTATCTGTGGATCCCATCGATCGGTAGTCTAATCAATGTATTGTAAACGACCTTGATGAATCGTGGCGCGGCGTTCCATGCAGTCCGCGAGGTCCATATTATGGGTGACCACCACCATGGACATGCCCATCTCCTGGTTCAACTCGAGTAAAAGGCGATGAATCGATTCGCCGTTTTGTTTGTCAAGATTGCCAGTGGGTTCGTCCGCCAGCAGGATCGCCGGTTTGAGCACCAGGGCGCGGGCCAATGCCACCCGCTGCTGTTCGCCGCCGGAAAGCGCCGGCACTTTCTGATAGCTGCGGTCCGCCAGACCCACCCGTTCCACTATGGATTGGGCCATTTCCCTGGCGCGGTTCCTGTCCATACCCTGGATCAAGGCCGGCATCATGACGTTCTCCAGGGTGCTGAATTCCGGCAAAAGGTGATGAAATTGAAACACAAACCCCATGGTCTCGTTGCGGAATCGGGCCAGACGTTGATCGTCATAGCCGAAAACATTTTCACCGTTAAACTGAAGCTCGCCCGCATCCGGATAGTCCAGCGTACCGAGGATATGCAGCAGGGTCGATTTCCCGATACCGGAAGCCCCCACGACCGCTAGTGTTTCCGCAGCCAACAGATCAAAGTCCACACCGCTCAGCACATCGATGGTATTGTTGGCGCTCTGAAAGCATTTGCTCAATCCCACGGCTTTCAAAATGGGCTCATTTGGACGCGCCCCTTTGTCGACGTGGTTCCCGGTCCCATGCACCTTATCCATAGCGTATGGCCTCCACAGGATTGAGCCGGGACGCCTGAAGTGCCGGATAGAGGGTGGCGCCGAAGCAGATGGCCATCGAAGCAAGGGCCACCATGATCACATCGATTATCTGCAGATCCACCGGAAGTGCGGTGATGTAGTAAATGGTGCCGTCGCCCGGAAGGTGGATCCACTGGAAGGTCATCTGCAGATAGCACAGCAGACTGCCCAGAACCACTCCACTGGCGGTTCCCACGGTGCCTATCAGCAACCCCTGGAAGATAAATATCCTTTTAATGGTTCGGCGTGTGGCCCCAAGGGTACGCAGGATGGCGATGTCGCGGGTTTTTTCCATGACCATCATGACCAGGGAACTGACGATGCTGAAGGTGGCCACCAGGATGATCAGGGTTAGCGTGATAAACATGCCCGCCTTTTCGAGTTTCAAGGCAGAAAACAGGTTCTGATTCATCTGGCGCCAGTCCCGGATACGAAAGCCCGAATCAAATCGATCCCGCAATTGCGCAGCGATGGTATGACTTTCGAGAACATTGTCCACGCGAATCTCCAGAGCGGTGACGGTCTCCTTCGATCGGGCCAGCGTCTGGGCGTTTTTCAGGCCAACGAAGGCCAACCTGCCGTCGTATTCATACATGCCGGTTTCAAAAAAATCGGCCACGATGAAGCGTTTCATCAGCGGAACGAAACCGGTGGGGGTCAATGTGCCTTTGGGGGATACCACATAGACAATATCGCCCTTGATCAGGCCCATACTACCGGCAAGGTCTCTGCCCAGGACAATGGGCGGCACCACGGATGCATCCGCTGGTTTCACCAGAGGGTCATCCAAGAGTTTGAGGACCGGAAGGTTTAACCCTTCGGCAGCGGCTGACGGATCGACACCTTTGAGGACGGCCCCGGCGACCCGGGCGTCGGTGCGCAGCATGGCCTGGAGTTCCACAAGCGGCCAGACGGCCGTCACGCCGGGGATTGTTTTGATTTGCAAGATATCATCTGCGTAGTCGGCGATGGACCTGTTTTTACGATCGATCAACAAATGGGGTTCGATGCCCATGATACGCGTCTTCAAATCCTGTTCAAAACCGGCCATGACCCCGATCACGACAATCAGCGCCGTTACGCCAATGGCAATGCCGCACATGGAAAGAATCGAGATGAGCGCGATGATGGCCTGTTTGGGTTTGGATTTGAAATAGCGACGGCTTATAAAGAGTTCAATGGTCATCGACCCTCTGCCTGCCTGTCCTTGATGGATGCTCCCCTCGGATGCGTCACCCGCCATCGGTCAGGATGCGGACGGCGCTTCCGATTTTGATCTCGGCTTCATATGGGGGAAAAGAATCACCTCACGGATGGATGCGGCATCGGTCAGCAGCATGGTCAGGCGATCAACGCCGATGCCCTGACCCGCAGTGGGCGGCATGCCGTATTCCAATGCCTCGATGTAGTCCTCATCCATCAGATGCGCCTCTTCATTGCCTGCCTGCCGTTCGGAAACCTGCTGCAAAAAACGTCCATGCTGGTCTTCGGGATCGTTCAATTCGGAAAAGCCGTTGGCAATTTCAAAACCGCTGATAAACAGTTCAAACCGTTCGGTCAGTTCGGGGTGGCTGTCGCTGCGTCGTGATAATGGAGACACCTCCACCGGATAGCCCGTAATAAAGGTGGGCTGAATCAAATGGGGTTCCACCAGGGTGTCGAAGAGTTTGGTGATAATCTTTCCCAATCGATGGGTCTTGGTCAACGGGACCTGTTTTTCTTCCGCCAGACGCAGAAGGGCCTCCCGATCATTGATGATACCGGAGGGCACGCCGCCGATTTCCTCCAGGGCTTCCATCATGGGCAGCCGGCGCCATGGCGGGGCCAGATCGATGGTTCGCCCCTGGTACTTAATGGCGGTCCGTCCCAGTACCTTTTGGGCGATTTCCATAAAAAGGGTTTCGGTCAGTTCCATCAGGTCCGTATAAGTTGCATGGGCCTGATAGAACTCGATCATGGTGAACTCGGGATTGTGCTGGGTGGAAACCCCCTCGTTCCTGAAATTGCGGTTGATTTCGAAAACCCGTTCGAAGCCCCCCACCACCAGTCGTTTCAGATACAGTTCCGGTGCAATGCGCAGGTAAAGATCCATATCCAAAGCATTATGATGGGTGACGAAAGGCGTTGCTTCGGCCCCTCCTGCGATGGGCTGCATCATGGGGGTCTCGACTTCCAGAAAGTCACGATCCAGAAAGAAGGAACGCATTGTCTGGATGATCTTGCTCCGGGTGACAAAGATATTGCGCGTCTCCGCATTCATGATGAGATCCACATAGCGCTGGCGATACCGCTTTTCAGGATCTTTGAGTCCGTGAAATTTTTCCGGAAGGGGACGCGTGGCCTTGGCCAGCAGTGACAGGCCTTCCGCCAACAACGTCCATTCGCCGGTCTTGGTCTGGAAGATGCCACCGGTCAAACCGATATGGTCGCCGATATCCAGCTTTTTAAACAGGGCATAGGCTTCCGACCCCACTTTGTCCTTGCGGATATAGGCCTGCATTTGTCCGCTGCGGTCCCGGAACCGAATAAACGCCGATTTACCGAACCGATTGATGGCCATCATGCGTCCGGCCACAGTGAATCGATCCTCAGGTTCGGCCGCCATATCCGTTTGCTCAATGAATCGACGGATGTCGGCAACGCTGTGGCCGACACGGAAACCGTTAGGGAAAGGGTTGATGCCCTCCTGCCGAAGGGACTTGGTTTTTTCTCTGCGGGCGTCGATCAGATCGGTCGGTTTTTGGGTCATCGTATCCTTGCCTCTATATGTAGAAAACGGGTCAATCGATGCAGGCGTTGGTGCATCGTGCCCGTTGCCATCAAGACCGTTTACGTTATAATATCAAACAGATTCTGCTAACCCATTTACCAAACGGTGTCAAGGTTAAGTTTCAGGTCCAAAGCCGGCGCCCCCGCAGTTTCAGCCTGGCTTTCGATCCCTCTCATGTTACCGGAATCTCTGATTCGGACTGGAGGCCCGGGGCTTTTTATGATAGAGAAATTCGCTGAATTTATTGTTGATCGGATTGATCGGAGTCGAAGGTGAACCCGTCAAGGCACATCTTTTCATCCAGGTCTATCGGAAAGGCGGCCAAATGTTTTTTTAACCAATTGGCCTTCCTGACCTATGACGGCATCATGATGCTATGCGGAAGCGTAGCGCTTCCGATACTCATCGCTTTAGTGGCCACCTCGGAAAAGCGTCGTCGGACTTTTCGGCAGCGGCTGGGGTGGTGGCGATATCCCTGGGAAGCATCCGACGGCATTTTCAGACGTCCGACACTTTGGATTCATGCGCTGTCGGTGGGCGAGGTGATCGCCATCCAACCCTTGATGATGCGTCTGGTTGAAAATACGCGCCGGATGCGAATCGTGTTATCCGTCTCCACCTATAGTGGGTTTCAGACCGCTCAAAAATCCTGGCGGTCGGGGGCGGTGGATATCGCATATTTCCCCTATGATACGGCGTGGTCAACACGAACCATCGCCAATAAAATCAATCCTATGGCTGTTATTTTAACCGAAACCGACCTCTGGCCAAACTTTTTGAGGGAGATGGAACGTCGACGGGTTCCGGTAATCATCGCCAACCTGAGGTTGTCACCCCGATCCTGGCGGTGGATGGGTCTTTTCAAGCCGTTGGCTGAACGTGCATTTGGAAAAATCGAGAAGATCTGCACCCAAACCCAGCAGGATGCCCATCGCCTGATCGACCTCGGGGTGGCGGAAAACCGTGTCACGGTGACGGGTAATCTAAAATATGACAGCCCGACACCCCGGATAGGCCAGGACACCTTCGATTCTTTGAAAGCACGATTGCGCATGCTCCCTGAAGCCAGGGTAGTGGTGGCCGGTAGCACCCACCGGGGGGAAGAAGCACTGCTACTGGATGCCCTGGAACCTCTCCTCAAGGAAGAGAGCCCGCTCCTTTTAATCATTGCGCCCCGTCGGCCTGAACGGGCCCGGGAAGTGATTAATCTGTGTCGGCATCGGAAGCTAAGCTGTGATTTGCTTTCCGGTTTGGATGCCGGAAAAGGGAGCTCGGCCATTCAAGTCGTGGTAGTGGATACCATCGGGGTCTTGAAACCCCTATACGGACTGGCCGATATTGCCTTTGTGGGGGGCAGCCTGGTGTCCCGGGGCGGGCATAATCCTCTTGAACCGGCGGCTTTCGGAAAGCCGGTGCTTTTCGGACCCGATATGAGCGATTTCAGACATATCGCCAAGCTATTGCTCAAGGAGGAAGCGGCCCAACTGGTGAATGACGGCCCCCAGCTTCGATTCGCCTGTACCACACTATTGGGAGACCGGCAATTGAGGGAGGCTATGGGGCAGCGGGCCCGTAACATTCTGTTGCGACACCGGGGCGCTGTGGATCGCACCTTGAACTTTCTGGGGCTTTCGGATGGCCTTTGAAAAAACCTTTCGAGCACAAAGGGTGATGGCATTTTGACACACTGGTCGGAAAATCTGCGGGATCGGGTAGGCCGGGTCATGGAAAGCCCCCGCCGGCAGCCTTTCTGGTCATTGGCAACGGTCCTGCAGGCCCTTGCCGGGCCTTACGGCGGGCTGGTGCGGCATCGTGCCCTGTCGTACCGACGTGGCCGGCTTCGAAGACACATCCTTTCCTGCCCGGTGCTCTCCATTGGTAACCTGGAGGCGGGCGGCACAGGCAAAACCCCGTTGACCTTGAATCTGGCTGAATACCTTCTCGAATTGGGATATCGGCCGGTCATTGTGAGCCGGGGATATGGCGGTAAACGATCAAAAGCGGGTGCTGTGGTCAGCGACGGTCGCCGTATTCTCCTCAACGCCCGGGAAGCCGGTGATGAACCCTACCTGATGGCCTCCCGGTTGAAGGGCGTCCCCGTAGTGATCGGCCGTGATCGGGTTGCGGCCGGCCGGTCGGCCGTTGATCGCTTTCGGCCGGATGTCCTGCTCCTGGACGATGGTTTCCAGCACCTCAGGCTGCACCGGGACGTGGATGTGGTTCTCCTGGACGCAAGGCGGCCTTTCGGTAACGGCTGTCTGCTGCCGCGCGGTACTCTGAGAGAATCGCCGAAAGCCCTGGCCCGATCCCATGCCGTTGTTTTGACAAGGTGTTCCGGTCCCAAGCCGCCCTACCTAAGGGCCTTGGAAACGACACTTGGTTCTCAGACCGTTTTCAGAAGCGCCCATCGGGTTCGACAAAGGGGGATCGTATACGGCGGGGCGTCTTTGAGGCCTTTGTCCGATTTGACAGGTATAAAAAGACAAACCACCGGCATGCGGCTGGCGGCCTTTTCCGGCCTGGCGCGCAATACGGCCTTTTTCGACAGCCTTGGGGTTCTGGATGGTGAACTTGTGGCCAAACTGGGGTTCAACGATCACCATGCTTACGGGATGGACGATATTTCGCGGATCGTGGATGTCGCCCGTCGCAACAACGCCGAGCTGCTGGTAACCACCGAGAAAGACTATGTCCGTCTGCCATCGGGCCTATCCCTGCCCATGGACCTGATGGTCGTAGGCGCTGACATTGATTTCAACCAGGACCGGGAATCCTGGCGGCGATTCGTACGCGAAAAAATGCAGACGATGATCAACCCACCGGTTGGGGCCGCGAGGCGTATTGCATGAACCGGTCCCAAGAGATAGTCCTGGTGCGCAGCACCTATGCCCCCTTCGGCGGGGTGGAACGTGTGGCCATGAGCCTCATCCAGGGGTTGCTGCACAAAGGATTTCGGGTCACCGTGTTGACCCTGCCCGCCCAGAAATGGCCCTTAGCCCATCCCAATTTAAGATTCGTGCCTTTGGGCATCGGCAGGGGGCACCGGTTGCTCCAGGCCTGGTCCTTCAACCGATCGGTGGTCGGTTTTATCAAACGCAACGACAGCCGCCGTGTCATTTCATTGGACAAGGTCACCCATTGCACCCATCTGCACGCCGGCGGCGGGACCCATAAATCCTTCCTGGCACTCAAGGCGCAATATTCGGGGGGCCTATCCCGTTGGCTTCAAAAATTCAGCCTCTTCCATCGTTATATCCTTTATGTTGAAAAAAAGGGGTTCGGCAATCCAATGCTGCGCAAGGTCCGCTGCAACTCACGAATGGTCAAAGAGGTGATCCAAAAAGACTACGCGGTGCCCGATGACAAACTGGTGCTGGTGCCCAGCGGCATTCGCTGGCAAGAGATGCAGGTGAGCTATCAAAACAGGGCCGATCTGGGCGGCGATCTGTGCCGGAAGCACGGCCTCGATCCCGACAGGCCCTATTTGTTGTTTCTGGGGAGCGGCTTTCCCAACAAAGGGCTGGATGTCGCCATCAAGGGGCTGTCGTCCATTTCTTCGGAATACCATCTGGTGGTGGTAGGCAAGGGCAATCCCCGTCCTTACCTGCGGCTGGCCCGCCGGTTGGGCACTGCCGAACGCATTCATTTTTTGGGTCCCCAACCCCAGGGGTGGCGATATGCGAGCTTCTGCCGGGCGATGGTGCTGCCATCACAATATGACCCTTTTGGTGGTGCGGCCGCCGAAGGGCATGCCATGGGCATACCGGTGCTCGTGAGTGACAAGACCGGTTATTCGGACTACGTGATCCATGGCGAAAACGGTGTCGTGATCAAAACCCCCATGAAAAGCCAGGGGATACGAGACGCGTTCAAGATGTTGCAGATGTTGATCGAGCAGTCCCGATGGTCTCCGGACCAGCTGCGTTCGCATGCGAATCAGATAGACGACGATGTGGTTCTCGGTCGACTTATGGATCTCTTCCTTGATGAGTAAAGATCCTTCGATGGGGAGTCAGGATTCTGCTTTGACCCTCTTAAAGAGCATCAATTCGATGCTGTCCGGATGCCGCCATTGTTTCAGCAGCCGAAACTCTTTGGCAAACGGCGACGCCAGCAGGTCGAAACCGTCCGGCCAATATCTCTTTTCATAAAAAAAATAGTGGATATTCTTTCGGTCCAAATCGCCTGAGAACTGATCGAAGTCCTCAGGGGGGTGTAGGGTCGCGTCTAAGGCACAGGATATGTCCGGGTCGGTCCGATGGGCATACAGCAGGAGCCATTCAAAGGCACGGGTGGCCTTCATCGCGCCGATTCGCACTGCCTGATGGGCGGTTTCTTCCCGGGCGATGATTTCCGCTGCCTGGCGGTATACGATCTTGTCCTGTTCTTCGGGCTTCAAGCTTTTCGGCAGGCCCAGGAGCACCAGATAGGTGATCATGATTCCCGTGGCAAGCCTTGTGGTCATCCGGCGACGGCTTTGCAGGTAGTGCATGACATTGAGGATGCCGTTCGCAAAGATAATACATGCCGGGAAGATCAGGACAGCCAGGAAGCGGTACTGGATGATCCAGACCTGGATAATGTGGACATATAAAATGATAAAGCTGCATCCCGACAGGAACAGGAAAAAACCCAGTCTTCGGTCTTGAAGGTATGCCCGCCAGAGTCCGAAAAACCCGATGAAGAAGATGAGGGCGAAGGGATAGAAAATGCCTTCCAGAATATTGTGCAAAATCGAAATCAGGGGAATGAAGACAATGATTTCACCGACCCGGTGGAGAAAGTTTCGATAAACCCCATGGTGTTGACGGTAGGCTTCTTTTAACTGCGCGTCCAGATCAGCATATTGTTGCATGAATTGTGTGCCTTCGGTCAGCACCTGCTTTAGGCGGAGCGTATCCAGAAGCGAGGCATCGGCGGACAGGGCTATACTTAGGCCTGCGATTGCCAAAAGCACCAATGGGGATAGAAAGACGATGATCTTTTTGAGTTTATGATCGCGTTTCGATAAAAGCAGGTAGGCCGGACAGGCCACCAGGAGCGTGATGCCCTCGATACGGGCCCAGGTTGCCAGCAAAAAGAACAAGCAACTCAGCAACAGGTAGAAAGAGCGGCGTCTCTCCGCCGAAAACGAAGCCCACCCATGCGTGAATAACAGCATGCCCATCACCATGCAGAACCAGAAAATGGGCCCGCGGATCACGTTGGCGCTGCCCTCCACAAGTACCGGCATCAGGGCAAATATCAGGACGGTGAGGACGGACACCGTTGGTTCGAAAAAACGGCGCACAAGGAAGTACAGGGGCACCAGGACCCCCCAACCGAACAGGATATTGACCACTTGAGCGGCCACGATCCAGTCGCCGAACAATTTGAAACCGATAGCAATGAAAACCGGAAGCGGCGACAGGTAGCTGAGCTTGCAGGCCAGCAAGTCCGACCAGCGCCCACTGAGCAGGGCGCTGGCCTGGTAGATATACTGAGCGCCGTCCGGATTGATGACGCATCGCATAACCGCCGAATAGATGCGTATGGCAAGACCGGCCGCCAATACCCAGACGATGGGGCTGCCCGCCAGATGACCGGCGTATTTCCTGATCGCGTTGGTGTTGGGTGTGGCGCGTTCCATACTGGAAAAAATCTCCCCCCAAGGTGTGATTCCCCAGGCTTGTACTATCGATTGGACGGCAATACAACCATTTAAAATTCTGAAAAGTTACAGATGGTTTGGCCTCTTGGGAGGGGGCCGGCGGTTGACAGAAATGGAGTGCATTGGTATAGACCCGGATTCGACAGGTGAATGCGGCGGGCTTGATTTATCCAACCTGGGACCGGCTTCTTAAAGGGATGCCTGCACGACGCCCAAATCCATTTTGGCGCCTTTGAAAATCGTTTTTCTCAAAAAGCGGGGTCTTTATTCCCAGTGGAAAGTGCGAATCGACAATCGGCCATGGTCAACTCCGGAAGTGGGCTGGTGTTGATTCTGGCCTTGTTTTTGGGGATGTTTTTACCGGCCCTGCCCCAGGTCGCCAACTACCACAGCGATGAACATTACTACACCGATTCCGCGCTCTTCATGCTCCAGCAGGGTCAATACCTGACGCCCCGACTGCCTGACGGTACGCTGCGAACGAAAAAGCCCATTGTCTCCTACTGGGCATTGATGGCGGCCTATGCGCTTGTGGGGATAAACTTCTTCTCGGCCCGCCTGCCGTTCCTGCTTAGCGGTTGTATCCTGCTATGGCTGACCTATCGCATGTCGCTACGCCTTCATCCAAACCGGGGAAGTGCCGTGCTGGCGGCAGCAATCCTGGCATCCAATATTCAATTCGTGGTGCTTTCCGTAAGATCCACCCCGGATATCCTGCATGCCCTCTTTTTGAATATCAGCCTATACGGGTTTTTGGCTCTCTTGTTTCATCGGGAGTGTCGATTGAGGGACTATTTACTGGCCTATCTGGGCGCGGCCCTGGCCGTGGAAACCAAGGGATTGCTCGGCTTTACACCGGTGGTATTCGCCTTCGCATTCCGATGGTTTTTAAAAGATCCCCCGGTGCCATTGAAACGTCTGCTCCATTGGCCGATCATCGTGTTCGCGGTTGCGGTTTCTTTAGGCTGGTATCTCTTTATTCTATGCCAACATGGCCCCGAAGCCCTAGGCATCTTCTTCAGTGATCAGGTGGCCGGGAAGGTTGGCGGTAACCCTGGATACCTGTTCTCCAATCTTTGGGACTATGCCATTGGGATTCTCCGCAACTTCCTGCCCTGGACGATGATCCTGATCATCGGTTGCATGGTTGCCCGCAGAACAATCAGCACCTTCTTTTCCGAGTACACGAAAGAGGCCTGGTTTATCATCGGCTGGTTCGGATTTCTGCTATGCATTTTTGTGGTCAGTACCGATTGCCGTACCCGATACCTCGTACCCGCTTATCCCCTGTTGTCCGTTCTGCTGGCGTCGCTCTTCAATGTGATCGTGAAACAACATCGCATGGCACATGTCTGGAATTGGTGCTGCCTGCTGTTGATCGGACTGGTTGGCGTCTTGGGGGGCGTGTTGCTCCTGTGCGGCATGCTGCTCGACTGGCGATTGATCCTGGCCGGCCTGATCGTTTCGGGCAGCGGGCTGGCGGCCCTGGGATGGCTGGTCCGAAACCGGAGACGTCGAATATTCCATCCCGTCTGGACCGCTCTGGTCATCCTGGTAACTATCGCGTCGTTGAAGGTCATCGTACTGCCTGTTTTCGAATTCGCCCCTTCAAAGGATCTGACCCGGTGCCTAGTGAACGCTGTTGAGGGCCATGATCCCATCTCAGCCTGGGCCCTGAAAAGACAGAATTATACACGGCAGATTTATCTGCTTTCCCGGGGACGGGTCTCTATCCGGTATCTATCGAGAAGTGCACTGGCGACAGGCCTGGAAGGAAAATCACCGGTTATCCTGTCCGCCGATGCCGTAACGTCATCAACGGCCCTGGCGGATTATCGGATCTCGCCGTGCGGGGGCACCTTTCACCCCCTGCATTCCATGATACTGTGGCAGATGGTGACCGGCGGGCAAAGAAGAGAAGTCATGGATGCCATGCGCCGGCCATTGTACCTGGCCTGGCGCAAACCGCTGAGTCCGGGAGAACCATGAAAAGATGTCAGGCTGTTATGAAACGGGGGACAAACCGCTCAAATGGACTTTCCAATGACAACCGATAGGCTCAAGCCGGCCGTTTTGTTGGCAATCCTGGTGTCGATCTGGCTGTCCCTTTTTCTGTTGCGTTATTCAGCCCCTTCAGACCTTCTGGACAAAGATCAGGAGCGCCCTGCGGCTTATATGGCCGATGCCGCCCTGAACGGGAACTGGATCGTTCAGGTGGACGATCATGGCAACATCTGTTCAAAACCACCCGTGTACACGTGGATCGGCGCGGGCCTTATCCTACTGACCGGTAGCATTAATGATTTCGCCCTCTATTTCCCCAGCGCTCTGGGGGTTCTGGGGTGCTGCCTGATCGTCTGGTTTCTGGGGGTTCGCCGTTTTGGCGCGTTGGTTGCTTTCCTGGGTGGATCCGCATTGTTGTTGTCCGCCCTGGGGATTCGCATTTTGTACCTTGCCAGGACCGATGCCATGTTTGCCTTCGCTACGCTCCTCACCGCGTTTCTGGGGTACCGTGCCTGGCAGAAAAAGTCTAGCTGGATCTGGTTCTGGCTGGCGGCCACCCTGGCCACCCTGACCAAAGGACCTTTGGGACTGGTCCTGGCCACAGGCGGGTTGCTGGGATTGATAGGCCTGCCGCGCCGGAAGGCCGCCGATCCAATGAATGGCGATCCCACGCATTAGGGGTGCTGATTTTTCTGGTAATGACCCTGGGATGGCTGGGATTGGCTTACCTGCAAAAAGGGGATCCGGTGATCGCCAAACTGATTGGACGGGAGTTATACGGGCATGCGAATTGGAGTTCGGAACGCTTCGCACCGGGGATTTTCTTTTTCACCGTCCCCAGCTTGTATTTCATCAGTCGTTTTTTTCCCTGGAGCCTGCCGGCCATTTTCGCGGTGTGGCGTGTGTGGAAGCATCCGGCGCAAGATCCGGCCGAACGATCACTGGAACGGTTTCTGGCGGCACGTATCTATGCTTTGGCATTCTGCTGTTCTCGGTGGTACCCCACCAGCGACCGGATCATCTCTTTCCCTCTGCTTCCGGCGGCAGGACTGCTGGCCGCCCGTGAGCTTGTGCGCTGGTTCACCGCGCGCAAACACGTTGAATCGCATTCTTCCGTTGATCATCGGTTTGTATGGCTGACGTTGTCTTGCTATGTTTCGGCATTTATTATTTTCGAATCGATCCGGCCCATAATTCATGGTTTGCGAAAACCGCTGGGGTGTGAGACAGTTGGCCCGTCAGTACGAGGCACGCTATGGGGCGGGGCATCGCATTGATTTTTGTCGACGTTCCCTATGGATTGCAGTATTATCTCAACGTCATGCAACAACGCATGTCATTTCAGGAGGCTGCCGCCGAGTTTGAAAAACCCGAAGCCGTTGTGCTGGCGGTCCGGGATATCCATCGGTTGCAATCCATTTTGAAACCGGATGCTCCTTTATATAAGCTTATCCAATGGCCCGAGCAGGGGGACGGTTTCATCACTTCTGGTCAGCAATCGCCGACTTGCCCCCTTGAACGTCCGGTAAAAAGGTGTTTTTAAAGGATACTGTAAACATATGAATCCTGAAACAACCATGCGCCGGCCCACGCGACTCGAATCCGAGGATATCCCTGTTGAGTGTGGTCGTGCCGGTATACAACGAGAAGGAAAATATCGAACCGCTGGTCGGTGAAATCACTGCTTCCCTGGAAGGACATTACCCTTATGAGATTGTCTATGTTGATGATGGCAGCAGCGACGGAACGGTTCGATTGATCGACACACTGGCCCGGCGGCATCCGGTGCTGCGTTGTCTTTGCCATAACGGCAATTTCGGTCAAAGTTCTGCCATCGCAACGGGGGTGGCCCATGCCAGAGGTTCCTTGATCGTAACCCTGGACGGTGACGGCCAGAATGATCCGGCCGATATCCCCCGACTCGTGGCGGTGGTCTATGAACAGCCCGGGGCAAAGCCTCTGGACAATGTTCTCGTCGTAGGTCGCCGGCGGAAACGACGTGACACGTGGGTCCGGCGTATCTCTTCACGTCTGGCCAACGGCGTGCGCTCCCGGATGCTCAAGGACGATACGCCGGATACCGGAAGCGGCTTGAAGGTGTTTTCCAGGAAGACATTTATGGATCTGCCGAGATTCGATCACATGCATCGGTTCCTGCCGGCGCTGGTGATTCGAAATCAGGGCCGTGTCGTTTCCATAGAGGTCAATCATCGCGAGCGTAGACGCGGCAAATCCAAATATGGCATCCACAACCGCCTATGGGTGGGTATCGTCGATTTGATCGGTGTCATGTGGTTGCAACGCAGGCGCATTCACTCCCAATTAAAACCAGATAGGAACAAGAATGTCTAAAATGGATATCTGGCTGATCATCGGCTTTTCGGGCCAGGCATTGTTTTCCATGCGCTTCATCGATACTTGAACGGATCACTATGCGAATCGCCTTCCTGACAACGCTTTTTATGCCATCCTTTGGAGGAGCTGAAATTTTTCTGCATCATCTGGCAAAGGATCTGACCCAGAGGGGTCATCACGCCGTCGTCCTCGCGCCAAGATCCCGCAAGCACGGGCAGGCCTTCGTGATGACCTATCCGCACATACGAACGCTGCGGGCCCGATCCAAACGCTTCATGGTGGCCAATGCCCTGCCTTTTTTAGTGGCGGCCCATTGGAAACATCGATTCGATCTGGTTCACTGCCAGGGGGAATATCACGAAACCGCGGCCGCCTATGCTTTTCATCAATTGACCGGGGTGCCCTATGTCTGCCGGCCCATCGGCGGTGGCTTTACCAATGCGGAGAACCACCCGAAGGTGCAGCAACGGCTGTCCCGGTCGCTCTCCAAGGTGTCGTTGATGTTCGCCCAGGGGGATTTTTTACGGCAACGGATCTCATCATACGGCATCGATGATCATAAGATCGTGACCATCAACAACGGTGTTCGGTCTGAAGAGATCCAGTGCGGAAAAGCCATGGCCCCTGTGGTCAAAGAACCGTATCTTTTTTTTGCCGGCGGGTTGAAGCCGGTCAAGGGATATGATCTGGCCCTGCGGGCATTTTCCAGAATTGCATCCACCTATCCGGATCTCAAGCTGGTGATGATGGGCATCGATCAGAAAATCGATCATTTCAGGCAGATAGTTTCGGAGTTGGAGATCGAGGACAGAGTGATTTACCTGCATTGGTGTGACCGTGCCACCGTGGCGTCGTTATTCTGCCACGCCAGCATCTATCTGTGTCCTTTTCACCGGTCCCCCTTTTCCAATGCCAATCTGGAGGCGATGGCGGCAGGCATTCCCATCATTGCAACGGCCGTGGATGGCAACATCGAACAAATCGAGGATAGTGTTCAAGGGTCTCTCATACCGCCCAATGATGTCGACGCCCTGGCTCAGAAAATCGACATGATTCTATCCGACCCTGATTTAAGGCATCAACTGAGTCAGAACGCGCTTTCAAGATCCCATTATTTTGAGTGGCAGCGCATGGTTGACCGATATGAACAATGCTATGAACGTGTCATTTCCCATACCGGGGAGATAAAATGACCGTGGAGAACCAATCCATATCCGCCGTTGTGATTACCAAGAACGAAACGGCCAACATCGCGGCCTGCCTGGAGAGTGTGGCCTGGGCCGACGAGATCGTCGTTCTGGACAGCGGCAGCGCGGACCGGACCGTTGAGATCAGCCGGCAGTACACTTCGAAAGTGTTTGTCGAACCATGGCGTGGCATGGGGGCCCAGAAAAACCGGGCCATCGACCTGGCGCAGGGCCCCTGGATCTTCCAGCTTGATGCGGATGAACGCGCCGTGGAAGGGTTGGAGATGGAGATCCGACAGGCCATCACAAGACCTGAGCCCCAAGCCTATAGCCTGCGCCGCAAGAATTACTACCGCGGCCAGTGGATCCGGCACTGCGGCTGGTGGCCGGATCGGGTGGTCCGGGTATTTTTAAAGGGTTCCGCCCGTTTCAGTGAGGAGGCCATCCATGCCTCCCTACAGGGACCGTCGACCGTCGGCCGTCTCACACATCCCATTGTCCACCATTCCTTCAAGTCACCCGAAGATTTCATGAACCGCGCGCGCATCTATGCCTGCCGACAGGCCGAGGAAATGCACCACCAGGGGCGCAGGGCCACAGCCTGGACGGCGGTGTCGCACGGAGTGTGGTCGCTGGTGCACACCTATTTCATACGACTCGGATTTCTGGATGGCGCGGCCGGGCTGTTGATCTCGGTCTCCAACTTCATGGGGGTCTTCTATCGTTATATGATGATAAGGGACCTGAACCGCAACCGTCCCGATGATGCCCCGGGACGAACCAAGGATACAGGCGACCATCGATGACCCAAGAGCGCTACATCCTGCTTACCGGCGGCGCCGGATACATCGGCAGCCACATCAATCAACTGCTGAACCACATGGGATACCGCACCCTGGTATATGACAACCTGGTCAACGGTCATCGTGATTTTGCCCGTTGGGGCCATTTCATCGAGGGTGACCTTTTCGACACCGAAAAGCTGAAACGCCTGTTCCACGATTATCCCGTTGGCGTCGTCATGCACCTGGCCGCCTTTGCCTATGTCCACGAATCGGTTTTGAATCCCCGGAAGTACTATACCAACAATGTGGCCGGGACGTTAAATCTGCTGGGCGCCATGGTGGACGCACAGATACCGTATCTGATCTTCTCTTCCACCTGTGCGACCTATGGTGTCCTGGAAAAGGTGCCGGTGGACGAGGGGCACCCTCAAAACCCCATCAATCCGTATGGGGACAGCAAGCTGATGGTGGAACGCATCATCCGTGAGTATAAACGTGTCTATGGCCTCAAAGCCGCCGTTCTGAGGTATTTCAATGCTGCCGGCGCCGATCCCCAGGGCGCTATCGGCGAACGCCACCGCCCGGAAACCCATCTGATTCCGCTCCTGCTGGACGCCGTTTCGGGTAAGATTCCCCATTTTCAGATTAACGGTGACGATTATCCCACCCCGGACGGGACATGCGTGCGTGATTTTATCCACGTGGTGGATATCGCCCAGGCCCATATCCAGGCCATGCAATACCTGGAAGCGGGAGGTGACGAGCGGATCTTCAACCTGAGCAACCAGAGCGGTTATTCCATCCGGGAGGTGATCGCCGCCGTGGAACAGATTGCCGGAAAGACCGTGCCGGTGAAGATTTTACCGAGGCGTCCCGGGGACCCTCCTGTTTTGATCGGACAGTCGGACAAAGCCAGACGCGTGTTACAGTGGGTGCCACGCTATGAAGATTTGGCGACGATTATTGAGACGGCCTGGCAGTGGTACCTGAAGGATAATCAGGCGACCGGCGCTTAAAGGACGGAAGCCATATCGATATCTTTGTTCTCCATCCTTATTCTTCACTTTGGGCAACTATTTCCCCTTCGGAAGACATCTGGGAATAGCCACGTAAGGCCGTCATCCTCTTGTGGCGGCGCACCAGATCCAGTTCATCATCCAGGCGGTCCCGTTGCGTGCGTTTGATGGAGGGATGGTGCAAATGGTACTGAAGGCCTGCCGGCCACAGGTTGCGGATGCAATACCCTTGATTGAAGAGGCGATAACAGATATCCGAGTCCTCCCGGCCCCAGAGTTCGTCAAATGCTTCATCATAACCGTCCACCACTGCAAACGTTTCACGGTGCATGGAAAGATTACAGCCCCGCAGGGTCTCCTGAAATGTCTTTCGGCGATTGATCCGACGGGCCAACCAGGGCCAACGCAGGGCGTTTTTGCGATTCTCCAGTCCTGCTGCCCAGAAAGACGGGGCATGGAAGCCTCCCGAAGCGATCAAGCCCTCGGTGATGGCCACAGGTAGGAACACCCGTTTGCCCTGAAGGAAAAGGCCGGGATGGGCGTTGTCCGCATGGTCCTGGATGAACATGGGATGCAGGGCCACGTCATGGTCGATAAAAATGAAATAGTCCCCCGAGGCATAGCGAACCCCGAGATTCTTGATTCTCGCCTGGCGTATCCCGTTGTCCGCATGTCGCACATGGCACCAGGGAAAGGTCGCACTGGACAGGACCGATAGGACCGTCTCAGCAGTGTCGTCATCGGAACCGTCGTCGGCCACGATGATCTCCATGTCCCGGTAGCCCTGGGCCAGCACCGATCGCAATACCACTGCTAGCGCCCCGGGCCAGTTATAGGTCGTAATGATCAGCGAAACCTTCACGTTGATGACGTGTCCTTTTTTGCCGTCAAGCCAGGATGCCTTCCACCTGTTGCAGGACCTGCTCCACCGGGATTTTTTCCATGCATCGAAGCTCCGGGCATTTTCTTTTAAAGCAGGGGCGGCATCTTTCGGATGCGGTGACGACCCTGTGGCGGTCACCAAAAGGCCCGGTACGCCACTCGGCGGTGGGACCGAACAATGCAACCACCGGCCGTTCCACGGCTGCAGCGATATGCATGGGGCCGGTGTCGGTGGAGATGACGCATGCCATTTGTTCATACAGGGCAGCCAGTTCGATCAGCGATGTGTGGCCGGCCAGGTTGATGCTTTTGTGGCGCATGCCATGCTGAATCGTGTCAATGGCTTCACGATCCTGCGGGCCACCGGTAAAATAGATCGTCGCCCTGTAGCGGTCGATCAAACGGTCGGCCAGCTGGGCGAAACGATCCGGCAGCCACAGCTTGGATTCCCATTTGGCCATGGGATTGATGGCGATGGGTACGTCACCGGGAAGAGAAGCCTCCGGCCCAATCAATCCGGCGACCTTGTCACGGGCCGCGGTGCTGATGGGCAGGCGATATTCGATGGCGCCTGTCGGAATATCCACGGCCTTCAACAGCGCCAATCCCCTCTCCAGGGCGTGCACCTCCATGCTGATCATGGGGACTCTTTGGTTCAATACCAGATAGCTGTGTTCCTGATGCTGCATACCGGGACCGAACCCGATCTTGCGTTTGCCTCGAGTCAGGGCGATCAGCATGGCCCCCTTGAGGGCCGCCTGAAAATCGAAGATCATGTCATAACGGGTATCCCGAAGATCGGTCAGGAATCGGCCGACGCGGCGCAGGGTGCGGTGCCGTTCACCGGCCTTCAATGCCCGGGCCCATTGCTGCCGGTGAGATACGATCAGCCGGTCCAGGGCGGGATGGCCCTCCAACAGCCCGGCTGCGGCGGCTTCCACCAGCCAGGTGATATGGGCTTCGGGAAAGTGACGGCGCAAGGCGTTCAGGGCCGGCAGCGTGTGAACCACATCCCCGATGGCACTCAGTTTGACGATCAGTATGTGGGGAGTGGAAGAGCTCACCGGCATTCTCCGGAAGGCATCAGGGATAGGGTGGCCTGATAGACCGTATCCACATCGATGCGGGTCATGCAGCGATGATCGATGGGACAGTGGGGCCGCAGGCAAGGCGCCTGGTCACAGGCGTCCTTCTGTTGAACCAGACGGGCAGCCTCGAGCACCGGACCGGTGGCCACTGCATCGGTGGGACCGATGATGGCCACCAGGGGAACGTCCAGGGCCGCGGCCACGTGCATGAGGCCGGAGTCGTTGGTGACAAAGGCCTTGCAGCGATCGATGAGCGCCATGGCCTCTCTCAGGCTGGTTCGGTTGCACAGGTTCACGCAGCCATGGCCGGTGGCCGTCGCGATCCGGTCGCCCAGGTCGGTTTCTCCGGGCCCGCCGAACACCAGTACATGGGCCCCCAGCGCCGCGATGAGACGGCGGCTGAGTGCGATGAAACGCTCGGATGGCCAGCGTTTGGCGGTGCCATAGGTCGCGCCGGGATTGATGCCGATCAATGGCGCATCCTCGGGGATGCCCAAGTCCTTCAACTGCTGTCCGGCAGTGCGCCGCTCACTGTCGACAAGGAAGAGTTTCAGCCGCCGTTGCGCCGGTGTCAATCCGGCTTCGGTCAGCAATCCCAGGTAGTAGTCCACCAGGTGCCCTTTTTTCAGTCCGGGCCACGACCGCATCCGGTGATTCAACAGCAGGCTGCGGCCGTCGGTAGTGAATCCGAGGCGATGGGGGATACGGGCCATCCAGGCGATCAATGCCGCCTCGAATGCGTTCTGAAACAGGATGGCCAGATCGTAGTCCACTTCCCTCAGTTCCCGGGTCAGACGCCACAAGCCCATGGGCCCTTTGTGCCTGTCCTGACGGTCGTAGACCATCAGACGGTCCACATGGGGGTTGTGGGCAAATACCGGCATCACCCATGGCTTGGCCAGAAGGGTGATATGGGCCTGGGGAAAGCCTTTGCGAACGGTCTGGATGGCCGGGGTGGACATGATGGCATCGCCCACCCAATTGGCCGATCGGATAAGGATGCGCCGGGTGGGTACGTGAGCAAAGCGGGTTAAGGCCATAGGATTCTATCGTCCGATCATCACCGGTAAGGTGCGGTCACTTTTTCTTCTTCAGCACGCGGGGCCAGGGCCAATAGGGCGGATTCTTCCAGCGCCGATGCACCCAGAACCACTGGTCGGGATACATCCGGGCATACGCTTCGATGACATTGTTGTACTGCTGGGTGTTGGCTTCCACATCTTTGGTGTGATCACCGGTTTGGATCAACGGCAATTCCGGTCCAAAGACGGCATTGAATCCGTCTTTTTCACGGATCAAGAAAAGTGGCACCACCGGAGCACCAGTTTTCAATGCCAGTAGCGCCAATCCTGAATTGGTGAAGGTCCCCTGGTTGAAGAAGTCGATGAAGACACCGTCATACCAGTCGGCACTTTGGTCCATCAGCATGATCACGGCATTGCCATCGCGCAGGTTCCGGAAAACCTTGCGCATGGCGCCTTTGTAGTTGGGAATGACCTGGGCGCCGAAGCGGGTCCGGGTGTCGCGGACAAACTTCTCTAAAAAGGTTGCGTCCAGGGGGCGGTACACAATTCTGAAGGGGATTCGGGCCAAATGGGCCGCGGGTGCCAGGAGTTCCCAGTTGCCGAAATGGGCACTGAGCAATAGTACGCCTTTGCCCTTGGCCTGGGCCTGGCGGTATTCCGACAAGCCGGAGACGGTGATGTGATTGGCCAGTTGATCTGTGGACACGGTCAAGGACCAGCCCAGTTCGAACAGCGACCGCCAGAGGTTGATAAAGAAATTGCGGGTGACGGCTTCGATCCACTCTGTTGTCTGTGATCGGCCGAAGGCTTTCGTGAGGTTTCGGATCACAATCCGACGATAAGGACGCACCACCTTACAGGTGAGGGTCCCCAGACATACAGCACCGGATGTACGCATGCTTTCTGGCAGCCGGCCAAGTGTGGTCAGCAGCAAACGGACGGCTGTATTCAACCATCGATCCATCACGTCCATGGCGGCCCCCGTTGGGTGGCGATCAGTGCACATCGTTTGTTCTATCCTGCAATATCGAAGGGTTAGCATGTGTTCTCCCGATGCCCTTATGCCAAGAAGCCTGCAGCGAGTCAATGGCCAAATGGTGCGCAGATTTCGGCCTCAGGGCTTCGTTTCCAATGGCAGTACCTCGATCGGCATGTCTTTCTGTTTTTCCGAAGGCAGAATCACTTCAATACTGTGGTCAAGCTCCGCAAAATAACTGCGTGCATCAATTTTCAGGCTCACGGACAGGACCCGGTCCCGGGTGTGAAAGTCGGTCTCCACCGCATAGTCCACCCACGCCCAGCCCATGCCACTGGCGTGGAGGAGGACCGTCGCCGCCCCCTGTTCACCGGTTTTGACGCTGAGTTTTTCCGGATCGGTGTTGATCCGAATCTCCATCCGTTGAATCTCTGTGGCCAAAGGGACACGGTATTGGGTGGTTTTGTAAAAAGGGCGGCGGGTCATGAAGGCGCCGCCGATGAGCATTCCGGCCACACATATCAGAAGGATGAGTGCGGCTTTTTGTCCTTTCTTGGCCAAACCTGTTTTTTTCAGCTCGGAACTTCGGACAGGAATCTTCAGGACGAAATAATACAACACCGTGGCCGTCATCAGAACGATGCCCAGCGACCACAGCATGTCGGTGGGGAAATGGGCTCCCTTCACCAGACGCGCTGCAGAAAGCAGGCCGCCGAGGACGACACCTGTGGTCAGCCCGGCATAGGCGATGGCTTTGGCGCGCCTGCGCCAGAAGGCCAAGGATAAGAAGGCAAATCCCATGGCACTGTGGCCGCTGGGGAACGAGGCGCCCTTGCCGGGCGTCCCGGGAGGCAGGATGTGACGGTACTGGTAATGGCCGCCGAATTCGGTGATCTGGTTGGGGCGCGGACGTCCCCAGTAGGTTTTCAGGATACCGTTCACCAACAGGCCGCACGCGATGGTCGTGGTCAGGACCACCAGCAGAAGATAGGGCCGCCATCGAGCCAGACGGCCTTTGAAAAATGAGATCAGCCAGACGATGAGGCAGATCAATGTCATCAGCATGGCGGGAAGGGTGCCATAGTGGTACAGTATTCCCCATATGGCGTGGCGGCCCATAAACCAGCCCTGGTCAGGATCATAGAAGAATGATGTGATGGTGCGATCCAGATCCAAAAAGGCGAACAGGGCCGAGATCACCACCAGAAGACCGAATTGCAGTGCCACCAGTCGGCTACCACGAAGCACGCTTGCTTTCGGGGAAAGGGTTTCAGGATGGGAAGCCATGGTATCCACGCGGGTTCTTTTCTGGGGCCTCATGAACGATGCAGGCGCCTGATCCGGAACAGCTCCTGAAAAATGAAGATCGATTTCCGCAGATTATCGTACTGGATACGGGAGTCTTCCTGGTGGGTCCATGATACGGGGAATTCCGCCGTGCGGTACCCCTGAATCTTGGCCAGCCAGAGAATCTCGGGATCGAAGATCACGCTGTTCAGTTTCTGCATGGCGAAGAGGGTCTGAGCGGCCTGGCGTCTAAACAATTTGAATCCACATTGGGTATCGGGATGCGACAGGCCCAGGTAGCGGTTCTGGAGCCAGGTATATAAACGGGCCGACAGCTCACGCGCCCGGTTCTGGTGGTGATGGATCACGGCACCGGAGACGGCCCGGGAGGCGATGGCGATGTCGTAGCCTTGCTCCAGCAGCGCCAGACCTTTCTCCACAGCCTCCATGGGCACCGAATAGTCGGCATCCATGAACATCTCCACCTCTCCTGTTCCTTTGAGCATACCGTAGCGGACCGCATACCCCTTGCCGCGGTTGGGGTGGTACTCGTGGAAGATCACCCGCACATTGACGGGGGCCATCACGCCTTGGACGACTTGGCCGGTGGCATCAGCACTGCCGTCACTGACCACGAGGACCTCGGCCTGATACGTCTGTCTGGACAAGTAGGCCAGTGTCTGATCGAGGGTCCGGACGATACGGTCTTCCTCGTTATAGGCCGGAATGATAATGCTTAAACGCATGTCGTGCTTTCCATTCGTAAGATTGAATCATTGGTCATTTCATCGAAGGTGTATATCTGGCCAGGATGATGCCGTGTTGCGAAAATATCGTTTCAAATTCGTTTGGGTTTTCGATTTTATCCGCCTTGGTGATGATAATGTCGCCCGGAGTGAGCACTTTTTTCCGCCGGGCCGCCTTTCCGTAATAGACATGAAAGGAAGGATAGTTCATCTGCCACATGATGACGTCGTAGTTTTTTTCCCTGGCCATGATCGCGGCCTGCCTGACCGGCGCCTGCATGATATCCGCTGCCAGGGGGATGAGATGACCGGACGTCAGGAAGATAAAGAGACATCCCAATACCAACGTTCGTATCTGCATCGTCCACCTGGGAATCAGTGCGATCAGGAGGGTGCCCGCCAGAATGACCCCCAGGACCATCTGATGCGGGGTGCCCAGGCTATCCATGGCACTCTGCAGGACGATCCGGGCGAATTCATCGTCGATCCGGGGTGCGGCGCGGCGGGCGATGGCCTGCAGGAACAGCAACGGCAGCAAAAAGAGCACCGGTGGCAACGCCAGCAGCCACGGGCGTTTGAGCTGGGGCAGGCTGAGGGCCATCAGGATCAGCAAGGGGACGTAGCCGTAAATGATGTAGTGTTGCAGCTTGGTATCGGCCACGGAGAAGAAGACGAAAACAAAGCCGAACCAGATCCACAAAAAGCGGGTCCATGGCGATTGGAGGTGCTTCGGCAGATTCCCCAGGGTCCTTATCAACACGCTGGTGAAGGGCATCAGGCCCAGAAGGATCACCGGAATGTAGTAGGTCAGGGGGCCCGAATGACCCTCCATGGCGTTGCGGAAACGGCCCAGGTTGTGGACCATGAAGATTTCTTCCACGAAATGCCAGCCGAACCGATGGATCAGGATCAGATACCAGGGCAGGGCGATCACCAGAAAAACCAGCCATCCGAGGGGATGCCCGACGGCTTTGAGCCAGGTGAAGAATCGCCCCTGGATGACGAAGAAGATCAGGCTGGCCGCCAGGGGAATGAGGACGGCAATAGGCCCCTTGGTCATGAACCCCAGGGCCGCGCCGGCAAACGCTATCAGGATGTAGCGTTTGTCGGGTTTTTCAAAATAGGCGTAGATCGCAAACAGGGTGACGGTGATAAAAAGGTTCAACCAGGCGTCCGCCAGGGCACCCCGGGTGACCAGGTTGATCTGCATGGCGCTGACCAGGAAAAACACCGTAAAGCCTGCGGTTTCCGAATCCATTCGACGTCGGACAAAGGTGAAGAGCAGCAGCGCCCAGATCATGGAAGCCAGTACCGATGGCAACCGAAAGGCGAATTCCGTAGGCCCTATGAACGCCACGCTGAGCGCCTGGGTCCAGTAAATCAGGGGCGGCTTATGGAAAAATGGTTCGCCCCCCAGGCGCGGCACCATCAGGTCACCGCTTTTCAGCATTTCCAGGGTGACCTGGGCATAGGCCCCTTCGTCTTCATCGAACAGCGGAATACGGCTCAGATTATAGAACAATGCTGTAAGAACGATGATGGCCAGTACCAACCGACCTGTCAATGTATGGAATAGCGCCCCCTTCATGGTGTTAAGTCGCCTCGCTTTCCAGGGCAGTGCGCAGCCTGACCAGCAAGGCCACGGCGCGTTGGCGCGCCAGCCAGACCAGCCCGGCGCCCGGCGGCACCATGAGCACCAGCCATGGCCCCCGGTCGCTGATCAGGGCCCGGGTCCCGATCAGCACCGCCATCACCCCCAGTACGCCCATGAGGAGATACAGGCACAGGATGATTTCCCAGGCCGACGGCATTTTCGGCAGCCCGTCGGTGGCCCTGTGGCATCGCTGCTGTTCGGGAATCCTCAGCACGGTATGGTACAGCCAATGCATGATGATCCAGCCGAACAGGATCGAACCCAGACCGTCGCTGATCCAATGGCTCAACGCCATGGATCGGGCGGTCGCCATGGCCAGGGACAGGCCCAGACACAGGAGGCCCAGCACCCAACCGGCCTTTCGTACCACTGATGGATTCGACGGCGTACCGGCCATAATATAGGCCAGGGTCATCAGAATGAACATCTGCGCCGTATGGCCGCTGGGAAAAGAGCCATGGTAGATCCCTTCGGTGACGAAATGGGGGCCGAAAGCAAACCAGTGGGAGAAGGGCAGGCCGTCCTTCAATATCTCATAAGGTCGCGCTCTTCCGACGATCCATTTCAGCCCGTTGACCCAATAAACGCCCATCACCAGGGCCGATGTCAGCACGAAGCCGGCGAAGGGCCGCAGTGAACGTATCCGGCCGGCGACGCGACGTCCTCCCATGGCATACACCACCACCGCGATGATTGCATACATCACCACGGCATCGTTGATCCCCGGCGCTTCAGCATTGAAAAGGGAACGGTTCATCCATTTCGTCAACGTCGACCATTCATGTCGGTGTATATCGAAGGTCAGGGTCTTGTCCACCGGCACCACTGCCACCATGACCAGAAAGGTCAGCATGAAAAGTCCAATCACGCCCAGATGGCGTCGAAAAAATGAGGTGGAGGTCTGCATATCCCTGGTTGTGAATTCCGATCCTAAGACCGCTTCGTATCAGGCGGTTTGAAAAAGAATGAACCGGTAACATTTATGCGCTTTGAACTGATCCGCATCGATGAGCGTCATTTCACGCTTGACCGAACGGATTTTGCCGCCGAAGATCTTGACGAGCAGGCGTGTCGCCAGGGGGTGCCGCTGCCGGATCTTTTCGGTGGCGATATCCGCCGCCAAAATGGCTTTTCGGGCGATATCTGTGGCCAGTTCCAGGGTCCTGGCGGTTTCCGGGGTGATGTCTTCCGAATCCAGCAGCCGGAATCCGAAGGTCCCGGCAGCGGCCATGAAGCCTTTGAGGTTATGACCGCTTTTGGCCATGATGCCGGTGGCCCGCTCCCGCAGGAAATAATCGCAGACCATCAGGTAACCCCCCCGGACGCAGCGTCGTTCGCGCCGTGGAGAAGAGCGCCGACACTGGAATGTACTGGGACGATTCGCTCATGATAATGCAATCGTAAGCCTGCGACGGCGTGAAATCCTCGAACCGTGTATGGTGACAGGGCACCAGGCCCTTGGCCGCCAGGATGCGTTTCTGGTGAATGTCCGGTGTCAGCCCCTCGGCATCATAGCCCCTGCGTTTCAATGTGGCCAGCATGGCGCCTGTGCCGCACCCCACGTCGAGAACTTTGCGAACGTCTTCAGGCAGGCGGCTGATGAGCAGCTCTTCATAGCGCTGTTGGGGCCTGCTTGAGGTTGTGGAGCGAGAGCTCTTCTTCCGCCTGCCATAATCCATAGTGCAGCCGTTCCAATCCGAATACCTGATGGTAGATGCGAAGGGCGCGGTCGTTGGTCGTTTTGGATTTCATAAATCAAGTCTGCGTGATCACCATCGATTTCAACGATGGGCTAAGAATTTGGGGTACCCTCTGATATGGTTTCATCACCCGTGCCGAACTGCATGGCATGGAGTTTGGCATACTCGCCACCGGCCTGGAGCAGGGTCTCATGGGTACCTTCTTCCACGATGCGGCCGGCCCACCACCACGGCGATGCGATGGGCATTGATCACTGTTGAGAGCCGGTGGGCGATGACCAGGGTGTGTGCGTCCCTGCATCAAATTTTCCAGCGCCTTCTGGACCAGAGCCTCCGACTCACTGTCCAGGGACGACGTGGCCTCGTCCAGAATCAGAATGGGCGTATTTTTCAAAAGCGCCCTGGCGATACAGAGGCGCTGCTTCTCGCCGCCGGACAGCTTGCCCCCCAGTTCGCCGATGAAGGTGTCGTAGCCTTTGGGAAAAACGTTGAATGAAATCATGGGCAAACGCCGCTCGGGCCGCCTGTTCCACATCCTTCTGGGAGGCCTGGGGCCGGCCGTAGGCGATGTTGTCGCGTACGGTTTCGTTGAAAAGGATCGGGTCCTGGGTCACGATGGCGATCTCCCGGCGGAGATCGGCCACCCGGAATTGCCGAATGTCCGTGCCGTCGATGGTGATGCTTCCGCTGGTAACATCGAAAAAACCGCGGGATCAGGTTGGCGATGGTGGACTTGCCGCCGCCGCTGGTACCCACCAGGGCCAGGACTTCGCCCCGGGGAATATGGAGGTTGATCCCCTTGAGCACCATCTTTTCCTCATAGCGGAAGCGGACATCTTCAAAAGCCAGGGTGTGGACTTCGGATTGCATGGTTTCCGGTGTCGGCGGATCCTGAATGTCGGATGGGGTCTCGATGACTTCATAAATACGGTCCACTGCTGCCCAACCCTTCCTGGGTGGCGTTGTTTAACACGCTGAGCTTTTTGACCGGCTCATAAAGCAAGACGACGCTGGCCAGAAAGCTTGAAAAGTTACCAGGGGTGGTGAGGCCTTCGATCACCTGCCAGCCACCGTACCAGATCACCAGGGCGATGCCGATACCGCCCAGGATTTCCATGATGGGGGATGCCAGAGAACGTATCCGAACGGACCGGACTTCCAGATCGAACAAATCTTTCGATTTGGCAAAGAAACGCTCTTTCTCATGGGTTTCCATACCAAAGGCTTTGACGATTTTATGCCCCGCCAGGGTCTCATGCAGAAAAGCGGTCATTTCAGCCATGGCGCGTTGATATCGGGTACGAACCCCGCGGACCTTGCGACCGATTTTAAATATGGGGTAATAGGCCACCGGTAAAACGATAAACGCAATGATGGCCATAGCGCCAGTTTTGATAGAAAATCACCCCGGTGAGCCCGATGATGGTGAAGGTGTCCCTTAAGGCCCCATTCACCACAGTGGAGACCATGGCTTTGAGAATGTTGACATCGCTGGTGATGCGCGACATGAGAACACCGGTGCGTTCCCTTTGGAAAAAGCTCACCGGCAGGTCCTGGATGCGGTCGTACAGTCGATTGCGCAGGCGCCGGATGATATCCTCGCCCACGTAGTTTAAAAAATACTCCTGGCCGTAGCGACCCAGACCCCGTGCGAGAAATACGATCATCAAAGCCAGGGGGAGGACCATCAATCCGGTGGTGTCCTGATTGATGAAGATATCGTCGATCACCGGCTCGATCAGATAGGCGAAGGTCGCCGTAGAGGCGGCGATCATCAGGCTGCAGAGGCCTGCCGTGATCAACCGGAAGCGGCTTTTAAGGATATAGCCCAGAATTTGACGATGCCGCGGCTGTATATCCATGCGGGGGATAAGTTTCAAGATAACACCCTGTCGATCCATCGGTTCGTATTCGGTCCTTCAGGCTTCTTGATGCCCACAGGACCGGCGCCCGTGTTGTAACCCATGGACACTCTTTTGTAAAATGATAAATCGGTGTTGGCATTTGGCCTGTTTTTTGTCTATAGTTTCAATATTATTCAGTAAACGATTGGGAAGAGTGCATGCCATATCAAGAGATCGATCTAATCGGGCATCAAGACCTATGCCGCTTCAGAACGGGCGTCGAAGGTCGACACCCGGTCAGGAGGGCCGACCGCAGAAGGCGGGGGCAGTCCTTTAAAGCTTTTTTAGATGGACTGCCGGGAGTGTTGAAAGCCAAAGACCTGAAGGACGTGGCCGGAGCCGTGGTGGCGGCCAAACGGCGCGGCAAGCCGGTGATCGTCATGCTGGGCGGCCATGTGATCAAAACCGGCTGCAGCCCCCATTCTGGCCGATCTGGCGGCCAACGGGTTCATTCACCCATTTCGCGCGCCAACGGCAGCGCGGCGGTGCACGATGTGGAACTGGCCTGCTGGGGACAAACCAGTGAAGATGTGGGAACCCAGCTGGAAGACGGCTCGTTCGGCATGGCGTCGGATACGGCGGCGTTGATCAACGCCGCGGCCCAGAGGGCGGCCGACGAAGGAGGCGGCTTTGGAGAGACCGTCGGTGCCGCCCTGGCCGAACAGGCGGCCCCCTATCGCTCCCGGGCCCTGATTGCCTGCGCGCATGAATTGAATATCCCTTATACACTTCATGTGGCCCTGGGCACCGATATCGTGCATCAGCACCCCACAGCCAGCGGCGCAGCCATTGGTGAGGCCTCCTTGCGTGATTTCCGCATCCTGGCCCACAGCGTATCACGGCTCGGGCAGGGGGGGGTTGTGTTGAACCTGGGCAGCGCCGTGATTCTGCCCGAGGTGTTCCTTAAAACCCTGGCGGTGGCCCGCAATCTGGGGCATGCGGTCTACGACTTCATCACCGCCAACTTCGATATGATCCAGCATTACCGTCCCACCGTCAATGTGGTCCAACGGCCGGTGATGCGTTCCGGAAAAGGCTATGCCATCACCGGCCATCATGAAATCATGATTCCGCTGCTGGCGGCCACGGTTTACGAAATGGATGCCTGTTGAAAACAGCATCCGATAAGAACACGCTTCCAGGGAGAAGCCCATGTTCGTAGCGACCCCTGAAAAACCACATCGATTGTTTCGCCCGGCTGGAACCCATGGCCCTGGTGGTCGAAACCGTGGGCGGGCATCTGGCCGCCACCATCGGCCAGGGGGCGCAAGATATTGATCTGCGGCAATGGCGGATCGGCTGCCGATGCCCAGCATTTCGCCGCGGAACTCATCGGCCGTTTCGAACAGGAACGCAAAGCCTGGCCTGCCATTGCCCTGACCACGGACACCTCCATTCTCACCGCCATCGGCAACGACTACGGCTATGACGATGTCTTCGCCCGTCAGGTCCAGGGCTTGGGGCGCGAGGGGGATATTTTGGTGGGCATCTCCACCTCGGGCCATTCGGCGAATGTCGTGCGCGCCGTTGACATGGCCCGGAAGGCCCGGATGACGACGGTGGGATTGCTGGGCCGTGACGGCGGGGCGCTCTTAAAACTCTAGTGGATCACCCCGTTGTCATCGATGCCCCCAAGACCGCCCGGATTCAGGAGGCCCATATTTTTATCCTTCATTTCTGGGCCATGCAGATCGAACAATCCCTGTCCGCCAGAGGTTAAGCGTCGCAAGACATTCTTAAAGGATATACATGCCGGAGAACCCATGCTGAAAAAAAATGCCCGATTTTGAACAGGTGACCGTTCTGGTGGTCGGTGACATCATGCTGGACCGTTATTTCTGGGGCAGGGTCAACCGTGTATCACCGGAAGCGCCGGTGGCCGTCGTCAAGAAGCACAAGACCAGCGAGACCCTCGGCGGCGCCGGCAATGTGGCCGCCAACCTGGCCGGGTTGGATTGTAGCGTGACGGTATTGGGCATCTGCGGCCCAGACGATGATGCACGCATACTCAAAGACCTTCTGAATCAGAAGCATATCACCCACCATTTGACGGTGGACGCGGCAAGGCCCACTACCACCAAAACCCGGGTCATGGCCAACCGGCAACAGGTCCTGCGGATCGATGACGAGGATTCCCGGCCGCTATCCGAGGATGTCGAAGGCCAACTGATGGCCCGCCTTTGAACGGGAGATCGACCGCTGCCATGCGGTGATTCTTTCGGATTACGGCAAGGGCATTTTTAGCACACGCACCATCGCCCGGGACCTGATCCAGACGGCTCGCAAGGCCGGACTGCCGGTTCTGGTGGACCCCAAGGGACGAGATTGGCAGCGTTACCGGGGTGCCACCTGCATCACGCCCAATACGGCGGAGTTGGAGGCGGTGGCCGGCGAAGCGCTGGAAGCCGATGAGGCGGCCCTGATCGCGTCCGGGTGCCGTGTTCGCGAAGATTATGAACTCGATTGGCTCCTGGTGACCCGCGGCGCCAACGGCATGTGCCTCATCGATGCCCGCAATCACCACCACCTGATTCCTGCCCAGGCACGCGAGGTCTATGATGTTTCGGGGGCCGGCGATACGGTCATCGCCACGCTGGCGGCATCGTTGGGTGCAGGGGACGCTTTTGTCGAGGCGGCCGAAACCGCCAACCTGGCCGCCGGTGTGGTGGTAGGCAAGCTGGGTACCCAGCCCATCTACCAATCCGAACTGGCCTCGATGCTGCAATTTTCGGATTCCTCTTATCCGGCCACCAAGCTCATCGGCCTCGAAGCCGGACTGGCCAGGGTGCGGGAATGGAAATCGGCCGGTGACAAGGTGGTCTTCACCAACGGTTGTTTCGATCTGCTGCATCCCGGCCATATCAGCTTGCTTCACAAGGCGCGCGCCTATGGAGACCGGCTGGTGGTGGGGCTGAACAGCGATGCGTCGGTACGTCGTTTGAAGGGTCAATCACGGCCCTTTCTGTCCGAACAGGACCGTGCCGCCATGCTGGGGGCCCTGGAGTGTGTCGATCTGGTGATCCCCTTTGAAGAGGACACCCCTCTGGAACTGATCGATAAGGTCAAGCCCCATATTCTGGTCAAAGGATCCGACTATACACCGGAAGAAGTGGTGGGCAAGGCGGAGGTGGAAGCCTATGGCGGTTGTGTCAGGTTGGTGGCGTTGGTCGAGGGATACAGTACAACGGGACTGAGCCGCAAGGTGAATGCCGCCATCACCAAAAAATAGAAGCGGGTTCAGTCTTCCTTTAAAAAAACCCGAAAATAGGCAATGGTGCTCTCGAGTCCCTTTTCCAGTTCGATGGCGGGCTCCCATTTCAAGACGTCTTTGGCCATATCGATCTGCGGTTTACGCTGGCGGGGATCATCCTGGGGAAGGGGTTTGTGGATGATTTTCGATGAAGAACCGGTGAGCGCAATGATTTTCCGGGCCAGTTCCAGGATGGTGAATTCCCCGGGGTTGCCCAGATTGACAGGGCCGGTGATCTCATCTGGAGTATTCATCAGGCGGATCAATCCCTCCACCAGGTCATCCACATAGCAGAACGAGCGCGTCTGGCTGCCGTCACCGTAAATCGTAATGTCTTGGTTCTGTAATGCCTGGACAATGAAATTGGAAACCACCCGCCCGTCGTTGGGGTGCATCCGGGGCCCGTAGGTGTTGAAGATGCGCGCGACCTTGATTTTCAGCCGGTGTTGGCGGTAGTAGTCGAAGAACAGGGTTTCGGCGCAACGTTTGCCTTCATCATAGCAGGCCCGGTGCCCGATAGGATTGACTTTGCCCCAGTAGGTTTCCGGCTGGGGATGGATTTCCGGGTCCCCGTAAATTTCGCTGGTGGACGCCTGCAGGATTCGGGCTTTGAGCCGCTTGGCCAGCCCCAGCATATTGATGGCGCCGTGGACGCTGGTCTTGGTGGTTTGCACCGGGTCGAATTGATAGTGGATGGGGCTCGCCGGGCAGGCCATGTTGTAGATCTGATCGACCTCCACAAACAGTGGAAAGGTCACATCATGGCGCATGAATTCGAATTTGGGGTGATCCAGCAGGTGCCGGATGTTACGTTTGGTCCCGGTAAAACAGTTGTCCACGCAGAGCACTTCGTGGCCCTGTTCCAGCAATCGCTCGCAGAGATGTGAACCCAAGAAACCACATCCACCGGTGATCATGATACGCTGATTCAGATGCATCGCACCTCCTGGCTGTACTGGCGGCTATCGCCGATCCGGATGGCATTCCATGGCCATCCATCCACTGAAAGGTATTTTCGGTCCAACGCTGCCCGAACGGTTGGCGATCCAACCGGAAGGTTGCACTTTACCATAAAATATGGAAAAAAACAGCTTCAATGGCAACGGATTTTCTACCCCGGTATCAGCGGCCGCCATTTTAAGCCGCACCGGACGGTTGATGCATACCCTTGATCAGGAGACCGAAAATGTCCATTTCCCAAGATCTTCTGGAGATTTTGGTTTGCCCCCAGTGCAAGGGGGAGATTCATCTGAACGCCGACCAGAACGGTTTGATCTGCGAACAGTGCCGACTGTGCTACGAAATCCGGGATGATATTCCCATCATGCTGATCGAGGAAGCCCGACCCCTGGAAGGCTGACGTGCGTGTGGCATCTCCACGACGTCGATAAACCCGCAAATCCCATGCCGAGCATCTTGCGATGAGCACACCCCTGCCGCCCCAACCGGCCAAACTGGTGGTCGGGCTGATCATCAACAGCCGCACCCTGTTCGATGATGTGTCCCGGGATTTGTGCCGGTTGTTCGGTAATATCGACATGCGCAGTCCGTGGGTGGCCTTTGACTACACCAACTACTATAACACCGAAATGGGGAGCCCTTTGTACCGCCGGCTGCTGGCTTTCGAAAAGCTCGTGGCCCAGGAAGAACTGGCCGGTATCAAGCATCAGACCAACGCCGTCGAAAAGCGTTTTGCCCGTGAAGACCGCCGCCAGGTGAATATCGATCCCGGGATCCTGCTTTACGAACGTTTCGTGCTGGCCACCGGAAAAAACTATGCCCATCGTATCTATATCGGACAAAACATCTATGCCGATCTGACCCTGATCTTTCAAAAGGGCGGCTACCAGGTCCTTCCGTGGACCTATCCGGACTACGCCGCCGACGAGATGCGTGCTTTCCTGTTGCAGGTTCGCAGCAAGTATGCCCATGATAGATCCCTGGTACGTCCGGCCGATCCCAACCGCCAACCCCGTTAGACCCATCGGGTACAGGAGATGAAACACCGTGATCAAAAGCATGACTGCTTATGCCGGCTATGAACTGAACCAGGACGACGTTGCCGTGGCCGTGGAAATTCGTGCTGTTAACAGCCGCCATCTGGATGTCGCCCTGCGTATGCCTCCCGGGTATGCCATTCTGGAAGAGAAGATCAAGCACCGTATCGGTGAAACGGTCACTCGCGGGCGCATCGAAATCCGCCTGCAGGTCAAGGAGACCACTGCCAATCCGTCCTGTTTTGAAGTGGACTGGGAGCGTGCAAGATCTTACATGGACGCCGTCCATGAACTCAAAAACAACCTCGAACTGTCATCCGACCTGAGCCTGGATCATATCGCATCGGTGTCGGGGGTGATCCAGATCGTCGAGAAGGCACCCCAGGCGGAAGACCACTGGTTGGCCATCGATCAATGTCTGCAACAGGCGTTGACCGATCTTGACCGCATGCGACAGGTGGAAGGCGACTTCATCCGCAAAGATTTTGTGGAACGTTTGGCCTTCATCGAAAAGGGGCTGGACCAGATTGAAAAAGATGCCCAGGGGGTGCTGGGGATTAATCAGGAAAAGCTGGCCGCCCGGATCGGGTCGTTGACCCAGGGCCTGGTTGAATTGGATGCCGCCCGGATCGCTCAGGAAGCGGCCATGCTGGCCGATCGAAGCGATATCTCCGAGGAGATCGTGCGGGCCCGGAGTCATCTGGAACAGTTCCGCGCGCTCATCGCTTCCCAGGAGGCGGCCGGCCGCAAGATCAATTTTTTGTTGCAGGAACTCAATCGGGAGTTTAATACCATGGGAGCCAAAGTGGGGCAGGCCGATGCCGCCCATGCCATTGTCGACATCAAAGCTGAACTTGAGAAGCTGCGCGAGCAGATTCAGAATATCGAATGACGCGTGATACCGGTCTTACTTTTGCGTCGCGCCCCTGAAAACGGCAGTGCCGGAAAGAGAAGGTTCCATGGAGAAAAATCTACTGAATATCGGATTCGGAAATACTGTGGTGGCGGATCGTGTGGTGGCTATCGTTTCACCCAATTCGGCGCCCATGAAGCGGCTCAAGGATGAGGCCAAAGATGAAAAGCATCTGGTGGATGCCACCCACGGACGCCGGACGCGCTCCATCATCATCATGGACAGCAATCATATTGTGCTGTCGGCCATCCAGGCTGAGACTATCTCTCAGCGATTTGAAACCCTTTTTGAATCCAATCAAACGCCTAAATGAGCAACGCCGAAACCGCCCCTCAGACCGAAAAAAAGCACAAATCACAAGCGGGGGCCAAGGGAAGCCTCTTTATCGTCTCCGCCCCCTCAGGGGCCGGCAAAACAACCCTTTGCCAGGCAGTTCGCAACCGATTCCCGGATTTGGCCTATTCCGTCTCCTATACCACCCGAACCCCGCGGCAGGGTGAGCGGCATGGGGTGGACTATTATTTTGTCGATATCCGCGAATTCGAAGACGGAATCCAGAGCGGACGATGGGCCGAATGGGCCCGGGTGCATGGCCACTACTACGGCACTTCAGCCCGGTGGATTGAGGACGCCTTGGCTTCGGGCCGCAATATCCTGATGGACATCGATGTGGCGGGCGCCCGTCAGATGGTCTCCCGGTTTCCCGGTGCGGTAACCATTTTTATCATGCCGCCGTCCATGGCTGAGCTTGAGCGCCGGCTGCGGAAACGCGGCACGGACGATGAAAAAACCATACGGGTGCGTCTTCAGAATGCCCGGACAGAAATGGACAACAGCGGATGGTACCGTCACCGTCTGATCAACGACGATCTGAACCAGGCCCGGCAGGCGCTGATCGACCTGATCCAGACCGACATCGGGAAAGCAGGCGATGACGGTCCAGAGGCAGACATCCGTGAGTAAGCCCCAGAATATTTTGTACGGCTATCATCCGGTGATCGAGGCCTTGCGCTCCCGGCGGCGTCTTCTAAAGCGCATTTATCTGGCCGGCGCCAGGACCGGCCCACGACGGGAAGATGTCCGGCAGATGGCCCTGCGGGCCGGTATCGATCTTCAGCTGGTCGGTAATGACGTCCTGGACCGTCTGGCCGGCCATGGACGACACCAGGGTATTGTCGCCGATGCGGGTGGTTTTCCCTTTTGTTCATTGGAGGAGGTGCTTGCTGCGGCCCATCAACGCGATGAAGCCCCCATGGTGCTGATCCTGGATCAGATCCTCGATCCCCAAAACCTCGGTGCCATGGCCCGTACCCTGCTCTGTTCGGGCGGCCATGGCATGGTGATCACCAAGGATCGTTCGGCCCAGCCCACGGCCGCGTGCAGCAAGGTCTCCGCAGGGGCCATCGAACATGTTCGAATCTCCCGCGTGACCAATCTGTTTCAGGCCCTATCCTTTTTGAAACAGCAGGGTGTCTGGATCATCGGGGCCGATCGGGAGGGCGGACACTCCTTGTATTCGATGGACTTGACGGTGCCCATGGCCGTGATCATCGGCGGCGAGGAGAAGGGATTGCGCCCCCTGGTGAAGAAGCAGTGTGACTATCTGGTGTCGGTTCCCCAGAGTGACACCATCGGATCGCTGAACGCATCGGTCTGCGCCGGCGTTATGCTTTATGAGACCTATCGGCAAAGAACTTTTACGGCTGGTCAACGATAGCCGGAATCATGGAGGATCCATATGACCACAACCGAAACACCCCGGAAAATCACCATGGATGCAGAAGGCCGCCTGACGGTGCCCGACATTCCTATCGTTCCTTATATTCAGGGGGACGGCATCGGTCAGGATATCTGGCCGGCCACCCAGCATGTTCTGGACAGTGCCGTGAACAAGGTGTCTGCCGGACGACAGCGAATCGAATGGCTGGAGTTGCTGGTTGGCGAGAAGGGGTACCAGGAGACCGGTCAATGGCTCTCCGATGAGGCTCTGGAGACCATCCGCGACCATGTGGTGGCCATCAAGGGCCCCATGACCACGCCAGTGGGCACCGGTATTCGCAGCCTGAATGTGACCATCCGACAAAAGCTCGATCTGTATGCCTGTGTCCGACCGGTGCGATATATCCGGTCGGTTCCCAGCCCGCTCAAACGTCCCGAAAATATCGACATGGTGGTCTTCCGGGAGAATACCGAAGACCTCTACGCCGGCATCGAATGGCAGGCCGGGAGCGACGAGGTCGGCAAGGTCATTGAATTCCTGAATGCCAAAATGGGCACACGGCTAGGATCGGAAACCGGTATCGGCATCAAGCCCATCAGCAGGGCCAACACAGAGCGCCTGGTGGCCAAGGCCAATCGAATATGCCATCGGTAATGGCTGTCCCAGCGTGACCCTGATGCATAAGGGCAATATCATGAAGTTCACCGAGGGGGCCTTCGCCCGCTGGGGCTACCAGGTGGCCGCGGAGCGTTTCGGCGACCGCACCATTACCGAAGAGGAACTTTACGATCGTTACGCCGGCAAGGCCCCCGAAGGCAAGGTGGTGATCAAGGACCGCATCGCCGATATGCTTTTCCAGCAGGTACTGCTGCGGCCCGAAGAATTTTCGGTGATCGCCACCCCCAACCTGAACGGCGATTACATTTCCGATGCCCTGGCCGCGCAGGTCGGAGGGTTGGGTATGGCGCCGGGCGCCAATATCGGTGACCAGTGTGCCGTTTTCGAGGCCACCCACGGAACGGCCCCCAAATACGCGGGACAGGACAAGGTCAATCCCGGCTCGCTGATCCTCTCGGGGGCCATGATGCTCGATCACATGGGATGGCAGCCGGCAGCGGAAAAGGTCCGTCTGGCTTTGCAGGCCGCCATCGAGGATAAGGTGGTCACCTACGACCTGGCCCGCCAGATTCAGGGCGCCCGGGAAGTCAGCTGCTCGGCCTTTGCCCAGGCCATCGTGGACCGTATTTAGTCGGCCTGGTCACCGAACCGACATTTTATAAAAACCACTTATCAGGAGGCATCGGTTCTGAAGGTATCCGGATCGAGAAGGGGAGGGACCACCCGGCTCGGCGCCTTGACGAGTGCCGCCCTTGATCTGCTGCTGCCCATACGCTGCCTGGAATGCGGTTGTTTTTTTAGGGCGCCCCATCGTGGTGACGCGCCCCGGCTACTGGACGGTCCGGACGCCGCCTTTCAGGACCTGATGGCTGACTTCTTGTGCCCCAAATGTCGCCGAACGTTCACCGCCATCCAATCGCCCATGTGCTCCCGTTGCGGTCGGCCTTTTGTGTCCCCCCACGGTTTGGACCATCCCTGCGGAGACTGCCGCGCCATTTCCTTTGACTTTCATTTTGCCCGTGCGGCCGGCCGTTATGAAGGGGTACTGCGCACATTGATCCATGGTTTGAAATACCAGGGCTGTGTTCAGCTGGCCGTGCCCTTGGGGCGTTTGCTCTGGACGGTCTTCCTGACTTACTGGGATCCCGTGGAAGTGGATGCTGTCGTTCCCATTCCCCTGCATCCGAAACGCCTGCGGTCAAGGGGTTTCAACCAGGCCTACCAGTTGATTCGCCATTGGCCGCGGTTCGCCGGGATCGAAGGGGCCGGAAGGGGCTGCCCCGAACTCAGGCCCGAATGGCTTCGGCGGTCACAGCCCACGATTCCCCAGACAGGTTTGCCCCAGCGTCAGCGCGAAGCCAATGTGAAGCATGCCTTTGAACTCGGGGATGCAGAAGGTGCGAAGGAACACAGGCTGGTGCTTATCGACGATGTCATGACCACCGGCGCCACGGCCCAGGCATGCACCCGTCTGCTGAAACGGGCCGGGGCCGCCCGGGTTGATGTGCTCACCCTGGCCAGGGCGGTGTGATATGGCGGTTCCGGTGCATGGGGTGCGCGCAGGAGTGATGTGATGATGCGATGGGTGCGACGTCACGGTATGCACTATCTCCAGTTTCCGCTGCTGTCCGGATTGAGAGCCTGGAACATGGCATTTTTTTGCGCTTTCATGATGATCACGGGACACCACCCAGGTCATTCAACCTGGGACTGGGATGCGGGGAGCGCGATGCGCGGGTATGGGAACGCCGGCGCAGGGCGGCCGACATTCTGGGAATGGAAACCATGGTATTCGCCCGCCAGGTGCATGGTGCCGATGTGAGGCTATGGTCCCCCTCGAACCATGGGGGCCGGCAGGCGGATGAGGACGGTCAGGTTTACCTGGCCGGTGATGCCCTGGTGACAGGGACCCCGGGGCAGGGCCTGTTCATCCAGACGGCCGACTGCCAATCGGTGCTGGTCGCCGATCCCCGCAAGGGGGTGGTGGCCAATATCCATAGCGGTTGGCGTGGCAGCGTCGCCAATATCATCGGCCGCGCTATCCAGCGGATGGTCCGGGACTTCGGATGCCGCCCTGGTGATCTATACTGTGGTATCGGTCCCTCTCTGGGGCCCTGTTGCGCCGAGTTTGTCCATTACCGCGACGAGATTCCCGAACGCTATTGGTCATACAAACTCGCCGGTCGACACTTCGATTTCTGGCGGATCAGCAGGG